>NZ_DS989915.1:1890480-1894379 GCF_000155615.1 Alcanivorax sp. DG881 | reverse complement strand
CTTAAGAGGGAAAATAAATCATGAATATGAGAATAGATTCAATCAATATTTTCCTCTTGTTGTTCATGTTATCTTTGTCCCATTAAAAGAAAAAAAACAGCTTATAGCAGCTCTTGATGCACGACTTAAGGCATTGCAACTATGATGAATATTTCTGCTATTCGTGAAAAACTCAAATCAGAAACCTGGACAAAAGATCCCTTCATTATTCTCTCAGAAATAGCGAATGTTTGTTCTTCTAGTATCGATTTAGGCCGTGATCTGGTGATTCGAGCTCTTGAAGGGCAGGATTTCCTCGATCAAGACTATAGAAATATACTTAATGATTTGACGATGCAGGTGGGCCTCTACCCATATGTTTCAGATCTTGAGGATCTTTCTTTAAGAAATGCACCTCTCACGTTATAAAACGGCAAGCCTTGATCGCGTTGTTGCCTGCAGCGTGTCGCATGATGCATCTCTTTAAAACTCCGTAAAATTCCCGCCTTCTTCACGTTCTTTCGGCGCTTTTGTCGTCATTCTGATACGGTTATTCCAAGGAGGTGGTTGTGCCGGAACACAGGGAAGGGAAGTCCATGTCTGCTGACGCACTGCAGTGCCCGGATTGCGGTGCCTCGCTCGCTGTGCCTTCCCGCCGTGCCCGTGGCGCCTGGCGCTGCCCCCGTTGTGATGCCCAGCTAAGTGGTGCCTGGGCGTTGCGTCCCGATTCCCTGCTCGCACTTACCGTGGCCACCGCCGTGTTGTGGTTGCCAGCGCTGATCCTGCCGCTGATGCGTTTGGAAAACCTCGGCCTGGATCGTGAGGCCAGCCTGCTGGATTGTGTACTGCGATTGATGGAAGGCGTCTATTTTCCTGTCGGGGTCTTGCTGCTGTTTACCCTGGTCATCATGCCGTTGCTGAATTTGCTGTCAGCGGGGCGCCTGTTGTGGGCTGCCCGTGATCATACGCCGTCGACAGGGCAGCCCGATCCTTTCTGGATGAAGGCATACCGGCACAGTCGGGAATGGGCCATGACCGATATCTTTTTGCTCGGCATTCTGATCGCCATGACCAAGCTGGGTGACATGGCCACGGTCACCCCGGGGCCGGGACTGTTTTGTCTGGTGGTAGCGGTGTTGTTGCGGTTGATCGTGGAAACCCTGGCGCAGCCGGATCAGCTACAGCGGTTGCTGGAGGCGAGCAATGGCGACTAATGCACCCCCGGGGCAGCAGCGAGCGTTGGCCTGGTCATTGCTGGTTGCAGCCGTTGTCTGGCTGGTGCCGGCCAATCTGCTACCGATCATGTCGGTCACTGAAACCGGCCGTGGCAAGGCCAGCACCATTGCCGATGGTATCTGGCAACTGTTCGAGGCCGGCATGCCGGGCATTGCCATTATTGTTTTTGTCGCCAGCCTGTTGGTGCCGTTCTTCAAGGTGCTGGTGCTGGCGGTGATCTACTGGCGCGTTCCCCACGAAAATAATCCCCGCATCAGTACCCGGGCCTATCGTCTGGTGTACTGGATTGGCCGCTGGTCCATGCTGGATGTCTTCGTGGTGGCGTTGCTGGCAGCGGTGGTGGAATTCGGCAATCTGGCACGGGTGGAACCGGGGCCGGGCATCATCGCCTTTGCTCTCGCCGTGGTGCTGACCATGTTGTCTGCCCACGCTTTTTCTCCCCAACAATTATGGATTCAAGACCCTGACGGAGCGGACCATGGACACCCCTGAAGTGAAACATTCCCGTTGGCCTTCCCCTATCTGGCTGGTGCCTCTGGTCAGCCTGTTGGTGGCTGGCTGGTTGTTGTACGACCAGCTGTTACAACGCGACGTACAGATTGAAATCACCTTTGAAAACGGCTCGGGTATCAAGCCGGGGGTAGACCTGCGTTACCGGGGCGTGCCCGTGGGCAGTGTGGATGAAATCGTCCTTAGCGATGACCTGAAACACGTGACGGTCCATGCCAGCCTGAACCGGGATGCAGAAAAACTGGCCCGGGAGAAAAGCCGTTTCTGGATTGTGGAACCGGAACTGGGCATCGCCGGTGCGCGCAATCTGGATACACTGGTGTCAGGCAAATACATCGCCGTTGAACCCGGTGAGGGCGAATCGCATAAAGAATTTGATGGGCTGGAAACACCGCCGGAACAACAGCCGAATCTGGGTTTGAAAATAACCCTGGTGGCCGATCATCTGGGCTCACTGAAGAAAGGACGCAAGATCTACTACCGGGATTTACAGGTGGGCACCATTGGTGAAAGTGAACTCAGCCAGGACGGTCGTTTCGTGGAAATTCAGGCCATCATCGAACCGAAATACGCGAGACTGGTACGCAGCAATACCCGCTTCTGGAACAGCTCCGGGCTTACCGTGGATATTGGATTATTCAAAGGCGCAGAAGTGCAGGCCAGCTCCCTGGAGAATTTACTCCGTGGCGGCATCAGCTTCGCCACCCCACCCGAGCCGGGTCCGCTGGCGAAAGCGGGGGAGCGGTTTGATCTGTACAAACAACCGGAAGACGACTGGCGCGAATGGGCGCCGATCATGAAGTGGAAATAGCCGCAGCACGCAACACGCTTAAGGTGGGTAGAAGTGCAAGGCAGAGAGAATGTTTTGCCCGGGAGAGCGGGCGGAGCTGGAGTGTTAATCGTTTTCCCCAGGGTCTTTCTGGAGGGTTCCCTCTCCCTTGAGGGGAGAGGGACAGGGAGAGGGTGAGACGGCCTTGAAAATTTCTTCCAGAACCGCATCAGTGCTCTGCAGGATGTCATTGTTCCAGAATCGCATCACGCGATAGCCTTCTGCTTTTAGCCAGTCATCACGTTCCTGATCTGCCGCATCTCCATTGTGCTGACCTCCGTCAGCTTCAATAACTAGCCTCGCCCCTAGGTGAACGAAGTCAACAATGTAAGGGCCTATCGGTTGCTGGCGGCGGAATTTCTGTCCATTTAGTCGGTGGGCTCGCAGGTGTTGCCATAGCAAGCGTTCGGCGTCTGTCATGTGGGTTCGCAAATCCTTTGCGAAGCGGTGGCGGTAGTCCATTACTCTGCCTTTTGTGCTTCCTGTGCGTTGTAGCTCCACCCTCTCCCTGTCCCTCTCCCCTCAAGGGAGAGGGGACCTAATAGATGGCGCAGGTTTGAGCTGCTGCTCTACATCATTTTCCCGACCATCTTTAACGGAAAATTCCGCATGGCGAAGCCCAGCGGCCCCCAGGGCCATCCAGGCACCGACGCATTTTTCGGCTCTTTCTCGATGGCTTTCACCAGTGCCTTGCAGCCGGTTTCGGTGTCCACCAGGAACGGGGTGTTTTTTACTTTTTCGTTGATCTCGGAACGGATAAAGCCGGGGAAAATCGTGGATACCTTGATCGGTGAATCCTGCAGTTCCACTTGCAGGCCTTCGGCCAGCATGGCCACACCGGCCTTGGTGGCCGCATAGGTGGTCAGGTTTTTCTTCATGCCGCGCATGGCGCTGATGGAAGAAATCATCACCAGGTGACCGCTGTTCTGGGCGCGGAAAATTTCCATGGCGGCTTCGGTCTGTGCCAGGGCCGCCACGAAGTTGGTTTCGGCGGTCTGGCGGTTGGCGTAGAAGTACCCGGTGCCAAGAGGTTGGCCCTTGCCCATGCCGGCGTTGATGATAATGCGGTCGATGCCAGCCAGTTCCGTGCGGAAAGCATCGAACACGGCAAACACCTGATCGTAGTCGTTCACGTCCAGCGGCTTGATCAGCACCTTGATGCCGGGATGCTTTTCTTCCAGCTCGGCCTTCAATGTCTCCAGCCGATCCATGCGCCGGGCACACAACGCCAGGTTGCGCCCCATGGCGGCAAACAGGCGCGCCATGCCTTCGCCCAGACCGGAGCTGGCGCCGGTGATTAGAATATTCTTGCGTGTCGGCATTGTTATCCCCGCTCTAAATGATT
>NZ_DS989915.1:1884136-1890460 GCF_000155615.1 Alcanivorax sp. DG881 | reverse complement strand
CTCCTACAGGAAAGGTTATCGATACGTGACCTGTTCGCTGGGCAGGTGCAGGTGTTCGTTCACTGACACTAGCCGCAACTTGCCAGCGTTCACAAGCACGCGGGTCACACTGGTGTTGATCAGGTTGCGGTTATAGGTGATCAGCGCTTCCGCATCCAGAGCCATCAACTGTTGGATGATCACACTGATGGCGCCGCCGGAGGTGAACACCAGGGCGCTGTCGCCGCTGCTCAGGCTGTTGCCCAGGCTATAGGTGCTGGCCAGCACCCGCTCACGGAACGCGGGCCAGGTTTCGCTGTAGTCCCCTTCGCCACGCTGCCAGCGGCGCAGGGCCTGTTCAAAACGGGCCTGGAACACCTTGCGAGGTTGCTCCTGCTCCGCCAGCCAGGCGGTGAGCGCGGGGCGGTCGGTGGCCAGGGGCCAGTCAACGGCGAGCAACTCTTCGTGGTTGTACTCATTAAAACCGGTGTCGGTGTGCCACTCTTTTGGCAGCCCCAGTTCGCCCAGCGTAGCCTCTGCCGTTTCCCGGTGACGGCGCATGGTGCCGCAGATAGCCCGGGGAAAGCCCAGTGCCTGGTTCTGCAGGGCGCGGCCAAGAATACGGCTTTGCTCCCAGCCCGGCTCGGAAAGCTGGTCGTAATCTTCCTTGCCGAAACTGGCCTGTCCGTGGCGAATAAGATAAATCACCGGCATAAATCAGTGCTCTTTTTTCTGTTCGGTTTTTTCCAGCTTACGCTGCAGGCGCAGCGCGCCTTTCAGCATGATCCGGTTGAACACAAACGGCAGGAAGCGTTTGATCCAGTATGCGCGGCGGCCGCTTTTGTGAGGCAGCAGGAAAAACTGCTGTTTGGCCACCGCCTGCTTGATCATCTCGGCAATCTGGTTGGCGTTGAGCTCGTCGCTGGAAAGCAACTTGTCCACGGTTTCGATCATGCCCGGTTCCGGGGTGCGCATGGACTCATGCAGGTTGGTGCGGAAAAAGCCGGGGCACACCACGGTGGTATGAATGCCATAGGGCGCCAGTTCGAAACGCAGGGTTTCCGACAGGGAAATAACGCCGGCCTTGGTCACGTTATAGCTGCCCATCACCGGTGCATGCAGCAGCCCGGCCAGGGAGGCGATATTGACGATATGGCCATGGCCCTGACGTTTCATCATCGGCACGAAGACCTTGCAGCCGCGCACCACGCCTTTCACATTGATATCGAAAATCCAGTCCCAGTCGGCCATGTCGCCACGGTCGATGCGGGCAGCCCCGGCCACCCCGGCGTTGTTGACCAGCACATCCAGCCCGCCCCAGTTCTGTTCCAGCCATTCCCGCGAATTGTTGAAGCTGGCGGCGTCGCGCACATCCAGATACTGGTACTGCAATTCCCCGGGCAGATCCTTCAGGGCGGCCAGGGTTTCTGCCGCGCGTTCCTGATTCACGTCGCCGATCAACACCCGGGCGCCCTCGCGAAGCCAGGCTTCGGCCATGGCGCGGCCCAGCCCGGAGGCGCCGCCGGTAATCAGTACCCGCTGCGTTTGGGAAGAAGTAGCCGTGTTTGCAGATGTGCTCATAGTTCGTCTGTATTACAAAAATGAATGATAGATGCCCATTGACCGATGCTAGAGACCGCGTTTCAATAAATCCAATGAATCATTGCAATAATTCTGGATAAATCTGATGCATGTTTCGCGATTCGATCTGAACCTCTTTGTGGTCTTCGATGCCATTTACACCGAGGGGTCGCTGACCCGCGCCGCCAAGGTGCTCAACCTCACCCAGCCGGCGGTCAGCCACGCCCTGGGGCGGCTGCGCGACCGTCTGGGTGACCCCTTGTTTGTCCGTCAGGGCAGCCGCATGGTGCCCACCGCCAGAGCGCGCGCCATGGTCAGCCCGGTGCGCCACGCCCTGGGAGGGTTCCAGCGCTGCCTGAGCGAAGAGGGTGGTTTCGATGCCAGCGAAGCGGAGCGCACCTTTGTGCTGGGCCTGCGTGACGGGCTGGAAGGGCGCTTGCTACCGGCACTGATGAGCCAGTTTATGGATGAAGCACCAGGGGTGAAGTTGCAGTCGCTCACCGTGAGCCGCCGGCAAATGGCCACCGAGCTGGCCAGCGGCCGGCTGGATCTGGCCTGCGATGTGATGTTGGCGCTGCCGGAAGCCATCGAGCATCAGGCGGTGCTGCATGGCCCGCTGGTGGTGATGATGCGCGACTCTCACCCGCTGGCCGAAGGCATGGATCTGCCTGATTATCTGGCCGCCCAGCATGTGTTGGTATCATCCCGTCGTGAAGGGCCGGGGCTGGAAGATTTCGGTTTGGCCCGGCAGGGCTACCGGCGTCATATCCGCTTGCGGTGTCAGCATTATCAGGCGGCGCTCAGCACCGTGCAGCAAACTGACTTGCTGCTCACCATGCCCGCCAGCCTGGCCGGGCAGCTGAGCCGCCAGGGCCTGGTGCTCAAACCGTTCCCCGGCGAATTGCCCGGCCTGGAAATGCACCTGTACTGGCACCGTGACCAGAGTGCTGACCCGGCCCACAGCTGGCTGCGCCAGCGGGTGCTGGCCCAGCTGCAAACCATGCAGAATGAAATCCAGCTCAGTGCGCCTTCGTTGTAGGTGCTTTGTCGGGTTACGGCCTTCGGCCTCTCTGTGCCCTTGGGTAAACACGACCTACCTGAAGCGTGGTTTGGTAGGTCGAATTAGCCTAAAAGGCGTAATCCGACAAAGCCTCACGGTGCCAGCAAACGCGACGCCGTTCCTGCTTTGAAACATTTCTATAAGGTTCCGTTTATTGCTTCTCTCGCAGGCTTGCTAGTGTCAAAAGGCGCTACAACGTTTGCAAAACTTATAAGAAGTGAAAAAAGGGAGAGTAATGAAACATTCAATCAGCAAGTGGCTGCCGGGTGCCCTGGCAGTAACCGCCTTGTTCGGGTGTCAGACCGATCTGCCACCGCCGTCTCCGGCCGAAGCCATCTGGTTTAATGGCCCGGTGATAACCGTCGACGATAACGCCCCCGAGGCCCGGGCTGTTGCGGTGCGCGATGGGCGCATTGTGGCGGTGGGTGAAAAAGACGCGGTGCTGCGTTATCAGGGGGACAGCACCACCATGCACGATCTGCAGGGCAAGACGCTGCTGCCCGGTTTTGTGGATGCCCATGGCCATGTGTCCTTTGTCGGTTTTCAGGCCATGAGCGCCAACCTGTTGCCGCCGCCGGATGGTGGCATCAGCAGTGTGCCGGAGCTGGTGGATAGCTTGCAGGCCTTCGCCAAAACCTCGGAACTGAACAAGCAGTTCGGCATCATTTATGGTTTCGGTTACGACGATTCCCAGCTGGCGGAGCAGCGTCACCCCAGCCGCGCAGAGCTGGATCAGGTCAGTGCCGATACGCCGGTATTGATCGTGCACCAGAGCGCCCACTTTGGTGTGCTCAACAGCGCCGCGCTGAAAAAAATCGGCATCACCGCCGACAGCCCCAACCCGCCCGGCGGCGTCATCGTTAAAGACCCGAAAACCGGCGAGCCTACGGGCTTGCTGGAAGAAAATGCCTTCTTTATGGCACTGGGAAAGTTGTTCCCGAAAATGAATGGCGAGCAAGCCGTGGCCATGCTCAAGGAAGGCGAGCGGCTGTACACCCGCTTTGGCTATACCACCCTGCAGGATGGCCGCAGCTCGCCGCAGCACGTGAAGGTGGCCATGGGCGCTGCCCAGGCCGGCGTGCTGAAAGCGGATATCGTGTCCTACCCGGATATTCTCAACGAGGGTGTGGACGAATTGATGGTGCCGCCGTTCTACCACAACGTGGACAGCACACCGCAGTACCATAACCATTTTCGCATCGGTGGCATCAAGCTGACCCTGGACGGTTCCCCCCAGGGCAAAACCGCCTGGCTCACCGAGCCCTACTACCAGCCGCCCCACGGCAAGGACGATGACTATGCCGGCTACGGCGTGGTGAAAGATGACAAGGTGGTGGAGGTGTACACCAAGGCTCTGGAAAACGGCTGGCAAACACTGACCCACGCCAATGGCGATCGGGCCATCGACCAGATGATCATGGGCTGGGAAAAGGCCGAAGCGGCGGTGCCCGATGTGGATGTGCGCCCGGTGCTGATCCACGGTCAGACCCTGCGCAAGGACCAGGTTGCCGAGCTGAAAACCCTGGGCATCCTCCCGTCCCTGTTCCCCATGCATACCTTCTACTGGGGTGACTGGCACCGCGATTCTGTACTCGGCCCGGAGCGGGCGGAAAACATTTCGCCCACCGGCTGGGTCCGGGAAGCGGGCATGCGGTTCACCACCCACCACGATGCACCGGTAGCGTTACCCAACGCCATGCGCGTGCTGGATGCCACGGTGAATCGCACCACCCGCAGTGGCAAGGTGCTGGGTGAAGCGCAGAAGGTCAGTGTGATGACGGCGCTCAAGGCAATGACAATCTGGTCCGCCTATCAGCACTTTGAAGAAGCCAGCAAGGGCTCCATCGAAGTGGGCAAGCTGGCGGACTTTGTGGTGTTGTCGGAGAACCCGCTGGAAGTGGAGCCGCAAACACTGCACTCACTTACCGTGCTGGAAACCATCAAGGGAGGGGAATCCATTTATCGGCGCAGTGAGGATGGTGCTGCCGCTGTGCAGGCGCCGCCGCTGGGCGTGTCCATGGCGCAGGCGCAATGGCCGGCAAGTCATGGCCATTACGGTGCCGATGGCTGCTTCGGCCCGGCCCTGGAGCACATCTTCCATGCGCTTAACGGCACCGAGCACTGAGGGTTCTTGGCAGCGCTCAATGTCGGGTTACGGCCTTCGGCCTCTCTGTGCCCTTGGGTAAATTCGACCCTACCTGAAGCGTGGTCGAGTAGGTCGAATTAGCCTGAAAGGCGTAATCCGACAAACTCTCTTACCCCGCCTGGGTCGGCAATAATTGCCCGGCCCAGTGCGGGTTTTCTTCCAGCCGAATATCCTTGGGCTCCACGCTGTCACCGCAATGGCCACATTGCAGTTTGGCCTCCAGCGGTTCGCCGCATTGGCGATGCACGCGCACCAGCGGTGGGCCGGCATCACCGGCCAGGTATTTGTCGCCCCACTGGGCCAGGTGGGCAATCACCGGGTAGAGGTCGCGGCCCATGGGGGTCAGCCGGTATTCGTGGCGCAGGGGCCGTTCCTGGTAGGCCACTTTCTCCAGTACCCCGCCATCGGCGAGCTTGCGCAGCCGGTCGCTGAGCACATGGCGGGTGACGCCCAGCCGTTGCTGGAAATCATCAAAACGGCGCACCCCGAGAAAGCAGTCGCGCAGCACCAGCAGCGTCCAGTTATCGCCAATAATGGCCAGCGAACGGGCCAGTGAGCAGGGCTGTTGATCGATGTCTTGCCAGCGCATAGTAAACCTCCGGGAACATTTTCTGATCATACTCGCTTGACGGGTTCCCAAAAAGAACCGACTATCAGTTCCTAATTGGAACTAACTGTTTGCAGAACGAACTTGTTGGAGGCCCCATGCCAGAATCCGCCGTAGTGGTAATCGGTGCCGGTGATGCCACCGGTGGCGCCATCGCCAAACGCTTTGCTCGCGAAGGCTACACCGTCTGCGTCACGCGCCGTAATGAAGAGGCATTGACGCCGCTGGTGCAGGAGATCGAAGCCGCCGGCGGCAAAGCTCGCCCGTTCGGTTGCGATGCCCGCGATGAAGAGCAGATGGTAGCGCTGTTCGACACCATCGAAAATGAGGTCGGCCCGGTGGACGTGGTGGTGTTCAACATCGGCGCCAACGTGTTCTTCTCCATCCGTGAAACCACCGCCCGGGTGTACCGCAAGGTCTGGGAGATGGCCGCCTTCGCCGGTTTCCTGGCGGGCCGCGAAGCCGCCCGCGTGATGGTGCCGCGCAATAAAGGCACCATCATCTTCACCGGTGCCACCGCCTCCCTGCGTGGCGGCAAGGGCTTCTCCGCCTTTTCCGGCGCCAAGTTTGCGCTACGTGCTTTGGCGCAAAGTATGGCCCGGGAGTTGGGGCCGGAAGGCATCCACGTGGTGCACCCAATCATCGATGGCGCCATCGACACCGCCTTTATCCGCGACAACTTCCCGGCCAAGTATGCCCAGAAAGAACAGGATGGCATTCTCAACCCGGAACACATCGCCGACACCTACTGGATGCTCCACCAACAACCCCGCGACGCCTGGACCCACGAAATCGACCTGCGCCCGTGGATGGAAACGTTTTAAGAGACGCGGCACGCAACACGCAACACGTTTTTTGTGGGAAGTGATGCTTGCATCACGAAGGGGCCTGCCCGGAAATTCGGCATGCAAGCATGCTCTCCCACACAAACCCAAAACCCTGCCGTAGGAG
>NZ_DS989915.1:1867050-1884116 GCF_000155615.1 Alcanivorax sp. DG881 | reverse complement strand
AATCTTTGAAAGGAAAAACCAATGACCCCAAAAATCGAATTTCTCTTCGACGTGGGCAGCCCCACTGCCTACCTGGCCTGGAGCCAGCTGCCCGCCATTTGTGAGCGTACCGGTGCCGAGTTGGTGTATGTGCCCGTGCTGCTGGGTGGCATCTTCAAGGCAACCGGCAACAACCCGCCCGGTGCCGTGCCCGCCAAAGGCATGTACATGATGCGCGACCTGGCCCGTTACTCCGCGCGCTACCAGGTGCCGCTCACCATGAACCCGCACTTCCCGGTGAACACCATCACCCCCATGCGCATCATCACCGCCGCCATCGGCACCCCGGAACAGGATGCCGTGGTCACCGCCCTCTACAACGCCATGTGGCGCGAGCCCTGCAAACTGTCCGAGCCGGAAGAAATCACCCGCGTCCTTGCCGCCGCGGGCCTGGATGCACAAGCCTGGCTGGACAAGGCCGCTAGCGACGAAGTGAAAGAACAACTCAAGGCCAACACCGAGGCCGCCATCAAGCGCGGCGTGTTCGGGGCGCCAACCATGTTCGTGGGCAATGAAATGTTCTTCGGGCAGGACCGGCTGGATTTTGTGGAGGAAGAGGTTAAAAAATAGCTACGAGCTACGAGCTGCAAGGAAAAGAAAAGCCCGGGGCGCGCGCGACGTGTTCCGGGCTTTTGTCTTTTCGTGATGGGCAGGCGTGTTTGCTATGTGTGTTGCGCTGCGATCTTGTGTAGATTCAGGGTCTTGGAAAGAGACTAACGCGAGGGAGCGCGCGATGGCGGATCTTGTCCTTACCACCTATGACTGGGTGCCCGACATGCCACGGGGCTACGTGCGTGACCTGCGCGTGCGTTGGGCGCTGGAAGAGGCCGGGTTGCCGTACCGGGTGCAGAGTGTTCCGTTTCACGAACGGGGAGCCGAGCACTTTACGCATCAGCCCTTCGGGCAGGTGCCCTGGCTCACCGATGACGATCTCTCGCTGTTCGAAAGCGGTGCCATCCTCCTGCATCTTGCAGAGCGCAGTGAATCGCTGATGCCAACAGATCCGAACGCCCGCAGCGCGGTCATCAGCTGGCTGTTCGCCGCCCTCAACTCCGTGGAAGCCGCCAGCCTGCCCTGGTCCCTCTACCAATTCGCCGGCGATAACCAGCAAACCCCGGGCCGACAACACCTGGATGCCTTCCTCGCCGCCCGGCTCCAGCAAATGGAAACCACACTCACCGGCCGCGAATGGCTCACCGATACCTTTACCGTCGCCGACATTCTCATGGCCGACGTGCTGCGCCTGGTGGGCCGCTTCGACGGCCTGGCAGATCACCCGGCCTGCCGGGCCTACATCACCCGCACCACCGGCCGCCCGGCCTTTATCAAGGCCCACGCCGACCAAATGGCCCACTTCGCCGCCGCCGACAAGGCCGGGCACCAGCCGTAAAAAGACTTTTTCCCATGTGCATTTATTTGTGCGGGTGGATTGTGTAGATTCGGAACTGGATCACAAATAACAACCGGTCAGCCAGGGTGGCGTGGCCTGCGAAAGCGAATCGGGGGAAGGGATGCCTGTCTGTTTATCTTTATGCTGGCCTAGTGTTGGTTTCTGGAATTACTTATCTTCTCTGGCTCGGCGCACGGGGCAAGACCTGACTCTAATTCCCGGGCTCTAATTCCCGCGGGGCGTTAACGTTTACAAAATAAAAATAGGAGGTGTAATGATAGTAGGAAGTGAAGAGCTATATGGTGAGACTAAGGAGTCTCTGAGCAGAATTCAGAAATTTGATGCTGCCCTTTTGCCAAGAGAATTAGAGTTGGGAAGTCGGCTTAACTTCAATGATGCTGTTGAACCAGCTCAACAGTTAATTGATCTATATAACAGATTGTCCGTTACGGCACTTCAAGACTTTCCGGATAATATTCTGACTCCAGTTAGAGATAATGCAAATAACCTTTTTAAGCTGTTTTCTCAGATATTGGATTTTGATCCGGGTCAACAAGATCCAACCGGTGTTCGTAACAAGTTTATAAAGCAGGTTGAGGGTGCATATCAGCCGTCATTTCAGGCATTGCACCCATACATTTCCTATTCATTACATAGGTCTGCTGATTTTCAACGGCTTGACTCAGAGGCAAGATCTACTCTGCAGTCAATTGAAGATAAAGCAAATAATATTTCTGAGAATCTTTCTAAGCATGAAGAAAATGCTAAAGCCGCACTTGATGAAATTAGGCGTGTAGCAGCAGAGGAAGGTGTTACGAAGCAAGCGGCGCATTTCAATGCGGAGTACGAGCACCACAAGGCAGAAGCGGACAGATGGCAGGGTTACGCTGTAAAACTTGCAATTGGGCTTGGCGTTTTTGCGGTTGTCAGCCTATTTATACATAAGATCCCGTTTTTCAATCCTGAAAACACGTACGATGCTATTCAGCTTTCAATAAGCAAGGTCCTAATATTCTCAGTAATTGCATATATGCTTTTTTTGTCTTCGAAGAACTTCCTGAATCATAAGCACAATGCCATTGTAAACAAGCATAGGCAGAACGCTTTAATGACCCACACTGCACTGGTAGAAGCATCTGGTGACGAGGGTGTTAGAGATGCTGTCCTTTTGCAGGCTGCAAATTGTATATTCTCACCGCAGGCAACGGGTTATACGCAGGCAGGAGAGAGTGAAGCCTCTAATCAGAAGTCCATGATCGAAATATTATCAAGGCCGATAGCTCAGGGTGTAAGAGACGTCAACAAGTAAATGATAAGGAAATCAGCAGGTGAGTTTGAGGGCCAGGTTTCCTGTTTTTGACAAGTCGATATGGATTTTAGATGCATTGGTGCGATATATCGGATTCGCCTGAAGTAAAGTAATAAAGCCAAGCTGAATTTTGCTGTCAGCTACTATCTATAAATTCAGAAGGATAAGACAAGCATGAAAAAGGTTCTCTTTTTATCGATAGTTTTGGGGCTGACTGCTTGCGCGGCAAAGCGTCTCAATCCAGGGGCAGAGCGCGTCATGCTCAGCAACTCGCAGCCTTCTGATAATTGTGAATTTTTAGGCGAGGTTATCGGTGGGCAAGGGAATTGGTGGACTGATGACATTACGTCGACGAAGGCTTTAGTGGAAGGCTCTAGAAATGATATGAAAAATCAAGCCCACGCAATGGGGGCGAACTTTGTGCACATTCAACAGGCAGAGCAAGACACCTCCTACTTGGGCGGTGGAAAAATAGGCATGGCGGGTAATGCTTTTGCTTGCTCTAATGGGCGTTAGCTCGCGAGCTTTCCACACAGCGTGAGGGTCAGGTCTCCCATTTCCCAAAATTCTTATTCATAAATAATGCCCTTGCTTCCAACGAAGACAAGGGCATTATTTTTTCAACTTTCAACTTTCAACTTTCAACTTTCAACTTTCAACTTTCAACTCGCAACTCAGCCTTTTATCGCCGCCTCCATAAACGGCGGCAAAACCAGCGCCCCTTTATGAATCGCCGCTGAATAATAACGGGTATCAAATCCTTTCCCGGTGGCATCGGTTTCCCGGAATTCACTTACATCCGTGTTCTTGCCCGCCAGGGTGCAGCTCCACCAGCCGCTGGGATATACCGGCTGCGGGAAGGGCAGGGTCTGGGTGCTGGTGAAGCCCGCTTCGCGCATGTTGGCGTGCAGGTCCTTGATGATGGTATCGCTGTGCAGCAGCGGCGATTCGGATTGCTGCACGATGATACCGCCTTCGGCCAGGACGCGGTGGCAATCGCGGAAGAAGTCCGCCTTGAACAGGCCTTCCGCCGGGCCCACCGGGTCGGTGGAATCCACGATGATCACGTCCACGCTGCCGTCTTCACAGTTGCGCATGTATTGCACGCCGTCTTCGAACAGCAGTTCGGCACGGCTGTCGCCGTTGGACTCGCACAGTTCCGGGAAGTATTTCTCGGAGTAGCGGGTGACCATTTCATCGATGTCGATCTGGGTGGCTTTTTCCACGCTGGGATGGCGTAGCACTTCACGCAGGGTGCCGCAGTCGCCGCCGCCGATGATGATGACGCGCTTGGGGTTGGCGTGGCTGAACAGCACCGGGTGCGACATCATCTCGTGGTAGAGGAAGTTGTCGCGGGTGGAGAGCATGGTGGCGCCATCAATGGTCATCAGGTAACCGAAGGTGTCGGTTTCCCACATCTCGATGTGCTGGTACTCGGTTTGCACTTCTTCCAGCTTTTGTTTGAGGCGCAGGCCGAAGGCGGTGCCGGCGGTGTCGAAGTGCTCGTAAAACCAGTTGTCTTTGGTGCTGCTCATGGGCGGTTCCGGTGAAGGCAAATAGGGGTGTTCGACGGGTGAACGATAGTCGCGATTGTAAGTCCTATCGTGCGCCTGTCAAAGCAGGAAAAAGGGGTGCGAGCGCGGCGTCCCGGCAGGCATAATGCCCCCAGACGACACCCTTATTCAGGACCCGTAATGACCGACAACTCTCCCGTACCCGCCAGCGACATCTATAACGTGGATCGCTGGGGCGACAGCTACTTCCGTATCGACGACCAGGGCCAGCTGTGTGTGCGGCCCAATGGCGAGCAGGGCGGCCAGGCCACGCTGGAAGCGGTGCTGGAGAATTGCCGGGCGGCCGGGTTGCGAGCGCCGGTGCTGGCACGCTTTTCCGGGATTCTGCGCCAGCGGGTGAAGCTGCTGGCCGGGGCCTTCCGTGAGGCCATCGAGAGCCACCAGTACCAGGGCGACTACACGCCGGTGTACCCGATCAAGGTGAACCAGCAGCGCCGGGTGGTGCACGAGATTCTGCGTGCCCGCGATGAGGGTGAGCGAGTGGGCCTTGAGGCGGGCTCCAAGCCGGAGCTGCTGGCCGTGCTGGCGTTGTCCAACCCGGGCGACACTATTGTCTGCAATGGCTACAAGGACGCGGAATACCTGCGCCTGGCGCTGATGGGCGAGAAGCTGGGCTTCCGCGTGCATATCGTGGTGGAGAAGATGTCCGAGTTGCCGGCGTTGCTGGCGCTGGCGGATGAGCTGGGCGTGTCGCCGCGCATTGGCCTGCGGGTGCGGTTGATGAGCATCAGCAAGGGCAACTGGCAGAACACCGGGGGCGAGAAATCCAAGTTCGGCCTGAGTGCGCCGCAGCTGATGGCGGCCATTGAGCATTGCCGTGCCGCCGGGCGGCTGGACTGCGTGAAGCTACTGCATTTCCACCTGGGTTCCCAGGTGGCCAATATTCAGGATATTAAAGCGGGCATGCGCGAAGCCGCCCGCTACTACACCGAGATGCGCGCCCTGGGCGCAGCGGTGGAAACCGTGGATGTGGGCGGCGGCCTGGGGGTGGATTATGAAGGCACCCATTCGCGTTCCTATTGCTCCATGAACTATGGCGTGGCGGACTATGCCCGCCATATCGTGCAGACTCTGCAGCAGCAGTGTGCCCAGCACGGCCTGCCGGAGCCCAACATTATTTCGGAATCCGGCCGGGCGCTGACCGCTCACCATGCGGTGTTGCTGGTGAACATCACCGACCAGGAACAGATGGCGCCGGTGGCGGTGGAGGCGCCCACTGCGGATGACGCGGCGGAGCTGCAACAACTGTGGGATCTGCAACAGGCGCTGGCCGGCGAGCCGGGCAATCTGCTGGAGCGCTTCTCGGAAGTGACCGGCGCCTGGCAGGACATTCACCAGCGCTATATTGCCGGGGATCTGGGCCTGGCCACCCGCGCCCGGGGCGAGCAGTTGTATATCAACTGCCTGCTGGCGTTGCGCGGTCGTTTGAACCCGCTGCGCAAGCAGCAACGCGAACTGCTCGACAGCCTCAACGAAACCCTGGCGGACAAGTTGTTCGTGAACTTCTCCGTGTTCCAGTCGGTGCCGGATGTGTGGGGCATCAATCAGGTGTTCCCGGTGCTGCCGCTGTCCGGCCTGGACAAGCCGGCCACCCGCCGGGCGGTGATTCAGGACATTACCTGCGATTCCGATGGCCGCATCGACCAGTTCGTGGATGGCGAAGGCGTGGAAGCCACCTTGCCGCTGCCGGAACAGCTCAACGGCCACCTGGGCATTTTCATGGTGGGCGCGTACCAGGAAATTCTTGGCGACATGCACAACCTGTTCGGCGACACGGATTCCGTGGATGTGGACGTGGATGACAACGGCAACATCGTGCTCGACCATGCCATTCACGGCGATACGGTGAGCTCGGTGCTACGCTACGTGAACTACGATACCGACAAGCTGCTGGCGTCCCTGGAGCAGCATTGCCGCCAGGCGCACTTGAATAATGCCGAGCAGGAAGGCTTTATCGAGCTGGTACGCGAGGGGCTGGCAGGGTATACCTATTTAGAGTAACGAAACGCAGCTACAAAATGCGTTTCGACGAAGCCGCTGTAGGAGCGCATCTTGAGGCGCGAACCTTGCGAAGCAAGGAAATCGTCCGTAGGGCGATCAGGCATAACAAGCGCGCGACAGTTTTCAGAACGAATAACGGGTAGCTTTAATCTTTGTCGCCTTGCTGCGCAAGGTTCGCCCCCTGGAAGGGAACTCCTACAGGTGCTTCGTCGCTCACAACAAAATTTCAGCCAGCAAGGAGAGCACCATGCGTTATGAACTCTGTGCCAGCCAGGATCTACCGGAAGGACAAAGCCGTGCCATGAAGGCGGGGGACACCAAGTTGGTGGTGTACCACCTGAGTGATGGCTTCTACGCCACCCAGGCGCGCTGCACCCATATGTTTGCCTCACTGGGCAAAGGCAAGATTCTCAAGGACCAATGTGTGCAGTGTCCGCTGCACCGGGCGAAGTTTGATATCCGCACCGGTGAAGTCTCCGAGTGGGCAAACTTCCCGCCGGGGGTGCAGATGCTGAATGTGGTGCGGGGCGAGAAAGCCCTGGAAACCTGGCCGGTAACCGAAGAAGACGGCCAGCTGTACGTGGAGATCTAATGGCAAACCCGAGTAAAGCGCAGCAGGAAGCCGCGCTGGCGCGGCTGGAAAAGTTCAGTCGCTTCACTGATAGCAGTATTGGCATTCCCTTTACCAAGTTTCAGATTGGCGCCGAGGCGATTATCGGCCTGGTGCCGATCGTTGGTGATGCGGCCGGCCTGGTGCTGGGCAGTTATGTGGTGGTGGAAGCTCACCGCGCCGGCGCCAGCAAGGGTGTGAAGCTGCGCATGCTGCGCAACATGGGCATCGACTTCCTGGGTGGCCTGCTGCCGGTGGTGGGCGATGCCTTTGATGCCATTTACAAGGCCAATACCCGCAACACCAAGCTGCTGAAAAATTATCTGGAAAAGCAGCTGGAAGTAGAGCCGCCCCCGCCGCCGTTCCCCTGGTGGACGCTGGTCTGGCTGACGGTGCTGTTCGCCGTGATCACCGGTGGATTGACCCTGATTCTGTAACCGGGAACCGGCGCGTCCGCGCCGGATAGCCCCCTTTTTCGGTTCATCGCGGAATTGAGTGATCATCCGGCTTCAGGACTTGTCTCATTATCCCGTCTTGGCAGCCGCTGGACGCCGGATGCCCGACGACGGACGCTTGCATTCAAAACCTGAAAACCTTTGTCGTCATACTCTCTGTGTAAAATGCATGACTCGATTATTGCCATCAATGATGGCCCTGACAGTTCCTCAAAATACCTATCAAAAGAGATGCCGGGATAACGACAGCCTCTCAGGTTATGGCGGTTTACGTCAGGCATCCGGCGTCGAGCGTTTGGCAAAGTGCCGGGTGCTCGGGATAAACCCGGCAGATGGCGAGAAACGTGTTAGTCACTCTAGCCCGCGAAGAACCTTTTTCCTGCCCGAATGACCGATGGCGGGAAACCTGTCCGACAATAATTGGCCCTAAATAACCGTGTCTGTGTGCGCTTACTTACTCTGCATGCTTTTATTTATGGTGTTTTCCCGTTTTTCTGTTCCCGTTGTGTGGGCCGGTTTCTGCAAACAGAGCAATCCGAATTGAATCCGAACAAGCATTCGCTTTATTGTGCCATCAGTTAATGTAACGGTTGGTGGGGTAAGCAATGTGCTGCCTGCTTCTGCCTCCCCCTTTTTTTATTGGCTGGCGTTGGCCTTACGTGGACAGGTGACCTTTATGAGTACTGCAACCATTCATCAATACGCGCCGAAAACCGCCGGGAAAGCTCCCGAGGTGCCCATCCGGCATATGGATTTCAAATTTGATGCCAAGGATCTCGACACCACCTTCTTTAAAGATACGGAGTTTGCCACTGCGTACTTTCAGGCGCTGTCTATCTTCCTGACCTTTGGCGAAGAGCTGGTGATCGACACGGCCCGTTACCACCGCCAGTTTCTCAAGGACCCGGTGCTGAAGCAGCGGGTGACGGCGCTGATTGGCCAGGAAGCCATTCACTCCAAAATGCACGACGAGTTTAACGACACCCTCGCCGAGCATCGCTACCCGGTGGCGCTGTACCGCTTCCTGGCGGACAACGTGTTTGAGTACGGCTTCAAGAAACTGCCCAACCGCATGCAGCTGTCCCTGATGGCGGGGATTGAGCATTTCACTGCGGTACTGGCGGAATACATGATGAAGAACGAAGCCGTCTTCTACGAAACCGGAGATGAAAAACAACGTGCCCTGTGGATGTGGCACATGCTGGAAGAGTCCGAGCACAAGGACATTGCCTATGATGTCTACGAGACCCTGTCCGGTAATTACCCGCTGCGGGTGAGCGGCTTTGCTCTGGCGGCTTTTACCATCATGTTCCTGGTGCCGCTGGGCGGCGCCGCTATTCCGGTGTATCGCAAGCCGACCAAGCTGTTGAGCCTGCGTTTCTGGAAAGACGTGAAAACCAGCCTGGTGTTTCTGGCCGGCCCGAAAGAGGGTGTTTACGGCAGTACGGTTAAGCACATTCTGGATTACATGCGTCGCGACTTTCATCCCAACGACCACGACACCACGGCCTACCTTGAGTATTACAAGGAGAAGCTGCTGAACCCGAAGACGGGTCTGTTATCGCCGTATCTGGTCAAGGAATTCGTGCCGAAACTGCGCGCCTGATTTTCGTGGCACGCCCGGTTCGGGGCGTGTCGTCGATAACCTGTTGAGATAATCAAGATGATGACTTTTTTGAAGCAGCGTTTTGCCAAACCCAGCAAGAACGCCTATGCGGTAGTTACCGGTGCCGGTAGTGGTATCGGCCGGAGTTTTGCACTGGAACTGGCCAAGCGTGGCGGTGCCGTGGTGTGTGCGGATGTGAATCTGGAAGCGGCACAGGAAACCGTGGCGTTATTGGAAGCCCAGGGCGCCAAAGGCTTTGCCATTCACTGTGATGTGGGTGAGGCGGGACAGGTTAAAAAGCTGGCTGAGGAATCTGAAGCCTTGCTGGGACACCCGGTGACCATGGTCATCAATAACGCCGGCGTGGGCCTGGGGGGCAAGTTCGATGAGCTGAGCCTGGATGACTGGAAGTGGTGCATGCACGTGAACCTGTGGGGCGTGATCCATGGCTGCCACTACTTTGTGCCCGGTTTCAAGAAGCAGGGGCGCGGCGCCATTATCAATGTGGCATCGGCGGCATCGTACACGGCGGCACCGGAAATGAGTGCCTATAACGTGACCAAGGCCGGTGTGCGTGCCCTGTCCGAAACCCTGTTCTCGGAACTGGCCAGGGACAACATTCGCGTGAATGTGCTGTGCCCGACGCTGGTGCCGACCAACATCATCAAGAACGGCCGCATCCCCGGCCGTTACTCCAAGCTGGCGGACCATGCGTTGATGAACTACGCCATGACCACCAGTGACGATGTGGCCAAGCTGACCCTGAACCGTCTGGACAAGGGCGAGCTGTACACCACGCCCCAGGTTGACGCCAAGCTGTTCTGGATGATGAAGCGGGCGTCGCCGAACTTTTACGCCAAGTTCCTGGGTTTTTCTTACCGCTTTGTCAGTAACAAGGGGGCATAACCATGGCCGCTGCAAAAAAGACCAAGACCACTGCGCGCAAGGCGACGGCAGAAAAAATTCATGATTCCTTTATCGTCGGTGCCGGCATTTCCGGTATTGCTGCAGCGATCAAGCTGAAAAGGGAAGGCTATAACGACTTCAAGATTATCGAGAAGGCCGATCGTGTGGGCGGCACCTGGCGGGAAAATACCTACCCGGGCTGTGGTTGTGATGTGCCTTCCTCGCTGTATTCCTATTCGTTTGCGCTGAGCAGCAAGTGGAGCCACCTGTTTGCCAAACAGCCGGAAATTCTCGACTACCTGGAAGACGTGAGCGCCAAGTTTGGTATCACCCGGTTGATTGAATTCAATACGTCGCTGGACGGCGCCACCTGGGACGAAAACCGCCACCTCTGGGTGCTGGATACGTCCAGCGGCCAGTACCTGGCGCGGACCGTGATTTTTGCCACCGGGCCGATTACAGAGTCCAAGATTCCTGCGCTGCCCGGGCTGGAAAGTTTCACCGGCGAGATGTTCCATTCCGCCAAGTGGAATCACGATTACGACCTGACCGGCAAGCGGGTGGCGGTGATTGGTACCGGCGCCTCGGCGATTCAGTTTGTGCCGCAGATTCAGCCCAAGGTAAAAGAGCTGTTCGTATTCCAGCGCACCGCGCCCTGGGTGCTGCCCAAGCCGGACCTGCCGCTGGGTGACAGAAGCAAGCGCACCATCGAAGCGTTGCCGGTGATTCAGCGTGGCTGGCGCAAGGCGGTGGCCACTTCGTTGAATGTGATCAACTTTGGCCTGCGTAATCCCAATGTGTTGAAGCCCATCAGCACGGCGGCAAAGCAACTGTTGCGTGTGCAGATTAGCGACAAGGCGTTGCGCAAGGCGGTAACGCCGGACTTTACTCTGGGTTGCAAGCGCATCCTGTTTGCCAACGATTACTACCCGGCCCTGCAGGCGGATAATGCCAACCTGATTCCCCACGGCCTGGTGGAAGTGGATGGCAACACGGTTATCGCCGCTAACGGTGAGCGCCATGAAGTGGATGTGATTATCTGGGGCACCGGTTTTGACGTGTCGCATCCGCCGATTGGCAGCAAGGTGGTGAATGCCAACGGTGACCGGTTGTCGGACCTGTGGAAAGACAGTTCGCCGGAAGCGTATCTGGGCGCGACCCTGGAAAACACGCCGAATGCCTTCCTGGTGCTGGGGCCGAACGTTCTGGTGTACGACTCCTTTATCGGCCTGGCCGAGGCACAGCTGGACTACATCATCGATGGGCTGAAAAAAGTGAAGGCCAATGATATTGGCAAAATCACCATTCGCCCGGATGTGCTCAAGCAGCACAACGACAAGGTGCAAAAACACCTGAAGGGCACGGTGTTCAACAGCGGTGGCTGCAAGAGCTACTACCTGGACCAGAACGGCCGTAACTTTGCCGCCTGGCCCTGGTCGCTGGCTGAGCTGAAGAAAAAGCTGAGTGCCTTTGAGCTGGATGACTATGAAGTGACGTACCGGAATGAAGAGGTGCTGCGAAAGGCATCCTGACAAGATGGTACGGGTAAAAAGAAAACGCACGGTCTTCGGGCCGTGCGTTTTTTTGTGTCTGGAAGCGATGCGGGTGTGGTGTCGGATTACGCCTTTCAGGCTAATTCGACCTACAAAAACAAAAACCTCGCATTCTTATTCGTAGGTCGTGTTAGGGCGTAGCCGTAACCCGACTTCTGTCTGTTGGAATTCGTCTAATTCGACCTACAAAACACAATACCTATCCGTAGATACCGTCTCTCCCAATGAGCCACAACCCCTCTCACATGGGTTGTGGTTCATATTCTTTCTGGTGTGCCAGCACGCCATAAGCAATGTGCACCAGTTTTCTCATCGCCGCGCCCAGCGCTGACATTTTTCGTTTACCTGCAGCACACAGCCGTTGATATTGCCGCCGGATGCTGGGGTTATGCCGCATCGCCACAACGGCACCCATATACAACTTCTGCCGCAAGGCTGGATCTCCATTTTTCGAGAGCCGCGGTGCGTGCCTGACCGAACTGCCCGAGGTCCACTCCACCGGCACTAGACCCATGAAGGCGGCCACTTGTCGGCCGCTTTTGAAGCGCCTTGATCGCAGCGTCACCAGTAAATGCACCGACAGCACCTCGCCGATCCCCGGAATGCTTTCCAGCAAGCGCCTGTCGCGCTTAAGGCCGTCATGGCGATCAATATGATCATCCACTTCCTTGATCAGCCTTTTGGCCTCCCGTCGCAGCAATGCCAGCACATGCGTAATCGAGTGTTCTGCTTGCGTGTCACGGTTGAACTGCGCCTTTTCTAACCGATTCTGTTCGCGCTGAATGTCCTTCTGTACCGTCTCCAGACGTTTGGCCAGCTGCTTGAGGGTCCGCACTTCCTCTGGCTCAGGCTGCCAAGGCGTCAGCTCAGGGTTCGCCTGCGCAAAATGCACAATCCGTTTGCTGTCTTTCTTGTCACTCTTGCCTTGATCGCCCAGGGAACGGGCGTAATAACGAACGCGCGCAGGGTTCAGCACGTAGACCGTCACGCCTGCTTGGTGCAGCCAGTACGCCAGGGGCTCGTGATAGATCCCCGTCGCTTCCAGATACACTTGGAGGTCGCCTGCCTCCTCGTTGGTTTGTTTGAGCAACCAAGCCAGCAGCGCGGGATAGTGATCGTGGGCATTGGGAAATACCCGGGTTTTTACCTTGCCGGCCTGTGCATCACGCAACCAGCATAGATCGAGCTTTTTCTTACTGACATCAATACCGATGGTAGCCATCTCTCCACTTCTCCTTGTTCGTGCAGCCTCATCCGGTCAACGGCGGGCTTGGATACCGTTCAAGTTTTGAGAGAAATGCTGGCGGGACCTATCTACATCACAGGCTCAGGGCCTCAGGTCGGATACGGGTTGCCCGCCAGCAGTGGCGAAAGGGTAGCAAATCCTTCCACCGGAGAGACACAAGGTCGGATTAGCCTGAAAGCCGTAATCCGACATCTTGATTTCAATGCATGGCCTGCCCGAGCTTTTCCAGGTACTGGCGCATGCCGCTGAGTAGCGGTTCGTCCAGTTGTTCGGTTTGCTCCTGCATGTGATTGAGCCATTGCCCCTGGTGGTCGTTGTGGTGCCACTGGTGGTAGCAATACACGTGCAGCAGGAAGGCCTGCAGGAAGGCGGGTTTTTCCAGGTCGTCCTCGTTGGCCAGCGGAATGCGCGGGAACAGTTCGTGGAGCTTGCGGGCAAAGGCGCCGGAAGCCATGCCGATCTGTTGGCCCTGGGGGTTATGCACCGGGGTGCTCAGGTACCCGCAACTGGGCGAGCGCGCTTTCAGCACAAATCCACTCAACGGTTGTTGCAGGGTGGCGGCCACGTTTTCCAGGGCGTCGGTGACATCCTGCTGTGGCTGGTCCACGCCCCGCACCCGCAGGCGGTCGTCGAGCTGCACCACCTGGATGGGCGGGCGCGGCACGGGCAGGCCAATGGCCACTTCCGGGCAGGTTTCGCGAAAGCGCAGCAAGGGCCCCAGCTGGTGGACCAGAATGGCGTTGTGTTTGTGGTCGCCGTCGTAGCGCACTTTATGGCCGGTGAGGCAGGCGCTGACGCCGATAATGGGTTTTTCCCACTCCTGCTGCGGCAGGTCGAAGCCCATTTTTTCCAGCAAATCCGTTAGCATGGCAGGTCTCCCTTCTTCCCCAAAGGTGACAGGTTATGCAAGGCGTTTTTCTGGATACCGATACCCTGGTTCCCGACGAGCTGGACTTCACCGCCTTCGACAATATGTTGTCGTGGACGCTCCACCCGCAAACCCGCCCGGACCAGCGTGTGGCCCGGCTGGACGGTGCGCAGGTGGTGGTGACCAACAAGGTGGTGCTTGATGCCGCCACGCTGAAAGCCTGCCCGTCCCTCAAGCTTATCTGCATTTGTGCCACCGGTACCAATAATGTGGATCTGGCAGCGGCTGCTGCCCAGGGCATTACCGTCTGCAATGTGACCGGCTATGCCCGCGCGTCGGTGGCTCAGCATACGATGGCGCTGTTGTTGTCGCTGGCGGCCCGACTGGTTCCCTACCATGAGGATGTGCGTTCGGGGCGGTGGAGTCAGGCGCCCCAGTTCTGCCTGCTTGACCATCCAATGACGGAATTGGCAGGGAAAACCTTTGGAGTGATTGGCTATGGGGATCTGGGGCGTGAAGCCGCCCGTCTGGCGGAGGCCTTCGGCATGACGGTGCAGATTGCGGAATCGTTTCAGGCCCAGGGCAATCAGTCCGGGCGGGTGCCGATGGCGTCGTTGTTGCCGGCGGCGGATGTGATCAGCCTGCATTGCCCGTTAACGCCGCAGACTGACAAGCTGGTGGATGCGGCGTTCCTGTCGCAGATGAAACCCGGCGCCTTGCTGCTGAATACCGCCCGCGGTGGTCTGATTGATGAACCGGCGCTGGCGGAGGCGCTACGCAGTGGCCAGCTCGGTGGCGCGGGTCTGGATGTGCTCAGCAGCGAGCCGCCCCCGGCGGACCATCCGTTGCTTGCGGACGGCATCCCCAATCTGCTGATTACCCCGCACAACGCCTGGGGCACCCGCGAATCCCGGCAACGGGTGCTGGAGGGCGTGGTGGAAAATATTCGTCAGTGGCAGGCAGGCTCGCCGATCAATGTGGTGAGTTGAAAGTTCAAAGTGGAAAGTTTAAAAGCGCGGGGCGGCCCTTCATGTCGTAGACTGTCGTGCCCGCGTACAGCGCGGAGTAAGGCGCCAGCCGTTCCTCTTCGCCTTTTCTTCGCGTTTAAACTTTGAACTTTCAACTTTGAACTCGCTCCTGCCTTTAACGCTTTTTCTTTAACCGGTTGGCGAGCATTTTATCCATGCCGCGAAACAGGGGTTGGGGCAGGCGCGTTACCGGCCCCGGTGCGGCGGCAAGCAGTACGCTGCCAAGCTTGCCCATGGGGCGGGCGATACGCGCTGGGCGTTTTTCACAGGCTTCCACAATCCAGCCCGCGGCTTTTTCCACGTGCATCATTGGCATGTATTTATAAATCGCCGTGCGCGAGGACATGGGCGTGCGCACCATGGGGAAATACACCACGGTGGTGCTGACGCCTTGATGGCCCATCTCCGCTTCCAGTGAGCGGGTGAAAGATTCCAACGCACTCTTGCTGGCCAGGTAGGCGGAGAACAGTGGAATGGGGATTTGCGTGGACAGGCTGGAAATATTCACCACATGGCCGTGGCCCTGCTGCACAAAGCGGGGCAGGAATTGCAGGGTCATGGCCACGGCGCCGATATAGTTCAGCTGCACGGTGCGCTGATAATCATGCAGGCGGTCGAAAGACTGCTCGATGGGGCGGCGAATGGAGTGGGCGGCGTTGTTCACCAGCGCATCAATGCGGGGGTGCTCATCGAGAATGCGTGCCGCGCAGGCTTCAATGGCCGTGTTGTCGCTGAGGTCGCAGGGGTAGATAAAGGCGGTGCCGCCCTGCTCCTGAATGGTTTGTTGGACCTCTCGAAGCTGCTCTTCCCGGCGCGCCACCAGGCACAGCGTGGCGCCTTTTCTTGCCATGATCCTGGCCGCTTCAGCGCCGATGCCACTGGAGGCGCCGGTGAGGACAATGGTCTGGTTCTTGAGTTTCATCATTCACCTTTGTTGTGTTTATGCCGATCGTGCCGCTGTTATTGGCCTGCTTGTCCCGTATCCGCTGGCCAAAGGAATGTCTAATCTGGGCAGCAAATGCCGAATGGCGCGTTGTTGTGTAGAGATTGGCAATGAATATCCTGATTGTGGGCGCTGGAGCCGTCGGTCTGGTGTATGGACAGCACTTGTCCATGGCCGGACATCGTGTGACTTTTTTCGTTAAGGAGCAACACCGTAATGACCTGAAGTCCGGTGTCTCGATGATAAGAAAGCGCCGCCTGGTAAAAGATGAGGTCCGTCACTTCTCGGATTTTTCCCTGTTGTCACAGTGGAATCATGTGGCAGGGGAGGAGTGGGATTATGTATTTCTGGCGATATCCTCTGATGCACTGCGTGCATTGCCGTTTGGCATCGTTAAAGACGCGATAGCCGATGCCACCTTGCTGATGCTGCAACCCAGCGAAACGGATTATAAAGTGCTTGGTGAGTATTGGAGCGAGGAAAGTGTGGTGAAGGGGATGATCAATATTATCAGTTATTATCATCCTCTCCCCGGTGAAACACCCTTGCAGACGGGCGAGGTGATACGTGTGGCCTATTATCTGCCGCCTACGGCAATGCCGCTGTCTGGCGGCGCACGGGCGATGGGCGTGGAGGCGCTGTTGCGTGAATCTGCTATTGCCTGCAAGAGAGTCGACGATGCGGTATCGGCGTCGCGGTTACCCAATGCGATTCTGATGACGTTCCTGTGTGCTCTGGAAGACAGTGATTGGAACTTTGCCCAGCTGCGCCGCGACCGGCAGCTGTTGGCGCAATTGGTGACGGCGCAGAAGGCGCTTCTGACTTGCCTGGCTAAACAGGAAGAGCGGCCTCAGCAGCGGGCCATGCGCTGGACGTCGAAGGGTCTGTCCCGTTTTTTATACCAAGCTGGACTGATGGTTGCCCCGCTGGCTATGCCGTTTTCCCTACAGGCCTATTTTCGAGCGCATTTCATGAAGGTTCGCACCCAGACGCAACTGTACATGGAGGACTATTGCCACCAGTGTGATGATGAGGCATTGACGGGCCTGTATGACAGAGTCTTTGCTGTGTCTTCGTAAACAACGGGGAGAAAAGCCGATGTGGTTGCAACGGAATTTAACTTTGCCGGCCATGCCCCGGGGTTGCCATCTTATGACCAATGAGGTGTTGGGAGGCCTCCCGGAGCTGGCGGATCTGCAGGTTGGTTTGCTGCATCTGTTTATTCAGCATACCTCCGCCTCGCTGACCATTAATGAAAACGCCGACCCTGATGTGCGCGGTGATCTTGAGCGGCACCTGAATGTGATGGTGCCGGAAAACGCGCCGTACTATGAACATACCCTGGAAGGGCCGGACGATATGCCCGCGCATATAAAGAGTGTGCTGATCGGCCCGTCGCTGACGATCCCGATTCAGGCCGGGCGGCTGGCGCTGGGGACCTGGCAGGGCATTTATCTGTGCGAGCACCGCGACCACGGTGGTGCAAGGCGGTTGGTGGCGACAATTCAGGGGGAGTGAGGGAAAAAGCAGTTTCGAGT
>NZ_DS989915.1:1810798-1867030 GCF_000155615.1 Alcanivorax sp. DG881 | reverse complement strand
CATAACGTGATGCACGGCCAGTACGACTGGATGGGTGATCCGGCCATTAACTCCAAGGTTTTTGACTGGGACAACACCTGCACCAACACGGCCTGGAAGCAGACCCACAATTTCGAGCACCACACCTTCACCAACGTGCTCGACAAGGACCATGACATTGGTTACGGCATCCTGCGCATGTCGGAAGACCAGGAATGGGAGCCCCGCTTCCTGTTCAACCCGATCCTGGCAGGCATCCTGGCTACCTTCTTCCAGCACTTTGTGGCGATTCAGAGCCTCAAGCTGGAGGACTACCTGATCTACAAGACCAAGACCAAGGAAGAGGTGAAGGCCGAATTCAAGCCGACCTGGAAGAAGATGCGCAAGCAATTGGTCAAGGACTATCTGTTGTTCCCGGCCCTGGCGGGTCCGTTCGCCCCCTTCGTGTTCGCCGGTAACCTGACGGCCAATGTGGCGCGTAACCTGTGGTCTTCCCAGGTGATTTATAACGGTCACTTCCCGGAAGAGGTGGAACAGTTCCCGGAGAAACTCGAAACTCGAAACTCGAAACTCGTTTTTCGTTATTCCGCAATCCATTGCAGGAATTCGCGGCGTTCTTCTGCGGTGGCCTGTTTCCACTGCGCTTTCAGGGTGTCTAGGTAGCTGGCTTCCGGGGCCACGGTGGTGCTCTTTTTTGCGCTGGCAGCGGTGGCGCCGGCGGCAGCACCTGCTGAGGCCTGGGGGGCTACGCTGTTGCTGGTGGCAGTGGTCACTTCTTCGCCGGCGATGGGGGCCAGAAAGCCGCGGTTGAGGATCAGCCCGGATTCCTGGGCGTCCACTCGCTCACCGGTCTTGCTGTTTGCTACCCAGCCGCTGAAGCTGTCTTCCATGGCGCGGGCCTGCTCCACGTCTTGTGGCTGGTTGAAGCCCAGCTGCCATTGATCGCCGGCCTTGCCGTCGATGACAAAGTTGGCCGGATTACTTTTCACGATTTCATGGTTGTCCGCATCCAGCTGCCACAGCTCCTTGTAGTAAGCGAGAATCTCATAGCGGCCGGGGGCCAGTTTCAGTTCCTTGAAGTCGGTGGCGAAGAAGGTGTTCACGCCTTCCACTTCCTTGCCGTTGATGGTGAACACTTCAATTTCGCTGGGGACCTTCACGGTGAGCACCTGGCTGTCGGCTTTGGCCGGGCCGTCGTACAGCTGGACTACCGGGCTGCGGGCGCAGGCGGCGAGAAACAGGGTGCAGAGGGTGAGGGTAAGCAGGCGCAGGGACAACATGACTTCTCCTTGGGAGCGGGTTGAGGGGAGCGAGCCGGCCAGTCTGGCCGGCATCTATGTCATTTATGTGACAGGTAGGCCGGACGGGTATCAAAAGCCCCAGGTGTCGATCTTGCCGGGGGGCTGGTTGCGGTTCAGGGCGCTCAGGCCCCGGGCGCAGCGTATGATCCACCAGATGGTGATCACCACCATCAGCAGCCAGCCAATCAGGGCCAGGGTGGTGATGCCGGCGATGAACCAGTACAGCAAGCCGATCCAGAAGGTGCGGTACTGGAAACGAAAGTGTTCGCGCAGCGGTGGTGAGGCGTCGCCGGCATGAAGGTGGGCGATGATGACGCCGACGATGGCTGTGAGCCCGCCGGTGATCAGGCCGACCAGGTGCAGGACGTAGACGACACGTGCCAGGCTGGCGGTGCTGGTGTTACTCATTGTTGGGCCTCTTTGGTGGCGGATGTGCTGACGGGGGCGCCCTTGGCGGGAGCTGGACTGCCGGTGGCATTACAGGCCTGGGTGCAGGCCTCCAGGGTTTCAAACGGCACGCTACCCTTGCAGCCGCCCCAGATAAAGGTCTGGCAGCTGCCGGTGTCGGCATCGTAGTAATAGCGCTGGAATGCGGCTTTGCACATGCCGGATTCCGGCGGCTGGGAGCAGGCATCCGGGAGTGTGGCGGTGCCGGGTTCCTGGTTGTTCTGGCAGCCACTGAGCAGGGCGGCTGCGGCAATCAAGGCGGTAATGAGGGGAAGCAGCAGGGTTCGCATGGCAGTTCCTTTATGGGTTTCCGGTTCCCTCCGTGGGGCCGGGTATTCTCCGTTGCTGCTACTTTACCGGACTCTGAATGCGGCGGTAACCGGTTCATGTTCTTGGTAGAAAATCTGCACTATGCTGTTGCTATCAAGGTGTTGCAGAGGGGGGAGACCGGTGAGACAAGGATTGCGGATTATCAGCCTGGTGGGTGGGCTGCTGGCGGCGCCGGCCTGGGCGCAGGATGCTCAATACATGTTCCTGCAGGCCGGCAAGCTGCAGCTGAACGATGAGGACACCACGGTGACTGCCAATGGCACCACGCTGGATGGGGACTACGATGATTTGCCGTTCTTCACCGGCGGGGTGCAGAAAATTCTGGGAGGCGGCGATCGCTTCCGTTACGGCTATGAAGGCGGTGCGGTGATCAGCTGGCAGAACGATTCGGTGAGCTATTCGGGGGTGGTGAATGGCGGCGCCACCGTGAACGTCAAGGTGGAGAATGAGATGTTCCTGTTCGGCACCCTGCTGGGAGGCTACGGGGATATCAATTTCAGTGATCGCGCGCGGCTGTTTGTCTCCGGTGGCCCCATGTTGCTGATGGGCTCCCTGAAGCAGGAACAGGAAAAGCCTTATCCCCAGCCGCTGAGTACGGCGGTGGTGGTGAACGGGGATGACCGGGATTTTAGTTTTGGCTATGGGGCTTACGCCTCGCTGGGGCTGATCTTTTCCGTGGGTGGCAATTCGGAGTTCGGAGTTGTGGTGCGCGAGCAGACCGTAGAGATGGATTTCAACGATGCCATCGCGGATTTCCCCTACGATGGCACCCAGTACATGCTGAGTTTTGGCTACAGGATGTAGCGACGCGCTTGCTCGGCTCCCTGGCGGTCGCTACGGAGCCGTTGTAGGAGTTCCCTTCCAGGGGACGAACCGAGCGTAGCGAGGCGACACGCTTTCAAACTCCATTTTTGATAGGCGGTCTTGATGGGGCAGAAAAGATAGAGCGAGCTGCAGACGATGTGCGGTTCGTCCCCTGGAAGGGAGCTCCTACAGGGGGCGAATGGAACGCAGCGAGAATGTTTTGTGCCGGGCGGGCCAAAGGGGGCACGAGCCGAGCGTTGTGACCGTTAATCTGCCCGCATGTGTTTTTGATCCCGGGGCAGGGTATCGCCGCGCAGGCGGATCACGGCTTTTTGCAGCAGCAGGTTATTGGGCAGGGTGTAACGGTGGCCCAGCTCATCCTGAATGGTGATGAAGATCAGTCCCATGTGACGAATCTGCCCGGTGACGGTGTTGTCGCCGTCCAGCAGGCGAATGCGGTCGCCCACTCTGTAGGGGGCGCTGAAGAACAGAATGATGGCCGCGGTGGCGTTGCTGAGCATGGACCAGCTGGCAAACAGCGCCACGCCGAGCAGTGCCATCAGCGAGGTGGCAAATACCATCAGACCGTCGCCTTTCAATCCCCACAACACCCCAATGGCGATCAGGCTGATAATCAGGCAGGCGCTGTTGATGACCACCGCTGTCTGGAAGATACGGGCGCGGGAGTAATTGCGGCGGCGACCCAGCCGCTTGGTGATGCCGCGCAGCAGGATGGACAGGGCCCAACCCAGAATCGCGATGACGACGGTGAGTCCCCATTTCATGACTACTGAATCCATGTTCTATCCGTGCTTGCCTGAAACAAAGGGGTTGTGGGTGCGTTCGTGGCCGATGGTGGACATGGGCCCGTGCCCGGGAATAAAGGAGACGTCGTCATCCAGGGTCAGCAGCTGTTCCTTGATGGCGGTGATCAGGGTGTCGAAATCCCCCTTGGGGAAATCGGTACGACCAATGGAACCGTTGAACAGCACATCACCGACCACGGCCAGTTTGCTTTCACGCTGATAGAACACGACGTGCCCGGGGGTGTGCCCGGGGCAATGGCGTACTTCCAGCTGGGTGCTGCCCACCGTGACGGTATCGCCGCCTTCCAGCCAGCGGTTCGGGGTGAACGGCGGCGAAGGCGCAAAGCCCATCATCTGTGCCTGCTGGGGCAACATGTCGATCCAGAACTGGTCATCGCGGTGCGGGCCTTCAATGGGCAACCCCAAGGTTTCGGCCAGCTCGGCCACGGCGCCCACATGGTCCAGATGGGCGTGGGTCACCAGGATCTTCTCCGGGGTGCCGCCCACCTGCTTCAGGGTTGCCAGTATCTGGTTCAGGTCACCGCCCGGGTCGACGATGGCGACCTTGTCGGTGGCTTCGCACTTCAGGAAGGAGCAGTTCTGCTGAAACTGGGTGACCGGCAGGATGGCGTATTTCATGGCTGTCTGTGCGGTGGAAAATGAGCCCGCAGTATAGCGTTAATCCGCCGGGGGATTCATTCCCCTGCGGGCAATGGGGCAAGGGTAAATATTGGCAAATTCTGACGTAGTGACGGTTTGCGGATGACGTCTTGGTGGTATTTTAACGGTCTACATAACTCACTAAGGAAGGGAATCATGGATATGGAATCAATCCAGCCGTATCTGGACAAGGCAATCGAGCTGAGCATGGCCTATCTGCCGAAGGTGGTGCTGGCGGTGGTTACGCTGGTGGTCGGCTTCTGGATCATCAAGCGGGTGATCAAGGGCATGAACCGGGTACTGGGCCACAAGGCGGTGGACGACACCCTGCAGAAGTTCATGACCAGCTTTATCGACGTGCTGTTGAAAATTCTGTTGCTGGTGGCCGTGGCAGGTATGGTCGGGGTAGAGACCACCTCGTTTATTGCCATGCTCGGTGCCATTGGCCTGGCGGTGGGGCTGGCGCTGCAGGGCAGCCTGGGCAACTTTGCCGGCGGGGTGCTAATCCTGTTCTTCAAGCCGTACCGTTTGGGGGACATTATCGAGGCGCAGGGATATACCGGAAGGGTGTGGGATATCCAGATTTTCAACACCATCCTGATTACCTATGACAACCAGCGCATCGTGATTCCCAACGGTCTCATGTCCAACGGCTGCATCAAGAATATTTTTGTGGAGCCGCAGCGGCGGGTGGATATCGAATTTGGTATCAGCTACGGCGACAGCATTGAGCAGGCCCGGGCCGCGATCCAGTCGGTCATTGATAATGACGACCGTATCCTCAGCGGTGAGCAATTCGACCCGAATATTTTTGTCTCCGCCCATGCGGACAGCAGCATCAATATGCTGACGCGGGTGTGGGTGAATTCGGAGGATTACTGGCCGGTGTATTTTGGTTTGTTCGAGCAGGTGAAATACGCCTTCGACAAGGCCGGCATCACCATTCCATTCCCGCAGCGGGATGTGCATTTGTTTCAGCAATCATAAAGGCAGCTTCGAGCTACGAGCTGTCAGCTTTGAGTAAAAACTCGTAGCTGGTAGCTCGAAGCCGTGCTGATTTATCGCTTCTCCAGCACCACCGGTAACCCGTCCTTCGGCATGATCAGCGGTACCTGTTGGGTGGGCAGTTCATAGCCGGGTTTGACGCTGACACGGTAACGTTTCAGAAACTGGAACAGGAAGGTCTTGGTTTGCAGTTCGGCGAAGTTCAGCCCCAGGCATTTGTGGTGGCCGCCGCCGAAGGGAACCCACTGGTAAAAGTGCTTCTTGTGTTCGGCACGTTCGTCGCTGAAGCGTTCTGGATCGAAGGTGGTCGGGTTGCTCCAGTATTCTTCCATGTAATGGGTGTAGAGCGTGGACACGTTGACCAGGGTGTTTTTGGGCAGGGTGTAGCCCTGGTATTCCACATCCTTGACGGTGCGGCGGGGGAAGGTGGTCAGTGCCGGGCGCATACGCAGGGTCTCGCGGAATACCCAGCCGGTTTTTTCCATTTTCCCCAGGTCGTCATAGTCCAGAGTGTCCTTGCCCAGCCCTTCCATTTCGTTGACCAGCACATCCTGCCAGTGAGGGTGTTTGGCCAGCATGTAGATAATGGAGCACAGGGTGCTGGTAGTGGTGTCGTGGGCGGCGAACAACAGGAAGATCATGTGGTTCATCACGTCCTGATCGGAAAGGCCGCCTTCCTCGTCTGCCGCCTTGCACAGTTCGCTGAAGAAATCCGGGGTATCGCTGGCGCGTTTCTGCGGGATAAGTCCGGTGACAAAATTCTCCAGATAGCGGCGGCCCTTCATGCCCCGGTGCCACAGCAGGCCGGGGATCGGCAGGCGCACAACCGCCAGGGAGGCGTCGGTGGCGTCGATAAAAGACTGGTTTACCTTGTCGGATTCCGGGCCCATTTCCAGGCCAAAAAAGATCTGTGCGCCCACGTCCAGTAACAGGGATTTGATATGGTCCAGAAAACGCAGTTCTTCGCCGGTGGGCCAGTTGTCCAGCTCGCTGCCGATGTGGCTGTTCATGCGGTCCAGGTAGCTGGCCAGGGCCGGTTTCTTGAAGGCCTGCTGCATGATGCGCCGGTGAAATTTATGGTCGGCAAAATCACGCAGCATTAGCCCGTCGGTAAACAGTTTTTCCAGAATCGGGTTCCAGGCGGCACGGCTGGAGAAGGCATGCTCAGGATCCTTGAGCACGAATTCGTTGGCGTCCGGGCCGAGCAGAGTCACACCACGCTGAAACAGTACCGAGCCTTTGAAGACCAGCCCGTGCTGCGCGGCGTGCTCGGTGACCATCTTTTGATAGTCCTTCAGGAACGGCACGGTATGCCCGAGTAACGGCCAGCCATAGTCACCGGGAATATCCTCCAGCTTGCGCTGGGGCATCCGTGGCAGTTGTGCGGCCTCTTGCTGGGCGACTTCCATACGGTTCATGACGGTTCTCCGATAAACACCTTGTATTGACCCGTTTCCATGGTCTCTGCGCGGCGCCTGGCACAAGCCTTCACTACCACAGAACACCTTCTTTAATCGGAAGTAGACCAACTACATCTCTCTTGCAGAAAATGTCCTGTGGCAGCAAATTCATGCGCCATGCATCCACGCAGAGACCATGGAAACGGGTCCATTGAATCTACCCCCGGGATGTAATGCAGAACAGGGGCTGTCGGCAACGGTCAATCGGTGCTGTTCTGTCCAGCCCGGGGCGGTGAGCGTGGTAGTATTAGGCCATCTGAAAGGAGAGAGTCTATGTCCAAGCCTGCGGCGCAATTCGAGCCTCTGGCCGTGGCGGTGTTGACCGTCAGCGATACCCGAACCCCGGAAACCGATACCTCTGGCGACCTGTTGGTGCAGCGCCTGGAAGGCGCGGGCCATACCCTGGCCGCTCGCCAGATCGTCAAGGACGATGTATACCAGCTGCGCAAGGTGGTATCGGACTGGATTGCCGACGAGAACATCCAGATTATTCTCACCACCGGTGGGACCGGATTCTCCGGGCGAGACTCTACCCCGGAGGCGTTGTCGATCCTGTTCGACAAACAGATCGAAGGGTTCGGTGAGCTGTTTCGTCAGGTGAGCTTTGAGGATATTGGCTCTTCCACTATCCAGTCCCGTTGCCTGGCCGGGCTGGCCAATCGCACGGTGATTTTCTGTCTGCCCGGTTCCAACAATGCCTGCGCCACCGGTTGGGACCGCATCATTCAGGAGCAGCTGGATGCCCGCCACCGTCCCTGTAATTTTGTGGCCCAGGTGCGCCGATAAAACTGCCGCTGCGACGGCACCATGGAGGAAACGTGCAGGAATCCAAACAGACATTGATGCCGGTGGCAGAGGCGTTGGCGCGCCTGCTGGATTCGGCGCGCCCCTTCCGGGCGGTCCGGGAGATCCCGCTGGCGGATTGTCAGGGGCAATACCTGGCTGAGGCGGTGACTTCCCGGGTGGATGTGCCGGCGTTTGATAACGCCGCCGTGGATGGTGTGGCGCTGCGCCATGCGGACCTGGACGAGCCGGGGCTGACTCGGCCCATGCCGCTGCGGGTGGCGGCGGGGGATGCACCGGCCACCTTGGCGCCGGGGCAGGTGGCGCGGATATTTACCGGGGCGCCGGTTCCTGCCGGGGCCGATACCGTGTTGATGCAGGAAGACTGTGAGATCGCGGAAACCCGGGTGCGGTTGCCGGGCAAGGACACGGTTACTGCCGGACAGAATATACGCCCGGCGGGGCAGGATGCCCGTCGCGACGACGTGGTGATGGAACGGGGTGACAGGCTGACACCGCAAGCGGTGGGTCTTATTGCTTCGGTGGGGATCGCCACGGTAAAAGTGAATACACCCCGGGTGTTGATTCTGACCAGCGGTGATGAAATCCAGTCGCCGGAAGAGACGCCGCTACCGGGGAAAATTTTCGACAGTAATGGGCCGCAACTGACGCAGCTGTTGCTGCAAAGCGGGTTTGTGAATGTACAGCGTGAGCACCTGCCCGATGATCCTGCCATTATTCGCAATACCCTCACTCGGGTGCTCACCGATTCCGCGCAGCGCCCGGATGTGATTATTTCCACCGGCGGCGTGTCCGTGGGTGAAGAGGATCATTTGCGTGCGGTGCTGGCGGAGCATGGTGAGCTGGACTTCTGGCGGTTGGCGATCAAGCCGGGCAAGCCGTTCACTTACGGGCGTATTGATGACATTCCGTTTTTTGGCTTGCCGGGCAACCCGTCGGCGGTGCTGGTGTGTTATCTGATGCTGGTTTTACCCGCCCTGCGTCGTTCTTGCGGTGCCGATGCGGTGCTGCCAACCGCCATGCCGTTACCTGTGGATTTCACCATTAAAAAACCGGCCAAGCGGCAGGAGTATCTGCGCGTGCGGTGTGTGTCTGAATCCGGCCAGCTGATCCTGAAAAAGCATCCCAACCAGAGCTCCGGCATGCTCAGTTCTGCAGTGTGGGCCGACGGCCTGGCGGTGGTGCCGGAGGGTGGCACGGTATCGCCGGGCGATACGTTATTGTTTTTATCGTTTTCCGGGTTGCTGGGCGGATAGACGCGAGAAACCTGTTACCGGGCAGAGATAGCCAAAAACCATTGCTGTCACCTGCGCCCGGTTCGGGGCTATCAAATCCGCTATACTGCGCGCCCAACAAAGGAGTGTTACATGACACTGGAATCCTCGCTGCTTGCCCGCTCCAATTCATGCTGTGAACTGTGTGGCGCGGGTAATGCCCTGGCGGTGTATGCGGTGCCGCCGGAATCGGATGGCACCGCCGAGCAGAGTGTGCTGCTGTGTGAAACCTGCCAGACCCAGCTGGACAACCCGGGTAATGAAGACGCCAACCACTGGCGCTGCCTGAACGACAGCATGTGGAGCCCGGTGCCGGCGGTGCAAGTGTTGGCGTGGCGTATGCTGACGCGCTTGCAGGCAGAGGGCTGGCCGCAGGATCTGCTGGATATGTTGTATCTGGATGACGATACCTTGGCCTGGGCCCAGGCGACCGGTGAAGGCCAGACGGAAGAAGCGCGGGAATTGCATCGCGACAGTAATGGTGCCGTGCTGGAAGCCGGTGATTCGGTCACGCTGATCAAGGACCTGAATGTGAAGGGGGCCAATTTCACCGCCAAGCGTGGCACTGCGGTACGCAATATTTCCCTGGTTCAGGATAACCCCGAGCACATCGAAGGCCGGGTAGAGGGCCAGCGGATTGTGATTCTGACCCAGTTTGTGAAGAAAAACTGATGCCGCACAGTCTGATTCTCGGTGGCATTCGTTCCGGTAAAAGTTCACTGGCAGAAAAACGGGTTACCGAGCAAAACGATCCGGTGGTCTATGTGGCCACGGCAACAGCGGGCGACGGTGAAATGAGCGACCGCATTCGCCGCCATCGCATGCGACGCCCGGCGAGCTGGGGGTTAGTGGAAGAGCCGCTGCATCTGGGCGCCTTGCTGAACCGCCAGGCCACGTTGTCACCGGCCCCCTGTGTCTTGATCGATTGCATGAGCCTGTGGGTGAGTAATTTGCTGCATGCAGGGGACGCGGCGTTTGTCCGGGAGCGGGATAGTTTGCTTGGGGCGCTGGGGCAGTACCCCGGTAATGTGGTGATTGTCAGCAATGAAGTGGGGCTGGGGACCATTGGCATGGACCCGTTAACCCGTCGCTTTGCCGATGAGCTGGGCTGGCTGAATCAGTCACTGGCAAAAAAATGCGATACGGTGCTGCTGTCAGTGGCGGGGCTTACGCAGACGTTGAAGGGCTAGACCTTTCTGTAGGAACGTAGCGTAGCGAAGTAACGACCGCAGGTCGGCCCGAAGGGTGAGCGAAGCGAATACGCCACTTGAGGCGCGAACAACACAGTTTTGAGTTACGAGTAGCGAGTCTCGAAAATCAAAACCCGGAAAGGTTTTGGTTTTTATTGCTTTTCGCAACTCGTCACTCGCTGACGCTCGGTTCGCGCCTCAAGTGGCGCTCCTACAAAAAATACTAGCCGTGTGATACTAGGCAGCTCAAGGTTCCAAATTCGGTTTGATCCAGTCGTATTTTCGAGCGACAGGCGTAGGGCACCTGGAAGCCGGCCATGGCTTTGCTGGGTGCCATGCTCAGTACGTGGGCCAGCACCATGCGAATCACGCCGCCGTGGCAAACCAGCAGCACGCGCTGGCCTTTCAGCGTTTCCTGCCATAGCGCCCAGGCTTCACCAATGCGTTGATGAAAATCCTGAACGGTTTCCGCATTACTCGGTGGATGGCTTTCTGCATCGCGCCAGAAGTTGGCCTGATGATCGCCGTATTCCTGCGCTACCTGTTCACGGGTTTTGCCTTCCCAGTCGCCGAAGCTGATTTCCTTGAAATCGTGAGCGACAGTGATCGGTACATTCTTTTCCCTGGCCAGTTCGGTGGCAAATTCCCGGCAGCGTAACAAGGGTGAGGTGAGGATGTGGTCCCACTGATCCTCCGCCTGGATGGCGTCACGCATTTGCTGCCAGCCCAGCTCGCTCAGGGGGTCGTCCTTGTGGCCCCGATACATTTGACCGCCAGCCGGTTCACCATGGCGAATCAAGTCAAAAAACGTGGTGCTCATTGGTATCTATTCCTGCTCACGTAGGTCGTATTAGGCGTAGCCGTAATCCGACAATTTATCCGTTCTGATTACTCACACTGGCATCGGCAAAGGTGGCCATCCGGTTATGCAGCGCGCAGGCACTGCGTAATAACGGTACCGCTACAGCAGCACCACTGCCTTCGCCTAATCGCAAGGACAAATCCAGCAACGGCTTGGCATCCAATGCTTGCAGCAGGCGCTGATGTCCGGGCTCCTGTGACTGGTGAGAGAACAGCAGCCAGTCCCGTAATTCCGGGCGGAGTCGGCAGGCGGCGAGGGCCGCGGTGGAGACAATAAAACCATCCACCAATACCGGGATGCCACGGACCGCGCAGCCAATAAAGGCGCCGGCCAGCGCCGCGATTTCAAAGCCGCCCAATGAGGCCAGTGTCGCCAATGGGTCGGATTGTTTGCCGTGACGGACCAGCGCCTGCGTAATCACGTCGATCTTGTGGGACACCCCTTCCGGTGTCAGCCCGGTGCCGGGTCCGGCGAGGACGGCCGCGTCTTCGTCCAGCAGCGCACAGGCCAGGGCGGTGGCGCTGGTGGTATTGCCAATCCCCATTTCGCCGCCAATAAACAGGTGAGCGTTACGCTCGGCGGCCCGTTGGGCGGCGCGATCTCCGGCGGCGAGAGCGGCCTGTAGCTGGGTGTCGGACATGGCCGCTTGTCGAGCCAGGTTGCGGGTGCCCGGGGCGATCTGTTCATCAATAACGCCGTTGCTAATGGGTGGTGGCGCGACGGTGCCCAGGTTGATGACTTCCAGATCGGCGTTCAGTTGTTCGGCCATAACACTGATGGCCGCCCCGCCAGTGACAAAGTTGGCAATCATCTGCCCGGTGACCACTTGAGGAAAGGCGGAAACACCTTCTTCGCAGACGCCATGGTCAGCGGCAAAAACGGCCATGCTTACTTGTTCTGCCTGGGGCTGGTCTGTGGCCTGCAAGCTGGCCAGCTGGACGGCCAAAGACTCCAGGCGACCCAGGGATCCGGCAGGCTTGGTGAGCTGGGTCTGGCGGTGCAGGGCGGCTTGCCGATGGCTATCGCTGGGGGCGGTAATTGGCAGTTGCCAAGGCAAAGGCGTGCTCACGGGCGTCTCCGGTTGGGGCGGCACAGGGCCGGAAAGCGGCAAATCCTCTGCCCCGCAACCGGGAGTGTCAAGTACACTGCCCCGCATCGATGCCGGACAATGACACTGAAATCATGCTTTCTGTTTCCCTGATTAGCGCTGCGGTGGCGGCGGCTTTGCTGGATGCGCTGGTCGGCGAACCGCGTCGCGGGCATCCGCTGGTGATGTTTGGCCGGTTGGCCGGGTGGCTGGAATTGCGCTGGAATGTGGGCGCGCCGGGCAGCGTCGGGAAAGGCGCAGCGGCGCTTTTGCTGCTGGTGGTGCCGGGGGTGCTGGTTGTGGTGGCGCTGTTGTTGTTATTACCGGGATGGGCCGGCTGGCTGTTGCAGGTGGTGGGGCTGTGGCTGGTGATTGGCGCGCGCAGTTTGGCCGACCATGGCCGTGCGGTCGCCGCACCGTTACGGGCGCAGAATTTGCCCTTGGCCAGAGAGCAGGTGGCGCGGATTGTCAGTCGCGACACGCAAGCGCTGGATGCCAACGGGGTGGCACGGGCCGCTACCGAATCCATGTTGGAGAATGGTGCTGATGCGGTATTCGCCAGCCTGTTCTGGTTTGTTTTGGCAGGGCTGCCCGGTGCGGTATTACATCGGCTGGTGAATACGCTGGATGCCATGTGGGGGTATCGCACGGCCCGTTTCGAGCGCTTCGGTAAAGCGGCTGCGCGACTGGATGACGCGCTGGCCTGGTTGCCTTCGAGGCTGACGGCGTTGAGTTATGCGCTGGTGGGTGGATTGCATGGCCGTTGCCGTTTGGCGTTGCGCTGCTGGCGGCAACAAGCTGCTGCCTGTGACAGCCCCAATGCAGGGCCGGTGATGGCCGCGGGTGCCGGGGCGCTGGGAGTGCAATTGGGCGGTGGTGCCCCGTACCACGGCGGCTGGAAAGACAAACCGTTGCTGGGTGAAGGCCGCACAGCAGATTCGAACAGTATTGACGCGGCCATTGTGCTGGTGCGGCGTAGCTTGGTGCTATGGCTGGTGGTGCTTATCGCGGGGGCGCTGTTGTGAGTGTATTGCCGGAAGGGCTGGAACACGGTGGGCGCCTGAATCAGGCCGCCCGGCAATGGGGGATTCCGCGCAGCGACTGGCTAGATCTATCCACCGGCATCAGCCCGCATGGTTACCCGGTGCCGAGCATTCCTGAGGCGGTCTGGCAGCGTCTCCCGGAGGACGATGATGGCCTGGACGCGGTGGCTCGTGACTGGCTGGGCTTGCCCGCGGGTGCCGGTTGCCTGCCGGTGGCGGGTAGCCAGGCAGCGCTGCAAACCTTGCCGGCCCTGCGATTGCCCTGCCGGGTGGGCGTTGTGGCGCCGGCCTACGCCGAGCACGCCCGCGCCTGGCAACAGGGTGGCCATGAGGTGGTGTTGCTGACCGTGGACGAGGTTGAGAAAGCACTGACAGGTCTGAACGTGCTGGTATGCGTGAATCCCAATAATCCAACCGGAGCCCTGTTGCCGGCCGCCACGCTGCGGCGCTGGCACCAGCAGCTGGCCACCAGCGGTGGTTGGCTGGTGGTGGATGAAGCCTTTCTGGATGCCAGCATGGGGGAGACATTGGCGACGGATGCGCACCTGACCGGCCTGGTTGTGTTGCGCTCCCTGGGAAAGTTTTTTGGCCTTGCCGGATTACGCGCCGGGTTGGTGATCGCTGAACCGGCGCTGTGCCACGCCTTGCAGCAGGCATTGGGGCCCTGGGCCATGAGCCACCCGGCGCGGTATGTGATGGCGCAGGCGATTCAGGATCAGGCCTGGCAGCAACAGCAGCGCCAGCGGTTGCGAGAGGATCGCAAGCGCCTGGATGGGTTGCTGAATGATGCCGGGTTGTTTCCCCGGGGAGACAGCCATTTGTTTGCCTGGTGTCCGGGCGACCAGTCGCAGGTGCACTTCGAGGCACTGGCAAGGCAGGGCGTTCTGGTGCGGTATTTTGCCGAGCCGCAAGCCCTGCGGTTTGGCCTGGCAGGGAGTGAGGCGCAATGGGATCGTTTGCGCTCCGCCCTGTCTGCGCTGGCTTGAGGTTTTGCTCAAGCCAACGTGAGTTCCTTTCATGAAGCCTTTTTGTGTTTGCTTGTTCCCCCCGCCATTGGTATTTTCGCGCCACCTTTCGGTGCCTTCCCTGAACACAGGGCGGGTTAAACGGGAAGTCGGTGAGAGCCTCAGGCGCTAAATCCGACGCTGCCCCCGCAACGGTGATTGAGTAAACGACAGTCGAAACGCCACTGTGCTTTTGCATGGGAAGGCGACTGTCGAGAGGTTGTCCCTCGCTCATCAGCCCGGAGACCGGCCGAAGGTAAGGAAGTTCTCTGCGACTTCCAACCAGGCGTTGCGGTGGGCGATGGCGGGGTGTGTTGGCGCGATGGCGCCTGTCTCCCTGTGCTTGTTCTGCTGCGGCTAAATCCAGGCCGTGCGGGTGGGCACGGCAGAGGGGGATCTTCCAATGTTGTTTCGTTCCGTTGCGGCCTGCGCCGCGATGTCTTTGTCTGTGTGGCCGCTGTTTGCCTACGCCGAGCCCGCACAGCCCGATCATTCTGCCGCCCTGCGCGTTTCCATGCTCGATCCGGTGGTGGTCACGCCGACGCTGACCAGCCGCACCACGGAGGCCTCGTTGTCGTCGGTGACGGTGATCGATGAAAAGCAATTGCGTGAGCGCCAGCCGCAAGACATGACCGAGATGCTGCGCGGGCAACCCGGCGTGGATATCACTGGTAACGGTGCCTTCGGGAAGGCAACCAGTGTGTACCTGCGGGGCACCGGTAGCAGTTCCACATTGCTGATGGTCGATGGGGTGCGGTTGCGTTCCGCCACCGCCGGTAGCCCTTCGTGGCAGTTTTTGCCCACCACGCTGATTGACCGTATCGAAATCGTGCGCGGCCCCCGTGGCAGCCTGTATGGCGCCGATGCGGTGGGCGGTGTGGTGCAGGTCTTTACCCCGGGAGCCCGCAATCTGAGCAATGAGCAAAGCGGCTGGATGGAATTGGGCGGGGGTTCCTTCAACAGTCGCCGGGTCGCCGCCGGCGCCCAGGGCGAGCAGGATGGCACGCGCTATAACGTGGCCGTGGACCGCTTCGATACCGATGGCACGGAAATCCGTGAGGGCAGCGAAGATCGCGGTTACGACAATACGTCTGCGGTAGCTCGCCTGACCCACCGTTTTGATAACGACGCGGAAATCGGCGTGTTCGGTTTTCGCGCGGCGGGCAGTACCGAATTTGAAGGCAGTACCCCCGAGCAGGAAAAAGTGACTGACTACGCCATGCAGATTGCCGGTGTGAAAGGGCAGCTGTGGGTGACGGAAAACTGGCTGAGCAAACTGATTCTCAGCGATGCCCGTGACGACAATGAAAACTTCACCGACGGGGACCGGGACAGCATCTTCAACACCCGCAGCCGGGCGGCGAACTGGCAGAACGTTTTTGCGCTGGGGGACCACCAGCTGGTGGTGGGTGCCGATTACCTGCAGGATCTGGTGGACAGCACGACCCTGTATCTGGAAGACGAACGTGAAAACACCGCCGGTTTTGCCCAGCTGTTGCTGAACTTTGGTGACGTCGATGTGCAGGCCAGCGGTCGCTACGATGACAACGAAGCCTACGGCAGTGAAACCACCGGAGGCCTGGCGCTGGGCTACAAGCTGGACAGTCACCATCGGCTCCGGGCCAGCTATGGCACCGCCTTCCGTGCGCCCACCTTCAATGATCTGTACTTCCCGGGCTTTGGTAATGATCAACTGGACCCGGAAAGCTCAAAAAGCACAGAAGTGGGGGCAAGAGGCCAGTATCAGCACTGGTTCTGGGATATCGCCGCCTACCAGACGGAAGTGGATGACCTGATTGCCTATGCCTTGCAAGGAGGGCGGTACGCACCGTTCAATGTGAACCGGGCACGTATTCGTGGTGCCGAAGTGGCCGTTGGCATGGAGATCAACCAGTGGCGTGCCGGCGCGGCCTTTACGGCTCAGGATCCGGAAGACCGGGACACCGGTTTGGTGCTGCAGCGTCAGTCCCAGCGCAGTTTCCGTTTTGACCTGGACCGGGCCCTGGGCGAGTTTTCCCTGGGCGGCAGTGTGGTCTTGCAGGGGCACCGTTATAACGATGCCGATAACGACGTGCGGCTGTCCGGATTCGGTTTGCTGGATCTGCGGGCGGGCTGGAATTTCGCGCCCAACTGGTCCACACGTCTGGCGGTGAAAAACGTGCTCGACAAGGAATACACCACCGCACAGAACTTTGGTGGCTGGAACTATATGAACGCAGGGCGTTCGGTAATGTTGAGCCTGCGCTACGATAGGTAGTGCAGGAACATCAGATGGAGTGAGTGGATGCGCGTTTTACGCTGGGGGTTATTGCTGCCAATGCTGGCCCTGTTTCACACGGCCATGGCGGCGGTGTGTGTCACCGACGATACCCAGCGTGAACTCTGCCTGGAAAAACCGGCCAGCCGCATTATCGCCTTGTCTCCGGGAGCCACCGAACTGCTGTTTGCGGCCGGGGCCGGTGAGCAGATGGTCGGTGCAGTGAGTTTTAGTGATTACCCTCCAGCGGCGAAAAAATTACCGCGGGTGGGGAGTTACAAACGTCTGGATCTGGAGGCGGTGTTGGCGCTGAAGCCGGACTTGATTGTGGCCTGGCACAGTGGCAATCCATTGCCCCAGGTGGAACGTCTGCAGGCCTTGGGTTTACCGGTGTATTACAGCGAACCTCGCCGGTTTGCCGATGTGAGCACCACGCTGGAACGGTTTGCCCGGCTGGCCGGGACGGAACAGGTTGGCCAGGGCGCGGCGGATGCTTTCCGCGCCGGCATTGATGTCCTGCGTGAACGTTACGCGGATGCGGCGAAAGTCAGTGTGTTCTATCAGGTGTGGGAAGAGCCGTTGATGACGGTGAACCGCGAGCATCTGATCAGTGAGGCCATCCAGGTTTGTGGCGGAGTAAACGTGTTCGCCGATCTGCCCACGCTGGCGCCGCGTATCAGCAAGGAGTCGGTGCTGGAGAAAAACCCGCAGGCCATCGTTGCGGGGGGCATGGGCGAAGATGACCCCGGCTGGCTGGATCCCTGGCGGCAGTTTGCCACCCTGCAGGCGGTGAAAAACGACAACCTGTTTTTTGTTTCGCCCTCCACATTGCAGCGGCCCACGCCGCAAATGCTGACCGGTGCCCGTACCCTGTGCCGGCATCTGGATTCTGCCCGTGCCCGCCAGTAAGCAGCGGGCGCTTCCCGCCCTGTTGGGGCTGACGGGTTTGGGGCTGCTGGCGCTGTTGCTGTCGGTGGCGGTGGGCAGTGTGTCGATTTCGCTACAGGACCTGTGGGCGGTGGCGACCGGTGGCGGCAGTGAACTATACCGGGAACTGATCGTGTCGCTGCGTGCCCCCCGTGCGCTGGCGGCCTTTTCTACCGGGGGGCTGCTGGCGTTGGCAGGGGCCCTGATGCAGGTGCTGTTGCGCAATCCGCTGGCGGATCCTTATGTGCTGGGTATTTCCGGTGGTGCGGCCGTCGGCGCGCTGGGGGCCATGTTGATTGGGAGTGGGCTGGCGCTGGTGTCCGGCTCAGCCTTTGCCGGCGCCCTGTTGTCCACCCTGCTGGTGTTTGGTCTGGCGCAAGGTGGTGGTGGCTGGACCCCGACGCGACTGTTGCTGACCGGCGTGGTGGTGGCTGCTGGTTGGGGCGCAGTAATTACGTTCATGTTGACCATGAGCCCGGCGGATCGACTGCCGGGCATGCTGTATTGGCTGATGGGCGATTTGAGTTACGCCCGTGCGCCCTATGGTGCCTGGCTGGTATTGGTTCCGGCGGTGCTGCTCACGTTGCCGTTGGGGCGCAGCCTTAATGTGCTGGCGCGGGGGCCGTTGCAGGCGGCTGCGTTGGGCATTGCGGTAAAGCCGCTGGAGTGGCTGGTGTACATCCTTGCCAGCCTGCTGACCGCGGTGGCGGTGACCACGGCCGGTAGCGTGGGCTTTGTTGGATTGATTGTGCCGCACATGCTGCGGCTGCTACTGGGCAATGATCAGCGCATCATCCTGCCGGCCAGTGTGCTGGCCGGCGGTACCCTGCTGACCGTGGCCGATACCCTGGCGCGCACGGTGATGGCGCCGGAACAGTTGCCGGTGGGGGTGATTACGGCCCTGTTGGGGGTGCCCACTTTCCTGTTTTTGCTGCATCGAAACCGCTGATGGATCGGCAAAGGCATTGCCCGGAACCTGTGTCACCAAACGGAGAGCGCCATGGCGGTGCTGGACATTGAAAATCTGATTGTCGATATCCCGGGTCGTGCGGATGGTGAGCCTCTTGGTTTGCAGGTGAAATCCGGCCAGCGTTGGGGTGTATTGGGACCGAACGGGGCGGGCAAAACGTCGTTGCTGCATACCCTGGCGGGTTTGCGGCCACCGCGGCGTGGTCGGGTGAGTCTCAATGGTTCGCCGCTGGCAAGCCTGTCGCGCCGGGACGTGGCCCGGCAGGTAGCGGTGGTGTTCCAGGAGCGCCAGGACAGCTTCCCCGCCACGGTGATGGAAACGGTTTTGATTGGTCGCCATCCTTTTTTGTCTGCCTGGCAACGCGAGAGCGCCGAGGATATTCGTTTCGCTCAAGAGGCCTTGTCTGCGCTGTCGCTGAACCTGCTCAAGGATCGCCTGGTGAGTACCTTGTCCGGCGGCGAGCGGCAGCGGGTGTCCATTGCCACGGCGCTGACCCAGCAACCAACGATCTGGCTGGCGGATGAGCCCACCAATCACCTGGATTTACATCATCAAGTGGCCGTTATGGAACTGTTGAATCAACAGGCCGATAACGGTGCGGCGGTGTTTATGTGCCTGCACGATCTGAACCTGGCCGCCCGCTGGTGTGATCACCTGCTACTGCTCTATCCGGACGGAGAGCTGTGCTTCGGCCCGGCGCCCGCCATGCTGGTGCCGGAGGCGCTGGAACGTCTTTACGATCAGAAGCTGGTGGTGGCACAAGTGAATGGTGCGCCGGTGTTTGTCCCCGGCTAGCGCATTCGGCGTGGATGGAAAATCAAACGAGAATGAGTTCTACGATGGCAACCTTATTGAATGCCACGGTGCCGGCGGCGCTGATTAGCGCACCGGGTTCCGGGCAGGGTAAATCCCTGATTACCGCAGCGCTGGCAAGGCTGCACCGCAATGCGGGGCGCCGGGTTCGCGTGTTCAAGTTCGGCCCGGACTATCTGGATCCGATGATTCTGGAGCAGGCCAGCGGTGCGCCGGTGTACCAGTTACAACCGTGGATGACCGGTGAGGATGAATGCCGCTGGCGGCTGGCGCAGGCCGCGCAAGAGGCCGATCTGATTCTGGTGGAGGGTGCCATGGGACTATTCGACGGCACGCCATCCAGTGCGGATCTGGCGGTGCTGGCGGGTATCCCCGCCTTGCCGGTGATCGACGCCTGGGGCATGGCGCAAACGTTCGGTGCCGTCGCGTTGGGGTTGGCCAGTTATCGCGATGATCTGGTGGTCAACGAGGTGATTGCCAACCGGGTGGCCAGCCAACGTCATGGCGATTTGTTGCAGGAAGGCATGCCTGCGGGCGTGACCTTGCTGGGCTCGGTGCCCCGGCATCCGGCCATGACTCTGCCCGAGCGACATCTGGGATTGGTGCAGGCCAGTGAGCTGGCGGATCTGGATGCGCGTCTGGATGAGGCGGCAGCAGTATTGCAGGAGGCAGGGCTGGACCGGTTACCGCAGTCGGTGAGTTTTTCCGCAGCGGCGCCTGAGCCGTTGCCGCCCTTGCTGGAAGGTTGCCATATCGGTGTTGCCCGTGATGCCGCGTTTGCGTTTATTTATCCCGCCAATCTGGATGTGCTTCGTCAGATGGGGGCAACCCTGACGTTCTTTTCCCCATTGCAGGATGCCGCGTTGCCCCAGGTAGATGCGCTATGGCTGCCGGGCGGTTACCCGGAACTGCACGGGGAAGCGTTGGCGATGAATACGCTCATGGGCGACGCCATTCGCGACCACCACGCTGCCGGCAAACCGATTCTGGCCGAGTGCGGCGGCTTGATGAGTTGCATGGCTACCCTGGTAGACGGCGACGAAAAGCGCCATGCCGGTTTCGGGCTGTTGCCGGGTGAGGCAGCGCTGACGAAAAAACTGCAGGGGCTGGGCATGCAGTCGCTGGCCACTCCACAGGGGGAGCTGCGTGGGCATACCTTCCACCATGGCTGTTTATCGACGCCGTTAACGCCCACTGTTTTCAGCCAGAAACAAACGGGTACGGAAGGCGAGCCGATCTATCAGGATCAGGGCCTGGTGGCGAGTTTCTTCCACGGCTATTTTTCGTCGGCTCCGCAAGTGGTGGCGGATATCTTTAACGGCCATTTTCGAGCTGAAGCGATTTTTTCCGATCAGGATTCCCTTTCCCGCACAGGAGACGACCATGCGTGACGATGCGAAAACCCCTGAACGCCATGCCTGGCGCATGGCCAAAAAACAGGAAATCATGCGCGACCGTATCGCCAATGCCGACAAAGAGCAGGGCATCCTGCTGGTGTTGACCGGGCCGGGCAAGGGCAAAAGCAGTTCCGGTTTCGGGATGGTGGCGCGGGCGTTGGGCCATGGCATGAAAGTGGGCGTGGTGCAGTTTATTAAAGGGGCCTTCAGTACCGGCGAAGAAGCTTTTTTCCGAGAACTTCCCAATGTGGATTATCACGTGATGGGCGAAGGCTATACCTGGGATACCCAGGACCGGGAGCGCGACGTGGCGGCCGCCAATGCCGCCTGGGATATCGCCAGTGCCATGCTCCAGGACGATAGCTACCACATGGTGCTGCTGGATGAACTCAATATCGCATTACGCTACGAATACCTTGATCTGGATCGGGTGCTGGACGACCTGCAAAATCGCCCGGCCATGCAGCACGCCGTGGTCACCGGTCGCTATGCACCGAAGGAACTGATTGAACTGGCGGATACGGTGACCGAGATGAAAGTGGTGAAGCATGCGTTCAAGGATCTGGGGGTGAAAGCGCAGAAGGGAGTCGAACTTTAATTAATAGTTAATAATGAATAATTAATAGCGAAACCAGGTAAGCCGAAGGGGAGGGGCTGTGAGGAAAGCTACAAGCTACAAGCTACAAGCTGCAACGCGAGAGAGGTGTTGCAAGCAGGTATGTCATGCCACGCGAATAACCTCTAGCGTTTGCGACGCGGCGATAGTGCTGCGGTCTTCTTCATGGTGTTCTTCATGTTGTAGCTTGCGGCTTGAGGCTTGTCGCTCATGATTGCGCTAATGGTGCAGGGCTGCACCTCCGATGCGGGAAAGAGCACGGTGGTGGCGGCGTTATGCCGGTGGTTTGCCCGGCGCGGTTATTCGGTGGCGCCGTTCAAGCCGCAGAACATGGCATTGAACAGTGCGGTGACCGTGGATGGGGGCGAGATCGGCCGATCGACTGCGTTGCAGGCACTGGCCTGCGGGGTGGAGCCACACAGTGACATGAACCCGGTGTTGCTCAAGCCGCAGACCGACATGGGCGCGCAGGTCATTATTCGCGGCCAGGTGCTGGGCAATATGCAGGCGCTGGATTACCACGCCTACAAGGAAACCGCCCGGGAGGCGGTGCTGGCGGCCTGGCAGGATTTGTCTTCCCGGTTTGATGTGATCATCGCCGAAGGCGCGGGCAGCCCGGCGGAAATCAATCTGCGCGATAACGACATTGCCAACATGGGCTTTGCCGAAATGGTGGATTGCCCGGTAATCCTGGTGGCGGACATCGATCGCGGCGGTGTCTTTGCGCACCTCACCGGTACGCTGGATCTTTTGTCGAAAAGCGAACAGCAGCGCATCCTGGGTTTTGTGATCAACCGTTTCCGTGGCGATATTTCCTTGCTGCAAGGCGGCCTGGACTGGCTGGAAGCGCGCACCGGCAAACCGGTGTTCGGAGTGTTGCCCTATCTCCATGGCCTGACTCTGGATGCAGAAGACGCGGTGGATGAACAGGGCGAACACGAAAGTGATGCGCTCAATGTGGTTGTCCCGCTATTGCCGCGTATGAGCAACCACAATGATTTTGATCCCCTGCGTCTACATCCGCAGGTCAACCTGCGTTTTGTGAAAATGGGCGAGCCCTGGCCGGCGGCGGATGTGGTGATCCTCCCCGGCAGCAAGGCCACCCGTGCGGACCTGGCTTTCCTGCGTGAACAGGGGTGGGACAAACAGATCGAAAAGCATCTGCGTTACGGCGGCAAGGTGCTGGGTATTTGCGGTGGCTTTCAGATGCTCGGCGAACGGATTGATGACCCCCAGGGGCTGGAGAGTGACCCCGGTAGCAGCCAGGGGCTGGGCTGGCTGGCCATGAGCACCGAGTTGATAGCGGGCAAGCAGCTTGCCAATACATCGGGAAAGCTGCTGGCCTCAGGTTCGCCTGTTCAAGGTTACGAAATTCATAACGGCATTACCCGCGGAGAGGCTCTGAGCCGCCCCATGCTGATGCTGGGTGACCGATACGATGGGGCCATGAGTGAGGATGGCCTGGTGATGGGTTGTTACCTGCACGGTTTGTTTGATGTGGCAGACAGTGGCAACGCCATCCTTGCCTGGGCCGGTCTGCACGATAATCGCGGCGTAGATTATGCCGCTCACCGGGAGCAGCAACTGGACCGGCTTGCCGATATGGTGGAGAGCCATATGGACATGACGATATTGCAGGAAACCATCTCAGGGGCTGACTAGGCTGTCCCCCCTCCTTCAGGCTGCAGTCCTGACCATGAGCCAGAGTATTACGCTCAAGCGGTTCGTCTTTTGCTTTTCGTGAACTGGCTCTCTGTTCAGGGCTATTCACGGTGATTCACTGCATTGAAATAACCGTGCTGGATGCTGGGATCCTTGTTGCATACCTTCCCGCTAGCGCCGGTATTCCCTGGCTATCAGGCTGGCTGGAGGGCGCAAATATCAAATCTTTACACCCTGAATACCTTTCGGGATGATGGATTTTCAGGTGGGCATATGGGTACAGCTATTGCCGGACCTTGAACAAGGACTCTCCAACAAGGAATGCTGTTATGAAAAGCGTACTGCTCTACTCCAGTCTCACAGCCTGCCTGATGCTTGCAGGCTGTGGTGACGAAGGCGAACAATCCGCCGGGCAACAGAAAGAGGCCGGCCAACCGGCGGTAGCGGAAAAGGCGCCGCAGAAAAAATCTGACAAGGCTCCGGCAGAGAAAGAAGGCCCCAAGCCCGCAGAGGCCGCCACCAAGGAAAGCAATCAGGCGCTGAAAGACTATCTGCCTTTCTCGGATAACACCTCCTTCGAGCTGGCCAACAAGGGCTTTATCGCTCCGTTGCCGCAAGCCATGATCAAGGGTGAAGACGGCAACCTGATCTGGGATCCGGCCAAGTACGATTTCATCAAGGAAGGCGCCGATGCACCGGACACCGTCAACCCCAGCCTGTGGCGCCAGTCCCAGCTGCTGAATATTTCCGGCCTGTTCGAAGTCACTGAGGGCATTTATCAGGTGCGTAATCAGGACCTGTCCAACATGACTATCGTGGAAGGTGACAAGGGCCTGACTATCATGGATCCGCTGATCTCTGCGGAAACAGCCAAGGTGGCTCTGGATCTCTACTATGAGCACCGGCCGGAAAAACCGGTCGTGGCGGTGATCTATACCCATAGCCATGTGGATCATTACGGTGGCGTGCGTGGTGTGGTTGACGAAGCCGATGTGAAAGCCGGCAAGGTAGAAATTTACGCTCCGGTGGGGTTTCTTGAGGCTGCCGTTGCCGAGAATGTCATGGCCGGTAACGTCATGAGTCGTCGTGCCAGCTACATGTATGGCAACCTGCTGCCGCCCAGCGAGGAAGGCCAGGTTGGCGCCGGTCTGGGCTCCACGACCTCTGCCGGTACGGTGACCCTGATCCCGCCCACCACGATCATTGAGAAGACCGGTGAAGTGCACAAGATTGACGGGCTGACTTATGAATTCCTCTATGCGCCGGGCTCCGAGGCGCCATCAGAGATGCTCTACTACATCAAGGAAAAGAAGGCGCTGAACACGGCCGAGGATTCCTCCCATACCCTGCATAACACCTACTCGCTGCGTGGCGCCAAGATCCGCGATCCGCTGGCATGGTCCAAGTACCTGAACCAGGCGCTGGACATGTGGGGCGACGAGGTGGAAGTCATGTACGCCATGCACCACTGGCCGGTGTGGGGGCAGGACAAGGTAAACGAACACATTGCCTTGCAGCGCGATATGTATCGCTTCATCAATGATGAAACCCTGCGCATGGCCAATCAGGGCTACACCATGTTGGAGATTGCCGAGCAGATCAAAGTGCCCGATGCCATCGCCAAGAACTTTTCCAACCGCGGTTACTACGGCTCCATCAGCCACAACGTGAAGGCCACCTATGTTATGTACCTGGGCTGGTTTATCGGCAACCCGGCGACCCTGCACGAACTGCCTCCGGCGGATGCGGCCGAGCGTTACGTGGAGATGATGGGCGGTGTGGATGCGTTGCTGGACAAGGCCCGTGACTACTTCGAAAAAGGGGAGTATCGCTGGGTGGCGGAAGTGGTCAATCATGCCGTCTTCGCCGACCCGGATAACCAGGAAGCCAGGAACCTGCAAGCCGACGCGCTGGAGCAGATGGGTTATCAGGCAGAAAGTGGTCCGTGGCGTAACTTCTACCTGAGCGGCGCCCAGGAACTGCGCAATGGTGTGGCGCAATTGCCGACGCCCAATACCGCCAGCCCGGACACCGTTCGTGCCATGGACCTGGGCCTGTTCTTCGATTTCCTGGCCGTGCGCTTGAACAGCGACAAGGCTGAAGGCAAGCATATCAAGCTCAACTTCGACTTTACCGACATCGAGCAACAGTATGCGGTGGAAATGGTGCATGGGGTGTTGAATCACACCGAAGGTCGCCAGTTTGACGAGGCGGATGCCACCGTTTCACTGAGCCGTGAGACACTGGATGCATTCATGCTTCAGCAGATCACCTTGGAAGAAGCCATGGAGAAGGGTGATGTGACGGTCTCCGGAGAGCAGGGCGCACTGAATGAAATGATGTCCTGCCTGGATGACTTCGAGTTCTGGTTCAACATCGTAACGCCATAGCGATGATTGAGAACGTGCAAGAGACATGCGCGTGAAGTAGCAGAGACGCCCGATTTCCGTGTCACCGGAGTCGGGCGTTTTTATTTATGCGAAGGCTGGAAGAGAAAAGAGTGTCTTGTGGTCGTGATTTTCAGGTATGAGTTCGCTGCCACCGACTGTTGGCGTGATTTAAAGTAAGGAGAATGATATGAAATGGAACGGTTCGGGTGCTCTGCTGGGAGCGGGTTTCTTTCTTGTTCTGGCTGGCCTTGCCGGGTGCTCGCAGGGGGAAGAAAAAACCGTGCCCTTGGGGGAAGCCACCTTGCATGGTGATGAAGTGATCGATACGCCCATTGGTAATATCGAACTGGTTGACAGTTACTTCGATGAAGATGCCTCTCAGCGTTTCTACGATGAAATGGATTTGCAGCGTGCGTCCCAGGCATATATCTGGAGCACCCCCATGGTCAGCGTGGTGGCCCAGAAAAAAGGGCTGGTGGATGCCTACGGGCTGAACTCAGAGCACGATATTGTTGTGTTGAGTTCTCTCAAGGAAAAGCGCGGTATCGTTACCGGGAACCTGACCGTTCCTTACATGTTTGGCTACGTAGACCTAAAAGCGGGCCCGGTGGTGTTTGATTATCCGGCCGGTGCAACCGCAAGCGGGTTTGTGGATGTTTGGCAGCGAACGGTAACGGATATCGGGCAGACTGGTCCGGAGAAATCCCAGGGCGGCACCTTTATTATCGTTGGGCCAGAAGATGATGTCAGTCAGTACGAGAAAGAAGGCGTCTACACTTTCCAAAGTGTTTCCAACTTTCTGGTCATCGCCTTGCGAATCCTCGATCCTGATCCCGAGTACATGAAAACTTTCAAATCGGAATTCAAGATGGGGCGAGTTGGCGAAACCCTGAAACCGTTTAATTACATCGAGAACAAGGATGTGGAGTGGAGCGGAACGGCCCCGCGTGGCATGGCCTACTGGGAATCCCTGGCAGACATTATCAATCATGAGCCGGTGCGAAAAATCGACAAGGCCTGGACGGCAATGCTGAAACCCCTGGGAATAGAAAAAGGGCAGCCGTTCAATCCCACGGAGCGGCAAAAAGAGATCTTGCTCAAAGGGGCTGCGCTGGGTGAGTTGATGGCGCGCAACATCCAGATTACGCCGCGTTACACCAAGCCCTGGTGGGATGGCACTTACTGGTACAAAAGCTATGACTTTTCCGTACCGCAGGAAACCGAGACGCGAGTTGAGCTGGATGAACGAACCACGTGGTTCTATGAGGCGGTCTACAGCTCCAAGGGGATGGTGAACCCGCCGGTAGGGGCCGGGCAGGTTTACATGACTACCAAGCGAGACAGTGAAGGCAATCTTCTGCGTGCCGACAAGACCTATAAAGTGACAGTGCCGAAGGATGTGCCGGTCAAGCAGTTCTGGTCGGTGACCCTGTATAGCGAAAACACCCGTCGCCCCTACGACAATGGTGGCACCGAGCTCAAGGATGTGACCCTGGGAAGCCGCAGTGAGCAGTTGCAGTATAACGACGATGGCTCTGTGGACATCTACGTCGGTGCCAAGGCCCCGGCAGGCAAGGAAAGCAACTATCTCAAGACCGTCGGAGATGATGGCTGGTTCGTCTACTTCCGCCTCTATGCGCCGTTGCAACCGTTCTTTGACAAGACCTTCCAGTTGCCGGATTTTGAAGTTGTGGAGGCGGATTGAATATAACGGCAGTCCACCGGGATATGCGGGTTTAATCGTGACGGCGCACAGGGAGGTGCTCCGTTATGGCTGGAATAGCGATGTTCCAGCTGTTAGCCCTGTTCCTGTTAATTTGCAATGAGCTTTACTTTGTAAAATAGGTTCGTGAGACTTGGGTTATGTCGTTGCACGCTAGCGGTGGCGAGGCTGGCATATAATTGATGCTATTAGGAGCATTTGATGCACAAGGACGCCGTGCATGCCGGGCAGGCTGCGTATACCCCCTTTACCCTTTCGCTTTATGACAAGGCGGTGCTGGGGGTTTCCTGCCGCTGGTTGTGGCGTTGCCCTGCGTCTCGCCTTCTGGGCCATTATCAGGCCAATATCACGGATAACCATCTTGATGTGGGAGTGGGAAGCGGTTACTTCCTCGACAAGGTGCGTTTCCCTTCTTCATCCCCGCGTCTGGCGTTGATGGATCTCAACACCGATAGCCTGGCCTTTTGCGCGCGCCGGGTTGCCCGGTATCAGCCTGATGTGCTGCAACGCAATGTACTGACGCCCATTGATTTTGACGGCCCGCGGTTTGATTCCCTGGCCATGAACCTGTTGTTCCATTGCCTGCCTGGCAGCTTGCCTGAAAAAGTCGTGGCACTGGATCATCTTTTGCCGCTATTGAATCCTGGAGCACGGGTGTTTGGTGCCACTCTGTTGCAAGGGGATGTATCCCGTTCTTTGCCGGCCAAAGGGCTGATGTCGCTGTATAACGCCAAGGGTATTTTTTCCAACCGGGATGACAGTGTGGTAGCCCTGCGTGAAGCGCTGGCGTCACGCCTGGATGATGTTCATGTGGAGGTGCAAGGTTGTGCGGGGCTTTTCCACGGTCGAGTAAGAAAAACGCTGCCATAACAGGGTGGTGGGTGCACAGAACAAAGGGCTTGGTCATTTTGTTTCAAGGAGAAGAATATGCTGAAGAAAATCAATGTGATTGGGGGTGGCCTCTTGCTTGCGCTGACGGCTCCCGCCACGGCACAGGAGGGATCCAGTGCCGCGGCCCAGGCCAATAATCCACTGGCCAATATGACGGCTTTCAATATTCAGGATTACTACATCGGTGAGCTCACGGAATCCGATGACTCTGCCAATCAGGCCTGGCTGCGTTTTGCCAAGCCTTTCTCGGTGGGGGATTCCAACTGGATCATGCGGGCGTCTCTGCCGATCAATACCTTCCCGACGCCCCCACGGGGGGAGAAGGAGACCGGTGTCGGCGATCTGAATATGTTTGCCGCTTACCTGATTGATACCGGTAATCCGGCAGTGAGTTTCGGGATCGGCCCCCAGATAACGGCGCCGACGGCAGGAAAAGACGAGCTCGGCAGCGAGAAATGGTCTGCCGGTTTTGCCAATGTGCTGTTTAACGCGAATTCCCCCAAGTTGCAGTACGGCTATCTGCTGACCTGGCAGGAAAGCTTCGCCGGTGATGATGCGCGTGATGATGTGAACATGGCGGCCTTCCAGCCGTTTGCCATGTATCAGCTGGGCGGCGGCAAGTACCTGCGTTCGGCGCCGATCTGGGTATTCGATCTTGAAGATGGCGACTACAGCATGCCCTTGGGGATTGGTATCGGCCAGGTCATCAAGAAGGACAAGACGGTCTATAACGTCTTCGTCGAGCCCCAGTTTTCCGTGGCGGATGAAGGCCCAGGGCAGCCCGAGTGGCAAATATTCCTCGGTTTCAACATGCAGTTTCTGGACTGAGGGTTTTCTGGGGCCTGACAGGCAGGCGGTTTAGCAGGCGCACTTACGAACAATCCTGATGCCCAGTATCAGGATTTTGTGCAAAAGGAGCAGCACATGAATATGAAAACGGTTTTCGGTTTGTCCATCGCTTTTCTGATTGTGGGGTTGGTGGGTTGTGATGACCGGGATGCAGCGTCCACAGAAAAAACGGAAAACGCTGAAAAGACTCAGTCCGGATCTGACAAGGCATCACTGGATACCGGCGTGGGTAAAAATGGCATGGCACTGGCCAGCAGCCCGGCCTTTGAGGCCAGCGGCGGTGAAATGGCCACTATGGAAAACGTGGTGCGTGCAGAAACCGCAAAATACCTGGCGGCAGAAACCCTGCAGAGTGGGCCGAATACTTTCCGTCATGAACGCCAGGGCATTGATCTGGACAACCAGACGGTGATTCGTTCCAACTTCGATGCCATCTATTCCTATGGCGTGTTCGATATCTCTGATGGCTTGACCATCACGATCCCGGAGTATGACCTGCTGCAACTGGTTCAGGTGCTGGATGAAAACTCGGTGACCATCGGTGTGGCTTATCCCGGTGATACGCTGACCCTGGACAAAAGCGATGTGTCCTACGGTGATCATGTCTACCTTTTCATGCGCACCCAGCCGCGCAGTTATGATGAAAAAGGCATGGAAGAAATGCGCCAGCGGCAGGATGCCGTAACGGTCAAAGCCGGTTCAGCAAAACCCTATGTATCGGAAGTGAAATATGATGTGGATTCTTTCAACAAACTGCGGGGGGAGCTGATCACCCGGGCGGTAACGGAAGGAGTGATCGAAGAAGGCTTTATTGATGACATCGAGGATATCAAGACACCGCAGTATCAGATGATCAATCTGGCTGGATGGGCGGGGCTACCGGCCAAGCACGCCTATTATTTTGTGGTGCTGCCCGGTGATGAGGGCGCAAAAAAGGGTGAGCCCAGCAGTGTCACCTTTATGCCGCCCAATCTGCGTTACGAGGATTCGGGTTACTGGTCGATCACCATCTACGATGAAAAAGGCTGGGTGGTGACGGAGCCTTTCAATACCAACAGTAACAAGGCGGAGAAAAATGCCGACGGCTCTATCACCCTCAACTTCAATGGCGCAGAGGGTGTAAAGAACAACATCCAGGTGAAGGAAAACTGGAACGCCCTGTTCCGCTGCTACCTGCCGGTATCCGTGGAGGAAATGGTGGAATACCGGAAGCATTTCACCAGCCAGAACAAGGTGCTTGCCGTCGATTCCTGACGTTGTTTGAGGCGCCCTAGCGCATGGGGTGGACGATGAGTCGTTCGCCCCAGAGCTCTGAGAGCTGCCGGTGAGCCAGGGACGGTTCGGCGCTGCTCCAGAACGTGGCGCTGCCTGCTTGTGGGCTATCGGATAGCAAATTGTGCATCTGCAGTCGCCGCACGGTTTCGCGGGCTACCGCCATATCGGTATTAACCACTTCCACGTGGGCCCCCGCTGCCCGGCGAATCAGCGGCGCCAGAAACGCATAGTGGGTGCAGCCCAGGACGATATGATCCGCTCCCTTCTGGATCAGTGGCTGCACATAGCGGGCGACCAGGGTTTGGGTCGCTTCGCTGTCCAGCTCCAGCGCTTCGATCTGTTCAACCAGCCCGGGGCAGGGCTGGATTTCCACGCGCACGTTTTCTGAGAACAGCCGGCTCAGGTTGTTGAACGACTCACTCTTCAGTGTCTGGCTGGTGGCCAGTACCCCGATAACGCCACTCTTGCTTTGCAGGGCCGCCGGTTTGATGCCTGGCTCGACGCCGATGATGGGCAGGGTGTAATCGGCCCGCAGCTGCCGGATGGCAGAGACGGTAGCGGTATTGCAGGCGACCACGATGGCTTTCGCCTCGTTTTCCATGAGAAACCGGGTAATGGCATCGGAGCGCTGCTGAATGTAGTGCTCTGATTTTTCCCCGTAGGGCGCGTGGATGGAGTCCGCCACGTAGAGCAGGTTTTCGTTGGGCAGCAGCTCGCGAATACGGCGGGCGATAGACAAGCCGCCGATGCCGGAGTCAAAAATGCCAATGGGGCCGGGGTGGGTCATACGACTATTCGGATGGAAACGAAGGCCCAAGGATATACCAAGACGGGCAGGTATAGGAGCGTGCGCCTGGGTCAGGCGTGGTCAATGAAGGACGCTGCAGCCGCAGAGAGGCATAAAAAGGTTCTTCGCGGATTAGAGTGAATAATACGCTACTTGCCGTTTGATGGGTTTATCGCGAATACCCGGCACTTTGCCAAACGCTGGACGCCGGATGCCTGACGTAAAACCCCATAGCCTGAGAGGTTGTCGTTATTAGGGCCTCCTGCTTTGAGGGGCATCCGGCGTCCAGCGGTTGCCAGGGCGGGACAATGCGACACGCTCTGAAGCTGGCTGATCACTCAATTCCGCGATGAACCAAAAAAAAGGCTCCCGAAGGAGCCTTTTTCTTGCGAGTCGTCAGCGATCAGTGATCGTGACCTTCCGGACCATGTACATGGCCGTGCTCTTTTTCTTCGGCGGATGCTTCACGCACGTCGGTCACTTCCACGGCGAAGTTCAGGGTTTCACCTGCCAGCGGGTGGTTGCCATCGACGGTCACTTCATCGCCTTCAACGGCGGTGATGGTGAAGACGCGCTGACCGGCTTCGGTCTGCGCCTGGAACTGCATGCCCGGCTGCAGGTTGTCTTCGTTGCCTTCAAAGGCGGTTTTCGGCACTTGCTGAATCAGCTGCTCGTGACGTTCGCCGTAGCCTTCTTCCGGAGTCACGGTGACGTCCAGCTTGTCGCCGGCGGCCTTGCCGACCAGAGCGTTTTCCAGGCCCGGAATGATGTTGCCAGCGCCGTGCAGGTACGCCAGGGGCTCGCCACGCTCGACGGAAGAATCGATGGTTTCACCGGCGTTGTTGGTCAGGGTGTAGTGGATGGACACTACGGCATTTTCAGAAATTTGCATGGAAACCCTTTAGGGGTAGATGAATTCGGAATAAGAGGCGTGGCGGTCATGACGTTTTTCATGGCCTGATCGCGCCCTGTATTCAGGTCGGCAAACATTCTAACAAGACCGGCAAGGGCCTGACCAACCGGAGCCGGGCTGGCCCGACAGGCGTAAGGGGGGCTGATTGTCCGGGTTGGCCCCGCATTTGCTACAGTACCGGCATGAATGCTGATGCTTCCACTGACAATCCGGTACTGCAGGACCGCTTCGGGCGCACCATTGATTACGTGCGCTTGTCGGTGACGGACCGCTGTGATTTCCGCTGTGTGTACTGCATGGCGGAGGATATGACCTTTGTTCCCCGCGCCCAGGTGCTGACCCTGGAAGAGATGGGGCGGCTGGCACGGGTGCTGGTGCAGCTGGGGGTAAAGCGCATTCGCCTGACCGGTGGGGAGCCCCTGGTGCGCCGGGATGTGGCGCGGTTAGTGCACGATATTGGTGCCATTGACGGCCTGCGTGAACTGAATATGACCACCAATGGCGCTGGCTTGCCCCGCCACGCGCAGGCTCTGAAGGCGGCGGGGGTGGATCGGCTCAATATCAGCCTGGATTCACTGGACCCGCAGCGCTTCCGCGCCCTCACGCGCACCGGCGATTTGCACAAGGTACTGGCGGGGATCGAGGCGGCCCGCCATGCCGGCTTCCGCCGCATCAAGCTGAACAGCGTGATCCTGCGGGGGCGCAATCAGGATGAGGTGCCGGCGCTGGTGGATTTTGCTATTGAGAAGGGGCTGGATATCTCCTTTATCGAGGAAATGCCGTTGGGGGCCATCAGCGAACATGACCGGGCGTTGGAGTTCGTCTCCTCCGAGGCGCTGCGCGACCAGCTCTCCCGGCGACTGACGCTGGTGCCCATGGCAGAAAAAACCGGCGGGCCATCCCGTTACTGGCAGGTGCCGGGCAGTGATAGCCGCATCGGGTTTATTTCTCCTCACTCACAAAACTTTTGCCATTTGTGTAACCGGGTGAGAATTACCGCCGAAGGCCGTATGCTTCTGTGCCTGGGCCACGAACACAGTGTGGACCTGCGTGCGGTACTGCGGGCGCACCCCACGGATGATGCCCCCCTGCGCCAGGCGATCATTGATGCCATGGCCATCAAGCCGGAGCGGCACGACTTTAATCTGGCCCCGGGTGAGCAATTGGTACGATTTATGAATATGACCGGTGGTTAAGGCGGCGTGTTAGCGTGCCGCGTGTAGCATGATTGCGTAAAAAAGCGAGAGACCATGAAATCCCTACCTGAACTGTTTTCCAACAATGAAAAATGGCGCCACGAAATCGAAGAGCGCCACCCCGGCTTCTTCAAGGCGCTGGGTGAACAGCAGAACCCGGAATATCTGTGGATCGGTTGTGCCGATTCCCGGGTGCCAGCCAACGAAGTGGTAGGCATGATGCCCGGTGAGCTGTTTGTTCATCGCAATGTGGCGAACCTGGTCAACCACACTGACCTGAACCTGCTGTCAGTGCTGCAATTCGCCGTGGATGTCTTGAAGGTGAAGCACATCATGGTGGTGGGTCATTACGGTTGTGGTGGTATCAAGGCGGCCATGGAAGATGTGCCCCATGGCCTGATCGACAACTGGCTGCGGCAGGTGCGCGAATTGTACCTGCGTAATCGCAAGAACCTGGCCGAGCTGCCGGATGACCAGGCGCGGGTGGACAAAATGTGTGAGCTGAATGTGGCTCGCCAGGTCATCAATGTGTCCAACACCACCGTGGTTCAGGAAGCCTGGCGTCGCGATCAGCCGTTGACCATTCACGGCTGGATTTACGGTATCGGTGATGGACACCTGCGGGACCTGGATATCCAGATTCAGAATAATGGCGAGCTGCGCAGCCTGGAAACAGACGAGTACGACAACTGCTCCGGTTAGGTGGTGAGTGCCCTTGGTCGTTGTAATGAAATGATCAAGGGCACGGTTACCGTTGACGATGGTTTTCAGTGATGATGGCCAGCACCGCCGTGCCCCTGGCCGGCGGGTGCTGTGCCTGAGTCGTCCAGTAGTGCCTGCCAATCGTTTTCGCTCAGTGAGGGCAGGGCGCTGAGTAACGCCACCATGTCCCACAGGCTTTGCTCGTCGTGGCTTTTTCCCCAAGCGGGCATGCCGCTCATTTTGATGCCGTGCTTGATGACCCAATAGGCGCCTTTCGGATCATGAATCCCGTGTTCCGCCAATGCTGGCGGTTGCGGATACATGCCTTCACGCAGTTCGCTCTCCTCGATTCCCGGCGCCAGGTGGCAGCCCACGCACATGGCCTGGTAGTGCTCTGCGCCCCGACCAATTCGTTGCGGATCATCCAGGTCGTTGGGCACCGGAATATGTTTTGCTCGCAGGTCAATGGAGCGGTGGCGAGCGGTACCGATGATTTTCTCGGTCACGCTCCAGTGCGGTTCGTCGGCCGCAAAATTGTAGCTGCCTGTGGCAATGACGATGCCGATGATGGCGGTGGCAAGCAGCGCGATAACGAGCAGAGTTAGGGAACCTCTGAAAAACTCCTTGCGTGCTCAGCGAGACCTGAAGCGTGCAGCTGTTGTGTCTTGCCTCGACGGACAGGGTGGTTCCCTTTCCTAGAGACAAGGCGCAGCAGATGGGCGCTTCAGGCCTCGCCCTCCGGGTCGTTCAGGCTGGCCCACACTCGTTGTTGCAATTTCTCGATGGATCGACATACACCTTCAAAATTGCGCCTAGATAGTGAACCAGCCTGAACGACTGAGCATGTAAGGAGTTTTTCAGAGGTTCCCTAATGACGGTTTTCATCGTGTTCTCCCTGACAATGAAAGAATTGGTGGATGCGCCGGCCATGGCGGCCGGGCACATCCGTGGCAAGATTAGAACCAGAAACGGATGCCCGCAACAACGGTGCCTTCTTCCGTTTTTCCGCCGGCTGCCCGTGTCATGTCCGCCGTGTCGCCGTACTGTTTTTCCCAGTTGACCCCGATATAGGGCGCAATTTCCCGGCGAATTTCATAGCGCAGGCGCAGGCCGGCTTCCAGGCTGGCAAGCCCGTCGCCGATACCCAGTTCCGGGTCGTCCTTGCCATAGAGGTTGGCTTCGATCTCCGGAACCAGTATCCACTTTTGCGTCAGGAGCAACTCGTATTCGGCTTCCAGGCGCAGGTTGGTCAGGCCCTCTTCGCCGATAAACAGGTTGGCGTCCACTTCGAAGAGGTAGGGCGCGGCGCCCTGAACACCGATGCTGGCCCAGTCCCGGTTGGGATCGTCCGGTTGCCAGTCCCGCCGTACGCCCAGCTGCCAGTCCCAGAAGGGAGCAAAGGCCCGGTTCCAGGCAAGGCGGGTTTCTGCTGCCTCGGTGCTGGCGTCCTCACCGTCGTGCTCCGGATCCATTAACCGTTCGCCTTCGGTGCTGAAGTACAGCTTGTTCAGGTCGCCGCCATGCCAGCCGCTGGCTTCCCAGGCCATGACGGTGCCTTCGTCGCTGTCACGGGCTTCCAGCTGGTCGACGATGACACGGGTAAAACGCGGTTCGTTTTTATTCATGGCCAGGGCTGGCGAGGTGGCCGCCAGTGTGATGCTGCCTGCCAGGAGCGTCATCAATGTTTTCATGAGCGGTGCCCTCCATGATCTTTGCCATGTGTATCGTGCAGGCCCTGTGTCTGTGTATCTGGCATGGAAGGGGTAGTGCTGCCATCAACGACGCGCACTTCCCGGAACATGCCTGCCTCCATGTGATAGAGCAGGTGGCAGTGATAGGCCCAGCGACCGAGGGCATCGGCGCGCACCAGATAGCTGAGTTTTTCGCCGGGTTTGACGGTGATGGTGTGCTTGCGCAGCAGTTTCCCGTTACCCAGTTCCAGATCACTCCATAGTCCGTGCAAATGAATGGGATGGGTCATCATGGTGTCGTTCACCAGGGTGATGCGCACCCGCTCGTGGTGGAACAGTTCCAGCGGTACGGAATCGGCAAACTTGATGCCGTTAAAACTCCACATGTACCGGTCCATGTTGCCGGTCAGATGCAGCACGATTTCCCGGTCCGCTTGAAGGCTGTCGATGGGGTTGTCGGGGGTGCTGCCGAGGGTTTCCATGTCGGCGTAGGTGAGCACTTTCCAGGGCCGGTCACGCAGGCCAATGCCGGGGTCGGCCAGCATGTCGCCGGGCGCCATGGCGCGCATGTCGACGCCGGGGCCAAATTCACTGGCAGGATGTTCGATGGCGCTGTCGCGTGGCGGCAGATCAGGGTTGTTGCTGTCCACGGCAAAGGGAACCGGGCGGGCAGGGGATGTGCCGTGGTGTTTCATATCCCCCATTTTCATGCCGTCATGGTCCATGGCGCCATGACTCATGGATTGATGCCCCATGGATTGATGACCCGACGCTTGATGGTCCATGGCGCCCATGCCCATTTCGGTGTGGCCCAGTGGCGGGGGCGCGTCCATGTCCGGCACCGCAGCGGAGAGGGCGGCATCCGGTGTTAGCGTACCGCGCACGAAGCCACTGCGGTCGATGCTCTGGGCGAACAGGGTGTAGGCCTGATCGGCTTTCGGGGCCACGATCACATCCAGGGTTTCTGCCACGCCCAGTCGGCATTCATGGAAATCCACCGGGTTTACCGGTTGGCCGTCCATGGCGACCACGGTCATGTCGAGGCCGGGAATGCGAATGTCGAAGAAGGTCATGGCACTGGCGTTGATGAAGCGCAGGCGGATGCGCTCGCCGGGTTTGAATCGGCAGGTCCAGTTGTTGGCGGGGCTTTGCCCGTTCATCAGGTAGGTATAGGTGTAGCCGGTCACGTCCGCCAGGTCGCTCTGGCTCATGCGCATGCTGTTCCACATTTGCCGGTCCTTGAGCGTTTCGATCACCCCTTTGTTGCGGAAATCACTCAGCGTGTCGAATACGGTGCGCTCATTGAAATTGTAGTAATGGCTGAGTTTTTTCAGTGTGGCGTAAATATGCTGAGGATCTTCATCGCTCCAGTCAGAGAGCAGAATCACTTCGTCACGGTCCGCGTGATAATGCGCTTCGGTGTGTGTGGCCGCCTCGCGAGGGTCAATCACGATGGCGCCATAGATTCCGGTTTGTTCCTGAAAGCCGGAATGGCTGTGATACCAGTAGGTGCCACTTTGTTTCACGGTAAAGCGATAGGTAAAGGTTTCGCCGGGGGCGATGCCATCGAAGGACAATCCCGGCACGCCGTCCATCTGGAAGGGCAGCAGAATGCCGTGCCAGTGTATGGAGCTGGTTTCAGGCAACAGGTTGGTCACCTTGAGGGTGATGGTGTCTCCTTCTTTCCAGCGCAGGGTCGGGCCGGGAATGCTGCCATTAATGGTGGTGGCTGGGCGGGTCTTACCGGTGATATTGACGTCGGTTCCGCCCAGCGTCAGGTGAAAAGTATCACCGGTGAGGGTCGGGGCGCCGGTATGGCCCTGGCTGGCCAGTAGTTGACGGGCGTTGAGGCCAAGCCCCAGCCCGGCGGCACCCAGTGCCAGGCCCTGCACGAAACGACGTCGTGGCAGGGAAATCTGCGATTGCGTTTTCATTGGAATACTCCTGTTTGTTTGAGAAAAAAATCAGCTCAAACAGACAGGGACGGTGGGCGTAACGGCAGGCGGTGGATGCCGGCGTGAATCGTTGTAATGAGGGAATCTGTGCCGGGGGGCGAGGGGATAAAGGCATTTGCCACGAAGGCAGTGTCACTGGCAGCGGTGATCTGGCACAGGGTGATGCATTGGCAGCTGTCGCTGCCTTCGCAGGCCTGCATCTGCGCCATGTCGTGGCCGGCGGTCATGTCACCGTTGGGCGTGTCGGCAGAGTGGTGACAGTGTGTCATGGAGGAGGGAGTCATGGGGCTGTCGGTAGCCGTGGACATGGCCATGGTGAGTGTATTGGCAGACAGCAAGCTGCTCACCACCATCAGGGTGGTGGCGAGCAAGGTGGCGATCATCGCCCGGCATTGTCTTCTCGATACACGTGACATGCTTGCATTATTGACCTTGGGGTAACCCCAAGGTCAAGCGGTTCGGATCAGTGAATTGATGACCACACTGGCGGCGATGATCACCAGTAGCACGGCGGTGGCTCGCTCCACCCAGTGGTGGTGGTCGCGTAACCAGGGCAGAAAGCGGCTGCGTCCCAGCAGGATGGCCACCAGCACATACCAGCCGCCATCGATAAACATGGCGGTGAGTACGATTTGGGCCCGGGCGAGGTGGCTCATGTCCGCTTCAAGAAACTGGCTGAACACGGCGAGGAAAAACAGGGCCACCTTGGGGTTGAGGAAAGCCACCATGAATCCGTCCCAGGCGGCGCCGTGAAGCACGCTGTTGCGCTCGCCTGAATCGGCGGGGGGCAGCGGCGCCCGGCCTGCCTGCCAGCTTTTCCAGGCCATCCACAACAGGAACAGGGCCCCGGCCATGGAAAAAAGCTGCTCCAGTACCGGGTAGCGGTGGAACAGGATGGCCATACCGGTGACGGTGGCCGCCGCCCAGATGCCGATGCCAAGGGCGTGGGTCACGCCTGCGATCGCGCCGGCCCGGTGGCCTCCGTGTAGGGTGTGGCGGGTCACCACCGCCAGGCTAATGCCGGGGGCCATGGCCCCCAGGGCACAGATGCTGGCCAGCAACAGCCAGTCGTGGAAGGGAAGCATTCAGGGTCTCGTTATGCGCAAAGCAGACACTTTAGCGGGTTGCCATGACAGGTTGAAGCGTTGCCAGGATGCGAGTGTTGAGTAACGAGTTTCGAAAGCTGATTTTGACTTTCGCCACTCGTTACTCGCCACTGGGCTTTAATTCCCGGGATGATGGCTGAAGACCTCGGTGCCGTTTTCATCGAACAGCAGCACGTCGTAGGCGTCTTTGCGGTCGCCCATTTCCATGCCGGGGGAGCCTGCGGGCATGCCGGGAACGGTGAGGCCTTTGCCTTCGGGGCGTTCTTCCAGCAGGCGGTCCACGTCGCTGGCGGGGACATGGCCTTCAATGGCGTAGCCGTCGATAAAGGCCGTGTGGCAGGACCCGGTGCCGGGCAGGATGCCGGCTTTTTCCTTGATGGATTGCAGGTTCTGCTGCTCGTGGACATTAGCGGTGTAACCGTTAGCTTCCATGTGCTCAACCCAGGCGCCGCAGCAGCCACAGGTGGGGGATTTATACACTTCCAGTACCTTGTCGGTGGCGGCTGCCTCCTTGGCGGGCGGTTGGTTGGCAGAGAGGGTTTCTGCCGGCGTCGTTACTTCTTCGCCACAGGCGGTCATCAGTAGGGTAGTTAAAACAATCAGTATTTTTTTCACAGCAAGTCCTCATCATTGTTTGCGTGTTGCGTGTTGCGTGTTGCGTGTTGCGTGTTGCGGTCAGTCTACAATCAGTGTGCCCTGATACATCTGCATTTGGCAGGTGAAGCGGTGCTTCCCGGCGGGCAGGTTATCCAGTGTCAGGGTGGTGGTTTTTCCGGTTTCCAGAAATGCACTGGTATCCAGTCCCTGAAAGATTACCTGTTCGGCGCAGGGGGATGGATCGCGACGATCGAAATGCAGTGTCAGGGACTGCCCGGTGTTGGCGCGAATGGATGCCGGAGAGTAGACCCCGTCTTCGACAATGATGGTGGCTTCCTGAGTGGCGGCCTGTGCGGTGCTTTTGCGGTGCGATAGCCAGAACCACCAGACCACCAGTGCCATCAAAACAAGACCGACAAGATTGACGAAAAGGCTCATGGTGTCGCCTCCCGGGGTTTACGAACGGTGAGTATCAGCGATTGTTTGTGCATGGTATCGCCGAGCACATCGACGCTGTCTTCGGCGAAGGTGCTCAACGAGGCATCGGTAAAGCCGGCCTGTTCGAGGGCCTGTTGTAGCTCGGGGCCGTGATAGGTGGAAAAACCGTGCTGAAACACTGGCAGGCTGGCCATGCTGTTGTGATCACGCAAACCCAGCACCAGGGTGCCGCCGGGGCGCAGCAATAGAAACAGGGCCTGCAGGGCCGGCGCCAGCGGTTGCCAGAAGTAAACCACGTTTACGGCGACAATGCGGTCCATGCTGGTGGGGGCGAGCGGTGCTTGCGTCAGTTCGCCGTGGATAAAGGCGGCGCGGGTTTCGCCCAGGTAGCGTTCCCGGGCGAGCAGCACCATGTCGCGGGACGCATCCAGTCCGGTGTAGTGCAGGTTGTCTGCCCGGCCCAACAGGTTGGGCAGGTGGCCGGCGGCGCCGGGGCCGATTTCCAGAATGCGATCTCCGTCCCCGGGAGCTAGCGCGTCATAGGCGGCAAGAATCACCGGGCTGTTACGGTCATCCATGTTGCCTGCCACCTTGTTGCCATCCTCGCCCTGGGGGTGGCGCAGCTGTGCGGCCAGTTGTTCTGGGGTCATGCGTTGCTCTCTTTGTCTGGTTTTGAGTTGCCATGTCCGGGTTTGAAAAACCGCAACCGGTTGGCGTTGGTAACTACGGTAACCGAGCTAAGCGACATGGCGGCGCCGGCGATCACCGGGCTGAGCAAGTTGCCGGTGAGCGGATAGAGGATGCCGGCGGCCACCGGCACGCCCAGGCTGTTATAAACAAAGGCGCCAAACAGGTTCTGTTTGATGTTACGCACCGTGGCCGAGGAAATGGCCATGGCATCGGCCACGCCGTGCAGTGAGCCCCCCATCAAGGTGATGGCAGCGGATTCGATGGCCACGTCGGTGCCGGTGCCAATGGCAAAGCCCACATCGGCTTGGGCCAGAGCAGGGGCATCGTTAATGCCATCGCCGACCATGGCCACGGTGCGGCCTTCTTTCTGCAGGGCGGCCACTTTGTTCGCCTTGTCTTCCGGCAGCACTTCCGCCATCACTTCATCCACGCCAGCCTGTTTGGCAATGGCGTTGGCACTGGCGGTAATGTCGCCGGTAATCATGATGACCTTTAGTCCCTGTTCCTTAAGCCGGGTGATAGCGGCTTTGGAGTCGTCTTTAATGCGATCCGCGACACCGATGATGCCGAGCAGGGTTTGCTGCTCCGACAAGAACAGTGGCGTGGCGCCTTTGTCGGTGAGGGACGTGCTGTCGAGGTTGATGTTCACCCCTTCATTCTCCAACCAGCGGCGATTGCCCAGTCGATACGTTTTGCCATTGAGGGTGGCAGTGACTCCCTTGCCGTTCAGGGCCTGGAATTGAGTGACGTCGTCCAGCGATAGTTCTCGCTGTTTGCTCTCGTTGAGAATCGCCGTGGCCAGGGGGTGCTCAGAGCCGCTTTCCAGGCTGGCCGCAAGTTTGAGCACGGTGTCTTCCTGTTGCCCCTCTGCGCAGATGATATCGGTGACGGCAGGCTTGCCTTCGGTGATGGTGCCAGTCTTGTCGAGGACGATGGTGTCCAGCTGGCTGCTGGTCTGCAGGGCTTCGCCCTGACGAATCAGAATGCCGTTCTCGGCGGCCTTGCCGACACCCACCATCACGGACATGGGCGTGGCCAGGCCGAGGGCACAGGGGCAGGCGATGATCAGCACAGTGGTGGCGCTGATCAGCATATGCGTCAGGCGTGGCTCCGGGCCCACGTTGAACCACACCAGCGCAGCGGCAATGGCGATCAACATGATGGTGGGAACAAAAATCGCTGACACCTGATCGGCAAGGCGGCCAATCGGTGGCTTGCTGCCCTGGGCTTTTTTCACCAGTGCGACAATTTGTGAAAGGGCGGTGTCCTTGCCCACGGCGGTGGCCGCGTAGAGTAGCGTGCCGCCTTCGTTAAGTGTGCCGGCACTGACGGTATCGCCTGTGCTCTTGTTCACTGGCATGGGCTCGCCGGTGAGCATGGATTCATCAATGCGGCTCTCGCCTTCTTTCACGGTGCCGTCCACGGCGATCTTTTCGCCGGGCCGAACGCGCAGAATGTCGCCGGTTTGGACCTGTTCTACCGGGATATCCTGTTCCGTTTTTTCCTGATTAGGGCCTTCGCGGACAACCCGTGCGGTTTTGGCGCCCAGATCCAGCAGCCGTTTTACCGCCGCACTGGTTTTGCCGCGGGCGCGTACTTCCAGGGCCTGGCCAAGATTGATCAGGCCGATGATCATGGCGCTGGCTTCGAAATACACATGCCGGGCGGCTTCCGGCAGGGCGCCGGGCAGCAGGACGACCACCATGGAATAGAGCCAGGCGGCGCCGGTGCCCAGTGCAATGAGGGTGTCCATGTTGGCGTTGTGGTTACGGAACGCCTTCCAGGCGCCGACAAAAAAGTGGCGCCCGGCGGTGGCCAGCACCGCCAGGGTAAGCAGGCCGATACCCAGCCAGATCCACTGACTGGTTTGCCCGGCGCGGACCATCATGTCGCCGCCGAGCAGGCCCCAGGCCATCAACGGGACACCCAGGCCAAGCCCGAGCCCCATGTGGCGAAGAAGGGTGTGGTAGTGGGCCTGTTCGCGGGCCTCCTGCTGTTCCTGTTGGTCTGCGCTGTTATCGAGAAGCTCGGCTCCATAACCGGCATCGCTCACTGCGTTAATCAGCGCGCTGGTGCTGGCGGTGCCGGTAACCTGGGCGGTGCGGTCGGCAAAATTCATGTCGGCGTTGTCCACGCCGGGGGTGTTGCGCAGAGCGCTTTCGATGGTGCGCACGCAGGAGGCGCAGGTCGCCCCGCTGATGCTCAGTTGTACGGATTGTGCGGCGCTGGTGTTTGTTTCATCCGCGGTGTCGTGGTCGTGTGCGGGCAGGCCGTCCGTATCTTCGGCGCCGTAACCCGCCTGCACCAGTGCGCCCTGAAGCGTGCTTCTGGATGCGTTGCCGGTCACGGACACCTGTTGGGATGAAAGGTCCACGACCACACTTTCCACGCCGCTAATCGATTCCAGCGCGGTGGTGATGGTGCGGCTGCATCCCTGGCAGGTGGCGCCGCTGATGGGCAGGGTCTGGGTGCGCGTTTGCGTCGGCATGGTGGCTCCTGTGAAGCAATCTGATGCCAAAGGGATATTTCAGCATACATTGTTAAACCTGCGGGTAACCCCAAGGTCAACACCCATGCTATAAATTGCTGGCTACATTGAAAATTTTTATAAAAACGTCATAAAAACGGAACCATCACAATGCAGAGCGCTCAATAAGACCACATAGTGTGGCCATCTTGGATGCCGAATTTTTCGATATCAGTGAGGACGATTTATGTTTAAGAAAACATTGCTTGTGTCAGGTATTGCTCTGGCGGTTTCCGCCCCGGCCTTGGCAGCACAACAAACCACTGCCGTGCGTGATAACGGTTTTTCTTACAGCTATGGTCAGCTGGCCTACGATCGCTGGGACCTGGATAATGATGTGGATGTCGATTCGCTGAGTGCGGAAGGGTCATTTGCTTTGGACGAGCACCTGTTCCTGCGCGGCAGCTTGGGTTTCTTTGATGGGGACTATGGCCGCAATGGCGATCTCGACGGTAGCCAAATTTCTGGTGGTATCGGTTTCCACACCCCGCTGCAGCGCGGTCTGGATTTCGTCACCAGCGCCGACATTATTTACGATGATCGTGATTATGATCCGGGCAACAACGACGATGAGATCGGTTTCGAGGTGCGTGGTGGTGTGCGTCATGCCACTACCGAAAAACTGGAACTGTCCGGTGGTCTGGCCTACCAGGACCTCTACGATGATGACTTGGGTGTTTATGGCCAGGGTCTGTTCAAGGTGAGCCAGGCGGTGGATCTGGGTGCGCGCGTCATCGTTGGTGGTGATCGTGATACCTACGGCGTCTTCGGTCGCTACAACTTCTAAGGCGTTTGTCTGGAAGTAAAAAGCCCCGCCGGGTGAGAGCCCGGCGGGGCTTTTTTGTGTTTGGCGTATGGCTCTACTTGTCCGACCTCTTGGGTCGACGTTACCCAGGGGTGCAAGACCTTAAGCCGAATAATGTCGGATTACGCCTTTCAGGCTCTCTGTGCCCTTGGGTAAATTCGAGCTGCCCTTGCCGGCGCCAGCTTACCGGCGAGTGATGCTCACTGTGGTGAGCCAGGCTTTAATCGGGGCCCAGCCTTTCTCTTCGCTTTGCTTGATCGAGCCGGCAATGCCGGGGTTGATCTGGTCCCAGCGGGCGAGGACCGCAAGGTCCATGGTCTGTACGGCGTTGAGCAGCTCGGTTTTATTAACGGTGGTGCTCAGTGCGGGGATCAGCAGCCCGTCTTCCTGCTCACTGGCCGGGTCGGTCAGTTGCTGCCAGTGCGCCAGGGTCTCCATCAGGCCGCATTGCAGTGCCAGCTCGTTCAGGGGACGGCTCAGTGACAGCTGTTGATGGTCCGCCAGCAGTTGTTCGCCCGCCAGTTTCAGGTATTGGCGACGGCGGGCGGGGGTGTCCTCCTCTCCCGTGAACGCTGCCAGTGCTTTGGGGGTGTCGGTGGTGCCGTTGAGTGCCACGGCCAGGGCGGCAAAACCGAGACTGGCTTCCGCCGGGTCGGTGGCGCCGTGTTGGCGGCGCAGGTTCTGGCGGGTCAGCTCCAGGTACGGATCACTGATCAGCCCGGATTCCGGCCACTCGGGCAGGGCATCCAGATAGCCGGGGTACAGCGGCCAGCTGTCCAGCCGTGACAGAATCGCCTGCCGGTTGGCGCTGCCGTCCTGCTGGCAGGCACGGCTGGCCAGCAGCAGGTACTGGTTGGCAAAACGCTGGTACCACTGCGCCAGGGCATCGCGTAGTGCGGCCAGGTTGTCGGCATTGGGGCTTTGCTCGAACCGGGTCAGCGCCTGTTGCCATGCCGTTGCGGCGGCCGTGAAACGCTCGTCGGCCTGCTGCTGCCACTCTGCGGCGGGAATGTCTGTCAGGGTGTGGGCACTGGCAGGCCCGGGGGCGGCCTGGGTGTCGTCTTTGCTGCCGTTGTCGCAGGCCAGTAACAGGCCTGCCAGTAATGCCATAAGGAAAAAACGCATAAACAATTCCGGTTAGCGCAGGCTGATCACGGGCCAGCCCTGTTCCCGGGCTTCGCGCTCAAGGGCGCTGTCCGGGTCCACGGCGACCGGGTTGTCTACTTTGCGCAGCAATGGCAGATCGTTGTGGGAGTCGCTGTAGAACCAGCTGTTCTCCAGGGTTTCATCGTTGGCGTTCAGCCATTCGGCCAGCCGCTCCACTTTACCCTCGCGGTAGCTGGGCGTGCCTGCCACGTCGCCGGTATAGCGCTCGCGGCGGCATTCTGCGACGGTGGCAATCAGGTGATCCACGCCAAGGCGATCCGCCAGGGGGGCGGTCACAAAGTCATTGGTGGCGGTAATGATCATCAGGGTGTGGCCCTGGTCACGGTGCTTTTGCAGCAGGGCTTCGGCCTTGGGCAGCCACATGCTGTCGAGCTTTTCTGCCAGGAACTGTTCGCGCCAGAAATGCAGCTGGGCCATGTCGTTATCAGCCAGTACCTTCAGGGAAAAGCGCAGGTAGGCCATGATGTCGAGGCGGCCATTCTGGTAATCCACGTAAAACTGGTCGTTGGTTTCCTTGTAGAGCTGCTGGTCAACAATGCCTTTCTCTACCAGCCAGTCTCCCCACAGGTGGTCGGAATCGCAGCCGATCAGGGTGTTGTCCAGGTCGAAAATCGCGAGCGTCATGGCCTCTCCTTACGTGAAGGAGCCATTTTATGCGAAGCGGATGACAAGTCATACCGGTGGATTCATCACGTTCCAGGTTTGTTTTGGTGCGTTTGTTGCACGGTTGTGCATTGATCGCAGGTTGCCCGGCAAGGTTTAATGGGCTGACAAGGAGCCAGAATTCACGATTGCGCGTGGATTCGAAGAGACAACATGACAGGCATTATTGATGACAAAGGGTTCCGGCTAAATGTCGGGATCATTATTGCCGGCCAGGATGGCCGGGTATTTTGGGGCCGCCGGGTGGGCAACCGTGATGCCTGGCAATTTCCGCAGGGCGGCATGATGCCGGGGGAGACTCCGGAAGAAACGCTGTTTCGCGAGCTGGAAGAAGAGGTGGGCCTGCTGCCGGAGCATGTGGACATTATTGCCAGTACCGAAGGCTGGCTGACCTATCGTCTGCCCCGCCGGTTTTTGCGCCGCCCCCGTAATCGCCCGCATTGCATTGGCCAGCGGCAGAAATGGTTTTTGTTGCAGCTGACGGCGGAGGAGCAGGCTATTGACCTGTTCGCCAGCGATAGTCCGGAGTTCAAGGACTGGCGCTGGGTTAATTACTGGTATCCGATTCGCAAGGTGGTGCATTTCAAGCGCGGGGTCTATGCCCGCGCCTTGCGTGAACTGGCCCCGGCCCTGAAGAAAGGGGCGCCAGGCGCGCGTTCCCCAACCCCGTCTACCTCTGGAGACTCGTCCGATGCTTGAGACCCTGCGGCGTATTGTTCAGGAAGTGAACAACGCGGCGGACATCCCCAGCGCGCTGGATTTGATGGCCAAGCGGGTACGCGATGCCATGGGCACGGAAGTGTGCTCCATCTATCTGCGCGACGAGGAAGAGCAGCGCTATATGCTGATGGCCTCGGAAGGGTTGAAGCAGGAAGCCGTGGGCAAGGTGAGTCTGGGCCTGTCGGAGGGGTTGGTGGGGCAGGTGGGCCTGCGCGAAGAACCCATCAATCTGGAAGACGCCTTTACCCACCCCAAATTCCATTATCTGGCAGAAACCGGGGAAGATGCCTTCCATGCTTTCCTGGGTGTGCCGGTGATGCACCACGGCAAGGTGCTGGGCGTCATGGTGGTCCAGCAGCGCGATGTACGCCGTTTCGATCAGAGCGAAGAAGCCTTTCTGGTGACGATCTCCGCCCAGCTGTCGGCGGTCATTGCCCATGCCCATGCCTCGGGTGTGCTGTTCGACCAGTTGGGTGGCAGCGGCGATCTGCCCAGTTTCTATGACGGCCTGCCCGGTTGCCCCGGGGCGGCCATTGGCCATGGCGTGTTGCTGTTTCCGGAAGCGGACCTGGCCTCCGTGCCGGATCGGGCCGTTGCTGATGTGAGTGACGAAATTTCCCGGCTGGACGATGCGCTGGTGCGCGTGCGTCAGGAAATCCGTGATTTGGCCGAGCGGGCCTCTCGCTCGCTGGGGGCTGAAGAGCAAGCGTTGTTTGATGTCTATCTGCGCATGCTGGATCGCCACGCCCTGCCGGCGGAAGTGATCGCCCAGATCCGCGAAGGGCAATGGGCCCAGGGCGCCTTGCGCACGGTGGTCGATGCCCATGTGCGTAATTTCGAAATGATGGATGACCCCTACCTGCGTGAGCGGGCGGCGGATGTGCGTGATCTGGGGCGTCGGGTGCTGGCCCAGCTGCAGAGCCAGACCCGGCGTCATGTCATCTTTCCCGACGAATGCATTTTACTCGGCGAAGATATTTCCGCGCCCATGCTGATGGAAGTGCCCCGTGAGCGGGTTCGTGGCATTGTTACTACCCGTGGCTCACGGAATTCGCACATGGCCATTGTGGCCCGTGCCATGGGTATTCCCACCGTCGTGGGCGCACAGAATTTGCCCCTCAAGCAAATGGACGACAAGGAAATCATTGTCGATGGTTTCCGGGGCCGGGTGGTGGCCAATGCCTCGCCGGAACTGAAACTGCAGTTCCAGGAAATTATTGCCGAGGAAGAGAGCCTTCAGGCCGGCCTGGAAAAGCTGCGCGATGAGCCTGCGGAAACACTCGATGGCTCGCGGATCAAATTACAGGTGAACACCGGGCTGATGACTGATATCAACCGGTCACTGGAGCGGGGTGCCGAAGGGGTGGGCCTGTACCGGACGGAAATTCCGTTTATGGTCCGCGACCGTTTCCCGTCGGAAGAAGAGCAGCGGGTGATTTACCGCGAGCAGCTGGCGGCATTTGCTCCGCATTCGGTGACCATGCGCACCCTGGATATCGGCGGCGATAAATCCCTGAGCTATTTCCCTATTGAAGATGAAAACCCCTTCCTGGGCTGGCGCGGTATTCGTGTCACCCTGGACCACCCGGAAATTTTCATGGTGCAGGTGCGCGCCATGATTAAGGCCAGTGAGGGGCTGAATAATCTGCGCATCATGCTGCCCATGATCACCAGCGTGATCGAGGCGGAAGAAGCGCAGCACCTGATTCACCGTGCCTGGCTGGAAGTGCGTGATGAAGGGCTGGATGTGTCCATGCCGCCGGTGGGCGTGATGATCGAAGTGCCGGCGTCGGTATATCAGGCCCGGGCACTGGCTCAGCGGGTGGATTTTCTTTCCGTCGGCACCAATGATCTCACCCAGTATCTGCTCGCGGTGGACCGTAACAATCGCCAGGTGGCGGCGCTTTATAACTCCTATCACCCGGCGGTGCTACATGCGCTGCTGCACGTGGTGGAACAGGCTCGCGAGGAAGATACCCCGGTGTCGGTCTGTGGCGAGATGGCAGGGGAGCCCAGTGCGGCTCTGCTATTGATGGCCATGGGCGTGGACGTGCTCTCCATGAATGCGTCCAACCTGTTAAAGGTAAAAGCCGCTATTCGTCAGGTGAATATCAGCTTTGTCCGCCGTCTTCTCAATGAAGTGCTGGCCATGGATAACGGTGAAGTGATCGCCTCTTACGTGGACTTGCAGCTCACCAAGGCCGGGCTGGGTGACCTGTTGCGAAATCGCAAGGTATTGTCCTGACACACCGAGAGTGAGGGCGTTAAAAATAAAAGGTTCATCGCGGACTTGAGTGATACGTCGGCTTCAGGACTTGTCTCATTATCCCGCCCTGGCAACGGCTGGACGCCGGATGCCCGACGCCGGACGGTGACCAAAACCTGAAAACCTTGGCCGCCATGTTCTCTGCAAAGTGCTGGGTATTCGCGATAAAAGCATAAGACGGCGTGAAGCGTGTTATTCACTCTAATTCGTGATGAAGCAAATAAAAAAACTTATCGGGAGAGAGTCATGAAGCGCGCGTTCTTGTTGATCGTGGTGTCGTTGCTTGTGTTGCTGGCGGTGCTGTTGTTCAACACCTTGAAGGTAAAAGAGCCCAACGAAACGGTTATCCCTCTGCCGGTTTTTGAATCTGCATTGAACGAATCCGAGATGACCGCACGTCTCTCCCGTGCCCTGCGATTTGCTACCTTGCCGGATCAGCCACAAGCCTTTGATGGCTTCCATGATTTTCTGCGCCAGTCTTTCCCGTTGAGCCATGAAGCTCTCTCACTGAAAACCTTCGGTCACAGCCTGCTTTATCACTGGGATTCCGGGACAGACTGTGCGCCTGTCTTGCTGTTGGCCCATCAGGATGTGGTGCCGGTGTCGTCCCCGGATGCCTGGGAACACCCGCCTTTCGCCGGCGTGGTGGATTCACAGTTTGTCTGGGGCCGTGGCGCCATGGATGACAAGGGCAGCCTGATGGCGATCCTGGAAGCCACCGAAGCCTTGTTGGCGGATGGGCGTGCACCGGCCTGTGATGTGTGGCTGGCGTTCGGTCACGATGAAGAAACCGGTGGCAGTGAAGGCGCCAGCCGCATGGCGGACTGGATGGCAGAGCAGGGCCTGCGATTTGGCATGGTGCTGGACGAAGGCGGCATGATGCTGCCCGGCAGCACCCTGGGCATTGAGCAGCCGGTGGCGTTGATCGGCATTGCCGAGAAAGGCTACATGACCGTGACCCTGGAAGCCCGCGCGGAACCGGGGCATTCCTCCCGCCCGCCTGCGAAAACGGCGGTGGGGGATCTGGCCAACGCTATTGCGGCCTTGCAGGAAAATCCTCGCCCCGCCGGGTTGAGCGAACCTACCCGCAAAATGCTGCAGCAGGTAGCGCCGTATCAGCCGTTTGCCAAGCGAATGGTGTTTGCCAATTTGTGGTTGTTTGAGCCATTAATCGTTAAACAGTTAGCCGGAAAACCGGAAACCAATGCCCTGGTTCGCACCACCATGTCGCCGACGCTGTTGCGTGCCGGGGTCAAGGATAATGTGCTTCCCGCCACTGCCGAAGCGACCATCAACTTCCGCCTGGCGCCGGGGGAAAGCCGTGAATCCTTGCTGGCCTATCTGGAAGAGCAGTTGCCGGATTCGATCACCGTGACGCCCCTGGACACCTTTCTGTCTGACCCGTCACCGACCAGCGAGATTCCTTCCCCTGCCTTTGAGCGTCTGGCGGGCCTTGCCCGGTCTTTGCCGGAGCAACCGGTGGTGGCGCCTTTCCTGCTGATCGCCGGCACGGATGCGCGCCATTATCAGCCCGTGTCCGATCAGATTTTCCGCTTTATGCCTGTTGCCCTGAGTCAGGACGACTTGCCACGCTTCCATGGCCACAACGAACGCCTGTCCAGAGAGCAGTATCCGCGGATGGTGCGCTTTTATGCCGGGGTGATGTTGGGCGAGGAGTAAGAGTTGGCCGGCTTTCGGCCGGCCGACAACAAGGTTTTCTCTGACAGCGGCTAAGCGTTGCTGAAACTGCGATTCGGGTGGCCGGCGGGGTGACCGTCCGGCTGCCACACTTGCTCCAGCATTTGCGGGCCCTGTTCACGGTCCAGAATCACCGCGCTGCTGGCGCGGGTACCGTAGGTTTCCGACTGGATAAAGACCGGGGCCACCAGCCGTTCAAGTTCCACCCCGACGCCGGTGTCAGGCAGTTCGCTGTCGCGGGGTTGATAATGGTCGTTAACCACCTGCAGTAGCTGCTGCAGGTTTCCGCCTGCCGCGATGGCGTCGGCCAGGTTCTGTTTGGCCCGCTCCACCTTGGGCCAGGGATCGTCCAGCAGGCCATTGCTGAGGCCGTGAATGCCGGGCTGGACCGCTTGCGGCGCCGCGCCACGGTTGCCCAGATACCACAGGCTGTCGCGGGTGGTGTCTGTGCTTACCGTGCCCACCAGCAGGTTGAAGGCGCCGTAGTGATGCTGCTCTTCTGCGAGGGTGTGGCTGAACTGTTCCGGGCTTTGTTGCCCTTCCAGAAAAGCGAAGGGCAGCAGGCCCCGGGAGCGTTCGCCGCGCTGGCGGCCGGTGATCGGCTCGCGGTAATTGGTGACCACGGCGAAGCGACCATTACGGTGGATGCCCAGCCAGGTGCCGCCGGCCGTCAGGTCCAGCCCGCAGAAGATATCCCCGCGCCAGCGCGCCGCTTCCGCCGGCCGCGCATGAAATTCATCCCGATTGGCGGCTACTTTTAATGGCGTGTTTGATTCAGGCTGCCAGTCGAGCAAGACAATACACATTCACTTTTTCCAGGCTGTTCATTGCGGTTAGCGTGGGACGTGTTGCGTCCAGCGTGTCGCGTTACTCCGTGCTAGCATACCTGCCTTGCCACGAGTTGTGTTGGAGAGGTTGTGCTGGAACTGTTTCTGATCTGTCTGGGCGTGGGTGTGGGCGCCGGGCTGCTGGCGGGGGCGCTGGGGTTGGGCGGTGGTGTGGTCATCGTGCCGGCCCTGATTTTCCTGTTTCACGGGCTGGGCTTTCCTGACGAACTGGTCGCCAAAATGGCGGTGGCCACGTCCTTGAGTACCATCATCATTACCTCTATCAGCGCCGTGCGCACTCATCACAAGGCCGGTTTCGTGCGCTGGCCGGTGGCATTACGTCTGGGCGTGGGAATTGTACTCGGTGCCTTTGCGGGGGCGTTTATCGCCGATGCCATGGATGGGGAACTGTTGGCCCGTCTGTTCGGTCTGTTTGCCATGCTGATTGCCCTGCAGATGTTGCTGGCCGGTCGCAAGGCGCTGGATGAAAGCCTGCCACAGCGGGTGCCCGGTGCGCCGGGACTGGGCCTGGCCGGGTTGCTGATTGGTACTGGCTCTGCGATTTTCGGTATCGGCGGTGGCTCGTTGACGGTGCCGTTTCTGAGCTGGTGCCGGTTGAAAATGCAGGAAGCCGTGGCCATTTCCTCCGCCTGTGGGTTACCCATTGCCATTGCCGGCACGCTGGGGTTTGCGGTGGCCGGTTGGAATGAGCAGCACTTGCCGGATGGCGCCCTGGGCTATGTGTTTTTGCCCGCCACAGCCGGTATAGTGCTCACCAGCTTCCCGTTTGCGCGCCTGAGTGCGCGGCTCAGCCACCGGCTGCCGTCCGCCACCTTGAAAAAGGTCTTCGCTCTGGTGCTTTTTGTGCTTGGCCTCAAACTGGCTTTTGGATAACAACCTATGGAATTCCCGCAGATCGACCCGGTGGCGTTCGCCATCGGCCCCCTGAAAGTGCACTGGTACGGCCTGATGTACATGTTCGGTTTTGCCGCCGCCTGGTTGCTGGGCATGTACCGGGCCAAACAACCGCATTCCGGCTGGACCAAGGATCAGGTGGGCGATCTGGTATTTTACGGCGCCATGGGCGTGATCGTCGGTGGCCGGCTGGGCTACGTGTTCTTCTATAATATCGACAAGTTCCTGGCCGACCCGCTGTGGCTGTTTGCGGTGTGGACAGGGGGCATGAGTTTCCACGGTGGCGCCATTGGGGTGCTGGTGGCCTTCTGGCTGTTCGCCCGGAAAACCGGCAAACGGTATTTTCAGGTGGCGGATTTCATGGTGCCCATGGTACCCATCGGGCTGGCCACCGGCCGCTTCGGTAATTTCATGAATGCCGAGCTGTGGGGCCGCGCCAGTGATGCCCCCTGGGCCACGGTGTTCCCCACCGACCCGCTGCAGATCGCGCGACATCCTTCCCAGCTGTACGAGATGCTGCTGGAGGGCGTGCTGTTGTTTCTGGTGTTGTGGGTCTATTCGGCCAAACCTCGCCCGGCGGGGGCGGTGACGGCCCTGTTCGGTATCGGTTATGGCTGCGCGCGCACCTTTGTGGAATTCTTCCGGGAGCCGGACGCCCACATCGGTTATCTGGCTGGCGGCTGGTTAACCATGGGCATGTTGCTGAGCATTCCGATGATTATTCTCGGTATTGCCATGCTGGTTTGGGCGTATCGAAACGATGAGCGAGGAGTGAAGTCATGAAGCAATATCTTGATCTGCTTCGTCACGTCCGCGAGAACGGCACCTACAAGGAAGACCGTACCGGTACCGGCACCTATGCGGTGTTTGGCTATCAGATGCGTTACGACCTGAGCCAGGGTTTCCCCATGCTCACCACCAAGAAACTGCACCTGCGCTCGATTATTCACGAGCTGCTGTGGTTCCTGTCCGGTGACACCAATATCCGTTACCTGAAAGAAAACGGGGTATCCATCTGGGATGGCTGGGCGACCCCTGAGGGCGAGCTGGGCCCGGTTTATGGTGAGCAGTGGCGTAGCTGGAAAACCCCGGACGGCGGAGTGATTGACCAGATCAGCGAGGTGCTGGAAGAAATCAAGCGCAACCCGGACTCTCGACGCCTGGTGGTCAGCGCCTGGAACCCGGCGGTATTGCCGGATCCGTCTATCTCGCCGGATGCCAATGCGGCGGCGGGCAAGCAAGCGCTGCCGCCGTGCCACTGCCTGTTTCAGTTCTATGTAGCCGACGGCAAGCTGAGCTGTCAGTTGTATCAGCGCAGCGGTGATATCTTCCTCGGCGTGCCGTTCAATATTGCTTCCTATGCGTTGCTGACGTTGATGATGGCCCAGGTGTGTGACCTGCAGCCGGGCGATTTCGTGCATACCCTGGGTGATGCGCACCTGTACTCCAACCATCTGGAGCAGGCTGACACCCAACTGGCCCGCACGCCTGGTCCGCTGCCGACGATGACGCTGAATCCGGCGGTGAAGGATCTGTTCGCTTTCACTTTTGACGATTTCACCGTCAGCAATTACGAACCCGCCGCGCACATCAAGGCGCCGGTGGCAATCTAACGCCTGATGCCCGAAGCCGGACGCATGATGCGAGAGAGTCTTTGTCCGGCGTCAGGCGTCCGGCATCAAGCGTAGGTATATTCATGTCCATTCGTCTTTCCATGATGGTCGCCAAGGCCAGCAACAATGTCATCGGCCGGAATAACAAGCTGCCCTGGTATCTGCCCAATGACCTCAAATACTTCAAGCAGGTGACGTTCGGCAAGCCGGTGATCATGGGCCGCAAGACCTGGGAGTCACTGAAAGGGCCGCTGCCCGGGCGCACCAACATCGTGATTACCCGCCAGCCGGATTATCTGGCCGAGGGTGCCAAGGTGGTGACCACCGTGGAGGACGCTATCACCATGGCGGGAAATGTGGCGTTTATCGAAGGGCAGGAAGAGGCGGTGATCATGGGCGGTGCGGAAATCTATGCGCTGGCGTTACCGCAAACCCAGCGACTTTATCTCACCGAAGTCCATGCCGAGGTCGACGGGGATACATTTTTCCCCGAATACGCGACCTCCGAGTGGAAAGAAATCGGCCGTGAAGATTTCGCCGCTGAAGGCCCGAATCCCTACGATTATTCCTTCGTGGTGTACGAACGGAAATGAGTTCAAAGTTGAAAGTGTAAAGTTCAAACGCGCTGAAGGTTAGGGTGCACTCCTAACCGAAAGAGGCCGCGTCCAGAATCAGGACGTGGCCTTTTTGTTTTTGGGCTTACCCTTTTCAGGAAAACGCCCTCTTTCGCTCGCAGTCATACAGACCGGACTCTATTTCCTTTTCAACTTTTCACTTTGAACTTTCAACTGATGTTTCGCGGGCACGGCGACTATCGTGCAGTACCAGTCTAACCCGCGTTGCAGCTTGGCTTTTACTGCCGCGGTTCGATCAGAACCTCACTCCGCACCGATTGGGCGATAAAGCACTTTTCGTGGGCGCGCTGGTGCAGAGCCTGAATCTTGGCAGCGTCCGGTTGTTCGCCGTTAAAGGTGACTAGCGGTTGCAGCACCATGGTCTGCATATAAATCTTGGCTTGGTCGTTTTGCCCGAGTACGCCTTGGGGGTCGTCATCGTAACTGGCCACCGACAGCCCTTCGCGGGCCGCTTCGGTGAGGAACGAGAGCAAGTGGCAGCTGGCCAGGGCGGCGAGGAAGGCTTCTTCCGGTTCCATGAATTCCTGGTGGCCGTGGTGGCCATCGACCACGCGCACTTCATTGCCGTCTGCAAGATGCCAGAGGTAATGTTCCCGGTCGCCGTGGGCGGTCCAGCTTAAATGCATGGTGTGTTGTGACACGAAATTTCCCCGGTTGGTCCGTCATTAGCAGGCTGTTGTGAACCCCTTTGGGGCAGTATGCCATCAAAAGAGCCACTTGCCATGACGTCTTGGGTCCAGTGTTGCTATCTCGCTGTCAGGCGGTGCCGGAGGGGCCGCTGGGTTGGCTTAATGACCAGTAGCGGAATACCGCAATATTCACCAGTGCGCTCATTAGCGATACTGGCAGGGCGGCCAGCAAGGAGGCGGCGGTGGTATGGCTGACCACCCCGAGGATGGCACTGGCCACCAGGCTACTCATCATCAGATACGCCAGGAATACCAGTACCAGCACCAGCAGCAGCGGCCATTGTTGGGACTGTGTCATCTGGAAGGACTGGCGCAGGGCTGCTATGGGGTTTTGTTGCTTGAGTGCCACCAGCAGGGGGGCGTAACACAGGCGGGTATAGACCCACGCCGCCGGGAAGAACAGGGCCATCCAGCCCAGTGACACACCAATGGCCATCAGTGCATAGCTGAGCAGCAAGGGCGGATAAACCAGTAACGCCGGGGCGGTGCAAGCGAGCAGGCCGCGTGGTTTGCCGTTGCTGATGGCGGACAGCTGTACATAGAGCGCGCCTTCGGCCAGCGGGCGAACCAGCAGAATAATGGCCAAGCTGATGCCGCTGAATTGCAGGGCGGCCCCTTCGGTTTCCGGCAGCACGAAGGATGGGCCGAAAATCCACTGGGTAGCTTCGGTGATCAGGGCAAAGGGGGCAGTGACCAGAAACAGCGGGCCAAGGTGCCGCCACCAGAAGAGGAGAATTTCGCGAAAACGGTGTCCGATCATGGTGAGCCATCAATTCAGTCGACGGCGCAACCATACGACAGCGCTGCTTCCATTTCCAGAACGCAGCGCCATCCCGGGGCTACCACCAGTATTTTCCCCAGTTTTCCGGGTTGGCCCAGAAGCGCGGGTTATTCCACTTGCGTTCGAAATTGTAGTTATCCAGGTCGTAGCTATAGATGTTCAGCTCGCGACCGTCTTCAGCAAAATGCCCCTGCTCACGACAGCCCAGTGCCAGAAAACCGTTGGCCGGCCAACGCAATTTTTGCGGGGCCAGGGTGGGTTGATACACGGCCACCATGGAGTCGGTATGCAGGTTGCGGAGCAACCCCATCAGTGCCTCGCCGTCATGCTGGGGCATGTATTCCAGCTGATCCGCCACGATGGCGATATCCACCCGGTTAATGTCATCCAGGGCGGGGAACGGGTTCTGTTCCTGAATTTCTACCAGAGTGCAGTTGTGGTCTTTGCACCACTGGGCAACGACAGGGATGGGGTTGAGGCTGACAGTGAGAATGGAGGTGGGCTGGTGGCTATCAAGAATAGCGGCCAGACGTTCCTGTGGAGATTCGGTCATGGAGTGTGCCGTCGCAATATTCATGATTTCAGTCTAACGCCAATGTGGGTGGCTTTCGATAGGGGGTTGGGTAGCGTTTTGCAGTTTTTGATGCATTGCCGTTATGGCTTCCCGGGTGGTCTGCAGGGGTGTGTTTTGGGCAGGGTGCCGGGAGAGTTTGACCGGTGCGCCATCGGGTTGGGCCACTGAAATGAGATCTTCATCAGAAAATGGGAAACAGGCGTTGACGACTGTCTAATCAATAATGATAATGATTCTCATATACGAAAAGGAGGTCAGCATGTCTCAGGTAAAGAAAAACGTTGCCACTACCACGCGCCAGGTTGCCATCAATGCGGAGAGCAGTGTGGCAAGTGGTTTGCTGCTTAACCATCAGGGCAAGTTGTGGATCGAGCATGCCGGGGAGCGTTACCAGCTGCGCCGTACGTCCAACAACAAGTTGATACTTACCAAGTGACGCGGCATGCAACAC
>NZ_DS989915.1:1786147-1810778 GCF_000155615.1 Alcanivorax sp. DG881 | reverse complement strand
GTGAGCGCGGGGCAAGGCGTTTAAAAACCGACAATCAACGAATCGTGTTGTTGCGTGGAGCGTGTTGCGTGCCGCGTCTCATCTTTCTCCCTGACGTGGATCGCCAGCCGCAGCCAGCTTTCCACACCTAATTTAAGGCTCTTCGGCATGCAGCATGCCACCTGCCGCAGCGCGCAGGATCTGTTGTCATTAGGTTGTTTGCCAGCCGAGCTCACTCTTTCGGCGCGGCAGCAAGCGGCAATAGTCATGATCCTGTGACCGCGTTGTGGCGTGAAGCATGTTGCCTGCTGCGCTATTTTTGGAGGCAGTATGGCTGTCATGGCATGGCCCGCGGCCCCGGCAACATCCCCTCTGTTGAGGCAGTGTGGTGCTGCGCTCGGTGACCGGGTGTTGCGGTTGCAGGATGAACCGCTGGCAATTCTTAAAGCGCTGTACCGGTTGGGTTCACTGGTGGTAACCACGTTCTCCAGTGGCTCGCGCATTTCCCAGAATATGCATTACCCGACCCTTCAGGACGGCGAGTCCGGGGTGCCCGGTGAATGGTGGTTGGAATCGGTGGGGGAGCGCTGCCGGCTGCGCCAGAGCTTGCAGGTCGGCCAGTGGCATTCGGTGCTGGCGGTGCTGGAACCCACAGGTGCCTTGCCGGCCCGCAGCCTGGTGTTCTTTGACCGTCATGGGCAGCCGCTACAGCAAATGGCGGTGGCGCCGGACAGTGGCGGGCTGGCGTTCGAGGAACTGGTGTGCGCCATGCTTCATCCGGACCAGCAAACGCTCAATCTGCCGGCGGTGTTGCCGTGTGGTGTGGGCGGTGAACTCGGGTCGCTCAGCCAGTTGGAACGCGACTGGGCGAGCAGCACGGATGACGAAGATTTTGCCGGCTTGTTGCAGCGCTGCGATCAACAGCGCGACGTCTTGTATCGCTCGGTGCGCGACAGCTTTGCCTGCCAGGTAAGGCCGGAAACGTTGCCGGCGGTGTTGGCGGAAGCGGCTGTTCGAGACACGGTAACAACCTTGTGCGTGGGTAATCAGGGGGTGCGCCTGTGCATGACTGCGCCCTGGTCGTCGCCGCGCTGGCAGGGCAGCCATTGCCATCTGGCCCATAACGGCGCGTTGGTGTCGCTGGACATGGCAAAGATGGACAGCCTGTGGCGTCTGCGCAAGCCCGGTGATGGGCAGGTGGTTACCGCCCTTGAAGCCCTGGATGATCGAGGCCAGTGGTTGTGGACCCTGTCTGCGGGTGACGAGGAAAACCAGTGGCGGGCGCTATTGAAAGATAGTGTTATTCGCTAGCGACGAGCGACGAGCGACGGGATTGGGAAAAGTAGAAACGTTTCACGCCGCTACGTTTCTACGGTGCTGCTGCCGCATGGCAGACGCTGAAGCGTCAGGTTGAAGCGAGGCAGGGCTGTCGTCAGCCCGCGCCGGGCAGTCAGATCACTCAAAACTGATCATCGAATTGCTTGATCAGATTGATGATTCCCGTTACGTCCTGCTCCATGCCTTTCAGGGCTTCCTCTGCCATGGGGGCAATATCGCATTGTCCGGGCAGGGGATGGTCCGCTTCCAGAATGGCCCGGAAACGGGCGATGAAGACCCACTGTAGCCACTCGCTGAAATTCATGGTGTCCGCAAAAAATGGCGTGCCGCTATCGAAAGCCGATGGCGCCGGCGGCTGCGTGGCCCACAGACCTTGCTGGTCCAGTTCCGTTTGCAGGTCATCGAGTAACGAGGAAAGTTGGGCGCGTTGGCTCATGGGGGAAATCATCCGCGGTCAGTCGTCGAAGAGCGGCACCAGATCCGGTAGCTCATGCAGGTTGTGGATATGGTGACGGGGACGGTCCAGTTCAACCGGCCAGGCCAGATCGATGAGGTTGGCCCAGACGGCATGCATGCCGTGTTCGCGGGCAGCGTGCACATCTTCCAGCGGGTGGTCACCCACGTGGACGGCCTGGTGGGCTTGAACCCCGGCGGATTCCAGCGCGGCATGGAACATGTCCGGGGCGGGTTTGCGCTTGCCGATGGTTTCCGCAGAGTGATGGAACGCGAAGAGTTCGGCGATGCCGATCTGGCGCAGGTCGGCGTTGCCGTTGGTCAGTGCGCCCAGGGTGTAGCTGTCGGCGAGTTGCTCCAGTACCTCCCGGGCACCGGGAAAAAACGATACCTGGTTTCGGGCCTGATGAAAGACCGCGAAGGCGTCCAGGGCGATTTTGCGGGCCTCGGCGTTACTGAACCCGGCGTCCATGAAGGCCCGGGTCATGGCGTCCTGGCGTAGCGCGGTCAGGTTGTCCAGGTAGCCGGGGTTTTCCTTGAGCAAGGTGGTGCGCACCATGCGCACCCGCTCCGCGTTGAGGGCGCGGGCGGCATCCGGGTGGCGGTCAGCGATCCAGTCGCTACAGGCTTTCTCGGCCTTGCGGATCACCTCATCCACAGGCCACAGCGTGTTGTCCAGATCGAAGGTAATCAGCTTGAGTGTACTCATGGGCGGTAGTTTATCGTAAAACCGCTAATGGCAGCACACCGGGTTGCTTGTGTCAGAGATGGGGCGGGTGCCCGGGATTATTCGTCTTCGTCCTTGCGGCGCTGGGCCCTTGGATGGGCGCCATCGTAGACCTGGGCCAGATGCTGGAAGTCCAGATGGGTGTAGACCTGGGTGGTGGCCAGATCGGCATGGCCGAGCAGTTCCTGTACCGCACGCAGGTCGCCGGAGGATTCCAGCAGGTGGGTCGCGAAGGAGTGGCGTAATTTGTGCGGGTGCAGATGGTCGTCGAGACCGCGCTCCAGGGCGTGCCGCTTGAGCCGTTGCTGCACGCTGGAAGGTGACAGGCGACGGCCGTTCTTGCTGATGAACAGGGCGGTTTGCTCGCCGCTTTTAATCAGCAGGGGGCGTACTTTCAGCCAGCGGCGTACGGCGGTGAGGGCGGGTTTGCCCACCGGCAGCTGGCGGGTTTTGTTGCCTTTACCGGTGACCAGTAGCTGGCCGTCACGCAGGTCGATGCTGTCCAGATTCAGGCTCAGCAGCTCTGCCAGCCGCAGGCCGCAGGCGTAGAGCAGCTCCATCATGGCCTGGTCGCGCAGGGCCAGCGGTTCGCTGCTGTGGGTGCCGGCATCCAGCAGGTGGCTGACCTGATCCGCGTCCAGCGCCTTGGGCAGGCGTTTGCCGCTTTTCGGGGCGCGGATATCCATGGCCGGGTTATCACGGGCCAGCCCCTCGCGCATCAGGTAACGGAAAAACGTGCGCAGGGTTGAGAGCATGCGCTGGATGGTTTTGCCGCTTTTGCCCTTGCGGTGGAGCGTGGCTGCCAGGCTGCGAATGTCGTGCACGGTGAGGGTATCCCAGGGCTGGGTGCCCAGGACTTTTCGAGCCTCGACCAGGTCGCGCTGATAGCTGCTGACGGTGTGCGGGGAAAGGCGGCGCTCGCTGGCCAGATGGGTCAGGAAGGCGTTAACCGTTGGCGCTGTGCCAGTGCTGTCGCTGTCCACGGTTAACGGTCCTCGTTCAGCTGATATCGCTGGTTTTCTTGGCTGCCTGATGGGGGTATTGGCGCACGACTTCGTGGAGCCGGCGGCTCAGCACCTGGCCAATATGGGTAATGAACAGGGTGCCCAGGGAGCTGCGGAAGTGCATGGCGCTTTTGCTGCCAATGGCCAGCAGGCCCAGGCGACCCTGGTATTCCAGCGGCACCATGGCGGCGGAGCGAATGTCCGTGGCGTTGTCCTGGAACAGGGCTCCCATTTCTTCCGTGCGCATGGCGCCGCATACGGCCTTGCCGCTGCGCAGAAGATGGTTGAGCGCGCTGGGCAGGGCGTCGCTGTCCACGCAGCGGATCTGGTTGCGCAGGTCACCAAGAATGGGCACTTCCCGGTCGTACAACATCAACGCCACCTGGTCACAGTGAAAGTCCGTGCTCAGGCTGGTGAGGAGATTGCGGAACAGTTTTTCGGCGCCACGGGCTTCCAGCAGCGACAGGGTCAGGCGGCGAGTCTTGTCGAACAGGTGATCATTTTCCCGGGCCACATCCAGCAGGCCGTTGAGTCGGTCGCGCAGCTCGGTATTGCGCTCGCGCAGAATCGACGCCTGGCGCTCCAGCAGCGATACCGCCTGGCCTTTGGAATCGGGCAGACGTAACAGTTCCAGCAGCTCCGGGCGATGCTGAAAGAAATCGGCATGTTCTCGCAGGTAGGCGGCGACCTGGTCGGCGCTGGCTGGGGTCTGATCCGTCATCAATCCTGTCCTTTGTCATCATTCGGGTCAGTCGGCACTGACATCGCCGGTGTTCGTAATCGCCTGCTAAAGAGTGATTTCGATAGCGCCATCATAGACATGGCTGGCGGGGCCTGTCATCTGGATGCCACCCTGGCCATCGTAGCAGACTTGCAGCGTACCGCCCGGCAGGTGCACGGTGACGGCGGCATCCAGCCAGCCCCGACGTTGGCCAATGACCACAGCGGCGCAGGCGCCGGACCCGCAGGCCAGGGTTTCGCCGGCGCCCCGTTCGTAGACGCGCAGGCGGATTTCGTTGCGGCTGACGATCTGCATAAAGCCCACGTTCACCCGCTCGGGGAATTGCTCATGGCTTTCCAGCAGCGGGCCGACGCTCTCTACTGGCGCGTTATCCACGTTTTCTACCAGCAGGGTGCAGTGGGGGTTGCCCAGGCCAACCGCGCCCACTTCCCAGGCTTGCGTGCCGGATACCAGGAAATAGCTGTCCGCTTCGGCTTTGGCGGTCATGGGGATGGCGTCTGGCGCCCAGCGAGGCGCGCCCATGTCCACGGTGACCTGCTCATCGTCGGTGACGGTGAGGGTCATCTGGCCGGCGGCGGTTTCCACCTGGATTTCACGCTTGTCCGTGAGCCCCTGTTCGCGCACAAACCGGGCAAAGCAGCGGGCGCCGTTGCCGCACTGGCTCACTTCGGAGCCGTCGGCATTGAGGATGCGGTAGCGGAAATCGGCGTCAGCGGAACGGGAGGGTTGCACGATCAGCATCTGATCGAAACCCACGCCAAAATTGCGGTCGCCAAGGCGGCGTATTTCATCCGCAGGCAGGGGCAGGCCGGTTTCCGGTAATGTCTGGCGAATGCCGTCGATGACCATGAAATCGTTGCCCAGGCCGTGCATTTTGGTAAAGCGCAGGTTCATACCGCTGTCCGGTGAAGTCGTAATTAAAGGCCTATTGTACGGCCTCCCGGGGCTGAAATCAGTGCCTTGGGCGGTGCAAAATGTCTATGGGGCTGATTCTTTCCGGCGATACGCGGAATGAATTGCGGGTCTGCTGCGAACGCTGGCGCCGGTTATACGGTTTCATGCGCGGGGCATTCAGTGCCTTGCAAAAGACACAATCCATCAAAAAACAGACCCTACGTCGGCCGAGCAAGGTACAATTGTCCATTGATCGTGGCGAATCTGTCGTCGCGAATCCGCCGTGAGGCGTTTTTCATTCCCAGTTCAGGTGTCCGTCATGCTTTCCTACCGTCACAGTTACCACGCCGGCAATTTTGCGGATGTGCTCAAGCACATTGTGCAGGTGGCAATCATTGAATACCTGAAGAAGAAGGACAAACCCTTCACCGTGCACGATACCCATGCCGGTGCAGGCCGTTATGCCATCGCCAGCGAGCATATGCAGAAGACCGGTGAGTACCAGGACGGCATTGCCAAACTGTTTGGCAAGCGCACCGGGGTGGGGGTGATTGACCAGTACGTGTCACTGGTGGAAAAGCTGAACCCGGTGGGGCGGCTGACCGATTATCCCGGTTCGCCGCAGATCAGTGCCCGCCTGCTGCGTGAGCAGGATGTGCTGCAATGCACTGAGCTGCACACCACCGACTTTGCCCTGCTCAAGCGTGAGTTTGCCGACGACAAGCGCGTGCAGGTGCTCAAGGAAGATGCCTGGCAGGGGCTCAAGGCATTGTTGCCACCGCAGCACCGGCGTGGTCTGGTATTGATCGATCCGTCCTACGAGATGGAAGCGGATTACAACGGCGTGCTGCCTGCGGTGCAAATGGCCATGGAGAAATTTGCCACCGCCACCTATGCCATCTGGTACCCGGTGCTGGACCGCAACCGCACAGAAAGCTTTATTCGCCGTTTCGTGAAAGCCGGCATTCCCAACCTGCTACGGGTGGAGTGTTGCGTGCGCCCGGATGCTTCCGGCCGTGGCATGACCGGTACCGGCATGTTGATCATCAACCCGCCTTATACCCTGGCCCAGCACATGGCCCAGGCCATGCCGTTATTGAAAGACGCGCTCTGCGATGCCAACGGCCATACGCTGGTGAAAATGCTCACCGGGGAACAGGGCCAGTCCTGATCCGGTTGTCGCCCTGGTGGCTGTTTACGTCTCGTTGAATAACAGCACCAGGGTGCCGCCACGCAGCAGGCTGCCGTAGTTCAGATTGATCCCGATGCCGATGTTGTCGATGAACGGGATGCGCTCGTGAATATCCAGCAGCCAGCCTACGCCTGCCTCGTAGTAATAATGATTCCCCAGTGACCCCTCCAGATCGCCGCCCAGGTCGAAGCGGGATGCCTGCATCCACACGTTCTGGCCGGGCAGGATGCGGGTGACAAAGGGGTGTTTCCAGCGTGCCCCATTGGACCAGTGCCAGGCTTCCGGCGCGACGTCATGGGCGGCGCGGTCGGTATGAAAGGTGTGCCCGGCCATATAATGGATGTCACTGAACAGCTGTACTTCCGACTGTTCCCCGCCAATGAAATAGGTCAGCCGGGCGCTGGGTTCCAGTAGCCAGGCATCCGCGTTGAAGTTGGTAATGAGTCCGTCGACGGCGGGGGCGATGGCCTGGGAATCGGCGGTATTGAAGTCGGTGTCGTTGCGGTAACGCATCCAGTGCGCGTGGGTGGAGAAGGCAAGGTCCCAGTGGGTGGACAACCGGCGGCTAAAGGTCCCGCCGACACTCAGGGAAGTGACCGAGCTGTTGATTTCGTCCTTGGCCCGGCTGGTGCTATTGATGATCTGGGTCTGCTGTTTGTTTTCCACATAGGCGGCTTTCACGCCCAGCGACAGGGTATTACCGGTTTCCGCCAGAGGGGTTTGCCAGGTGTAGGGCAGGCTGAAGGTGGCGATGCGTTGTCGCAGTTCCCGGGATTCCAGTGAGCCGAAGTTATCGTCGTCCAGATTCAGCAGTGTGTTGGGGTCAAAATCCCAGAACCCGAAGCGTACGGCGTCGCCGCTGGTTAGCAGGTTGGCGGTGACAAAACTTTCCGCAAGGCTTAACCGAATCGCACGGTTAACGGCGTCGTTGGCTGACGCTTTGCCGGGAGCGGCGGCAAGTAACAGCCCGGGCAGGATCAGTGATGACAGCGCAGCACGGAAATTCATGATGGCAGGGAGAAGTCCAGGGGGTTGACCGTGACAGCCAAAGCGTAAAACAAAAAACGGGCCGAAGCCCGTTTTCTGTGCCTTGTCAGGCCATATCAGGGAAGCAGCGATTCCTGCTTCAGCTGATCGTCATAGGTTTCCCGTTGGCGCACCACAAAGGCCTGGTCGCCATCCACCATGATTTCGGCGGGGCGGTTGCGGCTGTTGTAGTTGCTGGCCATGGCAAAGCCATAGGCACCGGCGCTGCGCACGGCCAGCAGGTCGCCGGTTTCCAGGGACAGGGCGCGGTCCTTGCCGAGGAAATCGCCGGTTTCGCACACCGGGCCAACGATGTCCCACTCGCGGCAATCGGCGTCGTGGGGTTTTACCGGGACAATGTTCTGCCAGGCGGAGTACAGGCTGGGGCGGATCAGGTCGTTCATGGCGCCGTCGACAATGGCGAAGTTCTTGTGCTCGGTGGGCTTGAGGAACAGCACTTGGGTAATGAACAGGCCGGCGTTGGCGGCAATGGAGCGGCCCGGTTCGATATGCACGGGCAATTCGCCGGGAATGTGCTTGAGCAGGGCCTGCACATACGCTGAACGGTCCGGCGGGGTTTCGTCGTCGTAGGTGACGCCCAGGCCGCCGCCCAGATCCAGATGATGGATTTCGATGCCGTGTTCCTGCAGCTGGGCCAGCAGCTTCAATACCCGCTCCAGCGCATCTTCAAAGGGCGCAAGCTTGGTGAGCTGGCTGCCGATGTGGCAGTCGATACCGAGAATCCGGATGTGCGGCAATTCGGCGGCGCGCTGATACAGGGCCGGCGCCTTGGTGATGTCCACGCCGAACTTGTTGTCTTTCAGGCCGGTGGAAATGTAGGGATGGGTCTGGGCGTCCACGTCCGGGTTCACCCGAATGGCGATGGGCGCTTCGCGGTCCAGTTCGCCGGCTACCAGATTCAGCAGCTCCAGCTCCGCAGCGGATTCCACATTGAAACAATGAATGTTGGCTTTCAGGGCTGCGGCCATTTCATCGGCGGTCTTGCCCACGCCGGAAAAGACAATCTTGTCCGGATCGCCACCGGCGCGTAGCACTCGTTCCAGTTCGCCCCCGGAGACGATATCGAACCCCGCCCCACAACGAGCCAGTACATTCAGCACCGCCAGGTTGGAGTTGGCTTTCACCGCGTAACACACCTGATGAGGGTGGTCGCCGAAGGCTTCATCGAAGGCCAGATAATGACGCTCCAGAGCCGCACGGGAATACAGGTAGAGCGGCGTGCCGAAGCGATCCGCCAGTTGCTCTACGGGAAGTTCTTCGGCGAACAATTCACCGTCGCGGTACTGAAAGGGGTCCATGATTATTCCTGTCCGGACGCGTTGGCGTCGTCTTCGTCTTGGGTGTCGTCACTGTCAGTGGCGTCGGCTTGCGCCGCCTGGGCGTTGCCGGCCGACGCGGCGGCGTTGCGTTCCTGATCAAAATACAGCGGGCCTTTCTGGCCGCAGCCGGCCAGGAGCAGGAACAGTAACAGGCTGAATGGGCGCATGGGGTACTCCGTTTGCTGGGGTGTGAGTATAACGGTTCGTGACTCTGGAGGTAATGCGGGGGCGATGTGAAATCCGGTGATGGCGATGTCCGATAACGCCGCTTGAGAAAAAAACGGTCCGGTTTACTATCTGTGGATAGTCCGCTCCGCGTGGACGCATTTCTGCTGATCTTTTCGCCCCTTTCTCGTACTTGCCCTGCCTGCGCCTGGATACCCCGGCATGCGGGCGGGCGTGTATGCGTGGGGCATTTCTGAATGATTGACCCTGTAAGGAGAAAGCCATGGCGTTACCGGCCATTACCGTTTCACGTTTGGATGTTGCGCGCCTGGAAGCATTGTTAGCGACCGCCCATGGCGAGGTGGCCGACGGCCTGGAAGAGGAACTGTTGCGAGCCACGGTGGTGGCACCCGAGGCAATGCCGGCGGATGTGGTCACCATGAATTCGCGGATTCGCTGCCGGGAACAGGCCCGTGGTCGGGAAATGAGCCTGACATTGGTGTACCCACAGGATAACGGTCCGGAGCGGGTGTCGATACTGGCGCCGGTGGGGGCGGCGTTGCTGGGGTTGTCGGTGGGGCAGAGCATTGACTGGCCGGCGCCCAACGGCAAGATCTTGAAACTGGAAATCCTGGCTGTTGAATATCAGCCGGAAGCCAATGGTGAGGATCTGGAGTAGCGCCGGGATGGGACTGCTGCCGGGCGTGCTACGGCTGCGCAAGCCGGTTGCCCGGAACGAAAACGCCGCCGGCTCTCTGGAGCCGGCGGCGTTTTTTATCGTACGGCGCCTTCCGAAGAAAGCGCTTGTTGCGGCGCTTACTGGCCGGTGTTGTCCAGCGCCTCGCGGGCACGGCCGACGGCCGCTCGTACTTGGTCCGGCGCGGTGCCACCGATGTGGTTACGGGCGCTCACCGAGCCTTCCAGGGTCAGCACGTCGAACACGTCGTCGTCGATCTGGTCGCTGAACTGCTTCAACTCGGACAGGGTCATGTCGCCCAGATCCTTCTTCTTTTCCACGCCATAGGCCACGGCCTTGCCGACGATTTCGTGGGAGTCGCGGAAAGCGATGCCCTTGCGGACCAGATAGTCGGCCAGGTCGGTGGCGGTGGCGAAGCCACGGCGGGCCGCCTCGCGCATCACTTCACGATTAGGTTCCAGGGACGGGATCATGTCGCCGAAGGCGCGCAGGCTGCCTTTCAGGGTGTCCACGGCGTCGTACAACGGTTCCTTGTCTTCCTGATTATCCTTGTTGTAGGCCAGCGGCTGGCTTTTCATCAGGGTCAGCAGGCTGATCAGGTGGCCGTTGACGCGGCCGGTCTTGCCGCGCACTAGTTCCGGCACGTCCGGGTTTTTCTTCTGCGGCATGATGGAGCTGCCGGTGCAGAAGCGGTCGGGCAGGTTGATGAAGTTGAACTGGGCGCTGGTCCACAGCACCAGCTCTTCGCTGATCCGTGACAGGTGGGTCATGGTCAGGGCGGCCAGGGCGCAGAATTCAATGGCGAAATCCCGGTCGCTCACCGCGTCCAGGGAGTTTTCGCAGACGCCGTCGAACCCGAGCAGCTCGCAGGTGCGCTCGCGGTTGATCGGGTAGGTGGTACCGGCCAGGGCGGCGGCGCCCAGGGGCATGCGGTTGACCCGCTTGCGGCAATCCAGCAGGCGCTCGCGATCACGCTTGAGCATTTCGAACCAGGCCAGCAGGTGGTGCCCGAAGGTCACTGGCTGGGCGGTCTGCAGGTGGGTGAAGCCGGGCATGATGGTGGCCGCTTCGCGCTCAGCCAGGTCCAGCAGACCGACCATCAGGTGCAGGTATTGCTCTTCCAGAATCAACAGTTCGTCACGCAGCCACAGGCGGATGTCGGTGGCCACCTGGTCGTTACGGCTGCGGCCGGTGTGCAGCTTCTTGCCGGTGATGCCGATCTTGTCGGTGAGTCGGGCCTCGATGTTCATGTGCACATCTTCCAGGGCCACGGACCACTCGAACTCGCCGTTCTCGATTTCCTGCTGGATTTCACGCAGCCCCTGGATAATGGCATCGCGCTCTTCATCGGTGAGCACGCCCACTTCGGCCAGCATGGTGGCATGGGCCTGGGAGCCGTAGATGTCCTGACGGTACATGCGGCGGTCGAAGTTCACACTGGCAGTGAATTCCTGCACGAACTGGTCGGTGGACTCGCTGAAGCGGCCGCCCCAGAGTTTGTTCTGCTGCTTGTCAGTCATCGTACTTGCTCAACGCTTGGTTTGAGGGGGGCGCAAGTATAGCAGGGAGACACTATTCCTTGGGAGTGGCGGTTGGTTCAGGTATAACATCTTAATAATTAGTTCTTTTTCCGTATAAAGGGGATCGCCTGTGGCCATGGACGTGCCGGCCAATAACAGTTTCCTGCCCGACCTGTGCAGCACCCGTGCCGTGCTGGTGGTGGTGGTGGTGGCCGAGCTGATGGCGTTGGTGGTGACGTTGGTGGCCACTTACTACGACGATTTCAGCGTTGGCCGGTTGGCAATTACCTCCCTGTTTGTGCAGTGGGTGGGGTTGAGCTCTGCGGCGCTGATCTGCCAGCTGCGCAATCGGCTGAATCGTCTGCCGCCTGCCTGGACATCCACCGTGGTGGTGCTGCTGGTGGTGGCCGATACGTTATTGTTCAGCATTCTTGCCCGGTTGATCATGGCCTGGGTTAGCGGTGGCGCGTTGGAAACGGGATTGTGGTCGGCAGATATTCCGGTAAATGGCCTGATCGCGGCGATTATCGCCGGGCTGGTGATGCGTTATTTCTATGTGCAGGAGCAGCTGCGCCAGAAAGGCCAGGCGGAGCTGCAGGCGCGTATTCAGGCCCTGCAGTCACGGATTCGCCCGCATTTTCTGTTCAATTCCATGAACATCATCGCCAGCCTGATCGCGGTGGACCCGGACGGGGCCGAGCAGGTGGTGGAAGACTTGTCGGTGCTGTTTCGCGCCAGCCTCAAGAACAGCGGCAATGAGGCCTCTCTGGAAGAGGAACTGGAGCTGTGTCGACGCTATATCCACATTGAGCAGCTGCGGATGGGGGAGCGTTTACAGGTGGCCTGGGATATCCAGGTAGACGCAAAATCCCTGAAGATTCCGTTATTAACCTTGCAACCCTTGCTTGAAAATGCCATTTATCATGGCATACAGCCATTATCGGCGGGGGGGATGGTGACGATTCGTGCCCTCGCGCACAATGGCAACCTGGTGCTGTCGGTGAGCAATCCCAAGCCGGAAGGCGACGGGCATCACAAAGGCAACCGCATGGCACTGGAAAATATACGTCACCGGCTGGAAGCCCTGTACGGTGACGAGGTGGCGGTGGAATCCCGCCCGGAACAAAAAGAATACGAGATCGAAATTCGATATCCGCTGCAATAAAAAGGATGGGACTTATGCGGGTACTTGTCTGCGATGACGAGCAACTGGCTCGGGACCGGCTCAAGAGGCTGGTCGATAAAATCGAGAATGCCGAGGTGGTGGCAGAAGCGGCCAATGGCCGTGAAGCCATCATTGAAGCCCAGTCCTGCAAGCCGGACGTGGTGCTGATGGATATCCGCATGCCGGAAATGGATGGCATGGAAGCAGCGGAGCATCTGGGCAAGATGGATAATCCGCCGGCCGTGATCTTCTGTACGGCCTATGACGAGCATGCCTTGCAGGCGTTTCGGGTCCACGCAGTGGATTACCTGCTCAAGCCCGTCAATGCGGCCGACCTGACGACGGCGCTGACCAAGGCGAAAACGCTTAACCGTGTGCAACTGGCGGAAATCAGCGATGAGGTGAGCGAAGACAAGCCTCGCCGTCGCGGCCATATCAGCGCCCGTACCCACCGGGGGCTGGAGCTGGTGCCGGTGGATGATGTGCGCTACTTCCTGGCGGATCAAAAATACGTGACCGTGTGTTTCAGTGAAGGCGAAGTGCTGATCGACGAAACCCTGAAAGAGCTGGAAACCGAATTCGGCGACCAGTTTGTACGTATTCACCGCAATGCGCTGGTGGCGCTTCGGTATATCGAGGGCATGGAAATGGCCACCGCCGGGCATCATCAGGTGCGTCTGCGCGGGGTGGATGAACGGTTGACTGTGAGCCGCCGCCATGTGGCGGGCTTGCGGCGGGTGCTGCAAAGCCTGTAACGGGCGTCGGGGTAATTAACAAGGTCCGGGCCGCGTGCTAGCCTTGGGCCTGCTGCATTGCACGAAAAGTGAACGATAACGAATAACAAAAACAGGATCTCTGTAATGAAAAAGACTCTGCTTCTTCTGGTCAGCGCGGTTGTGCTCAGCGGCTGTGCCAGTGCCACCATGCCGGTTACCGGCTTCCTGTACGGCAACGTGAAGGCGCCCATGGCGGCCACCGCTTCTTCGGAAAAACCGACCCGTGTAGGCCGCGCCAGTGCCCGCTCCATCCTCGGTGTGATCGCCTCCGGTGATGCCAGTATCCAGACCGCTGCCCGCAATGGCGGGATCACCGAAATCCACCACGTGGACTATGAATCCCAGAATTTCTTTGGGGTGCTGGCGGAATTTACCGTGGTTGTCTACGGGAATTAAGTTGAAAGTGTAAAGTTCAAAGTTGAAACGCGGGCCTGCACCAGGTTGGGCCTGCTCTCGAAGCCGCGTCCAGACTATGGGCGCGGCTTCGACGTTTCTGAATCCGACTACTCTGCCCGCGCTTTTAAACTTTGAACTTTTCACTTTTAACTCCTCGTCTCGGCCCCCGCGCGCCTTTGCTGTAGACTAAGCCCACTTTTTAACTGAACAACAGGATGCCCCATGTCCCGCGAAATCTTGCGTATTGCTACCCGTTCCAGCCCGCTGGCTATCTGGCAGGCCGAGTATGTTCAGCAGCGTCTGGAAAGCCTGCATGAAGGGTTGGCGGTGGAGCTGGTGCGGATCAAGACCCAGGGGGACAAGATTCTGGATACCCCGTTGGCCAAGATCGGTGGCAAGGGCCTGTTCGTGAAAGAGCTGGAAGAGGCGATGATGGACGGGCGCGCGGACATTGCCGTGCACTCCATGAAGGATGTGCCCATGGAGCTGCCGGAAGGGTTTGCCCTGCCGGTGATCTGTGAACGCGAAGACCCCCGGGATGCCTTTGTTTCCAATACATTCGATAGCCTGTCGTCTTTGCCCCATGGCGCTTGCGTGGGCACCTCCAGCCTGCGCCGCCAGGCCCAGGTAAAAGCCAATCGCCCGGATCTGGTGGTGAAAAGCCTGCGCGGTAATGTGCAAACCCGGCTGGGCAAACTGGATGCCGGCGAATTCGACGCCATTATCCTCGCTGCCGCGGGCCTCAAGCGCCTGGAAATGCACGACCGCATTCGCTATGAAATGCCGCCGGAAGAATCGCTCCCCGCCGTAGGGCAGGGCGCGGTGGGGATCGAATGCCGCGAAGCGGATACGCGCACCATTGATCTGCTCTCACCGTTGAGTGATGTGGATACCTGGGATCGCGTGGTGGCCGAACGGGCCATGAACCGCCGCCTGGACGGGGGCTGCCAGGTCCCCATCGCGGGTTTTGCGTTGCTGGAAGATGGCCAGTTGTGGCTGCGCGGCCTGGTGGCAGAGGAAGATGGTAGCCGGGTGTTGCGGGCGGAAGGCTCGGCGCCGCGCGCCAAGGGTGCCGAATTGGGTATCGATATTGCCGAACAGCTGTTGGCGCAGGGTGCGGATGCCATTTTGAAGGCTCTGTACGCACGCCAATGACCCAGCAAGGACGGCAGCAACAGGTCGTCGTGACCCGCCCCGCGGGCCAGCAGCAACGGCTGATGGCCCTGCTCACGGAGGCGGGCTACCAGCCTCTTCACCAGCCGGCGCTAACAATAGAGCCGGTGCCGGTGGATGGCGCCATGCAACGCACCCTGATGGAACTGGATCGTTACCACGCGGTATTTTTTGCCAGCGTGAATGCCGCCCGGTTGGCCCTGTCGGCCATGGCGGACCTGTGGCCGCAGTGGCCGGTGGGAGTGCACTGGCTGGCGGTTGGTCGGGCCACGGCGGCGGAGTTGGCGTCCTGGCATCTGCCTGCCACGGTGCCAGAGCATGGCTTCAATTCCGAAGCAGTGCTGGCGCTGCCTTGCCTGCAACAGCTGCACGAAAAACAGGTCCTGATCTGTCGGGGCGACAGCGGCCGCGAATTGTTGGCGCAAAGCCTGGAAGCGCGTGGTGCCCGTGTCGATGCACTGGCCTTCTATCGGCGCCATGGGATCAGCGGCATCACCCTTTCGACGCAAACTGACTGGGTAATGGTTACCAGTGTGCAGGGTTGGCAGGCGTTACAGTCAGCCCTGCCCGCCGGGTGCGGCGTGGTGGTGGCTGGAGCGCGGGTGGCCGCGGCGGTGCAGGCCTGTCACGCCGGTCCTGTGCGGGTGGCGGCCAGCGCCCATGACGAGGATATGCTGGCGGCCTTGATGGATGGGGGCGGCGGTTAAGGCGAACCTGAATTCTCTCTGTGTCTTTGCGATTGCCGGCCTGGCTGCGAATCTCCCTTTTTACTGCACACGCAACGCCTGAAACCGGCGTGTCACGCCATTCCGCGTAGAACTTTTTACCCGATCTAACCGTTAATGATTGGACAGCAATGGGCGCTCACTTTAAGGTTTTTGCAATGATATCGGGTATCGCCACACCGAGGGCGCAGGGGGTTCGAGACTCGCGCACGCCTCGCTATGACAACAACGGAGCTGACATGACGCAGGATCGTCCTTTTTCCCGCCAGGCAGGAGTAAGCCTTTTGACTGTGCTGCTGGTACTGGTGGTGCTGGCCGCACTCGGGGCAGCGGGCTGGTGGGGGTGGCAGGAGTTTTCCCGGCTGAAGAGTGAAAAGAGCAGCCTGGCGGATCAAGTGACGACCGTGAAAGGTGAGTTGGCCAGCCAGCGCGCCCAGGTTCAGTCTGCCCTGTCCGGTCTGGAAAAAGAGCAGGCCAAACTGGCGGCACAGATGACCAAGGATCGTGCTGCGTTGACTGACTTGAAAAGTGGTGGCCAGCGCCTGTGGCTGATCAATGAAGCACGTGCCCTGGCGAGCCTGGCCAGCCAGCGGCTGTTGCTCACCCAGGATGCCCAGGCCGCGCGCCGCTTGTTGAAAGCGGCGGACGAAACACTGGCCCGCTTGGATGACCCCGCCGTGTTACCGGCCCGCAAGGCGCTGGCTCTGGACATGGAAACCCTCAGTGGGGCCAGCCAGGTGGACGTGCAGGGCATGGTGCTGCGCCTGGGGGCCTTGCGGGAACTGGTCGCTGAGTTGGCGGTACCCGCAGAAGCGTCACCACCGGAGCGTGATACCCCGGATGTAGATCAACCCTGGTGGCAAGATGTGCTGGACCGGATGCCGGTGACCGTGCGTCGCCACGAAGGGGCGGTGCCGCTGCCGTTGTCGGGTGAGCAGGCCTCGCTGGTGCGTCTGACTTTGGATGGCAGCCTGCAGCAGGCGCAGCTGGCGCTGATGCAGGGCCGTGCCGATGCCTATGGTCAAGCCGTCGAAAATGCCCGGAGCACGCTGAAACAATGGTTCCGGGACGATGATCCCCGTGCAGCACAAATGCAGACAACCCTGAAAGAAATGGGTGGTGCCAGTGTGGCCCAGGCCCTGCCGCAGATCGGGAATGGTTTGGCGGCCATCGAGGCCTTGAAACGCAAGGAGGGCGGCGCATGAAGAAAGTCGTCCTGCTGATTATTATCGCCCTGGTTGCCGCGCTGGCGCTGGGGCGCTGGATGGCAGCGGATTCCGGTTATGTGCTGATCATCCGTGACTCCGTGTCCGTGGATACCACCCTGGGGTTTGTGGTGCTGATGGCCCTGCTTGGGGCGGTGGCGCTGGTGGTGCTGACCTTGCTGGGCAACGCGGCCTGGAATGCCATGGAGCCGGTGCGGGCCACCCGACGCTGGAAAAAAGCGGTGGCGGAGCGTCGCTTGCGCAGTGGTTTCCTGCAGCTGGTGGATGGTGAACAGGAAAAGGCCGAGCGCTTGCTGGTGGCCGCCGGTGAAGACGGTGACTGGCCATTGGTGGCCTGGTTGCTGGCGGCGGAAGCGGCCCAGGAACAGGACAAGGTAGAGGCATCGCAGCATTATCTTGAACAGGCCAGCACCGACCGGCGGGGACGCCTGGTCGCCGGCCTGATGAAAGCGCGCTTCGCCCTGGATGACGGCTACCCGGAGCAGGCACGCAGCGAGCTGAAAGTGCTGGCGGATATGGCTCCGCGCAACAAGCGTATTCTCAATACCTACGCTGAGGTGCTGGAAAGCCAGAAAGACTGGCAGGCTCTGTGTGCACTGATGCCGCGTCTGAAACGGGCCTTTGGCGAAGCGAACCAGGCCCGTCGTGAGCGCCGGGCCTGGCTGGCCTGGTTGCAGGAAACCGCCCGCAAGCCTGGCTTCAACGATGCCGATAGTCGCCGGGATGAATTGCGCAAACTCTGGAAAGATGTGCCGGTTCACCTGAAAAACGATCCGGCCATGGTGGCACGCTATGCCGGCTTTCTGGCCCAGCTGGGTGGTGGCCGTGGTGCCTTGAATCTGGTCCGTGAGCAACTGGGTAACCAGTGGGATGACCGCTTGCCGCCGGTACTGGAAGCCATCGACGACATTCCCCCGGACGACCTGCTACAGGTACTGGAAAAGTGGCTGGTGGAACGGCCGGGCAATGCGTCGGTATTGATTACCGCTGGTCGCGTCGCGTTGAAAGCGCGTCTGTGGGGTAAGGCTCAGGGCTTTTTCGAGGCCGCGGCCAACTCCAGCCAGAGTGCCACGGCGCTGGCAGAACTGGCGCGCCTGTACCGGGCGCTGGGCGATTCCAGCAAGGCCATGTCTGCCTTCGATCGCCGTTTGGCACAGCTGGAAGGTAGTTTGCCCGCCCTGCCGTTGCCAGATAAAAGCGTGCAGTAGTGTTGAATGTCGTTTTGTCGGGTTACGCCGCTACGCGGCTAACACGACCTACAAAAACCGCAGCACCTTGTAGGTCGTATTAGGGGATGCAGGCAAGCCCCCCTTCAATCCATAGCGGCGGCAATCTCTGCCGCCACTGCCTGCCAACCCTGATCCAGCGTTCTTACCAGATTGGCATAGCCGCCGTTGTCCAGCGCGGCTTCCCACTGAATGCGCCCCTGCGTAACCTCTCCGTTGTTTCCAGTCAGCGCCCAGCGGCCGGTGATGACGGCGGAATCCCTGTCTTTGCCTTGCAGGCCCTGAAAACGGGTTAGCTCCACGGTGAGCGTCTTTTCGTCTCCGCTGGGCATGCGGGCTTCCAGGGAACGTTGTAATTGCGTGGCCAACGGTTCGGCCCAGCGATGGTGGCGGCCTACCTGTATCTCGCTATCACTGAGTTGCATGACAATGCCGCCCCGGTTCAGGTAACTGGCCAGGTGTACCTTGATGGTTAGCGGTGAATGCGCGGCCCCGGTGGCGGAGGGCAACAGGTAGCCCGGTGGCGATGTGGCGGGGGCGTGGCTACAGGCCCACAGGCCGGTGAGGATGGCGGCGATGGCTAGCAGGCGGATCATTGTGCACCTCGGGGTTGGGTGTCGGTGGCCGGGTGGCGCTGGAAGATCAGCGCGTTGGGCTGTTCATTCAAGGTGTCGAGTAATGGCTCGGCGTCATCCAGCAGGCGATTGAGCTTCTGCAGGGTGCCTTGCAGTTCCCGGTAGCCATCGCCGCCTGCCTGCCAGCCCTGCAGGGTGTTTTCCAGCGCATTCAGGTTGTCGGAAATCTGCTGGGGCAGCGCATTGAGGGCGGGATCATCCAGCAGGTTTTCGATGCGGCCGGTCACGCCGGACAGGTGTTTCAGGTTGCTGTTGAGGTTGTTGGCCATGTCCTGCATGGGAAGACCATTCAGGGTTTTCAGCAGGGCGTGGAGTTGATCTTCCAGCTTGCTCAGCCCACCGCTGTCCACGGAGGGAAGGACGGGCACGGAGCGGTAGGTGAGCGAGGCATCGGTTGCCGGGGCGTTCTTGTGAAACTCGAGGTCAACAAACAGGGAACCGGTCAGCAGGTTGCCGGCTTTCAGGCTGGCGCGCAGGCCGTTATCCACCATCTGGCGGATTTCACTTTCCCACGAGGGCAATGCAATCGCGGATTGATGGGTGACCCGTTGTGGTTCCAGACGGATCAGTACCGGAATCGGGCTGTCGGTCATGGCGTTGGGGCCTTCGGCGCCAAAGGCCCAGGGGACCTGCTCCACCGTGCCGATACGGATGCCGCGGTATTCGACGGGGGCCCCGGCTTGCAGGCCGCGCACGCTGCGTTCAACCAGCAGCACATAATCCAGGGTCTGGGTGTAGAGTGCCCGCCTGGCGCTTTCCTGGTTGTCATGCAGCACGAACTGGTGATCGTCTTCCACGGGGGCGCCCGTGCTCATGTTGGGGTCCGGTACGGAGAAGGAAATACCACCGCCAAGCAGGGCTTCCAGTGAGCTGAGTTGTGCTTGGAAGCCGCGGGCATCCAGCTGAAAGCCGATGCCGGAAACCTTCCAGAAGCGGCTGCTGTCGCTGACCAGTACATCGTAGGGTTTTTCAATGAACAGACGGTGGCGAAACAGTTCGGCATCGGGGTCGAAGGTGGTGTCCACCACGCGGCCCACTTTCAGGCTGCGGAAACTCACCGGGTCGCCGTTGTTGATGTTGGTGCCCGGTTCGCTGATCAGTTTCAGGAACAGGCCGTCGCCGGTTTTCTCCGGCGGTGGCGAATTTTCTACGGTAAAGGTTTTGGCCTTCTTGCTGCTGTTGCCGGGCAGCAATTCGATATAGGCACCGGACAGGACGGTGCTCAAGCCGCTGACACCCTCGCGCCCGACTCGGGGTTTGACCACCCAGAATTGCGTGTCGCTGTTGAGCATGCGCTCGGTGTCGGCCTGCATCTGTACGCTGAGCAGGGTGTGGCTCAGGTCTTCGGACAGGCTGACACTCTCTACTACGCCCACTTGTACATTACGCATTTTGACGGCGGTTTTACCGGCGTTGATGCCTTCCGCATCTTCCAGTTCCAGGGTAATCACCGGGCCCTGGCTGGAGAGGTAGCTGAACACCAGCCACAGGCCGATCAGTGCGGCCATCAACGGAATCAGCCAGACAGCAGATAACCGCGGGCGACGATGTGACGGTGGCGAATCGGCCTGGTTCAAGAGGATTTCTCCGGTTCGAGAGTGGGAGGCAGGCGTTGTTCTGCGCGTTGTTTTGAGTATTGCTGCAGCTGTTGTTGTCGGTCCCAGATCAGGCGGGGGTCAAACTGGTGTGCGGCGAGCATGGTGAAAATCACCACGGCAGAAAACGCCAGCCCACCCACACCGGGTGTGACCGTAAGAATATTGCCCATCTGAAACAGGGCGACAATGATGGCCACCACAAAGACGTCAATCATGGACCAGCGGCCAATCCACTCGGTGAGGCGATAGAGCTTCATCTGGCTGGTCATGTCCAGTGCCTGTCGCTGGCGGGCAGCGATACATAGCCAGCCAAGGGCGAGGATCTTGCCGAAGGGGACCAGCACACTGGCGGTGAAAATGATCAGGGCGATGGGCCAGTCGCCGTGGCGCAGAAACAGCATGACCCCGGCAATGATGGTGGACGGCTCGGTCTTGCCCAGGCTGGTGGTGATCATGATCGGGAACAGGTGCGCCGGAAAGCAGCAGAGAATGGCGGTGACCAGCAATGCCCAGACCCGCTGCAGGCTGAAGGGATGGCGCTCATGGAGAAAGCTGTGGCAGTGATGACAGCGGTGGGATTGTCCCAGCGGTTGCAGCTGCCCGCACCATTGGCAGCCAATCAGGCCCTGGCGCTGGGCGGTGTCGCCGGCATGCGCCTGCGCTGGTTGCTGCAGGTCGCCGAGCAGTCGCTGCCACAGGCCGATAGTGTTCATGCGGGTGACGGTGATCAGCAGGATCAAGGCGAACCCGGAAAAGGTCCAGAAGGCGGACAGCAGTTGAATATGGGCCATGGCGATGATCTTCACCAGGCTGACCAGGGCGGCGATGGCGAAGACATCCGCCATCATCCAGGGCTGCATGCGTGGCAGCCAGCGGGCCAGAAACAGGCTGCCGGGCAAGCGCCCGGGGCTGGCCAGGCTCATATGAATCCAGCACACCGACAGCAGGTATAGCCCCGGGATCACAATGATAGTGGCGATCACGATAGCGGCCAGGGCCGGGTGGTGATAAATCGCCAGCTCGTAGGCCGCGTCGGTGACGGTCATGGCCCGTTCAATGCCATTCTTCTCGAAGCCCAGATAGGGAAACAGTAAGGACAACGTCAGCAGCAGCAGGGCGGTGAACGCCAGGGCAGGGGTGAGCTGGTCGTTTTGCGCCGGCCGCATCAGCGGGTGCTGGCAGCGGGGGCACTGCAGCCACTGGCCGTCCCGGTGAATCACTACCTCGGAAACCAGGTCGCACTCGTGGCAAGGCAGCAGTAGCACTTGACCGTCGTGAGCCGAGGAGGGGGAGTCTGCCATCGTATCCTTTCCCTGGGGTGTAGCTTCAAGCTACAAGCTACAACGCGAGCCGGGTTGTTGCCAGCCCGACAGCCTTTTGGCCGCGATTTGTGCTGGATCCTGGCTTTGTCTGAGCAGCCAGACTTGTCGCGCGTGGCGAGGCCCTTTCCGGTTAGCGTTGGACTTAATTCGTGTTGCCGCTTGTAGCTTGAAGCTTGTAGCTAATCCCGTGGCGCGTAATCAAACACGTCGCAGTGGATGTTGCTGGCGGGAACGCCTTCGGCGACCAGTGCATCGAAAACCGCCCAGCCCATGGGCGGGGAACCGCCCAGAAAGAACAGGGGCAGGTCGGGTTCGCTGAGCGCTTCCAGTGCGGCTTCATGGACCAGACCTTCGGCGTGGTCCGGGTGGCGGATGTCCGACAGGGAGGTGACGAAATCGAAGTCGGCCAGGGCGCCCTGCCATTGGGCCGGCAGGTGGGGCAGATACAGGTCTGCGTCGGTTCGTGCGCCCCAGAACAGCCGCACGGGCTGGGTAAAATTCAGCGCGATCAGGCGTTCGATCATGGCTTTCACCGGCGCGAAACCGGTGGAACCGCAGATAAACCACACCGGCTGATCCGGTGCGCTGTCGATAAAACGCAGGCCGGCGGGCAGGGTCGTGCTGACGGTGCTGTCTGCCTGCAGGCTGGCCATGATGTCCTGGGCGGCACTGTTGTCATCGCCATGGCGAACGTGCAGCTCAATATCGCGGCCATCGCAATGGTTGGCGATGGAAAAGGGATAGCTTTCGCCGTGCAGGTTCAGCATCAGATACTGGCCTGCATGCCACTGGATTTTCTTGCCGGCGGGCAGGCGCAGCCAGACTCGACTGACGTCATGGTTGAGCGCGTCGATCTGCTGGATCTGGCAATGAATCTGGTGGACCGGCAATTCACCGGGCGCGGTTACCTCGGGCACATCTATCTCGCAGTCGCTGAGTGGCAGGGCGATGCAGTATAACACCTGGGAGCTACTGGCATCGCCCGCGTGAATGGTGCGGTTTTTCTGTTGCACCTGTCCATGACTGAGCTGACCGATACAGCGCTCACACACGCCATTGCGGCAGGCAATGGGGAAGCCGAAACCGGCCTGCTGGCCGGCGTCGACGATGCTCTGGTCGGTGCGGCAGGGGAAATGGCCCTTGCCACTGACGGTGATGGTGAAGGTCTGGGGCATGGAAACGTTGCGAGTTACGAGTATCGAGAAGCGAAGATCTACAATCGCTGTTGCCGGTTGTGGTTTTGCCTTTCGAAACTCAATACTCGTAACTCGCCACTGTTTTAACTGCCTACGCCCACAAACAGGGCCACAATACACCCCATGCCAAAGGCCCAAACCAGGGTGCGGGCGCTGGCCCAGTCCGCCACATAGCAGACGGTGAAGAGGATGCGGCTGGCGACGAAGGCCACGGCGATACCATCAATGGTGCCCTGCGGAGACGTGGCCGCCAGGTGGGCGATGATCACCGCAGCGGCAAAGGCCGGGGTGACTTCAAAACCGTTCTGCTGCGCCCAGTGCGCGCGTTTGCGGCTGCCTTCCAGGGTTTCCAGGAACTCGCGGGGGTTGTGATTCTGTCTGGGGCCGAACCCGCCCTGAAATTTGGCGATGCCGGTGGACAGATAAGGCAGGAACATGGCGGCAAGCACGCACCAGTAAGCAATGGTCATGACGTTCTCCGGTTGTTATGGGGGTTGTTGGGATGCTGCTGGCGGTTCGAAACAAGAGATAGTGGCGAGTGACGAGGAGCGAGTTTCGAAAACCCAAATCGGTTTGCCTTTCGCGACTCACTCCTCGTCACTCGCTCCTGTTTTTCTCGCCCCCAGCGAGACTACTGTGATTATGCCATCAGGGTAGTTCAGGCGCTGTCATCGGCCTGTGAGGCTAGCAGCCTCTGCTCGATGATCGCAAAACGATCCTGCCCCCAGGTCATGTCATCTTGGGTCATAAAACTGGGGACGCCCCAGCTGCCAGCGGCCATCATGGCGTCGCGGTTGGCTTCTGCCTGTTCGCGCCAATCGTCGTCGTCCAGCCAGCGGCGGGCCCGGTTCCAGTCCAGGCCGGCGTTTTCCACCAGAAACTTCAGGCCATTATCGCTGGCGGCGTTGATGCCCTGGCTCCAGATTCCGGTGGCGGCGGCGCGCAACCATTCGCGCAGGCGACCTTCTTTTTCGGCAAAGGGCCAGATCGCCATGCAGCGTTCCACGCCGGCGCCCACCGGGTCGCAGACCTTGCCGAACGGCACCGCGTGCAGGCGGGCTTCCCGGGCAGCGTCCTTGAGGATATAGAAACGTTTGGCTTTGGGGACCGTGAGCCCGCGCATCACCATGGGCAGCACCGGGCGGATTTTCAGGTCCAGCCCGTAGTGGTCGGCCAGCGCATAGGTGCGCGCCAGGGCGATGTAGGAATAGGGGCTGCGGAAGGAAAAATACAGCGCCAGCGGGGTGCCTTTGAGGGCTTCCGGAGTGTCTTTCAGGCGGGCCCGTTTGGCGCGGCCGTAGGGTAATGGCCAGTCGGCGCCGCCCAGTCCCAGTTCGTTGAGGCGGTGGCCCAGATGATCCAGCCGTTCCACGCTCCAGTACCATTCGCCGGCGTAGTGCAGGGTGCCAGTGAGGTAGTGGCCGTCTTTCAGGAACTGGTCCCGGCGGGCTTCCAGTGATAGCTGGGCCCGATCGGCAGCCTGTTGGCCATACTCGCTGAGCAGGGCTTCCAGTTTGTCGTGATCATTGCGCCACAGGGCATCGGCCAGGGCGGCGGCCAGGCTCCAGAAGCGCTCGTCGCCTTCGTGTTTCAGCAGGCAGCGGGTGGCGGCCAGGCTGACTTCGCGGGGAGGCAGCTGCCAGTCTTTTGGGAAGTCCAGCCCGTGCAGGTCGGCCAGCTTGACCGCGTCACGGGGGGCGAGCTCCGCGAGCATGTCGGCGGCGGGGTACATTTGCTGATCCAGGTACAGCATTACCCGTGGGGTGACGGTGATGCCGAAGTGCTGGGCAAAGCGCGGCATTACCTGCGCCATGAGCACCGAATAGGGATCATCAATGCGGAAGTAGAAGGTGGCCTGGTGGGGTTGGCGGCGCAATATGCGGCGCCACTCCAATAGTCTGCGGCGTAACTGTTGCAGGCCTTCACTGGTGATCAGGCGGGCAAACAGGGGCATCAGTTTGTGTTTGAGGCTCATGCGAATGATGGCTCCTTTGGCATGGCGCATTGTTGGCCAGACTGTCGACTATAGCTTAAGCCATCCAGCTGTTTCCGTGAAAAGGGGTAAAAAACGCAGCAATCCTTGCATGTCAGCAAGCCAAGGGCTGCCGCGTAGGAG
>NZ_DS989915.1:1759287-1786064 GCF_000155615.1 Alcanivorax sp. DG881 | reverse complement strand
CTCCTACGGTAAGTTCTGAGTCATCGGGTTGCGATTGCGAGGCACAAAAAAGGCGGCCTCATTTGAATGGGGCCGCCTCTTTATTTGCTTCGCGATTTGCTTCGCGCCTTACTCGCCGATCTGGCTCAGATCACGTACCGCGCCACGGTCGGCGCTGGTGGTGAGGGCTGCGTAGGCTTTCAGGGCGGTGGAGACCCGGCGTGGACGGATTTCCTTGGGTTTGAAGGCCAGCTTGCCACGGTTTTCCATGTGGGTGCGGCGATGTGCCAGCTCTTCATCGCTGATATCCAGACGGATGGTGCGGTTGGGGATATCGATATCGATGGTGTCGCCTTCATTCACCAGGGCAATGGCGCCGCCTTCTGCCGCTTCCGGAGAGGCGTGGCCGATGGACAGGCCGGAGGTGCCGCCGGAGAAACGGCCATCAGTCAGCAATGCGCATTCCTTGCCCAGCCCTTTGGATTTCAGGTAGCTGGTGGGGTAGAGCATTTCCTGCATGCCCGGGCCGCCTTTGGGGCCTTCGTAGCGAATCACCACCACATCGCCGGCAACGATCTGATCACCGAGGATGGCGCGTACCGCAGAGTCCTGGGATTCGAAGACCCGGGCGCGGCCAGTGAACTTGAGGATGGAATCGTCCACCCCGGCGGTTTTCACGATGCAGCCGCGCTCGGCGATGTTGCCGTACAGCACGGCCAGGCCGCCGTCCTTGCTGTAGGCGTTTTCGTAGTTGCGGATGCAGCCGTTTTCGCGGTCGTCGTCCAGGCTGCCCCAACGGGTTTCCTGGCTGAAGGCGGTCTGGGTGGGGATGCCTGCCGGGCCGGCGGTGAACATCTTTTTCACGCCTTCATCCTGGGTGCGAATGATGTCGTAATGTTCCAGGGCCTCGGCCACGGACGCTGAATGCACCATGGGAATATCCCGGTTGAGCAGGCCAGCCCGGTCCAGTTCGCCGAGAATGCCCATGACGCCACCGGCGCGGTGCACATCTTCCATGTGGTATTTCTGGGTGGCCGGGGCCACTTTCGACAGGCACGGCACCTTGCGGCTGAGGCGGTCGATGTCTTCCATGGTGAAATCCACTTCACCTTCCAGCGCCGCTGCCAGCAAGTGCAGTACGGTGTTGGTGGAACCGCCCATGGCGATGTCCAGGCTCATGGCGTTTTCGAACGCTTTCACCGAGGCGATATTGCGTGGCAGCAAAGCGTCTTCGTCCTGCTCGTAATAGCGCCGGGTGATATCCACGATGCGACGACCGGCTTCCAGGAACAGCTCGCGACGGTCGGCATGGGTGGCCAGCAGAGAACCGTTACCGGGCAGGGACAGGCCCAGCGCTTCGGTCAGGCAGTTCATGGAGTTGGCGGTGAACATGCCGGAGCAGGAGCCGCAGGTGGGGCAGGCGGAGCGCTCCACTTCATTCAGGGTTTCTTCGTCCACGCTGTCATCGGCGGCCATGACCATGGCGTCCACCAGATCCAGCTTGCCCTCGGCCAGTTTGGTCTTGCCCGCTTCCATGGGGCCGCCGGACACGAAGATCACCGGAATATTCAGACGCATGGAAGCCATCAGCATGCCGGGGGTGATCTTGTCGCAGTTGGAGATGCAGACAATGGCGTCGGCGCAGTGGGCGTTGACCATGTATTCCACGGAGTCGGCAATGATGTCGCGGCTGGGCAGGGAATAGAGCATGCCGTCGTGGCCCATGGCGATGCCGTCATCCACCGCAATGGTGTTGAATTCCTTGGCGATGCCCCCGGCCTTCTCCACTTCACCGGCCACCAGCTGGCCCATGTCCTTCAGGTGCACGTGCCCGGGTACGAACTGGGTAAAAGAGTTGGCGATGGCAATAATCGGTTTACCGAAGTCCCCGTCCTTCATGCCCGTGGCGCGCCACAGGGCACGGGCGCCGGCCATGTTACGGCCATGGGTGGTGGTACGGGAGCGATACTGCGGCATGGGAACCTCGTAATGGTCAATAGCGGGACATAAGCCCGGCATTGTAACCCAGAGAGGGGCCGGGCTGTAGGGATTCGGTCGGCCTTCGAGCCAAGCTGTAGGAGCGCCAGTTATTCGCTCTGCTCACCCCTTTGGGGCCGCCTTGCCGGCGTTCCTTCGCTTCGCTCGGTGGGGCGCGAAAATGGCGTTTCGAGTTGCGAGAAGCGAGTTTCGAAAGGCAAAACCCTCCGTGGGCTCGTCTTTCCTGTTTTCGTGACTTGAAACTCGTTACTCGCTTCCACGGTTTCTTCGTGGGCGATCTCCAGGGCAGGCGAAAGTGTTTGTGACAGCAAAGGGCGGCAAAGCCGTTGTTCACCCGCGCGCCAGTTGAATATGTAGGATTTGGCTTACATATTTTTGTAAGTTGCTGAGATAGAGTGAGTTTTCGCGTTAAACACGAAGGCCTGAGCGAATCGCATGGGAGAGGCTTCCGGCTTGCGGCCACAACATTAAGCATTCTGGTTTTCCCTTGGAGTCGCCTAGCCTTTATGCGGTGTTTGTGAGGAAGAATGGAAGCGTTAAAGCGGAGAGGAAATATCTGGCGTCTGGACAGTGTTATTGGTCCGGGCAAACGAAGAAGTCAACATATTGAATAATGCGACCAGTCTGGGCTGTGTAACATGCTCAGAAACAAGGTTTTCTTTTTCGATATGCGAAATTTATAACTGTGATATGAAGCCGACACGTTCATTCGATATTCGAGCCGGCTTCCTAATATCTGTTATGTCCTCTGAGGAGTCGGATCTTGTCGTTTGAACAATTCCAAAAGCAATTTGAAGACCTTGGGCCTTTGGTTTCCGAATTCACGAATCTACATGAATACGTTGAGCAGCTAATTATTGACTCATCAGGGAAAAAAATTCCGACATCTCTATTTCATTACACTTCGGCGCAAGGGCTTGATGGTATTGTTCAAAGTCAATCGCTGTGGGCTATTGATTGCAGATTCCTGAATGATTCTCAGGAAATGAAAGATGGTTTGGAGCGAGTAATAAAAAGGTTGTCAGAGACAAATAAACCAGTTTTTTCCACTTTGGGCGCCCTGCTTTCTGATTTTGACGAAGTGTTCCACGACGTCATGTCGCCGCATCTCGTTTCTTTTTGTGATACGGACGACTTGCTCAGTCAGTGGCGAGCATACGGTAGCGAAGCTTGCGGGTACTGCTTAGAGTTTGATGTTTCAGATTCAAGCCTCGCGGCCTGTAAGGGCAATATTGTTGTATACGCAAACCTTCTTCCTGTCATTTACGATAATGACGTTAAAGAAAGAATAATTGAGGAAATTATCAACAAAGTCTCCTCTCTCATAGAAAAGTCGGGGCTCACAGGACAGCTTGAGGATTTGCCGGAAACCACGACAGGAATAATTAAGGGTTTGATTCATAACCTTTTCACTCTACCCATGCTGGCATTCAAGAATTCCGGGTTTTCTGAAGAAAGGGAGTGGAGGGCAGTCTTTTACCCTAACCTGGTCCAAACTAGAGAGTTAAGAAAATTTCGGTCAAATAGCGGGATCTTTATTCCTTACCTGGACAGCATTTTTCTTCAAAGTGACCACGAACGGCTTTTTCAGAGGGCAAGGCTGCCAATATCCTCAGTTCGACTTCCGCCCTCAGCAGGAAATACAGCTTTAAAGGGCTTGGAAATGTACTTAAACAGCCAAGGCTTTGCTACAGGCCCAGGGATGCTAGAAATCAAGAAGTCCGCTATCCCTCTGAGAAATCAGGGAACTATTAATTGGTAAGTGCCGAAAGCAGACATAACAAGCCGCTGTTGTTGGAAAGTTTTTCCACCGCTTTGCGGATCCAAAATTGCCGCAAAGCTCAGCGTTATGCACTAAATAGATTCGAATTATGAGCGTTATTGAAGATACGAAAGAACTTCATCGAAAAGCATGGACTAATTATGACTACTTTACGGACTCTTTAGAACAGGCTGTGTCGATATGTCAGGCTGCATATGAGAACGGTGAAAACTCGCCACTGTTCATAAATAACTATGCAGCGGTTCTACTAGATCTTCACCGAGATGATGAAGCTTTAGGTCTTCTAAAAAATAATGATCCAGTGTTTTCGGAGTATTGTTCAAACTATGCAATAGCAATCGCCAAAGCAGCTTACGACTTGGAGTTAATTCGAAAATGGAATCAAGCAGCAATAAAGAAGCCGAAACAAGATGGTGCAATTGTCGCTTATATGGACTGGCAGGGCTTGTAATGCATAACAAGTCAAAGCATTCGAATTGGGCAATGCTGTCACCTTTTTTGTTCCAAAAAACGCCACCTTCACCAAACCGGTGTTTGAGGCGCTAGAAAACAGGCGAAAACCTTCAAAGCCCCTTCACAAACACCTTCGAATTCCGTTGCCAGTTATACAGCGACTGCCGGGCTCCCGGCAGTGCATCGACTCCCGCCGCTTCAAACCCCTGTTGCTGGAACCAGTGCGCGGTGAGCGTGGTGAGCACGAACAAGCTGTGCAGGCCCTGTTCCCGTGCCCGCCGTTCCAGGTAGGCGAGTACCTGGGCGCCCCGTTCGCCTTTGCGGTAGCTGGAGTGAACGGCGACGCAGGCGAGTTCGCCGGTCTTGTCCTCGGGGAAGGGGTACAGGGCGGCGCAGGCGATGACCATGCCATCGCGTTCGATGATGGCGAAGCGCTGGATTTCGTTTTCCAGTAGCTCTCTTGACCGGCGCACCAGGGTGCCGTCTTCTTCCAATGGTTCGATCAATTCGAGAATGCCGCCCACGTCTTCAATGCGCGCGCCACGGATGGTTTCGTAGTTTTCCCTCGTCACCAGGGTGCCACAGCCGTCGCGGGTGAACAGTTCCTTGATCAGTGCGCCGTCCACCTGGGCGTCGAGCAGGTGGGCCCGGGCCACGCCATTGCTGGCGGCGTGGCAGGCGGCGGTGAGCTGCCGGTCCACGCCGTTATCTTCGTACTGATCGCCGGCCAGTAGTTTGCCGGCTTGCTGGGGGCTGAGTTCGCGCACCAGGTTGCCTTGCGTATCGGCCAGGCGCAGGTGCTCGCCCATGATGATGAGCTTGTCGGCGCCCAGGGCGATGGCGGCAGTGGAGGCTACTTCTTCCGCGTTGACGTTGAACAGTTCGCCGGTGGGCGAGCCGCCAACCGGCGAGAGGAGCACCACGTTGCCGTTGCCCAGTTGCTGGCGAATGGCATCCACGTCGATGCGCCGCACTTCACCAGTGTGTTGGTAATCGAAGCCACCGCGCACGCCTACCGGTTTGGCCACTACGAAGTTGCCGCTGACCAGACGGATGCTGGCGTTATGCATGGGCGAGTTGGCCAGCCCCATGGAGAACAGGCCTTCCAGCTTCAGGCGCAATGCGCCGACTGCCGCCATGACGCTATCCAGCGCGGCACTGTCGGTGATGCGCATGTGCTGCTCAAAGGTGGACTCAATATCGGATTCTGCCAGCCGGGCCGATATTTGTGGCCTGGCGCCATGCACGAGCACCAGTTTGATTCCCAGGCTATTCAGCAGTGCCAGATCGTGAATCAGGGTAGGCAGGCGCGGGCCGTCCAGCAGCTCCCCGGACAGCATGACCACAAAGGTTCGGCCCCGGTGCGCATTGATATACGGGGACGAATTGCGGAACCAGTGAACCTGGCTGTCGGTGTTCGGGGTTGTGCTAGTGGACACGGGCGTCTCGGCTCTAAGTGACTGACAGGCCAGTATAGCCAGCGAATTACGCCTGAGGCCAGATGCCGGACGCTCGACGCCAAATAAAAACGCCGCCCGAAGGGGCGGCGTGAGCGTCTTGCTTCAGGCGTCGAGCGTCAGGCGTTTCATGCCCCAAACAGTCCCTTGAAGAAGTAGAAGAACAGGATCGATAGCAAGGCGCCGGCGGGCAGAGTGACGACCCAGGAGGTGAAGATGGTGCTTACCACTCGCAAATTGAGAGAGCCAATGCCCCGGGCCATGCCTACGCCCAGTACCGCCCCGACCAGGGTGTGGGTGGTGGAGATGGGCAGGCCGGTGCCGGAAGCCAGAATCACGGTGCCGGCAGCGCCGAGCTCGGCGGCAAAGCCCCGGCTGGGGGTAAGCTCGGTGATGTTTTTGCCCACCGTGGCCATGACCCGGGCGCCGAGAATGGCCAGCCCGAAGACGATGCCCATGGCGCCGACCAGCAGGATCCAGCCGGGCATGGCGGCTTCCCCGCCGATCATGCCTTCGTTGACGATGACGCTGTTGATGGCAGCCAGCGGGCCTACCGCGTTGGCCACATCATTGGAGCCGTGGGCAAACGCCATGGCGCAGGCGGTAAAAATCATCAGTACCGCAAAGATGCGCTCCACGGAGTGAAAGCGGAAATTCTTGTCGGCTTCCGGGTCCGGTTGAATGCGGCTGAGGAAGGCGGCGCCGATCAGGGCGACGATCAGCCCGCCAACGGCAGACCAGCCCAGGCTGGCGGCATAGCTGATGTCCAGGCCGATATGCTTGAGGCCTTTCAGCAAGGTGACGGCGCTAATCGCGAAGCCCACCAGGAACATATAGAACGGCACGACTCGTTTGGCGCGTTCAAAGGGGTCGTCTTGGCTCAGTACCAGTTTTTGCACGCTTTTGATTAACGCGAAGGAGATGAAACCGGCCAATAGTGGAGAGGTGACCCAGCTGGCGACGATGTTGCCCACCTTGCTCCAGTTAACCGCATCCATGCCCACGCCCACGGCGGCAAAGCCGACAATGGCGCCGACGATGGAATGGGTGGTGGAAACCGGCCAGCCAAACCAGGAGGCCACAATCAGCCAGATGCCGGCGGCCAGTAGCGCGGACATCATCCCGTAGACCAGATAGTGGGGGAATTCTGAAAAGACGCCGGCATCCACGATCCCCTTGCGGACCGTGGCGGTCACTTCGCCACCGGCCAGGTAGGCACCAAAGAATTCAAAGACAATGGCGATCATTACCGCCTGTTTCACGGTCAGGGCGCCGGAACCCACCGAGGTGCCCATGGCGTTGGCCACATCGTTGGCACCTACGCCCCAGGCCATCAGGAAACCGAAGGCCCCAGCCAGCAGCAGCATCAGGTAGCTATGCTCTAACATCCACTCCATAAGAACTCTCCTAGCGTGCGACCAACATCTGCAGGCGGCCGCCCACTTTCTGGGCGCGATCAGCCAGATCGCCTACCCATTCGATGATCTTGTAGAGAAAAATGACATCCACCGGGGGCAGTTCGCTTTCCAGCTTGAACAGGGTGGAACGGATGGTGATTTGCTGCTCGTCGTTGTTGCGCTCCAGCCGGTCCAGCTCTTCGATGAGCTCTTCCACGATCTGGACTTCACGGCCACTGAAGCCGGTTTCGATGAGCTCATCCAGTTCGTTGATGGCTTTCTGGGCCTGGGCGGAGGTGTCGATGGCACCTTGCACATAACTCAGCATGACATCAGCCAGTACCGCTGGAATCGTCATCTGCCGGCCCAGCATCAGCCCGGAGATGTCCTTGGCCTTGTTGGCCACCTTGTCCTGCACGCTGATCAGGTCGAGAAGGTCGGTGCGGGGCATGGGCAGGAACAGGCTTTTGGGCAGGTTCAGCCGGAACTCTTTTTTCAGCTCGTCGGCCTGGTTTTCCAGCTCCGCGATGCGCTTGCGTGCTGCGCGGGCCTTGTCCCAGTCGTTATCGGTCACGGCGGCGAAGAAGTCCGCCAGCGTGCGGGCACAGTCGTGAACGGTGTCGTAGTGTTGTTGCAGGGGTTTGATTGGCGAGCGGCCGAACAGGCCGGCAATGGAGCTTCCAAAGGACATAGGCGCCTCGGGTCCAAGTTTTAGGGTTGGAAACAGCTTCCCATCATGCCGCTATTCGCTGCTGGCGGGTAGCGGCGGCGGGCCGGTGACAACGATGTCACAGTTCCGTCATGAATTGGGTCGCGAGTATAGAGAAAGCGGACGGGGCTGTCAGGGGTTCAGTGTTAGGGTTACAGTAAAGAGGCTGATAGGCCGCCTTGGTCTACGCCAGAATAATGAGATGACTCCGGTTCACCGGGGCTGTATGCATGTTCCTGCGTTGTGGTGCGGGCACTGGCCGCGTGCTGTGAAGAATTTGGGAGAGTAGAGAGAGTGACGAAAGTAAGCGTTAACGCCCCCGCTGATCCCGCCAAGCTGGACGGGCTGCTGATTGATGTGCGCTGGTTGATGCGCGAATTGCTGGATGAGGGGCGCGTCAGCCAGGAAGATTTCAACGTCATCTCTACCACGCCGCGCGAGAAGAAAGAGCTGAACTGGCACGCCATCCAGGTGCTGGCCAAATACCGCCTCACGGACCGGACCGATACCCATCAGTTGCTGGATGTGGATTTTCTGACCCAGTGGCTGTCGGCCAAGAGTGGTTTGCCGGTGTACAACATTGATCCGCTCAAGGTGCATGTGGATCAGGTCACCAATGTGATGAGCTACGCTTTCGCCGAGCGCCACGGCATCGTGGCGGTGGAAGTGCACCGTGACAAGGTGGTGGTGGCCTGCGATCAACCGTTCGTACGTGACTGGCAGCCGCATTTGCAGCAGGTGTTGCGCGATCGTGAGCTGGAAGTAGTGTTGGTCAATCCGGAGCAGATGCGCCGTTACCGGATCGAGTTCTATAACCTGAGCCGCTCCATCGCCGGTGCGGCCGGTAATACCGGGCAGGAAATGTCGGGGATTACCAACTTCGAGCAATTGCTGGAAGTGGGCAAGGGGCATCACGACGCTGACGATCAGCATATCGTCAATATTGTGGACTGGATTCTGCAGTACGCGTTCTCCCAGCGAGCCAGTGATATCCATCTGGAGCCACGCCGGGAAACCGGCAAGATGCGTTTTCGCATCGATGGGGTGCTGCACGATGTGTACGAGTTGCCCGCTGCCATCATGGCGGCGGTGACCAGCCGTTTGAAAATCCTTAGCCGCCTGAACGTGGCGGAAAAGCGCAAGCCCCAGGATGGGCGACTGAAGACCAAGTCGCCGGAAGGGGATGAGATTGAACTGCGTATCTCCACGCTGCCCACCGCGTTTGGGGAAAAGATGGTGATGCGGGTGTTCGATCCGGACGTGCTGGTGCGCAGCTTCGAGCAGCTGGGCTTTACCAAAGAGGATCACGAAACCTGGAACAAGATGACCAGCCACCCCCATGGCATCATCTTCGTGACGGGCCCTACTGGTTCGGGGAAAACCACCACGCTGTATTCCACCCTCAAGCAGCTGGCCACCAGCGAGGTGAATGTCTGCACTATTGAGGACCCCATCGAAATGGTGGAGCCCAGCTTCAATCAGATGCAGATTCAGGCCAATATCGATGTGGATTTTGCCCAGGGGGTAAAGGCCATGCTGCGTCAGGATCCGGATATCATCATGATCGGTGAGATTCGCGACCTGCAAACCGCCGATATGGCCATTCAGGCGGCGCTTACCGGCCACCTGGTGCTGTCCACCTTGCACACCAATGATGCGCCGTCCTCGGTGACCCGTCTGATTGACCTGGGCGTGCCGCCCTACATGATCAGTGCCACCGTGCTGGGGGTGATGGCGCAGCGGCTGGTGCGGACCCTGTGCCCGAACTGCAAGGCGCCCAGTGAAACGGACCCACAAGCCTGGGACGAGCTGGTGCGCCCCTTCAAGATGAAAATGCCGGAGACCCTCTATCAGCCGGTGGGCTGCCTGGAATGCCGGGGGACCGGCTACCGGGGCCGTATGGGGGTGTATGAAACCATGCCGCTGCGCACCACTCTGAAGAATCACATCACCCGTGGTGCAGACCTGGAAACCCTCACCCGGGCGTCGCTGAAATCGGGGATGAAGCCCTTGCGTATCAGCGGTGCCATGAAAGTGGCGAAAGGCTTGACCACTATTGAAGAGGTGATGCGGGTGACTCCATCCCAGGATATCCTGATGGGGTGAGCGGAAGCCTGGCGTTTAAATCCGGAAACCGGAATCCTTGTCAGGCGTCAGGCGTCAGGCGTCAGGCGTTGTGCTTGTAGCTTTCCCTTCGCCGTACGACAATAGCCGCCCATGAATGAACCCCAATATCACTCCCTGCCGGATGAACTGTCGGTGCTGGTCAGCCAGCACTGGATGCACTTTGTTGAATCCGGCCACCGTATCCCCGACGCTCTGTTGGCCGACTTGCCCCGTGTATGGGCGGGCTCTGACTACGTGGCGGCCCAGTTTCAGCGCGATCCGGGGCTGGGGGAGTGGCTGCTGGCCAGTGACCTGAGCCAGGCGCTGGCGGCGTCGTCCCTGAAAGAGGAAATCCGCACTTTGCTGGCGCAATGCGACAGCGAGGACGACCTCAAGCGGGCCCTGCGCCGCCTGCGCCATCGTCATATGGTGCGCATTGTCTGGCGGGATCTGGCCCGGATTGGTGATTACCACAGTGCCGTGGCGGACCTGTCGTTGCTGGCGGACACCCTCATCGACGAGGCGCTGTCGGTGCTGTACGGCTGGGCCTGTGAGCGCAGTGGTGCACCGCTGGACCCGGACGGTAACCCGGTCAGGCTGGTGGTGCTGGCCATGGGCAAGCTGGGTGCCCACGAGCTGAATCTGTCTTCCGATATCGACCTGATTTTTGCCTACGAGCATGAGGGTGAAATCGAAGGCGAGCGCCGTGCGTTGACCCACCATCAGTTCTTTGTGCGCTTGGGCCAGCAACTGATCAAGGCGCTGGACCAGACCACCGCTGACGGTTTTGTCTTCCGCGTGGACATGCGCCTGCGCCCCTGGGGCAAGAGTGGTGTGCTGGCCATCGGCTTTGATGCCATGGAGGGTTACTACGAGACCCAGGGCCGTGAATGGGAGCGTTATGCGCTGATCAAGATGCGCCCCATGGCCGGCGATCTGCAGGCCGGTGATCGCCTGATCAAGCGCTTGAACCCCTTCGTTTATCGCCGTTATATCGACTACGGCGCCTTCCAGTCCCTGCGGGAAATGAAGTCCCTGATCGAGCGGGAAGTGAACCGCAAGGGCATGCAGGCGGATGTGAAGCTGGGCGCCGGTGGCATTCGTGAAGTGGAATTTATTGTGCAGGCGTTTCAGCTGATCCGTGGTGGCCAGCTGCCGGCCCTGCGTGAACCGAACCTGATCAAGGTGTTGCCGCAACTGGTGGAGCTGGAACTGCTGCCCGAGGATGTGGCCGACGAACTCACCGAAGCCTACCTGTTCCTGCGGGATGTGGAGCACCGCCTGCAGGCGGTGGCAGATAAACAGACCCAGCGCCTGCCGGATGACGAGCTGGGCTGGCAGCGGCTTACCTTTGCCATGGGCTTTTCTGCCCGGGCCGCCTTTGAGCGCAAGCTGCGCCGTTATCGGGAAAGTGTGCGCCATCATTTCAGTCAGGTGATCGCTGACCCGGAGCAGGAAACCGATGCCGCCCAGGGGGCGGACCAGGAGCTGCTGGACTTGTGGCTGGGCGAGCTGGAAGACGATGCTGCCGTGGCTCAGCTCGGTGCCATTGGGGTGCAGGATGCAGAGGCTGTGTATGCCCGGCTGGATGTGTTCCGCAACAGCCGGGCGGTGGAAAATATGCAGACCATCAGTCGTGAGCGACTGGACCGGTTGATGCCGCTGATGCTCGAGGCCCTGGGGTACCAGGGGCATGGCGAAACCACCGCCACGCGTTTGATCGCCTTCGTGGAAGCGGTGCTGCGCCGCAGTGCTTACATCGCGCTGCTGGTGGAAAACCCCAGTGCATTGACCCAGCTGGTGAAGTTGTCTGGCGCCAGCCCCTGGATCGCCGAGCGACTCACCCGCCACCCGGTATTGCTCGACGAACTTCTCGACGTGCGCACCCTTTACTCGCCGCCGGAGCGGGCAGAGCTGGATGACGAGTTGCGTCAGCAGCTGTTGCGGGTTGCGGAGGACGATCTGGAACAGCAGATGGAGGTGCTGCGTAACTTCAAGCAGGCTCACCTGCTGCGGGTGGCCGCGTCGGAAGTGACTGAAGTGCTGCCCTTGATGAAGGTGAGTGATTACCTGACCTGGCTGGCCGAGAGCATTCTTAATCAGGTGGTGATGCTGGCCTGGGAGCCCATGGTGGAACGCCACGGGCGTCCATCGCGGGATGACGGCCAGCCTTGCAGCCCGGATTTTGTGGTGGTGGGCTACGGCAAGCTGGGGGGCATCGAGCTGGGTCACAACTCAGACCTGGATCTGGTGTTCCTGCATGATGCAGCCAGTGGCGGCATGACCGACGGGGACAAGTCTGTTTCCAACGAGCAGTTTTATGCCCGCCTGGGGCAGCGCATCGTGCATATCATCGGCACGCGTACCATGAGCGGCCAGCTCTATGAGGTGGACACGCGTTTGCGTCCGTCCGGTAGCGCCGGCCTGTTGGTGAGCTCCATGGATGCGTTCGAAAAATACCAGCGCAACGATGCCTGGACCTGGGAGCATCAGGCGCTGGTCCGCGCCCGGGTCGTGGCTGGCTGCAGCCGTGCCCGTAATCGCTTTAACGATATTCGCCATCAGGTGCTGTGCGATTCACGTCCGCAGGAGAAACTCCGCGAGGATGTGCTGGCCATGCGCACCAAGATGGTGGATCACCTGGCCGACAAAAGCCCGGACACTTTTCACCTCAAGCAGGATCCGGGAGGTATCGTTGATATCGAATTTATGGTGCAATACGGGGTTCTGAGATGGGCCTCCTCCCACGGTGAACTCACCCGCTTCACCGATAATGTGCGCTTGCTGGAAACACTGGCCGCATTGGACATTATGTCGGCTCAGGATGCCGGCCTGCTGCGGGAAGCCTACCTGGCTTACCGGTCCGCGGCTCATCGCGCCTCGTTGCGCAAAGAGAAATCCATTGTCGACGACACCCAATTCCGCGATTTGCGTGAAGGCGTGCGAACGATCTGGAAGCATTGGTTCGACCTGTAGGGCGTTCGCTCAAAGGTCCTTAGTTCTGGGAGTATCACTGCCATGTCGATGGCTGTAAGAGACGGTTTTATCTGGTTGGATGGCGAGTTGGTTCCCTGGCAGGAGGCCAAGGTCCACGTACTGACGCACACTCTGCATTATGGCATGGGCGTGTTCGAAGGCGTGCGGGCCTACGAAACGGATCGCGGGCCGGCAGTGTTTCGCCTGCAGGATCACACCGACCGGTTTTTCAACAGTGCGCATATCCTCAACATGAAGCTGCCCTATACCAAGGAGCAGATCAACGAGGCGCATCTGTCGGCGATTCGCGAAAATAATCTGCCCCACGCCTACCTGCGCCCGATGGCGTTTTACGGCAGTGAAGGCATGGGCCTGCGTGCCCACAACCTGAAAGTGCACGTGATGGTGGCTGCCTGGGAATGGCCATCCTACATGTCGCCGGAGGCGCTGGAGCTGGGCATCAAGGTGCGTACCTCAAGCTACACGCGTCACCACGTGAACATCACCATGTGCAAGGCAAAAGCCAACGGCAACTACATGAACTCCATGTTGGCGCTGAACGAAGCGCTATCCGGTGGCGCCGATGAAGCCTTGCTGCTGGATAACGAGGGTTATGTGGCGGAAGGCTCCGGTGAGAATGTGTTCCTGGTTCGCGACGGTATCATTTACACCCCGGAACTGACCTCTTGCCTGGATGGCATTACCCGCAAAACCATCATGCAACTGGCAGAAGAGCGTGGTTATCCGGTGCGCGAGAAGCGTATCACCCGTGACGAGCTCTACATTGCCGACGAAGCTTTCTTCACCGGCACCGCCGCTGAAGTGATGCCGATTCGCGAACTGGATGGCCGCATTATCGGTGCCGGCAAGCGTGGCCCGGTCACCGAGCAATTGCAGGCGGTGTATTTCGATCTGGTGCGCGGCAAACTGGATGACGACTACGGAGACTGGCTCACTTACGTGAGCTAAACAGGCGGATGCCGGCTACCTTGACCGACTCGCCCTCCGCCATCCTTGTCGTCGGCCCGTCCTGGGTCGGCGACATGGTGATGGCGCAAACGCTGTTTTCCGAACTGCGTCATCAATACCCCGATTGTGCTATCGATGTGCTGGCGCCGACCTGGTGCCGGCCGCTGCTGTCACGCATGCCTGAAGTGCATGAGGCCTTGGCGTTGCCGTTTGATCATGGCGATTTGCGTCTTGGTGAGCGGCACGCACTGGGAAAATCCCTGCGTGGCCACTATCAGCAAAGTTATGTGCTGCCCAATTCGCTCAAATCTGCGCTGGTGCCGTTTTCGGCGAAGGTCCCGGTGCGCACCGGCTGGCGCGGCGAAATGCGCTATGGGCTGCTCAACGATGTGCGCAAACTGGATAAGGAACGCTATCCCTTGATGGTGCAGCGTTTTGTGGCGCTGGCGTTGCCGGAAGGGGCACCGGTTCCGGGGCTGGACGAGATTACCGCTCCACACTTGCAGGTCAGTGACGATTCGCGCAATGGGGCCATGGCGGCGCATAATCTGAACCTGGACCGCCCGGTGCTGGGGCTGTGTCCCGGGGCTGAATTCGGGCCGGCCAAGCGCTGGCCAGAGCATCACTATGCGGCAGTGGCCCAGCACTGGATCGAGCGTGGCGGGCAGGTATGGATCTTTGGTTCCGGGAAAGACCAGCCCGTGGCCGATGTGATCGTCGGAGCGTTGGCGAACGGCGCCGATGAGCATGCGGTAGTGCTGGCGGGGAATACGTCCCTGGAGCAGGCCGTGGACCTGCTCTCGGCCACCATGGCGGTGGTCAGCAATGATTCTGGCCTGATGCATATTGCGGCCGCCCTGAAGCGGCCACTGGTGGCCGTCTACGGCTCAACGTCCCCCGGCTTTACGCCGCCCCTGGGCGACCGGGTGGCAGTGGTACGATTGGGGCTGGAGTGCAGCCCCTGTTTCGAGCGTGAATGCCCGCTGGGCCACCTGAACTGCTTGCGCCAGCTGCCACCCTCGCAGGTTATTGAGGCTCTGGAGCAACTGGAAACAGCGGATGCCTGAACGAATCGACGGGTCCTGACATGCGCGTGCTTCTGATCAAGACCTCCTCCATGGGGGATGTGATCCACACCCTGCCGGCGCTCACCGATGCCCGGGCTGCCATTCCTGATCTGCAGGTGGACTGGGTAGTGGAAGACAGTTTTGCCGACCTGGCCCGCCGCCACCCTGCCGTTCACACTGTCTTTCCCTGTGCCCTGCGGCGCTGGCGTAAGCATCCCATCAAGGCGCGCCGCTCCGGGGAGTGGGCGGCTTTCAAGTCCGCCGTGCAGGCAACCTCCTATGATGCGGTGATTGATGCCCAGGGCTTGCTGAAAAGCGCGTTTATTACGCGCCTTTCCCGTGGTCCCAAATTCGGCCTGGATAAGTACTCTGCGCGGGAAGGGTTGTCGGCCAGAGTGCTGGATCATCCGCTCCCCGTGGCCCGTGGTCAGCACGCCATCAAGCGGGTTCGCCAATTGTTTTCCCAGGCTCTGGGTTACACCCTTCCCGATGCTGCGCCAGACTATGGCCTACCCCGTGAGCATGTGCCAACGCCCTTGAGTGAGCCGGCAGAACTGGTGTTCTGTCATGGCACTACCTGGTCCACCAAACATTATCCGGAAGTCTTCTGGCGTCAGCTTCTCGAGCTGGCCTGCAGTGATGGCCACCGTGTCCATCTGCCCTGGGGTAATGACGAAGAAAAGGCTCGCGCCGAGCGGTTGGCCGCGGGGCTGGAGCGCGTTTGTGTGTTGCCAAAAATGGGGCTGGATGCGCTTACCGACAAACTGTTGAGCTGGGATGCCTTCGTCGCCGTGGATACCGGGTTGGCGCATCTGGCGGCGGCGGCTGGATTGCCGGGGGTGGCTCTGTATGGTCCTACGGACCCGATGTTGACCGGGGTGCAAGGCCTGCGTGCTTCGTCGCTGGCGGCGGATTTTCCCTGCGCGCCCTGCGTGCAGGAGAAGTGCACTTACCGTGGAGAACTGGGTAAAGGGATCGAGCCGCCTTGCTTTAGTAGCCTCAAGCCAAGGCACGTCTGGCAACAACTGTTGCGGGTGGCTTCATGAAGATGGCGTTTGTGCTATTCGAGTACTTCCCTTTTGGGGGGCTGCAGAGGGATATGCTTGCCATTGCCCGTTCTGCCGTGGCGCGAGGGCATGACGTCACCATCTTTACCCGCCGTTGGGAGGGTGACAGACCGGCCGGAATTCCTGTGCAACTTGTGTCGGTAAACGCGGGCAGTAATCATCAGCGCGATGCCTTGTTCGCAAATAAAATGACCGCGCTATGGAAAGAATTTGATCTGCGGGTTGGGTTTAACAAGATGCCTGGGCTGGATTGGTACTATGCGGCAGACGGGTGCCTGGCGGAACGTTACTCGCCACCGCTTGCCTGGCTCCCCCGTTACCGCAGCAAACTGAATATGGAACGAGCGGTGTTCGTGGCTTCCGCTGCCACCCGCATCCTGTCCATTTCGCATCCGCAGAAAGCCTTGTTTCAGCAACATTATGGCACTGCAGCGCAACGGTTTGTGGATCTTCCGCCCGGCATTCGCCGCGACCGTGTATTGCCGGATGATTTTACCCTGGCACGTGCTCAGCACCGGCAGGGGCAAGGGCTGAATGATGATGACACCATGCTTCTGTTCGTTGGCTCAGGGTTTCGTACCAAGGGGCTGGACCGGGCTATTCAGATGCTCGCGGCCTTGCCTGAAGCGCAATTGTTTGTGGTGGGCCATGACCGGTCTGATCGGTTTGTGGCGCAAGCTCGTCGACTCGGAGTGACGGCGCGGCTGCATTTCATGGGAGGGCAGGACAACGTTCCCCAGTGGCTGTGGTCCGCCGATCTGTTGCTGCATCTGGCCTATGCGGAGAACACAGGGACGGTGCTTCTGGAAGCGGCTATTGCCGGCTTGCCGGTGCTGACGACCCGGGCATGCGGTTATGCACCTTACATTGAAAACGCGATGATGGGGCGGGTAATGGAGAATGACGCGTTACTCTCAGAAATGGTAGCTGCGGCTCGCTCACTGGTAGAGGCAGATCGGGACGGCTGGCGGGAAAGAGGAAGAGCGTTCGCTGCTTCTGCCGATATCTATGATTTGGTCGAACATGCTGTGTCAGCACTGGAATCTTGTCATGGGGAAGGGCTGTGAGACAGTTTTTGCGCGAGGACCTGGCGCTAGCCTGGGCGGGCAGGGATCCATTTGAGCAGGCAATTCGTCAGCAAGGAGAGGTATTTCGTGAGCGGGAGGGGCGGCGTACCTTGCGTTTTTTCCATGACGGGGCGGGTTATTTTCTGAAATACCACGGTGGCATTGGCTGGCGCGAAATCAGCAAAAATATCAGCCAGGGAAAACTGCCGGTAGTGGGGGCCATGCAGGAAGTGCGTGCTATCAACGCGGTGCGGGCGGCGGGCCTGGATACCATGACGGTGGCCGGTTATGGCTGGCGTGGGCGAAACCCGGCCCGGCAGGAGTCGTTTTTGGTGACCGACGAGCTGGTCAACACCTTGAGCCTGGAAGAGGTTGGTGAGGCCTGGCTAAAGACGGGCAACGTGCCTGCGGTGTTCAAGCAGCAATTGATTCGCCGTGTGGCTGAAATTGCCAGAAGAATGCACAGGGCAGGGATTAATCACCGTGATTTCTATTTGGCGCATTTTTTGATGCCGGTTGTCGCCGTACAGCAGCGGGATGCTACCGCCCCCTTGTTCCTGATTGATTTGCACCGTTCACAGGTGCGCCATTCTGTGCCACGTCGTTGGCGGGTAAAAGACTTGGGAGGGCTGTATTTTTCTTCGGCTCGTTTTGGTCTGACACGACGGGATATGCTGCGTTTTGTGCGCGAATACAGTGGTCTGCCATTGCGTGAAGCGTTTGAGCAGGACCCGTCCCTGTGGCGGGCGTGCAAGCGCGAGGGGGAAAAGGTCTACCGGCGTTATTATGAAGTGGAGCCCCGGTTTCCTCTGCAGTTCAACGAGCATCCCGGGAAAGACATATGAATAGCGGGTTTTCGGTCGTTATTCCTGCTTATAACTATGGCCACTGCGTCGAACGTGCCGTACTTTCCGCATTGAATCAGTCTGGTGCTGATTTTGAGGTGCTGGTGGTCAATGATGGCTCAACGGATGACACCGATGCAGTGATGCGTCGCTTGCAGGCCAGGCATTCATCGACATTGCGCTATATAAATCAGGAGAATCAGGGTGTGTCCGCTGCTCGTAACTTGGGGGTGAGAGAGACTCGGTACCCGTGGTTGCTGTTTCTGGATGCCGATGATGAGCTGTGCCCGGATGCCTTGAGAGCCCTGCAAACATGCGCCAATGACAATGTTGATGCTCGCTTGCTTGTCGGTGGTCATTATTCCTGCGTGGATGGCGGCTGTTCAGAATCTCGCCCTGAACCGGTGTCCCGCGATTGCAGAAAGAACCTGTCCGCCTATCTTGATAAGCGGTTAAGTCTGTCCAATGGTGCCTGTGCCATGCATCGGCAGGTTTTCAATGATATTCATTATGATCCCGACCTTCGCCATACAGAGGATTTGCCGGTTTTCGCCAAGGTGCTGGCAAATTTCCCTGCGGTAGCGACTCCAGCGCTGCTGGCGCGAATCCATAAACACCCGGATAGTCGTCGGCATGATGTTAATGCTGCCCTGGTGGTCGGTATGGCCCTGGAGGAGGCAATCTTTGATGATCCTGTCATGCCTTCGTGGGCGCAGACGCTGCGCAAACCTTATCGTGTGCGGCGGCTGCTTTCGTTGTTGAAAATATGCTACCAGGCACGGCGGTTCTCTGAAGTGCGCCAGCTCTATGGCCAGTTGATGCGTGTGGCTCCCGGTGTGGCTATCCAGCCCCGCTATGTTCGTCGTTTTATCATGAGCCTGGTTAAAAGATGATGCTTTCCGACTTGCAGCAGTGGGGCCTGGATGAGGCGAAGCCATTCCTTCTCGAGTTGGAGGAAGGGGTTCTTGCCGCTGACAGGGTGTTGCGACATTTGCCGGGCAAGCGCTTGGTGATTGATGGTACATGGAGGGGGCAGCCGGTCGTAGCCAAACTGTTCTTCGGCGACAAGAAGGGGGCTGGGCAGCATGAATATACCTTGCTGAAGACCCTGTCGAAGGAGGGGGTTCGGGTGCCGCATGCCCAGGCATTGCTTGAACAGGGCGCTCATGCTGTTCTTTTGATGGATCGGGTTGCAGGTCGGAGCTTGGGGGGGCAACTGGAAAACGCCTTTGACCCCGCCTTGTTTCAGCGTTTTCTGGAAACTCTGTGGCAGCTTTATCATGCCGGTTGGTTGCAGAGTGATCTGCATCTGGGGAACTTCCTTGTGCAGGATAGTGGAGACATTGTTTGCCTTGATGCCGGTGCGATGAAGCCCGCTCCTGGGCCGGGAAAGTATGGCGTGCTTGCCGATAATCTGGCCTTGATGTGTGCCCAGGCGCCCCTGGCAATGCAGCATACACTGATTACCCAATGTCTGGCGTTTATGGCGCGGCAGGGGGTTAAGATGCCCCGGTTTGAAGCCCGTTGTCGCAAGTCGCTACAGCGCCGGATGGTTAAGGCTCACCGCAAGTGGCAAAGAAACTGTACCGCGATTCGGGTGGAACCAGAGCCTGAGGTCACCTACTTTAGCGACAGGGGAGGAAGGTGTTCCGAGCTCTGGAAATCCTATTGCCGACAGCCTGATGCCTTGTCGCTGCTGAAAGCCGGGAGCCGCGTTTCGGTGTATGCCAATAATGACTGGGTGGTGAAGCATTATCATGCAACAGGTATCAAGGCGCGCACCAGACAGAAGCTGGGTTTGTCCCGGGCTTCAATCAGTTGGCGGCAAGGGTGGTTGTGGGCTTTATTGGGCATTCCCACTCCGCGACCGGTGATGCTGGCGGAGTTTTCCCGGGGCGCAAAGGCAGGAAGCAGTGTGATTGTCTTTCCTCGACTTGCGGGGCGCCCCCTCAGTGAACTTATGGAGAAAGAACGCCCCCGAGCTGAATGCCTTGCCGGTAGTGTTCGCCAGTGGCTGGCTCATTTTCAGTGGGCAGGTATCAGTCATGGTGACATGAAGGCCCAGAATATATTGGCAAGCGAGACCGGGGTGGTTAGCTTTATTGATCTTGATGGAGCGGCGCATTCTTTTGTTCCTGGCATTATTAATGCGAGGAATAGAAAGGATCGAGAACGTTTCGAGAAGAATTGGCGCCAGTTTAGCTCTTCAAGGCTTCACTGATTGTTAATCCCATATTCCAGTGCGAGAATTTCCGGGAAAAATTGATGGACTCGTCCCTCAGTTTGTTTTCCCGTTCCGGGTTGGACCTTATCTCGGTAATTTTCTGTTTTGCCTCTTCCAGGTTGTTGTAGAGGATGCAATTTTCCATGTCTTTCAGCCCCAGGGAAGCTTCTTCGTTGTTGCCTTGCCTGTAGGCAACGAGGATGCAGCCACAAGCCATGGCTTCAAAGTTCTTTGCCATGTATTCGTTTAGACCTATATCTGCGCTGAAGAAGAAGCGTATGCGGTTGAGCGTACGCCTGTATTCCTCGGGAGTGCTTGTGCGCATAATCTCGCATTCAAGCTCGCTCTGAGCGTCCCTCAAGATCTCTGCCCGGTTCTTGTAGGCGTCATTGTTTACGCGGCCTATGAAGCCAACGTCAATGTCTCTTTTTGTATTGAGCAGCCCGGTGTTGTGGCTTGAGTATCCTTTTGGAATAAAAAACGCAGGGATGCCTTCTTTTTTGAGGTTGTCTGCCGTTGCGCTTCCGGTAACCAGGACTTTCTCAGGGGCAATGTGCTGATAGAAGTTGCTGAATTTTCCCCGCCATTTGGAGGCAGGCATAGTTTCCTGGCAGGCATCTTCCTCGTAGACGTAGAGTCGCTTGATTTTTTTTAACGCTCGGCGTTTTTTATGTATCCGTTTGAATGGCAGGTCGACAAGTACCTGGTGGTAACGCTTCGCGCCGAGCTTGGCTAGTGTCCAGGGGAGAAAGCGAATTTGCCGTTTTGTTAGATAAACGATGTCTGCATCTATCTGCGTTTTGATGGCATCAAAAGCTTCGGTGATGGCGATGCTGCGTTGCTCAATGCTAAGAATAAGAAGGCGGTTATGGTGTTCGGGCGCGGTCTTTTTCATAAGGGGCAAGGGTTAAAGCCCTTTTGATGGAGGGAGTAGAGCCCTTCTGAGGTTGCGGAGATATAGCTCGATTTTTCTGAAAAGAGAGGCCTTGTTCTTGTCGGGGTTCTTTGTTCGTTTGCTGGCTTCCTGCCGTGCTTCTTCAATGGTTGACTGATCTGCCAAATGAGACATTGATACGCAGCGGGGAAAGACGGCAAAAAGGTCAATGTCCTTGTCGATGTAGCCGCCAGTCGCATAGTCGTCTGCAGTGAGGTAAAAAGTGGATGCTTGATCTGCCAATTTCCTGGCACCTTCCGGGCTGACCAGGTAGCTGGCCAGACAGTGGACACGGCGATTGGCGAACTTGACCAGACTGTACCTGCTGTTAATGGCGGACCGCTTCCAGAAAGACGGTATGCATTTGTGATAATTAAGCATTACCAGGTCATGATGTGCTGCCTGATTGCACAACCTTTCAATGATCTCCACGGATTCAGAGTCCAGGAGAGCGTCGCTTTCAAGGATCAGGGTAGGCCGGTTTTTCCTGGATGCCTGAATCCAGGCTTCTCTATGACTGACAAAGCAGCCTATCTCCGGAGCGGTCAGCTCTCTTTGTATGGTTTTTACTGACATCTCTTTCCGGTAGCCGAGCTTTATCTTGCACGTTGTCGTCTCATCGTAATTGAGTCCATCAATAAACCGGAAGCGCAGGCCGATGGCTGACAGGTTGTTCTCTATGGTGTTGCGGCGCTCTATCTCATGTTTCATGGCGATGACAGTCACATCAAAAGCCTGCTGACGGGCCGGGCTGTCAATGCTGGATAGAGCCGGGTTTGGGGCTGCCATTTTATTATCGCTCTGTGTCTGGCTGAGAAGTGGGGCTATTGTTGGCTGGTGGAACTCTCAAGGCTAGCATCAATAGAGGAAGCCAAGTGTATAGCCAAAAGCTATTTGGTGCTCTGACAGGATATATGCCTTCAAAGAATTGAGTAACCAGGCCAAAGAGAAGTATATAGAGCCAGACATTGCTTGGGGATGATCCGGCCTGTTGCTGTCGGACAGATGCTGCAACCAGCCCGATAAAAACAGCAAGCGAGAATAGTCCGCCTCGCAACCACAGCGCAAAGAAAAGGCTGTGGGCCTCCAGTTTCAAGCCCAGGGTCTTGGAGAAAACGGAGACGCTACCATCAAGCCCGGCCCCCCAAAGCCAGTGGAAGTCAGGGTTGGCGCTGAGAAATGCGTCCCATACGGTCGGCCTGCGACTTAACAGCTGGTCCGCGTCCAGGTAGCCCAATGCCATCAGAGTGCAGATAAGCGTAGCCCCCAGAGCACACATCGTCAGATAGATCAGTGCGAGCTTGAATTTTCCTTGGTAAAAGACAATGGCAAAGGGAAGTGTAACCGCCAAACCGAGAAAGGCAGCGCGGCTATAGGCCAGGTAAATTGCTATGCACAATGGAATTGCGAGTATCAGTAACGCTTTGTTGGGATGCTGTTGCCAGAGCGATAACAGGCAAATTAGCCCCACAGACAATGCCAGGCCGGTTTCATTGGGGTTTTCCCCCAGATTGCCGATGCCAATATTTCCGCCAGGGGTGATGCCTGCTTTCGCCAGTGCAATGAAGAAGCAGGCAAGCGCCACGGTGCTGGATATGAAAAGCAGACAGGGTAGACGAGCCATCAGGGATGGATAGTGGAGATAACCATGACGGATGGCGATAGCAAAGCTCAGTACAAAAATGACATGTTTGAGGTTCTTGCGCAGCGTGTCGAGAATGTCACCACTAACCCACATTGACGGCAAATATAGCAGCAATACAGCAGCAAAAACCCATAGCAGGGCGTTGTTCGGTCGGAGAAAATAATCCCGGAACCGCCAGAAGGAAAAATAGAGTGCGGGCAGAATCATGCCAATATAAAGGGTCAGATACTGCCCTTTACTGGTTGGGGAAAGATAAAAACCTGTCACGTAAAGGAACAGGCCGGTGATTAGCCAGATTGAGAAAACGCGCTCGCTGCGAGACTGTGACGAAGACAAGCCCATCAGTAAGGCCTCGGCTGGCCAGCGGGCTGATGCTTAAACCGCTTGTGCACCCATAGATACTGCTCCGGGCACTTGCGTACATAGCCTTCAATGGTGCTATTGATGCGAGCGGTGTCTTGCTCATCGTCACCGCAAGGAAAGTCTTCCAGCGCCGGGCCGAATTCGATCTCGTAGCGGCCGCCAGGTAAGCGATAGTGCGCGCAGGGGATGACCGCTGCCTTGCCCATGCGGGCGATGCGGCTGGTGGCGGTAATGGTGGCGGCGGGAACGCCGAAGAAGGGCACATAGACCGCATGGGCAGTGCCATAGTCCTGATCCGGGGCGTACCAGACAACTCTTCCGTTTCTCAGCAGGCGCACGATTTGGCGGATGTCCATGCGATCGACGATCCCTTCCACGTATTTTTGGCGGCCTTTGTTAATCAGGCGGTCAATCACCGGGTTGTCGTTGGGGCGGTAGACTGCATTAATATCCAGGGCGTAGCTCAGTAGGCGCGAGCCCACATCCACACTGTTAAAGTGCATGCCCAGCAATAACACCCCTTGCCCCGCCGCTTGAGCACTCCTGATGTGCTCGATGCCTGTGATGGTCAGTCGTTCGCCCAGCTTGATACGGTGGTTGCTGAAGCTGCCGGCCATTTCCAGAATGGCTTCACCGGTGCTGATCATGCAGCGGCGGGCCAATGCTTCCTGCTCTTGGGGGGGTAATTCAGGAAAACAAAGCCGGATGTTGGTTTGCACAACATGACGGCGTTTTTTTGCCAGATGCCAGGCGAGATGGCCAAGGCCTCGTCCTGCGGCGAGCAGCAGATTCCAGGGCAGCTGCCCGATCAGCCAGAAAACGCCTGCCCCCAGCCAGCTAGGGTAGAGACGAGGGTCGGAGAGCCGTGAAGGCCGGTTGGTGCGTTTTCCCATGAGGCTCTCAGCGGCTATTCGGACGGATGGCGGGGCGCTCACTGAGGCGGGCCAGCAAGAGCGCTAACGGCAGCCACAGGCTGAGCCAGCTGGCCTGGAACGGCACCAGTAAATAGGCGCCGGCCGCGTAAGTCATGCACAGGCCGGGCACCACAGCAATGGTGTAGGCCGCATTGTCATGCCAGTTGATCTGGCGCTGCAGCAGCGCGGTAAACGGGCTCACCCAGCTGGCGACAAACAGCACCAGGCCGATCAGCCCCAGGCCGTGGATCAGCAGCAAAAAGATATTGCGCGGATGGGCAAGCGTCAGCAAATGGCTGTCGTTCCGCCCCAGCACGCCATTCAGCGTTTCGTGGTTCAGCCCATTGCCGATCAGTGGATGAGCAAAATAATTACTCACCGTCACGCTGTGGCTGCCCTGCAGCATCAGGTAGAAGGCGGCGGCCAGCGGGATCAGGCTGAGCCAACGGCGAGAGCCCCGGCTGATCAGCCAGGCGACAGCAAACAGGAGGCTCATCAATCCCAGCGGCAAAGACGTCAGGCATAAAAAGCCGAAGCCGACACCCGCGCCGACCAGGCGGCGACCGCCTTTGCCGGATGCGCCTTCTTCCATGCCCTGTGCCAGCAAGATAAAGGTCGGCGCCACCATGGCCATCAGCGCCAGGGAGGGATCAAGGGAGGGCATGCGGAAAATCAGGTTGGCAGGCTCGCTGAAGAGAGGGCTGCTGAACGGTTGGGTGGTGTAATAGCTGACCATCACCACCGTGGCCACAACCATGGCGCACAGGGCACCGTTGGCCATGGCTTGCTTGAAGGTGTTACGGAAATAGAGGTGCAACCAGCGGAACAGGCCCACCATGACCACGATTTGCACCACGCCGCGCACCGTCCGCGAGGAGTTGGGTTCCTCCGCCCAGGCCAGGCTGAGCAGGGCCCAGGCGAGCAACAGGTATAGGGGAACCAGAAAGGGCGAGGTCATCAGCCGGTGGTCGCCACTGACCACCGCGCGGGTAAGCAGGGTCAGCCCGGGCAGAAAGAACAGCACATCAAGCACGTTGAGCAGGCCGATGCGGGAGTTGAACAGGAATACGCCGCTGAACATCACCGCAAATGACAATGTCAGCCACCAGCGTAACCAGCGACCTTGCATGATGTTGGGGGGCAGTGGCGGCATAGGGTGTCCTGTTGCTCCGAAATTGGCCAAGAGTTGCTGAATGATACCCTGACAGCGTGGCGATGCGTAATTGTTGTGCCCGGTCAGCAGGTAGCGGCGTGCCGCGAAGTGTACTGTCAGAACCTGTTTGCCTCCACCGCTATGCTACAATTGCGGGCAATTCGGCTCTGTTGTCTTTTGGAGACATTGATGCAAAACCCGCAAATTCCCTCTTTTGCCCAGGCCCGCGTTCTGGTGGCTGGCGATGTCATGCTTGATCGTTACTGGCACGGCCCAACCGGCCGTATTTCGCCGGAAGCGCCGGTGCCGGTGGTGCGCGTTACCGAGCTGGAAGACCGCCCCGGTGGTGCCGCCAACGTGGCATTGAACATGGCCGCCCTCGGTGCCCGTGCAGAGCTGGTTGGGGTGACGGGCCGCGATGAAGCTGCCTCGATTCTGGAAGAGCGGCTGGCGGCGGCGGAAGTGGGCTGCCATTTCCAGAAAGTGGACGGGTTGCCCACGATTACCAAATTGCGGGTGATTAGTCGTCAGCAGCAACTGCTGCGGCTGGATTTTGAAGAAGCGTTCCACAGCCAGGACCCGGCGCCTTTTGCCGAGCAGGTTAAGCAGCAGCTGTCTCACTGTGGTGCGCTGGTGTTGTCGGATTATGCCAAAGGCGCCCTGCGTGACTGTCCCGGTCTGATTGCGCTGGCCCGCGAAGCGGGTGTGCCGGTGTTGGTGGATCCCAAGGGTACCGACTTTGAGCCCTATCGCGGGGCGACCCTGCTGACGCCGAACCTGAGTGAGTTTGAAGCGGTGGTGGGGGCAGTAAAGGATGAGCAGGACCTGATTGAAAAGGGGCAGCAGCTGATCCGTGATCTGGATCTGCAAGCCATGCTGGTCACGCGCAGCGAGAAGGGCATGACCCTGCTCCGCGACGGGCTGCCGGAGCTGCACCTGCCTGCCCGGGCCCGGGAAGTATTTGATGTGACCGGCGCCGGCGATACGGTGATTTCCGTGCTGGCGGTGTCGTTGGCGGCCGGTGCTGCCATGGAAGATGCGGTGGCGCTGGCCAATATTGCCGCCGGTATCGTGGTCGGCAAACTGGGCACCGCTGTGGTGTCTGCGCCGGAACTGCGCCGTGCGGTGCACCAGGAAGGAGGCTTGGGCCGTGGTGTGATGACCGAAGCACAGTTGCTGATCGCCATCGAGGATGCCCGTGCCCAGGGTGAGAAAATTGTCTTCACCAATGGCTGCTTCGACATCATTCATGCCGGCCACGTGGGCTATCTGGATACGGCTCGTCGGCAAGGGGATCGCCTGGTGCTGGCGGTCAACGGTGATGAATCGATTCGCCGCTTGAAAGGGCCGGGCCGACCGATTAATCCGCTTGAGCGTCGCATGGCGGTGCTGGCCGCGTTGGAAGCGGTGGACTGGGTGGTGGCGTTCGATACGGATACACCGGAGCCGCTGCTGGACTCCATCAAGCCGGATGTGCTGGTGAAAGGCGGTGATTACAGCGTGGATCAGGTGGTGGGCCACGAGTTTGTGAAAGGCTACGGCGGCGAGGTGAAGGTGCTCGATTTTATCGATGACATTTCTACCACCAAGATCGTTGAACGAATCCGAAAAGACAATGAATAATTAATAATGAATAGTTAATAACGTCGCGAAATCAGTGCTGTGCCGCGT
>NZ_DS989915.1:1720734-1759267 GCF_000155615.1 Alcanivorax sp. DG881 | reverse complement strand
GCCTCATACGTTTGAGAGAGCGATAAAAGCTGCTCGCGCAGCTATTCATTATTAACTATTCATTCCGTTCCTGTCTCTACGATGACGGGCAGGCGTTACGCCCGTCCATCGCTCAAAAGCCCGAACGAAGGCGGCAGACTCGCTGTAGCCGAGCAGTTCGGCAATTTCCGCCACGCTACGCTCTGAATCCTCCAGATAGCGCCGGGCCTTGTCTTTCCGGACCTGGTCCATGATGCCCTGAAAAGGGCGATTTTCCTTGCTGAGTTGGCGTCGGAAAGTGCGTTCGGGAATACCGAAGGCCTGGGCGACTTGTTCGGCGGTGGGGAAGCTTCGTACAAACAGATTCAGGTACGCCGCGACGCGACCGCCGAGGTCTGCGGTGGGCGCTTCGCGGCGGGCCAGCATGGCATCACATTGTTCGCGATACATGTCCTGGGCCATCTTGTTATAACCGGGCATGCGGATGCCCATGTCCTGGTTGCGAATCACCGCCTTGCAATAGGGTTGGTCGTAACGGATCGGGCAGCCGAAATAGTCCTCAAAAGCCTCTGCATGGGCCGGGCGCGGGTAGGGCATCCACACCTCCACCGGTTTCAGGTCAAGATTGAGCTGGGTCTGGATGTCGTTGATCAGCTTGAAGGTGCCCACCATGTCCCGGTCGATCAGAATACGGCTCACTTCAGGTGGTAAAGGGATCGGGTACAGCTCCAGGGCGGTCGTCTGTTCGCCGGGCACCAGTGCGATTTCGCCGTACAAGTAGGTCAGGGCCTGGTACTTGACCCCGAACTGGAATCCCTGGAACGCCGTTTCACTGGTCATCAGCAGCATGGCCAGCTGCCCGTAGCCGGCAAAGCCGAAACGGCTGCCCATATCGAAGCCCAGCATGGGGTCGTTTACGCGGGGCAGCAGCTCGGTAAAGATGAGTAGCTCCCGGTCCCGGCCGATTTCGCTGTTGGGGTCCAGCTTGCCCCGGTCCAGCCCGTGGCGGGCGAGCACTGGGCCACAGTCGATTCCCTTCTCGGTCTCGAGCAGGTCGATGGTGTAGATCAGTGCAAGAATCGAGCGTTCAGACATGGCCGGAATTATCAATTTTTAGTCAGGTTAACACGTATTCACAGGGCGCTGACAAGGCTAGAGTGCATGCATTGATAGATGCATCGGCATCCCAAGGAGAATACCTATGACAAGTCAGGCCCGTATCAATGTGAAAACCCGTCGCGTCAAAGTGGCCATCGTTGGTGGTGGCTTTGGTGGCATCTGTATGGCCATCAAGCTGCGCGAAGCCGGGATTGATGACTTTGTGCTGCTGGAAAAAGGCAGCGGCATGGGGGGCACCTGGTATCACAACAGCTACCCCGGGGCGGCTTGTGATGTGCAGTCGCACATGTACTCCTTCTCTTTCGAGGGGAATCCGGACTGGAGCCATCGCTACAGTGGCCAGCAGGAAATCCACAATTACATTCAGGGCGTGACCGACAAGCACGGCCTGCGTCAGTACACCCGTTTCAACAGCGAAGTGACCGGGGCCCATTTTGATGACAAGGCGGCCCTGTGGACGCTGGATATGGCCGATGGGTCCCAGGTGGTTTGTCAGCACTGGGTGCTGGCCAGCGGCCCCTTGCACGTGCCGTCTTTTCCTGACTTCAAGGGAATGGAAAACTTCAAAGGCAAGATCATCCACTCTGCCCAGTGGGATCATGACTATGACATGGCCGGCAAGAAGGTGGTGTCCATCGGTACCGGCGCCAGCGCCATTCAGTATGTGCCCCACGTGGCCAAAGAAGCGGGCCAGCTGACGGTGGTGCAGCGCACGCCGCCGTGGATCATTCCCCGCGATGAGCGTGCCTATTCCGGCCTGAGCAAGTGGATGTTCCGCCGCTTCCCGGCCCTGCGCAAGCTGCACCGTCTGCGCCTGTATCTGAGCAATGAAGCGCGGGTGGTGCCGATTTTCAATCCACGCCTTGCCAAGCTGGCTGAGCCGGCCCTGAAAGCGTTTATTCATTACCAGGTGAAAGACAAGGCCACGGCCCGCAAGTTGGTGCCAAGCTACACACTGGGCTGTAAACGCATCCTGATTTCCAACAACTATTACCCCACCTTCAACCGCGACAATGTGTCGCTGGTCACCGAAGGCGTGAAGGAAATTCGTGAAAACAGCATCGTGTTCAGCGATGGCAGTGAGCAGCAGGCCGACTGCCTGGTACTGGGTACCGGTTTTATCGTGGATCCGCGTATTTACATGAAGGATTTCGACATTACCGGGTTACCGGGGCACCGATTGCATGACGACTGGAAAGCAGGATCGGAAGCCTATCTGGGCACCACGGTCAGCGGTTACCCGAACATGTTCCAGCTGGTGGGGCCAAACACTGGCCTGGGCCACAACTCCATTATCTTCATGATCGAGAGTCAGGTGCGCTACATCATGGATGCCATCACCAAGCTGGATAAGCGCGGTGATGCCTGGCTGGATGTGAAGCAGGACGTGCAGGATCGCTATAACGACAAACTGCAGGAAGAGCTGAAAGGCACGGTATGGCAGAACGGTGGTTGCATGAGCTGGTACCAGCAGGCCGATGGCCGCAATACCGCCCTGTGGCCCCATGCCACTTTCCAGTTTATGGCGCGCACCTGGAGGGTGAGCATGAAGGATTATCACTGGCAGACGGCGGTTGAGAGCGTGCCCGTGAAAGAGGCGGCTGTTGGCTGACAAAGGCCGTCTCGAGTGGCGAGAAGCGAGTTTCGACAGGCAAAACCAGAAAATAATGAGGTCAGGTTTTCGCTACTCGAAACGCGTGGCTCGCTTCTGAATTACTGTGGTTCGCATTCCGCCGGTGTGGCTTTCTGGTACAGCGGTAGCGCCACCTGCATTTTTTCTTCCTGTGCGCCGATCCGGCTGCCGGGATTGGGGTGGGTGGACAGGAACTCCGGGGGCTGTCCGCTCCCGGTGGCGGCCATGTTCTTCCAAAGCTGCACGCTTTCGCGCGGGTCAAAACCGGCGCTGGCCATCAGCTCCAGCCCCATCAAATCCGCTTCTTCTTCATGGGCCCGGCTGAAGGGCAGGGCAATGCCCAGCTGTGCGCCCATGCCCAGCGCCTGAATAATGCGCTCTGAATCTGCATCCCCTTCGCTGAACATGCCGACCAGAAACAGCACCGTGCGGATTCCCAACTGCTGGGTCAGCCGCTCGTTACTGTGTCGTGCCAGCACATGGCCCACCTCGTGGCCAATCACGGCCGCCAGTTGGTCATCGCTGGTGGCCACCGCCAGCAGGCCTTCGTTGACGCCTATCTTGCCGCCAGGCAAGGCGAAGGCGTTGGGGCTCGGGTCGGCAAAGACCACGATTTCCCAGCGCTGGGGTAGCGCGTTGCCGGGAAACCGGTTGGCTAGATGGGCGAGTATCTGTGTGGCGACGCACTGTACTTCCCGGTTGGCGGCCTCGTCGTCGCTCACCGGAGTCTGCTGCTGCATTTGCAGAAACGTCTGCCGGCCAAAATCCGCCATCATGGTGTCCGGCATCAGGGCCAGCTGGTCCCGCCCGGTGGGTGTCTGGTCGCAACCGGCGAACAGCATCAGTGACAGAATAAATACAATAAAACGGTACACGTGACAGGGCCTGTCTGGAGTGCGAGAGATGTGTGCACGTTAGCGCAGAAGGTCAGGCGAGGGTAGAGGCCGGTTCGCGGCTTGATGGGGGAAATACGCCGCCAGTGGCCATAAAAAAAAGCCCCGCTCTTGTGAGCGGGGCTTTCTTGTATGGTGCCCGGAGGCGGAATCGAACCACCGACACGGGGATTTTCAATCCCCTGCTCTACCGACTGAGCTATCCGGGCAATCAGGGCGCGTATTAAAGCGGCTTGGGCCGGAGGCGTCAAGCCGTGGGCGTTTATTTGTTCGCATCGTGAGCAGGTGGCACGTATCCCTCTGCTTTTTCGTAGTTTTCGTTGTTCAGAAAACGATCACGCTGTTCGTCCAGGAAGGCGCGTGCCTGTGGGTCCATCACGTTCAGGTGCTTTTCGTTGATCAGCATGGTCTGTTCGTGCAGCCATTCCTGCCAGGCCTTTTTCGAGACTGTCTCGAAGATATCCTGCCCCTTGGGTCCGGGGAACGGGGGGCGGTCGAGGCCGTCCAGTTCAGTCTGGTATTTGCGGCACATTACCGTGCGGCTCATGGCAACTCCGTAGGCGGGTACATGTGAGGTGGACTATAACATGCGTGACTGGCGTGGGGCGTCGAGACCCGCCAGCAGTTTCTTCACCGGTGCGGCCAGGCCCAGCGTGCCGGGAGACTGCGGGTCCACCCAGCGACCGTCACTGTCACGGGTGCCGGCTGGGTCCACGGCCACTTCCAGCGGGACGATGTCCAGATGATAGTGGCTGAAGGTGTGCCGGAACGGATCCAGTGGCTGGCTATCAGCACGGGCATCGAACGCACGGACTCTCAGGGCGTCGTCCATCTGTGACTCATCGTCGGTTTGTGGAAAGCACCACAGGCCGCCCCAGATGCCTTGCTGGGGCCGCTGTTCCAGCCAGACCCGGCCGTTACGGTCGCGCAGGATAAGCATGACGGTGGTGCGCACTGGCAGGGCCTTTTTCGGTTTCTTGCCGGGGTAATCCTGTGGGTTACCGTTGGCGTGGGCTTCGCACCCGCGGTTTACCGGGCAGCTAGCGCAGTCGGGGTTGCCCCGGCGACACAGGGTGGCGCCTAGGTCCATGATCGCCTGGGTGTAGTCCGCCAGCCGTGCGTGAGGCGTGTAGTGTTCAGACAGCTCCCAGAGTCGGCTTTCGACCGGTTTTTTGCCCGGCCAGCCGGGCACCGCATGCAGCCGGGCGAGCACCCGTTTCACATTGCCATCGAGAATCGGTGCGCGCACGCCGCGGCTCTGGGCAAGAATGGCGCCGGCGGTGGAGGGGCCAATGCCGGGTAGCGTGGCCACTTCCTCAACGGTGTCCGGGAATTCGCCCTGATAGTTCTCCAGCAGTTGTTGGGCGCATTTATGGAGGTTGCGGGCGCGGGCGTAGTAACCGAGCCCGGTCCACAGGTGCAGTACCTCATCCTGCTCCGCCAGTGCCAGTGTTTTGACATCCGGGAAGCGCGCCATAAACCGCTCGAAGTAGGGAATGACCGTGCTGACCTGGGTCTGTTGCAGCATGATTTCCGACACCCACACCTGATAGGGCGTGCGCGGGTGCTGCCAGGGCAGATCCTGGCGGCCATGCTGGTCGTACCAGTCGAGTAGAGCCTGGCTGAAGTCTTGCGGGGTGAGGGATGTGCTGGGCATGACACTCCGGACAAAAAACGGCGGAAATGAGCAAACGCTCATTTCCGCCTGCGTGTCGCTTGCTGCGTGAAGCCTGCAGCGTCTCTTAATTAAACAGCTTCTTGAGACCGTCCTGCAGCTGCTTGTTCACTTCTTCCTTGGCTTTCTTCTGGGCGGCATCCTTGAGCACTTCTTCGGTGGTGTCGCCTTCGCCTTCAATGCCGAACTTTTCTTTCAGCTTGTCTTTGGTGGCGTTGGCGGCGACCTGTTTGCCGATGTCCTTGAAGCCATCCTTGTCCGGGCCACACCATTTGGCGGGGCTGCCACCCAGGTTGCCTTCGCAACGCAGCGGCCAGGTGGTGCCGGTCAGGTATTTGGAGGTGCCCAGTTCCGGCGATTGCATGCCGATCTTAAGGTCGAAGTCCTGGTTGAGGATGTTCATCCAGCCATTACCGGTGATTTCCCCTTTTTGCAGTACCGCAGAGAGGCTGTCCAGATACGCCACGTTCTTGTCCAGCCGCGCCTTGGATTTCAGGTCGAGAATCTTGGTGTCCTCGGACAGGGCGCTGGGCAGTTTGCCGGATTCCTGGCTGGGAATCAGGGCGGTGGCCAGGCCCTGGAACTGGCCGAGCATGTCATTCACGCCGCCAACCAGGGTGCTGTACAGATTCAGGCCGCGCACGGTGGTGTCGGCCAGGGACAGATCGATAGTGCCTTTGGCGGAGTTCATCAGCGCTTTTTCGCTGTTGCCGCTGGCACTGTAGCTGCCGTTCATGTCGAACACCCCTTTGGCCAGATCATCCTCCAGTGCCATTTGTACCAGCGGTTGGATCTGAACGCTGGAGACAGTGTTGCTGGCGGTGATTTTCGGGGTGCTGCCGGAGGCATCCAGTTTGGCTTTGGCGCTGAAGCTGCCGCCCAGGGTGCTGCCGCTGGCGCGGGTCAGCTGCAAGACACCGTTCTTGGCGCTGACCGCAAATTTCATGTCGCTGGCGGTAATGCTGTCGTATTTTACGGTGCCAATGGCCAGTTCGCCGTCCACCAGCAGTGGCCGCAGGGTGTCCACCGGGATCAGCTCGTCACTGGACAGGCTGGCGGTTCCGCCGGTTTTGCCGCCGCCGGCTGCGGCGGTTTCGGTATCGCCACTGGCAGGCGGCATGTAGCCGTCCAGGGTGATCTTGTCGAGCACCAGATCAAAGATGATCTTGCCACTTTCCAGGCTGGCCAGGCCGGCGCTGCCGCTGAGGGTGCTGTCATCCAGGGTCAGGGTCAGCGGGCTGGCCATGACGCTGCCGGGCTCGCCGCCGAGGGTGGCGTCCAGGGCAATCTTGCTCAGTGCCTGGCTGTCGGTGGTTTCGATGGGCGCTTCGCCAATCGCTTCCAGCACCTTGTTGGCATCGAAGGGCGCGGTGGCCAGCTTGCCGCTGAGCTGCATGTCGCCGGTGAGGGCGCTAATGTCCACGTTGCCTTTGGTCTCGGTGCCGGCGGCTTGCAGCAGCAGGTCCTTGATGGAGACGGTATCCTCGTTCAGGTTTACATCCAGATTCTGTTCCAGATGCACATCCACCGGCATGGTGGTGGCGCCGGCGATATTGGCATCCAGTGTCATCGGGTTGAGGACAAAATGGTTATTGTCGATATCGGCGGCCAGTACCGTGTCCAGATTCATGTCCACGCGCATGTCGCTCTGGTCCTGATAGCGCAGGGACATCTGCAGCGGGAAGGGTTCATCCAGGTTCACGTCCTGGGCATTCAGATTAAAGTGCTCGACGACGATGTCGGTGCCATCGGCGGTGCTGCGGTAGCGAACCTTGCCGTCGCTGACCACGACTTTTGGAATGGTCAGCGGAATGTCCAGGCTGCTGCTGCCCTCGTCTTCGGCCGCCGGTTCTTCTTCAGCGGCGGTGTCTTCTGCCGGCGTCTGCGGGCCAATCTGCTCCCAGTTGGCGCCGTCCGGACCGTCCACCAGGTTTACATTCAGGCCGGCCAGGGTGATGCCGTCCATTTCCACCTGGCCGTACAGCAACGGTAATACGGCAACGCTGACGCTGGCTTCGTCGAGGGCGGCGAACAGCTCTTCGTCATCGGCAATGCGGGCTTCGGTGCGGCCAAGACTCACGCCCAGCGAGGGCCAGAATTGCCAGGCCAGGTCACCCTGAATGTCCAGTGTCAGGTTCGCCTGTTCTTGTGCCTGTTTCTCGATTTCCGGCTTGAACTCGTTGGGATCAATCACCTGCGTGATCACAAAAACAGCAATAGCTAATAGCACAATGATGGCAAACAAAGTGATCAGCAAAATTTTTAACAGGCGTCCCATGTAGCACTCCTTGCGCGTTGGTCGTTGGACCGTGATTATAGCAGTGGGGATTCACTGACCATACCGTAGCATTATTCGTGATTGTTATTGTGACGTTAGGGGAAGAGCGTTTGCGAAAGTTCCATGTTGTTGTCTTGATGGTGCTGCTGTTGGCGGGGGGCATGGTGCGTGCCGAGCCCATTGCACTGGTTTCGGCGGGGGATAGCGTTCAGTTGGGGGCCCGGGTGGACGTGCTGGAGGACCCGGAAGGCAACTGGACCTTGAGCCAGATCCGCGACCAGTTTGCCAGTCGTTTTCGCCAAAGTGACAGCAACACCCTGAATTTCGGTTTTACCAAAAGCACGATCTGGCTGCGTTTTCAGCTGGATGCCAGCCAGATGGATGGGCGTAGCTGGTTCCTGGTGGAGCGCTATCCGATTCTCGATGAGCTGACCCTGTTCGTGCCGCAGCCGGGTGGCGAGTTCCGGGAATACGCGGTGGGGGATACACGCCCCTTTGGGCGGCGGCCCATGGACCACCGCTCTTTTGTGTTCAATCTGGAATCGCTGCCAGACGGGGTGAGTGAGTACTATCTGAAGGTGCGCGGCAAGGGCGCATTGAACATGATGCCCATGCTCTACAGTGCCAAGGGGCTGGTGGAGTACACCTATCTGGAGCAGTTGCTGCAGGGGCTGTTCTACGGTTCGTTGACCATCATGTTGATTTACAACCTGCTGCTGTTTCTGTCCCTGCGTGACAATGTGCACCTGCACTTTGTAGTGTTTCTGACCGGGGTGCTGTTTTTCAATATCTGCGTCAGCGGCTTTGGATTGCAGTATCTGTGGCCGGAGACCCCCAAGATCAATGAATATTTCTGGCTGACCACCTATACCTGCGGGCTCTCGCTGGCGCTGTATTCACGGCAGTTTCTGCAGTTGGCCCAGCGGTTTCCGCGCTATGACCGATTGCTCAAGCATTACCTGATCCTGATCGGGCTGGCGTTCCTGTTGCAGTGGGTGATTCCGCCGCCGTATTCCTATCACCTGTCCACGGTGGTGGTGATGATGACGGTGGTGCTGTTCAGCTGGCTGGGTTGGGTGGTGTGGCGCCAGGGCTTCCGGGTGGCACGGTTGTATGTGCTGGCCTGGTCCGTATTTCTGCTGACAGTGTTCCTGTATGCCCTGGGTAACCTGGGCTTGATTCCCTATAGCGTGATTGTTCCTTACCTGCCGCATTTCGGTGCCCTGTGGGTGGTGGTGATGTTGTCACTGGCGCTGGGCGACCGGATCCGGTTTCTGGAAAGTGAGCGCAAGCAGTTGTCGGTGGAGGCGCAGCAGAACCTGGAGCGACACCTGGCGGATATCGAACAGATGAACCAGGACAAATCCATGTTCCTGCAGTACATCAGCCATGAGCTGAATACGCCGATCAACTGGATTGGCGCGGCCGATTCACTGGGGCAATCCGGGCAGGGGCCGGGTGAGAAAGAGGTGGATGTGTGGGCAATGGTGCGCAAGGGGCAGCGGCGCCTCACGGGGATCGTCAGCACCTCACTGCGGTATTTTGATCTCTCCGACCGCCACCAGCCGCCGTTGCAGGCCAGCTGTCAGCCCATGTGGATGTTCGACGCCATTTTGCGTGACCAGGCGGCGCGGATAGAGACTTGCGGTGTGGCGGTGCGTAACCGGATTTCACCGAATTTGCAGGTGCGAGCCTGTGAAGGGGAGTTGCGTGAAGTGCTGACCATGGCGCTGGATAATGCGCTGCGCTTCAGTGCCGAAGGCGATAGCGTGGAAGTCAGCAGCACCGTGGATGTGCCGGCGGGCCATGCCGAACTCTGTATTCGTGATGAAGGCAGGGGGGCTACCGCGGAGCAGCTGGAGCATATCCTCGAACCATTCTTCGTGATGGGATCACGTCACCATGAAGAAGGTTTTGGCCTGTCCCTGGCCATGGCGCGGGTGATGGTTGAGCAGGTGGGCGGTTCTCTGTGGGCGGAAAGCGCCGGACCCGGGCGGGGGTTTGCGCTGCATATCCGGTTGCCGCTGGCTCAGTTATAGGCCGGGCTGCTGCTGGCAGTGTTTGGGCAGGGTGAGCGTTTCTCCCAGCTGCTGACCGATCAGGCGCAGAAAATCCTTGCCCACGCCGCGCCCCTGAGTGGCGGGATGCACGACCATCCAGGCCAGCTGCGGCTGGTTTTCTTCTATCAGGGCGATAGCCACGCGCTGCCCATTGAAGTGGGCAGCGAACAGCCGCCCTTGCCCGCCAGCCACCGCATCGGCCAGCTTCTGGCGGTATTGCGGGGCATCACGCAGCACCTTGGCAAAGGCTTCGCACTGGGTTTCCGTAAGGGCATGGGCTTCTACGCTGATGGGCATCGACGCTCTCCGCTGGTTAGCTTCTGTTGGGGTGCGTATAATAGCCGGTCCAATGCCTGGGAGGTATAGATGAGCAAGCGAAGCGCTACCGTAGAGCGCAACACCCTGGAAACCCAGATTCAAGCCACCATCAATCTGGATGGCACCGGTCAGTGCAAACTGGATACCGGGTTGCCGTTCCTTGAGCACATGCTGGATCAGGTGGCACGTCATGGTTTGGTCGATCTGGACATCAAGGCCAAGGGTGACCTGCACATCGATGCCCACCACACGGTGGAAGATATCGGCATCACGCTGGGCCAGGCCTTCGCCAAGGCCATCGGTGACAAGAAAGGGGTGCGCCGTTACGGTCACGCCTACGTGCCTCTGGACGAAGCCCTGTCACGGGTGGTGCTGGACCTGTCCGGCCGTCCGGGCCTGGAAATGTTTGTGGACTTCACCCGGGGCAGCATCGGTGGCTTCGACGTGGACCTGTTCTACGAGTTTTTCCAGGGCTTCGTGAATCACGCCATGATTACCCTGCATATCGATAACCTGCGCGGCAAGAACGCCCACCATCAGGCTGAGACCGTGTTCAAGGCCTTTGGCCGCGCGCTGCGTATGGCGGTGGAGCCGGACCCGCGTATGGACGGCATTACCCCGTCCACCAAAGGTACCCTCAGCGAAAGCGAGTAACCGTACAGCACAGGCTCCCGAATATGAGTGAAGTCGTTGCCGTTATTGATTACGGCATGGGTAACCTGCACTCCGCAGGCAAGGCGCTGGAAAAGGTCGCCAATGGCCAGACCATCATCATCACCGGCGACCCGGATCAGGTCCGGGCGGCGGACCGGGTGGTTTTTCCTGGTGTGGGCGCCATTCGTGACTGCATCGCCGTTCTGAAAGACACCGGCCTGGATCAGGCGATCCGGGATGTGGCGAAAGCCGGCAAGCCATTGCTGGGGATCTGCGTCGGCATGCAGGCGATGATGGCCCGCAGTGAAGAAAATAACGGCGTGGATTGCCTGGGCATTTTCGATGGGCAGGTCACCTTTTTCGGTGAGCAGTTCAGCGATACGGGCGCCCGCCTGAAAGTGCCGCACATGGGCTGGAACCAGGTGCAGCAGGGCATGGCGCACCCCATGTGGGCGGGGATCGATAACCATGCCCGCTTTTACTTCGTGCACAGTTACTGTGTCACCGGCTTGCCCGACGAAGCGGTAGCCGGGCGTTGCGACTACGGCCTGAGCTTTGCCGCTGCCGCAGTCCAGGGCAATGTGTTTGCCGTGCAGTTCCACCCGGAGAAAAGTGCTGACGCCGGTCTGACGCTGCTGGAAAATTTCCTGCGCTGGCAGCCATAAACAAACGCTACACGCGGCACGCAACAGGCTTGCACGGCCCGCCTTCTCCCGGCCGGGGAAGGCGGGTTTCCATGAATTTGATAAAGAGATTCTGATGTTACTGATTCCCGCCATCGACCTGAAAGACGGTAAATGTGTACGCCTCAAGCAGGGCCGTATGGAAGACGACACCGTGTTCTCCGACGACCCGGTTGCCGTTGCCAGCCATTGGGTGGAACGTGGCGCTCGCCGCTTGCACCTGGTCGACCTGAACGGGGCCTTTGCCGGTGAGCCGGTGAATGGCGAAATCGTCAAGGCGATTGCCAAGGCCCACCCGGACCTGCCGATCCAGATTGGTGGCGGTATCCGTAGCCCGGAAATTATTCAGGCCTACCTGGATGCGGGGGTGCAGTGGGTGATCATTGGCACCAAGGCGGTGAATGAGCCGGCATTCGTCAAAGCCATGTGTGAGCAGTTCCCCGGCCACATCATCGTGGGCCTGGACGCCAAAGACGGCAAAGTGGCCACCGATGGCTGGGCGAACGTGACCGATGTGGATGTGATCGATCTGGCGAAACAGTTCGAGAACGACGGCGTGTCCGCCATTGTTTACACCGATATCAGCCGCGATGGCATGCTGCAGGGCGTGAATGTGGATGCCACCGTGAGACTGGCCCAGTCCATGTCGATTCCGGTGATCGCCTCCGGCGGCATTACCAATCTGGATGACGTGCGCAACCTGTGTGCGGTGGCTGACCAGGGCATCAGTGGTGCCATTACCGGCCGTGCCATCTACGAAAACACCCTGGACTTTGCCGAAGGCCAGGCGCTGTCCGATGAGTTGAGCGGCGCCTGAGCGCCGGGGACGTATTATGGGTTTAGCCAAACGCATTATTCCGTGTCTGGATGTGGATGCCGGCCGCGTGGTCAAAGGCGTGCAGTTCGTGGATATCCGCGATGCCGGTGACCCGGTGGAAATTGCCAAGCGCTATAACGATGCCGGTGCAGATGAAATTACCTTTCTGGATATCACCGCCAGCCATCAGGAGCGCGATACCACGCTGCACACAGTGGAGCAGATCGCCAGCCAGGTGTTTATTCCGCTTACCGTGGGTGGCGGCGTGCGTGCGCTGGAAGATATTCGTAACCTGCTGAATGCCGGTGCGGACAAGGTGGCGATCAACTCGGCGGCGGTACATAACCCGGAGTTTGTCCGTGAAGCGGCGGAGCGGTTTGGTTCCCAGTGTATTGTGGTGGCCATCGACGCGAAAAAAGTCAGCGCGGAAAGCGACACCAATCGCTGGGAAATCTTCACCCACGGTGGCCGCAAACCCACGGGCCTGGATGCGGTGGAGTGGGCGCGCAAAATGACCGACTACGGTGCCGGTGAAATCCTGCTGACCAGCATGGATCGTGATGGCACCAAGAACGGTTTTGACATCGCGCTGACCCGTGCCATCTCCGATGCGGTGCCGGTGCCGGTGATCGCCTCGGGCGGGGTCGGCAACCTGCAGCATCTGGTGGACGGTGTGCAGCAGGGCGGCGCCGATGCGGTGCTGGCGGCGTCGATTTTCCACTTTGGCGAATATTCGGTGCAGCAGGCCAAGGAATTCATGCAGTCGGCCGGCGTGGAAATGCGCCTGGGCTGATCATCTCCCGGCCTTCTTTCGGTTGGATTAACCTCCTGTCACAACTTTAGCCGTTACGTACTGGCTATAAATGGAACCCTGTTTTACTCTCGAGGTTTTGGGGGCGCTGCCCCCGTTGCAAGACCATAAAAAATCACGGGAGAGTTGTAATGGGTTCAGGTGCGTTGATTGATATCGGGCTGCCGTTATCGTTGTTTTTGATCATGGTGGGAATGGGTATGACCCTGACCCCCAAAGATTTCCGCGAAGTTGTTGTTGCCCCGCGTGGCACCTTCTATGGCCTGGTTTGCCAGATACTCCTGCTCCCGCTCATCGCCCTGGGCGTGGCACTGGCGCTGGACCTGTCGCCGGCGTTGGCGGTGGGGCTTATCGTGATTGCCGCCTGCCCGGGCGGTACCACCTCCAATCTGTTTGTCTATCTGGGGCGCGGTGATGTGGCCCTGTCCATTGTGCTGACCGTGCTCGCCAGCCTGATCACCATTGTCACGCTGCCTGCGTTTACCGGTTGGGCCCTGGAGCGCTTTCAGGACACCGCCAAAGCGCTGGAACTGCCCGTGATGCGCACCATCATTACCCTGTTCGTGATTATCCTGTTGCCGGTGGCCATCGGCATGGCTATTCGTCACTTCCGCCAGCACTGGGCGGAAAAGGGCGAAAAGGCCGTGGGCCTGCTGGGGCTGGCGGTGATGGTGGCGGTGATTGCGCTGCTGCTGGTGGAGCTGGGTGAAGAGGCGCTGGAGCTGTTCAAGCAGGCTGGGGTGTCCGCCATTATTCTCAATCTGGCCGGTATTGTTCTGGGCATGGTGGGTGGCCGGGTGATCGGCTTGAGCCGGGATCAGGCATTCACTGTGGCCATCGAGCTGGGTATCAAGAACGGTACGCTGGGGTTGATGGTGACCTTGACCCTGCTGCATTCCGAGGCCATGTCTGTGCCGTCTGCGGTTTACGGTGTGCTGATGTTTGCTTTCGGTTTCCTGATGATCGGTTACGCCAAACTTACCGGTATCGGCAAAAACCGGGATCAGGACCCGGCGTGAGCTTCGCTCCCGGTGGTGGCTGTGGTCACTGCCGGGGTGCTCAATAGCGTGGACACCGGCACCACCTCAATGCCGGCGTCTTGCATCAAGGGCAGTACCTGCTGTAGGTAGTGCACGGTTTCCGGGTACGGGTGGCCGATGGCAATCGCCTGGCCGCGCTGCCGGGCCAGCCGGATCAGCCGGTTGAACTGCTCATTGATGCTGACCAGATTGCGTTCATTATCCAGAAAGACATCGCGCCCGGCGTGGGAAAGCCCCACCTGCCGGGCCATCTGCTGTGCCACGGAATGACTGCTGGTACGGCTGTCCACAAAGAATAGCTGGTGCGCCTTCAACTCTGTCATCAGCCAGCCCATGGGCTGTTGCTGTTCGGTAAGCGCGCTGCCCATATGGTTGTTCAGGCCGCGGGCCTGGGGAATCTGGCTCAGGGCCTGGCGCACCGCATCCAGCAGTTGAGGCTCATCCATCCCGTCCCGCAGGCCGCCCTGATCAAGGGTCTGATGACGTTGCGCGGCCATGGGCATGTGCACCAGCACTTCCTTGCCGGCCAGGCTGGCCCGCTCCGCCAGTCGGCGGGCATGGGGGGAAAAGGGGATCACCGCGCAGGTGACCGGCGCGGGCAGGTCCACAATGGCCTGGCCGTGTTGCCGGCTGTAGCCCAGGTCATCAATGATGATGGCAATGCGTGGTGCGGCCAGCGCGCTGGCGCTCAACAGCAGCCCCAGGAGCAGCCACCCCAGGGCCAGTAACCGGCCTGTCATCAAGGCTGGTCGGGCTGTGAGGCGTGGGCGGGGCGTTGAGTGAGGACGACGCCTTTGAGAATGGAGAGCGCCTGCGCCAGCGGGTAATCGTCCTCGGCCAGAGAGCTGCGTTTCTTCTCTTTCTCGCTGTCGCCGTTTTCATTGTCCAGGTGGCGAGGCAAGTCTGCTTCACGCAGGTGCATGTCTTCGCGTACTTCGATCTTGGTGACCACATCCACGGCAATGTCGGGTTCAATCCCTTCTGCCTGAATGGAGCGACCCTTTGGGGTGTAATAACGGGCGGTGGTGAGTTTCAGGGCGCGGTCCTTGCTCAACGGCAATACCGTTTGTACGGAGCCTTTGCCGAAGGTGCGGTTGCCCACCACGATGGCGCGTTCCTGGTCCTGCAGGGCGCCAGCCACGATTTCCGAGGCGGAGGCGCTGCCGCCGTTGACCAGCACCACCAGCGGTTTGCCGTTCAGGGCATCGCCGGCGCTGGCATCAAAGTCGTTTCGGCTCGCCTTGTCGCGGCCCTGGGTGTACACCACCAGGCCGGCATCCAGGAACAGGTCGGTGACTTCCACGGCGCCGTTGAGTACGCCGCCGGGGTTATTGCGCAGATCAAGAATCAGGCCGTTAAGAGCACTGTCCTTGTTGAGCTTGTCCAGCGCTTTGCGGGCGTCGTCACCAGTGTTGTTCTGGAACTGGGAAATGCGCAGGTAGCCCAGGCCCGGTTCCAGCATTTTTGATTTCACGCTGTGGGTCTGGATGCGGTCGCGTTCGAGGCTTACCTGGCGGGGTTTTTCGTCGCCTTCGCTAAGGACCATCAAATCGATTTTGGTGCCGATTTCCCCGCGCATCAGCTCTACGGCTTCGCCCAGGGTCAGCCCTTTTACAAAGGTATCGTCGATTTTGAGGATCAGGTCGCCCGCGAGAATGCCGGCGTTGCTGGCGGGCGAGTCATCCACCGGGGTGACCACTTTGACAAAGCCGTCTTCCATGGTGACTTCGATGCCCAGGCCGCCGAATTCGCCGGTGGTGGTCACCTGCAGGTCGTCGAACTGGTCCGGGGTCAGGTAGTTGGAGTGCGGGTCCAGATCGTGGAGCATGCCGCGGATGGCGGCTTCCAGCAGTTCACGGTCATCCACGTCTTCAATGTAGGCCGCACGGATGCGTTCCATGACCTCGGCAAAGGCGCGCAGCTCGTCCACCGGGACGCCTTGCTGGCGGGCCTGCTCATCAAGGGCAGGGTCCTGGGCGTGAAGTGCGGTGAGCGGGCTCAGGGCAAGCAGGCCGGTGAGCGCGACAGAACGGAGCGTGGGCAGGATGGTTGTTGGCATTCAGGATCCCCGGCGGGCACAGAAAAAAGGTGTGCGCGTTTCAAAGTTCATCATCAATTTTGCGCCAATGGCGGCAGTGTAACACGCTGATTGCACCAGCGTGTGGGGTTCACAGCCTTGCCCCGGTGGCGTATCTCGAAGTAGAGACCGTTGGTCCGGTTGCCGCCGGAATTGCCGGCCAGGGCCAGGCTGTCGCCGGCGGACACCCATTCGCCGACCTCGCGTAACAGGCTCTGGTTGTAGCCGTAAAGAGTCAGGTAGCCGTTGCCGTGATCAACAATGGTCAGCAGGCCGTAGCCGCGCAGCCAGTCAGCAAACACCACGCGGCCGGCATGGATCGCCCGGACCGGGGTGCCCGGGGCAGCATTGAAAATGACGCCTTGCCAACGTAGCGCCCCTTCCCGGCGGCTGTTATAGCCGGTGGAAATGCGTGCCTCCACGGGCCAGGGGAGTTTGCCGGCCAGATTGCCGAAGGGCTTGCCGCCCAGGTCGGCAGGAATGTCATTGAGGCTGCGCTGCATGTCTGCCAGCAGCGTTTGCAGGCGCTGCTGATCTGCCTTGAGCTGGTTAAGATTGCTGCCACGATCATCCAGTGAGCGGTTCAGTGATGCCAGTGTGGCCTGGCGCTCTTTCTGGGCGTCTTGCAGTTTGTCCGCATGGCGTTGCACGTCGGTGCGTTTTTCCAGCAGCACCTGGCGGGCCTTCTCTACCCGCAGGGCAATCGCCTTGAGTTCATCAAGCTCACCGTTGACGGCCTTGAGGCGGTTGCTGCGGGCGCGCTGATAATATTCCTGGTAGCGCAGCAGGCGGGCGATCTGGTCGGGCTGTTCCTGGTTGAGCAGCAGTTTGATGCGTTCCTGGCGGCCGGCCTGATAACTGGCGCGCACGGTTTTGCCCAGCCAGTCCAGCTGGGTGCGCTTTTCTGCGGCCAGCACTGCCTGTTCTGCCTCCAGGCTGTCGAGGCGCTGCCGGGCGGTGCTTGCCTTTTTTTCCAGGTTCCGTTGTTCCCGGGTCAGTCGGCTGATGCGCAGTTCCGCCTCGCGCAGGCTGGCCTGCACGGAATCACGTTCGCGCAATTCGCGGCTCTGGGCCTCGCTCAATTCGCTGATGCGGGATTTGAGCTTCTCCAGCTGGGCCTTGCTGGGCGCGGTGTCCGCCACCCCGCTAACAGGGAGCAGGGCCGGGAGCAGTAGAAGCAGCAGTAATCGTCGGGTCATGGCGAGGTTTTACCTTAACGGCCCGGGGATGTGTATACTTGGCGCCGATTTTCCTTCGGCTTTCTTTCCCGGGGGAAACAGTGGCGCCGCACCATTGGCGCCGATTAGAGCCAACGCTAATGATCCGGGGTTTCCATGGGCAATCTGATTGAATTCGCCAGCAACCATTATATTCTGGTGTCCGCCTTTTTCCTGTTGTGGGCACTGTTTTTTGTGCTTGAGTCCCGCCGCGGCGGCCAGTCGCTAACGCCGCAGTTGGCCACCAACATGGTGAACCAGAAGGATGCGGTGATCGTGGATCTGCGCGACAGCGATGAGTTCCGCACCGGGCATATTGCCGGTAGCATCAATATTCCCGCCGGGCAGGCGCTTGATCGTATTGCAGAGCTGGAAAAATACAAGGACAAACCCCTCATCCTGACTTGTGATATGGGGGCAAAGGCCTCACATCTGGGACGGCAACTGCGCACCAAGGGCTTTTCTGATCTGTATCGCATTCAGGGTGGCCTGAACGCCTGGCGATCAGCCAGCCTGCCGGTGGTCAAAGAGTAAGCAGGAGGCAGAGATGGCCAAAGTCGAACTGTATACCACTGCCTGGTGCCCGTTTTGCGTGCGTGCCAAGCAGCTGCTGAACAGCAAGAATGTGGCGTTCGAGGATACCGATGTGGATCGCGAGCCCCAGCAGCGTGCAGTCATGATGCAGCGCGGCGGTGCCCGCACGGTGCCGCAGATTTTCATTAATGATCACGCCATCGGTGGCTGTGATGAACTTTTTGCTCTGGAGCGGGCGGGGGAGCTCGATGCTCTGCTCGGAGCAGGCCAGTAACAGGAGAAGAACATGGCTGATGAACAGCAACAGGTTTTCCAACTGCAGCGTATTTACCTGAAAGACACGTCCTTCGAGTGCCCGGGTGCACCGGAAGTGTTCCTGCAGGAATGGAAACCCAAGGTGAACGTGCAGCTGAACAACAGCGCCCGCCGTGTTGGTGAAGGCGATGAGTTCGAAGTGGAAATCACCGTGACGGTGACCGCCAAGGACGAAGCCGAAGAAAAGACGTTCTATCTGGTGGAAGTGAAGCAGGCCGGTATCTTTACCGTGAAAGGCATCGAAGGCGAAGAGCGGGCGCAATTGCTCGGCGCGTATTGCCCGAATCTGCTGTTCCCGTATGTCCGTGAAGTGGTGTCGGACCTGGTGGCCAAGGGGTCATTCCCGCAGATGGTGCTGCAGCCGATCAACTTCGATGCGCTGTATCAGCAGCAGCGTCAGCAGCAACAGGAAAATGCTGCGGCGGCGGGCGAGACCGTTCAGTAAACTGCAATTAATGGTTGATAACGGATAATTAAAAGCTGCGAGAGCAGCGTTTGTTATGCCGGAATGCAAGAGCCGCGCCCAGAGTATGGGCGCGGCTTCTTTGCGTTCAATACGGAAAAAATCTATCCCGTGACGTTATTAATTATTCATTATTAACTATCCACTGCCCCTTCGTATCCCAGTTGCCGCCATGCCTCGTAGAGCGTTACGGCAACGGCATTGCTGAGATTAAGGCTGCGGCTATCCGCCACCATGGGCAGGCGCAATCTCTGTGTTGGCGGCAGACTTTTCAGAATGGGGTCCGGCAGGCCGCGGGTTTCCGGCCCGAATAACAGAACATCTCCGTCCTGAAAACAGGCTTCGCTATGGGGGCGGCTACCCTTGGTGGTCATGGCGAACAGCCGCTGGCCAGCGATACTTTCCTGAAATGCGGCAAAATCCCGATGCACCTGTAATGCGGCGAACTCGCTGTAGTCGAGGCCGGCACGGCGCAGTTTCTTTTCTTCCAGGGAAAAGCCCAATGGCTCAATCAGATGCAACTGGGCGCCGGTGTTGGCGGCCAGGCGGATAATGTTGCCGGTGTTGGGAGGGATTTCCGGCTCGAACAGGGCGATATGCAGCATGTCGGGTTTTGCCTTGGCGGGGTGGGCGTGGTACTGATCAGAACTACGATAAGCGCTACGACAAGAATAACAGGACATGGATGATGATGTGGAAACGCGGGACCTTGGTGTTGTTGTTTTTACTGGCCGGTTGCAATGAGCCTTCGCCGCAGGACAAGCCGGGACAGCTCCTGTATGTGGCGCCCTATGGCTCGGCATGCATTGGTGTCGGCGTGATGGAGTGTTTGCGGGTCAAGCATGAGGCCGATGCCAATTGGGAGTTATTCTATAACCACGTAGAGGGCTTTACTTACGAAGAGGGGTTTCAGTACACCCTGCGTGTGAAGGTCGAAAACGTGGAATCGCCACCGGCGGATGGCAGCAGTTTGCGCTATACACTGCTGGAAGTGGTGGAGAAAACCCCGGTGAACCCGTAACGAGAGGAGAGGGCTGGTGAAGTGTGTGTTTCAGGCACGACACATGATTGAAGCCCATATGCTGGCCAACCTGCTGGACCAGGTGGGCATCATGGCCCAGGTGCATGGCGATATGTTGCAGGGCGGCATGGGTGAGCTGCCGGCGGCGGGCCTGGCGACAGTATGGGTGGCCGCCAACGATGAAACACGGGCCCGGGAAGTGATTGCTGAGTTCGAGGCCAGCCAGCCGGCAGATCGGGGAGAGGGGGCGCCCACTACCGGTGCAGCGCCGCTGGCCGGGCAGGGATTTATGGCGGGTTTGATAGTGGGGCTGGTGATCGGTGCGGTGCTGGTGTTGATGCTATTGCGTTAAAGTCGCGTTGGCGGTGCACCCACCGGACACAAAAAACGCCACGTTTTTAGGCGTGGCGCTTGATGCGTGCAGCGTGTTGCGTCTCTTAATTACCGCCCGGCGCGCTTGCGCTCGGTTTCGGTGAGCAGCTTCTTGCGAATACGCAGGGAGTTGGGGGTCACTTCCACCAGCTCGTCGTCTTCGATGAAGTCCAGCGCCTGTTCCAGGCTGAAACGGATCGGCGGGGTGAGAACGATGTTCTCATCGGTGCCGGAGGCGCGCATGTTGGTCAGCTGCTTGCCCTTGGTGGGGTTGACCACCAGGTCGTTGCCACGGCTGTGGATGCCGATGATTTGGCCTTCGTACACATCTACGTTCGGGTCGATCAGCATGCGGCCACGTTCCTGCAGGTTGAACAGGGCGAAGCCCAGCACCTTGCCTTTCACCATGGATACCAGCACACCGTTGATGCGCTTGGCCATGTCGCCGGCCTTGTGCTCGCCGTAGTGGCTGAAGGTGCTGTTGAGGATGCCGGTGCCGGAAGTCAGGGTCAGGAACTGGCTGCGGAAGCCGATCAGGCCACGGCTGGGTACCAGAAATTCCAGGCGAACCCGGCCTTTACCGTCCGGTTCCATGTTGGTCATCTCGGCCTTACGCAGACCCAGATGCTCCATGATGGCGCCCTGATGCTGTTCTTCCACGTCGGCCACAACGGTTTCGTAGGGTTCCTGCTTCACGCCGTCTTCTTCACGGATGATTACCTGCGGGCGGCCTACGGCCAGCTCGAAGCCTTCACGACGCATGTTCTCGATCAGTACCGACAGGTGCAGCTCGCCACGGCCGGAGACGCGGAACTGGTCGGCGCTGCCGGTTTCTTCCACGCGCAGGGCCACGTTGTGCTTGAGTTCGGCTTCCAGGCGCTCACGGATCTGGCGGCTGGTAACGAACTTGCCGTCCTGGCCGGCAAACGGTGAGGTGTTCACGTGGAAGAACATGCTGACGGTGGGTTCGTCCACGCTCAGCGGGGTCAGCGCTTCCACATTCAGCGGATCACACAGGGTGTCGGAAATGTTCAGCGGATCCAGGCCGGTGATGCAGACGATTTCGCCAGCGGACGCGGTGGTGGCATCGACACGCTCCAGGCCGTGGTAGCCCATGATGGTGAGGATCTTGCCGTTACGGACATTGCCGTCGGCGCCGATCACTTTCACCGGGCTGTTGGCCTTGATGTTGCCGCGCTTGACCCGGCCAATACCGACGATGCCCAGGTAGCTGTTGTAGTCCAGAGAGGAAATCTGCATCTGGAAAGGGCCGTCAGCATCCACGTTCGGGTAATCCACTTTGTCGACGATGGCCTGCAGCAGCGGGGTCATGTCGTCGGCCAGATCATCCGCGTCCAGGCCGGCAATGCCGTTCAGGGCAGAGGCATAGATGACCGGGAAGTCCAGTTGCTCGTCGGTGGCGCCCAGGTTGTCGAACAGGTCGAAGACCTGATCCATTACCCAGTCCGGGCGAGCGCCAGGACGGTCGATCTTGTTGATCACGACAATTGGGCGAAGGCCGGCGGCGAACGCTTTCTGGGTCACGAAGCGGGTTTGCGGCATGGGGCCGTCCACTGCGTCTACAAGCAGCAGCACGGAATCCACCATGGACATGACCCGCTCTACCTCACCGCCGAAGTCGGCGTGGCCGGGGGTGTCCACGATGTTGATGCGATAGTCATTCCACTGGATGGCGGTGTTCTTGGACAGAATGGTAATGCCCCGCTCTTTCTCCAGATCGTTGGAGTCCATGACCCGTTCGATGTCGCCGGCGCGATCTCCCAGGGTGCCAGACTGTTGCAGCAGCTTGTCCACCAGGGTGGTCTTGCCGTGGTCAACGTGGGCGATGATGGCGATATTGCGCAGACGTTCAATCACTAGTGATGCTCCAAATATGGTGGGCGAAACCGTGCCAGCGGTTTCGCAGGGGCGCGCATTATAGCAGCGTAGCGTGTGGGTGATAGCCCGCCGGTCAGCCTTTATCGTAAGATTGGCAATTGTGAACAAGTTCAAAATTTCACGGTTGAGCCTGCGAGAGGCCCGATGATCGCCTAGAATGGCGCAACCATTTTCCGGGGGACCGGTCAGAGGCTGGGTCGGAAATCCCGAGATCAGGCTGTAATGCTTTTACAATCAGGTTGTTATAATGCGCACATTCCTTGCTTTGCTGTTGGTGCTGGCGCCCTTGGTGGTGGTGGCTGACGACTCATCCGGCAAGATGATTTATGGCTTGCACGAGAAAGTGCACATCAAGGAGTTGGGCATTACGGTACCTGCCAAGCTGGATACGGGGGCGGATTCTGCCTCCCTGAGCGCCCGTTACATCCGTACTTTTGAGCAGGATGGCGTGGAAATGGTCGAGTTCGACCTGTCCATCGACCGCGATGACCGGGAAGATTGGGGTATTAATGCGGAACAATGGGATGATGTGGAGCTGCCACTGTCAGGGCATGTGCGCATCAAGCGACGGGCAGAAAGTGTGTCGCCGGGTGAGCGGGACTACAGCCGTCGTCCGGTGGTAACCCTGACGGTTTGTATGGGCAACCGCCAGGAGCAGATTGAAGTTAACCTGACAGACCGCAGCGAGTTTCGTTATCCGTTGCTGATGGGTTCCGAAGCGCTGCAAGGCCTGGGCGCATTGGTGGATCCGTCGCTATCGATGGCGGTGGGCGAACCCGGTTGTCAGGCCAATAGTGAAGACAAGGTTGTCGAGAGCGACGACGAGACGATGGAGGCTGCCGAGGCGCTATAATGGGTTCTGTGAAGTTGCAAGCGCGGCTGCTTGCCGTTTTCCTGCTTTTGTTGGGGGGCGGCAGTATCGCTTACCAGCTGTTGGTACAAAATGTGCCGCTCAGCCAGGACGAGAAGGACCCGGTGTGGGTCGTTGATGCCCAGGTGTCTTTTTCGGCCAAGGCCAACAAGCCCGTCAAGGTGCGCATGTTCGTGCCGCCGCTGGGAGTGGGCTATACCACCCTCAATGAAAGTTTTATCTCCAACAATTACGGCGTGAACGTGAATGTGGAGAAAGGCAACCGGCAGGTGACCTGGTCGTCCCGTCGCGCCGAAGGCAACCAGTACCTCTATTACCGCCTCATGCTCACGCCGCGTTATGCGGATGCCCCGGAAAATGATCCCGGTCCCCAATTCCGCCCGGCCCCGACACTGGATGGCCCGGACAAGCTGGCAGCCGACGCGCTGCTGGAGCCGATTCGCCAGCACTCGGCGGATGTGGAAACCTTTATCAGCGAGACCATCAAGCGGGTCAACGAGCTGGAAAACGATAATGTCCAGCTGCTGCTGGGCAGCGATGTGAGTCCGGAAAATCGGGCCAGCGTGATCGACTTGCTGCTGGCGGTGGCGCATATCCCGGCCGAGCCAGTGCATACGTTGCGCCTGGCGGAAACCCAGGAGCAGCAGCCGGAGCTGTGGCTGCGCAGCTTTAACGGCAAAAAATGGCTGTACTTCAATCCGCTCAATGGCCAGCAGGGCCTGCCGGAGGATCGCCTGGTCTGGTGGAGCGGCCCCGGGCCGCTGCTGAATATCGAGGGCGGCAAGTCTGCGGACGTGAGCTTCAGCGTGCATGAGAACGAAATGAGCGCGTTGCAGCTGGCCCAGTCCCTGCGTTTGAAAGACGTAAGCAGTTTTATCGATTTCTCCCTTTACGAATTGCCCTTACCTGCCCAGCAGCTGTACCGCATCCTGGTGATGATCCCGGTGGGCGTCATGTTGGTGCTGTTTATTCGTTCGCTGATCGGCATGGAAACCCTGGGGACCTTTACCCCGGTGCTGATCGCCCTGGCATTCCGTGAGACGCAGGTGGTCTGGGGGGTATTGCTGTTTACCTCCATCACTGCCATCGGGTTGTCGGTGCGCTCCTATCTAGAACATCTGAAATTACAGTTATTGCCCCGGCTTTCCGTGGTGTTGACGTTTGTGGTGATCGCCATGGCCTTGATCAGCCTGCTGGGCTACAAGCTGGGCATGGGCTCGGGCCTGTCGGTGGCGCTGTTCCCCATGGTGATTCTGACCATGGTGATCGAGCGGACCTCCATCGTCTGGGAAGAGCGCGGCGGCACCCAGTCGCTGAAAGTGGCGCTGGGCACGCTGGTGGCGGCCATCTTCTGTCACCTGCTGATGGTGTGGCAGCCGCTGGTGTATTTCGTGTTCACCTTCCCGGGCGTGTTGCTGTGCCTGGCCGCAATCATGGTGCTGATGGGGCACTACCGGGGCTATCGCCTCACCGAGCTGTTGCGGTTCCGTGCCATGGTGGACGGGGATAAACGCTGATGTTCTGGTCGAAAACCCGCAAGGCCCTGCGCGCCCGTGGCGTCATGGGCATTAATCAGCGCAATGGCGATTACATCCTGCGTTATAACAAGCGCAGCCTGTACCCGCTGGTGGACGACAAGATTCAGACCAAGCAAATGGCGCTGGATGCGGGAATTCGGGTGCCGCACATGTACGGCACCATCGCCACCGAGCAGGGCATCAGCACCTTGCACCGGGTAGTGGAGCAGCACCGGGATTTCGTGATCAAGCCCGCGCAAGGGGCCGGCGGCGACGGCATCATGGTGATTGCCGATCGCTTCGAGGATTATTTCCGCTCCGCTTCCGGGCGCATCATTACCACCGAAGAGCTGGAGCACCATATCTCCGGGATCATTTCCGGTATCTATTCCCTCGGCGGTCATCGCGACCAGGCACTGATTGAATACCGGGTGCGTTCCACCGAACTGTTCAACCGGATCAGCTTCGAAGGGGTGCCGGATATCCGCATCATCGTGCTCAAGGGTTACCCGGTGGCGGCCATGTTGCGCTTGCCCACCCGGCAATCCCAGGGCAAGGCGAACCTGCATCAGGGCGCCATCGGTGTGGGCCTGGATCTGGCGTCCGGGGTCACTCTGGATGGCACCTGGCACAACCTGAAAATCGAGCGTCACCCGGATACCGCCAATCCGGTGGCCGGGCTGACCGTGCCGGACTGGCAGGAATGCCTGGAGCTGGCGGCCCGTTGCTACGACCTGACCGGGTTGGGCTATCTGGGGGTGGATCTGGTGATGGACCACGAGCATGGTCCGATGATGCTGGAGCTGAATGCCCGTCCGGGCCTGAATATCCAGATCGCCATGGATGACGGCTTGCTGCGCCGTTGTCAGATTATCGAGAAACAGCTCGAGGCCCTGAAAGACGAAACCCGTCCGGTGGCCGAACGCGTGGCCTTCGCAAAACAGCAATTTGCGGTGGCCGGCCCGGTGCCGGCGGAAGAAGAGTAAAGGCCGGCAAGCCTGTCGCTTGCTGCCTTCGTCAGCCGCTTTCAGCGAATCCCTTTCCCCTGTTGGGTACCCTGCCAGAGTAGTGTGATCAATGGATCCTGTGGATCCCCCAGCACACTGTAAAAGCGGTACTCCGCTTGCATCGTCCCGTTATCATCCTGCAGATCAATGGTGGCCAGGCCGTGGGTGGCGCGGGTGAAGCGTTGCTGTTCACTGGGAGGGCCCAGGTCGTTGTTGATGCTGGCGGCCCCGGAAATCAGCTGACGGGTGCCCTGGTATTCCCCCTCATCGGACAGCACGTGGTCATGGCCGCCCACCAGCAGGTCCAGGTGGCCGAGCAGCTTTGGCTTGAGTGACAGGTTGATCATCTCGCCGGCATCACCGTGGGAGCCGGTGCTGAACATGGGGTGGTGGGCAAAACCCAGGCTGAAGCGGCAGCCATGCTGGCGGGCCGTTTCCTTGGCCTGTTCCAGCCAGCTGCCCTGGCGGCGGAAGTAATACCATTTTTCGAACCAGGTGGTTTCCAGGCTGAAGGCGCAAGCGTCCGGCCATTGTTCAAAATAGTAGAAGTGGGGAAAGTGGACTTGTGGGTAGCGCCGCGCCACCTCCAGCCAGGCCTCGCCGCTGCCTTTCCAGTCATGATTGCCCAGCACCAGATAGAAGGGAATGCCCGCGTCCATGGCCGGTTTCATGGGGGTGAGAAAGCGGCTTTCCAGCAAGGGGTCGTCGGCACTGGTGATGCCGTCCGGATAGACAAGATCCCCCAGGTAGCGCACCTGGTCACATTCCAGGTGCACCAGCGCCTGACCCACGGCCATGGACGGGGCATTGCCCCAGCCGCCATCGCCCACCGCGCAGATTCGCTGCCCGGCCAGGGGCTCCTGATGAACCAGCCAGGGGCCGTGGGGCGTATGCCACCACCAGCCCAGCGCGGCAGCGATCAGGGGAAACAGTGACGCCATCAGCAGCCAGCGAAGTCTTGAGCGCATAAAGCAAAGCAATTTCAATCACATGGGGTGCCGAGTGTGGCGGACCGGCATGACGGTGAAGTGACAGCCGGTGGGTGCGGCGGCCATCGGGAGGATGCGCCCTTGGCCCGCGATTGCTATACTGCGCCGCCCAATTTTTGAGCTGTCCCCACAGCAACGCAGGTTTTTCGATGACAGAGGCAAGCCAACCAATCAAGCGCCGCGCCATTGCTCTGGTGTCCGGTGGACTGGACTCCATGCTGGCGGTGAAAGTCATGCAGGAGCAGGGCATCGAGGTGGAAGGCGTCAACTTCTACACCGGCTTCTGCGTGGAAGGGCATACCCATGCCATCCGCAAAAAGGACAAGGACAAGGAAAAGCGCAACAACGCCTTGTGGGTCGCCGAGCAGCTGGGTATCAAGATGCACATCATTGATATCTCCGAGGAGTACAAGGATGTGGTGCTTAACCCCAAGCATGGCTACGGCGCCAACCTGAATCCCTGCCTGGACTGCAAGATCTTCATGGTCAACCAGGCCACGCTGATGATTAACAAGGCCCGTGAGCTGGCGGGTGACCGGGGCTTCGATTTTATTGTTACCGGTGAGGTAATTGGCCAGCGCCCGAAGAGCCAGCGCAAGGAAACCATGCCGATCATCAGCCAGGAGTCCGGTGCGGATGATCGCCTGCTGCGCCCCCTGTGTGCCCAGAACCTGCCGCCTACCCTGCCCGAGCGAGAAGGCTGGGTGAATCGCGATGAGCTGCACGATTTTTCTGGGCGCAATCGCAAGCCGCAGATGGCGCTGGCTGCCAAGTTCGGGCTGGATGACTTTGCCCAGCCCGCCGGCGGTTGCTGTTTCCTGACTGATGAATCCTATTCCAACAAGCTGGCCGACCTGTGGAAGGCCCGCAACGAGCGTCGCTACGAGCTGGACGACATCATGCTGTTGAAAGTGGGCCGCCACTTGCGTCCGCAGCCCCATTACAAGCTGATCATCAGCCGCGAGGAAGGTGAGAACCGCTTTCTGGAAGGCTATCGCTACCAGTTTACCAGCATCACCACGGTGAGCTGCCCTGGCCCGCTGGCACTGGTGGATGGCCAGTTCGGCAGCGATGCGGAGCTGGAACAGGCTGCCGCCATTGTGGCCCGTTACTCCAAGGGCCGGGTTGAAGAGGCTGTGACCCTGGAAGTGCGCAGCCCTGACGGGGTCGCGCGGGAGATTACCGTGGCGCCGGCGCAGCCGGATGCCGTGCTGCCCAGCTGGAATGTGGGTTGATTCGACGATGACCTCTCCCCTTCACGAACTGGATGTGCGTCGGTTGCTGTGCCCCATGCCGGTGATCAAGACCCAGAACAAGGTAAGAACCCTGGCCACCGGCGACACGCTGAAAGTGGTCTGCACCGACCCCGGCGCGTTGAGCGATATCCCGGCCTGGTGCCGGATTAACGGCCACGAGGTGCTGGAAATGGGCGAGCAGGGCAACGAGGTTTTTGTGGTGCTGCGAGTGGGCGAAGATAACGGTGCACTGTTTTAGTGCTTTGCACTTATTGAGTGCACCGTTGCTGTGCACCAAAATGAATCATCTTCCCTGGTTTTTGCGATTTAGGCGGGGAATGCGCTAAAAAAGGGCTGGCACGGTATTTGCCTCCCTATTGGCAAAGCTGGCCCAGTGGCCGAGAATACCGGCTCTTTGTGTTGCGCTTACCCAGAGTGGCACGACGAGTCAGAGACAAACCCGCTGTTCCTTAGGAGGACGCACGATAATGTCTGTTAAGACCCTCAAACTGATCAAAGAAAACGATGTGAAATGGGTGGACCTGCGCTTCACCGATAGCTCTGGCAAGGAGCAGCACGTCACCCTTCCGGTTGGCGAAATCGATGAAGATTTCTTCCAGGACGGCAAAATGTTTGATGGCTCCTCCATCGCTGGTTGGAAGGGCATCAACGAATCCGACATGGTAATGATGCCGGATGACGAGTCCGCCGTAATGGACCCGTTCACCGACGTGGCTACCCTGAACCTGCGCTGCGACATTCTTGAGCCGACCACCATGCAAGGTTACGAGCGCGACCCGCGTTCCGTTGCCCGTCGTGCCGAGGAATACCTGAAGTCTACCGGCATCGCAGACACCGCTCTGTTCGGTCCTGAGCCTGAGTTTTTCGTATTTGATTCCGTGCAGTGGAAATCCGACATGCAGGGTTCCATGTACAACATCCACTCTGAAGAAGCTGCGTGGGTGTCCCACGAAGACTTCGAAGGCGGCAACATCGGTCACCGTCCGGGCGTGAAAGGTGGTTACTTCCCGGTTCCGCCGGTAGACAGCCTGCACGATCTGCGTGGCGCCATGTGTTCTGCCATGGAGTCCATGGGGCTGAAAATCGAAGTGCATCACCACGAAGTGGGCACCGCGGGCCAGTGTGAAATCGGCGTTGGCGCCAACACCCTGACCGCCAAGGCGGACGAAGTACAGATCCTCAAGTACTGCGTACACAACGTGGCACATGCCTATGGCAAAACTGCTACCTTCATGCCCAAGCCGCTGATCGGTGATAACGGCTCCGGTATGCACGTGCACGTGTCCCTGGGCAAAGACGGCAAAAACCTGTTTGCCGGTGACGGCTATGCTGGCCTGTCTGACGAAGCGCTGTATTTCATCGGCGGTATCATCAAGCACGCCCGCGCCCTGAACGCATTCACCAATGCTTCCACCAACGCTTACAAGCGTCTGGTGCCCGGTTTTGAAGCGCCGGTAATGCTGGCTTACTCTGCTCGCAACCGTTCTGCGTCCATCCGCATTCCGTTTGTGAACAGCGCCAAGGCCCGTCGTGTGGAAGCGCGCTTCCCTGATCCGTCTGCGAACCCGTACCTGTGTTTCGCATCCCTGCTGATGGCTGGTCTGGACGGCATCAAGAACAAGATGCACCCTGGCGATGCCATGGACAAGGATCTGTACGATCTGCCGGCTGAAGAAGCCAAAGACATCCCCACCGTGGCTCACACCCTGACCATGGCGCTGGATTGTCTGGAAGAAGACATGGACTTCCTGACCGAAGGCGACGTGTTCACCAAGGATATGCTGGATGGCTACATCGCACTCAAGCGTGCCGAGGTTGAGCGTTTGAACATGACCCCGCACCCGGTTGAGTTCGACATGTACTACTCTTGCTAATGCCTTTCGGCACCTAGCAGAAAAGGGCCCCCGCTTGTCGGGGGCTTTTTTTTGCCTGTGAAAAGGCGGCCATTTTGTGCACTTACCCCTTTTCTGAAGGGGCGAGTCAGGCCAGAATCAAGGACAGTCATATGGAGATAACAATGAAAAAGTCGCTGATTGCGTTTGTTGCCCTGGGGTTGGTGTCTGGACTGAGCCTGGCGGCCACAGCGGAAGAGGAAGAGGGCGCCAGCCGGGTAGACGCCGCTGATGCGCCGGCGTCGAAGATTTACCGGACCACCGATGAAAAGGGCAATGTGGTATTCACGGATCAACCCGGGGAGAACAGCCGCTCCGAGGAAGTGAAACTGAAAACCACCAATACAGTGCCAATCAAGAAGGTGGAAATGCCGGAGGCGGTGTCGGCGCCAGAGGAAGAGGCGGCGGACCCCGCGGTGGAGGAGTATACATCGCTGACCATTACGTCCCCGGAAAGCGGCTCGACGCTGCGTAACCCGACCGATGCCGTGTATGTATCCGTGAATCTGCAGCCCGGGCTGCAGCCCGGCGATAGCCTGGTGTTGCTGGATAATGGCGCGGAGCAGCCCGCCCTGCAGCTGGATGCGCCGGAACGCGGGGTGCATAACCTGATCGTGAAAGTGGTGAGCGAGGAGGGCGAAACCCGCATCACCTCCGAGCCGGTGGAAGTGTACATTCACCGCAGCACGGTCAGTGATTTCCGCAATTTCCCCGGTGGCGGGAGTAACGGTGGTGCTGCGCAAGTCGGTGGTGCAGCGGACCGTGGCGGTTCGGCCAATGTGGGAGGCAGTGCTTCAACCGGGGGCGCTGCCAGCGTAGGTGGTGGTGCAGATCGGGGCACCGCTGCCCAGCCGGCAAAACCGAATCGGAGCATCCGTAGCAACTAACAATGCACCTTAATGGTGCATTTCGCCCCTCCTTCCCTTTAAACTCATCAATAGCAGGCTTTTACGCCTGTGCTGCAGGCCGCTGATACCCGCTTTGTCGGGCTGATCTACAGGTGGCCTGATAATTGCTTATGCCCTGTTATGGGCCAATTTCTGATGGGTGACATTACGTTGCACAAACGACTACTGGATCACCTGCGTACCGCAGTGATCATGCTGGACGATGCCTTGTGCGTGCGCTACCTGAACCCGGCGGCGGAAATGTTGCTGGCGACCAGTACCAGCCGTGCCGTCGGCCAGCCTCTGCCCGATTACTTTTTCGATGATGAAGAAGCCCGCCTCGCCATTCAGCAGTGCATTGATGATGAGCACCCTTTCACCCAGCGTGAGGCGCGGCTGTCGGTGGCGCCGGGCCATGAAATCATGGTGGATTATTCGGTCAGCCCGATTAACGAGCCGGGTCAGCCTTTGTGTCTGCTGATGGAAATGCAGTCGCTGGATCGCTTGCTGCGGATCAGTCGTGAAGAAGCGCTGATTCATGCGCACCAGGCTACCCGGGCACTGGTGCGAGGTGTGGCCCATGAAATCAAGAATCCGCTGGGTGGCATCCGCGGTGCGGCCCAGTTGCTGGAGCGGGCGCTGCCTGACCCGGAGCTGACCGAGTACACCAAGGTCATTATCGATGAAGCCGACCGGCTGCGGTCGGTGGCGGACCGCATGCTCGGCCCGCGCAAGCCGCCCGAGTTCCGTGCCGTGAATGTGCACGAGTGCCTGGAGCATGTGCGCCAGTTGCTGCTGGCGGAATACCCCAAAGGCGTGGCGATCTGGCGCGATTACGACATCAGCTTGCCGGATGTGATCGCCGACCGGGACCAGCTGATTCAGGTATTACTGAACCTTATCCGCAACGCCACCCAGGCGTTGCTGGAATCGAAGACGCCGGCACCGCGCATCACCATGCGTACCCGGGTGTTGCGCCAGTTCACCATTGGCGCCCAGCGTCACCGTTTGGTGCTGCGCATGGACATTATCGATAACGGCCCGGGCATTGCCGAGGATGTGCAGGAAACCCTGTTCTATCCCATGGTCAGTGGCCGTGCCAGCGGCACCGGGCTGGGGCTTTCCATTGCGCAGTCCATCATCAGCCAGCATCAGGGGTTGATTGAGTGCGAGAGCCAGCCGGGCGAAACCGTGTTTAGCATCCTGCTGCCCATGGAGCAGCTGGATGAAACAGAGAAACCGACATAGCGTTAATTGCGCTGCTTTGAACAGAGCGACGCCATACAAGCCGGCCGCTGATTGCGCTGGCGATGGAAACAACAGGAGTAGCAGGTCATGAGTGTCAGTATTTGGGTTGTGGATGATGACCGCTCCATTCGCTGGGTGTTGGAAAAGGCGCTGGGCCAGGAAGGCTACGCGGTGACCTGCTTTGAAGATGCGGATGAAGCGCTCAATACCCTGGAGCAGGGCGGGCAGGAGCCGGAAGTGCTGATCAGCGACGTGCGCATGCCCGGCACGGATGGGCTGCGGATGCTGAAAATTTTGCAGCGCAAGAATCCGGATCTGCCGGTGATCATCATGACGGCGCATTCCGATCTGGATTCCGCCGTGGCCTCCTACCAGGGGGGCGCGTTTGAATACCTGCCCAAACCGTTTGATGTGGATGAGGCGGTGGCGCTGGTGCGCCGGGCCATCAAGCATCGGGAAGAGTCCCGTGGCGACTTTCCTGAACCGGTTGAAGAGGCGCCCACCGAGATTATCGGTGAAGCCCCGGCCATGCAGGAGGTGTTTCGTGCCATTGGCCGGTTGAGTCACTCCAATGTGACGGTGTTGATCAATGGTCAGTCCGGTACCGGTAAGGAGCTGGTGGCTCGCGCCTTGCACCGCCATTCCATGCGGCGCGAGAAAAACTTCGTTGCCCTGAATATGGCGGCGATTCCCAAAGACCTGATTGAATCAGAGCTGTTCGGCCATGAAAAGGGGGCCTTCACCGGCGCCAATAATCAGCGTGTGGGGCGCTTTGAGCAGGCCAATGGCGGCACCTTGTTTCTCGATGAAATCGGCGACATGCCACTGGAAGCCCAGACCCGTTTGTTGCGGGTGCTTCAGGAAAGTGAATTCTATCGCGTGGGCGGGACCACGCCGATTCACGTGGACGTGCGCATTATTGCCGCTACTCACCAGGATCTGGAAAAGCTGGTGAAAGAAGGCGATTTTCGCGAGGATTTGTTTCATCGCCTTAACGTTATTCGTATCCATATTCCGCGCATGGCGGAGCGCCGTGAAGATATTCCCCGCCTGGCCAATTACTTTCTGCAGCGTGCCGGCAGTGAACTGGGGGTGGAGCCGAAAATCCTGCACAAGGACACGGAGAAATACCTGTCTGCGCAAACCTGGCCGGGCAATGTACGGCAGTTGGAAAATACCTGTCGCTGGCTGACCGTGATGGCATCCGGCCGGGAAGTGCTGGTGGATGATCTGCCTCCGGAGCTGAAAGAAACCGGTGCCGCGAAAGGCACGGATGTCAGCGGTGACTGGCTCAAATCCCTGCGCAACTGGGCTGACCGGGCGCTGTCTCAGGGCGAGCGCAGTATCCTTGAACAAGCGGTGCCGGGCTTTGAGCGCACCATGATTGAAGTCGCTCTGCAGCACACCGGCGGACGCAAGCGTGACGCAGCGGCGCTGCTGGGCTGGGGGCGCAACACCCTGACACGCAAGATCAAGGAACTGGATATGGAAAGCCAGCTTGGAAGTGATGACGACTGATGGAAGTAATTAATAATTAATAACTGCGCGAAAGCGCATTGTTTCGATCTGAAACGCAAGAGGCCGCGCCCAATGCTGGGCGCGGCCTCTTTGCTTTCTGAAAAGACTAACCAGAAACGCGTAGCTATTAATTAATCAGACTCTCAATCTTCCAGCCGCCGTCCTGGATCCAATGGCTGTCCACCTGGTAGCTGTCGGCATCATCCGGCAGCACATTTTTCCCTCCCCAGGCCAGAGCGGTAAATTGCACCCGGGCCTGCTTTTGTGTCACCGGGTCCAGATCAATCTGGATGCGTGTAAAGGTGAGGTTGCGGTTCGGGTAGCGAAAGAAAATGCCCACCAGGGTGCGGTGAATGTCCTTGCGTTGCAGGGTTCTGCCGCGCCGTTCAATGGCCACATTATCGCTCAGCCTATCCATGACTGTGCCCGTGTCGCCGTCTTCGATGGCAGTTTCGATTTCAGCAAGAGCATCCTTGATGGCCTGCTCCGGGGGCGTGTTGTCACAAGCTGCCAGCAGCCCTTGCAGCATAATCAACAACAGGTATGCTGAAATTCTTCTTCCTGTCAGAACCTGACCCATGGCGTTATTTCCTTTTCTCGAGCCGTATCGGCAATGCTACCTCCCGGTTGGGCAGGGGCATCAGTTATATGTGGAAGAGAGTGGTAATCCGCAGGGCATTCCCGTGGTGGTGTTGCATGGTGGCCCCGGTGGCGGTTGCTCTCCGGCATTGCGGCGTTTTTTCGACCCGCAACGGTTTCGGATTATTCTGTTTGATCAGCGTGGAGCCGGTCAAAGCCGGCCGCTGGCGTCCATTGATGATAATACCTTGAGCCATTTGCTGGCAGATCTCGAGCAGATTCGACAGGCGTTACACGTCGAACGCTGGATGGTCTTTGGCGGCTCCTGGGGCGCCACTCTGGCGCTGGCTTATCTGGCGGCGTTTCCACAGCATATTATCGGCATGGTGCTGCGTGGTATTTTTCTGTGTCGTCGCCAGGATCGCGACTGGCTTTATACCGAAGCGGGAGCGGCCAGAATGTTCCCGCAGGCCTGGCAAGCCTTGCAACAGCAAGCGCCGCCGGGCAGCGGCAGCTTGCTGGAGCGTTACTATCTGGGGTTGCAAGGCGAGCACGCTCGCCGTTATGCCCGGGCCTGGTGTAATTGGGAATCCACCCTGGCACTGATGCCGACCCAGCCACCGGGGCCGGGCAGTGATGACGAGTTATGCATGGCTCGCCAGGAAACCCACTATTTCCTTGCTGATGGCTTTGTGGCGCAACCGTTGCTGGAGGCTTGCGCCGGCAGTGTCGTGCCGGTGGAAATTGTGCATGGCAGCCGGGATTTTGTCTGCCCGCCGGAGCAGGCGCTGGCGTTGCATCAGGTGTTGCCAAACAGTGTGCTCAACTGGGTCGAGCAAGGCGGTCATTCTTCCATGGATCCGGCGGTTGCAGAGGCGCTGGTTAAAGCGGTGATTCGACTTGAGGGGAGAGATAGGCGTTGAAAGTGTTGATGCAGCGGGTTGGCGAAGCCCGTGTTGATGTGGGCGGTAGAACCGTGGGGGAGATTAACAGTGGCTTGTTATTGCTTATCGGCATAGAAAAGCACGATGACGACGCCTTGGTAGAGCGGATGGCGGAGCGTATCGTCGGCTATAGGGTTTTTGCGGATGAGCAAGGGAAAATGAATCGGGATGTGAGAGACGTGGGCGGAGAGCTGTTAGCAATTTCCCAGTTTACGCTCGCTGCTGATACCCGCAAGGGGCGCCGACCGAGCTTTAGTGATGCGGCTGATCCTGTGCTGGGCCGGCGGTTGTACGAGTACTGCGTGACGCAGCTGAGGACCCACGATGTGCCCGTCGCGACCGGAATTTTTGCCGCTGATATGCGTGTTTCTTTGGTCAATGATGGCCCGGTTACCTTTATGCTTGAGATGTGACTTATTCTGAATAAGCTTATTGCAAAGCCGTTCTCCTTGTTTATGATGAGTTCAGTTGCCTGAAAAGGTGACGGGGAGAGCATTGCCGGCATTTGCTGACAGTCGTTGTGGCCGATCAATATGATCGCTGCATCCCCAAGGAAGATTCATAAAAACTTGGAGGAATTCAGGATGAAAAAGACACTTATCGCTGCCGCTCTGTTGGGCGCTTCAACATCTGCCATGGCTGTGGCACCAGGTGGTCCAGGCTGTGGTTGGGGTAACATGCTGTTTGAAGGTCAATCCGGCATGCCGATGCACCTTCTGGCAACGTTGGTTAACGGTACTACCGGTAACGCTACCTTCGGCATGACCACAGGGACCAACGGTTGTGATACCAGCGGCGCCTTGACCTACAGCGGGCAAAGCCTGCTGGGTATGACTGGCGTAATGGAAGAAGTGGCGCAGGACATGGCTACCGGTGACGGTGAAGCCCTGACTGCTCTGTCTGTTTCCATGGGTATTCAGACTGAAGACCGCGCACGTTTCAACGCGCTGATGCATGAAAACTTCGCGGCGATTTTCCCGAACCAGGACGTGACTGCTGCTGAAGTGATGGCGAGCATCACTGACGTGATGAAACAGGATCAGGCGCTGTCCAAGTACCTGGCCTAATCAGCACAAAAGATCCATCAGAGCCCCGCTTTTGGCGGGGTTTTGTTTTTGGGGCCCTCTTTTCTGACACTTTTGTCGGCTTGTAATTGAGACGGATGAATCCGGATGCGCACTGGTCTTTTCTGTGTGCTGCTGTGCTGGTTTATGCCGGCGTTTGCTGCAACCCCTTCCCTGTCCGAACTGGCGGAAACGTCCCGCTGGCAGGCGTTATTGCATATCAATCCCGGTGCGACCCTGCGTGACAAGCATCAGAGTTATGTGGATGACGACACTTTTTTTCTCGCCGATTCCGGGAAGACCGATCCGTTAGCCGAGCTTGAGGCGACCGAGCGGGCTCTTCGTGCTGCGGACTCGCCGGCGCGTTGCCGTTTTCCTGCGCGCTATCGTTTTCTGTCCGAGCACCTGGGGTGGCAGCACGAGGCACCCTTTTCACACTGCGATGACTACAACGAATGGCGCGGCGCGATTCATGCCAAACGCGCGGTGCTGGTTTTCCCCGCAGCCTATTTGAACAGCCCTTCGTCCATGTTCGGACATACCTTGCTAAGGCTGGATCAGGGCGAAGACAGCGCCGTCTGGTTGTCGTGGGCGGTAAACTTTGGCGCGGTTTCAACCGAAGCCGATAATTCTTTCTTCTATATGTATCGCGGTCTGGCGGGGGGCTACCCGGGTCGCTTTGCCCTTGTGCCCTATGTGCAGAAAATCCAGGAATATTCGCACATGGAAAACCGGGACATGTGGGAGTACACCCTGGATCTGGAACAATCGGAACTGGATTGGCTGATTGATCATCTGTGGGAACTGAAAGACATCAATTTTGATTACTACTTTTTTGATGAGAACTGCTCGTTTCGCCTGCTCGAGCTGGTAGAAGTGGCGCGTCCGGGATCCGAATTGCTCAGTGAATTGCGGTTTGCCGAAGTGCCGGTAAATACGGTGCGGGCACTGGATGAGCGCGACATCATTAGCAGCCGCCATTACCGGCCGTCCAAATCCGTGGAGCTGGATAATCTGCGTAAACAGCTGGATGGCGCCCAGCAAAAACTGGCAAGGGCGCTGGCTGAGGATCCAGGCCTGGCTGAATCGCCTGCCTTTAAGGCTGAACCGGAAGCAACCCGGGCGATTATGGCGGCGGTGGCTTATCGCTACATCAGGCTGACTCATCGCAAGGAAGAGCGAACCCCGGAAGTGGCAAAACGCTCTTTTGCGTTACTGACGCTGATGAACAGCCTGCCCGCAGCACCAGTACCGGAAACCAGGAACCCGGAACCGCCGGAAAAAGGGCATGGCACCCAGATGTTGGGGGTCAGTGGCGGACAGCGCGAAGGCGAGCAGGATTTCGGCGAGTTGACCTACCGGTTGACCTACCATGATTTGCTCGATAATCAGTACGGTTTCCTGCGCGGGGCGCAGATTGAAGGGCTGGACCTGACCTTGCGCAGCACCGAATCCGGGCAGGTCAAGCTGGAAGAGCTGGATGTGGTGAGCATCCGTTCGCTGGCACCGCGAAACCGCTTTATGAAGCCGCTGAGTTGGTATGTGGAAGGCGGGCTGGAGCGTGCCTGGGCGGGTCGGCGCCGGCTGGTGCGCTACATACAGGGCGGTGCTGGCGGCAGTTGGCTGTGGGGGAACTGGCAGCCGTATCTGTTAACCAGCGTGCGAATGGAGAATAATAGCGAGTTCGGCACCTTCCTGACCCCGGGGGCCGGTCTGGACGCGGGTATTCTGTATCACCGTGGCGACTGGCAGTGGCAGTTAGGCAGTGTGGGGCATTATTTCACCAACGATGAATATCGATCCTCCTCCCAGTTTGCGGTGCAGTGGGCAATGACCCGGCAGCACGGCTTGCGCGCTTCGCTGGAGCGCGAGAACCGGCGGGGTGGTTACGATGACGAGTTCAAACTCCAATGGCGATGGTATTACGATTAAGCGCAGCGTTGCTGCTGAGCCTGCTGCTGGCAGGGTGCAGCAAACTGTTTTTCTACCCCATGTCTCCGTGGGTGCAGAACCCGGAAAACCAGGGGCTGCAGTACGAAGATATTGTACTGATACATCCGCGCGGCATGCGTATCCATGGTTGGTGGCTACCGGCGGCCGATGATGCGCCGGCCCGTGGCACGGTCTATTTCCTGCACGGCAATGCCCAGAATATCAGCACCCATCTGGCGAATGTGCAGTGGCTGCCGGCGCGGGGCTATAACGTCTTCTTGCTGGATTACCGAGGCTACGGCTTGTCGGAAGGCAAGCCGAAGCTGCCGGACGTTTTCGATGATGTGCAACTCGGGCTGGACTGGCTACGCCATGCCCAGCGCACGGACGGTGCGCCGCTGGTGGTGTTTGGGCAGAGCCTGGGGGCTTCCATGGCCGCCAGCGTATTGGGCGAAGAGGGCAATGCCGGGGCGGCTGATTGCGTGATTCTGGAAGCGGCGTTTGCCAGCTACCGGGATATCACCAGCGACGTGATGAAGCGTAGCTGGCTGCTGTGGCCGCTGCGCTGGATGGTGGTGCCCACCATGCCGGATCGTGCGCTGGACCCGGAGGAACGAGTGGCTGACATCGCGCCGACGCCCTTGCTGGTGATGCACAGTGAAGATGACCCGGTGATTCCCTACGCTCACGGCGAGCGGCTGTATGCCGCGGCGGCGCAACCCAAAACCTTCCAGAAACTGCGTGGCGGACACACGGAAAGTACCCGGGATCCGGCGGTTCAGCAGCGCTTGGTGGATTTCATGCAGGACAATGATTGTGCTGCCGAAGTGACAAAAGCGGAAGAGGTGCCCGAGTCGTCCGGTGAGGGTGAGGAGCCGCCAGCGTTACCTGTGCCTGCGCCCATCTCCACGCCGGACAGTGGCTATCGATTCTAGTGGGCTTTGTAGGTTGAGTTAGCTTTGGATGTCGGA
>NZ_DS989915.1:1596103-1720589 GCF_000155615.1 Alcanivorax sp. DG881 | reverse complement strand
ATCCGACATTGGGCTGACGCCCCCCCCCTGTTCAGGGGGCGGCTTCAATCACCTAGGCGGGCGGATTCTCTGCCTGTTTCTTTACCATCCGGGCGGCGAGCAGGCCCATCTCGAACAAAAACCACATGGGGATCGCCAGCAGGGTCTGGCTGATGATGTCCGGTGGTGTCAGCAGCATGCCGATCACGAAACAGCCCACCACCACATAGGCGCGGGCCTTGCTCAGTTTTTCCACCGTGGTGGCTCCGGTGCTCACCAGTAGCACGATGGCAATGGGCAGCTCGAACGCCAGCCCGAAGGCCAGAAACAGCGCCAGCACAAAATCCAGGTAGCTGCTGATGTCCGTGGTCACGGCTACCCCTTCCGGGGCGATGGCGGTGAAGAACTGGAACATCAGCGGGAATACCACGAAATAGGCAAAGGCGGCGCCGCCATAGAACAGCAGGACGCTACTGGCCAGCAGCGGTATCGCCAATTTCTTTTCATGCTTGTACAAACCGGGAGCCACAAAGGCCCAGGCCTGATGGAGAATAAACGGCATGGCGGCGAAGACGCTCAGGTACAGGGTCAGCTTGAATGGCGCCAGGAAGGGCGAGGCCACGCCGGTGGCAATCATGTTGGTGCCGGCAGGCATGGCGTCCATCAGCGGTTTGGCCACCAGGGTGTAGAGCTCGCGGGAAAACGCGAACAGACACAGGAAGACGATAAAAATGACGACCATGGCCTTGAGCAGGCGATTGCGCAGTTCCAGCAGGTGAGCAATCAGCGGCTGGCCGGCGTCGTTGCTGGCATCAGTCATTGCGGGTGGAGTCCTGGGGCTGGTCGTTGGTGCGCTGGGCGGTGTCGGCGTCATCCGCGTTCAGAGCGTCGCTATGGGGCTGTTCGCTGCGCGGTGCCCGTGAGCGGGCAATTTGTTCCGGGCTTAGCAGGCTGTCTTTGGCTTCGCGGATGCTGTCTTCATCCAGCCCCATCTGGCGCATCTGCTTTTCCATGCGCTCCTGCATGTCCTGGGTCACGGCTTCACGTTCCAGCTCGTTCTTCAGGTGGTTGAAGGTAGAGCGGGCACGACCGATCCAGTGGCCGAGGGTGCGGGCGACGGTGGGCAGTCGCTCCGGCCCCAGTACCACCAGGCCGATAATGAAGATCAGGGTGAGTTCGGCAAAGCCGATATCGAACATCGCAACCTCGGTTTAGCAGGATTTGGTCCGGACTGTGTCGCCGAAAAGGCGGCAGGAATCAGGCCTTGTCCTTTTCCTTGTTCTGTTCGGTTTTTTGCTCGGCTTGTTGCTCGTTATCAGGCTGTTCGTCGTCGGCCAGACGTTTCTGGTCCTGCTCGTCTTCGCCATCTTTCATGGCGCTCTTGAAGCCTTTCACCGCGCCGCCCAGATCACCGCCCATGTTGCGCAGTTTCTTGGTGCCGAACAACAGGACCACGATGGCCAGAAGAATCAGTAACTGCCAAATGCTGATGCCGGAAAACATGGCTTTCTCTCCGAAAAATTAAGGGCCGCGTTAGTGTTTACCGCTACGTGCGGCTTTTTCATCATGGCCGGACAGGCCAAAACGTCGTTGTAATTCTGCCAGAACCTTGTCCGGGTGTTCGCCCAGTTTGGCCAACATCACCAGGGAGTGGAACCATAGATCGGCGGTTTCGCTGATCAGTGCCTGGTTGTCGCCACTGACTTCGGCATCCCGGGCCGCAAGAATGGTTTCCACCGCTTCTTCGCCGACTTTTTCCAGGATCTTGTTCAGGCCCTTGGCGTAGAGGCTGGCGACATAGGAGCTGTCCGGGTCCGCGCCCTTGCGCGATTCGAGTACCTGGTGCAGCTCGCTGAGTATCTCTGACATAGTGTATTCCTTATTGCCCGGGCCCGCAGGGAGCCCAGTTTATCAGGGTGCTGAAAGGGGCCATAGGCACTTTTTTCTTTGCCGTGCCCGCTGTCAGCGGCGCCAGCTCCAGCTTCCCAGGAGTACCGCGGCTCCGGCCAGTGCCCAGCTGTAGGGGTTAGCCAGCCACAGGGCGGCGCCAGCGCAACCGAGCCCGGCGAGGCCGGCAAACAGCTTGTGGCGATGGCGGACCAGTTGTTGTTCGAAACGGGCTTCCAGGCGGTCCTGCTGGTAGGGCAGGTCGCGCAGGCTTTCCAGCCCGTCGCGGAGCAGGTCGGGCATGTCCGGAAGCTGGGCGGTCCATTCCGGCAGGCGATTCTGCAGTTTCTTCAGGGTGGCGCTGGGCCCGTATTCGGCCAGCATCCAGGCTTCCAGCAAGGGGCGCCCAGTGTTCCAGATATCCAGCTGCGGGTAAATGCTGCGCCCCAGCCCTTCGATGTGAACCAGGGTTTTCATCAGCAGGATGTACTGCACCGGCATTTCGATATGGTAGGTGCGCGCCATATCAAACAGCTTCATCACCAGAGGGGCGAACTCCAGCTGATCCAGTTGCGCGGAGCGAACCGGTTCAACAATGTCGATCACTGCCCGCTCAAACCGGGGGCGATCGATGGGGGCGGTGTTCCAGCCGGCACGGATCACCGCATCCACCAGGGCGCTGTAGTCTTCGCGCATGACCGCCAGCACCATGCGCCCGAGGATGTTCAGGTCGTCTTTGGACAGGCGCCCGGCGATGGCGGCGTCCACGGCCATGTACTGGGGCGACTCCGGGTGTTCAGGATTAACGAAAATATTGCCCGGGTGCATGTCCGCATGGAAGAAGTTGAAGCGGAAGACCTGGGCGAAGAAAATTTCCACGCCACGCTCGGCCAGCACTTTCGGGTCGATGCCAGCAGCCTTGATGCGCTCGATATCGTTCACCGGAATACCATGGATGCGATCCATGATGATCACGGTGGGGCTGGACAGCTCAAGATGAATGGCAGGAATGTGCAGCAGTGGACTGAACAGAAAATGCCGGCGCATGGTTTCGCTGTTGCGCGCTTCGGCGGCCAGATCCAGTTCGCCGAGGATGATGTCCCGGTAGTCCTGTACCACCCGGGCCGGGCGGAAATAACGGGCATCACGCCACAGGCGTTCCAGCCAGCGGGCACCGAAAGCCATCACCTTCAGGTCGCGTTCCACCACCGGGCGAATGGTGGGGCGCAGCACCTTGGCCACGACCTGTTGGCCATTGTGCAGGGTGCCTGCATGGACCTGTGCCACGGAGGCGGCGGCCATGGGGGTGCTGTCGAAGTCGCGGAACACCTCGTCAAAGGGCTGCGGCAGGCTGGCTTCCACTAGTGCTTTTGCCTGCTCGCCATCGAAAGGAGCGACCTGATCCTGCAGGCGGGCGAGGGCGGTGGTCCACTCCGGGGGCAGCATGTCCTGTCGGGTGGCCAGTAGCTGGCCGAATTTGATGAAGATCGGGCCCAGCCGTTCCAGTGCTTTCTGCAGGCGTTCGCCTTCGCTCAGCTGGCCGGTGCCGAGCCAGCTGGCGGGCATCAGGTACTGCAGAATCAGCAAAAGGCCACGCGCCGGGTGGCTGGGCAGCAGGGATATCAGCCGGTAGCGGCAGATCACATGGATCACCACCAGTATGCGGGTAATCGGTGGCATCAGTGTGGTGCGCTCCCGGAATCCTGTGGCGATGAGGGCGAAGAGGATGATGCGGACGGCGCGCGGGTTTTAAGCCGCTGAATGCGGGCATCCAGACGATCCACGTCCATGCGCAGTTCATCCACGTCCTGACCGAATTCATAAACGTCACGGCGGCTGGGAATCAGCCCGGATTCGTTGCCCACATAATCGCCCAGTTGTTCGGTGAGGCGGGTGGCGGCTTGCTTCGCCCAGCCGAACAGGCGGCGCGCGCTGTAATCCAGTTGCTGGGCCAGCTCGGAACCGGTGACAGGCTCCAGAATGGCGCCCCAGTCGATCTGCAGGTCGTTGGCGATCTGCTGTAACTCTTGCAGAAAATCGCGGTTGCCGGTGATGTCCACGGGGCCACCGATCACCCCGGGGCGGGTTTTCCAGTTCAGCAGCAGGGAGGCCAGGTCCATGGGGCTGCCTGTCACTGCCACGTCCGGGGTGGCGTCGCTGCGGTGGTAGAGCTCCACACCGTCTTCCACTATCAGCCCGTAGATGGCCATGGGCGGCAATGTCACCTCAATGGCGATGAGTCGCCCGGCATGTACGGCCAGACGATCGGCGCTGGCCGGATCGGAACGCAGGGCGGTGTTGATGGCTCGCTCCACGGTGGCCAGGGCGGTGGTGGACAGCAGGCCGGGAGAGCGTGACTGGTCTTTCAGGCTCAAAACTTGAATCCTCTGTGCAGGGCCACGATGCCGCCGATCATGTTGAAGTACTCGGTACGGGCAAAGCCGGCGTTGTCCATCATGCCTTGCAGGGTGTCCTGATCCGGGTGCATGCGAATGGATTCCGCCAGATACTGGTAGCTGTCGGCGTCGTTGACGATGAGCTTGCCCAGTTTGGGCCAGACGGCAAAGGAATAGGTGTCGTAGGCCTTGGCCAGATGCTTGTTGGTGGGCGTGGAGAACTCCAGCACCAGCAGGCGGCCACCGGGTTTCAGCACTCGCAGCATGGAGCGCAGGGCCGCGTCCTTGTCGGTGATATTGCGCAGGCCGAAGGCAATGGTGATGCAGTGGAAACTGTTGTCTTCAAAGGGCAGGCACTCGCCGTTCACCTGGGTGACCTGGGTGTTGTGGCTGCAGCCGGCATCGAACAGGCGGTCGCGCCCCACGTCGAGCATGGCGTCGTTGATGTCGGCCAGAACCACCTGGCCGGTTTCGCCCACCAGCCGGGAGAACTTGATGGCCAGGTCGCCGGTGCCGCCTGCCAGGTCGAGCACCTTGTGGCCCGGTCGAATGCCGGCCAGCTCGATGGTCATGCGCTTGAGAATGCGATGGCTGCCCATGGAAATTAGGTCATTCATCACATCGTATTTGCCCGCCACGGAGCGGAATACGCCGGCCACTTTTTGCTGTTTTTCCTGCCACGGCACCTGTTGGTAACCGAAGTGTGTGACCTTGCTGTCGTCGGACATATCAATTCTCGAAAGGCGATGGGTGACAGGCGAAAACCTTTTCCATGATGGCGTCTTCCCGGGCGGCCAGCTGCTCCAGCAGCAAACCAACGCTGGGGACGGGTTTCATCACCCGGAAACTGCGATCCATGAAATCATACAGGTTCGCAAAGCCCGCCGCATGGGCCGGTTTGCGAACCATTCTGAAGGTGGCGTGGAGCATCCGCGAGCGGATATAGCGATCCAGTCGATGCCCCAGTTCGGCCACCAGCTGAAGCTGCCGTTGGCGGTCGTCGTGATGGCTCGGCTGGCGAAATCCCGCTAGATAGGTGGCTTCATCGATGGGCTGATCGAGCTGATCGCCGAGGATGTCAGTGACCGCTTCGTCCAGTTCCTGGGTAAGGATGGCCGCTTCCAGTGCGGCGGCAGAGGTGGCCATGACCTTGTCGGGCAGCAGTTTCATGGCTTTGGGCAGAGCACGGCGGATTTCCCGCGCCACCGGCAGCAGCTCGCGGCCACCGTAGACTTCGTCCAACAGGAAGCGGATGCCCTCGGCGGTGACCGGGTCATTGAGAAGGTGGGCATGGGTGTGCCTGAGGCGCTTGCCTTGCCAGTCCTGCAGCCGACGCAGCCGCGCCACAAAGATCGCATCGTCGCCGTGCTGGCGCAGCGCAAAAAAGCGTTCGAGATAGTGTTGCAGTTGTTCGCCGGCGGTCATGGTGTTCCCTCCGGCGGGGATAATAGCAAAGTGAGGGGCAGGCAGGCACCACGCATCACGCTGGCACGCAAAAGCGTGGTGCGTGCAGCGTGAGGCAGGCCCGCGATTATTTACAAAATATACCGGCTCAGGTCTTCGTCGTCGGCCAGTTCGCCCAGGTAGCGATCCACGGCTTCGGCGTCCAGTACCAATGGCTTGTCGTGGTACTGGGTGGCCAGGGAGTCGGCGTCGAAGCTGATTTCTTCCAGCAGTTTTTCCAGCACCGTGTGCAGACGGCGGGCGCCGATGTTTTCGGTGCGCTCGTTGACCTGCCAGGCCACTTCCGCAATGCGGCGGATGCAGTCGTCGGTGATCTCCAGGTTCAGGCCTTCGGTTTCCAGCAGCGCCTTGTATTGCTCGGTGAGCGAGCATTTGGGCTCGGTGAGAATGCGCTGGAAATCGTCCGGGCTCAGCGGGCTGAGCTCCACGCGAATCGGCAGGCGGCCCTGCAGTTCGGGGATCAGGTCGCTGGGGCGAGACAGGTGGAAGGCGCCGGAGGCGATAAACAGGATGTGATCGGTTTTCACCATGCCGTACTTGGTGGAGACGGTAGAGCCTTCGATCAGCGGCAGCAGATCGCGTTGCACGCCTTCGCGGGACACATCGGTGCCGCCGCCTTCGCCGCGCTTGGCGACCTTGTCGATTTCATCGATGAAGACGATGCCGTTGTTCTCCACCACGTCGATGGCCTGCACTTTCAGCTCGTCTTCATTGACGAAACGGGCGGCTTCTTCGTCGCGGATCAGGCGATAGGCTTCGCGTACCTTGAGTTTCTGGCTCTTGCGTTGCTGGTTGCCGCCCATCTTGGAGAACATCTGCTGCAACTGGCTGGTCATCTCTTCCATGCCGGGGGGCGCCATGATGTCGACGCCGGGGGGCTGGCTGGCCACGTCCACGTCGATTTCCTTGTCGTCCAGCTCCCCTTCGCGCAGTTTCTTGCGAAAGATCTGGCGGGTTTTGCTATCGGTGTTGTCGTTGGTGCTGCCGTCTTCTGCCCGTGCGGCGGGAAGCAGGGCGTCGAGGATGCGCTCTTCGGCGGCATCATCAGCCTGGCTGCCCACACGGGCGATTTCCTTGTCGCGCAGCAGTTTGATGGCCATTTCCATCAGGTCGCGGATGATGGATTCCACATCGCGGCCCACATAGCCCACTTCGGTGAATTTGGTGGCTTCCACCTTGATAAAGGGGGCGTCGGCCAGTTTGGCCAGGCGGCGGGCGATTTCGGTTTTGCCCACCCCGGTGGGGCCAATCATCAGAATGTTCTTGGGAGCCACTTCCGCGCGCATTTCGGCGGGCAGCAGCATGCGGCGCCAGCGAGTACGCAGCGCCAGAGCAACGGCTTTCTTGGCCGCGTCCTGACCGACGATGTGGCGATTGAGTTCGGAAACAATGTCTTTGGGTGTCAGGGAAGCCATGATTAACCGTCCAGCTCTTCGAAGGTGTGGTTGTGATTGGTGTAAATACAGATGTCGCCGGCAATGGTGAGCGCCTTGGCGACGATATCGCGGGCCGGCAGGTCGGTATTATCCAGCAGGGCGGTGGCGGCGGATTGAGCAAAGGGGCCGCCGGAGCCGATGGCGATCAGGCCATCTTTTTCCGGCTCGATCACGTCACCGTTGCCGGTGATGATCAGCGAGCTTTCCTTGTCGGCTACCGCCAGCAGGGCTTCAAGGCGGCGCAGGGCACGGTCGGTGCGCCAGTCCTTGGCCAGCTCCACGGCGGCACGCACCAAATGGCCCTGGTGCTTTTCCAGCTGGGCTTCGAAACGTTCAAACAGGGTAAAGGCGTCGGCGGTGCCGCCGGCAAAGCCGGCAATCACTTTGCCGTGAAAAAGCCGACGAACCTTGCGGGCGTTGCCCTTCATGACAGTGTTGCCCAGGCTGACCTGGCCATCGCCACCGATGACCACGTTGTTACCTCGACGAACAGAAACAATGGTTGTACCGCGATACTGCTCCACGGGAATTCTCCTTTTTACGCGTAGAAAAGGAAGTGTGGGCGCAGGTGGGAGATTTCAAGGATCAAGACTGCATACATGCTGCACGCGACCACGCGACATGCAAAGAAGGCGTGCCGGCGTGGGGCGTGAAGCGTGCGGGCGTCTACTTTTTCATCTTGATCGGCAGGGTCTCGATGCCGTTGCCGGCCAGTTGGTCCTGGGCGCGGTGCATGGCGTTGAGGTTGTTGTAGGGGCCGATCATGACCCGGTGCCAGCTGTCGCCGCTGTCCAGATTGACTGACTGAATGCTGGCCTCGAAGCCTTTCAGAATCAGCTCGGCCCGGCGGCGGTCTGCATCTTCGTTGCGGCGGAAGCTGCCGGCCTGCAGCAGGTATTTCTCGTTGTTGCGGGTGCTGGTTTCCGGCTTGCGGTTACTGGCCGGTTTGGTGGTGTCCGGTTTGCGGGTGGTGCCTGTGCCGCTGTCGGTTTCGTTCTGCGGCACAATCACTTCCATCTTGGGCAGCACCGCGTAGAAGTCGAACTGGGGTGAATCCTCCCCGGGTTCGTTCTTGGGTTCTGTTTTGGGCTCGGGCTTTGCTTGAGCCGGTTTGTCGTTGCTGCTGGCCACCGGTGTGCTGCCGCCCTGCTGCATCTGGGTTTTGCCCAGGTGGAACAGGAAGGCCACAAACAGGCCAACCATCAAGCCGGTAAACAGCCATACCCAGCCTGGCACCTGGCGCTGGGTTTTCTTCTTGCGGGCGGGGCCGCGGCTGGCGCCGCGCCGGGTGTTCTTCGCCATTACATGCGCTCCAGTGGGCTCAGGCCCAGCAGTTCCATGCCGTGTTTGAGGGTGCGTGCGGTGAGGGCGGCCAGCTTCAGGCGGCTGTTACGGATGCCTTCGTCTTCACTGCTGAGGATCGGGCAGTGCTCGTAGAAGCTGGAAAACAGCCCGGCCACATCGTACAGGTAGGTGCTGAGCAAGTGCGGCTGGCCCTTGTCTGCCACGTTCTGGAGGACTTCAGCAAATTGCACCAGCCGTGCGGCGAGGGCCTGTTCCGCGTCTTCGTTGAGCAGGAAATCACCGCTCACGCTGGCCATGTCGCGTTCGGCCTTGCGGAATACGCTGGCCACCCGGGTGTAGGCGTACAACAGGTAAGGCGCGGTGTTGCCTTCAAAGCTGAGCATCTGTTCGAAGTTGAAGATGTAGTCGCTGCTGCGGTTCTTCGACAGGTCGGCGTATTTCACTGCGCCGATGCCCACCGAGCGGGCGATGGTGCGTAGTTCGTCCTCATCCAGCTGCGGGTTCTTTTCCTGCACCAGCGCAAAGGCCCGTTGCTCCGCTTCGTCCAACAGATCCACCAGTTTGACGGTGCCGCCGTCGCGGGTCTTGAACGGGCGCCCATCCGGGCCGTTCATGGTGCCAAAGCCCATGTGCGCCAGCTCGGTCTGTTCGGGGACAAAGGCGGCCAGCTTTGCCAGGGTAAACATTTGCTGAAAATGCAGCGCCTGGCGCTGATCGACAAAGTACAGCATGCGATCGGCCTGCAGGGTGCCGGCGCGGTAGCGCAGGGCCGCCAGGTCGCTGGTGGCGTAGAGATAACCGCCGTCGGCTTTGCGCACAATAACGGGCAGAGGTTCGCCTTCCTTGTTCTTGAAGGCGTCCATGAAGACGCATTGGGCGCCCTGGCTTTCACTGAGCAGGCCTTTGCTGTCCAGGTCAGCGACGACCTGGGCCAAATCATCGTTGTAGGCGCTTTCGCCGCGTACGTCTGAAGGGGTCAGGCTGACGCCGAGGCGGTCGTAAATGGCCTGGCAGTGGCTTAGAGACACCTGATTGAATTCTGCCCACAGGCTCAGGCAGTAATCGTCACCGGACTGCAGTTTTACCACCAGGGCGCGGGCGCGGTCGGCGAAGGTGTCGGATTCGTCGAAGCGTTGTTTGGCGGCCCGGTAAAAGGTTTCCAGATTGGCCAGTTCGCGACTCAATTCGCGTTCGCCTTCCTCGGCTTTTTGCTCTTCCAGATAGGCCAGCAGCATGCCGAACTGGGTGCCCCAGTCGCCCACGTGGTTTTGGCGAATCACGGTGTGACCGAGAAACTCCAGGGTGCGCACCACGGCGTCGCCGATGATGGTGGAGCGCAGGTGGCCCACGTGCATTTCTTTGGCCAGGTTGGGCGAGGAGTAGTCCACCACCACAGTCTGGGGCTGCTCTGGCCGGTCAATGCCGAGAAAGTCGTCGGCCAGGGCGGAGTCCAGCAAGCCGGTGAGCCAGTCGTCCGCCTGGAAGAAATTGATAAACCCGGGGCCGGCAATGTCCACCTTGGCCACGGCGCTGTCGCTGGGCAGGGCGGCGATCAGCTTTTCTGCCAGATCGCGGGGCTTCATGCCGGCGGGTTTGGCCAGCATCAGCGCGATGTTGGTGGCAAAGTCGCCGTGGCTCTTGTCCTTGGTGCGGTCGATTTGCACCGGACGCTTGGCGTCAGCGGGCAGGGTGCCGTCGTCGATCAGGGTGTCCAGGGCGCTTTCAATAAGGGGTATCAGGCGTTCTTTCATGACATTCTTTTGTGGAGGGCTCTGGGCCGTTTGACTGGCCGGCGATTGTACGGGAAAAGGCGAAGATACGCAGCAGGCTTCACGCAACACGCATCATGCGGGGCTCCGGCGTGCTGCGTGCGGCGTCGTCACAGCATGTCGATGGGATCCACATCCAGGTGCCAGCGGCACTGGCGGCCCTCGGGGAGTTTGCGGCCCTGCTCCAGGATCAGGTTCAGCGCCTGGTGTAGTGGCGCGCGCTGGGCGCATTGCAGCAGCAGCTGGGTGCGGAAGCGCCCGGCGCGTTTTTCCATGGGGGCAGGGATTGGGCCGAGAATGTGGACGTCGGGCGGCACGGCAATGGTGCTGAGTTGCTGCAGAAAGTTCATGGCGGTGCCCATGGCCATGGCTTCGCAGCGGAACAGGGCCAGGTGACCGTGGGGGGGCAGGCCGGCCATTTGCCGCTCTTCCAACAGGGTGGTGGCCAGTTGCGGATAGTCGCCACTGGCGGCCAGCTGCAGCAGGTGGTGGTCCGGGTGGCGGCTTTGCAGGATGACCCGGCCCTGGCCTTCGCGGCCGCTGCGGCCGGCCACTTGTAGTAATAATTGCGCGGCTTGCTCCGGGCCGCGGAAGTCGGCACTGAGAAAGCCCGCGTCCATATCCAGAATCACTACCAGCGTCAGCTTGGGAAAGTGGTGCCCCTTGGCCAGCATCTGGGTGCCGACCATGACGGCGGGTTCGCCTTTCTGGATCTGCGCCAGATGTGCATCCAGGGCGCCTTTGCGGCGGGTGGCATCCCGGTCGATGCGAATCACCGGCACCGGCAGGGATTGTTCCAGCAGTTCGGTAAGCTTTTCGGTGCCGCTGCCGGCTTCCTGGATGGCGCTGGAGCCGCAGTCCGGGCAGCGGCTGGGGACGCGCTGTTGGTAGCCGCAGTGATGACAGCGCAGGGCGCGGTCGCTGCGATGCCAGGTAAGAAAGCTGTCGCAGCGTTTGCATTCCGCCTGCCAGCCGCAGTCGTGGCAGAGAATCATCGGCGCGTAGCCGCGCCGGTTGATGAACACCAGTCCCTGATTACCGGCCTCCACACATTGTTTCAGTGCCTGCAGCGACAGGGGCAGTAGCGGGTTGCCCGGGGCGGCCAGTCGGGCATCGACGATCTCAATGGGCGGGCGGCTCTGGTCTGTGGCGCGCTGGGATAGCTTGAGCCACTGGAAGCGGCCTTCCCGGGCCAGGTGCAGGGTTTCCAGGGCCGGGGTGGCGCTGCCGAGGATGACCGGGATGTCCAGCTGCTGGGCGCGCCAGGTGGCCAGGTCCCGGGCGTGGTAGCGAAAGCCGTCCTGCTGTTTCAGAGAGCTGTCGTGGGCCTCATCCACAATAATCAGGGCGGGATTGAGCATGGGGGTAAAGATGGCGGAGCGGGTGCCGATGATGATGCGCGCCTGGCCTTCCCGGGCCGCCAGCCAGTTATCCAGCCGTTCCCGGTCGGTGAGCCCGGAGTGCAGGGTGACCACCGGGACGGCGAAGCGCTGCTTGAAGCGTTGTACTGTCTGTGGGGTCAGGCCGATTTCTGGCACCAGCACCATGACTTGCTTGCCGGCGGCCAGCAGTGGCGCCATGGCTTGCAGATAGACTTCCGTTTTGCCACTGCCGGTGATGCCGTCGAGCAGGAAAGGGGTGAAGCCGTCGGCATCCTGAATCGCCTGAATGGCGGCGCGTTGCTCGGCGTTGGCTGCCAGTGGTGCCTGCGCCAGGGTTTCTCGTGCGACCTCCGGGCGGGTGTCCACTTGAATTTGCTCGGCCCAGCCCTTGTCGCGCAGGCTGCTCAGGGCGGACGGGCTTACCTCCAGTGCCGCCAGCATGGCGCTGCTCAGCCCCTGAGGGTGCTCACGCAAAATGCGCAGGGCGTCCCGCTGGCGCGGCGCGCGGCTGACCTGGTCATCGTTGACGTGTTGCCCGCGGTCGGTGATCTGCCAGCGTTTTTCCAGGCTGGCCTGGGCGTCATTGCCCTGGCGCAACAGGGTGGGCAGGGCGTAATTGAGCACTTCGCCCAGCGGATGGTGGTAATAGCGGGCCGCCCGCTCGCAGAGCTGGTAGAGCTCGTCGGGCATTACCGGCTCGTTGTCGAGTACCGCCTGCACGGCCTTGAGTTTCGGGTAGTCGCTGGGGGCATGGCCGTGCACGAGGCCGATCAGGGTGCGTCGCCCGAAGGGGACTTTGACCCGGCTGCCCCGGGGCGGCACCACGGTGCCGTGCAGTGCATAGTCAAAACACCCGGGCAGGGGCACGGGCAGGGCAATTTGCAGGGTGTTTTTCGGTGACACGGAATTTCCTGGAGCCAGCGGCGGCTTTGCGCTTGCGGAATGGGGACAAGCTGTTATGATTCGCCTTCTTTTTCCCAGGCGCAAGCCGTGTGGTGCCTGTCGTAGAGGCCGGTAGCGACACAAAATGGAGCTTAGCAATGAAAGCAGAGATTCATCCCGATTACCAGACAGCGACCTATTCCTGTAGCTGTGGCAACGTTATCGAGTCCCGTTCCACCAAAGGTGGAGCCATGGATTTGGACGTTTGTTCCGCCTGCCATCCTTTCTATACTGGCAAGCAGAAGCAGGCCGACAGCGGTGGTCAGATCGACAAGTTCAAGCAGCGCTTTGGCATGATGCGCAGCAAGAAGGACTGATACGGCGTCTTCACAGCGCCTATTGTAAAAAGCACCCTGCCGGGTGCTTTTTACGTTAAGTACTTGCGTACACACTGTATATCCCAACTAGGGAAGCGGAGACCAGCATGTCCGAGGATTTAAAAGCGGCGGCCCTGGAATACCACGCCAAACCGCGGCCGGGGAAAATCAGCGTCGAGGTGACCAAGCCGGCGGCGACCAGTCGAGACCTGAGCCTGGCGTATAGCCCGGGTGTGGCGGAACCGGTGCGGGAAATCGCCCGGGAGCCGGAGCTGGCCTACCGTTTTACCTCCAAGGGCAATCTGGTGGCAGTGATCAGCGATGGCACCGCGATTCTTGGCCTGGGTAACCTGGGTGCGCTGGCGTCCAAGCCGGTGATGGAGGGCAAGGGGATTCTGTTCAAGCTGTTTGCCGGTATCGATGTGTTCGATATCGAGGTGGATGCGGAAGATTCCCAGGCCTTTATCGATACGGTGATGCGTATCCATCGCACCTTTGGGGGTATCAATCTGGAAGATATCCGCGCGCCGGAATGTTTCGAGATCGAGCGGATCCTCAAAGAGCAGTGTGATGTGCCGGTGTTCCATGATGACCAGCATGGTACCGCCATTGTGGTATGTGCCGGTCTGATCAACGCGCTGGAAATCCAGAGCAAGCGTATCGAAGACATCAAGGTTGTTTGTGTGGGTGCTGGCGCGGCCGGTGTGGCGTCCGTTCGCCTGCTGATCGAAATGGGCGCGCGCAAGGAAAATATCCTGGTGCTGGACCGCAAAGGCGTGATTCACAGCCGTCGCGATGACCTGAACCAGTACAAGGCGGCGCTGGCCAACGATACTGACAAGCGCACCTTGGATGATGCGGTTGAAGACGCAGATGTGTTCATCGGTGTTTCCGGCCCGGACATGCTTACCCCGGAAATGGTCAAGAAAATGGCGCCCAAGCCGATCATTTTCGCGCTGGCCAACCCGGACCCGGAAATTCGCCCGGAAGTGGCCAAGGCAGCGCGTTCGGATGCGATTGTGGCCACCGGTCGTTCGGATTTCCCCAATCAGGTGAATAATGTGCTGTGTTTCCCGTACATGTTCCGCGGGGCCCTGGATGTGCGTTCTACCTCCATCACCGAGGAAATGAAGATCGCCGCAGTGCATGCCATCGCCGAGCTGGTGCGCACCGCGCCCCCGCAGGAGGTGCTGGATGCCTACGGTGGTGAGCCGCTGACCTTTGGTGCGGACTACATTATTCCCAAGCCGAACGATCCGCGCTTGCTGGGCAAGGTGTCTGCGGCTGTGGCCCGGGCGGCGGTGGATTGCGGTGTGGCCCGTAAGGGTTACCCGTCACACTACCCGTTGAACTCGCTGGACGAGATCTTCCCGGAGTTGTAGCAAGAAACGCGAGCCATAAAAAAACCGCCTCTCGGCGGTTTTTTTATGGCTGCAAGCAACATGCAACACGCTTCACGCCTTTCCGTGTTGCATGTTGCGTGATGCGTCTCTTTAAAATATCTGCTCCGGTGCGCTGTGCCCGCCTGGCCCTCTTGCCGGTTCCATGTCGGGGACCTGGCTGCGGATAAAGTACTCGCGAATGGAGTCCGGGTTCTCCGGCCGGGCCTGCAGGCCGCTGTCCGGGTCGATACGCACGGTGGCGATGCCGGAGGGTTGTTCCAGCTGGCGGTTGGGAACGCCTTCCAGTGCCGGACCCATGTAATCCATCCAGATGGGCAGGGCGGCTTTGCCGCCATACTCACCCCAGCCCAGTGAAGCGGGATTGTCGAAGCCGACCCAGACGGTGGCGACCAGGTCTGGCGAGTAGCCGGAAAACCAGGCGTCTACCTGATCGTTGGTGGTCCCGGTCTTGCCGGCCAGGTCCCGGCGGCCCAGGCCGTTAGCCTGGTGGCCGGTGCCGCGGCGCACCACGTCTTGCAGTATGGAGTTCATCAGCCAGGCAATGCGGGCGTCGATTGCGCGCGGGGCCATGACCGGCGGTGGTTGGTGAGGCTGGGGGGGGCTTTCATCGCTATCGGCTGTGTCGACAGGGTCGACTTCGGCCATGTCGGTTTGAGAGTCGTTATCGGTCTGCGGTGGCCGGCAGGGGCTTTCGCAGAAAATCACCTCCGGAGCTTTCCAGAGCACGTCCCCGTTGTCCTTTTCGATCTGCACGATGCTCCAGGGGGCTACCCGGTAGCCGCCGTTGGCAAAGATGCTGTAGGCCGAGGCGATGTCCATGGGGGTCACGCTGGCGCTCCCCAGTGCCAGGGACAGGTCGCGCTGGAATTTGTCCGCCGGCAGGCCGAAGCGCTTCAGGGTGCCCATGGCCTGGCTGATGCCGATCTGGCGCAGGATGCGGATGGAGACCAGGTTCAGCGAGCGGTACAGGGCTTCGCGCATGCGGGTGGGGCCATAAAACTTGCCGCTGGCTCCGGTGGGGCGCCAGGCGGTTTCCAGTTTGTCGTCATCAAAGACCACCGGAGCGTCGTTGATGATGGAGGCCGGAGTGAAACCGTTTTCCATGGCGGAGGTGTAGATGAACGGCTTGAACACGGAGCCGGCCTGGCGCTCGCTCTGTACGGCCCGGTTGAAGTTGGAGGTAGAGAAGCTGTAGCCCCCTTGCAGGGCCACGATGGCGCCGTTGGACGGGTCCAGTGAAATCAGTGCGGACTGGGCCTTGGGCAGTTGGGCCAGGCGCCAGTGGCGCTCGTCGCCACTGCCGGCGGGGCGGACGTAGATGACGTCCCCTTTGCTGAGGACATCGCCGGCCCGGGTGGGCTCCTTGCCTACATATTTGTTGTTGAGTTGGGGGCGGGCCCAGCGAATATCATTCCAGGCAAGCGGGCTGCGCTTGCCGTCCCGGAACAGGATTTCCGCGTCCTTGTCGCCCACGGCGGTAACGATGGCCGGCTGCAGGGGGCCGATGCGGCGCTGGTCCTTGATGCGTTCTGCCCAGGCGGCGACATCCGGGTCAAGACCGGTGATGGTCTTTTCCAGTTCAGCCTCTTCGGCAACGACGGGTTTGTCGGTGCTGTCTTCCGGGGGCTTTTCGCTGTCCGCGTCGGAGGGCGAGGGCAGGGCCGGGGCGTCGCTGATGTCCAGCTGTGCCAGCGGGCCGCGGTAGCCGTGGCGCTCGTCATAACTGTGCAGGCCGTTGCGCAGGGCGTTGACCGCAGCCTGCTGGCGCTTGCTGTCTACCGTGGTGATGATGCGGATGCCGTCGGTGTAGATGTTGGCGTCCACCAATTCCATGGCCTGCAGGCGGGCCATTTCGCCCAGATAGGCGGCGTCCACTTCCGGCGAGGCGGCATGAAAGCGGGCGCTGACCGGGGCGGCCTGGGCCAGCTCGCGCTGCTCGGCGGTGAGGGCGCCGGTCTCTTCCATGCGGTGCAGAATCCAGTTGCGTCGCACCTGGGCACGCTGGGGGTTGGTGATCGGGTTATAGGCGGAAGGGGCTTTCGGTAGCCCGGCAATCATGGCCCATTGGGGCAGGCTGAGTTCGCCCACGGACTTGCCGTAATACACCTGGGAGGCGGCTTCGGCGCCGTAGGCCCGGTGCCCCAGGTAGATCTTGTTTAGGTAAAGCTCAAGGATTTCTTCCTTGCTGAGGACCCGCTCAATCTGGATGGCGAGTACGATTTCGTTGAATTTGCGCAGAAAGCGCTGTTCCCGGTCCAGAAAGAAGTTTCGGGCCACCTGCATGGTGATGGTGGAGCCCCCGGAGCGGATCTCCCGATAACGGGCCAATTCCACAAAGGCGCGCAGCAGGCCTTTCAGGTCCACGCCGTTGTGGCGGAAGAAGCGCTCGTCTTCCGCGGCCAGTACCGCCTGGATCAATGGTTGCGGCAGTTCGTCGTAAGTCACTGGCTGGCGGCGTTTTTCCCCGTATTCTGCGATCAGCTTCATATCGCGACTATAGATGCGCAGGGGGATCTGGTATTCCACCTCGCGAATCTGGCTTGCCGGGGGCAGCTGGGGAGCCAGATAGAGGTAGCAGGCGGCGAGGGCTGTCAGGCCGCCACCGGCGCCGGCAATAAGGAGTAACAGCAGGTATCGGATCCAGGAGGGTAAACGCATGTTTTCGGCAACTACTGGCTGGGATCGGTAGAAAGGCCTAGCCGGCCCGTGAAGTGGGTCATTATATGGCGGAATGCTTGTTGTGATCTAATATCTGTTCTGCTATTACTAACTCCTAAAGTGATTCGACATAAAAAACGTGTAAGTGTATCTTTAGCAAGAAAAAACACTTCAATAATAACCAGACGGGACGACGACAGTGCTGCCTTTCCTCAGAAAAAAGGCCCAGACACTACTGGGGATCGACATCAGCTCCACGGCGGTCAAGCTGCTGGAACTGTCCAAATCAGGGGGCCGCTACAAGGTCGAGAGCTATGGGGTTGAGCCCCTGCCGGCCAATGCGGTTGTCGAGAAAAACATCAGCGACGTGGAGGGTGTGGGCGATGCCATTGCCCGCCTGGTCAGCCGTGCGCGCCCCGGGGTGAAAACCGCGGCGGTAGCGGTGTCCGGTTCCGCGGTGATCACCAAGCTTATCGAAATGGATGCGGATCTGGACGAGGATGCATTGGAAATGCAGCTCAAGTCCGAGGCCGATCAATATATTCCTTACCCTATGGATGAAGTCCGCATGGACTTTCAGGTCGTGGGGCCGGTGGAAAATAACGATGAGCGGGTGGAAGTGCTGGTTGCGGCTTCGCGTACAGAAAACGTGGAGATGCGCACCGATGCACTGGAAATTGGTGGCCTGCAACCGAAAGCCGTGGATGTGGAAGCGTACGCCATGGAGCGGGCTTTCCAGTTGATCCAGGCCGGTTTGCCGAACTCGGATGAGCTGGAAACCGTGGCGGTCTTTGATATCGGCGCCACCATGACCACGCTGAACGTGTTCCATCAAGGGCGCAGTGTGTATACCCGCGAGCAGCTCTTCGGCGGCAAGCAGCTTACCGAGGAAATCCAGCGTCGCTACGGTATCTCCATGGAAGAGGCGGGCCTTGCCAAGAAAACCGGCGAACTGCCCGATGATTACGAAAGCGAAGTGCTTCAGCCTTTCAAGGACGCCATTGTCCAGCAGGTGAACCGCTCCCTGCAGTTTTTCTATGGCTCCACCCAGTTCAATGAAGTGGATTACATCCTGCTGGCAGGGGGCTCTGCCTCGATCGCCGATCTGGGCGATTTGATTCAGGAAAAAGTGGGGGCGGGCTGTTCTGTGGCCAATCCGTTCAGTGACATGGCGCTGGCAAACAAGGTGAGTGCCTCTGCCATTGCCAATGATGCCCCGGCATTGATGATTGCCTGCGGCCTGGCCTTGAGGAGCTTTGACCAATGACAACAACAATTAACCTGTTGCCCTGGCGCGAAGAGCGCCGCAAACAGCGCCAGCAGGAATTCGTCATGATGTTGGTTCTCGCGGCGATTGTGGGGGGGGGCATTTTCTGGATGTGGAAAGGGTATGTGGATCAGCAAATTACCGATCAGCGCGCCCGCAATAGCCATATCCAGACTCGTTCGGCTGAGCTGGATGAAAAGATCAAAGAGATTAAGGACCTGAAATCTCGCCGTGATGAGTTGGTGGCGCGAATGGAGGTTATTCAGAACCTGCAGGGCAACCGGCCGACCATCGTGTATGTGTTTGATGAATTGGTGAAGACGCTGCCGGATGGTGTTTTCTACAACGAAATCAAGCGGGTTGGCGACCTCTATACCATTGATGGCGTGGCCGAAAGCAACAATCGGATTTCCCGTCTGATGCGCAACCTGGGTGACTCATCCTGGTTCCAGAGTGCGAATCTGCAAAATGTGACGGCGCTTGAAGATGGCTCTCAGGCCAACAGCTTCACATTAACCGTCAAGCAGGCCTCTCTGAACAGCAATAAAGAGGGAGAAAAACAATGAAAGCCTCTGAGCTGAAAAATCTGGATCTGGGCGAGTTGATGGATGAACTCAACAGCCTGGATTTTGAGAATGTGGGGGGCTGGCCTACGCCAATAAAAATTGGGGCGGCCATTCTTGTGCTGGTTGTTGTTGTCGTTCTTGGTTATTTCCTGTCGATCAGTGATGCCAATCAGACGCTTGAGCAGCAAAGAAGAGAAGAAGCGACCTTGCTGCAAGGGTATGAAAAGAAAGCGTTTGAGGCCCACAATCTTGATCAGTTTCGTAAGCAGTTGGCAGAAATGGAGCAGACCTTTGGGGCCTTGCTCAAGCAGCTGCCCAAGGATACCGAGGTGCCCGGCTTGCTTGAGGATATTACCCATACGGGTCTGGGGAGTGGGTTGGAGTTTGAAAACATCGAGCTGAGGAATGAAATTGAAAAGGAGTTCTACGCAGAACTTCCAATCAATATTCAGGTGATCGGTGACTACCATGGTTTTGGTTCATTCGTGTCCGGTGTGGCGTCGCTGCCTCGTATTGTGACGCTGCATGATTTTACGGTGACGCGGCCATCGGATAGTAATCAAGAGTTGGCTGCCCTGGGGCTGCTGAGAATGGACATTACGGCCAAGACTTACCGTTATTCCAGTAAGGATGGCGCTGCGGGTGGCGCGAATTCTTCTGGCAAGAATAAATAAGGGGGCGTGAGATAATGAAAAAAATAGTCTTTCTTTCTGTTGCTTGCGTCGCCTTGTTCGGGCTTGCCGGGTGCGGTTCCAGTGCGAATCTGTCAGAACTGGATGCACGTCTCCAGGAAATCAAGGCAAGGCCTCGGGGACGGATTGAGCCGCCACCTGAATTCAAGCCTATTGCTTCTTATTCGTATGCGGCCCACAAGCTTCGCTCTCCATTTAGTCCGCCGCAGGATCAGGAGCTGCTGGTCGTGCCGGATGGTCGAAAGGTAGAGCCGGATATGGGGCGCCCGAAAGAATACCTGGAGCGGTTCTCGCTGGATACGCTGAGAATGGTTGGGACCATTAGCAAGCCTGGTGAGCCGCTCCAGGCGCTTGTTGCTGACCCTTCGGGCGCGGTAACTCGGGTCAAGCCGGGTAGCCATATGGGGAAGAATTTTGGCTTGGTCAAGCAGGTTAATGAAGCCAAGGTGAGTTTGATTGAAATCGTACCGGATGGTCGAGATGGCTGGGTGGAACGCGCCAGTAACGTCTCGATTTCCGAATAATAGTCGCTGGGGACCCAGTTATGAAATGTGCAAAATTGACAATAAAAAAGAGCGCTTCCCGGCGTCTGGCGGGGCTGTTTTCTGTAGGGGTGCTGTCGGTTCTCTCTATGGTCGCAGGCGCAGATACGCTGAAGTCGATCGAAGCAAACTCCCTGTCCGGTGACGGCATGGAAGTGCGCCTGAAGTTTGAAGGGGGGGTGCCGGAAGTAAAGGGATACAGTATTGAGCAGCCTGCTCGAATTGCTCTGGACCTTGTTGGCGCCGATACGGATATCGCTGGCAAGCGGCAAAATCTCGGTTCGGGTAATGCCCGCAGCGTGACTATCGTTGAAGCAAAAGACCGAACACGACTGATTTTTAATCTGGAATCGTTGACCGGGTACTCTACCCGTGCCGAAGGGGATGATCTGGTCGTTCTCCTGGGTAACGATCAGGTGGATAAGCAGAATCAGGCGACCCAAGGAGATGATTACACTGGCGAAGCAGCTGTAACCGGTGTTGATTTTCGGCGTGGTGATAGCGGCGAAGGTCGTGTGATTATCAAGCTGTCAGAGCCTTCTATTCCCGTTGATGTGAAAGAAGAGGGCGGCAAGATTGTGGCCCGATTTGTGGGCGCAGGTGTGCCCAATGAGCTGGTGCGGAAACTGGATGTGACCGATTTTGCGACGCCGGTCAAGATGGTGGAGACCCAGTCAGCCGAGGGTAGCACCATGGTGGTTATTGAGCCGACCGGGGTGTGGGAGTATCTGGCCTACCAGGCGGATAACGAGTTCAGCATTAATGTTAAGCCGGTCAGCAAGGCAGAAGCGGCGAGAAAGAAAAAAGACGCTTTTGAGTACACCGGCGAAAAGTTGTCCCTGAATTTCCAGGATATTGAAGTGCGTTCGGTGCTTCAGCTGATCGCCGATTTTACCGGCTTGAACCTGGTGGCATCTGATACGGTTGATGGCCGTATCACTCTGCGTTTGCAGAATGTGCCCTGGGATCAGGCACTGGAATTGATTCTGAAAACCAAGGGGCTGGATAAGCGCCAGGTGGGTAACGTTCTGTTGGTTGCGCCTGCGGATGAAATTGCGGCCCGTGAGCAGCTGGAGCTGGAAAGCCAGAAGAAAATTGAAGCATTGGCGCCCCTGCGCACCCAGTACATCAATATCAATTATGCCAACGCCTCGGAGCTGAAAGGGTTGATTGCCAATGCTGGCGGTAAAGGTGAGGCGCTGGTTTCCAGTCGTGGCTCTGTGGTTGTCGATCAGCGGACCAATACGCTGATTGTTCAGGATACCCAGGCAAAGCTGGAGGAAATTCGTGAGTTGATTGATCAGCTGGATGTTCCTGTTCAGCAGGTGCTTATCGAAGCCCGCGTTGTTGTAGCAACCAACGACGTAACGGATGAGTTTGGCGTCCGCTGGGGCGGGCTGGGCTTCAATGCGGAGTCCATGCTGCAGGATCAGCGTACCTACGGTGTCTCGGGTCGCCTGCAGTCCTTGCGTAATCTGCATCAGACCAATATTGATGGGGCAGCCTTTGCGGCCAGTCCCGCTATTGACCCCGATGACGTGGATTTCGGTCCTGATGATTATTTATTTGAAGATATCGAGAACGATGACGATTTGATTGTCGATCTGGGGGTGGATTCTGCCAATGCCTCGCGATTTGCAGTCGGCTTCACCTCTCTTGCCTCCGGCCTGATCGAACTTGAACTTTCCGCGCTGGAAGCGGAAGGCCATGGTGAGCTGGTGGCTACTCCGAAGGTGCTGACGGCAGATCAGCAGCCTGCGGTGATCGCATCCGGTCAGCAGGTGCCTTTTGAGGTGGCCACGTCCTCGGGCGCTACGTCCATCGACTTTGTGGAAGCGGAGCTGCGCCTTGAGGTAACACCGCATATCACGCCAGATGGCAATATCATCATGACGCTGAAAGTGAACAATGACTCCTTTAGTTCAGACGGTTCCGCGGCGATCAACACCAACCGGGTGGAAACCTCCGTGCTGGTCAATGATGGCGAGACGGTGGTGCTTGGTGGTATCTTCCAGCAGGAGAAGATCAATTCCGTGACCAAGACGCCTTTCCTGGGTGACTTGCCGTGGATTGGTAACCTGTTCAGGAAGACCGTGAATCGTGATAACAAGCAGGAGCTGCTGATCTTTATTACGCCACGGTTGATGAAGGATGCTTTGGCTAATCGGTGATCAAGACTAATTCTATTGTTCCTTTGATTCTTGTCGGGCCCATGGGTGCAGGTAAAAGCACCCTGGGCCGGCATCTTGCCCAGCTGCTGGATCGCCCGTTTTTCGACTCAGATCGTGTGATTGAGGAGAAGACCGGGGCGGACATTCCCTGGATCTTCGATATGGAAGGTGAAGCGGGATTCCGGCGACGAGAGCAGGATGTTATCGACGAATTGACCCGGGAGTCCGGCATCGTGCTGGCGACCGGGGGCGGGGTTGTGGTGACCCCGGAAAATCGCACCTTTCTCCATGAGCGCGGTTGTGTGGTCTACCTGTGGACGCCGGTAGACATTCAGCTGGCGCGCACCCGCAATGACAAAGGCCGTCCGCTGCTGCAAACGGCAGACCCCAGGGCGCGGCTTGAGACCCTGTTCGCTGAGCGCGACCCGCTCTACCGGCAGGTGGCTCACCATGTCGTCTCGACCGCATCCGGCAACCTGAAAAAGGTCGCCGATGACGTGCTCGCTTGTTTGGACTCTCACCCACAAGGATAATGCAGGCAATTGTCGGGCTGCTGTCGGCCTGTTTTGCTGAATTGTTTTTGTGGGAGCTGTAATGCGCACACTTCAGGTGGCCCTGGCCGAGCGGAGTTACCCTATTCATATCGGGGCCGGCTTGCTGTCGTCTTTCCCTCTGGCCGAGCAGGTGCGCGGCAATCAGGTGATGATCATCACCAATGAAACGATCGCCCCGCTGTATCTGGCGTCGCTGGAAGCGCAATTCTCCGCGACCCAGTGCGATACATTGATTCTCCCCGACGGTGAGAAATACAAAACCCTGGAAACCCTGGAAACGATTTTTGATGCCCTGATGGCCAAGCGTCATTCGCGCACGACCACGTTGATCGCGCTGGGTGGCGGTGTGGTCGGCGACATGGTGGGCTTTGCGGCGGCCTGTTATCAGCGTGGTGTGGATTTTATTCAGGTGCCGACCACGTTGCTGGCACAGGTGGACTCGTCCGTGGGGGGCAAGACGGCGGTAAATCACCCCCGTGGCAAGAACATGATTGGCGCCTTTCATCAGCCGAGACTTGTGCTGATCGATACCGACGTTCTCAGTACTCTGCCGGAGCGGGAGCTGGCTGCCGGTTACGCGGAAGTCGTCAAATATGGCCTGATCCGTGATCCGGATTTCTACCAGTGGCTGGAAACCAATAACAGCAAGCTGTTGTCCAGAGAAGAGTCGGCAATCTCCGAGGCCATCTTCCGTAGCTGCGAGAACAAGGCGCAGGTGGTGGCGGATGATGAAACCGAACAGGGCAATCGTGCCTTGTTGAATCTGGGGCATACCTTCGGGCACGCGATCGAGACGGCGACTGGTTACAGTCAGTGGCTGCATGGCGAAGCGGTAGCCGTGGGTATGCTGATGGCGATCCGGATGTCGGCCGAGCTGGGTTGGGTGCCGGATACGCTGGAGCCGGACGTGGTGGCGCTATTGTCTGCCTGGGGGTTGCCGGTGGCAGTCCCGGCAGAGATGACGCCGGAACAGTTTGTCGATCTGATGGCCATGGACAAGAAGGTTCATAACGGCCAGTTGCGCCTTGTGCTGTTGCGCGCGCTGGGTAAGGCTGTGGTAACAGCCGACTATGATGAAGCGGCATTGCAAAAAACGCTGGAGGCTTTTTGTGGAGCATGATGACGAACGTTTCTATAGCGGGGCCTCGCGAGGGGATTTCCTGGATGCCATGACCGCCCATGCCGGGCTGGGCTCGGTAGTGGCTATAGAGGGCGATACGGGCAGCGGTGTGTCTACTCTGCTCGGGCAGGCAGTGATGGCGCTGCTGGCCGACATGGAAGTGGTTCGCATCGATGGCAGTGAGCCCCATGATGCCAATGTGGTGGTTGATGCGTTGTTGCGTCATTTTGATATCGACCGCGCCGAGCTGCCCCAGGTGCTCCGTGACACCTTGAGCAACGGTCGCCTGGTGGTGGTGGTGGATAACAGCGAAGACGTGCGGGCGGATGCGCTGACCACCATGGCTGCCCTCAAGCAGAAGCTGGGCGCGCGGTTGTGCTACCTGTTCGGGGGGCTGCCGGGCACCGTTGAGGCGCTCAAGTCCGTGGACTTTACCGTGGATGACGTGCTGGATCTGCCGACACTGAATGCCGATGACGTGCAGGACTTTGCCTGGTTTGTTGTCGGTGAGGAGCTGGATGAGGATGAATCAGAGCGGCTGGCGCACCGTAGTGAGGGGTTGCCGGGTGCCCTGCTGGGGCTGTTGCAGGGTACCCGGGACTCCGCTGCAGCGGTGCCGGTGGGGGCTGCCACGCACAGCCAGGGCAGCGCCGCTGAAGCGGGCGAGACCGATGACGAAATGAGTGATATGCCGGGTTTTTCCGCGCGCTCCAGCGATGATGAAGATGACGATGATCAAGTTGATGCCGAAGCGCCTGTGTCGCCGGCTGATACGGCGCCAGCGTCCCGTACCACTGCGCCCTGGCGTCACGGGGCGGCTGTTGTGGGTCTGTTGTTGGTGGTAATCCTCTTGTGGTCAGTGCTTTCTGGCGGTGATGATGAGGATGCGGCGCAGGATTCCCGCGAGTTGGCTTTGCCCGTGCCGGAGTCGGTGCCGTCGAAACAGCAAGAGGTTGCGCCCCAGGAGCCCGGGGTTACACCGCTGAAGCCGACCATGGAGCCGGTGGCGCGTCTCGAGGATATCGGGGCGGAGCCGGAAGACGAAGAAAGCAAGGTTGAGGCTGCGCCGAACAGCAATGTACAGCTGGCGCCAGTGACCGACCCGGTGATGCAGTCGTCACCGGCCCAGGCGCAACAGGAGATTGCGGTAGCGCCGGCCCCCGACAAGCCGGCCGACTCTGCGCCGTCAGAGCCAGAGTCGGAGGAGGGCAAGGCAGCTTCGCCATCCGCGCAGGAAAAGCCGACGACCGAAACCTCGGGGTATAATCAGGCGGCCTGGCTCGCGGCGCTGGATGACAGTCGCTGGTTTCTGCAGATTACCGCCACCAGCCAGGAAGCCAATGCCCGTGCGGTGCTGGACCAGCTGGATCGTAAAGGCGCCTATTATCCGGCCAAACGGAATGGAAAAACCGTGTTTCTGGTGCTCGCCGGGGACTATTCCAGTCGTCAGGCAGCGCTTGATGCAAAGTCGACGTTGCCGGCAAAGTTACGCTCAGCGGGGCCTTTTCCTCGCAAGATGGGCGATGTTCGCGGCGAACTTTAAGCATGAAAAAGCGCCTTGGGTGACTGTTCAATTTGTCGCCCAAGCGCGCAATGTGTAGAATGCATATCCCTTTTTTGCCGTCACCATTTTCTTGACGCCATTTGCCTTCTGTAAGTCTCTGAATTTCAAGAGGAAAGGTTTTCATGCAGCAGAACTCAACGCTGGTGCGGGGGCTCACTGAGCCCGGAGAATTCCGGGACAACTGTGGTTTTGGTCTGATTGCCCATATGGAGGGCCAGGCCAGCCACGAGCTTCTGCAAACTGCTATTGAAGCACTTACGTGCATGACACACCGGGGCGGCATTAATGCCGACGGAAAAACCGGTGATGGCTGCGGTCTGTTGCTTAAGAAACCCGATTCTTTCTTCCGCAAGGTCGCGGAAGAGCAATCCATTACGTTGCCGGATAACTACGGCGTGGGGATGGTATTTACCCACCCGGACGCGGATCAGTCCGAGCAACAGAAAAGCGCTATCAATGCGGCCCTGGAGGCCCAGGGTGTTGCGGTGCTCGGCTGGCGCGAAGTGCCCACCGACCCGTCCTGCCTGGGTGATCTGGCGCGTGCGTCCCTGCCGGGGTTCTGGCAGGTGATGGTGGCGGCAGACGGCAACTCCGAGCAGGAGCTGAACCGTCGGTTGTTCTTTGCCCGTCGCCATGCGGAAAAAGCCATCGAGAACGACGGCTACTTCTACATCTGTTCCCTGTCCGCCTCGGTGATGTCTTACAAAGGCCTGATGATGCCGGTGGATCTGCCGGTGTTCTTCCCGGACCTGGGCGACAGTGCCATGGAAACGGCGATTGTCGTTTTCCACCAGCGCTTTTCTACCAACACGCTGCCCCAGTGGCCGCTGGCCCAGCCGTTCCGTTACCTGGCCCATAACGGTGAAATCAACACCGTGCAGGGCAATCGTAACTGGGCACTGGCGCGGGAAAACAAGTTCCAGAATGAGCTGCTTCCGGGCCTGGAAGAGTTGAGCCCACTGGTTAACCGTACCGGTTCGGATTCCTCCAGCATGGATAACATGTTGGAAATTCTATTGGCTGGCGGCATGGACCTGTTCCGCGCTGTGCGCATGATGATTCCGCCTGCCTGGCAGAACGTGGAAACCATGGATGCCGATCTGCGTGCCTTCTACGAATATAACTCCATGCACATGGAGCCGTGGGATGGGCCGGCCGGTCTGGTAATGACGGACGGCCGTTATGCTGTCTGTATGCTCGACCGCAACGGTCTGCGCCCGGCTCGCTGGGTGGTGACCAAGAACGGCTTTATTACCCTGGCCTCGGAAATCGGTGTGTACAGCTACAAGCCGGAAGACGTAGTGGCCAAGGGCCGTGTCGGGCCGGGCCAGATTCTGGCCATCGACACCGAAACCGGTGAAGTCCTGCACACCAAGGACATCGATAACCGCCTGAAAGTCCGTCACCCCTACCGTGACTGGCTGAAGAGCAATGCCCTGCGCATCGAAGCGGACTACGACCACGAAGTGGGCCGCACCGATGAGGTGGACCCGCAGGATCTGCTCAGCTACCAGAAATTTTTCCAGATCAGCTTTGAAGAGCGCGATCAGGTGCTGCGCCCGTTGGCAGAATCCGGTCAGGAAGCCACCGGTTCCATGGGTGACGATACCCCCATGGCGGTGTTGTCCCGTCGCGAGCGCTCCCTGTTCGACTACTTCCGTCAGCAGTTTGCCCAGGTGACCAATCCGCCCATCGATCCGCTGCGTGAAGCGATCGTGATGAGCCTGGAAACCTGTGTAGGCGCCGAGCGCAATGTGTTCGAAGAGACCGCTGACCATGCCGACCGGGCCATTCTGTCTACCCCGGTATTGTCGCACTCCAAGTTCACCAACCTGATCAACATCGAGCGTCCGGGTTACCAGACGGCCAGGCTTAGCCTGCACTACGACGCCGAAACCGGCCTCAAGCAGGCGGTGCTGGATCTGTGTGAGCAGGCGGCAAAGGCCGTTCGTGATGGCAGCGCAATCCTGGTGCTGACGGACCATGGTATCGCCCAGGATAAACTGACTATCCATGCTGCTATGGCCACCGGCGCGGTACACCACTCCCTGACCGAAAAAGGTCTGCGCTCCGACGCCAACATCATCGTGGAAACCGCCACGGTGCGTGATTCCCATCACTTCGCCGTGTTGTTCGGTTTCGGTGCTACCGCGGTGTACCCGTACCTGGCCTACGATGTGATCGCCGACATGGTGCGTTCCGGCGAGCTGCTAGGCGACGCGGTGGAGCTGCAGAAGAACTTCCGCAAGGGCATCAACAAGGGGTTGATGAAGATTCTCTCCAAGATGGGGATCTCCACTATTACCTCTTACCGGGGCGCCCAGCTGTTTGAAGCCATCGGTATCAACAGTGACGTCGTAGAGGTGTGTTTCCGTGGCGTGCCCAGCCGGATTCAGGGTGCGGGCTTCGAGGATTTCCAGGAAGACCAGCAAAACCTGGCCAAGGACGCCTGGAAGCAGCGCAAGCCCATCGATGCTGGCGGTATCCTCAAGTATATCCACGGCAAGGAATATCACGCCTTCAACCCGGACGTGATCTACGCCCTGCACCGTGCCACCCAGGACAGCGACTACGACGCGTACAAGGAGTACGCCGAACTGGTCAACAAGCGTCCGGTGGCCACGTTGCGCGACCTGTTTGCCCTGCGTGATGACGTGGATGCCATCGATGTGGATCAGGTGGAGCCGCTGGAAAATATCCTGCTGCGCTTTGATTCCGCGGGCATGTCTCTGGGCGCGTTGAGCCCGGAAGCCCATGAAGCCATTGCCACGGCAATGAACCGTCTGGGTGGTCGTTCCAACTCAGGCGAGGGCGGGGAAGACCCGGCCCGCTTTGGCACCGAGCGTGTGTCCAAGATCAAGCAGATTGCCTCTGGCCGTTTCGGTGTGACCCCGCATTACCTGGTCAACGCTGAAGTGCTGCAGATCAAGGTGGCTCAGGGTGCCAAGCCTGGTGAAGGTGGCCAGCTGCCCGGTGGCAAGGTGAATGCGCTGATTGCGCGCCTGCGTCACTCCGTGCCCGGTGTGACCCTGATTTCACCGCCGCCGCACCATGACATCTACTCCATTGAGGATCTGTCCCAGCTGATCTTTGACCTCAAGCAGGTCAATCCGGATGCCCAGGTGTCTGTGAAGCTGGTGTCCGAACCCGGTGTCGGTACGGTGGCGTCCGGTGTGGCCAAAGCCTACGCGGATCTGATCACCATTTCCGGTTACGACGGTGGCACCGCGGCCAGCCCGCTGACCTCCATCCGCTATGCTGGCTCTCCCTGGGAGCTGGGTTTGGCGGAAGCGCATCAGGCGCTGCGGGGTAACGACCTGCGCGACAAGATTCGCCTGCAGACCGATGGTGGTCTGAAGACCGGCCTGGATGTGATCAAGGCGGCGATTCTGGGTGCCGAGTCCTTCGGTTTCGGTACTGTGCCGATGATCGTACTGGGCTGTAAGTACCTGCGTATCTGTCATCTGAACAACTGCGCCACCGGTGTGGCGACCCAGCGTGAAGATCTGCGTAAGGAGCACTTCATTGGTGCGCCGGAACTGCTGATCAACTACTTCACCTTTGTGGCTCAGGAAGTGCGTGAATTGCTGGCGCTGCTGGGTGTGAAAAGCATCCCCGAGCTGATCGGCCGTACCGACCTGCTGAAGGTGCTGGAAGGTGAAACCGCGCGCCAGGGCAAGCTGGACCTGACCCCGATTCTGCGCAATGACCTGGTGCCGGCGGACAAGCCGACCCATTGTCAGGTGACCCGCAACGAGCCGTTCGACAAGGCCGTGCTGAGCCAGAAGATGGTGGACGACATGGGTACCGCCATCGAGAGCAAATCCGGTGGCTCGTTCCATTACGAGATCACCAACTGTGACCGCTCCGTGGGCGCGCGCGTGTCCGGTGAGATTGCCAAGCAGCACGGCAATCTGGGCATGGAGACAGCGCCGATCAAGGTTCGCTTTACCGGTACTGCCGGGCAGAGCTTCGGTGTGTTCAACGCTGGCGGTCTGCACATGTATATTGAAGGCGACGCCAACGATTACGTGGGCAAAGGCATGGCCGGCGGTAAGCTGGTGATTCGCCCGCCCAATGGCAGCCCGTTCAAGAGTCAGGAAACCGCCATCATCGGTAATACCTGCCTCTACGGTGCCACCGGCGGCAAGCTGTACGCCGCCGGCACCGCTGGTGAGCGTTTCGGGGTGCGTAACTCCGGGGCCCATGCCATCGTGGAAGGCGCTGGCGATCATTGCTGTGAGTACATGACCGGTGGTTCCATCACCGTGCTGGGCCGCACCGGGCACAACTTCGGTGCGGGTATGACCGGCGGTTTTGCGTTCGTCCTGGACGAAGACAATGATTTCTTCGACCGCATCAACCCGGAGCTGATCGAGTTGCATCGCATCAGTTCCGAAGCCACCGAGTCTCACCGCAGTCACCTGCGCGGCGTAATCGCAGATTACGTGGAAGAGACCGGCAGCGAATGGGGCCAGTACATTCTGGACAACTTTGATGCCATGAGCCGCAAGTTCTGGTTGGTTAAGCCCAAGGCCGCAAGCCTGGAAAACCTGCTGCAGAGCACGCGCGCCAATCCGGCATAACGGGGGATACCATGGCTGAACGTTTGAGCAATAATTTCCAGTTTCTCGACGTGCCCCGGCACGATCCGAAGAAAAAGGACATTGAAGACCGCAAGCACAAGTACGAGGAAATCTACTACCCGTTTGAAACCCGGGAAGTGGAGCATCAGGCACACCGCTGCCTGCATTGCGGTAACCCGTACTGTGAATGGAAGTGTCCGGTCCATAACTACATCCCCAACTGGTTGAAGCTGATCAGCGAAGGCAACCTGTTGGAAGCGGTGGAGCTGAGTCACCAGACCAACTCCCTGCCGGAGGTCTGTGGCCGGGTATGCCCACAGGATCGTCTGTGTGAAGGGGCCTGTACCCTGAACGACGGTTTTGGTGCGGTGACCATTGGTGCCACCGAGAAGTACATCACCGATACGGCGCTGGCCATGGGCTGGCGTCCGGATATGTCCAAGGTGGTGTGGACCGACAAGAAAGTGGCGGTGATCGGTGCGGGGCCTGCCGGTATTGGCTGTGCCGACGTGCTGGTACGCAGCGGTGTGAAGCCGGTGGTATTCGATCGTTACGAGGAAATCGGTGGTCTGCTGACCTTCGGTATTCCCGAGTTCAAGCTGGAAAAACCGGTCATGGCCAAGCGCCGTGAAGTGTTTGAAGGCATGGGCATAGAATTCCGCCTGGGCGTGGAAGTCGGCAAGGACATCACCATCGATGAGCTGCTCGACGAATACGATGCGGTCTTCATGGGTATGGGCACTTATACCTATATGAAAGGCGGCTTCCCGGGTGAAGAGCTGGAGGGCGTGTTTGAAGCGCTGCCGTTCCTGGTCTCCAACGCCAACCGCAACCTGGGCTTTGAAAAAGACGAAGCCGACTTCATCAACATGCAGGGCAAGCGTGTGGTGGTGCTGGGTGGTGGTGATACCGCCATGGATTGTAACCGCACCTCTATCCGTCAGCAGGCAGAAAGCGTCAGCTGTGCTTACCGTCGCGATGAAGAAAACATGCCGGGTTCACGCAAGGAAGTGACCAACGCCAGAGAAGAGGGCGTGCAGTTCCTGTTCAACCGTCAGCCCATTGAAGTGGTGGGTGAAGATGGCAAGGTTGTTGGCGTCAAGGTAGTGGAAACCAAGCTGGGCGAGGCGGATAACAATGGCCGCCGCCGCCCTGAGCCGATCCCGGGCAGCGAAGAAATTCTGCCAGCGGATGCGGTGATCGTGGCGTTCGGTTTCCGCCCCAGCCCGGCGGACTGGTTTGATGCGAAGAGCATCAACACCGATGATTCCGGCCGTGTTATGGCGATCGAGGAGCAAGCTTTCCCGTTCCAGACCAGCAATGAAAAGATCTTTGCCGGTGGTGACATGGTGCGTGGTTCCGACCTGGTGGTGACCGCCATCTGGGAAGGCCGTGAAGCGGCCAAAGGGATTCTTGATTACCTGGATGTTTAATCACGCCTAAGGCTGGACGCCTGACGCCAGACGCTTTAAAACAGTAGTGCCAGAAATGTTGCGGCTCCGCAGAGACTCTTTGCGGAGCCGCAATGCTATCAGAAGCGGGTTGAGCGTCCGGCCTCAGGCATAGGGCGTCCCGCCAGGATTTAGGACTGACAATGACTTTCGCTCCCCTGCAAAACGATCGCTTCCTCCGTGCCTTGAACCGCGAGTCGGTGGACCGCACGCCCATCTGGATGATGCGCCAGGCAGGTCGCTATCTGCCGGAATACCGGGCTGCCCGTGAACATGCCGGGTCCTTCATGGACCTGTGCAGGAATGCGGATCTGGCCTGCGAAGTCACGTTGCAGCCGCTGGAGCGTTACCCGCTGGATGCGGCAATCCTGTTCTCCGACATCCTGACCATCCCCGATGCCATGGGGCTGGGTTTGTACTTCGAAACCGGAGAAGGACCGAAATTCAGGAAAGTGGTGCGTACTGAGGCGGACGTGGCCGCCTTGCCGATACCTGATGCGGAAACCGATCTGGGTTACGTGATGAAGGCGGTGAGCACCATTCGTGGCGCCCTGAACGGCCGCGTTCCCCTGATCGGCTTTTCCGGGAGCCCCTGGACGCTGGCCACCTACATGGTGGAGGGCGGCTCCAGCAAGGATTTCCGCCACCTCAAGGCCATGGTCTACAGCCAGCCGGAAGTCGCCCATGCCCTGCTGGACAAGTTGGCACAGTCGGTGACGTCCTATTTGAATGCGCAAATACGCCATGGTGCCCAGGTCGTGCAGATTTTTGATACCTGGGGCGGAGCCCTGTCTGCCGAGGCGTACCAGCAGTTCTCCCTGAAATACATGAAGCAGATTGTTGATGGCCTGATCCGCGATCATGAGGGCCGCAAGGTGCCGGTCATTCTCTTCACCAAGAACGGTGGGCTATGGCTGGAATCCATGGCGGAGTCGGGTTGCGATGCGCTGGGCCTGGACTGGACCATCAATATTGGTGAGGCTCGCCGCCGTGTGGGTGGCAAGGTGGCCTTGCAGGGCAACATGGACCCGGCGGTGCTGTACGCATCTCCCCAGGCTATTCGTGCCGAAGTAAAACGTATCCTCAATGATTTTGGTGATCACCCCGGGCATATTTTTAATCTGGGGCATGGCATTACACCGCAGGTGGATCCGGAGCACGCCAGGGTCTTTATTGAGGCGGTGGTGGAATTGAGCCAGAAATAATTGAGCTGCAAACGACAAGCTTCACGCTACAACGCGAACCCTGGGGTTGTCTTGTCTGACGCCGCAGGGGCCGCGCCGGGGGATTTGGGTGCGGCCGCTTGCGTTCACAGATAAAACACTCAATCGCGTGGAAGCGTGAAAGTGAGGGGGGAAGGGATGCGTATTGTTATTACGGCTATGTTGTTGGCGCTGGGGGCGCCGGCTTTGGCCATGTCACTGGCGCTGGCCAAGGTAGAACGGGCCGGGCAGGGTGAAACCGAGCAACAGGTCTGCGGCCGTGCCTTGCAGTTGATGACCGAAGAGCTTCACGTCAGCTTACTCAGTGTGATTGCGGCCACCGATGAGTATCGGCAGCGCCAGCAGGCATACAAGAAACAGGATAGGCCGGAATCGTTGCTCAGGGATGCCTACCTCACGCAGCTGCAAACGGAAACACCGTCCCTGCAGGGGCAGCGCTGGACGGGCAGTCGCTGCTCCCTGCGTGCCCGCTATGAGGGGGATATCGATGCCCTTGCCCGGCGTGTCGCCATTCCTGAAACGCCGGCCTCACCCAGTGAGCCCGAGGATGCACCGCCGCCAGGGATTGACCCGAAAACCTGGGAGTTATTCAGTAGCAGCCGAGACCGTTCCGAGTTGGCCCAGACATTCAGCACGGTAAGCGCCTTGCGCATGCATATGACAGAATACTATCTGTCCGGTGGCACCTGGCCAGACAGCCTGACGGATATGGGGGTGGCCCAGGAGCAGGTGACCGGCAAACGCATAAAGCGGGCGTATCTACTGGATGGTGGCATGTTGAAACTGGAGCTGGCGGGCCGTCTTGATGGTCATCAACTCACCACCTGGCCGGTGGAAGGGGGCATGCAGCGTATTGAGTGGGAGTGCTCTACCACGGTGAACCTGGGGCCGCAGGGATTCTGTACCTACGCTGAGTGAGCTACGAGCTACGAGCTACGAGCTACGAGCTACGAGCTACGAGCTACGAGCTACGAGCTACGAGCTACGAGCTACGAGCTACGAGCTACGAGCTACGAGCTACGAGCTACGAGCTACGAGCTACGAGCTACGAGCTACGAGCTACGAGCTACGAGCTACGAGCTACGAGCTACGAGCTACGAGCTACGAGCTACGAGCTACGAAAATGGATAGGGTAAGGCGGAAAAGTTCCCGGGGTTTGCTCTTTTCAACTTTTCACTTTGAACTTTCAACTAAATTCCGCGGGCAAGGCGGCCACCGTGTGGCGCCCCCAACCAGCGTTGCAGCTTGAGGCTTGTGGTTCCTCTTAGCTGCCGATCTTTCTTAGCTGGTAGACGTTGTGGGTGATGGCAACCACTTCGCCATTGGCATCCTTGATTTCAACGTCCCATTCAAAATCACATTTCCCTACTTCTTCAGTGGTGCTCTCGATGCGCGCGATTTCTTCTTCGCTCAGGGTGACTTCCACGGTGACGTCGGTGGTGGCCGGGCGACGGAAGCGAATCGACATGTCCTTGACGATGGGATAGAAGCGCTTGGTGTCAAAGGAGGTCAGGTAGATGGTGCCGCCGGGCAATTCGGCAATGGTGTAGAGCGCCCCTGCGTACATGATGCCAACATGGTTAAGGTTGGGTTTGAGTGGCATCAGCATCTTGCAGTAACCGCGCTCCACCTCCAGTGTCTGCACTTCGCAGCGTTCCACAAAGGGAAAGGTTTTGTCGCTGGCGGTTTTGATAAGGGTTTTCTGTTCTTCGCTCAGGGCCATGCTGTTATCTCCTCGGTTACAGGTGATGCTAGCAAAGACCGGTATCGTTGACGCAAGCCGTTTTGATCAGGGGGGTGGAGGAAATGGTCAAAGGAAAGAGGGGAGTGGGGAAAGCTACAAGCTACAACGCGGGTTGGGCAGTGCCATACTGTGGCCGCCCTGTCCGCGAAAGATCAGTTGAAAGTGCAAAGTGAAAAGTTGAAAAGGTAATCGGGGGAACCGTTCCCGCTATCTCATTTTGTAGCTTGTAGCTCGTTACAGGGCGTCGGTCTTGGCGGCACAAATGAAGTCATTGCGGTGCAGGCCGTGAATTTTGTGGGTCCACCAGGTGACGGTGACCTTGCCATATTCGGTGAGAATGGCGGGGTGGTGACCTTCCTGTTCCGCCAGATCGCCCACCCGATGGGTGAAATCCAGCGCCTGGACGAAATTCTTGAAGGTGAAGTGCCGTTGCAGTTTCTCGATGCCGTCTTCTTCCACCAGCATCCAGTCGGGTACTTGCGGGTGTAGCTCTTTACGGTCCTGGTCACTGACCAGGGGAGAGTCGGCGCGGCAGGCCTCACATTGTTGTGTTTTCAGGGTGCTCATGGCGATCAATCCAATCTGGCTAATGGATGACAGAATCGGTTACCCCGATTGTCAGTGATCCATTAGCCATTATCAATTCAGCCCTGTGCGGGTTCGCACAAACGCACCGGGTCGCCATCCGTGCCGCCGGGAGCCATCTTTTTCAGGACGCGGCGCAACTTTTCCATGTCGGTGTCATCGCGAACCCGGCCGGGGATTTCCATCCCGGCCGCCAGGTTCAGCAGCACGGACTTCATCTTTTCCGGCATCAGCACGGGCTGGCGGTGCTGCAGTACATAGATCAGGTCGCCCCGCTTGAACAGCATGAAGCCGTAGTAGTAGGTGCCGCTTTCCACCTCGTCATCTTTCACCTTGGCCGCATCCACATTGATACCAATGATGGCGAACAACGCCTTCGGGTCCGCATCGTCCAGGAATTCCCGGTAGGAGGCTTCAGCGCTGGTGATCATGGGGGCCTTGGCAACCACTTCACGCAGGTAACTGTTGAGGCTGAGATTGAGCAGTGTCAGGTCCGAGGCGAAGCGGGGGGCTTCGATCATCGGGTGATTTTCCACGTTCAGGTAATCCACCCGGAACAGGCGGCCACTGCCGTCCCAGAAGGTGGTGGAGCCCCCGTTGCGGTCACAGCGCTCATCCAGCACCACTTCGCCACGGAAAGTGTTGATACCAAGATCAAGGATGTAGGCGCCGGCCGGTGAAAAGTAGTAATCGCCCTGGCGTTCCCCTTGCAGGCCCTGGCAGGCAACAAGGAACAAACTCAAGGACAACGCGGCAGTTTTGATTATTTTCATTATTCGCCCCGGATATAAAAAAGCACACTGATCATAGCATACCCGTTGCATAGTGCAGCGATTAACCGCTTTTAGAGGATTGGCGCGTTTTCCACCGTGATGACCACTTTCTGGGGGCTGACTTTACGGCTTCGGTTGTAGTGCCAGGTGGCCTTGTGGGGTTTGTCGAAGGCGCGGGCGGAAAGCTCGGTGAGTGGGGCTTCACAGGCCTCAATCCTGCTGGCGGCGTCATTGAAGGCAGCCAGCAGTTGGGGGTTGAGCGGGGCTTGCTGACGGCTCACGGCAGCACTGCACTGGCTGCCTTCGTCCACACTCAGGTAATTGACTGCCGGGGAAATCAGTACAAATTGCTTGAGTTGCCGCTGACTGGCGTCGACCACTTCGATGCACTGGTGTACCCAGTAGTAATAGCAGTCCTGGGCACGGGCGGCAGCCGCAGACAGCATGATCAGACAGAGAATCAGGCCACGTATCATGAGGGAAGTCCTTCTCCTTGGCGCTGCTGGCGGGCGGGTTCCCACTGCAACAGCACATTTTCGGTAATCAGGTGATCCGGAATCCGGTCGCGGATTTTTGCGTGCAGGGCCGGCAGTTCGCTCCAGTGCAGGCCGGGCAGCATGTGATGGGCTGTGTGGTAGCCCAGATTCCAGGACGGCAGGTTATAGCGTTTCAGTTCCACATTGCGCGACGCGTGGAAGTGGTCTTCATAGCCGGTGCCGGCGTGTTGTCCGTAGGTGTTGTCCAGCAACATGAACAGCATGCTGATCATGGGAATCAGGAAGACGATAAAGGCGTTGCGCGGGTCCAGCATGAAGGCGGCGACCAGCGGGATATTGGCGAGCAACAGCAGGCGCAGGAAGCGACGGTACAGTGCCGGGTGCTGGCGGCCGATGCGGTGGATTTCCGGGTAGATGCGCAGGGTGTTGATCAGCACATAGCGCCAGCGCGGCATCAGGCTGCCGTCAGCCTGTTGCCAGGGGGACGGGTCGTTGTCCGGATCCAGATAGAGCTGGTGATGGCCAATGTTGTGATGCAGCGTCCAGCTCAAGGGGCTGGTGCCGGTCTGCAGGTACAGGACCATTTCAAACAGCCGGTTGAGCGGGCGCTTGACGAAGGTGTTCACGTGGTGGTGGTTGTGGCAGATGGCGCCGCAGGACACCTGCACCGGCAGCAGGGCCAGCATGCCCAGCCAGGTGGCCAGCCCATGGCTGAAGAAGAACAGGCCAAGCTGGATACCGAATACCGCTAACACCAGAGCAACGGCGAGCCGGTCTGCCCTATAGCGTACTTTCATGAGGTCACCCTGGGCCCGGCGGCGCATCTCGAAAGCGGTACATACGTACTACTCTAAAAAGGCGGTTTGGCGGGCCTTACTACGAATAATGAATGAGTGTAGTCAGGGGAGATTGTGTGATGAAGACCACAAAAACCATCACGCAAGGCGCAATGGTCAATATGCTTACACTGGCGGTAGTCAATTGCTTACATAGGGTGCCAGCTGTGGCTGGCCGGGCACCAGCCACAGGCCCGGTGGCGGGCTACACGCGGCCCAGCAGGTCCCTCGCAATGGCGATAATCTGCATTTCATCGGTGCCAGCATAAATCTGCAGAATTTTGGCATCGCGCATCAACTGTTCCACGCGGGACTCGCGCATGTAGCCGTAGCCGCCGTGGATCTGCACCGCTTCAGTGGCCACTTCCATGGCCACCTGGGCGGCGTAGAGCTTCATGGCGGACGCCTCGGCCAGCGTCATCTGGGCGCCCTCGGCGGTCATCTCGATATAGCGGAATACCATGTTTTGCAGGTTGGTGCGTGCCACTTCCATCTTGGCCAGTTTCAGCTGGATCAGCTGGTTCTGGCCGATAGCACGGCCGAACTGAACCCGGTCGCTGGCGTACTGTGTGCTCAGCTGCAGGGCGCGCTCCACCATGCCCAGAGCCATGGCCGCTACCCCGGCCCGTTCCTGCATGAAGGTGCCTTTGGCGCCGCTGCGGCCGTAGCTGTCTTCGCTGCCGCCCAGCAGGCGTTCCGGGCCCGCTTTCACATCGGACAGGAACAGCTCGCCGGTGGGGGAAGAGCCAATGCCCATTTTCTTGAAGGGTTTGGACTGCTCCAGGCCTTCCATGCCGCTATCGAGAATAAAGGAGACAATTTTGCGCTGATCCGCCGGCACGCCTTCTTCATCCAGTTTACAGATCAGGATGATGGTGTCGGCGTAGGGACCGTTGGTGATCCAGGTCTTGCTACCGTTGATGATGTAGCCGCCGTTGCCGTCGCGCTTTGCCAGGGTTTTCATCTGCCCAAAGGCATCGGAACCCGCATTGGGTTCGGAAATGGCCCAGGCGCCCACTTTTTCCAGGGTCAGCAGGGGCAGAGCCCAGCGTTCTTTCTGCTCGGTGGTGCCCTTGCTCATGATGGCGCCACCGCCCAGGCCCATGGAAACGCCCATGGCGGTGACCAGGCCCTGGGCATGTTTGCACAGTTCAATAATGGGGATCATGCGCATGGCGGCTTCTTCCCCGGCCATGGCGGAGGGGCCTTCCTTCTTCTTTTTCTCTTCGACGGTGTCGCCGGCAGCGATGGCTTTCTCACGGGCAATCTGCTTGTCGAATGATTGCTTGGCCATCACATCCATGCCGAAGGTTTTGATCATCTTGCGCAGGATGTCGTAGGGGGGAACGCCGTTATATTCGATATCGTCCAGCTGCGGCACGACTTCCTTTTCCACAAAGTCGCGTACCATTTTCTGGATCATCTGCTGTTGTTCGGACCACTGGATCATCGGGCTGTCCTGTTGGTAAAAATTCAATCAACAGTAGCAAGCTCGATGGTAGCGGCGCATTGATCAAAAAGAACGGAATCATTGACGCTGGATGTCAGGGGGCTGATTGAGCCGTGATACAGGGTTGCGGGTCGAAGCGCACGTGCATGGTCAGGGCATCCGGGCCTGCGCTGCTGGCGGCGGCTTCGATATCCTGGGGACGTAGCCGGGGGTGAGTGCCGGCGAAAAATTTCTGCGCTGCCCTGGCATTCAGGGTGCGGTCGCGGGCCGCCTCATAGGTGATGCCGTCTCCGCCCAGCAGATGACGGATATACTCGGCGCAGGCCACGTCTTCATCGCCGGTGGGGTGAGAGGCGACCAGCACCACGGTGGGCGGGTTCTGTTTGCGCAAATAGTTGGCGGTGGCCTCCGCATTGACCAGCCCGGCCACCAGCACCTCACGGCTGTCACGGGCACGCAGGGTGGCGGCCACGCCGTTGGTGGTGCGCAGAATCAGTTCTTTGTCCTGCAGCTCGGCCTGATCGATTTCCCAGGGGGAATTACCAAAATCAAAGCCGGGAATTGGCAGTGCCTCTACTTCTCCGGCCAGCAAGGCGTCAGGCAGGTGTTCGTCGCGCAGCGCAAAGGCTTGCTCGGCGCTGGCCACCGGCCAGATACAGCGAAGGCCTTTGCGAAAGGCGTGATGGCTGGTGGTGAACGCGCGAATCACGTCGATCACCACGGTAATGCCATGAATGTTGTGCGGCGGGTTGTGCCCCTGGGCAATGTGTATGTCCATGGTGTTCCTTGCCGGGGCCGGCCTGGTCAGTCGTTAATCCATCAACGGATCAGAATAACAGGCCAATGCCCCAGGTTGCGTTATCGAAAATCTCGTCTTCGTCGTCCAGGTACTGCTCCACGGCGATGGTGAACGTGAGCCGGTCACCCAGAGTCAGGCGGTCCTTGGGGGTGCGCTTGCCGGTGAAGAAATCAATCACCGAACGGTAGTTGAAGTCGGAGCGGTAGCGCAGCAGGTCGCCTTCTGAGCCGTAACCATACTGAACTTGAATAATGCGGCCAAAGCCCACCCCGGCATAGGCATTGTTAACACGTTCGCCGTCCGCAGCGGAGAGGTCATCGTCGCCGGAGTCGCGGCGAATGGGCGAATCGCCAAATTTCTTGGTGCCGACGCCGGCATTCAACGCCACGCTGGTGTAATTGGCATCGACAAAAAAACCGGTGCCGATATTTTCCGTCGGGTCCACCCGGCCCACGGACACCACGGTGCCGCGCATCAGGGTGACGCCGCTATAACGGTCTTCGGCCTGAACACTGGAACAGCCCAGAGCCAGCAGGGCCAGGGTGATTATTATTCTTGTCATGTGATTCCCTCCGTGAACAAGCCGTTATTATGCCTAAAGGTGGCTATGGGGCCTAGGGAGCCTCTGAAAACTCCTTACGTGCTCAGCGTGGTCTGAAGCGTGCAGCTGTTGAGTCTTGTTTCGACAGGCAGGGTGACTCCCTTTCCTAGAGGCAAGGTGCAGCAGATGGGCGCTTCAGACCACGCCCTTCGGGTCTTCCAGGCTGGCCCGCACTCGTTGTTGCATTTTTTCGGCAGGCAACCAGCATGCTTTCAAAAGTGCGCCTAGATTGCGAACCAGCCTGAAAGACTGAGCATGCAAGGAGTTTTCAGAGGCTCCCTGGCAGCCCGCTGAAAAACGCAGCGCGTTCCCTGGCAAGGAGGGGTTGGACGGTGCCTGTCAGGCCAACGGCGGGGGCAGTGTGCGCGCCAGGGTCCATACCCGCACGTCCTTTGCGCCGTGATCAAGCAGGCACTGTGCCGCTGCGCGGGCAGAGCTGCCGGTGGTCATGACATCATCCACCAGGATCAGTCGCAGTCCGGTGACAGGGTGCTGACAGTGAAATGCCTGGCGCAGATTGCGTTGCCGCTGTCGGCGGCTCAGCCCTTGCTGGCTGGCAGTGGCCCGTTGACGTACCAGTGCTGGCAGCACGGGGCGTTGCCAGTATTGCCCCATCAGTCTGGCAAGGTGATCCCCCTGATCGAAGCCGCGGCGCCATCGTCGTCGCCAATGGACCGGCAGCGGGCACACGGCATCGGTATCCGCCCATGGCAGGGGCGTCTCTGCCAATAGTGGGGCGAGGGCCCGCTCTACCGTCAGGTCAGCCCGGTGTTTGTAGCGCGTGATGAGGGCGTCTATTGGGAAGGTGTATTGCAGGGGCGCCTGGCTGGCGGAAAACGGCGGTGGCTGGCGAATACAGCGCCCACACAGTGGCGGCACAGAATCCGCCTCGACGGGTTGTTCGTTGCCGTGGGGGAGCCCGCAACGGCAAACCGGTACAGTCAGCCGGGCCAGCAGGTGCAGGCAATCAACGCACAAGGCCCCACTTTCTGATTGGCCGCAGAGAGTACAGGGTGAGGGGTTGATGTGGTTAAAAAGTAGGCTACAGTAAACTTTTGTTGCGGCTTTCAGGTTGACAGGTGCCATGGGGCTCCTTAGCCTGCTGACGTTACCCGAGGAGAATGAAGCATGCCCGCCATCGCCAGCACCGCCCAATCGCCATCCACGGACATGGCTGTACGCCATGACTGGAAACGCAGTGAGATCGACGCCCTGTTTGCCCTGCCGTTCAACGACTTGATCTTCCAGGCGGCGGCGCTGCACCGGGCCCACTTCGATCCCAATGCGGTGCAGGTGAGCACCTTGCTGTCGATCAAGACCGGCGCCTGCCCGGAAGACTGCAAATACTGCTCCCAGTCCGGTCACTACAACACCGAGCTGGAAAAAGAGAAATTGCTGGAAGTGTCCCGGGTGGTGGAAGAAGCCAAGGCTGCCCGGCAGAACGGGGCATCCCGGTTTTGCATGGGCGCCGCCTGGCGCAGCCCCCGCGACAAGGACATGCCCTATGTGCTGGACATGATCCGTCAGGTCAAAGACCTGGGCATGGAAACCTGCATGACCCTGGGCATGCTCGATGAAGGTCAGGCGGGGGCGCTGGCCGAGGCGGGCCTGGATTACTACAACCACAATCTGGACACTTCGCCGGAATACTACGGGCAGGTGATTACCACCCGGACCTACAATGATCGTTTGTCCACCCTGGCCAATGTGCGCGACGCGGGCATGAAGGTGTGCTGCGGCGGTATCGTCGGCATGGGCGAGGAGCGCAATGACCGGGTGGGCCTGCTTCAGCAGTTGGCTAACCTGCCGCACCATCCGGAATCTGTCCCCATCAACATGCTGGTAAAGATTGAAGGCACGCCGCTGGCGGATGTGGACGATCTGGACCCCTTCGAATTTGTGCGCACCGTGGCGGTGGCCCGGATCCTGATGCCGCAATCTTATGTGCGATTGTCTGCGGGTCGTCAGGAAATGAACGACGAAGCCCAGGCCCTGTGCTTTATGGCCGGTGCCAACTCCATTTTCTATGGCGAACGTTTGCTGACCACCGATAACCCGGAAGCCAACCACGACCAACGCCTGTTCAAACGGCTGGGGATTCACCCGCTGGATCCGCGTCACGAAGCGTCCGACGAAGCCCATGAAGAAGCCATCCAGGCGCAGGTATCCGAGCAGCAAGCGGAGGAAGCCGGGCTTTTCTATAACGCCCTGGACTCTAAACGGGCCGCCAAGCATGTGCTGGACAAGGACACCGGTCGGCCCACCGCTACCGAGCACTGAGGCTCGCCTGTGGGCTTTGATCTGGCCGCCGACCTGGCGGCCCGCCGGGAGCAGCACCGCTATCGCCAGCCGCAAATCATGGACGGCCCCTGTGGCCGGCATGCGGTTGTGGGCGGTCAGCAGTACCTGAATTTCTGCAGTAACGATTACCTTGGCCTGGCCAACGATGCGGATGTTATCGAGGCGTTCCGGCAGGGGGCACGGGACTGGGGCGTAGGTAGCGGTGCGTCGCATCTGGTTTGTGGTCATCAGCGTCCGCATCAGAATCTGGAAGAGGCGCTGGCCGAGTACACAGGCCGTGAGCGCGCGCTGCTGTTTTCCACCGGTTACATGGCCAATCTGGGCGTTATGTCCGCCTTGCTGGGCAAGCGCGACGCCGTATTCGAAGATCGCCTCAATCATGCTTCGCTACTGGACGGCGGCCTGCTCAGCGGGGCCCGCTTCCGGCGCTTTGCCCACAATGATGCCGATGCCCTGAGCCGTCAGCTGCAGCGTAGCGATGCCCGTCGCAAACTGGTGGTGGCCGATGGCATCTTCAGCATGGATGGTGATGAAGCGCCGCTGGCGGCCTACGCCGATGCCTGTGACGCTCACGATGCCTGGCTGATGGTGGACGATGCCCACGGCCTTGGTGTGCTCGACCCGCAAGGGCGTGGGTCCTTGTTTGCCCAGGGGGTTAACCCGCGTACCCAGATCCTCATGGGAACGCTTGGCAAGGGGCTGGGTACTGGCGGCGCCTTTGTGGCGGGCAGCCATGATTTGATCGAAACCCTGATACAGTTCGCCCGCACGTTTATCTACACCACGGCCATGCCGGCAGCGGTGGCGGCGGCCACACGGGTCAGTCTCCACAAGTCCCGTGAGGAAAACTGGCGCAGGGAGAAGCTGGCAGAACTGATTGCCCGTTTTCGACACGGTGCCAGTGAGCAGGGCTACACCCTGATGCCGTCGCGCACACCGATTCAGCCATTGCTGATCGGCAGTGATGCCGACGCCATGGCACTCAGTGGTGCGCTCCGGGAAAAGGGCTTGCTGATCACGGCCATTCGCCCGCCCACGGTGCCGGAAGGCGAGGCTCGCTTACGGGTGACACTGTCAGCGGCCCATGAGCTTGAGGATGTGGATGCGTTGCTGCTGGCGCTGGCGAACGCCTGACCCGTTATTGGATTTTATTGTGCCGGGCGCACTGCGCCAGGCATCAAGTTGACCAGGATTGCTATGCCCAAACTGATTCCCTTTCACAATACCTACAAAGCCACGGGTGTGAATGATGACGAGGCGCAGGACATCGTTCTGATTCATGGCTGGGGGCTGCATGCCATTGTCTTTGACGACATTGTGCCGGCCTTGCTGGAACGGTTCCGGGTCACCGTGGTGGACCTGCCCGGCATGGGCCAGAGCCCCATGCCCAACGGGGACTACACCCTGGATTTTCTCGCGGACGAAGTGCTGGCGATCATGCCGGAGCGGGCCCACGTGCTGGGCTGGTCGCTGGGCGGGCTGGTGGCGTTGGCCATGGCTGGGAAAGCGGCGCAAAGGGTGCAGTCGGTAGTCACGGTGGCCACCTCACCGCGGTTTACGACCGGTGAGGGCTGGGATACGGCCATGAAGCCGGACATTCTCGGCAAGTTTGCCGAAATGTTCGACGAGGATCATGAAGGCACCCTAGTGCGTTTCCTCGCATTAAACTGCAAGGGCAGTGCAGCCATGCGCGAGGATACGGCGCGGCTCAAGGAAATCCTTTATTTCTGTGGGCTGCCCGCGCCGAAAGCCTTGCGCAGTGGTCTCGACATTCTGCGCGAGGCAGACATGCGAACGGTCTTGCCGGCGCTGGACATGCCGGTGTTGATGGTCTTTGGTGAGAACGATCATATTGTCCCGGCGGCGGCCATGGCGGCCAGCGAACCGCTGATTCATCACGGCCGCACTGCCCTGATTGAGCAGGTGGCTCATGTGGCTTTCCTGTCGGCACCGGAGACGTTTACGAGAGCGGTTTATGACTTCTATCGCGAATATCGACTGGTCGCTTGAGATGGCTGCGTCCGCTCTGGATAAACATGCGGTCAGCGACCACTTCAGCCGGGCGGCGCACAGCTATGACGAGCATGCCATTTTGCAGCTGGCGGTGGGCCGTTCGCTGGTGCAGCGGTTGCCGCAGCGGTTGCCAGTGAATGCGGCGCTGGACCTGGGATGTGCCACGGCACCTTTTGCCCGGGCCCAGCAGCAAGTGTTGCCTGAGGCTCATTGGCAGGCGGTGGACCTGTCGCGGGCCATGCTGCACGAAGCTGCAGAGCGTGGGCGGTTTAATGAGCGCTATCAGCCTCTCTGTGCGGATGCGGAACAGTTGCCGGTGAGCGATGCCTCCCAGGGATTGGTCTTCAGTTGCTTTGCCCTGCAATGGTGTGATCCCCGCGCGGTCCTGAAAGAGGTTGGCCGGGTGTTGTCTCCCGGGGGGCGCTTGTTGCTGGCGGTGCCGTTGGCAGGTTCCCTGCACGAGTTGCAGCAGAGCTGGCAGGCGGTTAATCGCCGCCCCCATGTGAACGCCTTGCCGGGTTTTGACGACTGGCAGAGCGCCGCCCTGCAGGCGGGCTTTGTTGATGCTGAGATGCAGCAACAGGTGATGGTGGAATACTACGATTCGGTCAAGGCCATCGCCCGTCGGCTCAAGGCCACCGGCGCGGATCATGTCAGCGGCGCCTCCGGTCTTACCGGCAAGAATGCCTGGCAGGCCATGGTGAAAGAATATGAAACCAAGCGAACGCAACAGGGCCTGCCGTTGACCTGGAATGTATTGTTTCTGGAAGCGGAGAAATACTGAGCTATGAGCTTGCTTGGCTTTTCTGCGAAGCCGCTGTAGGAGTTCCCTTCCAGGGGACGAACCGTGCGAAGCGCGGAATCGACCGTAGGGCGATCAGGGATTTCCTGGCTCGACAGGTCTCCAAAGAATGACCTCCCTTTGGTCGCCTCGCTGCGCTCGGTTCGCACCTCAAGTGGTGCTCCTACAAAGACGGAAGCTTCGGCGGTTTGTGGGAGGCTCTGGAACTGTGCGCAGCAGGTCATCGACCGCAGGATGATAAAGGCTAGAAGCTGAACCTAAGGAACCCCATGGAAAACATTAAACCCCCTCTCCCCGCCCTCAAGGGCGTCTTCTTTGTCACCGGCACCGACACTGAAGTCGGCAAGACCTGGGTGAGCTGTCGCCTGTTGGAGCGGGCTCGGGAAACAGGGTTAAGTTGCTATGGGCTCAAGCCGGTTGCTGCAGGCTGTGATGAGACGCCGGATGGGTGGCGTAATGAAGATGCCCTGCAGTTGATGGCGGCCAGTTCAGTGAAGCTGCCCTACGAGATGGTCAACCCAGTGGCATTCAAGGCGCCGATAGCGCCACATATCGCTGCCCAGCAAGAGGGAAAAGATGTCAGCCTGTCCCGGCTGGTGGGGTATGTGCGGGGTGCCTTGAGTGCCCACCCGGCGGACTTGATTCTGATTGAGGGCGCCGGCGGATGGCGCGTGCCGCTCAACAGTCGAGAAATGTTGTCCGGGCTGGCCAAGGAGCTGGATGTGCCGGTGATCCAGGTTGTCGGCATGAAGCTGGGGTGTATCAATCACGCCTTGCTGACCGCAGAGGCCATTGAAAAGGATGGCCTGCGGTACGCCGGCACCATGGCCAATTGTTTTGGTGAGATGGCGGTGCAGGAAGAAAATCTGCTCACCCTGCGTCAGCATTTACCCGGTGCCTTTGCGCTGGTCTGATCGGCACAATCACTGAAATTTCCTGCTGCTTTCCTCGTTTTGTCACCTTTAACTGGGCGGTTACAGGGAGCTACATAGCACTACAGTGCGACTACCCAAGGTCCACTGTTTCCGTGCAATTTCCTGCCTAATCTTGACGTGCTGTTGCCGTAGGGCGATGGCCTTTTATGGTTAGGGGGAATTCTCATGGATCGCAAACGACGTACCCTGGTGCAGGCACTGGGCGCGGGGGGCGCGCTATCACTGGCGGGTTGTGGTGGTGGCAGCAGCTCTTCAGCCGCGCCGCCGGCCAATACGCCTACACCCAGTCTGCCGGACGAACCGGATGCCCCGGACGCTCTGCCCGGCGTGTTTTTCCTGCATGGGGTGGCCTCCGGTGATCCACTGTCTGACCGGGTGATTCTCTGGACCCGCGTCACTCCGGATCTGGATAGCGGTGAGGATGTGGCTGTCACCGTGACTGTGGCCAGTGATCTGGCCATGCAGCAAACGGTGGCGAGCTATACCGCCACCGCCAGTGCGTCCAGCGACTACTGCGTGAAGCAGGATGCCACGGGGCTGCAGCCTGACCGTTGGTATTACTATCAGTTTTCAGTGGGGGATCAAGTCTCCCCTGTGGGGCGGACCCGGACCTTCCCCGCATCGGAAACGTTTATCGACCGGGCCCGTTTTGCGGTGGTTTCCTGCTCCAACTATCCCTACGGATTTTTCTCCGTATACCGGGCCGTGGCCAATCATGCGGATCTGGATTTTGTCTTGCACCTTGGCGATTACCTGTACGAGTACGGGGCCGGAGAGTACGGTGATTTCCCTGAGCGCGATCCGCAGCCTCCCCACGAAATGATCACCCTGGCGGATTATCGTCAACGCCATGCGCAGTATAAAACCGACGAAGATCTGCAGGCGGTGCATCAGCAATTCCCGATGATTGCTGTCTGGGATGACCACGAATCCACCGACAACAGCTACCGCGACGGGGCGGGCAATCATGATCCGCTGACCGAAGGGGATTGGGCTGCCCGCAAACAGATTTCCCAGCAGGCCTACTTCGAATGGTTGCCGATCCGGCCCCGTGAGCCAGGCAATCACAGCGTGATCTACCGCAACTTTGCCTTCGGTGACCTGATTGATCTGACCATGCTGGATACCCGGCTGGAAGGCCGCGATGAGCAGTTGACCATACCCGCCGATCCGGGCCGTAACGACGAAGATCGACACCTGATCAGTGAGCAGCAGATGGATTTTCTGCTCAACAGCTTGAGTGAATCGAACAGCCAGTGGCGCTTCATTGGTCAGCAGGTGATGTTTGCGCAGCTCAATATTGCCGAGATTCCTTCGCTGAGCGAACGCCATGCGCAACTGCGCGGCAATCTGTCTGCCATCAACATGGATCAGTGGGATGGCTACGCGGCGGATCGGTTGAAAATCCTGAACCACATCGACGATAACGATATCGACAACGTGGTGATTCTCACCGGCGATATCCACACCTCCTGGGCCAGCGAAATTTACCGCAATCCGGGCACCCTGTTGGGCGATCTGTTCGACAAGGCGTTGGCGGCAGAATTTGTCACCCCCGCGGTGACCAGTCCCGGTTTTCCGGAAGGCGTGGCAGAGCTTGCCGGCGTGGTGATTCCCGTGGCCAATCCGCATATCCGCTATGTGGAAGCCAAATCCCGAGGTTTCATTCTGGTGGATGTCACCCGCCAGCGTGCCCAGGGTGAGTTCTACTACGCGCAAAGCATTGAGTCCTACGATTTGCGTGGACAGATCAATACCGCAAAAACCAAGGTGGTGACGGTAAAAAGTGGCGACAGTCGCATTATCGAAGATCAGCCATTATCCCGACCGCGCACGTTGCGCACCGCATTTTCCCATCCCCCCGTGCTGAATACTGAAGAGGTGATCTCATGAGCGCTTACTGGAAACTGTTACCCCTGGTGGCGGCGATTACCCTGACGGCCTGTGGTGGTGGAGGCTCCTCCGGTGGCGGCGTGAATGCCGATGCCGGAGGCGGCAATGTGGAAACCCCCAATGGCCCCGGTGATGGTGGTGAAGGGGACGGTGACCCGGATGACGGCGGCGGTGATGAAACCGTCGGCAACCCGCCAGCGGCGGTACGCTTTATTGTGATTGGCGATTCCGGCAGCGGCTCTGCGGGTCAGTATGCCGTGGGGCAGGCGATAGCCGATGTCTGTGACGGCAAGGATGAATTTGTCGGTGATATGGCCTTTGCAGGGTGCGATCTGGTGGTCGGGCTTGGCGACAACATTTATGAATCCGGTGTCACCAGCGTGGATGACCCCCAGTTCGCGGAAAAATTCGAAAAACCGTTTGAGCCGGTACAGCTGCCGTTCTACATGGTGCTGGGTAACCACGACAATACCGGTTACGTGGGCGGCGACGGGGCGGGCAATGCCCGTGGCGAATTCCAGGTGGATTACTCCTATTTCGATGGCCGCCTGTCCGACCGCTGGAATATGCCGGATCGTTATTTTAAACACAGTGCGGGCAATACCTCTCAGGGGGAGCGCCCTCTGGTGGATTTCTTTGCCCTGGATTCCAACCCCATTGCCGGCGGCTTTGCCGACCCGGATATTGCCTACGCGTATCACACCTATGGCGTTGACCAGCGCAACTGGGCAGTGAATGCCATTGCGGGTTCCAATGCGGTATTCCGTATCGGCATGGCGCACCATCCGTACTTGTCCAATGGCAGCCACGGCAACGCGGGCAATTACGATGGTGTTCCCAGTGAATTGTTACCGGTGTTGGCCGGAGAACGCTGGAAGGCGTTCATGGAAGAAGCGGTCTGTGACCAGACTGATTTTTTTCTTGCCGGCCATGACCACGATTTGCAGGTGCTAAACGCCGTGCCTTCCTGCGGGCGCACGGAGTTTGTTGTCAGTGGCGCAGCAGGCAAAACGCGCTCCATTGATGATCCGGAACGAAACGCCGCCCGTTTCCAGCAGGGCGATACCTATGGCTTTTTCTGGATGAAAGCGATAGAGGCGAATACCGAAAGCATGGCGCCGGCTCAGCTCTGCATCGAAGCCTATACGGTGGACCCGGAAGCAGAAGGCCTGGGGGTAATCAGTGGCGGTGAACTAACGCCGGCCTATACCCACTGTTATGAGAAGCAGCCGATGGCGCTACTCAGCGGCAACAATGATTTCTCCGGCCAGCCGCTGGGCGATGGTGCATTGCCGCTGCCGCTGCCAGATGATTTCGATGTGGACTTCACCGGCCCGTTGAAAGAGCTGCGCGAGACACTGGTGTCCGGCTTTACCGAAGTGGGCGCCAACCTGCCGGAAGAACAGCGCGAAGTGTTCGACCAGATCATCGCGGGTACGGACATCCTGTTCAATGCCATGGATGCGGCAACCGCAGCGATCCTGGAAGGCGATAGCAGTGAGATGACACAAGCCGTGCAGGCGGTGTTGGCGGCGTCCGAGCAGTTGCAAGCCATCGATACCAGTGGCTTGCCTGCCCCCTTTGATCAACTGGGCAGCGCCTTTGATGCTTTGGCCGCCGGCGTCGGTACCGGTAGCGGCGATGTGGGTCTGGGCGGTGACGGCAGCACAGTAGACGATATCGCCTTTATTGCTGCGCCGCTGGTGTCTCTGTCGCGCAACCTGAACAATATTCTGGATGGCGTTGAGGAGCAGGTGCCTGGCGAAGTACCCGTGTTCGCCGGGCTTACCTCCGTGTTGTCCACGGTGTCGCTGGGGCTTGCCAATACGTTGGAGCAGTTGGTGATGCTGGATAGCAGCGCCACCGGTGAGCAGTTGGTGGGTACGGTGCAGGCAACGTTGGAACACCTGGTGAATGATGTGCTGTGGCTTAACCAGATTCCCGGCGCAGAGGAATACACCACCTTGCCTGGCGATGCCTTGTCATCGGTGTTGCTCACGGTGGTCCGTGAAGTCACGGAGCAGCTGGATGAGCGGTTGTTGAGCCCGCTGGCTCCCTTGCTGGATTTGTTGTCGCCGATCACTGGCTTGTTGGCGGGTTTGTTCGACGGCCTGTAACCGGAAGCAGAAAACGCATTCCCACAACAACAAAGGCAGATCCATTTTTTGACAATGACGCAGTCCGGAGACGGTCTGCGTTTTCTTTTTTTCGGCTCCAGGCAAATGCCATTATTGAAGGGTTAATTAAAAGAGTGCGCTTGGCGTCACACTGCGCGGCGGGGTGTGGTGGCCTGTGTGCCGACAGGGACGCCCAGGGCCGATAGCGTGTCTATCACCTGATTCACAGTAATGCGCTGCAGGCAGGGGTAGCTGTCCTGCACGCAGCTGCTGCGCTCGCATTCCGCAGCGCAGGCTTGCCAGCGCAATACGCGGGCGAGGGGTGAGAGTGGGTGCCAGAGGTTGTCGTTGGTGGGGCCGAACAGACCGACGGTGGGAATGCCGCAGGCGGCCGCCAAATGCATGGGGCCACTGTCGTTACCCACATAGGCGCGGCTGTGTTGCAGCAATGCGATGAGTTCCGACAGGTTGAGTTGATCACACAGGTCCAGCACCGGTTCGCAGAGAAAGGATTGCACGCGGGCGATTTGCACACGGTCCTTGTGCCCGGCCCCGACCAGGATGGGAGTGAGCCCGGCCCGGCGCGCCTGTTGGCACAGGGAGGCGAATTGTTCCGCGTGCCACATCTTGTAAGTCTTGGTTGCACCCACATGCAGGATCAGGCGGATGTCACCGGCGTGCATGGGCAACAAGGCACGGATGCGTGCGTTGCTGTCCGGGCATTCGGTGAGCGGCAGGTAATGCGCTGGCGCGGTTGCTGCGGGTTGGCTCAGGCTGGCGTAGCCGTACCAGCGGTGGCCTTGCCAGTCCGGTTCCAGCGGCTTGTTATAGAACCAGTGGCCATGGCGCCGCGGTGGGCCAATGCGTGTTGTCGCACCGGACAGTCGGCTCAGCGTGGCGGATTTCTGTTCGCCTTCAATGTCCACGCAGTGCTCTGCGCGAAAGCGTCGCATGGCATGAACAAACATCAGGTAGTGTTTTATCCGTTGCCATAAAGGCCGGGATGAAGAGAGCGCCTGTTCCGGATAAAAGAGAAGCCGTGTTTCGCCGGGTAAGCTTTGCGCCACCAATGCTTGGTAACGCGCATCAACCACCAACAAGGCATCCGGATGTGTCGATAGCATGGCGCGTAAATGCGGCAGGGCAATCAGCAGATTGCCCATGTGACTGCAAGGGAAAAGAATCAACAGGCGAGGCATGAAAGCGAACACAGTTGTCAGCGGAAACTGCTTTCAGACTAGGCGGTAAGGATGACGGTTATATGACGAGTTGCGAGTTGCGAGTTGCGAGTTGCGAGTTGCGAGTTGCGAGTTGCGAGTTGCGAGTTGCGAAAAACAGATAGGTAAAGCCAGAAAAGTTCCTTGGGCTCGACAGGTTTCAGGAAACATTGCGGGTAGACCTGGATTCCTGTCGCCTCGCTCCGCTCGGTTCGCCCCTCAAGTTGGGCTCCTACAGTAGGGCCAACGGAGAGGCTGGTGTCGCTCCGGTTTTTAAACTTTGAACTTTGAACTTGCAACTGGATCCTGCGGGCAGGGCAGCCACCGTGAGGCACCGCGCCTAACCCGCGTTGTCGCTAGTCACTAGTAGCTCGTCGCTGCTTTTAATCCCGCTCGATCAACCAGTCCGCAATGCGTCCCCAGCTCTGTTTCTGCGCGGCGGCACTGCCCAGGATGCCCATGTGGCCACCCTCAATGGTGACAAAGGTTTTATCCTTGCTGCGAATCAATGGCTTCATGGCCTGGCTGCATTCCGGGGTGACGATGGGATCGTTGGCGCCGGTAATGTTGAGCACGTTGGCGGTCACCCGGTTCAGGTGCCCGTCAGTTCCCTCCATGGGGAGCTGGCCATGGGCGACCACGTTGTCCGTCCACAGGTAGCGGATGATGTCCTGAATCACGCCGCCGGGGTAGGCCACCATGTCGTCCAGAAAGGCGCCGTTGGTGGCGTGGGAGGCGACGAAGTCCCGGTCGTGCAGGTTCTTCATCAGGCTCCAGTAGCCTTGCAGGCTGCCAATGGGGTTGGTCAGCTTGAAGGCTAGGCTGTTTACCCAACCCGGTGAGCGCAACAGATCCGCAGGCACATCATGGATACGCAGGCCGGTGCGTTTGCGAATCCACTTGGCCCGGCGGCTCAGGGCACGGTATTGGCCGCCCAGGGCGCCGTTGCGGTGATAATCCGTAGGCGCACCGACCAGCACCAGGTTCTTGATGTCCGGGTCATTGCCCAGGGCGGTGTAGCACAGGCTGAACAGCCCGCCGAAGCTCCAGCCGTGCAGACTCAGTTTTTGCTGGCCACTGTGCTGGCGGACCTGCACCAGCAGTTTGGGTAAATAGTCCGCAAAGTAGCTGCTCAGGCTCAGGTGGTTGTGATGGCGACCGGGCCGGCCCCAGTCGACCATGTACAGCTCGAACCCGCGGGCGCGCAGGTAGCGCACCAGGCTGCGCTGGGGGAACAGATCGTAGATCAGCATGTTCACTGCCAGCGGTGCTACCAGTACCAGCGGGGTGCGCTGGGAGGTCTGGCTGACCGGGGTCACCGTGCCGTCGGACAGGGGAATGGCGTTTTCCGTCAACGGTGGGTAGTAGCGCAGTTTCACCAGGCCATCGTCGAACAGGGTGTCGTAGGGCGTCTGTTCGGCCTGGCTTAATTGCCGGGCATCGAACAGGCGGGCGCGGCCATTGTCCAGGCGCTGTCGCCAGGGGCGGGTCCGGGTTTGAACGGCCTGTTGCAGTGTGTCAGTGAGCATGAAGTCTACCGGCTATGGATCAACGGCCGGTTATTGTAGGGAAGATGCGGGCGGGCGCAGTTGCCGTGCGGACCGTGATGCCTGTCAGGGGGGATACCCGCCCCGATTTGCCGCAATTCTGGTCATTGCGGCGGAGCGGAGGATGTGCTGGCCTGTGTGCTGCTTAGTGAGCGTAAGCACCCAGTTTGCCGAGTACCTGTACCTGGCTGCCGGCTTTCAGATTGTCGGCAAACCCAGCTTTTCCTTCCGGGAACAGCATAACCACGGTGGAACCCAGCAGGAAGCGCCCTAATTCATCCCCTTTTTGCAGGGTGATGGGGGCGGTGCGCAGGTAGTCGGTGGTGACCACCTGCTTGGGTAGCGGCGTCACCTGACCGCTGAAGACGGTTTCAATGCCGGCGACGATCATGGCACCCACCAGAATCACCGCCATGGGGCCCTGTTCGGTATCAAAGATGCACACCAGCCGTTCGTTGCGGGCAAACAGGTTGGGCACGCCGTTGGCCGTGGCTTCGTTTACCGAGAACAGGTCGCCGGGCACGTAGCGGGTTTCGCGCAGGGTGCCGGTAAAGGGCATGTGCACCCGGTGGTAGTCACGGGGCGACAGGTAAATGGTGGCGAACTGACCGTTGGTAAATTCGCTGGCCAGCGCGCTGTCACCGCCGAGCAGGTCATACAGGGAGTAATCGTGACCCTTGGCCTGGAAGATCTGGTTGGCACGAATGGCGCCAAGCTGGCTTACGGCACCGTCTGCCGGGCAGGCAATCTCGTTATCGCCGCTGGCTTCCAGTGGGCGGGCGTCGGCTTTCAGCGCCCGGGTAAAAAAGGCATTGAAAGAGGGAAACTGATCCGCGTCTTCAATTTGTGCTTCGGACAGGTCAATACCGAACCGTTTCATGAACAGGTTGATAAAGGTGGTCTTGATCCACGGCACTTCGCTGCGGGCCAGCATGCCCACCAGTCGGGACAGGCCGTGCTGGGGGACCAGGTACTGCAGGGTAACGAACAGTTTGTCGCGCCAGTTATTCAAGGGGAATCCTTACTCTTTCAGGGAGCCATTGGCCCGGATTATTCGGTTTTCTGCGCGGGAGTATCGGGGTGATTGCCCCACTCGGCCCAGGAGCCGGCGTAGCCGCGTATGCGTTCAAAGCCCAGCAGTTTGCCCACCAGCCAGGAAAAGCTGGAGCGGTGGTGGGTCTGGCAGTGGGTAATCACTTCCTTGTCGCCGGTGATGCCCAGAGCGGCCAATTCTGCGCGGATGTCTTCCAGTGGACGCAGGCGCAGGTTGTTCTGCTTGTCCATGGGTTCGGTCCATTCGTGGTGGCGGGCGCCGGGGATGTGCCCCGCCTTCTGGGCGAAGGCGCGCACGCCGTCGAACTCATCCAGGGAGCGGGAATCCCAGATCACCACATCGTCATCCTGATAGTGGGCCAGCAGGTAATCCAGATCCACCTCGGTGAGGGGGGCATGGGGGCCGACTTCATAATCGCTGGGGGTGGGCTCGTGGGCTTCGCTGCTGGTGGGGAGGCCTTCTGCCAGCCAGGCGTGGATGCCCCCGTTCAGGTAGCTGTAGTGCTTGTGGCCGATGGCGTCCAGGGTCCACAGCAGGCGCCCGGCCCAGCCGCCGCCTTCGTCGTCATAGGCGATGACATGGGTGTCCGGAGTCAGGCCCAGTTCGGAGAACAGGCCGCTCAGGGCGTCATCGGAAGGGATCATGCCTGGCGCAGGCTGGGCGCCGGTCTGCAGTCGCTTGAAGTCCAGATGGATGGCGCCGGGAACATGGGCCTGGACGTAAACGGCCGGTTTGCTCAGGTCGAGGATGAGCAGGTTGTCATCCTCAAGACGGTTGGCGAGTTCGGTGGGTTCGAGCAACAGTGGCAACATAAGAGGCAATGAATAGTTAATAATGAATAATTAATAGCGAAACAACTTCGCGCAGCGAAGTCCAATTATTAACTATTCATTATTCATTATTAACGGGTTCACTGATACCTCTCCCGTCCTTCCTCGTCCAGGGTGTCGGCGATCTGGTAGAAATTACTCAGCCGTTCTTCATCGATATCGCCGTTTTCGGCGGCAGTGATCAGCGCGCAGCCGGGTTCGTTGCGGTGTGAACAATTGCGGAATTTGCAGTAACCCGCCAGCTCGGAGAGCTCCCGGTAGCCGTGCAGCAGGTCGTCTTCGCCGATATGCCACAGGCCGAATTCGCGGATGCCGGGGGAATCAATCAACTGGCCGCCGGTGGGCAGATGAACCAGCCGGGCGGTGACGGTGGTGTGCTGGCCCAGGCCGGAGTTGCTGGACAGCTCGCCCACCTGCAGGTCCGCTTCCGGCATCACCCCATTGACCAGTGAGGATTTGCCCACCCCGGACTGCCCGACAAACACGCTGGTCTTGCCTGCCAGGGCTTCATGCAGTGGCGCCAGTCCTTCGCTCTGGTGAGCGCAGACTTCCAGAACCGGATAGCCGAGGCGGCGATACATGTCGGACAGTTCATCCACAAAGGGGCGCAGGGTTTCGTCGATCAGGTCGGCCTTGTTGAGCACCAGGGTGGCGGGGATATTGGACAGCTCGGCGGCCACCAGATAACGGTCCAGCAGGGCGCTTGAGGGTGTGGGAAGCGGCGCGAACACCACCAGCATCTGTTCCACGTTGGCCGCAACCGGCTTCAGGTTGCCGTACAGGTCCGGGCGCTTGAGTACCGTGTCGCGGGGCTCGATGGCGACTACCACACCCAGGCCTTCGCTTTTGGGCGGCTGCCAGATCACCTTGTCGCCAACAACCAGCTGCTCCAGGGTGGCGCGAAAGTGACACCGCCGTGTCTTTCTGTTTTCCCCATTCGGGCCGTCCGCATTTTCCACTTCCACCTGCTGGCCGAAATGGGCAGTGATAAACCCGTGTTGCTCATCGCCAAGATCATCGGCCACCAGGTTCTCCTGCTGGTCGTTACGGCGGTTGGCGCGGTCGCGTTTTTCCGCCTGGATCTTTTCGATGCGCCATTGTTGGCGGCGATTGAGCTTGCGTTTGGCCACGGGTTATTACGGTCCTGTCTTCAGGTAGGCAATCTGGTATGTGAGTAGCGCCATGCTACCATGGAGGCCTAATTCCGCGTAGCAAAGAGATGCCGAGCCCATGACCGACAAGCGCAATAACCTGATCTGGATCGATCTGGAAATGACCGGCCTGAGCCCGGAAAACGATCGCATCATCGAAATCGCCACCATTGTTACCGATGCCGAGTTGAATGTGCTGGCAGAAGGGCCGGTGCTGGCGGTGCATCAGAGCGATGCGCTACTGGATGGCATGGACGAATGGAATACCACCCACCATAACAACTCCGGGCTGGTGGCCAGGGTGAAAGCCAGCATGGTGAATGACGCGGCAGCAGAGTCCCAGACCATCGCGTTTCTGGAGCAGTACGTGGAAGCGGGCATGTCGCCCATGTGCGGCAACAGCATCTGCCAGGATCGACGTTTCCTGGCCAATTACATGCCGCAACTGGAAGCCTTTTTCCATTACCGCAACCTGGATGTGTCCACCCTGAAAGAGCTGGCCCGCCGCTGGAAGCCGGAAATCCTGCCGGGCTTCAGCAAGGAGAACAAACACCTGGCACTGGATGACATCCGCGAATCCATCGCCGAGCTGGTGTATTACCGCGAGCATTTTATTAGCGCCTGACCGGCGCCGCTGGCACGCTTCACGCAGCACGCTGACCACGCTGACATGCAAAACAGGAAAGAAGCGCAGGGTGAATAGGCGTGAGCCTGTCTTCGCCCTGCGGAACCCCGGATCCGGAGCGCCTGTAGGAGTACCTCTCGAGGTGCGAACCGCGCGTCAGCGCGAAAGTTGGCCGAAGCGTTGTCAGGGATTGGCAGCGCCGTGCTGCTCCAGTGCCCACAACACATGCTCGCGCACGGTTTCATCCGGGTAATCCATCCTGGTGTTCAACGCCTGCACGATGTCCTCGGTGGTGGGCGCATTTCCCAGTGCCACGGCAATATTGCGCAGCCATTTCAGATACCCGGCGCGACGAATCGCCGATCCCGCCGTGCGCTCCAGAAATTCTTCTTCGCTCCATGAAAACAGTGAGACCAGGTCACTGTCGCCCAGCCCGTGGCGGGGGTGGAAATCGGTTTCGCCGGTGTGCTGGGAGAAGCGATTCCAGGGGCACATAAGCTGGCAGTCGTCGCAGCCGAAAATGCGGTTGCCGATGCCTTTGCGCAGGTCTTCGGGAATGCTGCCTTCGTGTTCGATGGTCAGGTAGGAAATGCAGCGCCGGGCATCCAGTTCATAGGGCGCCACAATGGCGTCGGTGGGGCAGACGGTGATGCAGGCTTTGCACTTGCCGCAATGGTCTTCGCCGGGGGTGTCCACCGGCAAGGCAATGTCGGTGTAGATCTCGCCCAGAAAGAACCAGCTGCCCGCTTCCCGGTTCAACACCAGGGTGTGCTTGCCCTGCCAGCCCAGCCCGGCTTTCGCCGCCAGCGGTTTTTCCATTACCGGGGCGCTGTCCACAAAAGCCCGGGCCAGCTCGCTGTCCGCCACGGCCTCACGAATGCGCCCGGCCAGAATCGCCAGGCGCTTGCGGATCAGCTTGTGATAGTCACGGCCCAGGGCATAGCGGGATACATAGGCCTTGTCTTTCTGTTGCAGCAACTTCACCGGTTGGGTGTCCGGGGGCAGGTAATCCATGCGCGCGGAAATCACCCTCAGGGTGCCCGGTTCCAGCTCCCCGGGGCGAAAGCGTTTGTTACCGTGGGCCGACATCCAGTTCATTTGCCCCTGATAACCTTTTGCCAGCCACGCTTTCAACTGCGCTTCTTCGGCGTGCAGATCCGTATCGGCAATACCGATTTGCTGGAAGCCGAGTTCGCGGCCCCATTGCTGGATTTGGGCTTTCAGTTGATTCAGATCCATGACGTTTCGGGGCAACCGGCTCTCGTGCGTATAATGGCGGGAAATGTGTTGTGGCGCCCCGGTAAACGGGGGCGCACGAAATAACGCGAAGGATAACAGGTGACCGAGCTACCTGCTGCTTTATACACCGCGGCGCAAACCCGCGAGCTGGACCGACTGGCCATTGCCGCCGGCACTCCGGGCGCCGAGCTGATGGAGCGGGCCGGGCAGGCGGCCTTTGATGCCCTCTGCGAGCGCTGGCCCCAGGCCAGCAAGCTGGCGGTGTTGTGTGGTGGCGGTAATAACGGTGGTGATGGCTATGTGGTGGCGCGGCTGGCGGCGGAGGCCGGCCTGCAGCCGCAGATCTGGTTTACCCGCGCGCCGGATCAGCTCAAGGGCGATGCCCTGACCATGGCCCGACGTTGCCAGGCAGCCGGCATTCCCATGCAGCCGCTCACCCACTCGGACCTGCCGCGCTCTGCGGACCTGTTGGTTGATGGCCTGCTGGGTACTGGTCTTAAAGGTCCGTTGCGTGATGACGTGGCCGCCTTGTTGCGCGCCCTGAATGGGTTGTCGCTTCCGGTGCTGGCGCTGGATATTCCTTCGGGGCTCAGCGCCGACAGCGGCATGCCGCTGGGGGCAGTGTTGCAGGCGGAGATGGCCTGTACCTTTATTGGTCTCAAGCGCGGTCTGCTCACCGGCGAAGGGCCGTTGCATTGCGGCGCGCTGCGTTTTTTCGATTTGCAGGTGGGGCGGGATGTTTACGCCCAGGTGCAGCCGGACTGCCTTAGCCCCGGCGCCGAGACGCTCCAGCGCCGTTTGCCCGCCCGCCGGGTGGATGGCCACAAGGGCCATTATGGCCATGTGCTGGTGATTGGTGGCGATCATGGTTTTGCCGGCGCGCCGGTCATGAGTGCCCAGGCCGCCGCCCGTTGCGGGGCGGGCAAAGTGACGTTGATTACGCGTCCGGCCCATGTGGCGGTGGCGTTGATCCGCCAGCCGGAAATCATGGTGCGCGGTGTGGATCGCCCGGAAGACGCTGTCGCGCTGATGGAGGCGGCCACGGTGATTGCCATTGGCCCTGGGTTGGGGCTGGATGCGTGGGGCCGAGGCTTGCTGGATGCGGCACTGGCAACGGGCAAGCCGATGGTGGTGGACGCCGATGCGCTGACCCTGATCGCCGGGCAGGCCGATATCGGCACGGCGGATTGGGTGCTCACTCCGCACCCGGGTGAGGCGGGCCGGCTGTTGGGTGTGTCCGCTGGCGACATTCAGCAGGACCGGTTTGCCGCACTGGACAGTTTGTCTGCCCGTTATGGCGGTACCGTGCTGCTCAAGGGGCTGGGTACTCTGGTGCAGGGCGAGCCTGTGGATGCCGGTCCGGTCCGGTCCCTGATTCGCGATGGCAACCCGGGCATGGCGTCCGGGGGCATGGGCGACGTGCTGACCGGGGTGATTGCTGCGTTGCGGGCCCAGGGGCTGAACGGGTTTGATGCGGCCCGGCTGGGTGCCATGGTGCACGCCCGGGCGGCAGACCATTGTGCGGCGGCGCAGGGTGAGCGGGGTTTGCTGGCTACCGATTTGCTCGGGGCCCTGCGTCAGCAATTGAACCACAGGCTGCAGGGCCATGAATTGCCGCAAGGGGCAGACAAGAAATGAGTCAGGAGTTTTACGATTTACCGGATGAGGCGGCGACCCTGTCGCTGGGCGCGGAGCTGGGCCACCGCCTGGCGGCGGGCGGCTGCGTTTATCTCGAAGGTGACCTGGGCGCGGGGAAAACCACCCTGGTTCGCGGTATGCTCCGTGGCTTGGGGCATGAAGGGGCCGTAAAGAGCCCGACGTACACCATTGTGGAACCCTACGAGATTGCTGGCGTCCATATCTATCACTTTGACCTGTATCGTCTGGCGGATCCGGAAGAGCTGGAGCTGATCGGCGTACGGGATTATTTCGATGCCAGCTCCCTGTGTTTGCTGGAGTGGCCGGAGCGGGGCGCCGGAGTGGTGCCAACGCCGGATTTGACCATTACACTGGCCGTGAATGGCCACGGAAGAAAAGCGACCCTGAAATGGGGTGGTGACTAAACGCCTATGACTAAACGCTTATGACAACACGCATTCACAACAAGAAAACCGTTTCGACCGTTTTGTTCACTCTGGCAGCGTTGTGCTGGAGTTCGCTGGCGTTTGCCCAGACCACCATCGATTCCGTGCGCCTGCACCGGGCGCCGGACCACACCCGGATCGTGTTTGATTTGCCGGCGCCGGTGGATCACAAGCTCGACAAGCTGGCCAACCCGGATCGCATTGTGCTCGATCTACAGGATGCGGCGCTGGATTTCGACGTGAAAACGCTGGATTACGCCAGCAGCCCCATTGCCAATATCCGGGTGGGCAAACACACGGATAAAACCCGGGTGGTGCTGGACATGAACGAGTCCGTGCGCACTCGTACCAATCTGCTCAAACCCATCGACCCCCACGGCTGGCGGCTGGTGGTCGACCTGTTCGACAAGGAACTGCAAACCGCCAAGGCCGACAAGCCCAAGCCGCAAAAGCCGGCGGAGCCCAAGGCGCAGCGGCTGATGGTTGTGGCCATTGATGCGGGGCACGGCGGAGAAGACCCGGGCGCCCGTGGTCCCAGTGGCACCTATGAAAAGACCATCGTTCTGCAGATTGCCAAAAAACTGGAGGCGCTTGTTAATGGCAAGGCCGGCATGCGCGCGGTGATGGTGCGCGATGGCGATTACTACGTGCCCCTGGTCGAGCGCCGCAAGATCGCCAGGGAAAAGCACGGTGCGGATGTGTTTGTCTCTATTCACGCGGATGCCTTCACCGACGCCCGCGCCCATGGCGCCTCTGTGTTTGCCCTGTCCAACCGGGGGGCCACCAGTGCCCGGGCCCGCTATCTTGCCAAGATCGCCAACGAGTCCGACCGCGTGGCCGGGGTGTATGAAGAAGAGGAAGACGACAGTTCGTTATACAGCGTGCTGGCGGATCTGCAGATGAACGGCTCCATGGCCGGCAGTCTCTATCTGGGGCGTCAGGTGCTGATGGAAATGGGCAAGGTGACCAAGTTGCACGGTGGCCGCGACAAGGTGGAGCAGGCCGGTTTTGCGGTGCTTAAAGAGCCGGAAATGGTCTCCATCCTGGTGGAGACCGGCTTTATCTCGAACCCCACCGAAGAGCGGAATTTGCGCTCCTCGGCGCACCAGGCCAAGCTGGCTCGCTCGGTGCTCAATGGCATCGACGCCTATTTCCGTAGCCACCCGTCGCCCAATAGCTGGTACGCGGCCCAGCGCCGTGAGCAGGGTGATGAGTATCGTATTCAGCCCGGTGATACACTGTCGGAAATTGCCCGGCAGTACAGTGTTTCCGAGCAGTCGATCCGTTCGGCCAACGGCATGGATGGCGACCGCATCATGGTCGGCCAGGTACTGAAAATCCCTCGTTCGTGACCTTCCGCTTGCACGCAACAAGCAGCATGCCGGCACGCTGAATTCCAGGCGTGCCGGGTGCCCGGTGTGGCGGGGTCAGATAACTTCCTAAAGGATTTGTTTTGTCCAAGATTCAGCTGCTTGATTCCCGCCTTGCTAACCAGATTGCCGCCGGTGAAGTGGTTGAGCGTCCTGCGTCTGTGCTCAAGGAATTGCTGGAAAATGCGCTGGATGCCGGCTCGGAATCCATCAGCGTGGATGTGGAGCAGGGGGGGGTGAAGCTGGTGCGGGTGCGCGATAACGGTAACGGCATCGAACGCGATGACCTGCCGCTGGCCCTGTCCCGGCACGCCACCAGCAAAATTCGTGGGCTGGATGATCTGGAGGCCATCGGTACTCTGGGCTTTCGTGGTGAAGCCCTGGCGGCGATCAGCTCCGTCTCACGATTGAGCCTGGCCAGTAACGTGGAAGGCGAAGCGGAAGGCTGGCAAGTGACCGTGGAAGGGCGCGATATGGCGCCCACCGTGGCTCCGGCCGGTCATCCCCGTGGCACCACCGTGACCATGCGCGACCTGTTTTTTAATACCCCGGCCCGACGCCGGTTCCTGCGCACCGAAAAAACCGAATTTAATCATCTCGAAGAAGTGTTTCGGCGCATCGCCCTGAGTGAATTCAATACCGCGTTTCGTCTTACCCATAACCAGAAAGTGATTCATCAGCTGCCCGCCGGGCTGGATGACACTCTGCGGGCGGCTCGGGTGGCCAAGCTGTGTGGCAAGGGCTTTATGGAGCAGGCGGTAGCCGTGGACGTGGAGCGCGATGGCTTGCGTCTGCACGGCTGGATGGGCCTGCCCACGTTTTCCCGTTCCCAGGCGGACCTGCAATATTTTTATGTGAATGGCCGGGTGATTCGCGACAAGGTGGTCAGCCATGCGGTGCGCCAGGCGTATGCGGATGTGCTCTACCACGGCCGCCACCCGGCCTATGTACTGTTTCTGGAGCTGGACCCGGCCATGGTGGATGTGAACGTTCACCCCACCAAGCACGAAGTGCGTTTCCGCGAACAGCGCATGGTGCATGGTTTTCTGTATAGCTCATTGCATCGCGCCATTGCCGGGGTACGCCCGGGGCAGGAGCTGGCCGGTTCCGTGGTCGATGAAGGTGCGACAGCCGCCGGCATGGATACGGCCATGGCGCCCAGTCAGGGCAATATGTCGCTGACTTCGCCGGCGGGAGCGGGTATGTCTTCCCTGTCTCGCCCGGCCGGGCAGGCCTATCCGCCCACGGGTGGCAGCGCGTTTTATGGCCAGGGCGCCCGTCAGGCGGATGCCTACGGAGCCCTGGTGGGGCAGCAGGTCAGCGAGTCGGCGCCGTCGATGATGCCGCCGGCCAGCGAAGACGAAACCGTACCGCCGCTGGGCTACGCGGTGGCGCAACTGCACGGCATCTTTATTCTGGCGGAAAACCAGCAAGGCATGGTGGTGGTGGATATGCATGCCGCCCACGAACGGATTACCTATGAGCGGCTCAAGCAGAGCTGGGCGGACGACAAGGTGCGCAGCCAGCCGTTGTTGGTGCCAGTGTCGCTGGCCGTGTCCTCCCGGGAAGCGGATTTCGCCGAGCAGCAGCCGGAGGTGTTTTCCCGGCTGGGGTTCGGTGTCGAGCGAGCCGGGCCGGAAACCCTGGTGGTGCGCGAAGTGCCCGCCTTGCTGCGTAACGGTGACAGCGAATCCATGGTCCGCGATGTGTTGTCGGATTTGCTGGCGCAAGGCAGCAGTGAGCGCATTGCCCAGAAACTGGATGAGCTGTTGTCCACCATGGCCTGCCACGGCAGTGTGCGTGCCAATCGGCGCCTGACGATCCCGGAAATGAATGCCCTGTTGCGCGATATGGAAGCCACCGAGCGTTCCGGCCAGTGCAACCACGGCCGCCCCACCTGGACCCAGATGAGCATCAAGGATCTGGATCGACTGTTTATGCGGGGGCAATGATGAACGCCGGACGCCAGACGCCGGACGCCCAACGTGAAACCGGCTCAGTCCGGCGTCCGGCATCCGGCATCAAGCCTGTTTTTCTTCTTATGGGCCCTACCTGTTCCGGCAAGACGGCGCTGGCTATCGAGGCGGTGCAGTCCCTGCCCATCGAAATCATCAATGTGGACTCGGCGCTGGTCTATCAGGGCTTGAATATTGGTGCTGCCCGCCCCACTGAAGAAGAGCTGGCATTGGCGCCACACCGGTTGCTGGGCTTTCGTGATCTGACCGAGCCCTATTCCGCTGCGGATTTTCGCGCCGATGCGCTCAGTCATATCGAAGAGATCCACGCCAACGGCAAGTTGCCGTTGCTGGTGGGCGGCACGGTGCTGTATTTCAAGGCCCTGGTGGAGGGGCTGGCGCCGTTGCCGGAAGCGGACCCGCAGGTGCGGGCGGAGATTGCGGCCCTGGCCGATGCGCAAGGCTGGCCGGCGGTGCATCAGGCGCTGGCCGAGGTGGACCCGGTGACAGCGGCGCGGCTCAAGCCCACGGACCGGCAGCGGTTACAGCGAGCGCTGGAAGTGTTTCGCCTCACCGGTCGGCCGTTGTCCGCATTCCACGCGGAGCATCATACAACTGTCATAAAGAACCGGGATGGTTTGAGTCAGTTCAGTGGGTTGCCGTATCCCGTGCTTAGCCTGGCGCTGGCGCCCCGGGACCGGGGCTGGCTGCACGAGCAGATTGCCCTGCGTTTTCGGGCCATGCTCGACGCCGGTTTGCTGGCCGAAGTGGAAGGGCTGCGGCAGCAAACACAGCTGCATCCGGCGTTACCGGGCATCAGGGCGGTGGGCTACCGCCAGGTGTGGGAATATCTGGACGGCCAGTATGACTACGACACCATGGTGGAGCGGGGCATTATCGCCACCCGCCAGCTGGCCAAACGCCAGTTCACCTGGTTGCGAAAATGGCCGGATCTGCAGTGGTTCGACAGTAATGATCTGTCACAGCGAAAGGCGCTGTTTGAGCTGCTTGCGAAGAACTGTAAATCTGTGTTTAGTTAGCCCAGAAAGCATGCGTTTTGGTTTATAATGCAATGACTGCATAGGTCGGCGACGTTGCTTGGGAATGGTGTCGCGGCCATGGATGGGTCGGGACCCGGAACCTTTTGCCTGGGTTGTTGACAAAAATTTGCCCGGTGGCGCACCGGGCGAAGGTGGTGGCCGTTTGGGACGGTTTCGCTGCTTTAACGCGCTGATTGCCCGAAGTGTTGGGCGCTACTTTTTACTGTTATTTCAAGGAGATCTGCCATGTCAAAGGGGCACTCGCTACAAGACCCTTTCCTGAACGCGCTGCGTAAGGAGCGTATTCCGGTATCTATTTTTCTGGTGAACGGAATAAAGCTGCAGGGGCAAATTGAGTCTTTTGACCAATATGTCGTGCTGCTGAAAAATGCAGTCAGCCAGATGGTGTACAAGCACGCGATTTCTACCGTGGTGCCGGCCCGTAACCCGCGCGCAACCGGTAACCCGGCCATGGCCGCAGGGGCAACGGCTGCTCCGGCTGCCGACGAAGGATATGGCAATCAGTAACGCTGTTTGCCGTGCCTGAGTTACACAGAGCCACCTTCGGGTGGCTCTGTGCGTTGTGACCTGTGCGTATTTCCTGCCTTTCCACCGTCATCCTGGTTTAAACTAGGGCCACCTGTCCCCATATCCGGATCCTATGGAATTATTTGATCGTACAGAGCAAACACGTACCGAAGCTGGTGAGCGGGCGATTCTGGTTCATCTGGAGCTGCCCGATGCCATGGGGCGTGAAGATCTGGACGAATTTCATCACCTGGTCACCTCCAGCGGTGTGCAGCCGGTGGTCGAGTTAACCGGCAAGCGCGACCGCCCGGACCCGGCCCTGTTCATCGGCACCGGCAAAACCGATGAGTTGGCCGCCATGGTGAGTGAGTACAAGGCTGACGTGGTGCTGTTCAATCATGCACTCAGCCCGGGCCAGGAACGTAACCTGGAACGTGTGGTGAAATGCCGGGTGCTGGATCGCACCGGGTTGATTCTCGATATTTTCGCCCAGCGGGCGCGTACCCACGAGGGGCGCTTGCAGGTTGAGCTGGCGCAGTTGCGCCACCTGTCCTCCCGCCTGGTGCGGGGCTGGACTCACCTGGAGCGACAAAAAGGCGGCATCGGCCTGCGTGGCCCGGGTGAGACCCAGCTGGAAACGGACCGCCGTTTATTGCGTGACCGTATTCGCGGTATTGAATCGCGCCTGGACAAGGTCCGTAAGCAGCGTGCTCAAGGGCGTCGTGCACGACAGCGCTCGGAGACCCCGCTGATTTCCCTGGTGGGCTATACCAATGCGGGGAAATCCACCCTGTTCAATGCCATCACCACCGGGGATGTCTATGTGGCGGACCAGTTGTTCGCCACGCTGGACCCGACCCTGCGCAAGGTGAAGGTGCCGGGCGTCGGCCCCGCCATTCTGGCGGACACCGTGGGCTTTATTCGCCACCTGCCGCACCGGTTGGTGCAGGCATTTCGGGCGACCCTGGAAGAAACCGTCAACGCCACCCTGCTGCTGCATGTGACCGATTGCAGCGCGGAAGAGCGGGACAGCAATGTGGCCGCGGTTGACGAAGTGCTGGAAGAGATTGGCGGCGACAAGCTGCCGGTGCTGCATGTCTACAACAAGGTCGATAACCTGGACCAGCCTCCACGGATTGAGCGCGACGAGCACGGGCAGCCCTGGCGGGTATGGATTTCCGCACAGACCGGTGACGGTTTCGACCTGCTGTTTGAGGCCATCGCAGAGCGGCTGGCGGCGGGCTGGGTGGATTGCTGGGTACGGTTGCCGGCTTCAGCAGGGCGCCTGCGCGCGCGCTTGCACGAGGCCGGTGAGGTGCTGGAAGAGCAGACCGCTACCGACGGCAGCATGTTACTGCGTATCAATGTGAATCGGGTGCACTTCGAACGACTGCTCCGTGAACAGGGATTAAAAGAGGAAGAGCTGGTAATTCCGGCCCCTGCGGTTGCAGGTGACGACACCCCTTCCTACAATTCAGAACGCTCGTCAAACGCGAGTCATCATTAGGCCGGAGCCCATTGGCTTTGGCGGACTGGAGATCTACATGGCGTGGAATGAACCCGGCGGCAACAAGCCGAAGGACCCTTGGGGTGGTGGTGGCGACCAGGGGCCGCCGGACCTGGATGAAGCCCTGAAAAACCTGAAAGACAAGATCAACAATGTTTTCGGCAGCAAAGGCGGCAAGTCCGGCGGTGGCGGAAGCAGCAGTGGCGGCGGGTCTCCCTGGCCGGTGCTGGTCATCGCGCTGGTGATTGTGGCTATCGGCTATGGCCTGATGGGTTTTTTCCAGGTGGATCAGCGCGAACGCGCCGTGGTGCTGCGGTTCGGTAAGTTCGATCGCATCGTGGAGCCGGGCCTGAACTGGCGGGCACCCATTCTGGAGCAATACGAGAAGGTGGACGTGGGGCAGAACCGCCGCTACGAAATCACCGAGGAAATGCTCACCAAGGACACCAACATCGTCAGCGTGACCTTGCAGGTGCAATACCAGGTGCTCGATCCGCGCCCGTTCCTGTTGAAAGTTGCGCAACCGGAAGAAATTCTGGAACACGCCACCAGCTCGGCCTTGCGCCATGTGGTGGGGTCATCTTCCATGGATGATGTGCTCAAGGATAACCGTGAGGCGATCCGGGTTCAGGTGCGTGAACGCCTGGATGATTACCTGACCCGCTACGATACCGGGCTGGTATTGCGTCAGGTGGTACTGGATAAAACCGAAGCACCGGATGCGGTCCGTGATGCTTTTGATGATGTGTCCAAGGCGAAGGAAGACGAAGACCGCTTCAAGAAGGAAGCCGAAGCGTACAGCAATTCAGTGATTCCCCAGGCCCGTGGTGAAGCCCAGCGTATTGAGGAAGAAGCCTTTGCCTACAAACAGCAGGTGATTGATGAGGCCAAGGGTGATGCCAACCGCTTTACTGATCTGCTCACCGAGTACCGCAAGGCGCCGGACGTGACCCGCGAGCGGCTCTACCTGGAAACCATGACCCAGGTGTTCAGCAACACCAGTAAAGTGCTGGTGGACGTGAACAAGGGCGATAGCCTGATTTACCTGCCGCTGGACAAGTTGATGAAGAACCAGGACGGCAAGGCCAAGGCACAGAGCCAGAACGCGACGTCTTCCGGTTCGACCTCAAGTGCCGGCGCGGATGATGGTGGCAGTGGCCGCAATACCGGCCGCAGCCTGTACAACAACCGCAACCAGGAGCTGCGCTAATGAATAATCGTGGATGGATGGCGCTACTGGCTCTGGGGGTACTGGTCCTTTTGGCGATGGATTCCTTTTTCATTGTTAACCAGACAGAAAAGGCAGTGCTGAAACAGTTTAGCCGGATCGACAAGACCGACATTGAGCCTGGCCTTTACTTCAAATGGCCGATGGTGGAAGAGGTGGTGAAGGTAGACGGGCGTGCGCTGGTTTATGACGTGCGTACCCAGTCGTTCCTGACCGCTGAGAAAAAGCTGCTGAACGTGGATGCCTTTGTGATCTGGCGTATCAGCAACGTGCAGCGTTATATCGTTAGCGTCGGCGGCGGGTCCTCCAACCCCCAGGTGATGGAGCGTCGTGCCCGTGAGCTGCTGGATCCCCGTGTGAACGAGGGTCTGCGTAACGAGTTCGCTTCGCGCACCGTGTTCCAGGTGGTGGCTGGTGAAAGTGACGTGGAAAAAGTGGAAGGTGATACCGCTATCCTGCGCGACCCGACCACCGGTGAAACCGTGGAAGTGCCCGTCGACCAGCTGGACGAGTCGGTATTGCGCGACGCGGAAGCGAACAAGACGGAGAGCGATGAATCGCCAGCGAGCAATTTGGCCAATGATCAGCGTGAAGCGCTGATGGACCAGGTGCGTGCAGAGGTGAACAAGTCCACCCTGGAGGATTTGGGTATCGAAGTGGTGGATATCCGGGTGAAGCAGGTGGACTGGCCGGAACAGGTGCGAGGCCGGGTATTCGACCGCATGCGGGCCGAGCGCCAGCGTGATGCCGCTGCGCATCGTTCTCAGGGTCGCGAGGAAGCGGAAAAAATCCGTGCCGCCGCAGACCGTCAACGCACTGAGACATTGGCGCAGTCATACCGCAAGGCCCAGAGTGCCCGCGGTGAAGGGGATGCCCAGGCTGCCGCGATTTACGCACAGGCCTACAATCAGGATCAGGAATTCTTCCGTTTCTACCGTAGCCTGCGAGCCTACAAGGAAAGCTTCGATCAGCCCGAGGATGTGCTGATACTGGAGCCGGACAGTGATTTCTTCCGGTATTTGAAAGGGGCAAGCGGCAGACCCTGAATAGAGGCTCATACCGTTTGTCGTAGAAAACCCGCCGCTGGCGGGTTTTTTATTGGTTGTAAGCTTTTGCTTACAAGTCTGTAAGCCTTTGACTGCGGGCCTTGCGGAGACTTTATGGCTCTATAGTGCCATTTTTTCTTTGCAGTCTTTTTACATTCCCTTCACCCAAAAGCGACATTTTTTGTGCAAAATGCGCAGGCTGTCACAAAGAATTACAGTAACAGGGTTCCGTTATGGGACTTTCGTCACAAAAAATATTTTTATACAGGGGTATGTCGCACGGTGCGATGTATTGAGTGAAGGTCAGGGTGGCCCCCTGATTTATACCGGGAATGTTGCTCATGAAACTGTTCTTTTCGACTTTGATGCTCTTGATGTCCGCTGCTGTCTGGGCGGATGCTCCGTTATCCAGTCAGATGGATTCCTATCTGGTGACCAGTCAAGACGGCAAGGAAGTGGTGGAGGAAGCCGAACAGGCCAGTCCCGGGGATATTGTCGAATACCGCCTGACTTACACCAATAACGGGGACCAGCCGCTTTCCGGTCTGGTTATTACCGGACCGGTTCCGGCCAATACCGTTTATCTAAAAGACAGTGCTGCCACCCAGGTGAGCGCCGATTTCACCGTCAGCATTGATAACGGCGACAGCTTCCAGGCTGAGCCGGTCACCAAAACCGTTACTGGCGAAAATGGCCAGTCCAAGAACGTCGAGGTTTCTCCCAGCGACTACACCCAGGTGCGTTGGCAGCCGAAAGGCAGCCTGCAACCTGACCAGGTGCAGGAATATCGCTACCGGGTGCGGGTGCAGTAGCTCCGGGAGAAGCAGACGCGGGATCGAAAGGTCCCGGGAAGTCTTGTGCGAGCGGCTTGATCGTCAGCGATCGGCCGCATGGGGAGGGGCGGACCGCTTGTGAATAACGAGGGGCCGCTCTCGCAAGGCTTTCGAAACCGAGGGTAATCCAAAACACAATCCATTAAAGGAATGAAGCCATGAAACATGCCTTCAATAAGGGCGTGTTGTCTTCGAAAATGGCCGCATCCCTTGTGTCTGGGGGTCTATTGTTTGCCGCAGGGCAAGCGTGGGCGCTGACTGACGCAGGGACGGACATCAAGAACAAGGCAACCGTTACCTATGAAGATGCCAACGGCAACAGCTACTCCGCACAGTCCAATGAAGCGGTAGTGACCGTTGCAGAAGTCTATGCGGGTACGCTGGAAAATGACGGCAACAAATCCGGTGCGCCGGGTGAAACCGTTTACTTCAGCCACACTCTGAAAAACACCGGTAATGCCACCGATACCTTCACCCTGGACGGACTGAATGGTGCCGGTGCAGCGGGCAGCTATCAGGTGTTTATCGACGCCAACGGCAATGGTCAGCCTGATGCCGGTGAAAGCGCCGCCACGTCTGTGAGCGTTGATGCTGGTGACCAGGTCGAGCTGATCCTGGCCGTACCGGTTCCATCCGGAACTGCAGCGGGCGCCACCATCGATGGCACCTTGCTGGTGCGTTCGACCCGGGGCGATGGCAGCTTCGACGCCAATGACGGAGGCCTGGTACAGGATATCGGCACCAACGGCGATGCTGGCACCTATGATTCTGACGGTGTTAACGGCGCAGACGGTAACGATACCAACAGCGACCAGGTGACAGTGACCACCGATGCTGTGCTGGTAACCACCAAGGCGGCGTCCGTTGATCTGACTGCCAACACCATTACCTACACCCTGACGGTGAAAAACAACGGTGGCCGTGCGGCAACCGCGGTAGACATCTACGATGCGGTGCCGGCCAATGCCACCTTCGTGGATATCACCACGGTGAATGGTCTGCTGGCCTCCAATGGTGACACCTACGAAGACAATACCGGTACGGACCAGAATATCCCGGCGGATGCGACCACCATGTACACGCCGGCAGCTCTGGCCTCTATTGATGAGCCTGCGGGTGTGGACCTGGACGGCGATGGCACCAGCGGTGAAACCGGTATCCCCGGTATTCAGCTGACCGATGCCAGCCTGGGCGTGAACACTACCGTGTCTGTGGTGTATACCGTCAGCTTTGATCCGGCTGCTGCTGCAGGTACCGAGATCAAGAACACCTTTGCCGCCCAGGGCGACCTGGATGGTGATAACACGCCGGATACCCCGGTGACTTCCAACACGGTAACGACCGTTATCGGTCAGACCTATGCCGTGGATGCGGACGATACCGAAATCGCGCCCGATACCACCAATGATGACGTGTTCAATGTTGCCAGCGCCGCCAGCGGTGCCGTGGTGGACTTCAAGCACACCATCACCAACAACGGTAACGGCGACGATGTGTTTGAACTGAGCGTGGATACTGCGGGCAGCACTTTCCCCGCGGGCACCACCTACAGCTTCTGGAATGCGGCTGGCACAGTGCAAATCACCGATACCAATGGCGATGGCAACCCGGATACCGGTTCCCTGGCGCCAGGTGCAGCGAATGCGCTGAATATTACCGTGAAAGCGGATCTGCCGGCGTCGGCCAGTGGTGCAGGCCCCTATGCCTATACGCTCACTGCCACGTCTGCTGGCGACAATAACCAAAGTGATGACACCCAGGGTGTGCTCGCGACCATTAATGCGGCCGCTGTGGATCTTGCCAACAGCGCAACGGCAACCGGCTTGGGTGACAGTGCAGTGGATGCGGATGCCAACACCGGTACACCCACCACCACTAATTCAGCTGCGGCCGGTGCAACCACCAGCTTCAGCCTGTTTGTCGCCAATGAATCCGGTAACCCGCAGTCCTATACGTTGGGTTCCACACTGCCTTCCGGCTGGACGGTGGTATTCAAGGAAGTGGGTATCGACAACGACGGCAATGGCACCCTGGATAACACCGCCGATGCCGGCTCCGTGGTAACGGCCACCCCGAACCTGCCTGCCAGCGCGGTTTACCACTACACCGCAGAAGTAAAAGTGTCTTCCAACGTGGCTCAGGCCGAAGCGGACTACACCGGCGGTGATGCGGTTAATACCAACGACAGCGACGGTGATTATCCGGTGACCTTCACCGTGACCTCCGCCTCTGACAGCAACATCAACGACTCCAAACTGGATGCAGTAGACGTTGTTGCCAACCGTGATATCAGCATCACTCCTGACGGTGCCAACCAGGTACAGCCAGGCGGTAATGTGGACTACCCGCACGTGCTTTCCAACGACGGTAACTCCACCGAAACCGTTGAGTTGAGTGCTGCAAATTCCAATGCGCCGGACTGGACCAACACCACCCAGCTGTATGTGGACACCAACAACGACGGTACCCCCGATGCTTACCGTGAGCTGAGCCAGATCGCCGCTCTGGCCACTGCTGGCCAACTGTGGGTGCGTGATCAGGCGGGCAACCCGGTGCAAATCGGTGTGGCGGATGCAGACGGTGATAACGCGCCGGAGCTGACGCTGGAAGCGGGTGAGAAAGTGGAGCTGCAGGTCACTGTGTTCGCGCCGGCCAATGCGCCGCAGGGCACCCAGGACACCCTGACCCTGTCTGCCATCAATGAAGACAACACTGCTGGTGCCGATGCGTCTGCCACCGCCACCGACCTGACTGAAGTGATTCTCGGCCAGGTACGTCTGAACAAGACGGCCGGTGTGGATGCGGATTGTAGCTGTAACGATGCCTCCCCGACCTGGACGCCCGATAGCCCGTTCGCTGCTACCCAGACCACGGAAGTGGAGCCTGGTCAGTGTGTGATCTGGAGCCTGACGGCAACCAACGAAGGTGCGGCTACGGCGAAGAACGTGACCATCACCGATGAAACCACCCCGTACACCTCTTTCCTGGCCGCCAAAGATTCTGTGCGTGCCTCGGACAACAACTCGGTGGCCAACTCCGGCACCGCGCCTGTTGTGGAGTGGCTCGTGGGTGATTTGCCAGCGGGTGATAACGCCAATGCACAGTTCTGTGTGCAAGTGAACTAAGCAAGCCCCTCCCGGGCTCTTCCTCTTCTCCCTGTGCGGGGGAAGGGGGAGAGCTTTCTCAGGCGCTGTGCGCAACGTCTGAGAAAGCTCTTAAAAACATGGCCGCCGGGGCGGTCAAAAAAAGGTGCTCAAGCACCGCGTGGGAACGACAGGACATCGTGAATTGAATCGGATCGGGGTTTGGACAATCAGCGTGATGACGCTGCTGGCGATTGCCAGCGGCGCCATTGCGGCTGCTACCTCGGCCGGCACCGTTCTGCGTAACCAGGCCCAGGTCCGCTACCTGAACCCGCTCACCGGGCAGGTGGTAACGCAGAACTCCAATGTGTCCCAGCTTGTTGTGGCGCCATACCGTGATGTGCTGCTGGGTAACAGCAATGCGTTGACGGTGGCCGCCGGTCAGCGCGTTAACCTGCCCCATGTTCTGACCAATACCGGCAATGTGGACGATGACTACAGCCTGACGGCGGTGAACAGTGCCGGCGACGATGGTGATCTGCTGAACTTGCGTCTGTATGAAGATGTGAACGGCAATGGTGTGGTCGATGCCGGTGAACCGGAAATTACGGCGCCGGTGAGCTTGCCTGCCGGCGCGTCACTTTCCCTCGTGGTGGCTGGCACGGTGGCGTCCGGGCAAGGTCAGAATGATGTGCTGAGAGCGTCGGTACTGGCCGAGTCACAAACGGATGTTGATGTGTCCGACTCCCGGCAAGACAGTGTCACGGTGGCCTCCGGTGCCTTCCTGAATCTGACCAAGTCGAGCAGCCAGAGCTGTGATAACCCTGCCCAGGAAGGGCAATCGCTGGACTACAGCATCAGCTATACCAATACCGGCAGCAATGCCCCGGCAGAACGACGTTTCCTGATCAGTGGTCAGGTGGAGCAGGGCGTTATGCTGGAAGATGCCTTGCCGGCGAACGTGCAGTTACGCCCGGGCAGTGCTGCCGGTATCTCTCCAATTCAATCTGTCGCGGTGGTGCACCGTTCCGGCGATGCGGATGATGAATGGATCCGCTTTGATCAGTGGTCACCGTCTACACCCGTGGATCGCTTTGGCGTTTTGGTTCCCGCGTCGGCCATGGAGTCCAATGAGTCCGGCGGCTTTACGTTCGGTGTGCAGGTTGGCACCGGGTTGACCAGCAATACGCGGATTTACAACCAGGCGGTTGTTGATACCGATGGCGATGGCACGGACGATTTTTCCAGTAATACCGTGTGCAACACCCTGGCGGGCTCGGTTCGTCCGACTCTGGTGTTTGAGCGCCCCACGCCGCAGGTGTCCCGTTCCGGGCAAGCGCCGCGGCACGGCGAAGACAGCGATTTTCAGCTGGCCGATATGTATGCACTGTTGCCGGCTGAAAACAATCAAGTGCTCACCGATGGCGTCTACCTGCGCCTGAACGCCTCACAGCTTAACGTGTCCCCGACTCAGCGGGAGTTCCTGGAGCGTACTCCCTCCGGTGAGCGCCTGATCATCGTGACGGTGGAGTCGGCCCTGACCGGTGACACCTTGCGCGTAGTCATGCGTGAGACGACGCCGGATTCTGGTGTCTTCCGCAGCATTCGCCCGTTTGTACTCAGCGCGGATGAAAACGGTTATGGCCGCCAGTGCCCCTCCACTGCGAATACCTCCCAGGCGCAGGAATTCGATAGTAATACCACGACAAGCCAGGCGCTGGATGAAGCCTGTGCGCTGCGCAGTGAGGCCCGCGATACCCTGACCGCCCGTTTTCAGATGCCGATTTATGGCCCCACTGGCAATGTGGAACGTTACGAAGTGGTGTCTGATGTGGCGGCGGTAGATCCGGCCGGCACGGTCTTTGATTCCAGCAACGGTAACCCGGTGGGCGGTGCGCAGGTGATCCTGTACCAGTCCCGGCAAACCTTATCGGCCAGTGGCGCGGGCAGCTGTGCGGACCTGGCGCAAAGCGATTATGAAGTCGGCACAGATCCTTACACCGGCGAAAGCCTGGACGGCGAAAACACCAACACGGTCAACGTGGATAACACCTCGGTGCTGGGCGATTACCAGTACCCCTTTGCCACCCCGGGTCACTGCTATTACCTGGATGTGCTGCCGCCGCCGGGTTACACCTTTCCGTCAGAGGTGTCGGCTGCTGCAGCGGGCAGTTTCTATTCGGATGTGAATGACAGCTCCTACGGCCTGGAAGGTTACCAGGCGCCGGTGGGGCGCAAAGCCGCGCGGGTGGCGGGTAGTAACAACGGGGCGTTCCTGCTGGGCACCTCCAATGTGTTTGTGAACATCCCGCTGGATCCGAGCGCCAATACCGCTGCCGGGATTCTGGTGCTGGACAAGAATGTGGAGAAGGACAGCGCCGCCGTGGGTGATGTGTTGGCCTACAGCATCAACCTGACCAACAATCACACGGATGCGCTTTACGCCGGCAGAATTATCGATCAGCTGCCCTATGGCTTTCGCTATATCAATGACAGCGCCTGGCTGGACGTGGGCGGGCAGCGTGTCGAAATGCCGGACCCGGCGGGCCGCCCCGGGCCGCAGCTGACCTTCCGCCTGGAGCGCGAGCGTAGCAATGGCTCCGTGGTGGCGCTGCCGTTGCAGGCGGGTGAAACGGTGACATTGCACTACGGTTTGCGGTTGTCGGCGGGCGCGGTGGACAGCGATGGCATCAACCGGGCCACGGCCCAGGCCAACACGGCCTCCGGGTTTACCTACCGTTCCAACCAGGACGAAGCCGAAGTCGAGATCCGCAACGAAGGCGTGCTGTCAGACAAGGCCATGCTGTTCGGTAAGGTCTATGTGGATGCTGACTGTAATAACCTGCAGAACGATGGCGAGTGGCCCATTGGTGGCGTGAAGCTGTATCTGCAGGACGGCACCTGGGTGATTACCGACGAGAACGGCCAGTACAGTGTCTACGGCCTGAACCCGGGGTTGCATACCATCAAGGTGGATCCGTTGACCTTGCCGGCCGGCGTCAAACTCAAGCCCATCGACAACCGTCATGCGGCGGACCCGGAAAGCCGGTTTGTGGATTTGCGTTCCGGTGAATACCACCGTGCGGATTTTGCCGCCATTTGCCCCACTGGCGATGACGCGAAAGCGCTGGCGGAACAGCTTAAAGCCCGCAATGCCTCCATGAACGGTGACTGGATGCTGGATGAAGCGGCGCGCTTTGATCCCCTGCGTCAGCAGACCATCAATCCGATTTTGCGTCAGGCCGACGGCAGCGGCGATTTGGGCAGCGGTGTATATACCCAGACCGGGGATGACGGACTCACCGATGCCTGGGAAAAAGTTTCCCAGTCCCAGGGCGAGAAAACCGACACGGCCGCGGTGTTGCCGGCCAACCCGGAAGCCACCATGCAGAACACCAAGGAAGTGGCTGCCAGCATTACCCGCGAGCAGGCGGAGCAGGGTGCCTGGTTGTGGCCGCGTGGCGGCGTGAGCCGTGATGGCCGTTTTCAGGTGGTGGTGCGTGCCGGCGTGGATCCGGTTCTGAGCGTGAATGGCAAGGCAGTGGCCAAGGCGCAATTGGGTGAGCAGGTCGTCAACAAGCGTGAGCGTGCCCAGGTCGTCACCTGGTATGGCGTCGCCCTGGATGAAGGGGAAAACACCTTGAAAGTCAGCACCCGCGACATGTTTGGCAACGAGCGGGTGATGGCAGAAAAAACCGTGGTGCGCCCGGCGGCGCCGCAGTCCATTACCCTGGAAACGGAATCCGATACGCTGCCGGCGGACGGTGGGCGCTCAACCCTGGGTGTGCGTGTTCGTCTCAATGATGCCAAAGGCAACCCGGCGCTGGGCAGCCACTTTGTGACACTGGAAACCGATCGTGGCCAGTGGCTGGAAGAGGATTTGCAGAGCGGTACGCCGGGCCATCAAATCAAACTGGTGGACGGAGTGGCCCTGGCTCACCTGCGCAGCACGGAATACACCGGTCCGGTGCGCCTGCGTGCCACCCTGGACCGTTTCAGTGACAGCATCCAGATCGAACAGATTGCGCCTCTGCGTCCGTTGCTGGCCACGGGTTTTTTACAGGTGCAAAGCCGTGCCGGTGGCTTGCGTGACAACGGCAATGCTCCCACGGATGTGGCCGATGAATTTGAAGATGGCGTGGACGGCCGGGCTGCCGTGTTCATGAAAGGTCAGGTCCGCGGCGATGCCCACCTGACCCTGGCCTACGACACCGACAAGGATCTGGACACCGAAGACGAAGTGCGCCGTGATCTGAATCCCGCAGATTACTACCCGATCCCTGGCGATGCGTCTGTGCGTGGCTACGATGCCCGCAGCCGCAGCAAGCTGTATGCGAAACTGGAAAAGGACCGCAGCAGCATTATGTGGGGGGATTATCTCACCGACCCGCAGAATGACTTCTACGATCTGGGCCGTACCCAGCGCACCCTGACCGGGTTGAATGGCGTCTACGATAACGGTCGCGCCCGCTTCCAGGTGTTCGCTGCTCGCCCGGACATGGAGCAAGTGACCGAAGAGCTGCCGGGTAACGGTACCGCGCTGTTGTTCACCTTGAGCAATGATCCGGCCCGTGACAGCGAGACCGTGGAAATCATTGTGCGTGACCGCAACAACCGGGGCCTGGTCATCGAAACCACACCGTTGACCCGCTACGTGGATTACTCGGTGAATTATTTCACCGGTGATATTCGCTTCCACGATGTGGTCCCCACGGTGGATGCTAACCTGAACCCGGTGTTCGTCCGCGTGAGCTATAACGTGGAAGGTGATGCCGAGGAATACAATGTTCTCGGCGCGCGCTTGAACTACGACCTGACCGATCAGCTGCAACTGGGCGTTAGCCGCACCCAGGATGACCATGAAACCGAAGGTTTCGACCTGACCAGCGTTTCCGCGCAATACAAGCTGGACGAGAACACCCGCATCAATGTGTCTTCCGGCTCCATGGCCCATGAAAACAATGACCCGGAAGGGCGCGCCTACAGCATTAATGGGGAGCGTTTGTGGGTGGATGGTTCGCGTACCGAATTGCGCTGGGCGCGCGCGGAGGCCGGGTTTGATAACCCGTCGGCGGGTATCAGTGCCGCCCGTGAAGAAATGCGTTTAGGGCACGAGCAGATGCTGGCCCGGGATTTTTCCGTGGAAGTGGAAGGCATTCGCTCCAAGCAGCTGGACGGGACGGAAGAGCAGAACAGCCTGGGCGTGATCGGGGAAAAACGTATCGGTGCCACCGCCTTGCGCGGCGGGGTGCGCGGTATCGAGCAGAAGGATGCGCAGGGCAGTGAAGATTTCGGCACCTATATTCTCGGCGCTGACCGGGGCTTGAATCTGCTGGGCAAGCCCTTCCAGATTGGTGCGGAATACGAACAGGCTTTCAACGATACCAGCCGCCGCCGTATCGCGGCCGATGCGGACATGCAGCTCACCGAGAAAACCAGCCTCTACAGCCGTTACGAGATCATCAACAGCCTGAATGGCATCAATACGCTGGACGATGACGTGGAAACGCAGCAGTTCACCACCGGTGTGCGTTCTGCGGTCACCCGTAATACGGATGTGTATTCCGAGTACCGTTTGCGCGGTGCCGTGGATGGCCGTGATGTGGCCGCGGCCAATGGTGTGAAGTCGGATATTGAAATTGAACCGGGGCTCACCGTATCGCCGTCCATGGAATGGATTCAGACACTGGACGGACAGACCAATCAGGACGCCACGGCCTTGTCCGTGGGAGCAGAAGACAAGCGCAATGAAAACCGCCGGACCCTGGGCCGGGTGGAAACCCGTTTTGGTGATGATCGCGAGTACTATGGTCTGAGTGCGGCCAATATCTGGCGAGTCAATACCGACTGGTCTGCGGTGGTACGTGATGACCTGCGCCTGCAGTACTTTGATACTGAAGCCAAGGAAGGCGACAACATTGTCACCCTGGGGATGGCCCGCCGTCCGCGTCGGGATAATCGTCACCACATGCTGTTCATGTACAAATGGAAAGAAGAGTGGGGCGGCAGCGGTGGCAGCGACCGCACTGTGCACCTGTTCTCCACGCACCATAACTATCAGGCCCATGACGACTGGATTTTCTCTGGTCGCCTGGGCGCCAAATGGCAACAAACCGAACTGGGCAATCTGGATGTGGAATCGGATGCCTATGTGGCGGATGGCCGGATTATCTGGGATATCACCCGCCGTTTTGATCTGGATCTGCATGGTGGTGCGATTACCACGGAAGGCGTTAAAGAGCGCCGTTACAGCTACGGCTTTACCGTCAATGCACTGGTGCGCCGTAATCTGCGCATGGGTGTGGGCTATAACTTTACCGGTTTCCGTGACGATGACCTGGACCCGGAAGGCTATAACGCGGAAGGCGTGTTTGTTGGACTGGAATACAAATTCGATGAAGATGACCTGAGCTGGCTGGGCAGTAAAGCCGCCGGGCAGCGCAGTTATCTGGGAGATGCGCGATGAACACGATGAAAGCGCGGTTCGCTCTGCTGATCCTGGCGGGCATGACAACAATGGCCGGCTGTGCCAGCACCGAGTCACTGTATGCACAGTATGATGAACTGTGCCCGGTGGAGGCTCGGGTAACGAGCACCGGCCTGGTGACGGTCACCGGTATTGCTGCTGGCGGCGGAGCAGGCCTTGTGGCCGGTGAAAGTCGCACCCAGGTCTGGGAGCCGGCGGTGTATTTTGGGTTTGACCAGAATGAGCTGGCGGACGCTGAAGCGCGCCGGCTGGAAAGCAATCTGGCGGTGCTGAAACAGTATCCGACCCTGCAGGTGAGCGTGCAGGCGTTCACCGATGAGAAGGGCGCGGCCAGCTATAACCAGAAACTGGCGGCACGTCGTTTGGACCGGGTTGTGCAGTACCTGCGTGATGGGGGCATCAGCAATGGCCGCATCAAGCGTGTCGCTCTGGGCGAAGAGCTGCCTATTCTGCCTGACGCGAATAACGAACAGCGGGTCATCAATCGTCGTGTTGAATTGATGCCGCTGGATGCGCAGAGTCGCCCGTTGGTACTGCGGGCTGATTTTGCCCGCAGTGGCGGCGATGAATTCGTGCCGCCGGCGCCAGTGAAGTAAAGGGGGAGTTGGGGTGAAGACACTGCAACGTACAGGGCTGATGGTGTTGCTGATGCTGGGAGCCAGTGTTCAGGCGGCCACACCTGCGGCAGGCACCGTGATCAAAAACCAGGCGTCGGCGAGTTACCGGGCCTGTCTTGATGATGGCTGTACGGAGCAGGCGGAAGCACAGCGGGTTACCTCCAACCTGGTGCAGACGCTGGTGCAGAACGTTCCGGGTATTGAACTGGTCAGTGATCAGGGCAAGCCAGCAGTGCCCGGTGGGCTGGTGTATTTCCCCCATGTATTGACCAATACCGGTAATGGGCGCGACCAGTATCAGTTGTGTATTACCAATGTGGATAGTGACATTGATGCCTGGGCCGTTTACGCCGACGGCAACGGCGATGGCCAACCCGATGCGGGCGGTGCCTTGTTTACCCAGACAGACGCGGATGGCTGCTGGGATAATCTGACCCCGGACATGATTTCCGGCGAAACATTTTCGCTGGTGGTGGAAGCTGAATTGTCGGCGGGAACGGTGGCGGGCCAGCAGCCGTCATTGCAGGTTCGGGCGCGTAGTGATGCGGATAACACCCTGCTGGCCATCAATACGGATGAAGCGGATGTCATCGATGGTCCGGTGATTGAAGTGGTCAAGTCATTGAGCCAGCGGGAAGGCCGCTCCCCGGATGGGCCGATCACCGTCACCCTGGATTACCGTAACCCGTCGGACCAGGCGGCCACGGATATCATCATTGAAGATGTGTTGCCGACGGTTTCCGTGGATGGGGTGTCAGCAGGCATGACCTATGTGCCGGATTCCGCTCGCTGGACGTTTACCGGCAACACCCCGCTCACAGACGATGGCGATGATGGTGATCAGGGCAATGCCCCTAACCTGATCCGCTATTGTGCCTACGATACAGATGCTGCTGAACCGGATTGTCAGGATCGGGTGCGGGCGGTCGTGACGCAATTGCCACCGGGCGGTGTGGGCACTCTCACCTTCGAGGTTACCCTGGATGCGGGCCTGAGTGCCGGCGACCGGGTTCGCAATACCGGCCGTTTCCGCTATTCCAACGAAGCCGGCAATACGGATTTCGGTACGCCGTCTCCGTTCAGTACCAATGCGGTGAGCTACCGGGTTATCGACCGGGCGCTGGCGCCAGCGGTGGTGGCCAACAACAGTGAGAATGACAGCATTACCGGTAGCGATGACGTGAGCGATACCGGTAACCGTGTCGAGATTGCCAGTGCCGGGCAGGGTGGCACCGTGCTGTTCAACAACGTGATCTGGAATACCGGCGATGGTGAAGACCGTTTCGATATCACCATCGACGCCGCCAACGACCGTTCCGGGGCGGCACTAAGCGATCCCTTCCCCCAGGGTACCGTCTTCCAGTTACTCAAGGCGGATGGTGCTACTCCGTTGGTGGATACCGATGGCAACGGGGTGCCTGACACCGGCCCGATTCCGCTGGTCGATCACGGTGGCCAGTGTCCGGCCCGCTTTGTCCGCGATGCCGGTAATGGTGTGTGCGGCGTGCGCGTTGTCCTGCAGGCCATCCTGCCGCCCAATGCACTGGGTGGGCCCTTCCAGGTCACCAAGGTTGCCAGTTCAGTCACCGATCCCCAGGTGCGCAATGCGGTGACCGACACGCTCATCAGCATTGCGACCAACAGTGTGGACCTCACCAATGATCAGCCGGTTAACGGTAGCGCTCCGGGTGAAGGGCCGGGGCCAGAAGCCTCGCCGGTGCGAAGCTTGTCTGTGGCGCCGGGCAGCCGTGGCACCTTTGTGTTGTACGTGAATAACACCGGGCCGCGGCAGGACAGCTACGACCTGCACGCCAGCAACAGCAATTTCAATCCGGGGCAATTACCCGCGGGGTGGGCTGTGGCTTTTTACCGTGACGGTGGATCGGGTGACTGCAGTGCCAATGGCGTTGCCATTACCAATACCGGGCTGGTGCCGGCAGGTAGCCAGCGGCTGGTGTGTGCCCAGGTCACGGTGCCGGAATCGGCCAGCGGGGGCGATATCTTGCCGCTGTATCTGCGTGCGTTGTCGCCGACCAGCAATGCCAGCGATATCAAGCTGGACCAGGTGGTCGTGGTGGCGGGGCCGGCACTTTCACTGCAGCCGGACCAGACCGGGCAAGTGGCGCCGGGCAGCAGCGTGCTCTACAGCCATCAGCTCACCAACACCGGTAATGTGGATTTGACCAATGTGTTGCTCAGTGGCACGCCTGACAGCGCCAGTGACAATGGCTGGTCGATTACCCTCTACGAGGACAGTAATGGCAATGGCCAATGGGATACGGCGGATACCCTGATTGTCGATGGCACTCCCCTGCAGACTGCCGGGGCGGATGGTGTGCTTGCCGTGGGCGAGAGCCTGTCCGTGTTTGCCCGGGTCTTTGCCCCGGCAACGGCCGGTTATGGCATTACCAACCTGAAGACGCTCACCGTCACGGCACAGGGTGCCGGGCAGACGGTGACAGACACTGCGACGGATTCCACCACGACCAGCAATACCGATGTGGCGGTGACCAAGGAGCAGGCGCTGGATGCGGATTGTGATGGTGTCCCCGATGGCCCGGGCAGCTGTACCGCCGATGGTTGTTTCGTGTATACCCGATTCACGGCAGCACCTGGCGAGCAATGCGTGATTTATCGTCTGACGGCGGCCAACACCGGCGCGCAGAGCATGTATGAAGTCACTATTAATGATCGCACCCAGCCGTTCACAACCATGCTGTCTGCTGCCACACGTTGCCAGCTTCCCTCGGGGGATTGCAGCGCTGATGTGGCTGCACCAGCCGAGGGCGGTAGCGGTGATGTGTCGGTGAATGTGGGTGAATTAAAAGCGGGCGAAGCTGCCGTTCTTATTTTCGGGTTACGGGTGGAGTAAAACGATGCAGACAACCGGACCGAAAAAAAATAAAGGCAAGCTGGTTGCAGGGCTGCTGGCGACGCAGGCTTTGATTGTCATGCTTTTTGTCGGCCTGTGCCTGGTGAGTGGGACAGCAGACGCGATCAGTTTGCCGCTGAATGGTTCGCGGACAATCATTAGCGGCAGTGACTGTTCTCAGGCGACATACCGGTTTGGCACATCCGCAAGTTACGACGGTCAGCCGCTGGATGTTCTGGTTCAGGTTCTGCAGGAAGACAATGAGCAGGCCGGGAGCTTCCAGTGCCTGGGGGTGGAAGAGGGGGTACTGTTTGCCAGTTTGCGTGATAAGGATAGCGGCGAAAATATTGCCTATCAGGACTTGCGGTTAACGGTCGTTCGTCAGGGAACCACCACGCCTGTTGTTGTGGACCGGCTGATCGTTACCGGGTTCGATCTTGACAGAAACTCGGACAACTCCCGCACAGGCAGTGATGACCTTTACTTCAATACCGGTGAAAAAACGCGTTCCTATGTGTCTGTTAATACGGATACCACTGTTTCTTCATCGGCGTCTGGCGGCTATAACACGCGCATAAAAGGGCGGGACACCGATTGCACAGACGGTGCCACAACCGTCGAACCCGAGTGCCGTGCCAGTGTGGTGTTTTCGGAAACATCCAATGCGTCTTTTCGGGTTCAGAATGATAATGCGTACGGAACAGAAGGGTCGTCGAGTACCGCCCGGCGTGTTTCCTATTTGTCTCTGCGTGTTGACGATTTCGATGATGTGGTGGACGGCAATACGGATTACGGTGATGCCCCCTCGCCCTATGTGGCTGGCCGACAGGCTGTTAGCAGTTTTCTCGGTTTGGGGGCCGGTCTGGTGGCGGACCATGAAGGCGCACAGCAAGCTAGTGCGGGAGCGGATGGTGATGACCTGGACGGGTCGGGAGGGGCGGTTGTCAATTTCGACGATGAAGATGGCGTTACCCTGGCCGGAAGCGCTCTGAATGATCAATCCATCTTTCCGGGGCAGCAAAGCGAACTGTCGGTGACCACATACGGCTCGGGTTACCTGAACGTCTGGTTCGACTGGAACCGGGATGGGGATTTCAGTGATGCCGGCGAGCGCATGGTATCCAATCGCCAGATCACCAATAACGGTGAAACATCCAGCGGCAATAATTCCTCCAATTTCGTTACGGTCACGCCTGTGACCATTAATGTGCCGGGTTCTGCTGCGTCCGGCGTGACCTATGCGCGTTTCAAATTTACCGAATCAACGAACCCCGGAGTGGGGGCGAATGGCGGCAATGGTGAGATCGAAGATTACCGTCTGAATGTCACCTCCCAAACCTGTGATGCGGCAATTAGCGCAAACCTGTCGCTGAGTGGCAGTGCCACGCGAAATACCTCCAGTAATGAAATTACCCTGACCCAGGATAGTGGCAATCAGTCCGGCTCTGCCTGGTCACAGAATCGCATTAGTCTGCTTTCCCCCTTTACGGTGGAGTTTTCCATCTACCTGGGGACAAAAGACGCCAGTGGTGCGGACGGGATTGCCTTTGCCTTCCAGAATGACGATGCCGGCAGCAGTGCCACCGGTGTGTTTGGTGGTGCCTTGGGGGTGGGCGGTTTGGATCCGGCGGTGGCGGTGGAGTTTGATACCTACAGCAACGGCGGGGGTTACGGCGATATTGCCAATGACCATACGGTTATTTATGACCCGGTTAACTATACCAGCAACAATGGTGGAGGAAGTCTGCTAAGTCCCGTGGTGGATTTGGGCAATATTGAGGATGGAGGTTGGCACACGGTGTCACTGGATTGGGACCCGGTCTCCAATCAACTGCAGTACCGTTTTGATGGTGCTTTGGTTGCTGTTGTGAATCGCGACTTTACCTCTCTGGATTTTGCCGGCGACCCGAATGTGTTCTTCGGCTTTACCGGCTCCACCGGGGGCTCCAGCAACCTGCAGAAAGTCTGTGTGATCGATGCTCCTCCACAGGTGCTGGTTGATTACGGCGATGCGCCGGCCAGTTACCAGAACCCGTCTCATGTTCTGGTCGATGGCATTCAGCTTGGCGCTGATGTGTCAGAGGATGTGGACGGATACGCGGATGCCAATGCCGATGCAGACACCTTTGATGACGGGGTGACCTTTCCTTCCGTACTGCCGAGCATCAACCCGATTTCGGTCAGCGTGGAAGGTGATGGTGGCTATTTGCAGGCCTGGGTGGACTGGAACCAGGATGGGGATTTTGATGATGCCGGAGAGCAGATTGCCGAGGATCTTCAGGACACCGATGGCGATGGGCAGATCGATATTGTTGCCAGTGCGGCAACCGGCACAGTGGATGCCAATGATGTGATCACCCGTTTCCGCTGGTCAACCACGCCCTCCATCGATCCCTATGAAGGTGCGGATGATGGTGAAGTGGAGGACTACCAGGTGTCTACCCGGGCGGTGGTGAGCTGCCCACAGGGTTCCGAGGCCACCGGTGGCGGTATTGCCAGTGGCGGCGCCGGTGATTTTCGTGATGCGATCTATTGGCTGGATTGGTCCTGTGGTGCTCGCAATAACTACCAGGCCGGGGAAATTGTTCGCAAGAGCTGGGTGTTTGGTCCGGTGGAAATTCGCGCCACGCTGGACAACCTGACTGATGCGGTCAATGTCTATAACACCGGCAGCTGGTCTGGCGACCGCCTGGATGATCTTTATCAGGGCGTGAACCCCATCGGGTTGTCCAACACCAACGGGCTGGCGCCAGCGTTTGATATTGATTGGCAGGTTTACCTCAATGGTCAGCGGGTGCCGGCCGACATCATTGCGGCTGATGCGGAAGACACCGATCAGAACGAAAGCCTCACATGGGAAACCGATGGCCAGCCCTGGGAAATTTTCTCGGTGTCGCCTGCGTCGGACTTGAAGGTGCGCTTTGAAAATGCCAATCAGCGCATGGTGTTGACCACCGGCGACTTGCCCATTGGGACCGGCACGGTTCTGGGCTTAACCGAAGATGCCCGTCGCACCTCTCATATCGTGAATGGCTCTGGTGTCCAGGCGGTCGCGTTCGGGGTTTTCCTGCAGGTGGATCATGGTGATATTGCCGGTGGTTACCCGCAAAGCGGCGGCCATGTGTCGCGCAGGGACGCCACCGGTGGCAGCAAGCCCCAGACGGATACGGATGTGAATACACTCACCGTAGCCACCTTGCAGCCTGCCGTTCCTTACCTGGGGGATACCGGCCCGGACCCGGAAGATGCCGACCAGAACTCGGCCAACGCGGATGCGGATGGTCCGGAAGAAGACGGTGTCAGTTTTTCCCCACTGATTCCCGGCGGTAACGCGGTGATCTCGATCACTCTGACAGAACAGACTGCAGGCACCAATTTCGTGCAAGGCTGGATCGACTGGAATCGGGATAACGATTTTGACGATGCCAGTGAGCAGGTGGCTCTGAATGTGCGCGACAACGATACCCAGGACAGTAATCCGGCCAACGGCACCATTGAGCTGAGCGTATTCGTTCCGCCCGGTGCCTTTATCGGTGATACCTATGCCCGCTTCCGTCTGTCCAGCACGCCGGACGTGGCCGCTGGCGGTCAGGTGGTGTTCGATGGTGAAGTGGAGGATTACAAGGTCACCGTGGCCTCGGCCAATACGGCGGGGACGCTCTCGGGGTGGGTGTTCGAGGATAATGGTACCGGTGCGGTGGCGCACGATGGTGACAAGGGGGATGACGAACCCGGGCTGGCCAATCTGCCTGTGCGTCTCTACCACGATGCGGATGACGATGGTGTGTGCGCACAGACGGATACGGTGCTGGCGGAGACCACCACGGACGGCGATGGGGCCTGGGCATTGACCCCGCCGTTAGCGGATGTGGGCAAGAGCGCCTGCCTGCTGGTTCAGACCCCCAACGGTTATCAATCCATCAGCGAAAGTGCGGGCACCGCTGGTGGCAGCCTGGCGGTCGGTGCCGCCGATGACGACACCATGACCTTGTCGGTGCCCCCCAGTGGCACGGTGTGGAGCGACATCCTGTTTGGGGATGTGGGCTTGCCGGTGCTGGAGCCGGATCGGCAGGGGGTGGTCGATGCGGGCAACAGCCTGTTCTACGATCACCGTTTTAGCGCTCGCACCGCCGGCACCGTGGACTTCACTTTCGGGGCGGCTGACACCGTGCCCGCTGCCCCGGCCTGGACGGATACGCTCTATCGGGACAGTAACTGTAATGGTGTTCTGGACAGCGGTGAGGCCGCTCAGCCAGTCACCGGCGTTGCCGTGCAGGCAGGCGATAGCCTGTGTCTGCTGGTGAAAGTCTTCGCCCCGGCGGATGCGCCGCTGGAGGCGTTGCATGCCCGGCCGTTGCAAGCGACCCAGACCTTCACCGGCACCGCGCTGCAGGCCGGTGTGCAGGTGCGCGACACCACCCGCCTTTCTGCCGGTACGTTGTTGCTGCAGAAGCAGGTGCGCAACATTGGCCCGGACGGGCTGCAGGGAACGGCGGATGATGTGGACAGCAGCGATGGCACGGCCAACCAGGCAGCCCCGGGTGATGTGCTGCGTTATCGATTGGTGTTCTCCAACCAGGGCGTGCGGGCGCTGACCGAGGTAACCGTTAACGACAGCACGCCGGCCTTCAGTGCCCTGAATGCGGCCGCGGCCTGCCCGGCTGCGCTGCCGGCGGATTTGTCCGGTTGTAGCCTGAGTGCGCCGGATGGCAGCAATGGGCCGGGTTATGAAGGGGCCCTGCAGTGGCTGTTTTCCGGGCAGTTATTGCCCGGGAATCAAGGGGTTGTCAGCTACGATGTGCGGGTGAGTCCATAGCGGGCAGGTGCTGTTCGATCCATCCGCCGGTAACCTATCTGCCACGGGGAGACCGTGGTAGAATGCCGCAACCGGGCGCGCAGGCTCCCGGTTTTTTTGTGGCTGTCTGGCAGGAACAATGGATTTCAGTTTATTGATCAAGGCGCTATGTCTGGTGTTGATCATAGAAGGCCTTCCGCTGTTTCTGGCGCCTATGCGTGCGCGTCAGGCAGCACTTCAGGTGGCGCGTCTGGATGGTCGCCTGCTGCGAATTATGGGGCTGGTGCTCATGGTATTGGGTGCGGGCCTGTTATTACTGATGCGGTCGTAAATGATGAATCAGGAAGAACAGTGGCTACTGCCCGACGGGGTAGAAGAAGTCCTCCCGGGTCGCGCCCGGGCCATCGAGCAGCTGCGTCGTCAGACGCTGGATCTGTATCAGCGCTGGGGTTATGAACTCGTCTTCCCGCCGTTGATCGAGTTTATGGAATCCCTGCTGAACGGCGGTGGCCGTGATCTGGAGCGGGAAACCTTCAAGATTACCGACCAGCTCACCGGGCGCCTGATGGGGGTCCGTGCGGACATTACTCCGCAGGTGGCGCGTATGGATGCCCACAGTCTGCGCCGTAATGCGCCTTCCCGCCTTTGTTACTGCTCCAGCGCCCTGCGCACCCGTCCGGTGGTGGCGGGTGGCACGCGCCTGCCTTATCAGCTGGGCGTGGAGCTGTTCGGCCATTCCGGCACCGACAGTGACCTGGAAGTGATCTCACTGCTGCTGGAAACGCTGACCCTGTCAGGTGTGGACCAGCATGTGGTGCTGGATCTGGGGCACGTGGGGTTGTTCCGTGGCCTGCTCGACAGCTGCGACTTGAGTGACAGTCAGCAGAGCCAGCTGGAAGACATTTATGTCCGCAAGGCGCGGGTAGAGCTGGACACCTTTATTGCCAGCCATGATATGCCCGCTGCGGCGGGTAAAGCCCTGGCAGCCTTGCCCTGGTTGGCGGGGGGCGTGGACGTGCTGACCGAAGCACGGGCGCTGCTGTCGCCTTTCCCCGGCGCGCTGGCGGCCCTGGATGAACTGGCTGTGCTGGTCGATGTGCTGGGTGCCCGCGGTGTGCAGTTGCACCTGGATCTGGGTGAGCTGCGCGGCTACCACTATCACACCGGTTGCGTGTTTGCGGCGTACCTGCCCGGTGAGAGTGAGCCGGTGGCCAAGGGCGGCCGTTACGATCACATTGGTGAAGTGTTTGGCCGGGCCCGTCCGGCCACCGGTTTCAGTGCAGATTTGAAGATGCTGGCGGAGCGGGCGGAATCCGCCGCGCTCACCGGTATTCTGGCGGAAGGTTCGCTGCAGGATGCGACCTTTGCCACTACGGTTTCCGCGTTGCGTGAGCAGGGTGAGCGCGTAGTGCTGGCCTTGCCCGGCGCCGATAATGATCCGGCCGAGCTGGGTTGCCAGCGTCGCCTGGTCGCCCAGGCAGATGGCTGGGTTGTGACCGACCTTTAAACTGAATTTCCTTTTTCCTGAACAGATGGCAGCAAGCAATCATGGGTAAGAACGTAGTCATTCTCGGCACCCAGTGGGGTGATGAAGGCAAAGGCAAGATCGTCGATCTGCTGACCGATCAGGCCTCACTGGTGGCCCGCTTTCAGGGCGGCCATAACGCCGGCCATACCCTGGTGATCGATGGCAAGAAGACGGTCCTGCACCTGATTCCGTCAGGCATTCTTCGTGAAGATGTGCAGTGCCTGATCGGTAACGGCGTGGTGCTTTCCCTGGAGGCTTTGCTCAAGGAAATCGGTGGCCTGGAAGATCAGGGTGTACCGGTACGCGAGCGCCTGCGTCTGTCGGCGGCCTGCCCGCTGATCCTGCCTGTGCACGTGGCACTGGATCAGGCCCGCGAAGCGGCCCGAGGCAACAAGAAAATCGGCACCACCGGCCGTGGCATCGGCCCTGCCTATGAAGACAAGGTGGCTCGCCGGGGCCTGCGCCTGGGTGATGTGTACCAGCGTGAGTTGTTTGCCGCCAAGCTGGGCGAAGTGATGGATTACCACAACTTCGTTCTGCGCAGCTACTACAATGCCGAGCCGGTGGATTTCCAGAAAACCCTGGATGAAACCCTGCAGCTGGGCGAAGACGTGCGCAGCATGGTCACCGATGTGACTGCCGTGTTGCACGGTGCCCGCGAGCGCGGCGAAAACATCATGTTCGAGGGCGCTCAGGGCACCCTGCTGGATATCGACCACGGTACCTACCCGTACGTGACCAGCTCCAACACCACTGCCGGTGGCACTGCCACCGGTACCGGGTTCGGCCCGCTATACCTGGACTACGTGCTGGGTATTACCAAGGCCTACACCACCCGGGTGGGCAGCGGTCCGTTCCCCACCGAGCTGTTTGACGAAAATGGCCGTTACCTGGCCGAGAAAGGTCACGAGTTCGGCTCCACCACCGGTCGCGCTCGTCGTTGCGGCTGGTTCGATGCCGTAGCGCTGAAACGCTCCATCCAGATCAACTCCATCACTGGCCTGTGCCTGACCAAGCTGGACGTGCTGGACGGCCTGGAAGAAATCAACATCTGCGTGGGCTATCAGGATGCGGCCGGCAACTCGCTGGAGTGCGCCTGGGATGCGGACAGCTACGAAGAAGTGAAGCCGGTTTACGAAAGCCTGCCGGGCTGGAGTGAATCCACCCTGGGCGTGAAGTCGGAAGACGATCTGCCGCCCAACGCCAAGGCTTACCTGCAGCGCATTGAGGAAATCACCGGCGCGCCCATCGACATTATTTCCACTGGCCCGGACCGGGTGGAAACCATCATCAAGCGGCACCCGTTCGCCTGATCTTTATGCTGCTTCGCCATCGATGCCTGTGGGGGTCGATGGCGGAGCGGTTTATGTTTATTTCCCCTTCCGCTCCGCCCTGATTATTCCTCTCTAATCATTGTCTTTTGATAGACATATCCGTGCATTGAAAATGACACGGTCTGTACCCCTTTTTGTCATTCGTTCTGTCTAGTCTCGTTGACGAACTTTTACCGACCAATGGCTGGCTACTGCAGGCAGGCAACGAAAACAGAAACAGGGAGAATAGAGATGGGGCACCATCCCGTAGAAGACAGTAACCGTTCCGATAACACCTCCATTAATTCTGTGCTGGAGCAGCACGTTTCCCGTCGCCAGATTCTGCGCGGCGGCGCCACTGCGGCCACCGTGGTGGCTGGTGCCAGCCTGGTGGCCTGTGGTGGTGACAGCAGCAATCGCAGCAATGGCGGTGATACGGGTGGCGAGATGCCTGCCGAGCTGGGCTTTGCTTCAGTACCACGGTCACTGGAGGATCGTGTGGTGTTGCCTGATGGCTATCAAGCCAGTGTTCTGATCGCGAAGGGCGATGCATTGTTTTCAGGTATTACGGATTATCAGAACGATGGCAGCGGTGAAGATTTCGACAAGCGTTCTGGTGATGAGCATGACGGCATGGAGTTCTTCGGCTTGGGCGCCGACGGCACCTGGGATCCGAATGCGTCAGAGCGTGGTGTGCTGTGCATGAACCACGAGAACCTGGAAGATAACACGCTGCACGAGAATGGAGTGACAGAGGCTGCCGATAACGGTGGTGCCCGTCCGCAAGTTGAAATTGACCGGGAAATTCTCGCCCACGGTGTGGCGTGCCTGGAAGTTATCAAGCAGGACGGTCAGTGGAGTTACGTAAAAGACTCGGTGTTCAATCGTCGAGTTACCGGCGCCACGGAAGCTGTCATTTCGGGGCCTTGCGCGGGGCTGGATGCACTGAAAACCAAGCTGAGCCCCGCCGGTGACAAGGGATTCGGTACCCTTAATAACTGTGCCAGCGGTCGTACCCCTTGGGGCACCTACCTGACTTGCGAAGAAAACTGGTTTTCATATTTCAATCGCAACGACGCGGCGGATGCACGCAGTGCCACCGAGAATGACCTGTTTGCACGCTATGGCATGGGGTTGGTGAGCAAAGGGTTCTCGTACCGGGAATGGGACACCGTTGCCGGCGACATGTACCAGCGCTTCGATATCAGCGCAACGGGGGCGGCGGCCACCGATGATTTCCGCAATGAGCCGAACACCTTTGGCTATATCGTGGAAGTTGACCCTTTTGACACCGCCAGCAAACCGGTCAAGCGGACCGCCATGGGCCGCTTTGCCCATGAAGGCGCGATCTTCGCTCCCGCCGAAGCCGGCAAGCCGCTGGTGTATTACATGGGCGATGATTCCCGCAACGAATATCTCTACAAGTTTGTTAGTGCCACCAACTGGGACCCGGCTGATGTGGGCATGGGTACGGCTGCCGGCAACAAATATCTGGATGATGGCAAGCTGTACGTGGCGGTCTTCAACAATGATGGCACCGGCGAATGGAAAGAGCTGAGCTTTGGGGTGAATGGGCTGGATGCAATGAATCCGCTTTACCCCTTCTCCAGCCAGGGGGATGTGATCCTGGCGACTCGTCTTGCCGCGGACCACGTTGGTGCGACCAAAATGGACCGCCCGGAGTGGGCTGCGGTCAACCCAATGAATGGGGAATGCTACCTGACGCTAACCAACAATAGTGGTAGCAACCGCACCCCTGATACCGTTGATGGCGCCAACCCTCGCACCTATGGCGGCTCGGGCGGTAATCCCAACGGTCATATTATCCGCTGGCGCGAAGAGGGCGGCGATCATGGTGCCACCAGCTTCGATTGGGATGTGTTTCTGTTCGGCGCTCCTGCCGACAAGGATGCTCAGAGTATCAACCTGTCCGGCTTGACCGCAGACAATGATTTCTCCAGCCCGGATGGTTTGTACTTCGATCAACGTGGCCTGCTGTGGATTCAGACCGATGACGGTGCCTACCGCGATACGGTGAACAACCAGATGCTGGTGGCTATACCGGGTGAAGTGGGTGACGGCGGCATGCTGACGTTCACCAATGACTTCGGTGACGAGGAAAATACGACGTTTGTTGGTAAAGACGCGTCGGCGGTGAACCTTCGCCGTTTTCTGGTCGGCCCGAAAGGCTGCGAGATTACCGGTATCACTATGACTCCCGATGCTCGCAGCTTGTTCATTAACGTCCAGCACCCAGGAGAAGGGGGCTCTGCAGGCAACTTCAATACAGATGTGAGCACCTGGCCAAACCCGAATGGCAATGCCTTGGCGCTGGGTAATGGTGCCAGTCGGCCCCGCTCCGCTACGATCGTGATCACCCGTGAAGACAATGGTGAAATCGCTTTGTAGGTTGCAACCGCGAGACTAAAGCCGTCCACACCCTTGTGGACGGCTTTTTTTGTTGTGGTGCCTGCTTTCTGAAAGGGAAAAGGTGTCACCAAGATAGCGTTATGTTGTCATCCCGAAGTCATGGAAAACCATGACAATGCAAGTCATATCCCATCAGAAAAACGTAGGTAAAATTCATGCTTTCCGGTATTGGTCTCTGGCAACTTCTTATCGTTCTGGCCATCGTTATTATGCTGTTTGGTACCAAGCGTATCCGCAGCCTTGGTTCTGATCTGGGGGGCGCTTTCAAGGGCTTCCGTGATGCGGTAAAGGATGACGAAAAAAACTTGGAAACTGAGCAGGATGATCAGGCGGCACTGGTATCCAGTGATATGGAAAAACAAAAAGACGCGGTGCGGAGCTAACAGCCATGCTCGACTTCGGTTTCATGGAGATACTGCTGATCTGTGTGATCGCGCTGGTCGTGCTGGGGCCGGAAAAGCTGCCGAAATTGGTGCGAACCCTGGGGCAATGGGTGGGGCGAGGCCGGGGAATGGTGAAGAACATGCAGCAGCAACTGGAAAGTGAAGCGCGCAATCTTGATATGAAGGAGCGCCGTGAAAAAATCCAGCGTGAGCTTGCATTGTTGCAACACGAGTCTGCCGAGCAGGATGACAGAGCGAAACGGCTACCGGCGAAAAAAGTGGAATCCGCATGAGCACCATGCCGTTGACTCGGCACTTGCTGGAGTTGCGCCAGCGACTACTGCGTTCAGTGGTTGCCATCGTGCTGGTTTTTATTCCCTTGTTCATGTTTGCCGGGGAAATTTACACCAGCCTGGCGCAGCCCCTGATGCAGGCGCTGCCTGAGGGTGGCAGCATGATTGCCACCGATGTGACCGGGCCGTTTCTGGTGCCATTCAAGTTGGCGTTATACCTGAGCATGTTGCTGGCGATGCCGTTTCTGTTGCACCAGTGCTGGAGTTTCGTGTCGCCGGGGCTCTATCGTCGCGAAAAAAAGTTTGCGCGACCGTTATTTTTTTCCAGTGTGTTGTTGTTCTATCTCGGCGCATTCTTTGCCTGGTTCGTGGTAATGCCTTTGTTGTTCGCTTTCTTTGTTTCGGTTGCCCCGGAGGGGGTTGCCGTGATGACGGACATCGGCGCCTGGCTTGGATTTACCATGACTTTTGTGATGGCGTTCGGGATGGCGTTTGAGTTGCCGGTTGTTGTCGTGCTGCTTGTGGCATCCGGTATCACTACGCCGGCTGCGTTGTCAGGGGCTCGGTCCTACATTGTGGTGGGCTGCTTTGTTGCTGGCATGCTGCTTACGCCACCGGATATTATCTCGCAGAGCTTGTTGGCTCTTCCCATGTGGTTCCTTTTTGAAGTGGGCCTGCTCTGTTCTCGCTGGGTGCAGCCAATGGCCAGTGATGGGGAGGCGCTATCCTGATGTTTGTCGGCGCAGCAAGGGTTGCGAGAGCCATGCGTGGTGGATGGGTTTTGCTAACGTGGGGCTTGCTGGGGATTGCGGCATCCCTTCAGGCGAATTGTCTACCCGGTGATGGTTCGGTGGTGCATGCCCGATATCAGGTTAGTGCCGGGGATGGGCGTTATCTGGTGCAGATGGCATTGCCCTCAGCGCGCCCGGATTGGTTGGTGCCGTTGCTGGGGAGTGAAGAGACCGTGGCGCCTCCTATGGTGGTATATCCTCAACAAGCAGTGCCGCAGGCACCTGCGTTGTTCGCTCAGTTATTGGAAGCAAGGGGGCAGGGACGGGGCAGAGAGATGCTTGAACGGGCCGGTTTCCAGCTCAAAGAGGGTGCTGCTGGCGTTGTGTTGGGCTGCCCGGTGCAAGTCTTTGTCCACGCTTCAGGGGAGGATGTGTTGTGGGTGCCAGCGGTGAGTCTGCCGGTGCGAGTGTCGACCGGGAGAGCCGGAGGCGGGGATGTTCAGTGGCAGCTATCGTATCTTGAGCGCCGCTCCCCACGGTGAGGAGCGGCTGAAGATAGCAGGCAGTCTGGCTTGCGGGGTTATTTGCGGCGGGTAATCACAATCAGTGCCACGGTGACGCCGACCACGGCGATGGGGAAAAACAGCAGGTAGCGTTTGCGGCGGGCTTCTTTCTCCCGGTGAGCATCGGCCTGCTGAATGGCCGGGTGGACGGATTCGGTGGCTTGCACCGTATTATCCGGTTTGGCGTAGGTGGCCACGGGGGCCAGGGCGAGGCCACAGGCCAGCACAAGTGCAGCGATCACGGGGCGAAGGAGTGTCATATGGACCTGCGCTATCAGTGATTGGGGGTTGGGCCGGGCCCGAAACGAAAAAGGGCCCCCGTCTGGGAGCCCTCTTTCTTAATTGGTGCCGAGGAGAGGACTTGAACCTCCACGCCCTTGCGAGCACTAGCACCTGAAGCTAGCGTGTCTACCAATTTCACCACCTCGGCTTCGCTATGCGTGGGCTAAATTTATTAGCCGTTCATCGCGAAAGCGGGTGCATTCTAGTATATGATGGGCCAATGTCAAATTCCTTTTCGAAAAAATCTTCGATGACCTCAAAAAAACGCTATAGCGATCCCCATGCCGACCGAGAGGCGGAAAAATACGAGAACCCTGTTCCCAGCCGGGAGCTGATTCTGGATGTGCTCAATGATCAGGGCAAACCCCTGTCGTTTGAGCTGCTGGCTCAGCTGCTGGAAGTGGATGAAGAGGGGGAAGTCGGGCTTGATCGCCGTATCAAGGCCATGCTCCGTGATGCCCAGTTGGTTCAGAACCGCAACGGCAAGGTTGGCGTGGTGTCCAAGATGGACCTGATCGCTGGCCGGGTGCAGGGCCATAAAGATGGCTTTGGCTTCCTTATTCCGGACGACAAGACCCAGGGTGACCTGTTTCTCGCCCCCCGGCAGATGGAAAACGTCATGGACGGCGACCGGGTGCTGGTCAGCAATGCCGGCTATAACCGCTTCGGCAAGAAAGAGGCCCGCATCGTCGAAATCACCGAGCGCGTGGCCACGGAAGTGGTGGGTCGCTATTCCCGGGAAGCCGGGATCAGCTTTATCGAGCCGGAAAACCGCCGGATCACCAAAGAAGTCCTGATCGAGGACAAGAACGGCATCAAGCCCAACCCGGGCGATCATGTCCGTGCCACTATTACCCAGTACCCCAGCCGCGACCACCATGTACTGGTGCGTCTGGAAGAGATTATTGCCACCCCGGATGAAGCCGGCATGGAAGTGGAGGTGGCGCTTCGCCGCTTCGAGATTCCCCATGTCTGGCCGGAAGGGGTGGAGGCCGCCGCCGAAAAATTCGGTGACAAGGTGCCCCATAAGCCCAAGGCCCACCGGGTGGATCTGCGTGATCTGCCGCTGGTTACCATTGATGATGAAACCGCTCGTGATTTCGATGATGCGGTCTATGTAGAGCGTCGCCCCCGCGGTGGCTGGCGTTTGATCGTGGCCATCGCCGATGTGAGCCACTATGTGCAGCCTGGCACCGAGCTGGACCAGGAGGCGGCCAAGCGCGGCAATTCCGTGTATTTCCCCAATCGGGTAATCCCGATGCTGCCGGAGGCGCTGTCCAATGGGTTATGTTCCCTGAACCCCCATGTGGACCGCCTGTGCCTGTACTGCGACATGAAGATTTCCGCCAACGGTCGCCTCACCCGGTTTATTTTCCGTGAAGGGGTGATGCGCTCGCGGCACCGTCTGACCTACAACAAGGTTGGCGCGATCATCGAAGAGCCGGAGTCCGAACTGGCCCAGGACACTGTGGCCAGCCTGGACGATGAGTCCCTGGACATGATCTGGTCGTTCCACGAAATGTTCCTGGCCCTGCGCCGTCGTCGTGCAGAGCGCGGTGCCATCGATTTCGATAGCGATGACACCCGTATTATTTACGACGAGAACAAGAAGATCGAAGCCATCGTACCGGTGCAGCGCAATGTGGCGCATATCATGATCGAGGAGGCCATGCTGGCCGCCAACATCTGTTCTGCCAAATTGCTGGAAAAAGCCGGTGTGCCGGCGCTTTACCGGAACCACGAGCCGCCCAAGGAAGAGCGCCTGAGCAAGTTGCAGCAGTTCCTGGGTGGGCTGGGCTTGAGTATCGCCTGGTCGGAAGGGGCGGCGCCAAAGCCTTATGTCTTCCAGGACCTGCGCGAAGAGATTCTGGAGCGCCCGGATCGCAACGTGATCCAGACAATGATGTTGCGCACCATGAGCCAGGCCAAGTACGAGGCCGAGAACAAAGGCCACTTTGGTCTGGCCTACAAGGCGTACACCCATTTCACCTCGCCGATCCGTCGTTATCCGGATTTGCTGGTGCACCGGGCTATCCGGTTCCTGATCCGCAGTAACGGCGAGCCGAACCACGTGGATAATCCGGGGGATTTGCCGGAGATTCCACGCCAGAAAATCCTGCCTTACAGCCAGGCGGACATGGTGGCGATTGGTGAGCAGTGCTCCATGACCGAGCGCCGTGCGGATGAAGCTACCCGCGATGTGGTGTCCTGGCTTAAATGTCAGTTCATGGAGGCGCATCTGGGGCAGGTGTTTGAGGGCACCATCAGCGGCGTGGCCAGTTTCGGGTTGTTTGTACAGCTCAATGACCTGCACATCGATGGTCTGGTACATGTGGCCAATCTGGACAGCGATTACTACCACTTCGATGAAGTAAGCCTGACCCTGACCGGTGAAAGCAGTGGTCGTCAGTTTGGCTTGGGTGATGCTGTCACGGTCTGCGTGGCGGCGGTGCACACCGAAGACCGCAAGATTGACCTGCAGCTGGAATCGTTTACCCCCAGCGGTAAAGGTCGCCCCAAAGCCGGCAGCAAGAAAAAGCCGTCCGGCAGAGGCCGGGGCGGGCGCTCGGGGAGTGCCGCAAAGGCAGACTCGGGCACGTCCGAGCGGGAAAAGCTGGCCAAGGGTGATATTCCCAAACCCAAGGCCAAGCGCAAGGGGCCGCCCCGCGGCAAGAAAGCCGCGCGCCGTAGCAAAAAGAGCTAGCCCGCAGGAACGGCGCTTGAGCCGCGAATGGGTTGTCTTGATGGCAATGATTCGCCGCTTAAGCGCCGTTCCTGTGTTTTGATTCCACCTCCACTGCGCATTGCGTGTTTGCGTGATGCGTCCAGCGTGCAGGCGTCGTTATGAATAAACCCCTGATGTATTCCGGCTTTCACGCGGTGGAGGCCTTGTTGCGGCATCGCCCGGAGGCGGTGCTGGAACTGTTTGTGCAAGACACCCGGGTGGACCGGGATGACCCGCGCCTTGCCGCCATGATCCAGGCGGCAAAGGACTTCGGAATTGCCGTGCAACGGGCTCGCCGCGAGGTGCTGGAAAAGCATGCCGGGCCACAGCACCAGGGCATTGTAGCGCGGGCGCGCCCGCGCCGGCCGGCGGACGAGAGTGCGCTGCTGCAGTGGCTGGACGGCAAGCCGGCCAGTCCGCTGTTGCTGATTCTGGAAAATGTCACCGACCCGCATAACCTGGGTGCCTGCCTGCGTAGTGCGGATGCAGCCGGGGTTCAGGCGGTGATCGTGCCGCGCCGCAATGCGGCAGGGCTGACGCCGGTGGCGTGTCGCACCGCGGTGGGCGCGGCGGAAAGCCTGGTCTATTACGAAATCGGTAATCTGGCCAGTTTGCTGGATCAGTTGCGTGATCGCGGCGTGTGGGTGGTGGGCACGGCACTGGAAGAGCGAAGTGAGTCCTTGTTTACCTTTCAGCCACCGGAATCACTGGCAATTGTAATGGGGGCCGAGGGGAGTGGGCTGAAACGTCTGACCCGTGACAAGTGCGACCAGCTGTTGGAAATTCCCATGGCCGGTGAGGTGCAGAGCCTCAATGTGTCGGTGGCCACGGGTGTGATGTTGTTTCAGGTCAGGGCTCAGCGTAGCTGAGAATGGCTGACGAAATGCTGCCGGTTGAGTTCCGGGGGCGGCAGGTTTGCCCGGCTGGCGGCCATTTCCCGTTGTAGCCGGGTATTCTCCTCCAGTAGTTCCTCATGAATCTCTTCTTTGGCCGGGTCTGCCGGCACGGGGCGTTCGCCGGTCAATACCTTTTCTGACAGCTGTTGTTGCGGCAATGGCGGCAGCGGAAAACTCAGGTGGGTGGTGCGGTCGTAGCGAATGGGTTCCTGGTAGTTCGGTTGTTTGTAGCCCTGCGCATTGTGCAGGGCGGTATCCAGGTCTTCCGGGCCGGTAACATGGTGCCAGTTTGGTTGTGGCGCTGGTGCAGGAGGCGCAATGGACTCCCCCCGGGCCAGTTTGGCCTCCAGTTCGCTTTTGTGGCGTTGCCAGGCGAGCAGGTCGGTCACGAATCGGTCCTGGCGCGTGTAGTCGCGAATTTCCGGCCTCGCCCCCAGCGCGCGGGCCAGCGCCTCCTGCGGCGACTCCACCTCCTGGGCGCCCAGTGCTTGCCCGTTCAGGGCCAACATCATGACACTGATCAGCATAATGGGGGTATGCAGCACGCGCCCGGTCATGGCTACCTCAACCTCCCCTCCACGGTGCCCTCTATAAGGAAGGCTTCGCCGGTGTTATCCAGATACAGGAGCAGATTGCCGCTGCGATACACGCCGCTGAACTGCTGCTGGGTGTTGGCAATAAACGCCGCGCGGCTGGCCTGGCGCTCCTGCTTGGGAAGCAGCTCATAACTGAACTGGACCTCTTGCTGCTGTGCTTCGCCGCCATCGTTGATGCCGTCGAGCTGCATACCGACAATGGTCATGGGCAGGAACAGTGGTGTGTCAGAGCCTGCGTTCGCCAGCAGGGTGCGGATGCGTTCGCTGGCCAGGGAGTCACCGCCGAGAGGAGGCAGCACAAAGCTTTTCGAGGTGGATCGGTTATACCAGGTGCGATTGCGCTGGTAATCGATCTGCTCAAATTTACCGGTGCGTGCCAGGGCGCTGGACAGGGTCTCCGGTTCGTCAATGACGGTCGGGTCGCTGCTGGCCATGGGCTGGGGCAGGTAGTCGTCGGGGCAGGCGTTGCGGTGGGCCGCCTGGTCTCGCTGGGCCTGCTTGTATTTCATGATCTGCAGCAGGAAATTGCTGTAATCCGGGTAGTCTTCCAGTAGCGGTTTGTCCGGCACCGCCACCGGGCTGCCACAGGGGGACGGTGGCTCCTGGGCGTGAACTGGAGTCAGCAATAAAAAACCGCACAGGCCGGTGGCCAGGGCTCGGATGTACATTGTCGTATCCCATTGTTGTTGTTTTCCCCTGTCTTTTCAGGGGCTTGGGGTTAACGACGCTTTTTGTAAGCGTTTGTAGCGTTTTGTTTTATTTGAGCATACGTCCGTCGCCGGCAGATGGCAATGGATATGCCTTGAGGTTGCCCCCTGCAATGGGATAGAATCGCGCGCTTCCTGCGTCTCCCCCGGTTTTTCGGGGCGGGGATGCAGGTCTCCTTGCTTCACCGTGCGTTGATCATGATCACGGCGGGAAGCTGAATTGGCGTCGTGAGGCGTCGCAACCGTAAGGAGCTAACATGCGTCATTACGAAGTTGTGTTCCTGGTTCACCCGGACCAGAGCGAACAGGTCTCTGCCATGGTCGAGCGCTACAGCGCGATCGTGACCGATGGCAAAGGCACTATCCACCGTGTTGAAGATTGGGGCCGTCGTCAGCTGGCTTACCCGATCAACAAGATCCACAAAGCTCACTATGTGATGCTGAACATCGAATGTGACGGCGAGACCCTGGGCGAGCTGGAAAACACTTTCCGCTTTAACGATGCCGTAATCCGTCACCTCGTAATTCGTCGCGACAACGCCGTAACCGAGCCGTCGCCGCTGGCGAAACACGACGAGAAGGAAGGGGCTGCCAGCTAATTTTGGAAAGCAACCACTGCGAACTCACTGGTGTGATCGTCACCTTGGAAAAGGTGGCCCTGACTCCAGCCGGAGTGCCCCGTCAGCGAGTCTGGCTGGAACATCGCTCCCGGCAACTGGAAGACGGACATCCCCGTGAAGTCCAGGCCCGCATCGCCGTGATTCTGGCGGGTGGGATGACCCAACAGGCCCAGGGCCTGAAAGAGGGTCAGCGAATCAAGGTAACCGGATGCCTCAGTCGCGCCGGTTACAAGGGAGACGCCCGGGACCGTTTGCAATTGCTTGCCCAAACGCTGCAAAGCCTTAACTAAGGATTCGACAGGAGATTATCCAATGGCCCGTTTTTATCGCCGCCGCAAGTTCTGCCGCTTTACCGCGGAAGGTGTTGAGTACATCGATTACAAGGATCTCGACACCCTGAAAGCCTACATCACCGAGACTGGCAAGATCGTGCCCAGCCGTATTACCGGCACCAAGGCACGCTACCAGCGTCAGCTGGCCTCTGCTATCAAGCAGGCTCGCTTCCTGGCGCTGCTGCCGTACTCTGACAGCCACGACAATTAAGCCGAGGGGACCATCATGCAAGTGATCCTGCTGGAAACGATCAAGAACCTGGGCGATTTGGGCGCAGTTGTAGACGTACGTTCCGGTTACGGCCGTAACTTCCTGATCCCGCAAGGCAAAGCGCTGCCTGCCACCAAAGCCAACCTGGCGGAAGTGGAACAGCGTCGTGCCGAGCTGGAAAAGCACGCTGCAGAGCAGCTGGGTGCTGCCCAGGAACGTGCCGAGAAGCTGAACGAAGCCGCAGTTTCCATCGCCGCCAAAGCGGGCGACGAAGGCAAGCTGTTCGGTTCTGTGGGTACCCGCGACATCGCGGAAGCCATTTCCTCTTCCACTGGCGTGGACGTGGAAAAAGCAGAAGTGAAGCTGCCCCACGGTGCACTGCGCACCACCGGTGAGTTCGAAATCGACCTGGCGTTGCACGCCGAGGTAACTGTGACCATCAAACTGGCTGTGGTTCCTGCCGAGTAATCGACAGAACTGACAACCGGTTTGCCCCTGCGGGGGTGCGGTGACAGAATCAGGGCATTGTCCGAAACCTGTTTTCAGGTGGGGGCAGTGCCCTTTTTTGTTGAAGGGCAGTGCAACGTTGAAAGTTTAAAGTTGAAACGCGAGTGGAGCCGGTGTGTTCTTGGCGGTACAAGGCCGCGACTACAGCGTTGTCGCGGCTTATAGAATCTAGCGATGGGTACATGCCTGGATCGCGTTTCAACGTTAAACTTTGGTCTTTCAACTCTATTTTCCCAACACGTTGGCTTATCCATGAATGAACCCATGTCGCTGGACAAACACCTGCCTGAGAACCTGCGTATTCCTCCCAATTCGGTGGAGGCGGAGCAGGCGGTACTGGGCGGTTTGCTACTCAATAACAGCGCCTGGGATGATGTGGCCGAGCGAGTGGGCGCGCGGGATTTCTACCGCAAGGAGCACCGCCTGATTTTCGACGTGATTGCCCAGCTGGTGGAAGAGGAAAACCCCAGTGACCTGGTCACCGTCTCCCAGGCGCTCAATAACCTGGGGCAGCTCGAATCCATCGGCGGTATGACCTATCTGTCGGAGCTGGCCCGAAATACCCCCAGTGCGGCCAACATTACCGCCTATTCGGATATCGTCCGTGAGCGCAGCATCCTGCGGCAGTTGATCAATGTGTCGCACAAGGTGGCGGATAGCGCTTTTAATACCGAAGGGCGTAAATCCCTGGAAATTCTCGATGAGGCCGAGTCCTCCATCTTCGAGATTGCCGAGCAACAGAAGAAAGGCGATGGCCCCCAGAACATCAAGTCGGTGCTGAAAAAGGCGGTGGACCGCATTGATGAGCTGTACAAAACCAAGAGCTCACTCACCGGCCTGACCTCCGGTTTTGAAGAGCTGGATAAAATGACCGGTGGCTTGCAGCCCGCCGACATGATCGTGGTCGCCGGCCGTCCCTCCATGGGTAAGACCACCTTCGCCATGAACCTGTGCGAAAACGTGGCGATCAAGAGCAACAAGCCAGTGCTGGTGTTCTCCATGGAGATGCCGGCGGAATCCATCGTCATGCGGATGCTCTCCTCACTGGGGCGCATCAATCAGGGCGCGATCCGTTCCGGTAACCTGGAAAAGGATGACTGGCCGCGTATCACCTCGGCCATTCACATGCTCAGTGAGCAGCGCTTCTTTATCGACGACACGCCGGCATTAAGCCCGCTGGAAATGCGCGCCCGTGCCCGCCGGGTGGCCCGCGAATGTGGCGGCGAACTGGGGCTGATCATGGTCGATTACCTACAGCTGATGCAGGTGCCGGGTGTGGAAAACCGGGTGAACGAAATCTCGGAAATTTCCCGCTCCCTGAAAGGGATCGCCAAGGAGCTGAATTGCCCGGTGCTGGCCCTGTCGCAGTTGAACCGTTCCCTGGAGCAACGGCCCAACAAGCGCCCGGTGATGTCGGATCTGCGTGAATCCGGGGCGATTGAGCAGGATGCGGATTTGATCGTCTTCCTGTACCGGGATGAGGTGTACAACAAGGACAGTAACGAGCGCGGTGTGGCCGAAATCATTATCGGCAAGCAGCGTAATGGTCCTATCGGCACCGTGCGACTGGCCTTCCGCGGCGAGTTCACCCGCTTCGACGATCTGGCGCCGGAATACTATGCCCAGCTGGCGGCAGGGGATGAATAAAACGCTAGACGCTAGACGCCGGATGCCGGATGCGAAGTCCTGTTCTTTAAACGTCAGGCGTCAGGCGTCAGGCGTTTGGCGATATTTTTTATGAGAGGCACCCGAGTCGAAATTCGCCCTTCTGCGCTGGCCCATAATGCGCGTCTGGCCCGGCAGCTGGCTGATGGGGCTGAGGTGTTTGCCATGGTCAAGGCCAACGGCTACGGGCATGGCCTGTTGCTGGCGGCGGATGCCATGCACGAAAACGTGTCGGGCCTGGGGGTGGCGCTGGTGGAAGAGGCGCGTGCGCTTCGAGAGCACGGCATGACCTTGCCGATCCTTGTCGCCGAAGGCTTCTTCGATGCGGAAGAGCTGAAGGAGGCGGAGCGGTTATCCCTTGAAGTGGTCGTGCACTCGCAGTGGCAGGTGGAATTGCTGCTGGCCAGCCCTTGCCCGGTGCGCATCTGGTTGAAAGTGAACACGGGCATGAACCGTCTTGGTTTTCGCCCGGACACGGCCCTGCAGGCAGCGGCGCAATTGCGGGCAGGGGGAATGGCACCGGTGGGGGTCATGAGCCATTTTGCCTGTGCGGATGTGAGTCAGGATGCGTATTCCGAAAAACAGCTACTGGTCGCCGGCCAGATAGCCGAGCAATTGATGCTGCCGTTGTCAGCATCCAACTCGGCGGCGCTGTTACGTTACCCCCAGTCCCATGCGCAGCGAGTGCGCCCCGGCATCATGCTGTACGGCTCGTCTCCTTTCGACTGGCAAACGGCCAGCGAGCTGGGCCTGGCGGTCAGCCACCGGTTTACCGCCCGTGTAATTGCCATTAATGCGGTGGAGGCAGGTGAAAGTGTAGGCTACGGCGCGACCTGGACCGCAGCTGAGCCTCGCCAGGTTGCTGTGGTGGCTGTGGGCTATGGTGATGGTTACCCACGCCATGCCCCCAGTGGCACACCGGTGGCCGTGAACGGGAATATCACGGAATTGGTGGGTCGTGTTTCCATGGATATGCTTACCGTTGACGTGACGGGGCTGGATGCCAGTGTGGGCGACGAAGTGGAGCTGTGGGGCGACGTGGTGGATGTGGATGACGTGGCCCGTGCCTGCGGCACCATCAGTTATGAATTATTCTGCCAGATCACCGGTCGACCGGAGCGCGTCATCGTCTGATTCGACGTCGCTGTAGGAGCGCCACTTGAGGCGCGAACAAAACAGTTACGAGTTGCGAGAAGCGAGTTTCGAAAACCAAACCTATCAGGCCCGGCAGGTTCCGGTTGTGCTTTTCGAAACTCGAAACTCGTTAACGCTCGTATTCGCACCTCAAGAGGTGTTATTCGCTGCGCTCACCCCTTTGGGGCCGCACTCCGTGCGTTACTCCGCTGCGCTACGTTCCTACAGCGGCTCCGTAGCTACGTCTTCACAAGAAGGAATTGTTTGTGGCCAAGAAAAAAATCGCGTTTGTGTGCACGGATTGCGGAGCGGATTTTCCCAAATGGCAAGGGCAGTGCCCGGCATGCAATGCCTGGAATACCCTGCAGGAATTTGTCCACGACCCCGCCACGCCATCGTCCAAAGGGGCGGGCAGCCGCGGCGGTTTTTCCGGGCAACTGTCAGAAGTGCAGAACCTTAACGATATTGTGCTGGAAGAAACGCCGCGTATCAGTTCCGGCATGGGCGAGTTGGATCGCGTGCTGGGTGGTGGGCTGGTGCCCGGCTCGGCCATTCTGATCGGTGGGCACCCCGGCGCGGGCAAATCTACCTTGTTATTGCAGACACTGTGCAAACTCTCGGACAGCCAAAGCTGCCTGTATATCACCGGTGAGGAATCCCTGTCCCAGGTGGCCATGCGCGCCGATCGTTTGAAGCTTCCCAAGGAAAAACTGCGCCTGGCGGCGGAAACGGATGTGGAGCAGATTCTGGAACTGGCACGCAAGGAAATGCCGCGCGTGCTGGTGGTGGATTCCATTCAGGTGATGTTTCTGGCGGCGTTGCAGTCAGCGCCGGGCAGTGTGGCTCAGGTGCGCGAATGTGCGGCAGCCCTGACCCGCTTTGCCAAACAGACCGGCACAGTGCTGCTGCTGGTGGGGCACGTTACCAAGGATGGCACCCTGGCAGGCCCCAAGGTGCTCGAGCATATGATTGATTGCTCACTGATGCTGGAAGGTTCCACGGATTCCCGTTTTCGCACCCTGCGCGGCCTGAAAAACCGTTTCGGGGCGGTGAATGAGCTGGGCGTATTTGCGATGACCGGCGAGGGCCTGAAAGAAGTGAAGAACCCGTCTGCTATTTTCCTGAATCGGGCTGATGAGATTGCCTCGGGCTCGCTGGTTACCGTGGTCTGGGAAGGCACAAGGCCGTTGCTGGTGGAGTTGCAGGCGCTGGTGGATGCCTCCCATTTTGGTAACCCCAGGCGTATCTGTGTGGGACTGGAAGGGAATCGGCTGGCCATGCTGCTGGCGGTGCTGCACCGTCATGGTGGTATCCAGGTGGGCGACCAGGATGTGTTCATGAATGTGGTTGGCGGGGTGAAAGTCACCGAAACCGCCGCGGACCTGGCCCAGGTGCTGGCTATTGTGTCCAGCTTCCGGGACCGGGCGCTGGAGCGGGAGCTGGTGGTGTTCGGTGAGGTGGGGCTATCCGGTGAAATACGTCCCGTCCCTCAAGGGCAGGAGCGGCTCTATGAAGCGGTGAAGCACGGCTTCAAAAAAGCCATCGTTCCCAAGGCGAACCTGCCAAGAAAACTGCCCGATGGGGTGGAAATTATCGGCGTGAGCAATGTGGCCGAGGCGCTGGAGTACCTGTAATCAGTTGACAGTTGATAGTGGACAGTTGGTAGCTCGCGAACTGAGCGTTGTCGTTGTTTTAGATGGTTGAGGCCGCGTCCAGAGTCTCGGCGCGGGATTAAACACCTGATGAAATGACGGCGCTACACCCGCGCCGCTGTCAACTGTGATCCGGGTGGAGGGTCAGGCGATCGCCCTGGGCCCAGCACCAGGCATCGACCACGTCGAAGAACAGGCTGATGGCGTTGACCATGAATACCGCAAGGGTAAAACCCCACAGTGCCGGTGTCAGATGATCGTCGCCCCAGCGCCCCGCCAGTTGCCCCAGCAAAGCGATTTCCAGTGGAATCCAGGCCAGCAGATGCACCAGTGACATGTCCTTGTTCATGCCACGGTGGTGCCACATCAGGGGCAGGTTCACGGCGAGAACCAGCAGCAGGGCCAGCGCGATGGCCTGGCCAGAGAACGTATCCAGCAACAGCAGACTGGCCCCGTTGAGGGGCATCAGAATCAGGGCGACCCAGCCCTGCAGCCAGCGTGGCAGGTTGCGAAACGACAGCCAGATGCTGTGCAGGCGGTGTGTGGTGATTGCGTGGTAGGCGTCCATGCCTTGTCCCTCCTGGCGTTGGTTGGGTTACTGGGAGTTCAGTGACCAGTCATAGGGTAAAAACTGCACCTCCAGGTCCCCTTCGTCCAGTGCCTTTTGGCGATTGGCGGGTATGCCCAGCGTGTCCGAGTATTGCAGAAGGTAATGGGACAGGCTGCCGGCGGCGCCTTCAAAATCGTCTTCATACCAGTCGAAAATCTTCGAGACTTCCAGGGCATCCTGTTCGCTGTTGTAGCGGTTACGTTGTTTATCGCTGAGAAATTGCGTTGTGCTTTCCTCCAGCTGGGCTTCCAGCTGCTCACCGGTGTAGGCGGTGGCGCGCAGGGCAGGGCAGCCGATGGAGGCGCAGTTCACAGCGAAATGAATACGCGGGTCCATCAGGTCTGGATTGTCACGAATCATTTCATGTTCCAGTTCATCCAGCGTCCGGGGCTCTCCCAATAAGGAAAAGAATGCCTTGTCCCAGGGGCCGGAAAAGAGACTGCCAATATCGCGAATGGAATCAGGCTGATTTTCACGAAGGATCAGTTCAACGGTAAAGGCGTTGTAGGCGTTGATCAGAAATGCCAGTTTTTCATCGCGGCTGAAGCCGTTGAACTCACCTTGAGTGACCGCCGTTAGGCTGTCCAGATACGACTGCAGGGCCTCATGGTTCTCGGCGATCCCGTCATAATCCACTGCCGTGGCAACACCGCCGCGCTGCGGTTGCACATGTTGCTGAAGCAATGTGTTCCAGCGGCTGTGGTCAAACGCCATGACCTGGCTGCTTAGCAGAAGCAGGCTGATCACCAGTGCGGACATCCATTGACGCATGTGAGGCTCCTTGTGGTCTTCAGCTTTCAGTTAAGCATGGAAGGGTGACAACAGGGCGTCAACGTGCCTGTTGTCGTGCCAGCTTGCGGCGTTGTGCCTGCCGGCGAAGCTGGCGTTTTTGCCACCACAGGTAGGTGCCGGTGATAAAGAACAGCAGGGGCGTCAGGCCGCTGATCAGGACGATGATGCGCCCCGGCATGCCCAGGGCATCACCATTGTGGAGCGGGAATTGCCAGGTCATGAACTGGCTTCCGGCGGCCACATTGGGGGCGTCCCATACCGCCAGTACCTCGCCGCTGTACTGGTCTACCCAGATACGGCTGGCGCCGTAATGCTGCCAGGGTTCTCCGTCCCGGTTGAACGCCAGCGAATAACTGCCGGTTTCACTGCGGGGGAAATCGAGGCGAATCAGCGGTGCCTGTGGGAAAACGGTGCGGGCAATATCCAGTGATTGCTGCGGGGTAATAGAGGGCGTGCCCGGGCTGTCCGGTAGCGTTGACGAAGGTGAGGGGCGTTTTTCCAGCGGGAGCACGGCATCCACCAGTGCCGCCACCTGGGTCGGGAATATCAGGGTGACCCCGGAAAAGGCGACCACCAGCAGTACCGGGAGAAAATAGATGCCGATGACCTGGTGCAGGTCAAAGTGTAATCGGTAGGTGCCGCCGCCCCGTTTAATGGTCAGGTTGCGGCGCCACTTTCCCTTGCGCTTGCCGGTGGGCCACCACAGGTAAACGCCGGTCAGACAGAAGCCGAGCAAGCACAGGCCAAGCACGCCAACCACAATCTCGCCAATTTCGCCGGACAACAGGGTGTAATGCAGGCTGTAGATCCAGGTCATCAGGTAGTCGCCCCAGGTGCGAATCGCAAGGACCTCGCCGGTATAGGGCGAGACGCTAACCTGAATCGGGCCGGGTTCTCCCGGCGGGGCAAAGAAACGCAGGGTGTGCGGGCTGCCTGAATCCTGCGCCGGTTCGAGACGCAAGGCCTTTCGGCCCAGCTCCGCCTCGGCGCTGGCAACGATATCGTTGAAGGGAAGCGTCTCGCTCCCCTCGGTCATCAGTTGCGGATTGAGCGACTCATCCAGGCCGTCATGGAAGACCAGCAAACTGCCGCTAAGGCCGATAACCACCAGCAGCAGCCCGGTGATCAGGCCGGTGTATTTGTGCAGGGTGAACAGGGTGTTGCGCATGCAGGTGTGGATCCTTATACAAAACGGGCAGCCATAGGCTGCCCGTAATGAAACGGCGGTGACGTTCAGAAGTCCAGACTATATCCCAGAGTGTAGGTGCGACCACGGCCCTTGAAGTTGTACTCGTCACTCACGCGGGCGGCCTGGGAGTAGTAGGTGAAGTAGTCTTCATCCGTCAGGTTCTCAATGCCCAGATCCAGTTTACCCGCGGGTAGCTTGTAGCTGACCATGGCGTCGACCAGGCTATAGCCGTCAAAGTCCAAGTCCGGGTCATCAAAGCCGCGGCTGAAGAAGTGGCTGACTTGCAGGTAGGATGAGACGGTGCGGCTCCAGCCGGCATTCCAGCTCATCTGTACCGTGTCGGGCGCAATGGTCAGGCCGCTCAGTTCGGTATCGACAACGCCGTTGCCATCGGTGTCGGATTCGCCGTCCTCGTGGGAGTAGGACAGTTTGACGCGGTGGGCGTCGTTAATCTGCATGTGTCCGGACAGTTCCACGCCCTGGATCTCGGTTTTCTCCCGGCTGCCTTCGAAGGTGCCCGTGGCACTGTTGAACGTGAGGCGCTCGCCCAGATCCGAGTTGGACTCGTAGTAGCTCACTTCAAAGCCGTAGCGTGCCCAGTTGAAACGCCCGCCGATTTCCCGGTTGTCGGTGACGATGGGCTGCAGCTGCAGGAGGGTGTCTACGTCCTGGCCGGGGGTGTTGATGCCGCGCAAGACCCGGCCCACATCGGGCATACCAAACCCTTCCGAGTAGCTGCCGTAGAGCTGCGCCCAGTTGGTGAGCTGGTATACCAGCCCAGCGTTGTAGAGCGTTTCGCTGAAGTCCGGGCTGCCGCCTTCCACAACCACGTTGTCATTGACCACGTTGGCCCGATCGATGGTGGAGTAAGTGTCCACTTTCAGTTTGGCTTTTTCATAACGGGCACCGGCATTCAGGTTGAGCTTGTCGGTGAGCTTGAAGCGGCCTTGCAGGAAGGGGGCGTAGTTGCGGTACTGGGTTTCCGGTACGTAGGTGCGACCGGTGTGTACCAGATCCTGATTGGTTTCATCCTGCAGCAGATCCAGGCCGGTGGTAATCCCCAGGCGATTGTTGAGCAGGCCGTTACGGGTCAGGGTAAATTTGGCACCGACCTTGTCGGATTCGTTACGGGTCTGGTCGAGCTGACTATTACCGGCACTGTCCACGTAGGGGAAGAACGGGGTGGTGGCAAACTGGGCCCGGAATTGCTGGCCGTACACTTGCACGTCCGCCTTGTTGCCGAACCAGTCTGCATGGCTGTAGGAGAAGCTGGCGGTGGTGACCTTGTTGAAGCCCGGGTCGCCTACCGGGTCGCCCGGGCGGGCGCGGGTGGGGATGCCTTCATCCCGGTCACCCGGCACCGGAACATAATCCCCTTCACCTTCCAGTTCGAAGTGGTTGAGCATCAGTTCGATGTTCTGGTTATCGTCGATCCAGTAGCCGACCCGGCCCATTACGTCATAGCTGGTAGAGTTCTGCAGTTCGCCGGGGTAGGCGATGCCGACAAGCTGGTCGTCACCATCATAAAAAACGCCACGCTTTTGCTGGCTGATGGCGCCGAGGTAATCCCAGTCGCCTTTCTGGCCACTGATGCTGTAGTCCACCTTGTGGCCCTGGCCATCGGAATCAAAATCATCGTCGGAAGTCAGGCTGACGGAGGCTTCCTGATTGATGGTGCCGGTGTCGGCGCGGCGAGTAATGTAATTGATGATCCCGCCGGTGGCGCCCAGCCCATGCTCGGCACTGGCACCATAAATCACTTCGATGCGCTCCACCATGGACAGGTCAATGGTATAGCTGTCCCGCGCGCTATCGCGTAGCGGGTTGCTCTGGGGAACGCCGTCAATCATGAATAGCGGCGAACGGCCACGGAAGCTTTCGCCGGCATTGGAGAGCTTCTGGCGGCTGGGCGAATAAGAGGGAATCAGGTTGCTGAGTACCTGGCCGGGGTCATTGCTGATGGCCAGTTGTTCTTCAATTTCTTCGCGGCTGATGATGAGAACTTTCTGCGGAGTCTCATCAACGGTGGAGTGAGCACGGGTGGCCGACACGGTAATCTGGCCCAGCTCATGGGCGCCAGCGGCTTCTTCGGCCAGGGCCAATGGGGAACACGCAAGGGACAATAACGATACGGGCAAGCCATAACGGCAAAAGCGGAGCACGGCGCTCTCCTTTTTCTTTCAAGGTAGGACGGCCGTGCACCGTAATGATAATGAGAATAATTGTCAATTATGCTTTTGTAGTTAGCGCCGAATGTTGTGAAGCCGCTCTACCCAGCGTAACAGTCCCTCTGGCTTGCGGGCTTTTTTCCATTCCCCGGCAGCAAACTTGTTGGCTTCGGCCATGGTTGGGTAAATATGGATGGTGCCGAGGATCTTGCTCAGGCCCAGCTTGTGTTTCATGGCCAGTACGTACTCGGCAATCAGCTCCCCGGCGTGCTGGCCGACAATGGTAACGCCGAGAATCCGGTCGCTGCCTGTGGCGGTCAGTACTTTCACAAAACCCAGGTCCGCACTTTCGGCGATGGCCCGGTCCAGGTCGTCAATGCCGTAGCGGGTGACCTCGTAATCGATGCCTTGCTCGTTGGCTTCCTGTTCATTCAGCCCGACCCGGGCAACTTCCGGGTCGGTAAAGGTGCACCAGGGGATCACCCGATAGTCCACTTTGAATTTTTTCGCAAAACCAAACAGGGCATTGACCGAGGCATACCATGCCTGGTGAGAGGCGGTATGGGTAAACTGGTAGGGGCCGGCCACATCGCCGCAGGCATAAATATTCGGGAAGCGGCTTTGCAGATGATCGTTGACGGTGATGGTGCCGTTGCCATCGGTGGGCAGCTTTAGCGTTTCCAGTCCCAGCCCTGCGGTGTTGGCTTTGCGCCCCACGGCCAGCAATAGCGTATCGAATACGATCCGCTTTTCCTGTCCGTCCCCCGTGACATACAACACCTTTTCACCCTCTTCCCGGGCAAAGCGCACGGTGGTGTGATCCACCAATACCGTGACGCCGCTCTCTTCCAGGGCGGCGGTGACCAGTGCTGCGGCGTCTTCATCCTCGCGGGGCATCAAGCGCGGGCCTTTCTGTATCTGCGTCACCTGGCTGCCCAGACGGGCAAACGTTTGCGACAGCTCACAGCCAATGGGGCCGCCACCCAGGACCACGAGGCGCTGGGGCTGTTCTTCAATGTTCCACAGGGTGTCGGAGGTGAGGGCATCCATGTCCTCGATACCGGGAACCGGTGGAATAAACGGTTGGGCGCCGGTGGCGATAATAATGCTGCGGGCGGTCAGGCGTTCGCGGTGATCACCGTTGCGGATCTCCACTTCCCATGGCGAGATAAAGGTGGCTTCCCCGTAACGGCAGTCCACGCCCAGTTCGCTGTATCGTTCTACAGAGTCATGGGGCTCAATTTTCTTGATGATGGTGTGGACACGTTCCATCAATGTACGGAAACGGAAGTCATTGCGAATGCTGTCGAAGCCGAATTTTTCCGCCTGTTTTTCATAGAAGGCCACGCGGGCACTCTTGATCAGTGCCTTGGACGGCACGCACCCGGTATTCAGGCAGTCGCCACCCATTTTGTGTTTCTCGATCAAGGTCACTTTCGCTTTGACGGTGGCGGCAATGTAGGCGCTGACCAGCCCGCCCGAACCTGCGCCGATAACAATCAGGTTGCGGTCAAACTGTTTGGGTTTTTTCCAGCCCTTGTACACTTTTCGCGCCTGCAAGCGGGCCATGATCGCCTTGGCTATCCACGGGAAAATACCCAGCAGCACAAAGGCGCCCAGTAACTCGGGTGACAGTAAACCACCCAGGCTGTCGATCTGGCCAAGTTGGGTGCCCGCATTCACGTAGACGGCGGTGCCGGCCAGCATACCCACCTGGCTGACCCAGTAAAAAGTGCGCGCTTTGATGGGGGTGAGGCCCATAACCAGATTGATAATGAAAAACGGTACAACGGGCACCAGACGCAATGTGAAAAGATAAAACGCGCCTTCTTTTTTGACACCCTCATTGAGTTTTTTCAGCCGTTCGCCAAAGCGATTTTGCACCGTGTCATGAAACAGAAAACGGGAGGCGAGAAACGCCAGGGTAGCGCCCGCTGAGGATGCAAAGGAGACCAGTGCCAGGGCAATCCAGAAGCCGAACAGGGCGCCGGCGGCCAGCGTCATGATGGCAGCGCCGGGCAGGCTGAGTGCCGTGACTATGACATAGAGCGCGAAAAAGCCACCGAGGATCAGCGCAGGGTTGTCTTGGTACAACGCATCAAAAGCGCTTTGCTGCTCCTTGATATAACCGAGGCTGAAATATTGGCCCAGATCAAACACAAAGTAGCTGGCAATCAGCGCGGCGATGATGGCAAGTAACAGCGCTTTTTTGATGTTCATTTGGCTTCCTTGATCAGTGTTACGGTGCTGGAGGATCTTGGTCAGAGTTTATGCTCGTCGGGCGTTTGAATTGCGAGTAACGAGTTGCGAAAGGCAAAACCCGGAAGGGTGATCACGCTTTTGATCTTCGTTACTCGCTTCTCGCGACTTTCTTCTTGGTTTGCAAGAAAACGACTGCGGCTTCAGCAACAACTCGCTGCACTACCTTCCTGATTGTCTTCGAAAGGCACATTCAGCCCGCAGCCTTCGAAGATACCGTAATGGGTGTCGAAGTTGCCGATGAAATCAAAGTGTGCCGCAAAGCGGCTTTTCTCCAGCATCAACCAGGTGTTCCCGCACACCGGGAAAACTTTACCGGTTTCGATCCAGTGATGGTCGTCCAGAGCAAAGCGGTGAGGGCTGTTTGTCAGTGTGCCTTTGTAGACCACCGCCTGGCCATAATCTTCACAGGCTGGCTCCAGCGAATCGATATTGAATAGCCGGTAGGTGGCTGAATAAAAGCGGATATTGCCCAGCGTTTTTTCGATAGCCGGGTTTTCAATGGTCAGCGGGCGGGATTCCACCAGTCTTGGATCGGTAAAGCCGCAGCGCTTGCCAAGGTTGATGAAATCATTCCAGTACAGGGCGCCGGACAGGCACTCTCCGTACAGTACCGGGTCTTTGGCCAGTGAGGCAGGAATGCGACGGTCTGCATAAACATCGGAGAAAAAGAACTCGCCGCCGGGTTTCAGCAGGCGTTTTACGTCGCTGATGACCTTGGCCTTGTCGGTGCTCAGGTTGATGACGCAGTTGGAAATGACGATGTCGAAGTAGCCGTCCTGCAAGTCCAGCTGGTCGAGCTCTTCAATATAGCCTTTCAGGAAACGCACATTGCTGTTGGCGTAACCAAAAGCGTCACGGTGATAGTCGAGGTGGCGATTGGCTACCGCCAATTGCTCGTCGGTCATGTCCACGCCAACCACTTCGCCGTGCTCGCCGACCAGTGCCGATAGGAGATAAACATCGCGTCCGGAGCCGGAACCCAGATCCAGAATGCGCATGCCTTCCAGTTGCTCCGGGGCTACCAGCCCGCAGCCATAGTAGCGGCTGACCACTTCATCATGGAGTTGTGCCAGCAGGGGCTTCAGGTGTTCCGGCGGCGCCTGATCACAGCAGGCATTAGTCTGCAGGTCTGCACTGGAATGCAGTTGTTTGCCGTAATAATCCTGCACGTCTTCACGCATTGCTTACTCTCCTGAGTATCAAGCTGTCCGGGTAAGGCTAATAGGATGCAGCAAATCGCTGCAGGTTACAGTGCTGATGGAATGTTTCCTGCGCTTGTGAGTAATGAGGCGAATAAGACGCTCATCAATGTAATAGTTGCATGAGTGTTGCATCAAAGTGCCGCAGATAACGTGAAGAATGCGGGCAGCCAGGAAGGAGAGGGTAGTGCAGTTTGGATTGAGGTGGCTGGGAGGGGCTGTGATTGTGCTTTTTCTGGTGGGGTGCGGAGAGTCTGGCAGTACGTTAACCGTCACTGGTTCCAGCACGATTGCGCCGCTGATGGCGGAGTTGGCGGAACGCTATGAAACAGAAACCGGAATACAGGTGGATGTACAAAGTGGTGGGTCCGGGCGAGGCATGGGTGATGTGCGTCAGGGGTTGGCGGATCTGGGCATGGTGAGCCGCGCGCTGAAAGCGGATGAACAGGATCTGGATGGGCACCTGATCGGGCGCGATGGTATTGCGATTATCGTTCATCGCGACAATCCGGTACGGGCGCTCAATGATGACCAGATTCGTGCCATCTACACCGGCAAGATGCAGCGCTGGGACGCTGGATCAACCGAAGGCAGGCCCATTACCGTTGTTCACAAGGCGCAGGGCCGATCCACCCAGGAGCTTTTCCTTGCCTACTTTCAACTGGAAAACAGCCAGGTCCAGCCGGATCGGGTGATTGGTGAAAACCAGCAGGGCATCAAAGCGGTGGCGGGGGATCCTTTTGCCATTGGCTATGTGTCCATCGGCACCGCGATTTATGAAGCTGACAATGGTACGGCTATCCGGTTGCTGCCTCTGGAAGGCAAGCCTGCGTCGTTGGCCGTACTGGCGCAGGGGGGGTACCCCCTGGCCCGCGAGTTGAACCTGGTGACCCATGGTGAGATGTCGCAACCGGTGGCCGACTTTCTGGCCTTTGTAACCCGTACAGACATGGCGGATGTCTACCATGATTACTACTTCCTCCCTGCCGCTGAGTGATCGCCTGCTGACGCTGGTGCTGCGCCTGTGTGGGGGGCTGGCGGCACTGGTGCTCGGCGGTATTGTGGTGGTGCTGCTGGTGCAGGCATTGCCGTTTTTGATCAATGAAGGCGCGGGGATCTGGCAAAGCACCTGGCAGCCGGGGCAGGGCGAATACGGAATGGCGCCGATGATTGCCGGATCGCTCTTCGTCAGTGTGTTGGCATTGGTGCTGGCGGCTCCGGTGGCGGTCTTGCTGGCCGCCTGGCTACGTTACTTTGCGCCACGATTGCGTCGTCCGGTATTGGCCGGCGTGGAGCTGATGGCGGGTATTCCGTCGGTGGTGTATGGCCTGTGGGGCATGCTGGTGCTGGTGCCCTGGATTAATCAATGGGTGCCGCCGGGCGCCTCCTGGCTGGCCGGGTCACTGGTGCTGGGGCTGATGATTGTGCCGTTGGCGCTGCTGGTGACGGACGCGGCGCTCGGGCAGTTACCGCTGCGTTATCAACGCGCCGGTGAGGCGCTGGCTTTGTCCCGGGTGGGCATGTTGCGGCGGGTGCTGTTGCCCCGCGCGGCGCCCGGGATTGTGGGTGGTGTGGTGTTGCAGTTCGGACGGGCGTTGGGGGAAACCATGGCCGTGCTGATGGTGTGTGGCAATGTGGTGCAATGGCCGGATTCGGTGTTTGCCCCAGTGCGCACGCTGACCGCGAATATTGCTCTGGAGATGGCTTACGCCACCGGTGACCACCGCGTGGCGCTGTTTGCCAGTGGCTTGCTGCTGATTGCCGTGACCGGGCTGTTGTTGATGGCCAGTTGGCGGTTGCGAGGAGTGTCCCATGGCTGACCGTGTGGCCTGGCTGGCCGGTTGGGTGATACTTGCACTGGTGATGGTGCCGGTGGCGTTGATGGTGACGGCGCTCTGGCAGCAAAGTGCCGATGTCCTGAGTGTGGGGTTTCTGTTAGAGGACCCGGGGCGGGCCGGTCGCAGTGGCGGTATTGCTGCGTTGTTGATCAGCACCGGGTGGATTCTGGCGTTGTGTCTGCTGGTGGCCGTGCCGGTGGGCCTTGGCTGCGCGTTGTATTTGAGCGAATCGTTGCCGGCGGATAGCCGCCGCGCCCAATGGCTGGGTGGGGTGCTGGACATGTTGGCGGCGGTGCCATCGATTGTCTACGGACTGTTCGGTTACCAGTTTTTTGCCATTACGCTGGGGTTGGGTTTTTCCATTCTCAGTGGCGCCCTGGCCCTGTCGCTGATGGTCTTGCCGCTGATGATTCGCAGTGCCGAGCAGGCCATGCGTGCGGTGCCAATGGGGTATCGCCAGGCCCGGGATGCATTGGCGCTGAGCCGTTGGGGCTGGGTGCGCCGGATTCTGCTGCCCTGCGCGGCGCCGGGTATTGCGGTGGGCATTATTCTCAGTGCCGGGCGGGCGCTGGCGGAAACGGCGGTGCTGTTGTTTACCGCCGGCTACGTGCTGCGCCGTCCTGACTCCCTGTTCGATTCCGGGCGCACCCTGAGTGTGCATATTTACGATCTGGCCATGAATGTGCCCGGTGGCATGCCGCGGGCAGCAGCCACGGCGGTGGTGCTGGTGGCCTTGTTGGTGGTGCTGAATTTGCTGGTGCGGCGTGTGCTGCGCCAGCCCATGACAGAGGCGCTGGTATGAGTGAGCAACTATGAGTGAGCAACGAACGCATCGGGCGCCGTCACTGATGCTGGAATCCGTGTCTGTCACTTATGGGGAGCAAGTGGCGATCAGTGATGCGTCCTTGCAGGTGGAGCCGGGTGAGTTGATGGCGCTGGTGGGCCCCAGTGGCTGCGGCAAAAGCAGCCTTCTGGGGGCCATTAATCGCATGAGCGATGGGGTCAGCGGCTGTCGGGTGGGTGGCCGAATATGGCTTGATGGGGAGGATGTCCGGCAACGCCACGACCTGACGGTGTTGCGTCGGCAGGTGGGTATGGTATTTCAGCAGCCCAATCCCTTTCCGTTATCCATCATCGACAACTTGCTGTTCCCGCTGGCCGAGCACCGCGTTCCCCGGGGGCAGCGGCGTGCCCGTGCCGAACAGGCGCTGCGCGATGTGGGGCTGTGGGAGGAGGTGAAGGAGCGCCTTTCCCGGCCGGCGCTGGGGTTGTCCGGTGGGCAGCAACAGCGGTTATGCATTGCTCGGGCCCTGGTGTTGGAGCCACGGGTGTTGCTGCTGGATGAGCCTTGTTCCGCACTGGACCCGGTCTCTTCCAGGGTGGTCGAGGCGCTGATCCGCTCGCTGAAAGGGCGTTATACGATTCTGATGGTGACCCATAACCTGGCTCAGGCACGGCGCCTGGCGGATAGCGTGACGGTCTGTTGGCTGGAGGGGCAGTGTGGTTGTGTGGTGGAGTCCAACGGCTGCGAACAGGTCTTCGAGAATCCCGCGCATCCGATCACCGCGGCTTATTGTGCGGGGGAGGCAGGCTAGCCTTTGAACCTCGCTTGCGGTAAAGGCTTTCGTCGCATCTTGCCTCTGCGCAGTATTATCCTGCGCAGAGGGGCGTGCCTTTATGCTTTGCTTTTGCGGCCATCAATGCTGAGCAGGGTGTCCTGATCGCGCAGCACATAGAGGGCAACGCAGGCGGCCAGCATGGGCCAGGCGGCGAAGAACAGCAGGTGATTGAACGGGTCCAGGTATTGCTGCCAGGACGAGAAGGTGGAGCCGGCATGCATGAGCAGGATGATGCCGTAGCTGTAGCGGCGCAGGGCGCCGGCAGCAAAGGCTAATACGACGATAAGCTGCAGACAGGCCAGTACGGTGAGGACGGTGCCTCCGAGCCCTTCCAGCCCGTAAAATTTGGCGAAAACCTTGCTGGTGTGGCCGGGGTTGATGAACTTGTCCAGAGTCCACATCAGCATCACGATGAAGACACCGAGTCGTAGCAAGAGCAATGAGAGAGCGAGTTTGCGTTCCATGGTCTGCCTTGGCGTTGGGAGGTAAGAAGCCGTAATGGCGATTTCAGGCGCGGTTACCGGGCCTCAGCGGTCCTGGGGGATGTTGAGTCTGTCCAGGACTTCCTGGGTACGGGCATCATCGAGGGCATCCGTCTCGCGGGGCAGAGTGCTCAGCAGTGCGCGTAACTGGCGTATATAGCGGCGACAGTGGTGGCACATGAGCAGGTGCAGGCGCAGGGCAAAGCGCTCCCGTCTGGTCATCGGGGCGCCGTCCACGAGGGCATCGGCCTTTGCGACGACGTGCTTGCACTTCAACATTCGCCTGTCTCCTGAAAATGGTCCACCAATTCAAACAACCTTGCGCGGGCCCGGTGTAACAGCACACGGACGTTGGATGCACTCACGTCCAGCATGTTACAGATATCATCGAAATCCATGCCTTGCAGGTCCCGCAATTCCAGCACCAGGCGCTGATTGTCCGGCATTTTTCCCAGGGTCTTTTCCATGCAGTGGCGCAGTTCGTCGCGGGTGAGCAGGGCATCCGGGCCGCTCAGGTCCCAGTGCTGTGGCGGGTGGTCCCAGTGCCCGCCGTCACGAAAACGGTGGGCCAGGGCATCCTGCTCATCGGTGGGATCAAACTGTATCTCGCGACCGCCCTTGCGCAGCATCATGCGTGCCTGGTTGATCACGATGCGGGTGAGCCAGGTGCGTAGCAGGCTGCGGCCTTCGAATTTACTGATGGCGCGGTGCGCGGCGATCCAGCCATCCTGCACCGCTTCTTCCGCATCGGCGGATGACAGCATGGTGCGGGCCGTGGCCAGCAACATGTTGTGGTGGGCTTTGACGAGTTGGCCAAAGGCTGCCTGGTCTCCCTGGCGCAGGCGTTCAATGAATTCCGGGCTTTCCAGGGTCGGGTCCAAGGTGTCAGCTCTCCGGGGTCAGCAGGGTAGCGGGGTCATCTTCGCCGTCGTCGCCCTGATGCAGCATGACAATGCGGCGTAAATGCTGCATATCATCCACGGAAGGGCGATCGAACATGATGCCGATATCCCGGCCCTGCTGGCGTTGCACTTTTGCCGGGAGGGTCAGCGTGATATCGGAATCTTCCAGTGTAATGGTCAGGATGACCGGGGACGCAGCGGGCAGCGTGAGCGGGGTGCTGCTGTTGAGTCGTGCGCCCATGACGGAAATGTCGTCCAGTGACACGGGGTGGTTATCCTGCTGGAAAACCAGGGTGGCTTCCCCGTCGAAGTCCACCCGATTGGCCCGCCGTCTTTCGTTCATGCTGTCGTCCCTGTTGCGTCCCCGTGCCGGCACGCCTTTCCTGTGCCGGCATTATCCTGTGCGAATCAGACTTCGATTCGCTTGTACTTCATGCGCTTGGGCTGCAGGGCTGCATCGCCCAGCTGCTTGCGTTTGTATTCTTCGTACTCGGTGTAAGAGCCTTCGAACCATTCTACCCGGGCATCGCCCTCGAAAGAGAGAATGTGGGTGGCGACGCGGTCCAGGAACCAGCGATCGTGCGAAATCACGATGGCGCAGCCGGGGAACGCCAGCAGGGCCTCTTCCAGTGCCCGCAGGGTTTCCACGTCCAGATCGTTGGTGGGCTCATCGAGCAGCAGTACGTTGGCGCCCTGCTTGAGCAGCTTGGCCAGGTGCAAACGGTTACGTTCACCGCCGGACAGGTCGCCGACACGTTTCTGCTGATCGCCACCCTTGAAGTTGAACCGGCCCAGATAGGCGCGGCTGGGGACTTCATAGTTGCCGATGCGCAGAATGTCGTTGCCGTCAGACACTTCTTCCCAGACCGTCTTGTTGCTGTCCAGGTCTTCACGGCTCTGGTCCACGTAGGCCATCTGTACGGTGTCGCCGGTGACGATCTCGCCGCTGTCCGGGGTTTCCTGGCCGGCCAGCATGCGGAACAGGGTGGTTTTACCGGCACCGTTGGGGCCGATGATGCCGACGATAGCACCACGGGGAATCTGGAAATCCAGATCTTCGTAGAGCAGCTTGTGGTCGAATTGCTTGGCCACATTCTTGATTTCGAACACCTGCTCGCCCAGGCGCTCACCCGGCGGGATGTACAATTCCTGGGTCTCATTGCGCTTCTGGAATTCCTGGCTAGCCAGCTCTTCGAACGCAGACACACGGGCCTTGTTCTTGGCGCGGCGGCCTTTCGGGTTCTGGCGTACCCATTCCAGTTCCTTCTCCACCGTTTTGCGGTGGGCTGACTCGCTCTTCGCTTCCTGTTCCAGACGCTGTTCTTTCTGCTCCAGCCAGGAGGAATAGTTGCCCTGCCAGGGAATGCCTTCGCCGCGATCCAGTTCCAGGATCCACTCACAGGAATTATCCAGGAAGTAGCGATCGTGGGTTACCGCCACCACGGTGCCGGGGAATTCGTGCAGGAAGCGCTCCAGCCAGGCCACGGACTCTGCGTCCAGGTGGTTGGTAGGTTCATCCAGCAGCAGCATGTCCGGGGCGCTCATCACCAGCCGGCACAGGGCGACCCGGCGGCGCTCACCACCGGACAGGGTTTTTACGCTGGCTTCCCAGGGCGGCAGGCGCAGGGCGTCGGCGGCGATTTCCAGTTTGCGCTCAAGGTTGTGCGCATCGCTGGCTTCGATGATGTCTTCCAGCTTGGCCTGTTCGGCGGCCAGCTTGTCGAAATCCGCGTCTTCCGCTGCATAGGCTTCGTAGACTTCTTCCAGGCGTTGCTGGGCGTTACGGATATCCGCCACGGCTTCTTCGACGATCTCGCGGACATTCTTTTCCGGGTCCAGCTCCGGCTCCTGGGGCAGGTAACCGATGTTGGTGCCCGGCTGCGGCCGTGCTTCACCCAGATAGTCCTTGTCCACGCCGGCCATGATGCGCAGCAGTGTGGATTTACCGGAGCCGTTCAAGCCCAGTACGCCGATCTTGGCGCCAGGAAAGAACGACAGGGAGATGTTCTTCAGAATGTGTTTCTTGGGCGGGACAACCTTGCCCACCTTGTCCATGGTGAAGATGTACTGGCTCATAAACTCCGACCGCAGTCTGTATTAATGTGCGGGGCGCGCGGTGCAGGTTGGCTGCAGGCCCCGGCAGAGGGTACTTTGATTGGCGCCTAAGCTAACGGAAAGCGGCCGTGAGTGAAAGTGCGGGCCCCCTGATAGGGCGACGTAAGGCCGGATTGGCGCCAGAAAACCGGTGCCTGACGCCATGAGACGACTGGCCGGTTTCCATGAGCGGACTTCAAGTGCCATTGGCCCCGGATTTGGTTAGAATACGCGCCCCTGAATCCACCAATGACTCCGTAGGGTAGCCCATGTTCCCGAAATCCATGTCCATCGCCGAGTTTGATCCTGAAATCCAGGCCGCTATCAAGGCTGAGGAAGTCCGCCAGGAAGAGCACATCGAGCTGATTGCCTCTGAAAACTATGCCTCGCCAAGGGTCATGGAAGCCCAGGGCTCCGTACTGACCAACAAGTACGCCGAAGGCTACCCGGGCAAGCGTTACTATGGCGGTTGCGAGAATGTGGATGTGGTCGAGCAGCTGGCCATTGATCGCGCCTGTGAACTGTTTGGCGCAGACTGGGCCAACGTGCAGCCGCATTCCGGTTCCCAGGCCAATGGCGCGGTTTACATGGCCATGCTGAAAGCGGGCGACACCGTGCTGGGCATGAGCCTGGACGCGGGTGGTCACCTGACCCACGGTGCCAAGCCGAACTTCTCCGGCAAGACCTACAATGCTATCCAGTACGGCCTGGACAACGAGACCGGCCTGATTGATTACGAGCAGGTGGCCTCCCTGGCCCGTGAGCACAAGCCGAAAATGATCGTGGCGGGCTTCTCTGCCTACTCCCAGGTAGTGGACTGGCAGCGTTTCCGTGACATCGCCGACGAAGTGGGCGCGATCCTGCTGGTAGACATGGCCCACGTGGCCGGTCTGGTTGCCGCAGGCGTCTACCCCAGCCCGGTGGGTATTGCCGACATCACCACCACTACGACCCACAAAACTCTGGGTGGTCCCCGTGGCGGCTTGATCATGGGCAAGGCCAACGAAGAGATTCAGAAGAAGATCAACTCTGCCGTGTTCCCCGGTGGCCAGGGTGGCCCGCTGGAGCACGTGATTGCCGCCAAGGCAATCTGCTTCAAGGAAGCCATGCAAGGGGATTTCAAGGGCTACCAGCAGCAGGTAGTGAAGAACGCCCAGGCCATGGCCGGCGTATTCATCGAGCGTGGTTTCGACGTGGTATCCAACGGCACCGAAAACCACCTGTTCCTGCTCAGCCTGATCAAGCAGGACATCACCGGTAAAGATGCCGACGCCGCCCTGGGCCGGGCTAACATCACCGTGAACAAGAACGCCGTGCCCAACGACCCGCGTTCCCCGTTCGTAACCTCCGGCCTGCGCATCGGTTCCCCATCCATCACCCGCCGTGGCTTTGACGAAGCAGACGCCAAGGCATTGGCTGGCTGGATTTGCGACATCCTCGACAACATGGGCGACGAGTCTGTGATCGAAAGCGTTAAAGGCAAGGTGAAGGAAATTTGTGCGCGGTTGCCGGTGTACGAGAGATAAAATTAACAGTTAATAATGAATAATTAATAACTGGAGGCCAAGGATGGCGGAAGGTAGTGCAGCGCGGGAGAAATCCCGCGCTTTTGCTTTGCGGGTGGTGAAAAGTTCCCGTTTTCTGCAAAGTGAAAGAAAGGGATATGTACTTAGCAAACAGCTATTACGCAGTGGAACGGCCATTGGTGCCCTGATCAGGGAGGCGGAATATGCTGAAAGCAGAGCAGACTTTGTCCATAAGCTGCATATTGCGTTGAAAGAAGCCAGTGAGACAGACTACTGGATAAATTTGCTGTGTGACTCAGGTTACTTCAACCCTGAAGCAGGGGCTTCATTGCAGGCTGATGCGGAAGAGTTGATCAGGCTTTTGGCTGCCATCATCAAAACCACCAAAACACGCAGTTAATGGTTTTTAGCTATTAACTATTAATTATTAACTATTAATTGGGGTTTCCATGTACTGCCCGTTTTGCTCCGCCCAGGACACCAAGGTGATCGACTCTCGTCTGGTTGCGGATGGGGTGCAGATCCGTCGTCGCCGTGAGTGCTTGAGCTGTACCGAGCGCTTTACCACCTTTGAAACGGCGGAATTGGTGATGCCACGCCTGGTGAAAACCGATGGCACCCGTCAGCCGTTTGATGAGGCCAAGCTGCGCGCGGGCATGCTGCGAGCGCTGGAGAAGCGGCCGGTGAGCATGGAAGACCTGGAAGCCGCGATCAGCCGGATTTGCCACCGTCTGCGTGCCACCGGCGAACGGGAGTTGCCGGCCCGGGAGCTGGGTGAATTTGTGATGGAAGAGCTGCAACAGCTGGACGATGTGGCCTATGTGCGCTTTGCGTCGGTGTACCGCAGTTTCCAGGATATTTCCGAGTTTTCTGCTGAAGTGGATCGCCTGAAAAAAGCCGGCGGCAAACCCGGCGACAAACTAGAAGACCCGAAGGAATCATGAGCTTTTCTGCCGCCGACCATCAGTTTATGAGCCGGGCGCTGCAACTGGCGCGCCATGGCCTGTACACCACGGACCCGAATCCACGGGTGGGCTGTGTGCTGGTGCGTGGTGGCGCGGTGGTGGGCGAGGGCTTCCATGCCCGGGCCGGTGAGCTCCATGCCGAGCGCCATGCGCTGGCGGCGGCTGGCGATCGGGCTCAGGGAGCCACGGCCTATGTCACCCTGGAGCCTTGCTCCCATACCGGTCGGACTGGTCCTTGCGCCGATGCGCTGGTGGAAGCCGGGGTGGCCCGGGTTGTCGCGGCCATGGAAGACCCGAATCCGCAGGTAGCGGGGCAGGGACTGCAACGGCTGGCGGATGCCGGTATCGCGGTGGCGTCGGGATTGCTGGAAACCCAGGCCCGGGACCTGAACCCGGGGTTTATTGCCCGGATGACCCGGCAGCGGCCTTATATTCGTATCAAGATTGCTGCCAGTGTGGATGGCCGCACGGCCATGGCCAGTGGCGAGTCCCAGTGGATCACCGGCCCGGCGGCGCGGGAAGATGTGCAGCGCCTGCGGGCACGCAGTTCGGCGGTGGTCACCGGCGTGGGGACGGTGCTGGCGGACCGGCCTTCCTATACGGTGCGGCCGGCGCAGTGGACCCTGGCGGACTATCACGGTAGCCCGGGAGAGCACAATCAGGCGGGCCGCGACTGGGTGCGCCAGCCGTTGCGGGTAATTCTGGACAGAACCCTGCGCACGCCCCCGGATGTGCCGGTGGTCAGTGCACCGGGGCATTGCCTGCTGGTGGCCGGAGAACAGCATCCGGGGCGCCAGAATGCGCTGGAATCCGCCGGGGCTGAGGTCATGCATTTGCCGGCCTCTGGCTCCGGGATCGACCTGCAGCAGTTGCTAATCGAATTGAACCGGCGCGAATGTAATGAAGTACTGGTAGAATGTGGCGCCACGCTGGCCGGTGCTTTTGTCCGTGAGGGCCTGTTCGACGAAATTCTCGTCTATATGGCACCGGCCCTGCTGGGCTCGTCAGCCCGGCCGTTACTGGGCCTGCCGCAGTTGGCCAGCATGAGCGAAAAAGTGGCGTTGCGTTGGCAGGATGTGCGCCAGATCGGCGATGACCTGCGTTTGACGCTGGTGCCTGCCTTGCCAACCCTGCCGTAGGAGCG
>NZ_DS989915.1:1472448-1596083 GCF_000155615.1 Alcanivorax sp. DG881 | reverse complement strand
AGACAATACGAGGTTTTCATGTTTACCGGCATTATCGAATCCATGGGCAAGGTGGCCGCCATGACCCCGAAAGGCGGCGATGTGACCTTGCTGATCAAGAGCGACGGGCTGGATTTTTCCGATGTGCAGCTGGGCGACTCCATTGCGGTGAACGGCGTATGCCTTACCGCCACCGCGTTGCCTGGTAGCGCCTTTGAGGCGGATGTGTCCGGGGAAACCCTGTCGCTGACCTCGCTGGCGCAAATCAGCGTGGGCAGCACGGTAAACCTGGAAAAAGCCCTGACACCGTCCTCCCGCCTGGGTGGCCACCTGGTCAGCGGTCATGTGGATGGCCTGGGCAAGATTGTCGAGATGAAGCAGGATGCCCGTTCGGTGCGTATCGATATCGAGGCACCGGCGGAGCTGGCCAAGTACATTGCCCACAAGGGCTCAATCACCGTCGATGGCATCAGCCTGACGGTGAACAGTGTGGTCGGGGCGGTGTTTTCCCTGAACATTATCCCGCACACCCAGGAGGTAACCACCATCGGCCAATGGCAGGTGGGGACGCCAGTGAACCTGGAAGTTGATATCATAGCCCGCTATCTGGAACGCCTGCTCCTGGGAGAGAAGGCCGCCGAGCCCACTTCCGAGGGGATTTCCATGGCGTTCCTGGCGGAAAACGGGTTTTTGAAATAACGCTGCAGGCATTACGCAGACACGCATCATGCAGGCGTGTCGCGTGTTGCGTGCCAGCCTGAAGGCGGTTTTATGCAACTCAACAGTATTGAAGAACTGATCGAAGATATCCGTCAGGGAAAGATGGTTATCCTGATGGACGATGAGGACAGGGAGAACGAAGGCGACCTGGTGATGGCGGCAGAGCACGTGACTGGCGAAGCCATCAACTTCATGGCCAAGTACGGCCGTGGTCTGATCTGCATGCCCATGTCCCGCGAGCGCTGTGAGTTGCTGGATCTGCCGTTGATGGTGCAGAGCAATGGCAGTGGTTTTGGCACCAAGTTCACGGTATCCATCGAAGCTCGCGAAGGGGTGACCACCGGGATCTCTGCCGCCGACCGTGCGCGCACCGTGCAGGCCGCCGTGGCCCGTAATGCTCGCGCCTATGACATTGTTCAGCCGGGGCACATCTTTCCGCTGATGGCCGAGCCGGGTGGCGTGCTGCGCCGTGCCGGTCACACCGAAGCGTCCTGCGATCTGGCGGCGCTGGCCGGTTGCGAGCCGTCCGGGGTTATCTGCGAAGTCATGAATGAAGATGGCTCCATGGCACGCCGGGAAGACCTGGAAGTGTTTGCTGCAGAGCACGACTTGAAGATCGGCACCATCGCCGACCTGATCCAGTATCGCGCCCTGAACGAACAGACCATCGAGCAGGTGTCTGACCACGAGCTGGATACCTGGTACGGCGATTTTCGCCTGGTGGCGTTCCGCGACACCGTGGACGGGCTGACTCATGTGGCGCTGGTGAAAGGCGAGATCAGTGAAGACGAAGAGGTGACGGTACGGGTGCACCAGGTGGACCCGTTGCGTGATCTGATGAGCGCCAAGATGAATGGCCGCACCGGCTGGAACATGCATCGGGTGCTGGAAACCGTCTCCCAGTCGGATGCCGGGGTGGTAATTATCCTGGGTCAGGATTATGCCTCCAACGATATCGTCGAGCGCCTGGATGCCTTCTTCGGCGGCACTGCAGGCAAGCCCAAGGGCGAGTCCCGTGCGTACCGCAATATTGGCACCGGCTCCCAGATTCTGAAGGCGCTGGGCGTGCGCAAAATGCGCTTGCTCAGCTCCCCCATGAAATTCAACGCGTTGAGTGGTTTCGACCTGGAAATCACCGAGTACGTGGACGCGGATAGTTAAGGACGCCGGATGCCCGACGCCTTAGGCCTGACGCTTCCGATTTCAGCGTTGGGCTCTAGGCGTCCGGCGTCAGGCAGCAAATCGAAACCACTGGACGCTCCTGCCTTGCCAGGCGCAACCAGCGATCAGGACAAGACACATGCAAAACATCAAGACTCTCGAAGGTACTCTGAGCAACGTGGGCGGCCGTTACGGTATTGTGGTGGCGCGCTTTAACAGCTTTGTGGTGGAAGCCTTGCTGGACGGTGCCGTGGATGCGCTGGTGCGTCACGGAGTGAGCCGTGACGATATCGAAATCATCCGCGTACCCGGTGCCTGGGAAATGCCGGTGGCCGTGAAAAAGGTCATCGAGAAGCGCAGCTACGATGCCGTGATCGCATTGGGCGCGGTAATCCGTGGCGGTACCGCCCATTTCGAATTCGTCGCCGGTGAAGCGGCCAAAGGTATTGCCTCGGTTCAGAACAGCACTGGTACCCCGGTGGCGTTCGGCGTGCTGACCGTGGACACCATCGAGCAAGCCATCGAACGCTCCGGCACCAAGGCCGGCAACAAGGGGGCGGAAGCCGCCCTGTGCGCACTGGAAATGGTATCGCTGTTTAAAGCCTTGTAAGAACAGGCTTGCAGTAGCACGCCTGACGCCGGATACGGCCCTTCTCCCCAGCCCTTCTTTCACTATCGAGAGAAGGGGCGCCTCCTGAGTTTTCTGGAGGTTGTTTTCTCCCCGTATGGGGAAAGACAGGGAAAGGGCAGCCTTTATTTTGTAGAGAACACTATGAGCCAAACCAGCCCCAGTGCCCGTCGCAAGGCGCGGCGTTTCACTCTTCAGGCCCTGTACCAATGGCAGCTGGCCGGTGCGGCAGTGAGCGACATCGAAGCCCAGTTCCTGGCGAACCAGGATTTCGCCAAGGTGGACCGTGAGTATTTTCATGATCTGCTGCATGGGGTGCTGGGGCAGGTGAAAACCCTGGATGAGCTGCTTACCCCGTATCTGGATCGGCGGGTGGAAGAGCTGTCCCAGGTGGAAAAAGCGATTCTGCGACTGGGCGCTTTCGAGCTGAAAGAACGTCAGGATGTCCCCTACCGGGTAGTGATCAACGAAGGCATCGAGCTGGCCAAGGTGTTTGGCGCGGAAGATTCCTTCAAATACGTCAACGGGGTGCTCGACAAGCTGGCGCGCCAGTTGCGTTACGCGGAAGCCTCGGAACGTCGCCCCCGTGACTGATCTCCACTGATGGCGCTGGCTTGCCGTGCGTTCTGCCGGCAAGCCGCGTTATGCTTCTGTCATGACTGATCCCGCCGATTTCTCCCAATCGCCTCCGCAAGAGGCGGCTCCTCTGGACGAATTCTCCCTGATCCGGCGTTATTTTCATCATCGTCAGGGCGACACCGTGGTGTTGGGCCCCGGGGATGATGGTGCCTTGCTGGTACCCCCTGCCGGGCAACAGCTGGTGATGACCCAGGATACCAGCCTGGTTGACCGTCACTTTCCAGCAGATATGGCGCCGGCGGATGTGGGGTACCGCTGTCTGGCGGTGAATCTCTCAGACCTGGCCGCCATGGGCGCAAATCCGCTCTGGTTCCTGCTTTCGCTGACCCTGCCGGAGGTGGATGAAGACTGGCTGGCCGAGTTTTCCCGGGGAATGTTTGAACTGGCGGATCAGGCGGGAATCAGCCTGGTAGGCGGCGATATTACCCGTGGCCCGCTGGCGGTCTCCATTCAGGCCACCGGCTCCGTGCCGCCGGGGCTGGCGTTGCGGCGCGACGGGGCCCGGGTGGGGGATCAGATTTGCCTGGGAGGCGTCACCGGGGCAGGGCTGCTGGGGTTGGAGCAGTGGCAGGCCGGCCAGCGTCATGGGCCTGCCATCGGCCATTTCCGGCGCCCTCGCCCGCAGTGGGAGCTGGGCATGGCGTTGCGCGGCCAGGCCAGCGCCTGTATTGATATTTCCGATGGGGTGCTGGCTGACCTGAGCCATATCCTGCAGGCATCGGGGGGGCTGGGAGCGTGCCTTGATGAAGCGGCCCTGCCAGAGGATCCTCCCGTGCTGGCCGGTTGCAGTGCTGATAAGCAGCGGGCCTTGCAGCTGCAGGGCGGCGATGACTATCTGCTATTGTTTACCCTGCCGGCGGCGCAACCGGTTCCCCGAGGGTGCTATTGCCTGGGGCAGGTGGACGCCCAACCGGGTATTCGTTTGCGTCAGAGAAACGGGGCGGTGGGCGCCCTGACGGTGGCCGGCTGGCAGCACTTTTGACAAGAGCCGCATGCAAGCAACAGGCAGCATGGCCACACGCTAAACCATACAAAATTCAAAGCCATTGCCGAGACAGAGCCCGCGAGGAATAACATGGAATTTCAACGCCCCAGTATGCGTAACCCGGTGCATTTCCTGGCCTTCGGCTTCGGCTCCGGGCTGGCACCGATCGCGCCGGGCACCTTTGGCACGGTGGCGGCCATGCCGATCTGGTGGCTGTGTGCCCAGCTGCCTTTGTGGGGGTATCTGGCGGTGACCGCTGCGGTGATCGCCGTGGGGCCCTATCTGTGCGGCAAGACCTCTGACGATATGCACGTGCACGACCACCCCGGCATTGTCTGGGACGAGATCGCCGGCCTGCTGATTACCATGATTGCTGTGCCGATCACTCCCTGGGGGGCGCTGGCCGGCTTTGTGGCGTTCCGGGTGTTCGACATCATCAAGCCCTGGCCGATCGGCTGGCTGGATCGACGGGTGGCCGGAGGCCTGGGGATCATGGTCGATGACTTGCTGGCAGGGGTCTATGCCGCGGCTGTGGTGCAATTGCTGCTCTGGCAATTTCCTGCCATCTTTACCTGATATCGTTTTGGTACTACCGCTGGCGCCAAAGGGATGGCGCTTCTGAAGGTTAACTTTTAACCTGCAGGAAGATTCATTCGCAAAGGATTTGCAATGTCAGACACGGACCCGCGTTCACGACGGGTGGTGGTGCCCGGGGTGCGCTGGTTGCGCTTCCCGCGACGCCTGGAGGGCGAATACCGGGAGTATCAGTGCCAGGAAGCGGTGGAAAGCTTCCGGGTTAACGCCTTCTATATCCTGCTGCTCTACATGCTGTTGATTAGCGGCATTTACGCGCTGGCGCCGGAGCAGGTCCGTGGCTGGTGGTTGTCCACCTATATCTGGGTGGGGATCATCGTGCTGGTGGCCGGTCTGCTTGCCCAGGTGCGGGCACTGGACCGTTATTTCCCTCTCTATGCCGGCCTCGGCAGCTTCCTCGCTGTGGCGGTATCCGTGGCTATTCCCGGTTTTATACGCGACAGCGGTTCCGTCCAGCTGGCCCACGTCTCGGTGATTTATGCCCTCGTTATTGTCTACGCCATGGTTGGCCTGCGCTTTACCGTGGCGTCGCTGGCCGGTTGGGGTGGCGGGTTGGTGGGCGCGCTGATCGCGGAAAAGCTGGGTCAGGGGCTGGACTGGCAGGTGCTGCACCGTACTTATACCGGGATCAGCTTGCTGGGCATGTTCTTGTGTTATTCCACGGAAGTACGCGACCGACTGCTTTTTTTCAACCAACGCCAGCTACTGCGCCAGCAACGTCGTACCCAGGCATTGGCAGAGCGCCTGCACCGGTTGAGCCGGGAAGACAGTCTCACGGGCCTGGCCAACCGGCGTTTTTTTGATGAGGCCTTCGACAGGGAGTGGCGCCGCTGTAAACGCAGCCGGCAGCCACTGACCGTGATGTTGGTGGATGTGGACCGGTTCAAGGCCTACAACGACCATTACGGGCACCTGCAAGGGGATCTCTGCCTGCAAAAGCTGGCGGCGGAGTTTCGCCGCTACAGCCGCCGCGGAGGGGATCTGGTGGCGCGCTTTGGCGGGGAGGAATTCGTGTTGTTGTACCCGGAAACCGATGAGGTGGAAGCGCAGCAGCTGGCCTCCCGACTTTGCCGGTCGGTGCGTTCACTGGCCATTCCCCATGCGGACAATCCGGAAATGCAGGAGGTGACCGTCAGTGTTGGGGCCGCGATGATGATCCCCGGTGACCGCCACAGCGCGGGGGATTTGCTGGAAGCGGCGGATCGCGCCTTGTATCTGGCCAAACAAGGGGGGCGGGACGACTGGCGGATGTATGAGGCGCCGCCGCCGGTGCGGTTGGTCAAGGAGTCCAAAAACGACGAAGGGGAGCGATGACCGCTCCCCTTTGTGTTGTGCCTTGAGAGATTTGCTAGCGCTCCCGGGCTTCGCGCAGGGTCTGCTGGCGGCTCAGGCGCTCGCGGATCTGGCGTTCAATGCCGTCAGCATCCAGCCCAGCTTCGGCCAGTAACACGTCCCGCTTGCCGTGATGAATGAAGTGATCCGGCAGCGCCAGGTTGAGCACATCCGCCACCACACCTTCCGCATGCAACAGTTCATTCACGGCGGAGCCGGCGCCCCCCATTTGCTGATGGTCTTCTGCGGTGACCAGCAGCGCGTGCCCGGCGGTGGCCTTGAGAATGGCGTCCCGGTCCAGGGGTTTTACCCAGCGCATGTCCAGCACGGTGGCATTGAGTGCGTTGGCCGCTTCAAGCGCGGCCGGTACCAGTGCCCCAAAGGCCAGGATGGCAACTTGCTGGCCGTCGCGCAGGGTACGGGCCTGGCCGATGGGCAGTGCGGTCATGGTTTCTTCGATGGTGGCACCGGTGCCGGTGCCCCGCGGGTAGCGCACGGCTGCCGGCCCTTCGTGCAGGTAGGCTGAATAGAGCAGCTGGCGGCATTCGTTTTCATCTGAAGGGGCCGCGATGATCATGTTCGGGACGGTGCGCAGGTAGGCAAGATCGAACACGCCCCCATGAGTGGCGCCGTCTTCGCCCACCAGGCCGGCCCGGTCCAGACCGAAGGTCACGTCCAGTTCCTGCAGCGCTACATCGTGGATCAGCTGATCATAGCCGCGCTGCAGGAAGGTGGAATAAATGGCCACCACCGGTTTTTGATTCTCACAGGCCAGGCCGCCGGCCAGAGTGACCGCGTGTTGCTCACAAATGGCCACATCATGGTAGCGATCCGGGAAGCGGCGGCTGAATTCCACCATGCCGGAGCCTTCACACATGGCGGGCGTGATGCCCACCAGGCGCGAGTCCTGCTCGGCCATGTCGCACAGCCACTGGCCGAAGATATCCTGGTACTTGGGCAGCTTGGGTTTGCTGGGAACGGCCACCTGGACCTTGGGCTTGGGTTCGATCTTGTTGATGGCGTGGTAGCCCACCGGGTCGGCTTCCGCCGGCGCAAAACCTTTGCCCTTGGTGGTGTAGATATGCAGCAGCTGCGGTCCTTCCAGGTCGCGCAGGTTGCCCAGGGTGCGGACCAGTTCGTCTACATTGTGGCCGTCAATGGGGCCGATATAGTTGAAACCGATGGCCTCGAACAACATGTCCGGGCTGACCATGTTCTTCATGCTTTCTTCCGTGCGGCGGATGAAATCCCAGGCCGCCGGCATGGTGGAAAGCACCTTCTTGCCGCCTTCACGCAGGGCGATGTAACTCTTGCTGGCCCAGATGCGGGCGAAGTAGTTGGAAAGCCCGCCCACATTGTGGGAAATCGACATGTTGTTGTCGTTAAGGATGACCAGCAGGTTGGAGCGCGTATGCGCTGCGTGGCTCATGGCTTCGAACGCCTGGCCAGCGGTCATGGCGCCATCACCGATAATGGCCACGGCACGGCGGTCACTGCCGGCCATTTCCGCGCCCAGCGCCATGCCCAGCGCGGCGCTGATGGAGGTGGACGAGTGGCCCACGCCGAAGGTGTCGTATTCGGATTCGCTGCGCTTGGGGAAGCCGGACAGGCCGCCCGCCTGGCGGATGCTGGTGAGCGATTCCCGGCGCCCGGTAAGAATCTTGTGGGGGTAGCACTGGTGGCCCACATCCCAGACCAGTTTGTCGTCCGGCGTGTGATACAGGTAATGCAGGGCGACAGTCAGCTCTACCACCCCGAGGCCTGCGCCGAAATGCCCGCCACACTGGCCTACCGCGTAGAGCAGATATTCACGTAATTCATCGACCACGCGCTCCAGCTGGGAGGCGGGCAGCTGCCGCAGGTCCGCAGGGCTGCTCAGGGTGTCCAGCAGCGGGGTATCGGGTCGCGTCAGCGGAATTTGAGTAAACGTCTTGGGCATAGGGTCATGCAGCCTGATGAGTGCAGGCCAGATAATGGCCAGTGGTCGTCAGTGGAAAGCGGAGTAATCAGGGCGTACCGCCTTCCGCCTGAACCGCTAGTATAACTGTCTGGAGGGGTGGTCGTCAGTGGTGGATCAGTGATTCCGGGTAATGATGTATTGCGCTAATTGTTGCAGCGGCAGGGCGCGTGGGCCATAGCCGGCCAGGGCTTGTTGCGCCTGGTCACACAGTTGCCGGGCGCGTTGCTGGCTTTGCTCCAGGCCGAGCAGGGAGGGAAAGGTGCTCTTTTGCAGCTTTTCATCGGAGCCGGAAGGCTTGCCGAGCTGTTCGGTGGCGGCGGTGATATCGAGGATGTCGTCCTGGATCTGGAATGCCAGGCCAATGGCATCGCCAAAGTCGGTCAGGTTGCTGAGCAGGGCGGGATCGTCGTTTTCTGCTGCAAAGTACCCCAGCTGCAGGCTGGCAGTGATCAGGCGGCCGGTTTTCAGATAATGCATTTCTTCCAGTGCCGCCACGGTCTGTTGCTGGCCCTGGGCGAGCATGTCCTGCATCTGGCCGGCGGCCATGCCGTCTACGCCTGCTGCCTGGCACAGGTGTTGAATCAGGGCGATGCGGCTGTCGCTGCGGTAATCACCATGGCAGGCAAGCAGCTCGAAAGCGCGGGTGTGCAGGGTGTCGCCGGCCAGAATGGCGGTGGCTTCGTCGAAGGCCTTGTGGCAGGTGGCCTGGCCCCGGCGCAGGTCGTCGTCGTCCATGGCGGGCAGATCGTCGTGAACCAGGGAATAGGCATGGATCAATTCCACCGCCACCGCAGGCACATCGGCCTGGGCTGCGCTCGCGCCTGCCAGCTGGGCGGCGCCGTAGACCAGTAGCGGGCGAATGCGTTTGCCGCCGCTGAGCGCGGCATAGCGCATGGCCTGGCTGAGTCGGGAAGCGGCACTCTGGGCGGGCAGGTAGTGGTCCAGGGCCTGCTCCAGGCGGGCCTTGGCTGTCTCGGTCAGCTGGTCCAGCGCGATGAAATCGCCGGGCGCGGCCTTGCGGGTTGTATCATTGCTCATTGTCACCACCGGTGAAGGGGGCAGGCTCGGCGCGGTCGTTCTGCTCCAGCAGAATGCGTACCTTCTGTTCAGCCTGTTGCAGGGCCTGTTGGCATTCCCGGGACAGGCGCACTCCTTCCTCAAAGGCTTTGAGGGAATCTTCCAGGGTCAGCTCACCGGATTCCATCCGTTCCACCAGGGCTTCCAGACTGTCCAGCGAGGTTTCCAGCGCGGGGGCTGCGTTTTTTGCCATGAGCGTCTCCTCGGATCCGTCACCGGGACCCCGTCTTTGCTGTGTCTGCCCCTGCTGCGGGCTGTGCTGGCGGCAACAGTAATGCAGCCGCTGTGGTGAATCAATTCCGGGTTGCGAGCCGGCGGGGGGGATGGAACCGGGGCAGGGCAACCGTTCAACTGATTTGATCTATTCTAAGTGATTGATATAAAAAGGGTAAGGCGAGAAGGGAAAAGAGGCAGGGAGGATTGATTCCAAATGGTTCTAACCAGGGGCTTCCGCCCGGTTGCTGCGGCTGATTATATTGAAAGGCCCGCCGGAGCTCGCAGGCTGCTTCTTCCTCTGATCTCCTAAGCTATGGCGTTTCGCTTGCGTCAACCGGCGGGGGATTCTGATTGAGCACCCCTCATGCTGCGCGCATCACGCATCATGTTGTAGAGCCATGCGAATATTTTCCGGATAAGAACAAACAGGCCGCGCCCAGATTTTGAGCGCGGCCTGTTTGGTTTCCGGTGCGCATCACACTACAACGCGTTGTAGTGTCCAGCGTGATACGTGCCAGCGGCTCTTAAAAATCAAACCGCATACCCACCGTGAAGACCTGACCATCGCTTTCCACCTGATAACCCGCCAGTGGATTAAAGCTTTCGGAGTTGGGGGTGTAGATGGCATAGCCCAGCTCTTCGTAGAAGTATTCCGCAAAGAACTTCAGGTTTTCGGTGTGACGGTAGTCCAGCCCGACCTGGGCAGAATCCCCCTGGAAGAAGGCATCGCCTTCATCGGTTTCTTCACCATGGGCGACCATGGCGCGCAGGGTGTACTTGTTCCAGCTGTAGGAACCCAACAGGTTGTAGGTCACCGGGTCATCGTCCTGCACGGTGTCGTCGTTGGTCAGCAGCTGTTCCACCTTGGCGGCGAAGCGCCAGTTACCCGGGGACCAGGCTGCGGAGATACCCGCCTGATCGGCATGCTTGGCGGAGTCCTGCTCACTGTCCTGGTAACCGATACCAAAGGCCAGCGAGTCGGTTACCGCATAGGACAGCGCGTACTGCATGGTATCCAGATAGCTGGTGCCCTGTTGATCAGTCAGGTCGACACCAGAAACGGTGGCCGTGAAGCCGCCCATGCTGGGGGTGGTGTAGGTGAGCGCGTCGCGGCGAAAGGTGGCCTGGGTGGCGTAGCCAGAATAGAAAGAGCTGAAGAAATCCAGCGGGTAGGCCACGTTGTTGTAGTACGCCAGCCACTGGGTACCGACGCGCACGCTACCAAAGCGGTCGTGGGCAACGGTAATGTCGGCGACCCGCGGCTTGTTGTTGCCTTTGTAACTTTCCTGGAAAAAGGTCGGGTCTTCCGCTTGCAGGCGTGCGGAATTAATCGGGAATTCCACCGTGCCGGTAATGTTGAAATGCTCGAAGTCATCATATTTGGCGGTGACACCCAGCCGGGAGTACGCATCCCGAAGCCCGGTGTAGGAATCGTCTTCGCCGGGTTGCGCCTGGTCGACAGAAACGGCTTCTGTCTGGATGCGCAGGGAGCCGTAGGGGGTAACCTCCAGATCCGCCTGGGCAGGCAGGGCGGCAAAGCCAGCCAGCAGGGCTGTCGATAATGGCAAAATACGTTGCTGTTTCATCAGTTTCTCTCCCTCATTTTTTATCGCAAAAAAACGTGCGGCCTGGCGCGGGGGAGGCGGCAGGCCTATGAGTTGTGGGGTGGTGTAAGGCGAAATATTGCGTATTCGCGTTTGGGTGTCGGCAGCGTGTCGCGCAGCGCACACGACGCAATAAGGGAAAGAAAAACGCACGCAAAAGACGGTGGATGCGTGGAGATGGAACACTCGGTAACCCGGAGAAAAGGTGGCAGACTTTCTCGGCAGTGTACCCTCTTGCGCCTTCCCGATAAGGCGTTGGCGGCGTTAACCATGCAGGAAAAAACATGGTAATGCCGTGTCGATGGCGCTCGCGAATGATGCTTTTTTCATTGCGTTCCCTCACGTTGCCAGGGGCGCCTGCTACCGCTTTTCCGGCGTGCCAGTGTCCCCGAGTAGCGTCCATTCTTGCGCAAATTGTTATTTACCGTGGCAAATGAACACCGTTATTGCAAGAAAAGCCGGATGTTTTGTGGTGTGGTTCGTGGTGGAGCAGAAAGAAGGTTGAATGCACTTTCGTCCGCAATTACGCGTATTCGGCAACGCTGCAGTAGCCTAGAATGCGCGCCATGAAATTGATTCTGGCCCCCATGGAAGGCCTGGCGGATTTTTGGGTTCGCCAGGCATTAACGGATGTGGGCGACTACGATTGGTGTGTCAGTGAGTTTGTCCGTGTCAGCGGGCTGCTGTTGCCGCCCAGGGTATTTTATCGCTGGTGCCCCGAGTTAAAACTTGGCGCTCGCACCCGGGCGGGCACGCCTGTGCATCTTCAGTTGCTGGGCTCCGAACCTGACTGCATGGCGGAAAATGCGGTGCGTGCAGTGGCGCTTGGGGCGCCAGCGATTGATTTGAATTTTGGTTGCCCGGCGAAAACCGTGAACCGTCATCGTGGCGGTGCCGTGTTGCTTGATGAGCCAGAGGTGGTGCATGCGGTGACGGCGGCGGTGCGTGACGCTGTGCCGGCCAATGTGCCCGTGTCGGTGAAAATGCGTCTGGGTAATGAAGACGATGCCCGGGCGCTGGACAACGCCCGGGCGGTAGTGGAGGCCGGAGCTGCCTGGTTGACGGTACACGGGCGCACCAAGCGCCAGGGCTATAAACCTCCGGCATTCTGGGATCGTATCGGCCACATCCGTGAGGTGGTGTCGATTCCGGTGATTGCCAATGGCGAGATCTGGACTGCGGACGATGCGGCTCGCGCTCGCCAGGAAAGCGGCTGTGATGATCTTATGCTCGGGCGCGGCGCGGTGGCCAACCCGCGTCTGGTCTCCGTGTTGCGGCACGGTGGGGAGCCTGGCTGGGATGCGATCTTGCCGATCCTGCAACAGTTCTGGGTGGATGTGGCGGGTACCGGCACTGATGCGCAATTGGCCGGGCGCATAAAACAGTGGTTGAGTTACCTGCGCCGGCGCTGGCCCCAGGCGGCGCAATTGCTGGAGCAGCTGAAACGCGAAACCCGGCCGGAGGTTATTGCCCGGATACTGTCGGACTTCGTGCCTGTAACGTGAAGGGCTGAAAGGGCGGCAGGACCAGGAAGTCGCCGTTGTGCCGGCCTGCCAACGCCTGGAAAGACGCATGCATGTTGTCCAGGCCCCAGGGGAGCGGTTTCACATCTGCGGTCAGTTCACTGAAAAAATCATCCCAGTGCACCGGTATCACCGTGTGGGCACCTACCGCGTTGGCGGTTTCCTCCATGAACATTTGCTGATAATGATCCGTTTGTTTGCCCAGGCTGGCGCTGGCCAGCAGGGCATAGTCAGCCTGGTAACCCGTCAGCGCCCCGGGGGCCGCTCCGGAACTTCCCTGAACCAACAGCGATCCGGCGGGATGGGTAATGACCACGGCGTAGCTTTGTCCTTCCTCCCAGGCTCCCACTCGTGCGGGTGGGGTGACCGGTGCGGCGATGTCACCCTTGCCGGTCATGGCTTCCACTGGCGCGGGCAGTGGCACATGGCTGGCCGGGACAAAGTGCACGGTAAATTGCCCAAACGAATACGGCTGATGGGGGACGATGGTGGTGATGCGGGAATCCGGCAGGCCGCCGCCCTTGCCCACCATGGCTGTAGACGAGGAGCCCAGCAATTGTGCGCCGGTGCGTTTTGCGACTTCCGCCACATCCATGGCGTGATCGAAATGAGAGTGCAGCACCAGCTGGGCGTCCAGTGAGGTAATGCCGGCCTGTGCCAGGGCGTGCTCAATGCGCTGTGAATTCGGTGCTATCCGGGTGAACAACAATCGCGGAATGGAAACCCGGGAGAAATACCCATCGGTGAGCAGGTGGGTGTGGCCGTCGCTGATCAGGATGGTGCTGGTGCCCAGGTAGGTGAGCGTGACCGAGCCCTTTTCCGGAGCGGGTTGCGTGGGCGCCACAGGCCAACGTGTCAGGTCGGGCGAAAGCGTCAGCAGCAATGAGCCGCCGAAAATCACAAGCAGAAACGCGGCCAACAGCCATCGCGCTATTTTCATTATCTATCCATGATTGTTTTTATCGACTCGAAAATTCCCTGTCTGAGCCATGGGGCTCAACGAACAGACCCGCGAGTTTAACGGAAAACCGCCGATATCGCAGGCCGGGAATGCCTTTTTCCGGGTGGCTCGCTTTTTCCATGCGCTTCGGGAGCCTGCTGTGCCCTGGCCGACTTCGACTAAAGTCATACTGTGCTGCCATGGCCCTTTGGCTAGTCTGGGTATCGAGCCTATCCCTTGTCTGCCTGAAAAGGGGGTGGCCTGATTTCCTGATGACGCAGAGGGACGAGTAATGAAAGAAGAAAACGCCCGCGCCTACTGGGCCGCTAACCTGCGATTGATTTTTACCTACGTGGCTATCTGGTTCGTTGTCTCCTATGGCTGCGGCATATTGCTGGTAGATGAACTCAATCAAATCCAATTCTTTGGTTTCAAGCTGGGCTTCTGGTTTGCGCAACAGGGAGCGATCTACGTGTTCCTGGTGCTGATCATTAAATACGCGCATTCCATGAATAAGCTGGACCGCAAATTTGACGTCCACGAAGACTAACCGCTGAACAGATAAAGAGAGACATCCTATGGATATTCAGACACTCACTTATCTCTTTGTAGGCGGTTCGTTTGCGCTCTACATCGGGATTGCGATCTGGTCACGGGCCGGGTCGACCAAAGATTTTTACGTGGCCGGTGGCGGGGTTTCCCCGATCGCCAATGGGGCAGCAACCGCGGCTGACTGGATGTCAGCGGCGTCATTTATTTCCATGGCCGGGATTATTGCCTACTCCGGCTACGATGCATCGGTATACCTGATGGGGTGGACCGGGGGGTATGTGCTGCTGGCCATGCTGCTGGCACCTTACCTGCGCAAGTTCGGTAAATTTACCGTGCCGGACTTTATCGGTGACCGTTACTACTCCAACGTGGCCAGAACCGTAGCGGTGATCTGCGTGATCTTCGTGTCCTTTACCTATGTGGCGGGCCAGATGCGCGGTACCGGTATCGTGTTCGCCCGCTTCCTGGAAGTGAATGTGAATACCGGTGTAGTGATCGGTATGGCCATCGTGTTCTTCTACGCCGTGCTGGGCGGTATGAAAGGGATCACCTATACCCAGGTCGCGCAGTACTGTGTGCTGATTTTTGCCTTCCTGGTGCCGGCGGTTTTCCTGTCCATCATGATGACCGGCCACGTCCTTCCGCAGACCGGTTTCGGTGGCACGGTGCTGGATGCTGCCGGGAATGACAGCGGGGTATATCTGTTGCACAAGCTGGATCAGGTGGTGACCGATCTGGGCTTTACCGAATACACAGAAGGCTCAAAATCCACTATTGATGTGTTCTTTATTGCTGCGGCATTGATGTGCGGTACCGCGGGCCTGCCCCACGTGATCGTGCGTTTCTTCACCGTGCCACGGGTGAAAGATGCCCGTATCAGTGCCGGCTGGGCGTTGTTCTTTATCGCCTTGCTGTACACCTCTGCACCGGCGGTGGGCGCGTTCGCACGGCTCAACCTGATCGACACCGTCAACGAAACCCAATACACCGAACTGCCGGAATGGTTCTATAACTGGGAAAACTCCGGGTTGATCGGCTGGGTGGACAAGAACGGTGATGGTGCGGTGCAGATGCGTGCCGGGGCCCCCTTCGAAGGCAAGCCGACCTATGCCGGCAGCCGTGAAGAAACCAAAGGCAGCTACGGGGAGCGTGTGCTGACCAATGCCCCCACGGATAACTCCTCGGAAGTGTATATCGACCGCGACATCATCGTGTTGGCTAACCCGGAAATCGGCAATCTGCCTGCCTGGGTGATTGCCCTGGTGGCGGCCGGCGGGGTGGCGGCAGCACTGTCCACGGCCGCGGGGCTGTTGCTGGTGATATCCAGTGCCATCTCCCATGACCTGCTAAAGAAAACCCTGATGCCGGGTATCAATGAGAAGCAGGAGTTGTTGGCTGCTCGGGGGGCTGCCGTTGTGGCCATCGTGATTGCCGGTTACTTCGGGATCAACCCGCCCGGCTTTGTGGCCCAGGTGGTGGCTTTTGCCTTCGGTCTTGCCGCGGCCAGCTTCTTCCCGGTGATTCTCATGGGCATCTTCTACAAGCGCATGAACAAGGAAGGGGCGATTGCCGGCATGCTGGTCGGCCTGATCTTCACCTTCAGCTACATTGTGTTCTTCAAGTTCGTCTCGCCAGAGCTGAACAATGCGGAACACTGGTTGCTGGGCGTGTCGCCTGAAGGTATCGGCACCTTTGGGATGATGCTCAACTTTGCTGTGGCCTTCGCGGTATCGCGAGTGACGGCGCCGCCTCCTGAGCATATCCAGCACATTGTGGAAGACATCCGTATTCCGCGAGGTGCCGGTGAAGCGTCTGCACACTGAGCACGGGTAACACAGGAACCGGTGCGGGGGCTTCCTCCGCACCGGTTTTTGCGTTTAATAATGACAGCAAAGACGCAATGGCGGAGTTAACTGAATGATTGATCAGGAACTGAATCAGTATCCGTTCAGCCAGCTTGGCGAAGCCGGTCGCCGCCGTTTGCAGGAAGGAACCGATCTGGCCTATTACGAGCCGGATGACATTATTCTCGACGCGGCCAGTACCAGCGATTCTGTCTTTCTCGTGCACAAGGGCAGCGTGGCGGAACTGGACGTGAACGCGCCGGATGGCCGTCGCCAGGTGGGGGTTTATGCCGCCGGCGATTTATTCGGGGCGATTAGTGTATTGAATGGGCAAAGCCGTTATCGGTTTCGTGCCGAGCAGCAGACACTGTGCTACCTGATCCCGGCAGGACTGTTTCGCGAGCTGTGTGAAAGCGAAGTGGAGTTCGGCCGTTATTTCAGCCAGCGGCTGGCGGAGAAAAACCAGCGCCTGGCAGAACGCCGGGAAGGGGGCGTAACCCTGGCGGGCTTTATGCTGGCGCGGGTGGAAGCGTGTATGCGTGAGCCCCTGATCATGCCGGAACAGGCCACCGTACGGGATGCCGTGACCGCGCTGAAACAGCACGGCGTGGACAGCGTGCTGATTCAGCATCAACAGCATTACGCCATTGTCACCAAGACCGATCTGCTGACCGCGCTGGTGATGAGCAATCAATCGCCGGATACCCGTTTGGCTGAGGTGGCGGAAACGGAGCTGGTTACCGCCCGTCCGGGCGATTACCTGTTCGCGGCCTTGACCCGGATGACCCGGCACAAGGTGGCGCGGGTGGTGGTCATGGAAAAGGGCGTTGCTGTGGGGGTGGTGGAGCTCACCGATGTGCTCAGCTTCTTTTCCAGTCGTTCCTATGTGGTGGGGCTGGAAATTGAGAAAGCGGATACGCTGGAGGCGCTGCAGCTGGCCAGCGCCCGTTTGCCTGATCTGGTAGAGACCCTGATGGCTCAGGGGGTGAAGATGCGGTTCGCCATGGATTTGCTGGCCGCGCTCAATGGTCGCCTGATGAGTAAAGCCTTCGAAATGGTGGTGCCTGGCGATCAACAAAGAGCCTGCCTGATGGTGATGGGCAGCGAAGGGCGAGGTGAGCAGATACTGAAAACGGACCAGGATAACGGCCTGATTCTGGGCGAGCACCAGCAGTGGTCAGGCTGTGATCAGGATATGCAGCGCTTTACCCGGACCCTGCTGTCGTTGGGTTATCCCCCTTGCCCGGGGAGCGTAATGGTCTCCAATCCGCAGTGGACCGGCCCGGTGTCGCGTTGGCAGCAGCGCGTGCAGGACTGGGCCGGGGATCCGGGCGGAAAAGGCCTGTTGAATCTGACAATCCTCACCGATGCACACGCAGTGGCCGGTGATCCCGGGCTGCTGGAAACCGTGCGCGATACCCTGTTTTCCCGATGCAGTGATGATCAGTTGCTGATGGCCCACTTTGCCCGCCCGGTCCTGCAGTTTGCCACGCCGCTGAATTTGTTCGGTTCGCTGAAGAAGCCCCTGCATGGTATCGATATCAAGAAAGGCGCCCTGTTCCCGCTGGTGCATGGCGTGCGGGCCATGGCGTTGCAGTGCCGGATTCGGGAAACCTCGACCCTGGCGCGGCTGGATAAACTGGTGGCCGCCGGTGCCATGGAGCCCGGCTTTGCTGAAGACCTGGGTGAGGCCATGGAATTGTTCAGTGAGCTGCGGCTGTCCCGGCAGCTGGCCAAATTGCAGGGTGAAGACGAAACAGTGGAGGACAATCATATCGTGGTGCAGCAGCTATCTTCGCTGGAAAGGGATGTGTTGCGGGATGCGTTGCATCTGGTCAGCGAGTTCAAGCAACGTTTGTCGCGCCGTTTCCATCTGGAATATTGAACATGAACCGTGACTGGCGCTGGAAAAGCATGTTGCCGCAGTGGCCCGGTTCCAAATGGCGCCGGTTCCGTGACCGGTGCCGCCATGGGCAGGGCCCCTATGCGCACCTCTTTGCTCCCTATGATGGGGATCAGGTCGTTGCCATTGATTGTGAAACCACGGGCCTGGACAGTCGCACCGCAGAACTGGTGTCCATTGCGGCGGTAGTTATAAAAGATGGGCGGGTACTGAGTAGCCAGGGTCTGGATGTGAAGCTGATGCCACCGGACAGCCTCAAGGAGGACACGATTCGCATTCACCGGTTGCGGCCGGTGGATCTGGAAGGCGGTGAAAGTGTGCGCGACGCGCTGGATGCTTTGCTGGCACTGGTGGGTAACCGCCCGTTGGTGGGCTGGTGTGTGGCTTTTGATGTGGCCATGATCAATCGGTATTTGCGCCCGCTAATGGGGTTTGATTTACCCAATGACATCATCGAGTTATCTGCGCTGTATCAAAAGAAAATGCGCTACTGGCAGCCGGACGTGACTCCCGACCTGCGCTTTGATGCCATGGCCAGCGCCTTGCAGGTGCCGGTGATGGAACGGCACACCGCCCGGGGAGATGCGGTGACCAGTGCGCTGATGTACCTGCAACTACAGAAATCGTATTAAGGAGCCTCTGAAAAACTCCTTGCGTGCTCAGTCTTTCAGGCTGGTTCGCAATCTAGGCGCGCTTTTGAAGGTGTATGTCCATCCATCAAAAAAGCGCAACAACGAGTGCGGGCCAGCCTGAAAGACCCGAAGGGCGTGGCCTGAAGCGCCCATCTGCTGCGCCTTGCCTCTAGGAAAGGGAACCACCCTGTCCGTCGAGACAAGACACAACAGCTGCACGCTTCAGGCCATGCTGAGCACGTAAGGAGTTTTTCAGAGGCTCCTCAAATTAACGACGGCCGATAAAAAGGAAGGAAGTGCTGATGTTCTATGCAGAAAAAATAGCGCTGATGGCGGGCCTCTGCCTGGTTCTGTACGCCTATTTTCGCTACTGGCGCCGTACCGGCGATGGTCAGGGGCTGGTGATGTTCTGGCGCCGGGCCATGGCACTCAATGTGGTGGAGTTCAAACTGCAACGCGGTGGCATTGCCCTGCTACTGGTGGCCGTGGTGCTACGCTTTGCCCAGGCGCTGCTATAAGCTCAACAAGAGTCGCAACAGGCAGCATGCTCCACGCAACAGGTAAACGCACGATAAGCGATTCCTGATTTTCTTTAACCAACGGGGAGAGGCGGTGTTTTCACTGTGGCAATTGGGTGCGTTGGCGCTGGCTTATGTGTTGGTGTTGTTCGTTATCGCCTGGTGGGGCGATCGGGCTGCCCGACAGGGCCGCAAGACCTTCCACAATGCCTGGGTGTACAGCCTGGGGTTGGGGGTCTATTGCACCTCCTGGACTTTCTACGGCGCCGTTGGTGAAGCCGCCCAGAATGGCTGGAACTATCTGCCGATTTATCTGGGGCCGATCATTACCGTATTGCTGGGCGGCTCACTGATCTACAAGATGGTGTCGGTGGCCCAGCAGCAGCATATTACCTCCATTGCCGATTTTCTGGCCGCCCGCTACGGCAAATCCCGCCGTCTTGCTGTGCTGGTCACCCTGGTGGCCATTGTCGGGGTGCTGCCCTACATCGCCTTACAGCTAAAAGCCGTTACCCTGTCGTTTGATTATGTGCTGGAGGAATCTGCGCCGGGCCAGGTGGATACGGCGCTGGTGGTAGCTGCGCTGATGGCTATCTTTACCTTGCTGTTCGGTACCCGGCATATCGATACCACCGAACACCAATCCGGTCTGATGCTGGCGGTGAGCTTTGAATCCTTTATCAAGGTCGTGGCGTTTGTCGGGCTGGGCTTGTATTGCCTGTATGCCATTTTTGATGGCCCGGTGGATATGTGGCAGCAGCTGAGCGAACGCAGCGATGTCATGCAGAGCTTTGAGCCGACCCTGTTTTCGCAAAGTTTCGTCACTTCATTATTGCTCTCCATGGTGGCGATTCTCTGCCTGCCCCGTCAGTTCCATGCCGGCGTGGTAGAAAATAATGACCTGCGCCATTTGCGCACCACGCGCTGGCTGTTTCCGTTGTATCTGGCGCTGTTTGCGATTTTTGTTCTGCCGATTGTGATTGCCGGCGTGATTACCCAGCCTTACCTGATCGGTCATGCAGATACCTACATGTTGTCGTTGCCCATGGCCCAGGGCAGCCACGGTATGTTGATGTTGTCATTCATCGGCGGAATCGCAGCGGCCACCGGTATGGTGATCGTCTCCACCATGGCGTTGGCGATCATGCTGACCAATGAAGTGCTGTTGCCCATGTGGCTGCAGTCGCGGCTCAATGAAAAGGATCAGCTGTCGGATCTCAGCACGCAACTGCGCTTTCTGCGCCGGGCCAGCATTCTGGTGCTGCTGGGGTTGGCGTTTGCCTTCCATACGCTGATCGACCGGTTCGACGGCCTTGCCAGTATCGGGCTGCTGTCGTTTGCCGCAGTGGCCCAGTTCGCGCCATCACTGATTGGTGCCCTGTATTGGCGCAATGGCCATAAGCAGGGCGCGTTCATCGGCCTGGCGCTGGGGTTTGTGGTGTGGTTTTACTGCCTGCTGGCGCCGGTGATTCTGCCCGTGGAGTGGGTGACCGTGCTCAACACCCAAGGGCTGTTCGGCCTGGGCCTGTTACGCCCCCATGCCATGTTCGGCATCGAAGGGCTGGAGCCTCTGACCCACGGTGTGTTCTGGTCGGTGTCCGTGAATCTGGCCGCGTTTATCTACTATTCCCGCCGAGCCAACCATGATGCCCTGGATGAAGCCCAGGCGGCCCGGTTTGTGGATATGCCCACGGACTGGTGGCGCGAAGGTATGGGGCACCCCTCCATTACCACCATCGAATTGCTGGAAGTCTGCAAGCGTGGGTTGGGGCATCCACGGGCGGAACCTCTGTTCTTCGATTACATGCGTCGGCGTGGGGTGTCGGAAGAATTGGAATTGCCGGCGCCACTGCATCTGGTGCGATATGTGGAACGGTTGCTGGCGGGCACCATGGGGGCCTCCACCGCACGCATTGTGATGAGCTCGTTGCTGCGTAAACAGAATGGCCGCCACGATGATGTGGTGCGGATGATGGACGAAGCCTCCGAGCTGATCCAGTTCAACCATCAGCTGCTGCGCACCACCATTGAAACCATTAGCCAGGGCATCTGCGTGGTGGACCGGGATATGCAGGTGGTGGCCTGGAATCAGGCCTACGTGAAGCTGTTTGATTATCCGGACGGGTTGATTCGGTTGGGACGCTCCATCGCCGATGTGTATCGCTATAACGCTGAACGGGGTTATTACGACGGCGAAAATATGGAAGAAAACGTGACGCGGCGGGTGCAATTATTACGCGAAGGGTATGCCCATCAGTTCGAACGGGAGCTGCCCAACGGCATCGTAGTGGAAGTACGCGGTACACCCATGGTGGGCGGTGGTTTTGTCAGCACCTATATGGACATCACCGAACGCAAACACGATGAAAAAGCGCTGCGTCAGATCAATGAGAATCTGGAGCAGATGGTATCGGAGCGCACCCGCAAACTGTCGGAGCTGAATGCCAAACTGGCACAGGCCAATGAAGGAAAAACCCGCTTCCTGGCGGCCGCCGGCCATGACCTGATGCAGCCTTTGAATGCCGCGCAGTTGTTTGCTTCATCGTTGCGTCAGCAGTTGCGTAACCAGGAAAAGGGCCAGTTCGACCATGAGGTGCAGGTACTCGGGCATATCGACAGTTCCCTGCAAGCGGCGGAACAGATTATTTCTGCGTTGCTGGAAATCAGCAAACTGGATACCGGCACCATGGCGACGCACATCCACCCCTTGCGTTTGTCGTCATTGATGACGCCGCTGGGGCAGGAGTTTGCTGCGCTGGCCAGCGCGCAAGGGCTGACGTTGCGAGCGGTGTCATGCAGTGCGGTGGTGGACAGCGATGAAGTATTGTTGCGACGGGTATTGCAGAACCTGCTGTCCAATGCGGTTCGGTATACGGATTCCGGGCGCATCCTGTTCGGTGCGCGCCGGCTGCACAATGCCGTGCGCATTGATGTGTGGGATACCGGGCCGGGGATTCCCGGTGATCAGCATGAACAAATCTTCCGGGAGTTTCATCGTCTGCCTCAGCTGCATAATCGTGAGGTAAAAGGTCTGGGGTTGGGGTTGGCCATCGCCGACCGGATTTGTCGTTTGCTGGGCCATGCTTTAACCGTCCGTTCCTGGCCGGATAAAGGCACCGTTTTTAGCGTAACGCTGCCGCTGTCGACAGGGGATGTGCCGCCATTGCTGCAGGATGAACCGTTGCGCGAGCGCCGGGATATCCAGGGCGTGCGTGTTTTCTGTGTGGATAATGATTCCGCGCTGCTGGCGAGCCTGGTGGCGGCCCTGCAAACCCTGGGTTGCGAGGTGGTCGCGGCCAGCGGCCTGAAGGAAGCACAGGAGAAGGCAGCGCAAAGCTGGGTGCCGGATGTATTGCTGGTGGATTTCCAGTTGGATCATGAAGACGGATTTGACGTGATTGAAGCGCTGGATCATTGCTGGGAAGACGTTATTCCCGCCGTGCTGATGACCGCAGACCGACGCCCGGAAGTCCGCGCCAGAGCAGAAGAGCAAGGGGTAGGCTTCCTGCAAAAACCGATTTCCGAAGCCATATTGCAACGAACGCTGGAAGGGCTTTTGTAAACTGCGTGCAGCGCTTGATGGAATGGGAAAATCCCGGCCCCTGGTATCTACGCCGTGGTTGTAGGAGCGTCGCTGGCGGCGCGATAACCCAGGTATGAAAAGACAGGTTTGCCACAGAGAACACAGGGTTCACGGAGGAAAAGAAGGGGGCTTTCTCAGTGACCTCTGTGGTGAAAGGCTTTTGAAGCTGGCCTCAATCGCGCCGCCAGCGACGCTCCTACCGCGACTCAACCTTTAGCGCTTAGTCCAGGCCGGGAGGCTCGATGGCCAGGTCTTTGAGGGCCAGTACCGCCTGGGTGCGATTGCGCACACCCAGCTTACGAAAAATGGCGGTCATATGGGCTTTCACGGTGGCTTCCGATACGTCCAGCTCGTAGGCAATCACCTTGTTCTGCATACCTTCCATCAGCATGCCCATGACCCGAAACTGCTGCGGGGTCAGGCTGGTGATTCGCTCGCTCATGGCGGAGTGGTCTGGCAGCGTTGGGGGCATGGCTCGGCGGGCTTTTTCCGGTAGCCAGCGTTCGCCGTCCATGATCTTGCGCATGGCATCGGTCATGGTGTCCACGGAAGCGGATTTGGGAATAAAGCCGTCGGCACCAAAGTGAATGGCGCGCTGGATCACGTCCACGTCTTCGGTGGCTGAAATTACCACCACCGGCACTTTCCTGTATTGCTCACGCAGGTACACCAGGCCGGAAAAGCCGTGGGTGCCGGGCATGTGTAAATCCAGAAGAATGACATCGAAGGGGATTGCTTGCTGGCCCAGTACTTCCAGAGTGGCGAGCGAGTCGGCTTCATGGATGTTGGCACCGGCAAAGCTGGCCTCTACGGCCTGTATCAGGGCCGCACGGAACAGGGGGTGATCATCGGCAATCAGTATGGTTGTCATGGCTCTGATTTAAGCATGTTGCGTGCGAAGAGCCCAAAAAAAGATGGGAATGAAAAAAAGATGCTGCCCGGGGAGGGCAGCATGGGGAAAGGAAACACAGAAAACATCCATGTTTCATCAGCGTATGCGGTTTCAAGTGGCGTCTGTATCAACGGTTCAGCCGGGTTTCAACCAGGTTGGCTACCACCGCCGGATCGGCCAGGGTGGAGATGTCGCCCAGGCTGTCGTGTTCGTTGGCCGCCACCTTGCGCAGGATGCGGCGCATGATTTTGCCGGAGCGGGTTTTCGGCAGCCCATGGGTAAAATGGATCAGGTCAGGGGTGGCAATGGGGCCGATTTCCCGGCGCACCCACTGGCGTAATTCGTCATGCAGGGCATCGCTGGTGTGCTCGCCATCATTCAGGGTCACATAGACATAAATGCCCTGGCCCTTGATGGTATGGGGATAACCGACGACGGCGGCTTCGCACACCTTGGGGTGTGAAACCAGGGCGCTTTCCACTTCCGCGGTGCCCATGCGATGACCGGACACATTAATCACGTCGTCCACACGACCGGTAATCCAGTAGTAGCCATCTTCGTCACGACGCGCCCCGTCACCGGTGCAGTAATAGCCGGGGAAGCTGGTGAAGTAGGTTTGCACAAACCGTTGATGGTCGCCCCACAGGGTGCGGGCCTGGCCGGGCCAGCTATCGGCGATGACCAGGTTGCCTTCTGCTGCGCCGTGCAGCAGCTTGCCGTCGTTATCCACCAGTGCCGGCTGGACACCGAAAAAAGGCAGCGTGGCAGCGCCGGGTTTGGCTTCAATGGCACCGGGCAGAGGGCAGATCATGATGCCGCCGGTTTCTGTCTGCCACCAGGTGTCGACCACAGCGGCCTGGCTGTTACCCAGCTGGTCATGGAACCATTGCCAGGCGGCCGGGTTGATGGGCTCTCCGGCCGTGGCCAGGATGCGCAGGCTGTCGCGTCGACTGTTGGCACAGCAATGATCGCCGCCGGCCATCAGCGCGCGGATGGCGGTGGGAGCGGTATAAAGAATGTCGATATTGTAGCGGTCAATAATATCGCCGACCCGTTGATCGTCCGGGTAGTTGGGCACCCCTTCGAACATCACGCAGGTGGCGCCGTTGGCCAACGGACCGTAGACCAGATAAGTATGCCCGGTAATCCAGCCCACATCGGCGGTGCACCAGTACACTTGCCCCGGGTGGTAATCGAAGGCCAGCTGGTGGGTCAGCGAGGCATAGACCATGTAGCCGCCGGTGGTGTGCAGTACACCCTTTGGCTGCCCGGTGGAGCCGGAGGTATAGAGGATGAATAGCGGGTCTTCCGCATTCATGGGCTCCGCTGGGCAGTCGCCGTCACTGAGTGCCAGCTGCTCATGAAAATCCAGATCGCGTTGCGCAAACCAGTGAGTGTCACAGCCCACATGGTTCACCACCAGTACCTTGTCGACGCTATCGGTGCCGGCCTGTTCCAGTGCGGCATCCACGTTGTCTTTTAGCGGTACGATCTTGCCGCCGCGACGCCCGCCGTCTGCGGTGATTACCATTTTGGCACCGCAATCGGCGATGCGGCCCGCCAGGGCGTCCGGAGAAAAGCCGGCGAACACCACCGAATGAATGGCGCCGATGCGGGCGCAGGCGAGCATGGCGAATACCGCTTCGGGAATCATGGGCATGTAAATCATCACCCGGTCAGCTTTGCCAATGCCCTGCTGTTTGAGGGTGTTGGCCAGCTTGCAGACGTGTTGGTGTAACTGCTGATAGGTGATTTGCCGGCGATCCTGGTCCGGAGAGTCCGGTTCCCACAGTAGTGCTATGCCGTCTCTGTTGGTGGCCAGGTGGCGGTCAATACAGTTTTCTGCGGCATTCAGCTCACCATCATGAAACCAGCGAATGTGCAGATCATCGGGGCTGAAATGGGTGTCGCGAATCTGTTGGGGGAAGTGCTGCCAGTCGATCCGCTGTGCCTGTCGGCGCCAGAAGCCAACGCTGTCATCCAGACTCTGTTGGTACAACGCATGGTAATCATTGCCGTCAATCCAGCAGCGATCTTTCAATGCCTCTTTAACCGGCATACGCAGGCCCGTTTCCATGGGACTTCCCTCACTCGAAAAAGTGCTCACCAGAAAAGTGGAGCAGAAATGAATGCCACGAGTGTGCAAAAACAGGAGGCCGGGCTGAATTAGACCTTGGTCTTAATGACGCCACAGGCGACACGCTTCACGCAACAAGGAAAAGCCGTCAAGGCACTGCTCCGGGTTTATCTCTCTGTTTGTGGGAGGCGACGCTGGCATCGTGCGGTTATTCAGTAGGCAGAAACCTTGTCATCACTCACGTTTTCCTGGTCAGGCATTTCGCGTCGGGGCTCTGACGTTTAATCACCTTCGACCTATGGCTAATAGAGTGTTGGTACAACGCTCAGCAAGCTGTCAATCGGAGTCACTTTCGTGTTGATGACAATAAGAGGACAGGGCCATGACAGTAAAAAAAGCCACGTACTTGTGCGGCGCTCTGGTGCTGGCGCAGGCAGGCATTGCCAGCGCCGATACCACGCTGGAGGAACGTATCATCGTGCTTGAAGAGCGGATGGATGGTGTAAAGAGCGGTAATACCCAAATCGATTTCGGCGGCTTTATCAAAGCCGATACCATGTTGAGTAAATACAGCGATGGCGACCTGGCTGGCGGTTCGGTCGGGCGCGATTTCATGGTGCCGTCCACGATCCCTGTTGGGGGAGAGGCCAGTTCGGAAGAGCTGGACTTTATTGCCAAGCAAAGCCGCTTTTGGCTGAAAAGTGAAACCATGACCTCTGCCGGCATGGTGCGGGGGCATATCGAAATTGATTTCCAGACCAACGATATCGGTGACGAGCGCATCAGTAACAGCTATGCACCGCGTATTCGCCATGCCTATCTGACATGGGACAAGTGGTTGTTCGGGCAGACCTGGTCCACCTTCTTTAATGTGAGCGCGCTACCGGAAACGCTGGATTTTGTTGGTGCAGCGGGGACGGTGTTTGAGCGTCAGCCCCAAATTCGTTATACCAGCGGTGGTCTGATGCTCGCGGTTGAGAACCCGTCCACGACGCTCTACGGCGGTGCGCAGAACCCCTATGACGACAATGCCATGCCGGACCTGGTGGCGCGCTATAACATTGCCGGTGACTGGGGCAATGTCAGTGTCTCTGCCATGGGGCGTGAACTGGCCTATCAGGATACGATTGGTGGTGTGGATCAGGATGAAAGCGAGTACGGCTACGGCCTGTCGCTGGCGGGCCGCATGATGCTGGGGGCCATGGACGATATTCGTTTCCAGGCGAACTATGGTAATGCGCTGGGCCGTTACACCACGCTCAACGCGTTCCGCTCAGGACAGATCGAGGCGGATGGCAGTATTGAGCTGATTGATCAATGGAGCGGTGTGCTGGCGTTGCGTCATCACTGGAGTGATCGCTGGCGTTCCAACTTTGCGGTTTCAGTAAGTGAAGCGGATAACCCCGATACCGTGGCGGTGACCACCAGCAAGCGGGTGCAAAGCGCCCACGCCAACCTGATCTGGCAGGTCGCGAAACCGCTCTCTCTCGGCGGCGAGCTGATCTATGGTGATCGGGAAATCGAGAATGGGGACGACGGCAATCTCAAGCGCGTGCAGTTCACTGCCAAGTATGCGTTCTGAATAAGAGGCGCTGCACGCAACATGCAGCACGTCACACGCAAAAGAAAGGGGCGCTTCGGCGCTCCTTTTAATTGCGGGATTGGCGTGTTGCGTGAAGCATGGTGGATGTTGCGGCCGCGAAGAGACATAAAAAAAGGACGCCGAAGCGTCCCTTTTTTGCGTGCAAGCCTGTTGCATGCTGCATGATGCGTCTCTTAATCCACATCTGCCGGGTACACGCCGTTCTCGTCGTGCACTTCCTTGCCGCTCAGGGGCGGGGTAAAGGCACAGGCGACGACCATGTCTTCGTTTTCGCCACCGTAGAGGTAATGCTCATCGTGCTCGTCGAGCAAATAGATGGTGCCCGGGGTCAGGTCATAGACCTTGCCGTCATCCAGGGTTTCGATCTTGCCGCTACCGGAAATCACGTAGACGGATTCCCAGTGGTTAGCGTATTTGATGTGGGTCTTGGTGCCTTTGAAGATGGTGGTGATGTTGAACGAGTGCCCCATCTTGTCTTCTTTCAGAGACAGGCGGACAGACTGCCAGTTACCGTTTTCGGCTTTAACACAGCGGTCAGACTTCTCGGCTTCAGCCAGAGTGCGAACGATCATGGATAACTCCTGAGCTAAAAATCGGGGGAGGGAGAGGAATAACGCTCCCCCTTCTCCCGAGAAAGGAGGCGGGGGAGCGTGAACCGCCGTGTTAGGCAGTGATGCTGGCCACGGAGTGAGCTTCGCCGCGCTTGATGCGGTCGGTCATCACTTCTTCGACGCTTTCCTTGACGATCTCAAGGGCGCGAACCAAGTCTTCTTCGCTGATGGTCAACGGGCACAGTGTCTTGATCACCTGATCATCGGCGCCGGAGGTTTCAATTACCAGCTGACGCTTGAAGCAGGCTTTGGTGATTTCGCCAGCGACTTCGCCATCGCGGGCGACCAGGCCCTGCATCATGCCGCGGCCGTTCAGGTAGAACCAGTGATCATCGTAGCTGGTGGCGATAGCACGGAAGTGGTCGGTAATGATGTCCGCTTTCTTCTGCACTTCCTTGGCGAACTTGTCATCGCGCCAGTAGTGGTTCAACGCTGCAGCGGCAGTCACGAAAGCCAGGTTGTGGCCACGGAAGGTGCCGTTATGCTCGCCCGGCTTCCACAGATCCAGTTCCGGCTTCATGAGTACCATGGCGAAGGGCAGGCCATAGCCGCTCAGGGACTTGGACAGGGTGATGATGTCAGGGCTGATGCCGATGTCATCAAAGCTGAAGAAAGAACCGGTACGACCACAGCCAGCCTGGATGTCATCCAGGATCAACAGCATGTCGTGCTTGCGGCAGACTTTTTCCAGGTTACGCAACCAGTCGAAGCTGGCCGCGTTGATGCCGCCTTCGCCCTGTACGGTTTCCACGATGACGGCCGCAGGATGGTCAACGCCGCTGGAGGAATCGCCCAGTACCTTGTCCAGGTATTCGGTGGTGTCGAAGGCATCACCCAGGTAGCCGTCGTACGGCATGGGGGTGACACCGCCCATGGTAACGCCAGCGACGCCACGGTGGTGGCTGTTACCGGTGGCGGCCAACGCGCCCAGGCTTACACCGTGGAAGCCGTTGGTGAAGCTAATGATGTTTTCGCGACCTTTGATGTTACGGGCAATTTTCAGTGCCGCTTCCACCGCGTTGGTGCCGGTGGGGCCGGTGAACTGCATCACGTGGTCCATGTCGCGAGGTTTCAGGATGGTTTCATAGAACGCATCCATGAACTCACGTTTGGCAGCGGTATGCATGTCCAGGCCGTGAACGATGCCGTCGCGCTGGATATATTCCAGCAGCTTTTCTTTCAGGACCGGGTTGTTATGGCCGTAGTTCAGGGTGCCTGCACCGGCCAGGAAGTCGATGTATTCCTTGCCGTTTTCGTCGTACAGGTAGCTGCCTTTTGCCTGGTCGAATACCACCGGGAAGCTACGGGCATAGCTCATTACTTCCGATTCGTGGCTTTCAAAAATGTCTGTATCCATGATTCCTGTCCTCGCTTGAATTCGGGTTTGCTGGTGCGTTGCGGGCTGCGTTTACGCTTCGTCGCGATTAAACGGGCCGATCCGCAGCAGGTATTCGTCGTTATGTTCGCCGGCAAAGTGAATGCGCGAATCGAACAGAATAAATTCTTCCGTGGGCATGCTGCGCTGGTAGGCGAAGCTGCGGAACATGCCCCAAGAGGCTTCGTTGTCCGGGGTGATGGTGGTCTCAATGAACTGAACATCGGTGCTTTCTTCGCGCTCGATCAGTTCGGCCAGCATGCGCTTGGCCAGGCCCTTGCCCCGGGCTTTTTCGTGCACCGCTACCTGCCAGACAAACAGGACATTTTGCTGCTTGGGCGGGATGTAGCCGGAAATAAAGCCGACCAGGTCGCCGTCCATCTCTGCCGCCACGGAGGTGTCGGCAAAGTGGGTGCACTGCAGCAAGTTACAGTAGACGGAGTTCTCGTCCAGCGGCTTGCACTCGCTGATCAGTTTGTGAACCCGGCTACCGTCCTGGCTTTCAGGTTTACGAAAGGTGATGTCATCCGATTTGTCGGTGGATGAATCCGTTTTTTTCGCATCGTCTGCTGACATGGTTTCACTTATGGTCCGTTTTGGAGAAAGAGTTTGCGTCCCGGCGGCTGTTCATTTCTACCGCCGGTTGCGCGCGATCAATGGCCCCCAGATCCAGCACCGGCGAGGCGTCGATATCGCCGGCATTCATCATTGCCGCAACCCGCTGCAGGGAGCTAAGAATTAAAGATTGCTCCCAATCCTCAAGGCGGTCAAAGCGTTCGATGAATTCGTCCTGGAGCGGGGTGGGGGCCTTCTCGATGATACCCAGGCCGGCGGAGGTCAGGTGGGCATAAACACGGCGTTTATCCTGCTCGCCGCGCTTGCGTCCCAGTAGCTCCCGCTTTTCCAGACGGTCGAGAATGGTGGTGACGGTGGCCTGGCTCAGCGATACCTCGTTGGCCAGATCCCCCATGGTCATCTCACCGTGCGCCGCAATCGCCTGCATGATGAGAAGCTGGGGCGATGTCAGGCCGGAAACCTTGCTCAGCTTTCGTGAGTAGAGGTCCGTGGCGCGAATGATCTGTCGTAATGCGATTAGCACGTCTTCGTGTCTGGCCATTGCCGAAAATTCTCTTGATAACAAAGTAATGTGACCGAAATTAGACATGGTTTGTCTGCAATCACCTTTGAGATGTAAAGATTCTATCTCCATCAAAACAGGGCAATGGCGAGTAATCCCTTGCGATAAGTGGTAGGCTATCTTAGAGATAAAACATTTAGATGTCAAAATAAATACCGGACAGTGACGGTGTTGTGACCGGCTATATCGTCTGCATTCCTTGCTCTGCGGGGGTTTATGGCCTGCCAGGGGGAAAGGCTCGCAGTTTCGACAATCGCACATGTTTTGTGTCACAAAGGACTTCTCAAGTTCCCGAATCCGGGGGCTGTTTTTCGTCGTCGTGTTTATAGGCGTTGCCATGATGATTGATTCCTTTCTTCTCGTTCTTTCCTGGCTGGATCGCACCCTGGGGGTGATTGAGCGCGTCATTATCGGTGGCTGCATTCTGGCCATGGCCCTGCTGATGAGTGGCCATGTGGTGGGGCAGACCCTGTTTGATGAAGGGATTCCCGGCACCTATGAAGTGGTGAAAATGCTGATCGTGATACTGACCTTCGTGGGGCTGGGCTATGCGGCCCGCCACGCCCGCCACATCCGCATGTCCGCCATCTATGAACAGCTCAATGGCAAGGCCCGCAAGGGGCTGCAGATGTTGATCTGCCTGGGGACGGCGACGCTGATGTTTTATTTCGCCTGGAAATCCGGTCAGTACGTCTTTGATATTCAGGAGCGTGGCCGGGTGAGTGCGTCACTGCAGGTGCCCATGTGGCTGGTCTACCTGTCACTGCCTGCGGGGTTCAGCATGGCCGGCATCCAGTACCTGCTGACCTTTACCCGCAATGCGGTATCGCCGGGTGTCTGGCGGTCGTTCAACGAAGAAGAAAGCTATGAAGCGGTGCCGCTGGGTGCGACAGCGGTGGATGATCAGGATGGCCAGCGCTGATGCGTAGCCGGTTTTTTGCTGTGAGTGCTGCTGAATGAGGGGGTTGTCGCTGTGTTAATCATTCTGGCTGTGATCATGCTGGTGTTGCTGATGATGGGGTATCCCATGATGGTGCCGCTGGCGGTGGGGACATTGTTCATGATGTTCACCGGGCTGACTTTCTTCGGCCCGGACCAGGCCATCACCTGGATGGTCAATGGGGTTGGCAGTTGGGTGCTGGCGGCCGTGCCCATGTTTATCTTCGCCGCGGATATTCTCACCAAGGGCCATACCGCCAATCGGTTACTGGATGTGGTGGATGCCTTTACCCGGCATCTGCGCGGCGGTTTGCCCATTACGACGGCCATGTCTTGCGCGGTGTTTGGCGCGGTATCCGGTTCCACCCAGGCCACGGTGGTGGCTATGGGTGGTCCCATGCGCCCACGTTTGCTGGGCAAGGGTTATTCCGACAGCTTTGCGCTGGCGCTAATTATCAATGCCAGTGATATCGCGCTACTGATCCCGCCCAGCATCGGTTTCATTGTCTATGGCGTGGTGATGAAAACCTCCATTGGCGACCTGTTTTTGGCCGGTATCATCCCGGGCCTGCTGGTGTTGCTGATGTTTTCCGTCTACTGCTGGATTGGCGCCCGGGTCAAAGGGATTGAGCCAGAGGAGCGGGCCAGCTGGGGAGTGCGCTTCAAGGCCATGCGCGGGGCAATCTTGCCACTGGGCTTCCCGATTCTGGTGGTCGGCGGCATTTATGGCGGGCTGTTCAGTGCGGTGGAGGCGTCGGCCATCGCGGTGGCGTATGCCTTGCTGTTGGAAGTGGTGATTTTCCGCAAGGTCAGCGTGAAGGACCTGGGGGGGCTGGCGCTGTCCTCCGGGATGATCACCGCGGTGGTCTTTATCCTGGTGGCCATTGGTGCGGCGTTTTCCCATACCCTGGGTACTGCCGGGATTCCCGAGAAGCTGCTGGGGCCGGCGATTGAATCCATTGGTCAGAATCAGGTGGCGGCGCTGGCGTTGATCGCCGTGGCGTTCTTTATTGGCTGCATGTTTGTGGACCCCATCGTGGTGATCCTGATTCTGGTGCCGATCTTCAAGCCATTGATTGAATCCGCCAACCTGGACCCGATCCACGTCGGCGTTATTGTTACCTTGCAGGCGGCCATCGGCTCGGCCACGCCGCCGTTCGGGTGCGATATCTTCACCGCCATCGCGGTATTCCGTCGCCCCTATCTGGAGGTGATACGCGGCACGCCGCCGTTTATCTTCATGCTGTTGATAGCGACCTTCGTTCTGATTCTGTTCCCGCAGTTGTCACTGTGGTTGCCGGGGTTGGGTGGCTGATTAGCGCTTAACCTGCTGCGAGCCCCGTGCTGTGGCCGCAGAGCGGCATAAAAAAGCCCGGCCAACCGGCCGGGCTTTTTCATGTTCGGCTACCAGGGGAATTACTGCCCTTTGGCGGCCTCGTCGAAGGCGGACAGCAGGGCATTGAGTGACTGTTCACCCCGTGCGCCCACTTCATCGATGTAGATCTGACGTACCGGCTTGGCTTTCTTGCGGAAGGCGTCACGCTGGGCCTCGGTCAGTTCAACAATATTGATGTCGCTCTTTTCCTTGATGGTTTCCAGCCGCTCTTCGTTGTACTGGGTCTGGATATCATGGCCTTCGCGCACCAGGGTCTTGGTGATGCCGTCGATCATCTTCTGCTGGTCCGCAGACAGGCCGTCGTACCAGTCGGCGTTACCGATCAGGGTGGCGACGAACTGGGATTGCTGCGCAAAGATCATGTAGTCCTGGACTTCATAGAACGCCATTTCCTCGTGGGCAAACACCGGCTGGATGTTGCCTTCCGCCTGGCCCTGCTGCAGCGCGCTGTACAGTTCGCCGTAGGCAATAGAGGTGGGGGAGGCGCCATAGGCCTTGTAGGTGGCCCGCAGCAGGCTGTTGTCCATCACGCGGATGCCCAGGTTCTCGATGTCCTCAGGGGTGTTGATGGCCTTGTTGGTGGTCCACACCTGATAGCCTTCAGGTAATGCCGCCAGCGGCACCAGGCTGCGCTTGCGGAACGATTCCTGCCACGCCTTGCTCTTCAGGAAGGTGTCGCTGTTCAGGCCTTGCGCGGTTACCCATTGGTCGCTGGGCATGATGTAGTTCAGGTTGAGCAGCTGGCTTTCCGGTACGGTGCCGCCCAGGGCGCCGGAACCAAAACCCAGCTGAATGGCGCCGCCCTGGATCGCGTCATACAACGCGGAGTAGCTGGAGCCCCATTTGCCATAGGGGAGCAGTTGAACGTCAATCTCCCCGTCACTTTTTTCTTCCACCAGCGCTTTGAAACGTTCGGCGTAACTGTGCTGAACACTGCCTTCAATTTCCTCCAGGCCGAAACGCCAGGTGTCGGCGTTGACGGTGGTGGTCGTGGCGGCAAGAAAGCCAAAAGTAGCGGCGCAAATAAATCGATTAAGTCGCATGCCTTTACCTTGATATTGCTTGTGGGTGGCATTCACTACATTGCATCGGGGCTAGGCTGTCAAGGGAGCAGCCTGCAACGCTGGTACCTCGGCAGGCTTGATGCGACCATAGGCAATGTTTCCCGGTGTGTTCCCGTCTGTGCGAGTTTCCTGGCGGGAAATGCACAGGCAAAAGGCGATTGGGTGTATTGAGAGGGCAAGGCATTGATCAGACACATTCTGCGTACCGGTCTATTGGGCATGTTGTTGGCGCTGGCTGGCAGTCTCTGGGCAGAGCAGGAGCCCGCTTCGCCTGAGCAAGCGCCGAGAGCGGAAGCCCAGAGCGAGATCGAAAAAGGGCCGGTGATTTCCCAGTTCCGGGAAAACTGGATCCTCGGTGAGCTGCGTGCCCTGCGCCAGGACATGATGGAATACCGCAACCAGATGAACCTGCTGGTCACCGACCGGGAGCTGGAAGTGGCCGACAAGGCCATGGGGTACGCCACCAACACGGTGACCTACTTTTTCTACCTGATTGCCGGTGCCGCTTCGATTCTCGCCCTGGTCGGCTGGTCCACCATTCGTGACCTGAAAGACAACGTGCGGGTGTACGCGGAAAAGGAAATGGCGCGTCTGACCAGCGAGTACGAATCCCGCCTGGCGGACCTGGAGCGCGAGCTGCGCCGCAAATCCCTGTCCATCGCCGAGAACCAGGAAGAAATCGAGCGAACCAACGACATTCACAGCCTGTGGCTCAAGGCCACCAAGGAGCCCAGCGCCCAGGCCAAGATCGAGCTCTATGACCGGATTCTGGAATTGCGCCCGGATGATCCGGAAGCGCTGGCCTGGAAAGCCGATGCGGCTCTGGAGCTGGGCGAGCAGCGCTGGGCGCTGAGCCTGTGCGACCGGGTGCTGGAAGTGGACGAGGAGAACTCGCATGCCCTGTACCAGCGTGCCTGCGCCTGGTCCGGGCTGGGGGAAATCGAGAACGCCCTGACCGACCTGGCGGCCGCCATCCAGACCTCGGAGACCCTGCGCCGCCACGCCCGCAGCGAAGAAATGTTCGAGCCCCTGCGCGAGCTGCCCCGCTTCCTGGAATTGGTCGGAAGCGACGAAGATTCGGGCTTTTCTGCCTGATAGCCCCTTTCTGTTGCGGTTATAGCGAAACCTGCGCCCGTAAATGGTCAATTTGCGGGACAGTTTCTGCTAGACTTGCCCCCCTTGTATGAGCGGGCGATGACGAACGGATTACCGTTTCGTTCACCTGGGCAGCCTTATCCTGGCTGTTTTCAGTGCCCCTATGGAGAATCCCATGACTCGTGACAACGGTGCCGGTAGCACCAAACAGATGCCGGATGTGGCGTCCAACTCCATGGTGGATCATATCCACACGACCCTGGATTGGGTGGGCATGAGTGAGATCCACTTGCCAGCCCGCGTCAGCGATACCCTGGCTGGCGAGCGCCCGGTGAGCACCTCTATCCAGGCCTATGTGAACCTGGCCAATGCGGATGCCAAGGGCATTCACATGTCGCGCCTGTTCCTGATGCTGGAAGAAACCTTTGGTGATCACTCGGTCAGTGCCGGCTCCATCGAGCAACTGCTGCGTAACTTCCTGCAGACCCATGAAGGCCTCAGTACCCGTGGCTTCGTGCAGCTCGACTTTGAATATTCCATGCGCCGTGCGGCACTGAAGAGCAGCTATTCCGGCTGGAAGAGCTACCCGGTCAGCATCAAGGGCACCCTGTGTGAAGACGGCATGCGTATTGAGCTGTCGGTGGAAGTGCCGTACTCGTCCACCTGCCCCTGCTCGGCCGCGTTGTCCCGCCAGCTGATTCAGGAGCAGTTCCGCAAGGACTTCGCCGAAGGCAAAGTGGATGCGGACGCAGTGTTTGAATGGCTGGGCACGGAAGAGGGCGTGCTGGCCACTCCGCACAGCCAGCGTTCCATCGCCCAGGTGCGCGTGCTGCTGGATCACACAGAAGGCGACGCCTTCCCGATCACGGCGCTGATCGATTCCATCGAAGGCGCCCTGAAAACCCCGGTACAAACCGCGGTAAAACGGGTAGACGAGCAGGAATTTGCGCTGTTGAACGGGCAAAACCTGATGTTCTGCGAAGATGCGGCCCGCCGCCTGAAAACCGCACTGGACCCACAGTCCTGCTACAAGGATTTCTGGTTGCGTGTGAACCACCTGGAAAGCCTGCACGCCCACAACGCGGTGGCGATTGTGACCAAGGAAGTGGATGGTGGTTACCTGCCGATTCCTTGATTAGGAGACGCTGCACGCGACACGCTTCACGCAGCACGGAAAAGAACGTATTCCCGTGACGACTACCGTTATCGCGGGTGATAACACGAAAGCCCTCTTCCCTTGGTCGGGAAGAGGGCTTTTTTGTGTTTGTTGGTAGACGGGGCTCACTCCGCTTTTTGTGGGCGCGATGGTTCCAGCGCGAAGGGCGCCAGCCCCTGATCCAGTGCTTCGTGGTGAAGCCCGGTTTCAGTTGTCCGGCACCGGGCGTCAGGCTGCTTATTGTCGTCACTACGAGGCTAAAATATTGCACGGCAGTCCAAGTGAAATGCGAACCCGGTACGTGTATACCGTGCCGCTATCCGCTAAATTGCCTATTAAAGAAACACCCAGAGTGCGTGCGGGAATGCACTAACTCACTGAAAAATAATAAAAAGACGCCAGGAAGCGATTGCTATGCCCAGCTCGGAGACGCCCCGGCCCCTGAGTGGCCGGTTTTATCGTGCAGACCTTGTCACCCTTCTGAACCAGTCGAACCGGGTGCCGTTAACCTTGTTACTGGCCCCGGCTGGTGCCGGCAAGTCCACCTTGTTGAACCAGTGGCAGGCGCAGCCCGGCGAGCGCCATGTGGTGCAGATGGGATTACAGCGCGCCGATGATGACCCGGTGCGGTTCTTGCGCCGTTTCGCCGAGAAGACCCGGGCCGCGGTGCCGGCGTTTGATACCTCCTGGTTTATGCCGTTCGACGTGTCCGAGCTGCCGCCGTCGTCCATTGCCGACTCACTGTATGACGCCCTGCAGCAAGTGGCATTGCCGTTGTTTATCGTGTTCGACGACTTTCAGCATATCCAGAGTGAAGAAACGCTCAGTGTGATCGCTACCTTGCTGGCAGACCCGCCCGATAATGTGCACCTGATTATTGCCAGCCGCACCCAGCCATTGTTTGACGTCAGCCGGCTGCGGCTGGACGACAAGGTGCTGGAGATCAGTGCTGTTGACCTGAAAGTGCGGCGCAGCGAGGTGAGCGAACTGAATCAGCGGCTGGGCGGTGAGGCCCTGGAAGAGCAGGCACTGGATCACCTGATGGCGATTACCGAAGGCTGGGTGGCCGGGGTGAAAATTGCCCTGCTGGCAGGGATTCGGTCGGGCATGCAAACCCTGCAGGACTTTAACGCCAGCCAGCCGGAAATCATGGATTATTTTGGGCATGCGGTGCTCAAGGGGCTGCCGGACTCTGCGCGCACCTTGTTCATGCAAAGTGCCCTGCTGGACACCGTCAACGCCGAGCTTGGCGATGAAATTCTGCAAACCCGCCAGTCCGCACGGTTGATTGATGAACTCACCAGCCGGGAGCTTTTTCTGGTGCCGGTGCCAGGCAAGCCGGCCAGCTATCGCTACCACGCCTTGTTGCGGGATTTTCTTCAGGCCCGGCTGAAAATCGAGATGCCCGACTGCATTGTGCCGATTCACCGGCGGGCGACCCGTTACTTCATCAAGACCGGCAATTTCGAACAGGCCGTCTGGCATGCCTGGCGCACCGGTGATGCTGCGCTGTTCGGTAACTGCCTGGAAAAAAGTTTCGAGTTCTGGCTGCAGGAAGGGTATTCCAGCCACATTCTTGAATGGGCGGAAACCCTGGACGATGAAACCATACTGGGGCGACTTGAGCTGGCGGCTCCCCTGATCAGCACGCTGACCCTGTCACGGCGATTCTTTCGTGCCCGTTATTATCTTGATGCTCTCAAGGAGCAGGACTTTTCCGGCAAGGAGGCTCGATACCATCACAGTCAGACGGTGGATTTTCTGGAGCTGCATTTGCAGTTATTCCAGCACGATACCGACTTCATGGAAGGGGCTAATCTTTCGTTGCTTATGGAAAGCAGCGGCCACCGGGATATCCGTGCCTTCTCGCTGGCCATGGTGGCTTATTACCACTTGCAGCATGGTCGCCTGGAGTCCGCGCTGGCCTTTTCCTCCCAGGCCCGGGACGTGTTGTTGCGGCTGGGGCAGCGTTTTACGGCGGGTTATGCCGGCTTGATCACTGCGTTGGCCAACCAGCAGCTTGGCCACATTGGTGAAGCGGTGGCCTTCATCGTCGAGAACTTTAACAACACCCGCAGGGATTGCCCCACCTGGTCGCTATGGGCCACCGGCATGGTGGTGGTGTTATACGACCAGAATCGCCTGGAAGAAGCGCAGCAGGTATGTGAAGACCTGCTGCCCATGGTCTCGTCTGCTTCCGCGACAGAAGTGATATCCACCGTTTATCTCACCCTGTCACGGCTGCAGCATCTGCAGGGAAAGCAGAAAAGCGCCGAGCGGATGCTGGAAAAACTGTTGGGCATTTTGCAGCTGGGGAATTACGAACGTTTTGTCAGCATGGCAGTGCTGGAGATGACGCGCCAGGCGTTACTCACCGGCAACTGGCAGCGGCTGGATGTGGTAGTGGACCGTTTTGAGTTGGCGGCCTGGGTGGAAGAAAACCTCGAGGGTGAGGCGTCCATGTATAGCCAGAGTTGGGAGCGGCGCGGGCTGGCCGCAGTGTACTGGCTGATGGCTCATGGCCGTAATGCGGAGGCAGAAACACTGTTGCGCCGGTTGTTGGCGGTGGTGAAAGGGGCGGGCATCAAGACCCGGGCTTCCATCATCGAGGCCAACCTGCTGGTGCTTACCTCAAAAGCCGCCACGGCCACCGAACAAAGCCGCAAGGTGGATGCGTTGATCACCCGCTATGGACTGCTCAATATCAATCGCTCCGTGTTTGATGAAGCACCAGGCCTGGCGGGGTTGATGAATCGGTTGTGGTCGGCAGGGCAGTTGCTGTTGCCGGATTTCTATACCGGGCTGTTTCCGGCGGTATTCAACGCCACCCCGGCCAGTGATCCCCTGGAAGTGGATCCGGATTCCGTCCTTACCCCCAAGGAAAACGAAATTTTCGAGTTGCTGCAAAGCGGCATGAGCAATGCCCAGATCAGTGAATGCACTGGCGTTTCTGTCACCACCACCAAATGGCATCTGAAAAACATCTACAGCAAGCTGGGTGTCTCCAATCGTACCGAAGCTGTGCTGCGCGCCACGCCTAGATAAACACAAGCTTCGAGCTACGAGGCGCGAGGAATGCCCATTTTTTTTGAGCGCCGTGCCCGCGCACGTACGCATGATCGCGGGCACGGCTTTCGAGATGAAGCAAACCCAATCCCGCGCCTCGTAGCTCGAAGCTCATAGCTCGTAGCTGCCATTCCAAACCTTGAACCCGTTCGCGCTTTTTCGTTTTCCCCCTCCACCCCCTCCCGGGGGAGGGGGTGGAGGGGGTGACCCCATTGCTAGAGTGCCGTCGTTGTCATCAGACATACCCCGAGAATAAAAACGACGGAGGTTTATCATGGCTATGTCCCCCTGGGTTACCTGGCCAGCCCTGACCAAGTTCGGTTCACTTGGCGTAATGGGCGCCCTGCTGGTTCTTGCCGGTCAACGGGAAGATCTGCTCGAAAACAATATGTTCGACATGGAAAGCTGGGGTGAAAAAAACGCCAGTATCGTCTGCGATGAGCGCAGCCATGTGGCCCGTACCGAAGACGGTACCTGTAATATCCTGGATAATCCGGCGGAAGGCTCCGCCAATGTGAACTTTGGCCGTAACGTGGATCCGGCCTCGTCTTTTGCGGAATCGGAAAGCGGCAATCTGCTGACCCCGAACCCGCGGGAAGTCAGTAACCTGATCATGTCCCGGGGCGGCGATTTCAAACCCGCCACCACCCTGAACTTCATCGCCACCTCCTGGATCCAGTTCATGGTCCATGACTGGTTCGATCATGGCCCGCGTACCGACGCCAACCCGATCGAATTTCCGCTGCCGGCTGGCGACGTGCTGGGCTCCGGCACCATGTCCGTGCAGCGTACCCGCCCGGACCCGGACGTCAGCGGCGATGAATCCCTGGTGACCTACGAGAACATCAACACCCACTGGTGGGATGGCTCGCAGCTGTATGGCAGTGACAAGGAAACCAACGACGAAGTGCGTTCCTTTGTGGACGGTAAGCTGAAAGTCGACAGCAATGGCCGTTTGCCAACAGACTTCCTCAGTGGCAAACCCGTTACCGGTTTCAATGAAAACTGGTGGGTGGGCCTGAGTATGCTGCACCACCTGTTTACGCAAGAGCACAACGCCATTGCGGATATGCTCAAGGCGAACAACCCCGGTGCTTCCGATCAGTGGCTCTACGACCATGCCCGGCTGATTAACGCTGCCTTGATGGCCAAAATCCACACCGTGGAATGGACCCCGGCGATTCTCGCCAACCCGGTGCTCGAGCGTGCCATGTACGCCAACTGGTGGGGCCTGGGCGGTGACCGTGACAAGCGCGACAAATTCCAGGATGACCTGGACGAGTTGAACAACAATCTGGGTGAACTGGGCGGTATCTTCAACCTGCTCGGCATCGATAACGATCTGGGGCAGGGCGATACCAGCTCTATCGAACACGCCCTGGCCGGCCTGGTGGGCTCGCGCACCCCGAACAACTACGGCGTGCCCTACACCCTCACCGAAGAGTTTGTTTCCGTGTATCGCATGCACCCGTTGCTGCGTGACGAGATCAAGGTCTACGACATCGGCTCCAACGTGGTGGACGAAGAAATTTTGCTGCAGGACACTCGTAACGGTGATGCGGAAGATCTGCTCACCGATGTGGGTCAGGATCGCCTGTGGTATTCCTTCGGTATCACCCACCCGGGTGCGCTGACACTGAACAACTACCCGGACTTCCTGCGTAACCTGTCCATGCCGCTGATCGGCGACATTGATATGGCGGCCATCGACGTGCTGCGTGACCGTGAGCGTGGCGTGCCCCGTTACAACGAGTTCCGTCGCCAGATCGGCCTCAAGCCGCTTACCAGCTTCGAGCAGTTATCCAGTGATCCGCAGCTGGTGGCTGACCTGAAGTCGCTGTACAACAACGATATCGAAATGATCGATACCCTGGTGGGCCAGCTGGCAGAAGAGACGCGTCCGGAAGGCTTCGGCTTCGGCGAAACGTCTTTCCAGATCTTTATCCTCAATGCGTCACGCCGTCTGATGACCGACCGCTTCTTCACCACCGATTACACCGACGAGGTCTACACCGCTGAAGGGATCGACTGGGTAGAAGAGAACACCATGGTCGACATCATCCGTCGCCACTACCCGAACCTGGCGAGCAGCCTAGTGGGCATGGATAACGCCTTCAAACCCTGGGGCCTGAAAATTCCCGAGGACTATCAGTCCTGGTCTGCCCAGGCGAAACAGGACCACCTGTGGGTCAACGGCGCCCTGCGTACCAGCTACGAAGACGGTGAAGTGCCGGCCATCGAACCCATCGATATTGGTGGCCTGATCGACTCCGTTCTGTGGAAGAAAGTGCAGGATGCCACCGACGTGACCCCGCCAGGCTACAGCAAGCCGATTCACCCTCGCGGTGCGCTGGCCAAGGTGCAGTTCGTGCCGACGGCAGGCCATGGCTATACCGGCCTGTTCCAGGGGGCAGATCACGGCCTGCTGCGCTTGTCGGTAACTGGCGATCCGTCGGACCGTGGCTTTGCGCCGGGGCTGGCGCTGAAACTGATGGTGGACGGCAAGCGTTCTGAAAACGTGTCCGCGCTCTATACCCTTAGCGGGCAGGGCGATAACCACAATATCTTTGCCAACGAACTGTCCAACTATGTCCAGCCGGAAGTGAACGAAACCCTCGGCACAACGACGCTGTTCTCGCTGGTGTCCAGAAAGCCGACGCTGGTAGTCATGAGTGACATGGCCAAGGTGAACCAGGACGGTTCCCCGGTGAGTAATGCCAACACCCCGTCTCAGGTTTACTTCGTGCCCAACGGTGATTTGAAGAACACTATCAGCACCGCGCCCCACGATTTCCGTGACGACCTGACCGCCCTGAACCCCGGCACCAAGGTGTATGACGTTTACGCGACCTCCAAGTCCATCAAAACGTCCATCTGGCCTTGGGTCACCGCACGCTACGCCCGTGAACGCCGCAACAGCGCCACCAAAGTCGGTGAGCTGGTCATGGCGTCCCCGTTCACCCTGTCCCAGTTCGGTGACACCGGCATCTTCTTCAAGCACCAACGGTACGAAGATCGCTAAGGGAGAGCGATAACCAGGGTTACACCCCTCAAGCCCGGGCGACGCAAGTCCCCGGGCTTTTTTGTGTCTGCTCAGCCTGTCCTTGGTTCGTGCTCACCGGACGGGGGTGCCTTGCTTGTAGGATATGGCTTACAGAAAAAGCTAAACGGTTGATATAAAGTGATTTTCAGGGAAAGGGGAATGCTGGGAAATACGGGAAATAGGCCGCTCATTCGAGTTTTTTCGGCTGCGAACGGTTCTCAAATTATCTCCAGGTCATTGTCTGTGCTGGGTTTTGTAGCTAAGAAAGGCGCTGCCCGATACAGAATTATGTCGAAAAAAGATAGGTCGAATCGTTCGACTGAATACGCTGTTAAGTTTGAGATCTATCTATGGATCACGACGAAGATATAAAGATTATAAATGCCTTTGTTGGTCGTGATTGCGAACGAACGCTGGCGTGCAATTCGATTAAATTAAGGTTTTCGGAGAAGGGGCAATATATTTGGATCGATCCTCCATGGATCCTCAATAACTTATCCGGAGCGGTTATGCGATCCGACGAGTATCCCGGAGATACTAGCGAATTCGAGGAGTGGAGTGAGGCTTTGAGTCCCCTTGACCATGTACGGCTGAAGTCATTCGATTATCAAAGAGGCTGTTTGGTGCTGTCTTTCAATAATGAGCATACGCTGATAGTTCCTCCTTCTTTGGCAGAAGTAACCCAAGAAGACTTTTATCATCACTGGTATGCAAGTTCAGAATAACTTAACAAGTGCCTGCAAGCCGACCTTCGGCGGCTGAGGCGGGCGTTAAATTTTCAGGAAAGTATGTGAAGAAACGGAAAGTCTGCGTATTCGTAGCGTTGGTTATTTATTTGGCCGGTTATCCAGTGGCAAGAGGTTTGCATCTGCTTGTGCATGCTAAAGGCTACATGACTAAGGATGGCGAGCGTGTTTTAGTTGAGCACAGTATTCGGCAGGGTGACTTTGGCGTTCCAGTGTTTACGCCGCTAGAAAGTCTAACTGCATCAATTGCCTCTTTAATATACTCTCCAATCAAACCCCTAGAAGTGTCATATCATTATTTTGTCGAGCCAAAAGGAAGCCAGTGGTATGTGCAAGTCAAAATTTAACAAGCGGCGGCAGGCGGATCAAATTTCCGCTCGTTCCTCGCTCCAATTTGCCCGCTGCGCCGGGCGTTAATACTTTGGGAATCGAATGATCGACTGGATAGCCTTTATACTTGTTTTTTTCCTTATTTCAGGAGCAGAGGTAACTACACGGAAACGCGCAATTGATAGACGTATATCCCGAAAGAAGGCTGCTTTAGTGCTAACGGGGAAGTTTGTCCTGATTTTGTTTGCTTATGCGCTTTCCGACGTTGCTTACAGAAAGTGGGCGGGATTCTCCCCTAGCCCTTTCTTGTACAAGGGAACCTGGTATGTTTTTGGGATCGGCATGCTTGCGGTCTACGTTGGTATGATTTCGACAATGTTGCGTAAGCTAACTGAAGCAGGGATTTACAAGTGATTAACAAGGCAAAGCACGCGACAAGCGCGTGTTCGCGGCGTTATGCTTCACAAAGAAAAAGGAACTTTCGATGTTTAAAATCGAGACTAAGCGTCTGATTATTAGGGACATGACTCCGAACGATGAAGATGCTTTTGTTGCTATGTCTCAGGATGCTAAATATCAGCGTTTCTATGACGAAAGCGATTGTGACCCTAATAAATATCGAGAGTTAACAAGCTTGTTTATCGCTCAGGCTTCTGAGAAGCCAAGAAAATCATACCAATTAGCTGTCGAATGTAAGGTGTCAGGTGAGTTCGTTGGGACTGTTTGTTTACGCCTAGAGGACAATCAGCAGGCTTCGATGGGGTGTGCATTTTCCAGAATCTCTCAAGGTAATAAGTTAAGTCATGAAGCCGCCTTGGCTCTGGCAGATTTTGGTTTCTCGGAGTTGGGAGTTCGCCGCATTTATGCGGAGACAATCAGTAAAAACTTGCCAGCTATTAAGCTCTGTAAGTCTCTGGGTATGCGCCAAGAAGCACATTTTAGAGAGCATCGTTTTTTCAAAGAACAGTGGTGGGATACAGTGGTTTTGGCAGTCCTTCGAACCGAGTGGGGCAAGGCATAACAAACTGTTCAAGAGGGATTCGCAACGCGTGGCATTTTCACTATGCGTTGATTTAAGTGATTAAGGTGGTATGCGGCGGCTTTTGTATTGCGTTGCTCACCCCTTAACAGGGCGTTATGTTTTTGGGGAGGGTGTGAATGCGAAAGCTGTTCAGCACCATTGATAGAACAGAAGCTTGGAATGCTAAATTCTTGCTGGAGTCGAATGGGGTTCCCATCTATATCGGTGGAGAACACACTGGCCTAGCCCCGGGAGTGGTGGTTTCAGATGCTTATACCGTATGGGTTTGTCTGGATGAGCAGTTCGAGGACGCTTATAGGTTTATGGAGGATGACTCGCACGAGATTTCATGCCCAATAAGCGTTGATGAATTCTATAGAGCCACTGAAGAAGCGAAAAAGGAAAAAAAGCCATGGAGCTCAGATAGAGTAATGCTTCCACTAATGGCTGCTGCAGCTCTTGCTTTTGTCGTATGGATTGTTAGTCGAATTTCGGAAACATAACAAGGGCCTGCAAGCCGACCTTCGGCGGCTGAGGCGGGCGTTAGCTTTCCGAGTCGCACTTCAGCATGGATTGAAATTGAATGCCAAAAAGTAAAAATAAGAGAAAGAAGTCACGTAGTGGTAAAAATAGGACTTCTCTGCAAGATCACAAAAAAGTTGGGAAACAGCTACAGTCGGGTTTTGCTGTAGTGGCTGATAAGGTCACTTTTTCGTCTTGGTCTAATGAGAGACTCCCCGAAATGATTTGGGCTGCCATCATCCGAGTGATTGATGGCCAAGATTACGCTATTGAGGAATTCCGAAGAATACTTTCATTCATCGGTGAGCATGACGAAAAAGATCAGTTTTCAGATATTTCCTTAACTGGAATTTCAAAACTTCCTGATACGCTAAGAGAGCAATTCATAGGGGTTATCTTAGAAAATAAAACCACCGCATCAGCGCTAGTGGTTTTACTTCTATTTGATAACTTACCTGCAAGGGAAACATGGGTTAATTTATTACCTAAAGAAGAGCCCGACATATCTATTTTGATGGATGCTGTGGGTTTCAATCTGCCGCATCAGTCTCAAGAAGCTACGGACTGTCGCTGGCTAAAATTAATGGCACAGGTGATTTCAGGGAAATTTCATGTGCCACGGGAAATGGCAGAGGAATGGTTTGGCTATCCGTATGAAGGTGATCTAAGAAAAATACGACCATCCATTCGAGCCTCCGAAATGGCTGAAAATCCACTGGTAGAGAAAGACTTGGCGTGGCCAAACGCTTTCTGGGACGAAGCGTGGAGAAACTCGCCTTGTTTAGCCCTTATGGAGGAAAAAGAATCAACAATTGAGGAAGTACCTTCTGTCTCTCGAACTGATATAACGTCGCTTCTTCATGAAATCGAATCACACTGGTCTGATACACACTCTACAACCGCTATTGATGCGACGCACGATGCTGTATTTGGTATAGCACTTTATGTAGTAAAAGTCCTCGACGAAATGCTAGGTATAGGTATTGGAACCGGTATTCTGGGAAGGCTTGGCCTCAGAACAATCCTAGAAGCTCATATTTCACTGAGGTATTTGTTGCATAAAGATGATACTGAATTATGGAAGAAATGGCGTGCTTATGGGGCGGGGCAAGCGAAATTAAACGCCTTGCGATTTGATGAGCTAATGGACCCGCCCAAACACATTAACCAGAGCACCATTGAGGCGATAGCCGGCGAAGACCTTTGGGAAGAGTTTCTAAACATCGAGCTAGGGAGCTGGAGTGGCTTGGATCTCAGGAAAATTAGTGAAAAAGCAGGCGTTAAAGATGCCTATGACGCGCACTATTCATGGACTTCTGGGTACTCACATGGAACATGGGGGGCGGTTCGAGAATCCTGCTTCGAAACATGCGGAAACCCACTTCACAGGCTCCATCGCTATCCGAAGCAACAAAGTCTGCCCGATACAATTTCAGATGCTTGCCTATTGGTTAATGCTATATTGGATGACCTCGACAAATCTTATCCTGGATTTTCTCACAGGATTGCTGATTCAAGTGTTGAAAATGAATAAAAAGCTAACAAGTCAAAGCACGCGGATGTCGCTACGCTCCGCTGATCTGTAACCACTTTTGTGGACAGAGTTTTCTGTTCATAAGAGAGGTGCAGTGTGGGGCACACAAGAAAGAGAAATTACGACCGTTATACCCTGGCTTATAAAATCCAAGCCGTTAAATTGGCGAATCACCCTGACGTTAGGCCCAAGGATGTGGCAGAGTCTCTGGGTATCCACCCGGTCATGCTTTATCGCTGGCAAATGGAGCACCGGCGAGGGGAGCTCAGGGAGAACAAGCACATGAAATCGTCATCGCCATCCCCGAAACGTCGCGCCAGCAGAGCGGACCCTGCGAAGGAAGCAGAGGAGAAGCTCGCGGCAGCTGAAAAGCGCATCAAAAAGCTCGAGCGAGAGCTTGAGAACCGAAACGATGAGATCGATTTACTAAAAAAGGCCGAGCGGTTCTTCCAGCGGAAAAAGTAAGGCTCTACGAGCTGGTTGAGACGGGATGTGCGTCGTTTATATCAGCTTCTTGGCGTGTCGAGGAGTGGCTATTATGCCTGGCGTTCACGGTCTGAGAGTGAGCGAAGTCAGTATGATGGAAGGCTGAAAGAGGCCATGGTCGAGCTGCATCAGGGATTTCGGCGAGCCTATGGCGCTAGACGACTTCACCAGCAACTCCGCAACAATGGCTTCACCTGCAGTGTCCGTCGGGTATCGCGGTTGATGAAAGAAGCCGGGATCCATGCTTCCAGCAAAGGGTTGTACGTCTGGAATCCGGGAAGACATGAGTTCTATAGTTCAGCAGGGAATGTGCTGGGGGCGGAGGAATCTGCTGACTGTGAGGGCAAGCACTGGGCCGGAGACTTTACCTATATCCGAACGGGCTCGGGTTGGCTTTATCACGCGGTAGTCGTGGATCTGTATAGCCGCAGGGTTGTGGGCTGGTCATTCAGCCGTAAGCGAAACAGCGAGCTGACCAAGAGTGCGTTAAGAATGGCGCTGTCACGTGAGCAGCCTCGCTTGGGTTGTGTTTTTCACTCGGATCAGGGCATTGAATATGCCGCTCATAAATATCGAGATCTGGTGGCTGCTGCGGGATTGCGCAGGAGCATGAGCCGAAAGGCAGCGCCCCTGGATAATGCGATGGTGGAGTCGTTCTTCCATACGCTAAAGACTGAATTGGTTCATCTGCGTAAGTTTGAAAATGATATTGAAGCGGTTGCCGGGATTGTTGAGTTTATCGAGTTCTATAATCGGGAGCGGCTTCACTCTGGGATTGGGTACCAAAGTCCGGCAAGCTATGTGCGGGCGTGTGTCTAAAAGTGTCCACGAAAGTGGTAGCAGATCAGTCTGCTGCGCCGGGCGTTAAGCCCTAGGAGAGAGTATGGGAAGATTAGTCACTTGTGATGATGACTGCGTATGGAAATACGTATTCGGAAAACAAAACTCTGAACTATACCGAGTCCCTGAAGAGGTTGGTGTTGGGGATCATTACTTCGTAAAATTCGACGAAGATAAGCTTATAAACGAAGATATTCGCGAATGGATACCAGTTGATCCAAGTAAGGAAGAGTTCGAAGCAGAAGTTCTCATTCTGTCCTCACAAGATCTTGAGTGTATTTCCAAGTACATTGAAACAAATACACAGCAACCTAGCTTCCTTAAAAAACTATTCAGCAAGAAGGAAGAGCCAGATTATTTCATCGCTATGCTTTATGAATTTGTAGAGTATGGCACCGGCAAAGAAGAGATCGAGCTAGTCGGTGAAATATAGGCTTAACAAGCGCATGTTGCCGGACTGTGTAGTTCCCCCGCTTTAGTGGACACCTTCTCTTAATCTAAGAACCTACCCCGCCTCACCGACAAACCCCACAATAAAAAACGCCCACCTTCCGGTGGGCGTTTTGCGTTCAGCATGATGCTTGCAGCGTGCTGCGTGTCCTAATCAGAATCGGCCGTTCAGGCCCAGCCCAAGGTTGGTCACTTCATCACCGCTGCGATCCACCAGCCGCATGTATTCCAGGTTGATGAACAGGGTTTTGGTGATGGTGAAATCCACACCCAGGCCCAAAGACAGGTCTTTGTAGTTTTCCCCGTCGGAGCCGCCGAACGCATTTTTCTCGGTGGTTTCCATGTAGGTGGCACCGATTAGGCCGTAGGGGCGCACGGGCATGGTGTTGGGGAACTGGCCGCGGAAGTAGGCGCCGTAGTAACGGTCGATTTCCACGTCTACGTTGTTGCTCAATTCATCTTCACCGACGCCCAGGCCCAGGCGTACTTCGCCACCGAGGGTTTCGTCGCGGTTGATCCAGCTACCGAACTTGAATTGCAGGGCTTCGGGTTTGGCGCTGGCGGTGGTGTTATCCGGCTCGATGTCGCTGCTGATGAAATCGATACCGGCAAAACCGCCGGCGTTGGCGAAAAGGGGCATTGCCAAAGCAGCGGCAAACAATACTTTTTTCATGGGTTCTCCCACTGGATGTGAAGTCTCGACGCAATAATAGAGTGATTGTAGTGAAAAGTGGGGACGACGGCGACCGGGGGCGTTTGAGGGGATGTTAGGGGGGGCAGGAACGCCTGCAGGGGATGCAAAGAGCATCGCCTGCAGGCAGCCTCCTGTGGTTCAGAGCTTAGTGGTCGTGATCATGGCCATCGTCGTCATGATCGTGCTCGTCTTCGTCGCTATGTTCTTCTTCATGGTCGCTATCAAGACCGGCCCAGGCCAGTGCTGCGGGCGGGAAGGTCAGGCTGAGTGGGGATTCCAGGCTGCCTTCTTCAAGATGCACGACAACGATGGAGTTGTTGCCGGTATCCGAAAGGAAGACATGCGCGGGCTCGCCGGCCACGACCATTTGGGTATTGCCCGGTGCGATGGCATCTTCCACGTGGGCGTGCTCACTCCAGTCAGCGGTGTCGAAAATACGCAGGTCCCCGGCATCATCCAGCAGCACAAGATGCTCCCCGTGGGGATCCAGGCGGTGGCTTTCCAGTGACACGGCTGCGCCTTCTGTCCAGTCCAGTGCTTCGGCATCACCGTCTTCCGGGTGGATGATATAGATGCTGTCACCGGCATAACCCACGAAGTGGCTCAGCTCGTGATGACTGTCGAAGCTGCCGATACGCTCGCCGGCAGCCAGGCCAAGGGTGGCGTTGGTGATCTTCTCGGCGGTGAAATCCTCTCCGTCCTGATGGACGATCAGGATGCCATCACTACAGCCGAACACCGAGTAGTCTTCGTTGGAGCCGGCGCCATGAAGGTCCGGACAGGTCGGAACGATGGTGTCTTCCTTGTGATAGTGATCGCCGTGCTGGTGGTAGACATCAACGGTTTCCGGGAGGCCGGAGGCGGCAGTGCGGAAGGTGGCCAGCAGTACATCACCACGGGGTTCGGCCACGCCATGATGGGCGCTGGCGAGGGTCTGGCTGGCTACGCTGGAGGCGGTTTCCAGCGATTCATCAGTGAGCAGTTCCACCTGGGCCATGACGGCGTTGGCGGCATCGCCGTCATAGAACAGAGCGGCCTGCTCACCATGAACCCGGAAGTGGGTGGGCGCCGGACCTGTGAGCGTGCCCGCAAAGGAGGGGATCACTTCGTCCACATGGTCGTCATGCAGGTAGAGGCCGCCATCAACGATCTGAACCTGATTGTCATCTCGCTGCACGGCCAGCACAAAGCGCTTGCCCGGGCTGGTGTAGAGCGCACTGGCGTCATGGTCGAGAGACAAGGTGCCGGGTAGCAGGGCGCCGGCCTCCAGGTCGTACATATACAGTTGGGTGCCGTCGTCATCAGCGGCAATAACCAGGCGGCCGGGATGATCATTCTCGGCATGGTCGTGTTCGTCTTCACTGCTGCCCAGCGAGCTGGTGCCGGTTTCGTTACAGCCGGCCATGGTGAGGGCGGCAAGCAAGGACAGGGGCAGGGCTGCGTTTTGTTTCAGGTTTTTCATCATGCGTTGCATGGTGTTCTCCATATTCATGTTGTTGTGTCCGGCGGAGTAAAGGCGCCGGCACAGATGCCGTTAACGTTGTGGCTTATCAAAATTCAATGCGGGTACCCACGGTGACATTGCGACCTGGCTCCGGCACGGTGCTGGCGAGGAAGGAAGAGTGGTTGAATACCTCTTCGCCCAGCAGGTTGTTGCCGCGCACATAGAAGGTGTAGCGCTGGTCGCCACGTAGCCGGTAGCTGAGGGTCGCGTTGACCATGTCGTAGGACGGGGTGGTCTCCTCAAAGCCCGCGATCTGGTCCTGGGCAAAGCTGCGGTAGAACTCCAGTTCTCCGTCGAAGTTGCCCAGGTAGCTGTTGAGGCGTGTCCCTAACCGTTTGGCGGGAATGCGGGGCAGGTAGCCGCCATCATCGAAGGTGGCGCGCACCGTATCACCAAAGACCGTGATGCCCACCGGGTCGATACCGTAGTAGCTCAGAGATGCTTCGGCACCGGTGAAGGTGGCGTCACGCTGGCTGTACTTGATCAGGCGGAAGTCTTCGATCTGATCGAGGGTGCGGGCATAGATGTAGTTGTTGATGCGGTTTTCGAAGATGCCTAGATCAAACAGCCAGTCGCCCTGGGTCTTGCGCAGGTTCAGGTTGGCGTTGAGGCTGACTTCGTCATCCAGATCGCGCTGGCCGCCACCACAGTCGCTGAGCAGGCCGCATTCGTAGGTGTTGGTGGCCAGGTGAACGCCTTCCGCATAGAGCTCCTGGGCGCTGGGCGCGCGACCAGAGTGACCCACGGACAGCACCAGCTCGTAGCCGGGTACAAAACGCCAGTTGGCCGCGCCCGAGAAAGACGCGTTATCGGCGGTGACTTTGGCCAGGGCCTGGCCGTTGCGATCGTCTGGCGTCTGAGTGAGGTGCTCCTGCCGGGCCCCCAGTTCGAAGGACCATTGCTCGCTGAAGACATATTCCTCTACTGCAAAGACGGCAAAGGATTCGGTTTCTGTCTTCGGTACGAAGGCTTCGCCACCCAGTGAGCTGAAGTCGAAGCTGGTGTACTGCAGGCCCACAACGCCGCGCCAGTTACCCAGCGGTTTGTGTTCCACTTCCAGCCGCGCATCGCCGCCCCTGTTGGTGAAGGTGCTGCCGATGGTGCCTTCCTCAATTTCGTGGTGGCGATAATCGGTGTGATTGCCACGGAAACGAATAGCGGTAACCCCGGCGAAGGGGTCGCGGTATTCACCACGGGCATCCACCCGGCGGCTGGCCAGATCCACATAGGGGACGATCTCGCCATGGTCGTGATTATGGCCGCCGGTGGGGCAATCCAGGCTGGAGCCGTTGGCCCCGCACTCCTCGAATTCGTGGCTGTGGCCGGGCAGGCCATAGTTGTCGCGACGATAGCTGTAGGCCATGCCGAAGTAGCCCTGATCACCGATCCAGGAGGCGCCAATGCTGCCATTGTCGCTTTCCGCATAGGTGCCGGGCACGGTGAGTTCTTCGAAGCCATTCACTTCGTAATCGTCCGCGTCACGGCGACTGCCTTCCACCCGGAACACCAGATTGTCGGTGGCCGAGAAGGTGAGGCCGGCGGCAGTGGCGTTCTCATCGGCCACGGTATTGGCCCGGGCCGCCACGAAACCTTCCACCTCTTCGCGGGGGCGCTGGGTGGGGATGCGGGTGTCGAGCACGTTCACCACACCGCCGCTGGCACCGCTGCCATAGAGTAGGGTGGACGGGCCGCGCAGGACTTCGATCTGGCGCGCCAGCAGGGGATCCACCGTGACCGCGTGATCCGGGGAAATACTGGAAGCATCCAGTACCTGGGAGCCATCATTGAGGACCCCCACGCGTGGGCCGCCCAGGCCACGAATGACTGGCCGGCTGGCGCCGCCGCCAAAGGTGTCACTGTGGACACCGGGTTGGTCTTTCAGGGTTTCCCCAAGGGTATTCTGGCTCTTCTGGGTGAGGGTTTGCTGATCCATCACCGAATAGGGCGTGCTGGGGCTGTTACTGCCCAGCGGCAGGGCGGACACGTCCACTTGCTTCAGCTCGTGAACGTTTTCCTGGGTTCCGCTTTCGTTTGCGGAGTCGGCCAATACTGCCGTGGGCGCCAACAGGGCCACGGCGACGCACCCGGTCAGGGTCTGGCGTCGAAATATCATAACTACCTCTGTCTCTAGCGTTCATGCAGGGCATGAATGAGGGCGCGAGTAAAAGGGCGCAGCCGAAAAGAAAGCGGCTGGCCGGACTCGTGCCGGAAACACGTTTGTTGCTGATCGCAGGCAGGCGCAACAGGCCCGGCTCTCAAGGAGAGGGGCAAAAGGCGATGCGCCAGTATGATCAGGGATCAGTAACGGGAATCAGGCAGAAACAGGGGGGCCGCGGGGCGGGTAGGGATTGCGCTTGCTGCGGTGCACCACGGCGGTGGCGGGCGCGAGCGGAACGGGTTCGGTGCGTTTCGCGACTGGTGCACTGTAGACGCTGGGCAGCGCCAGCATGCCATGGCCGTGGGTACACACCTGACAATCAGCGGAAGCCAGCAGCTCCGTGGTGGGGCTGTGTTGGCCGGCGTCAATGTGGGCCGGGGCGTGCCATGCCAGCAGCAGCTGGGCACAGAACAGGCCGAGTACTAGAGACAGTGACAGGCCGCGATGGTAGCGGTTCAGCATGGCGGGGATCATGGTGATGTCCCCCCGCTGTTGTCACCGCATGGCGATGTGCATTGGTGCGCTTCCGGGTCAGGCTCGGTGCCGGGCACGTAGTCAAAACCGCCCGGGTGCCAGGGGTGACACTTGCACAGTCGCTTCGCCGCCAGTGCGCTGCCGCGCAGGCTGCCATGGGCAACTACCGCCTGCCGGGCATATTCCGAGCAGGTGGGGTAGAAGCGGCATTGATTGCCTATCCAGGGGCTCAGCACCTTCTGGTACAGCCAGATGGCGCCAAGCAGAAGCGATTTCACGTGACCAGCACTGCCTGTCGTAAGTTGTAAAAAAAGCATGATATAGCCATCGCGTGGGGAGATACCAGTGCTGTTCCATGGTCGTAATAAGCAGCGTGATAAGAAAGTGTTGCGATTTCATGATGATGCAACGGTAAAGCAGCCTCAGGGCAACAAGGAGAGACCATGAGCAAAGTGACAGGATGGACCCGCCCGGTACGCGTATCAGCATTGGCCGTGACCTTGATGTTATCCGCCGGTTCCATGGCGGCGGATTGGGAGACCGTGAATGAAGGTGAGGCGCGGACTGATATCAGCACCTACGAGAAAGCCATGGCAGACAGCCCGGTGAAAGCCTTCCGGGGGGTTACTGAGGTACAGGCGCCGGTGTTGAGCGTGCTGGCGGTGATGGCGGATAGCAGTGCCTGCGCGGACTGGTTGTATCAGTGTCAGTCACTGGAGTTACGCGATAACGATCAGGCCTATATCCGTTTCAAGGGCATCTGGCCGGCCAAGGACCGTGATGCGCTGATCAAGACTCAGGCCACCCAGAACAAGGAAACCGGTGCTATTACCCTGGCCTCCCAGGCCGTGGATGGCGAGCCGGAGCACGAAGGGTATGTGCGCGTTGCTGCGCTGGAAGATCAGTTCGTGCTGACGCCGCTGGATAATGGCTGGACTCGCATCGAATTCGAAACCTTTATCGATCCGGGTGGCAATGTGTCTTCGGTGGCAAACGTGATTTCCCACAAGGCGCCCCAGGAAACCCTGCAGGGGCTACGCGAGATGGCCAGCAGTGACTCCTACCAGAAGGCCACGCTGGAGCAGGCGGTGAAGCGTTACCCGGGACTGAAAGGGATGGACGTGCCGCAGAGCCATCAGCCTGAGTGAGAAAAACATCAGTCTTGAACTGCCCTCGGCAGCGCCGGTAATTGGGGCCAATACCCCGGCCGGCGGTTGCTTCCCTGTGCGCGGGCAGCATACTGCGGCCAGCGTTTTGGATGATGTATTCCTGTTGAAGAGAAGAGTAAGGAGAAGACCTTTGCGAGCGATGTTTGTGGCGTTGTTGTTGGCCCCTCTGGTGCTGGTGAACCCGGCCTGGGCGGCAAACTGGAAAACCAACCATGAGGGTGAGGCCCGGGGAGATGTGACCACGTATGTGCGGGATGTTTCCAATAGCCCGGTGAAAGCCTTCAAGGGCATTGTCGAAGTGAAGGCATCCGCCACCTCGGTGCTGGCGGTGATTACCGCCGTGGACACCTTCCCGGAATGGATCTTCCAGAACCAGGGGGCCAAGCGGCTGTCGGTGGAAGACCGTGAAGAAATTCACATGCGCTTTCACGGTATCTGGCCGGTATCGGACCGGGACGTGGTGCTGGCCAATACACTGAGCCAGAACGAAGACTCCGGCTCGATCACCCTGCACAGCGTGAACGCCGACAATGTGCTGGGAAAGCAGGATGGTTTTGTACGTATTCCCGCGCTGGATAACCAGTTCATCATTACTCCCATGGACGATGGCTGGGTGCGGGTGCAGTTCGAAACCTTTGTGGATCCGGGCGGCAGCGTGCCGGTGTGGCTGGCGAACCTGGTAGCGACCAAGGCGCCGCTGGAAACCCTGCAGGGGTTGAAGGTCCAGCTGGAAAAGCCGCGCTTCGCCAATGCCACCCGGAAAGATTTGCCGCCACTGCCGGGGATGGACACACTGTCACTGGAAGACTGATTCCCCGGTGCATCTGCCCGGGGGCGTTCATGGACGTGGTGCACTCGGGTAATCCGCCCGGGCAAGGATGCGAGGGCGAGCCATGGTGCTGGCGCGGTTTCAGCAGTGGTATACCCAGTTACGTTCCAGCATGTGGTTGCTGCCGGCCTGTTTTTTGGTCGGTGCATCGCTGCTGGCCTTTATCATCACCGCCATCCCCGGTGAGTTGCCGGATGCCGAACAACACTGGTGGGCTTACCTGCTCGCGGTGAATCCGGAAGGCGCCAGCGCGGTGCTGACCACCATCGCCGGTTCCATGATTACCGTGGCCGGGGTGACCTTCTCCATTACCATGCTGGTGCTGGCCCAGGCGGCCAGCCAGTATTCCCCCCGCCTGCTGCGCGATTACATGGCCGATCGAATCAATCAATTGACGTTGGCCGTGATTGTCGGTGTGTTCGCCTATTGCCTGTTGGTGCTGCGTAGCCTGCCCGCCGGTTCCCTGCTGCTGGGGCATGGCATTGCCGTGATGGTGGCGTTGCTGGGGGCTTTCGTGGGCCTGGCGCTGTTGATCTATTTTATTCACCACATTGCCAGTTCGATCCAGGTGTCCCAGGTGGTGGCGAAAATTACCGAAGATACGCAGGCGGCGATCGCCCAGCGCTACGATCAGGCATTCGGGCGTGTCGCCGAGAACCCGGCGGCGTTGCGGGCCGGGGCGGTGACGCCGGGGGAAGATGGCGGTAGCTCAGGCCGTCAACCGGCCGGCCACACGCTGGCAGCGCCGCTCACCGGGTTTGTGCAGCAGGTGTACCTGAACGGCCTGGTCAAGGAAGCCGATGCCCAGGGGCAGGTCGTTACCATGCGTGTGGCGGTGGGCGAGTTTGTGGTCCAGGGGCAGCCATTGCTGTACCTGCATGGGCCGGGCTGGGACGAAGAGCGCTGTGCGGCCTTGTTGCGTTGCTATGTGATCAATCGCCATCGCACCATCGAGCAGGATCCGGCTTTCGGTATTCGGCAGCTGGTGGATATCGCCATCAAGGCGCTGTCGCCGGGCATTAACGATTCCACCACCGCTGAGCAGTGTGTGCTGTACCTGGGCGCGGTGATTGCCGACCTGTCCGGGCGGCATATGCCGGAACCGTTTCGGCGAGTGAACGGGCAGCTGCGGTTGCAATGCCAGCAGCGGGATTTTGCCGACTATGTGGAGGCGGCGTTTGCGCAGATTGCCCGCGATGCCCGGGGGAATCTGGCGGTGCTGGCAACATTGGGCAGCTCGCTGGCGATGCTGGAGCGTACCGTGCCGGCAGAGCGGTTGGGGCCCATACAGCAGCAGCGGCGCCACTGGGCCATGCAGGTGCGTGACAGCCTGTCGCGGGAGGACCAGTTGACCCTGAAGATTTGAAAGGGGCTGGCTCGAAAGGTCGGCTTGAGTGCGCGCTATATTCATGGGATGATTTTGTTAAATTCATAGGATGACCACATGAATAAAGCGAAATTACCTCGTCTCTCCCTGGTGGACAGCGCCGTGGCTGAGTTGCGCAGCGCCGTGGCGCGCGGTGAGTGGCCGGTGGGTGAGCGTATCCCCACCGAGCCCCGGCTCAGCGAGCAATTCGGTGTGGGGCGCAACACGGTGCGTGAAGCCGTGCGGGTGCTGGTGCATGCGGGGCTGCTGGAAACCCGGCAGGGCGACGGCACCTATGTGCGTGCCCGGCTGGACCCAACCGAAGCATTACGGCGGGTGGAGCGCAGCACCCTGCGCGATCAGCTGGAAATGCGGGTGGCGCTGGAAGCAGAGGCCGCCCGGCTGGCGGCCCAGCGCCGTGATGGTGCGGATCTGGACACCATGCATTCCGCGCTGGCGGCTCGTGGCGCGGCGGGGCAGAACCTGCCCCTGCGCATTCAGCATGACCGTGATTTTCATCAGGCCATGATTGCGGCGGCCCATAACCGCGCGCTGGCGGAACTGTACCGTTATTTCAGTGAAGCGGTGGCTCGCACCATTGCGCGCACGGAATACGATGACTCCCTGCCGGAACCCAGCCAGCAGGATCATGAAACCCTGCTGGCGGCCATGGAACGGGGCGATGCAGATGCCGCAGAGCGCCAGGTTCGGGCCATGCTGGCGCCTGCGCTGGCGGCGTTGCAGGCGTCCTGATGATGGGCCTGCTGCGCCGGCTGGATGGCTTTACGCTGCTGTTGTTGACGGTGATTTTCGCCGCCACGGTGTGGCCGGCTGGCGGTGGCCTGGCAGCGGGGCTCTCGCAGCTGTCCACGCTGGCGGTGGCGGTGCTGTTCTTTGTGCATGGGGCTGCGCTGTCCCGGAAACAGGTGCTGGCCGGAGCGATGCATTGGCGGCTGCATCTGTTTATTTCCTCGCTGACCTTCCTGGTTTTTCCGCTGGCGGTGCTGCCGGTGTCGTTGCTGGCGCCGCAATGGATTCCGGCAGAGCTGGCGCTGGGATTTCTGTATCTGGGCGTGTTGCCGTCCGCGGTATCGTCGTCAATCGCGTTCACCGCCATGGCGCGGGGTAATGTGCCGGCGGCGGTATGCAGCGCTGCCGCCTCCAATGTGTTCGGCATGATGCTCACGCCCTTCCTGTTGATGCTGATGGTGTCCGCCAGTGGTGACGGTGCCTTTGATGTGACCGGTGTGCTGAAAGGCATCGTGCTGCAGCTGTTGCTGCCGTTTGCCCTGGGGCAATTACTGCGCCCAAAGCTGGTGGGGCTGCTGTCGCGTTGGCCCGGCTTTGTCGGCCGTTACGATCAGGGCGTGATTATGTTGATCGTGTATGTGGCTTTTTCGGAGTCGGTGAACGAGGGGTTGTGGCAGCAGTTGCCGGTGGCGTCGTTGTTGCTGGCGGTGGGCTTGTGCCTGTTGTTGCTGGCACTGGTGATCGGTTTATCCATGCTGTTGGCGCGGCGTTTGGGCTTGAGCCTGGCGGATGAAATCGCGGCGGTGTTTTGTGGTTCGAAGAAAAGCCTGGCGTCCGGCTTGCCCATGGCCAAGGTACTGTTTGTGGCCAATCCCGGCTTCGGCATGATCGTGTTGCCGATCATGTGCTACAACCAGATCCAGATTCTTTGCGGTGCCTTTCTGGCCGGGCATTACCGGCGCAAGGTTGAAGCGCAGGCGGCGTAACCTGCTAGCCTTGGTGGGGCATCCTGAGCGTGGGTTTGTCGGATTACGCCTTTCAGGCTAATCCGACCTACACTTGCGCAACTCGTTACTTACGTCTTGATAAATGCAAAAGGCCGCTCCAGGTAGCCTGGGCGCGGCCTCTTGGGCTCGAGCGGCTACTGCACCAGGCCGCGCTGTTGCGTGAAAGCGTGCTGCGTGCCGCGTCTCTTTTATCGACTCCAGCGGGTGCCTTCGCGGGTGTCTTCCAGTTGAATGCCGGCGTCGGTGAGTTGCTGGCGGATTTCATCGGCGCGGGCGAAGTTCTTGTCTTTCTTGGCCTGGGTACGCTCGGCGACCAGGGCGTCGATGTCGTCGTTGCTGAGGCCATCTTCGCTCACGTTCTTGTTCTGGAACCAGGCGGTGGGGTCCACGGTGAGCAGGCCGAGCAGGTCGGCGGCAGCCAGCAATTCCGCTTTCAGTGTTGGCTTGTCCGCCAGTTCGGCCTTGTTCAGTTCGCCGGCGATGGCGTGCAAGGCACTGACCGCTTCGGAGGTGTTCAGATCGTCCTTGAGCGCGTCCAGTACCGGGTGGTTGTCCGGCAGTTGGTAATCCGCTTCCGGCGCTACGGTTTCGCCGCGCCCCAGCAGGGCGTAGTAGAGGGTATCCAGGCCTTTTTCGGCGTTATCCAGTACGTCGGCGGAGAAATTCAGCGGCGAGCGGTAATGGCTGGAGAGCAGGGCGAAACGCAGAATTTCACCGTGGTACTGGGTGAGCAAATCGCGCACCAGACGGAAGTTGCCCAAAGACTTGGACATCTTCTCGCCATCGATATTGATGTAGCCGTTGTGCAGCCAGTAGCGCACGTAGTCGGTGCCGTGGGCGCAGCAGCCCTGGGCGATTTCGTTTTCGTGGTGGGGGAAGATCAGGTCCTGTCCACCGCCATGGATGTCGATTACATCACCCAGATGTTTATGGATCATGGCGGAACATTCGATGTGCCAGCCCGGGCGGCCACGGCCCCAGGGGGATTCCCAGCCGGGCTGCTCGTCGCTGGACGGCTTCCAGAGGATAAAGTCGCCGGGGTGGCGCTTGTAGTCGGCCACTTCCACCCGGGCACCGGCGAGCATGTCTTCCAGTTTGCGGCCGGAGAGCTTGCCGTAGTCGGGCATGGATTCCACCGCGAACAGCACCTGGCCATCCGCCTCGTAGGCGTGGCCCTTTTCCACCAGGGTGGCGATCATCTGGATCATCTCGGGGATGTGATCGGTGGCCTTGGGGATGATGTTTGGGGTTTTCGCGTTGAGTGATGCCATGTCTTCGGCAAACGCCGCGGTGAAGCGTTCGGTGAGGACGCTGATGTCTTCGCCGTTTTCCGCGGCCGCCTTGATGATCTTGTCATCAATGTCGGTGATATTGCGGGCGTAGACCACGTTCGGGTAGAGCCGTTGCAGCAGGCGATACAACACATCAAACACCACCACCGGGCGGGCGTTGCCAATGTGGACGAAGTTGTAAACCGTGGGGCCACACACGTAGAGGGTGATGCGGTCTGGGTCCAGCGGAATGAAGTCGTCCTTTTTCCCGGTGAGGGTGTTCTGCAATCGTAGGGTCATTTGCCGTACAACTCTTTGGGGTCTTTGATGGGGGCTTTGTCGATGGTCACGTTGCTGGCGTCGGCTTTCCAGTAAAAGCAGTCGCGCCGGCCGGTGTGGCAGGCGGGGCCGGTCTGGTCCACTTTCACCAGCAGGGCATCGCCATCGCAATCAATGCGCAGCTCTTTCAGCATTTGTACCTGCCCGGAGGATTCACCCTTGCGCCATAGCTTCCTCCGCGAGCGGGAAAAATAACAGACACGGCCCGTGGCCAGGGTTTCTTCGATGGCTTCGCGATTCATCCAGGCCATCATTAGCACTTCGCCGCTGTCATGCTGTTGGGCAATGGCGGCCACCAGCCCGGCATCGTTGAATGCCAGGTTATCGAGGGCTTCCTTGAGTGAAGCCTGAAAACCTTCGGGCTGTTGTTCGTTGTGTTTGAACATAAGTGCTCCGCTGCTGCACGCTGCACGCAACACGCGGCAGATTTTGCGTGTGGCGTGATGCGTGCCGGCGTGTGGCGTCTCTTAAATCGGCAAACGAGTCGCTGCGGCCAGGGCCGCGACGGCTTCGTCCAGATCCATGGTCTCGGTAGCCTGGGAGCCCAGGGTGCGAATGGCCACCTGGTTTTGCTGGGCTTCCTGTTCGCCGATGACCCAGATGCGCGGGGTCTTGGCGCGGGAGTGTTCGCGGACCTTGAAACCGATCTTCTCGTTGCGAATATCCAGCTCCGCCGGTACCCCGGCGGCAACCAGTTTCTGTTGCACGGCGGTGGCGTACTCGTCGGCGGAGTTGGTAATGGTACAGATCGCCACCGGGCGCGGCGCCAGCCACAGGGGCAGGTGGCCGGCGGTGGATTCGATCAGGATACCCAGGAAGCGCTCCAGGGAACCCAGCACCGCGCGGTGCAGCATCACCGGACGCTGGCGGGAGCCGTCTTCGGCCACGTATTCCGCATCCAGACGATCAGGCAGCACGAAGTCCACCTGCAGGGTGCCGCACTGCCAGTCACGGCCGATGGCGTCACGCAGTACGAATTCCAGTTTCGGGCCATAGAAAGCGCCTTCGCCCGGGTTCAGTTCGCATTCCAGGCCCAGGGATTCCACCGCAGAGCGCAGCGCGCCTTCGGCCTTGTCCCAGGTTTCGTCGGAGCCGGCGCGGTTATCCGGGCGATCGGAAAACTTGATGCGGAAGCTGTCGAAGCCGAAGTCTTCGTAGACTTCGCGCAGCATCTTGATGAAACCGGCGGTTTCTTCGTTGATCTGCTCTTCGGTACAGAAGATGTGGGCGTCGTCCTGGCTGAACGAACGGGCACGCATCAGGCCGTGCAGGGCGCCATGGGCTTCGTTACGGAACAGGGTGGTGAATTCGCCCAGACGAATGGGCAGGTCCCGGTAGCTGGTGATGCCTTGCTTGAAAATCTGCACGTGGCCGGGGCAGTTCATCGGCTTCACGGCCATTTCTTTGTGGTCGTGGGTACAGACGGTGAACATGTCTTCGCCGTACTTGTCCCAGTGGCCGGACTGTTCCCAGAGGATGCGGTCCATCATCTGCGGGGTGGAGACTTCCTGATAGCCGCCTTTTTCCATCTTGCCGCGGATGTAGTTTTCCAGGTTCTGGCGCATGCGCCAGCCCTTCGGGTGCCAGAACATGCTGCCCACCGCTTCCTGCTGGATATGGAACAGGCCCATTTCCCTGGCAAGTTTACGGTGATCACGCTTTTCCGCTTCCTCAATCTGTTTGAGGTGGGCATTCAATTCTTTCTTGTCGCGCCAGGCGGTGCCGTAAATGCGTTGTAGCTGGGCGTTGTTGGCATCACCACGCCAGTAGGCCCCGGCGACTTTCATCAGCTTGAAACCGTCGCCCAGCTTGCTGGTGCTGGGCAGGTGGGGCCCCCGGCACAGGTCGATGAACTCGCCCTGGCGGTAGAGGCTCACTTCCTGGTCGGCGGGCAGCTCGCGGATGATTTCGGCCTTGAATTCCTCGCCTTTCTCCAGGAAAAACGCCACGGCTTCATCGCGATCCCAGACTTCACGCCGAATTTCCTCATTGCGGCGCACAATGTCCTGCATGCGCTTTTCAATGGTTTTCAGGTCATCCGGTGTGAACGGGGTGTCCCGGTGGAAGTCATAATAGAAGCCGTTGGTAATGGTCGGGCCAATGGTCACCTGGGTATCCGGGAACAGCTCCTGTACGGCTTCGGCCATGACATGGGCGGCATCGTGGCGAATCAGCTCCAGGGCCTCGTCGGTCTCCCGGGTGATGATTTCCACCGTGGCGCCGTCGTCGATGGGCAGATAGACGTCGATCAGGTTGTCGTTGGCCTTGGCGGCCAGGGCCTGTTTGGCGAGTTTTTTGCTGATACGTCCGGCGATCTCGAAGGCGGAGGCCGGCTGCTCAAACTCCATGCTTGCCCCATCGGGCAGTTGATAGCTCACACTCATGAGACAAGGGATCCAGGTGATTGGCTCAGAACCGGCAGATGGTAGGCAATCAGGCCCCCCGCTTCAAGGTGCGGGGGCGGTTAAGCGCCTTTCGGGGTGCGATTTTGCGGCCTTTAGTACGCCTGTCGTGGATTAACCGACGTATGGCACAGAATTTTGCCTGTTTCCGGGCGCCCGCCTATGCTTGGGGCGGGGATGCAGGGATAGCTGACAATGAGAGCCCAAGGATGAACCCGATGGAGCGGGATAGCCCATGATGACACCCTCACAGACGCAACAGATGGCAGACAACGCGCAGTTGCCCAGGCTGTTGCGGGTAGCGCAGCATCTGAGTGAGCAGAAGGATGTACCCCGTCTGCTTGATGCGCTGCTCAAGGAAGTGCTCTACCTGTGCCATGCAGATACGGGCTGGGTATGGCTGTATACCGATGGCCGCCCCCGGGCCGGGCTGAACTGCCTGTGTCGCGATGGGGCCGGTGAAAGCGATGCCGTCAAGGAGGCACCGCAGTGGTTCCGGCCATTAGCGGATGAGGCTGATGGCGCCGGGGGTATTGTGGAGCAGTGTTTCGCCGCCGGTGAGCCCCTCACCGTGGCATTGACGCAAACACCCCTCAATGAGGTGGATAAGGCGTTGCTGGCGGCACTGGCCCCGCAGGCCAAAGGGCTCCAGCTCTGGCCGCTGTACAACCACGAAGGCCTGGTCACCGGTGTGCTGCAACTGGCTTACGACAAACCGGTGCCCCGCAACCTGCAACGTCTGGGTGAGCATGGACACCTGATTTTCCAGTCCCTGCTGACCTACGGCGGGATTGCCCTGAGCAATCTCAGCCAGGTGCAGGAACTCAAGGACTTGCTGGACGCGTTTATCAAGGTGCTGGCCCAGGCCATTGATGCGAAAAGCCCTCACACCAGTGCCCATTGTCAGCGGGTACCGGTTATCACCGAAATGCTGGCCCAGGCCACCTGTGATGATCAGGCGTTGTTCCCGGATTTTTCGCTGGATGAAGAAGGCTGGTACGAGCTGCATGTGGCCGCCTGGCTGCATGACTGCGGCAAGCTGGCGACCCCGGATTCGGTGTTGGACAAGTCCACCAAGCTGCACACATTGCATGACCGGATTGATGAAGTGGCCAGCCGCTTTGCGACGCTGCGGGCGGAGATTCAGTTTGCTTATGAAAAAGCCTGTCTGCTTAATCCCGCTGATGAGCCGGCCTGCCGGCAACGCATGGAAGAGGACATTGGCGCCCTGAAAGAAGAGTTGGCCTTTCTGGAGCGGATTAACCGTGGCGGAGAGGCCATGGCGGCGGTGGATCAGCAGCGGGTAAAGGACATTGCGGCGCGTACCTGGACGGACGCCTGGGGGCAGGAAAAACCACTGCTCAGCGATGACGAGGTGTATAACCTGTGCATCCCGCGCGGCACGCTGACGCCTGAGGAGCGACAGATCATTAATGGTCATATGGATGTGACCCTGGACATGCTGGGTTCACTGCCATTTCCGCGAAAATTACAGCGGGTGCCGGAATACGCCGGTGGCCACCATGAGAAAATGGATGGCACGGGTTTCCCGCTTGGCCTCACCCGTGATCAGATGTCGATTCCTGCACGGATCATGGCTATCGCCGATGTGTTCGAAGCACTTACCGCCAAGGAACGCCCCTATAAAACGCCGCTGAAACTCAGCGAAGCGCTGGGCATCATGCAGCGCATGCGCAACAACGACCATCTGGACCCGGACCTCTACCAACTGTTCATCCGCTCACGGGTGTGGCGCCAGTACGGTGAGAAGCATCTGGACCCGGTGCAGCTGGATGTGGAAGATGGCAGCGCTTTTTTGTGACGGTTTTTCTGCAGGCGCGTTGCTCCTGCAGAACCATTGCCCCATTCGTCTTTGAGGTTTCCTGTGCGTATTCCTTTTGTTGTCCTGCTTTGCCTGTTGTCTTCGTTGTCCATGGCCAGCGATTGGTTGCTGTCGTTGGAAGGGCCGCGTACCCAGGGTTCCTTGTTGCGTGGGCAGGTGGAAAATGGGGTGGCCGTCAAGCTGGGCGACCGGGCAGTGCGCACCACCGATGCGGGTTTTTTCGTTGTGGGTGTAGGGCGTGACGCCGATCTGCAACAGACACTGGTGCTGGAAAAAAACGGTGAACAGCAATCGGTGCCGGTGACGCTGGAAAAGCGTGAGTATGCGATTCAGCGTATTGAGGGCGTACCCAAGCGCACGGTCGAGCCGCCGCCGGAAGCGGTGCTGAAACGCATTCGCCGAGAAGTGGCCGAAATCAAGACTGCGCGGGATACGAATTCCGACCTGATGGCCTTTCTCAGCGATTTTCAGTGGCCGCTTACCGGGCGTATCAGTGGCGTGTATGGCAGTCAGCGAGTCTATAACGGCAAGCCTGGCCGGCCGCACTATGGCGTGGATGTGGCCCGGCCCACGGGCACGGTGGTCGTGGCGCCAGCGGATGCGGTGGTGACGCTGGTGCAGCAAAATAACTATTACTCTGGCGGTACCCTGATCATGGACCACGGTTATGGAGTGTCATCCACCATGATCCACCTGAGCGAGGTGCTGGTGAAAGACGGGCAGACGGTGAAGCAGGGCGACCCGGTGGCGAAGGTAGGTGCTTCTGGCCGTGCAACCGGGCCACACCTTGATTGGCGTCTGAACTGGTTCGAGGTCAAGCTGGACCCGGTCACCGTGGTGCCGCCGATGAAAGAATGAAGGGGGCGTTGTTGTTGCCCCCAGGGTGACCAAACGCTCAAGGTAGAGGCCCCGCCGGGGGTGGCCTTGCTATATTTATTATTCCGGCTATGGTGGATTCCATATCAACGTAGGAATGCCACTGTGTTTTATCTTTTCTCCCTCTGGATGGATTTTCTCCCCACCTTTCCGGTTTAAGCCGGGCGGAACCCGTCCGGCTTATTTTCCGTTGTCGACATCGTTCGATATCCCTTTTTTATATCAATCTGGTGAACGGTTATGGCTGCGCTTATGGAGCGTTTGTCGTTGTGTCGCTATGGCTATGGAAAACGCTATTTAGCAAAAAATCCCCTGTTTTTCCTGTCGCCGGTCCGGCTGATGATCGTGATGGAGAAAATAGAAATGTTGCGTGGAGTGGAGCGTGAGCTTGCTGCGGCAGCGGTGGGCGATCGTGTTTCCTTGTTCAGTTTTGAAGATGAAGAGCAGATGTCCTTCACTTTGGCAGAAGCGGGAAAGCGATCTCTGGGGGACAAGGATATTTCTGTGCTTTCTCCATTGGGCGCTGCTTTGCTGGGAGCCTTGCCTGGAGCAGTGGTCAATGTGAATTTCCTTGGTCATGGGCACCGATATCTGTTGCTGAAGGTGAACAAAACAGCAGAAAAATGAGTGTTTCCAATAAAGAGGGAGGGTCATGCCTTGCATGTTTTACCGTAAGACAAGACGGAAAATATGAAGCCTGTTTGAAAGGAAAGCGTTATGAGTAAGGAAAAAGTGAAGAAAAAGCCGCAAAAAACCCTGAAAGAGAAACGACGGGAAAAAAGAGCCAGTAAATAATGGCGACAGGGCGCCTTGCGCGCCCTGACTTAAGCCTGTTTGAGAATCGGCCAAGCGCTACTAGTGTGCCCTGAATAGCAGCCGTGCTGCCGTTGCCCGCCAACAGCGAATGGCACGGGCATTCAGTCGCCCGGTTCAACTCCCCACTAATTCAGCATCTCCACTACGCCTTGGTTGCTCATCATTGCTACCCGGTTTCGCCCGGCGCCTTTTGCTTGATAGAGCGCTTCATCGGCCATTTTCAATAGCTGCGCGCCGTCTGCGGCGGTGCCGTCCGAACAGGCGACCCCGACACTGATGGTCACCACCTGGCTGACCCGGGAACCGCTGTGGGGAAGGCCCAGTTGCTCGACCCGGTTACGCATGCGCTCGGCGAAAACCAGCGCATCGTTGAAGCTGGAGTCAGTCAGGGTAATGACAAATTCCTCGCCACCGTAGCGAGCCACGAAATCGGTATCGCTTTGCACCATTCCCAGAGGGACACCGGCCACTTTCTTCAGACACTCATCGCCGGCCGGGTGGCCATAGGTATCGTTGTACTGTTTGAAAAAATCGATGTCGAACAACATCAGGGTGATACGCTCAGGCGCATCCGGGTTGTTCTGATTCAGCTTGTGATAGAGGTGGCTCAGGCGGCTTTCCATTCCCCGGCGGTTGATACAGCCGGTCATGCCGTCGACGGTGGCCTGGTTTTCCAGTACCAGATTGGCGGAGTGTAATTCGTTTCTGTGCTGGAACAGTACATGTTCGGAGAGGAAGTGCTGTCGCAACAGTCGTTCGTACACGTACTGGCCAAACAGGCTCATGCTCGCAAAGGCCAGTGATACCAATACCAGGGTGGATGGTTCAAAGGGATGGCGGCCGGAACTGAGCTGCAGGCTGAAAATCATGCAGCCAATCATGATCACTGAACTAACCAGTGCGGAGTAGAATGGCACCCGTATCAGGATGCAGATCATCAGGATGGCCAGAGGGGTGTGGAAAAAGAAGGTGTAGGCCAGGGGGTGCTCGACAATGGCTCCTAGATAATTGCCGGTAAGGGCAATGGCGAATGCCAGTATCAGCGTGGCTTCATGAAGCCAGTTGCGCCATTGGGGCTTGCGGATTAATACCAGACAGCCGCCGGTGAGCATCAAGGTGAAAAGCCGCGGGCGCCAGGAAAGGTTGAGAACGTCGGGAGAAATTCGAGACTCGATAAACATGGCGGAGACAATCAGGAACGCCACCAGTGCCAACGCCCAGGGCATGACTTTGGCCACGCTTGCCCGGAAATAGAGGCGAAAATCCTTTTCCAGCGGTTTGGGCAGGCGCAGGTGCCACGGTAACGTAATATCGTTGCCGGTTGGCAGTGGGGTATGGTTCTGGTTTGCGGTCACGGCCGTAAAGGCTCCTTTCAGTCCATGAATCGGTGACTGCGTGCGTGAGCAGCATGCACTACATCATAGTGCAAAGTACTGTCATTTCGATAATGGGCACGTGGCCAGCGGTGTATTGTAAGGACAAAAGGGCAGTTGTGGTTAGCCCGGCAGAATTAATCTAATCCAAAAGCGCTAACAGTGCCTGCTGTTTCCCCTGGGGGAGTTGGCGAAAGCGTTCCAGCAGGAAGGCTTCTTCGTTGCCTTGCGGCACCGCTGCTTCGCCGTGGGGCAGGGTATGCGGCCAGTTCTTCAGGCTATGTTCCAGCCGGGCAATAATTTCCGCGTTCATGCTGCGATGGCTGTGGTTGGCCGCTTCTGCGACCTCGTTTCGCATACCGCAGGGAAAACGAACCACGAACTTCTCGGTTCGCGTGGTTGCGTTGCTTGTCATAGTAACCTCTGAATCACGCCTGCTTACATGGGGCTGGCGAGAAAGGCTTGCCGGCCTATGACAACAGAGCAGGCTGTGCTGTTATCTGGACACAAGCTTCAGACCTTACGCATTTTTTTGCCTCCAGGCGATACTGGCAACATGCCAGTAATGGCGAAATAGAGACACGGTTAACACTCAAATGCGTAAAAGTTTTTTTTACACAGAGAATCGTCATGACCCTGTGATCTGGTGCACGGTGCCAGTGAGGATCAGGCAGTGCTAGAATTGATCCTGTTGATGTGGGCATGAGTGGCTATTCATAAAATGAATATTGGTGCGGCAGATCTGAATCTGCTCAAGTATCTGGATGTGCTTCTGCGTGAGCAGAATGTGACCCGAGCGGCGGAGCAACTGGGGATTACCCAGCCGGCGATGAGTAATTCGCTGAAACGGTTGCGCGAGTTATTTGGTGATCCGTTGTTGATTCGTACCAGTGACGGCATGACGGCGACGGAACGCGCACAGGAGTTGCGGCCCTTGGTGCGGCAAATTCTGTCCCAGGCGGAGCAATTGTTCACCCCTGAGGACGTGTTCCAGCCGGCGGACAGTCGCCGGGTGTTTCGGATCATGACCAGTGATTATGCGGAAGCGACTCTGGTGCCCCATATTGTTCGTCGCCTGCGCGCCGAGGCCCCCAATGTGGTGCTGGATTTCCTGACCCCGTCGGATGTGAGCTACCAGGACATGGAGCAGGGCCGGGTGGATATGGCGGTGAATCGCTTTAACGAAATTCCGGGCTCATTTCACCAGGTAAGCCTCTGGAAAGACTCCTTTTCCTGCTTGCTCAACCGGGATAACCCCATTGCCGAAGGCTTTGATCTGGACAGCTATTTGTCCGCCCAGCATATCTGGGTATCAAAAACCGGTTTTGGCGTGGGATTCGGCATGAATCCGGAAAAGCTCGGCGGGCTGGGGTGGATTGACCATGCCCTGGAACAGTTGGGCAAGAGCCGCAAGATCAGTATCTTTACTCGCCACTATCAAATGCCGGCCCTGCTGGCCATGAATAACGACCTGGTGGCCACGCTACCAAGCCGGGTGGCGCGCATGCAGGCCCAGAATGAGCGCTTGCTGATCAAGCAGCCGCCGTTCGATATCCCCGAGTTCGAGCTGAAAATGGCCTGGTCCTCGCTGTTGCACCACAACGTGGCACACCGTTGGCTGCGGCGGCTGATTCAGGAAGAGGCAGAGCGAATTCTGGCGGAGGAATAGCTACGAGCTACGCTCGATTCGATAGGAAAAGCCGGGATAGTTCCCCAATACCGATCCTTCTTCGCAGCCGCTGTAGGAATGTGGCGAAGCCCGCTTGCGGGGTTTTCTCGAGGCTAGTCGCTAACAGCTGGCCCTCAAATTACTGAGGTGCCGCTGAGCCAGCTGCTGTGGGTCTTGCCGGGCAGGTTCTCGCCGGCTTCGGCGATGGCGCCCTTGCCGACACCTTCGAAGGCGCGGACCCGAAAGTGCTTGCCGGGAGCTTCATCGGCCAGTTGCGCAGCAATGTGGGCGGCCAGCTGTTCTACAGTGGTGTCCGTATCGACCATGTAGCAATGGTCTTCCGGGATCACCAGCTCGAAATGTCCCTGCTCGGCATCGTAACGGAACCGGTGGTGGGGAATTTCGTCGATGTAGTAAGTGCCTTCCAGATCTTCCTCGGTACCCAGGTAGATGTCTTCCCAGCGGTCTGCCCAGAGCTTTTCCCAGTAACGGCTGCGTCGGCCATTCTCGAAGATGTGAATATTGGAACGATGTCCGTGGGCAATGCGCTGGCAGTTGCCGTCGTGCTTTTTCAGGCCATGGGAATAGTGATAGAACGGCGCGGTGCCGGTATCTTCTTCGCGCAGTACCACGCGCACTTCCGCTACATTCGCCGGTACCACGGTCTGGATCAGATCCATCAGATACAGGGTCAGGCTGGCCTTGGACACTTCCGGACCGGGCATCAGCAACAGGCTCTGGCTGGGCGCCACCATGCGGATGGTGCCACCCCGGTATACCCATTCCAGGCTGGTGTCGTTATCGCGTTCGGCGATGGTGGCCTGGTCATTGTCCACGGGAACCAGCAGACGGTGATCCACGCTGTCATCAATGATCTGCTTGATGCGCTTTTTGATGTGGCCAAAGTCGAAGACCATGCCCTGATCATCCAGATCGCCGCTCAGTTCCAGGTCCACCAGCCAGGATTCGCCCACCATGCCGCGCTTGGGGTGCAGGTAGGAGAAATCGGCGACGGTTAAATTTTCGACAAAAAGAGTGGCCATGCTGTTCCGGTTGATAATGATGGGTTTCGACAGGTGCTATAATGCCATTATTCTGGGCTGCCGCTAAGGTGCACAGCGCTTGCTGCGGACATTTTACGAGCAGTTATCGTAGTAGCTGTGAACCGGGGCACACCGGTTGCACAGTAAAGTGCACATCCTGTGACGTGGCTACGGGGTTCCGCCGTGGCTTTTTCGCTGACCCAACCGAGACCAGTTATGGCTGAAACGCTTTTCTCCAAGATCATCGACCGGGAGATTCCTGCCGATATCATCTTCGAAGACGACCAGTGCCTGGCCTTCCGGGATATCAATCCCCAGGCGCCGACCCATTTTCTGGTGATTCCCAAGAAGCCGATTGCCAAGCTGTCCGATGCTGAAGAGGCCGATCAGGCATTGCTTGGGCATCTGTTGCTGGTGGCCAGTCAGGTCGCCAGACAGGAGGGGCTGGAGGACTTCCGCCTGAACGTGAATAACGGCGCTGGCGCCAGCCAGACCGTGTTCCACCTGCATGTGCATGTGCTGGGTGGTCGCTCATTCAGCTGGCCGCCGGGCTGATTCTCTCGCCGCCGGGGTACAGGCAAGACGGGCGCCGGCAGGAGAGCGCATGGAATTGCCTGACGTACAGGGGTGGCAAATGGAGCGATGGATAAAACCGGTCACACTGGAAGGCGAGCATGTGGTGCTGGAGCCTTTGTGTGTGAACCATGCGGAGGATCTGGCCGAGGCTACGGCCGATGGCGAGTTGTGGCGCCTCTGGTATACCACGGTGCCGGCCCCGGCAACGGTGGCGAATTATATCGATACGGCTTTGCAAGGGCGGGCACAGGGCGATATGCCCTTCGCGGTGCGCCACCGTGCCAGCGGCAAGGTGATCGGCAGCACCCGCTTTTTTCGTGTCGACGAGAATAATGCGCGCCTGGAGCTCGGCCACACCTGGTATGCCCGCCGTTTTCAGCGCAGCGCGGTGAATAGCGAGTGCAAGCTGCTATTGCTGGGCCATGCCTTCGAAACGTTGAATGCCGTTGCGGTGGAGTTGCGAACCCACTGGCATAACCACGCCTCACGCACGGCCATTGCCCGCCTGGGCGCCAAACAGGATGGCGTGCTGCGCCACCACACGCGTTCAGCCGACGGCGTGTACCGCGACACGGTGGTGTTTTCCATTCTTGAGCAGGAATGGCCGGCCGTACGTCAGAACCTGCGTTACCGACTGGACCGTGGTGCATCGTGAATTACCTGGCCCATCTGACCTTGGCGCAACCGTCGGTGCCCTCCAAGGTGGGCAACGTGCTGGGGGATTTTATGCGCGGTGCGGTGGTCAGTGAGCTGAGTGAGCCGCTGCGCCGGGGATTGGATAATCATCGCCTGGTGGACCGGTTCACCGACCACCACCCCTGGGTCATGGCGCAACGCCGTGGGTTTTCGGCCCGCCGGCGCCGTTTTGCCGGAGTGGCGCTGGACGTGTTGTTCGATCATTTTCTGTGGCAGCACTGGGCCACCTTCTACGGACATGACCGGGACGCAGCCATTATCCGCCATTACCAACATCTGCAAGCGGGCCTGCCGTTGATGCATCTCCCCATGCGTGAGCGGGTGGAGCGTCTGATTGAGCATGATCTGCTTAACCAATACGGGGAGTTGGAGCGGGTTGGACAGGCGCTGGATGTGATCGCCGGGCGTATCCGCTTTGCCAATGACTTTGCCGGCATCATCCAGGAAATTGAGCCGCGCTACCAAGCCCTGGAGGCCGGGTTCCTGGCGTTCTATCCCGAGCTACAAGCGGCGGTCAGGGAGGCCGCACTGGAGTGACGGGTTGTCGGTTGCCGTTTTGGGGTTTGATCGCGCAATGGAGTGATTGAGCTGATGTCGGGACTTTTTCTGTGATCCTGCCTTGGCAACCGCTGGACGCCGGATGCCCGACGGCTGACGCTTTCAGTCAAACCCCTGAAGCCTTGATCCCTCTACTCTTTTCGTCAACAGGTGTTACCTGATTGTCGCTGGAGTATTTCTCAAAAGAGATGCCGGAATAGCGACTGCCTCTCAGAGTGGGTGTTTTGCGTCAGGCATTCGGCGTCGAGCGTCCTGCAAAGTGTGAGTTATACGCGATAAGCCAGGAAAACGACGGTAAAGCTGACATTCTCGCTGACCCGTGAAGAACTTTTTTTGCTCACAATGCGGGCATATTCAATTCAGCCATGGTGTCGTAATACAGCTCATCGGCCAGGTTGCTGTTGCGGGCCCGGGGGGAGCGCAGGGCCGGTTTGTGGTTGGCGAAATACTCTCCGCTGATCTGCGCATACTGTTCGTCCAGTGCCAGGCTCACGGGAAGCGATGCGGCTTTTTCCGGGGTGGTGAGCGTGGGGCGAATCAGTGCCATGACGGCGCTGGGCACATGACGGAAAATCGGTGTGTCCACGCCGCCGGGATGCAGGGCATTACTGGTGATGCCGGTGTCTTTCAGGCGGTCGGCCAGTACGTTGCTGAACAGAATATTGGCGAGCTTGGACTGACCGTAGGCGTCCATGACCAGGTAGGGCTTGCGACCTTTCCAGGTCTTCTTGTTGATACGGCCCAGCCAGTGAGCCACCGAAGCCAGGTGCAGAATCCGGGGCTGGGTGCCTTTCTGTAGCAGGGGCAGCATCAGGTGCGTGAACAGCACCGGGGCCAGGTAATTTACCCCGAACTGCATTTCGTAACCGTCTTTGGTGAACTCCTGCTGGGTGGGCACCACGCCGGCGTTGTTGATCAGCACATCAATGTGGCCCAGTTCCTGATAGAGCTCAGCGGCGCAATCGCGTACCTGTTCAAGGTCTGCCAGATCCAGGGCAAACAGGCGCACTTTTGCCTGTGGGTGGGCGTTCTTGATTTTGGCGACGGCGGCCTGCCCCTTGGTCTGGTCGCGGCAGGCGAGGATAACCTCCGCGCCGCGGCCGGCCAGTTGCTCTGCCGTGCAGAAACCAATGCCGGAATTGCCGCCGGTGATCAGTACGCGTTTGCTCATGATGGTCCTTGCCCCGCTTCCCAGTTGGTGTGTGGTCAGCTTAACAGGCCTCACAGGTGGGAGTGGGGCCGGTGGGGCCATTTTCTGCGTTTTTCTGCGGCAGTTGGGTCATGGCAAGCCACTGGGAAATGTCCTGGCTGACCTGCTGCCACTGCCGGCTTTGCAGTAACAGGTGCGGCGCATTCGGATAGAAACGGTATTCCCCCCGGTCGTTGGCGGATAAATGTGCCCGCAGGTGGCGAATGCCTGCTTCCGGCACGGAATGGTCCTTGCCTCCGTACAGCAGCAGGGTAGGGGTGTTCAGGTTGTTGGCCGAATCGCTGGCGCTGTCCGCCAGCTTGATCAGCCCCCAGTAGGCGTCCATCCGAACCTCACGCATAACGCGCGGATCCTCGGCCAGGCGTTGAGCGCTGGTTGGGGCGAGGGTGGGATCATCGGCGTTGCGTTCAACGGTGAGGCGGTAGCCGGGGGCCAGGGTGGCGGCGGTGGCGATGGCGGCGTTCCAGCCATAACGAAAGCGAATCCCTTCGCGCACCGCAGGCCCGGCCAGCATCAATCCGGCGACCTTGTCCGGTTCCTGCTGGGCGGCCAGTATGGCCACGGCGCCACCCAGGCTTTCGCCGAGCACAAACAGGGGCGCGGCATGGGTCTGGTGCAGGCGCCGGATCTGCGTCACCGCTTCATCGACCAGTTGCTTCTCACCGGCCCAGCGGCCTTGCTCCAGCCGGTCGCCAAAGCCGGCCTGATCGTAGGCCACAAACACATAGCCGGCCTCGGCGAACCAGGGACCCAGCTGTTCAAACGCGGCGCCGAAATCCCCGAAACTGTGCAAGCCCAGGATGACGCCCCGTGGGGTGTCATCAGGCGCCCACTCCCGCACAGTCTGGGTGAGAGGCTCAGGTATACTGGTGGTGTCTGATTGTTTGCCGGAAAAAAGGCTGCATGCGGCCATCAGCACCCCGGTAAAAAGAATAAGAGAAAAGCGCAACGTACGGAGAGTCATGCCATGAGCGTAGCAGTGTCGTTGCAACGGCGAGTGAATGCGGCGGTTTTTTCCCTGGTGCTGGTGGGGACGACCGGGCTGGTGTCCCGTTGTGAGGCGGAAAAAGCCCCGGCGGTGCCGATGATGGAACTGACGGTGACGGCTTCGGCTTACAACTCACTGCACGGGCAGGGGGCGGGCAGCGACCATGCGCTCGCCGCCTGGGGTGATCGTCTGGTGCCGGGAATGCAGGCCATCGCAGTGTCCCGCGACCTGATCCGGCTGGGGCTGACCCACAATACCGAGGTTACCGTGGAGGGCTTGCCGGGTGTCTGGGTGGTGAAGGACAAGATGCACCGGCGCTGGAAACGCAAGATTGATATCTATATGGGGGAGGATGTGCAGGCGGCCCGTGAATGGGGCCGCCGCAAGGTCAAAATCCGTTTTCCCCGGCCGCCGGAGAAACCCTGACGCGGACTATTCCCGGCTGAGAAATGTCATGGTCATCCTGGTGGAGGCGCTGGGTAATACCTTGTCCATCAACTTGATGAATTTGAACACCCCGCCGACCGGATTATGCACCGCGACGTTTTCATTGGCGGCCTGCCAGGCTTTGGCTGCAATGTCGTCGGCGGTCAGATTGACCCCCAAACGGTCCACCACCGGGGCGCGGAATTCAGCGTCATCCAGCATCGGCGTTTTCACAAACGGCGGCATGATATCCACTACCCGAATGCCCTGGCGGGCCCACTCGATATTGAGTGCTTCGGTGAGCGCGCGCACGGCAAACTTGCTGGCGGAATAAGAGGCCAGGTGCGGCACCCCGTAGAGCGCAGACGCTGAGCTCATGTTGATGACGGCGGGCTCGGTGCTCAGTTGCAGATGCGATTGTGCCGCCAGGGTCATGTTGATCAACCCGGTGACATTGATATCGATGATCTGCTTGTGTTGGGCGGCGCTGATATCTTCGAAGTGTCCCATGCGCAGGATGCCGGCACAGTTGAACAGTACGTCGAAACCCTTGCCCTGGGCAAAGGCCTCGCAGGCCTGCTGGCAGGCGTCAGCATCGGTGACGTCCAGCCGTTGATACCAACTGCCACCCAGCGTTTTTGCCAGCCTGGCGAGGGCGGTTTCATTGATGTCGGTGAGGCCCACCTGCCAGCCTTTGTTATGAAACAGCGTGGCAGTGGCCAGCCCGATGCCGCTGGCGGCGCCGGTAATCAGAATGCGTTTCATGGGTTGCCACCTTTCTCGTGTTGAGGGACCGCGTGTTGGTGGATAAAGCGGGCACAGGTCATCAGGGCCTGATCCGAATCCGCCAGTACCCCGGCATGCAATTGGAAGTCGTGCCAGCGCTGGGGGTGAATCTGTAGCCGTGTCGGGGTGCCGGCTTCGTTCAGTGCGGTGCACAGGCGATGGCTGTCATTGAGCAGAATTTCATCGCCGCCGGCCTGGATCAGAATCGGAGGCAGGCCCGTTAAATCGCCGAACAGGGGGGAGCATTGTGCGTTGCGGGTGTCATCACCGGCGTAGGCTCTGGCCGCGCTGTCCAGCCAGGCATGGCTGAGCATGATGTCCCGGTCGGTGTCGAAGAGTTGCCCCAGTGTCAGGTCGACCCAGGGGGAAAACAGGATGGTCGCACTGGGTAGCGGCGTGCCGGCCGCTTTAAGGGCTTGCAGTGTGGCCAGGGCCAGGCCGCCTCCGGCGGAGTCTCCCATCAGCGTCAGCGATGCGGGGCTGACGCCGTCGTCCAGCAGGGCCTGATAAACCGCCACCGCATCTTCGATGGCCGCAGGGCAGGGGTGCTCCGGGGCGAGCCGGTAATCCGGCACCACCACGTGGGCATTGGCAAACTTGGCCAGGTGCGAGGTGATTGCCTTGTGGCTGTCCGGGCTGCCGGCCACGTAGCCGCCGCCATGCAGGTAGAGCACGGTGCTTTGCGCATGCAGTGGCTGGTAGTGGCGGCAGGGCACATTGGCAATGGCTTTGTCATGGCTGCCGATGCTGCCGGCCTTGAGAGTGCTGTAGGCCATGATGTCCAGCCAGCGCCGTTGCGCGGCAAAGCTGAAACGGGGGTTGGCGACGGGTTTGAACAGCAGGGCCAGGGACTGGCGCAGGGCGCCAGCCAGCAACTGCTGAACGGTGGACTGGCTGCGGCTGATGCGATCAACAAACAGACTCATAGGGCTTTGTACTCGTAGTCGCTGAGTTCCAGGTGCTGGGTCTGGCGGCGGTAGTCAAAGGTGAACCCGGGCCAGTTGTTGGTGTTCTTGCCACTTTCGGTCTTGTACCAGCTGTGGCAACCCTTGTCCCACACGGTGTCGCTGATTTTACGCTGCACGTTATCGTTGAAACGCGCCTGCACGCTTTCGCGTACTTCCAGAGAATGCAGTTTTTGCTCGTCCATTTCGGCCAGGCATTGCTGCACGTAATGAATCTGGCTTTCCAGCATGTAGATAATCGAGTTATGGCCCAGGTTGGTGTTGGGGCCATAGAGCATGAACAGGTTGGGGAAGCCGCGCACGGTGATGCCCAGGTAGGCTTCCGCGCCGTCCTGCCAGGCGGTATTCAGGTCCACGCCATCGCGGCCGGTGATGGTCATCGGGGTCAGGAAATCGGTGGCCTTGAAGCCGGTGCCGTAGATGATGACATCCACTTTATGGTGGGTGCCGCTGCTGTCGGTGAGCCCTTGCTTGTCTACCGCATCGATGCCGTAGTTGATCACTTCGGTATTGGCCTGGGCCAGTGCCGGATAGTAGTCATTGGACATCAGGATGCGTTTGCAGCCCATGGGGTAGTCCGGGGTCAGCTTCTCACGCAGAGCGGGATCGCTAATCTGCTTTTTCAGGTGCCGGGCGAATAGCCACTCGTAAACCGCCATGGCTTTCTGGAAGGAGGTAAAGCCCAGTACCCGGGATTCATTGGCCGCATAGATGCGCATGCGATCCAGCGTCTGGGTCAGTGGCAGTTTCTTTAATACCCAGTGTTCGGCTTTCTTGTAGGCACGATCGGGTTTGGCAATCACATGGGCGGCGGAGCGTTGGAACAGTTTGACCTTGCCGGCCACCTTGGCCACTTCCGGCACAAACTGAATGGCGCTGGCACCGGTGCCCACCACGGCCACGGTTTTGCCGGTGAGGTCTTCATCGTGATTCCAGCGGGCGCTGTGGAAGTGTGGCCCCTGAAAGTCCTCGATGCCGGCAAGCGGCGGGTAGGCCGGTTGGTTGAGTTGGCCGGTGGCGGTGATCAGGGCGCGACAGGTGATCACCTCGCCGTTGGTCAGGGTGATTTCCCACAGGCCGGCGTCATCCAGAAAGCGGGCTTCCGCCACTTCAGTGTTGAAACGAATGTGGCGATACAGGTCGTACTTGCGTGCGCAGTATTGCTGGTAGGCAAAGATTTCTTTCTGCGGCGCGAAGCGGCGACTCCACGGGTAATGCCGTTCAAAGGAAAATGAATACAGGTGTGAGGGCACATCACAGGCGGCACCGGGATAGGTGTTATCGCGCCAGCAGCCGCCCACATCGTGTCCTTTTTCGATCAGCAGCAGGTCGTCTTGCCCCTGGGCTTTCAGGCGAATGGCCATGCCCAGTCCGCCGAAGCCGGCGCCAATAATGACTACGTTGTGCGTTGCTTGCATGGGAAACAATCCGGTTAATAACGTTAGGTTCCACTCTAGCGATACATAAACGCCTTGTTTATGGCATTCTGGGACAGAAAATTGTGGAATTCGGACATCGCCAGTGACAGTACAGCGAGCCATTACCAGCGTGCGAATGCAGGTGGCCTTTGCCGAAGAGCGGGGGCTGCCGGTCGCGGCGTGTCTGCAGGGTTCCGGCATTCATCCGGACATGCTGGGCCAGGCTGATTGCACCATTGATGCGGAGCAGGAGCTCACCGTGGTGCGCAACATGTGCCGGGAACTGGGCAACGAGGCAGAGCTGGGCCTGGCCATGGGGCAGCGCTACCACCTGAGCAGCTATGGAGTCTGGGGGTTTGCGCTGCTGAGCAGTCCCACCTTTCGTCAGGCGGTTGAGCTGGGGTTGCGTTACCTGGATCTGACCTTCGCGTTTCTGGATATTTCCCTGCAGGAGCAGGGCGATGACGCCATCTTGATCCTGGATGATAGCCGTGTGCCCGAAGAGGTGCGTGAGTATCTGCTGGCCCGGGATGCCAGTGCGGTGATGATGATCCAGGAGGAGCTGTTTGCCGGGCGCATTCCGCTGTCTTCACTGGAAGTGCGGTTGCCGCCGCGCTCGATTGCCCCGTTCGAGGCGGTTTTCGGACTGACGCCGGTATTTGATCGCCCCCGCAGCCAGGCACGGTTCGCGCTGGGCCTGCTGGATATGCCGCTGCCCCAGGCCAACCCGGTGACGGCCCGCTTGTGCGAGGAACAGTGCCACCAGTTATTGGTGCAACGTTACCGCAAGGGCAGTGTGGCGGTGCGGGTCCGCCGACGGTTGTTGCAGCAGCCGGGGCGGTTCCCGGATATGGAGGCCATGGCGGAAGAACTGACCATCACCAGCCGGACATTGCGCAGGCAGCTGGCGGCGGAAGGAACCAGCTACCGGGCCCTGCTGGATGAAGTGCGGCGGATGCTGGCGGAACAGTGGTTATTACTGGGCATTCTCAGCCTGGCCGAAATCAGCGAACGGCTGGGCTTTTCCGAAATCGCCAATTTCAATCACGCCTTCCGGCGCTGGACCGGGCAGAGCCCCGGCCGCTTTCGGCATCAGCTGAGAGAACAACACTGATAACCCGCCGGACCATGCCCGGGCTGTGTTCCTTGGGGCGGCAAGCGCTATGGCATCGCCGGCAGTGTCATTTCGCCTTCCTTGTCGAAGGAAAGGGGAATCGGCACACCCGCTACCCGTGCCTTGCCGACCAGCCGGTATTGCAATGGCTGGTCCTTGCGCTGCTGGATTTTCTGCAGCTGTTGCAGGCTGCTTAACAGGCTGGTGGTAATGGTGGTGGTGACCTGGGCATCGCCCATGGCGGGCAGAGTGATGCGTTCGTTGGTCAGTCCACGGGCAAATTTCTCCCCGTTGACGTAGATCTCGTAATCCAGGCTGTTGAGGGTGAGCTCCCGGTCGTTGGGGTTGCGGGCCCGCAGGGTCAGCCCCCATTCCTGCTCGAACAGGTTGAAACTGTTCAGGTTGATGCCGGATACGCTGACTTCCGGGGACTCCAGGCCAGCCAGGCTCTGGCAGCCGCTCAGTATCAGCAGGCCCATGGCCATCCACAGGGAAACCACTTTTTTCATCTATTCACTCCATCCATAGGGCACAGGGGCTACGACGTGCAGGTTAGAGGCCAGCATAACGGGAAAGTTGCGAGTGTGAAGCAGAAGAAGCGGAAGAGGGGGGAGGGTAATTAATGCGTGCCGGACGGCCCGATCGCCAGTCACACCACCGCGCCCCTTGCGGGGCGCCTGTGGTGCGGCATCCTGACCGGGCCGCCGGCACGAGGGCCGAATGACAGAATCATCCGGCTTTCTCGATAGTCGCGTGATCGCCGGGCCGAAAGCAAGTACCGGATGTCGTAAATTTGTATCCGGCAGGCTGTGACAATCACAACAGTCAAAGCCGACAAGCTATGGTAGATTTCCTGAAAAGAACCTATCTGAAAACAACGTAGATAAACGCTAACACCGGGGGAGCGCACATGCGCCGCGCATTCATTTTGTTGTTGATGCTGGTCGCAGCCCAGCTGCACGGGGCCGAGCTGGACAAGGATCTGGCCGATTTCAAACGTGACGTGCTGGAAGTCAATAAACGCCTGCTATTGCTCGAAGAAGAGTTGCTGTTCCCCGCCGATACCCAGGTCGGGATTTATGTCTCTCTGGATGTGGGGCACTTTTTCCAGCCGGACAGCATCACGCTGGAGCTGGATGGCGAAGTGCTGACCAGCCATCTCTATACGGAAAAGGAGATCCGCGCCCTGAAAAACGGTGCGGTGCAGCGTCTGGCGCTGGCCAACGTGAAGAATGGTGATCACGAGCTCACGGCCTTTATCACCGGCACCGGGCCTGCCGGCCGGGAAATGCGCCAGGGGGTGACCGGCCACTTCGACAAGAATCACGGCCGCCATTTCGTTCAGCTTCATATCGAGGACGATACCGCCAAGCAGCAGCCGCGTTTCCGTTTTCGCGACTGGCGCTGAGAGCGGTCTATGCGAATGCGAGGAAGCTTGAAAGGGCTGGTGGTGGGGCTGTTGTTACTCAGTTCCCTGAGCTGGGCCCGCCTGGATGAACCTCATCAGGTGCAGGAGCTGGCCTATGGTGAGGTGGCCTATCTGTATCTCAAAGGCGATTATTTTGCTGCCCTGACCCGCGCCCAGATGGCGCTGGAGCGGGGCGAGGTGGATATCCACAAGGCGGATATGGAAGTGCTGTTGGGGGCCATGTACAGCGCCTACGGCATGCCCGAAGACGCCGAGCAGGTTTTCAACCAGTTGCTCGATACCCAGGTCAGCGGTGAAGTCGCCCAGCGGGCGTGGATTCACCTTGCCGGTCTTTACTATCGCCAGCAGAAATACCAACAGGCGCTGGCCATGCTGGATCAACAGGTCGGTGAGCCGCCAGCCAAACTGGAAGAAGTGTATTTCAGTTTGCGGGCGCGGGTCCTGATGCGTCTGCAACGCTATGAAGAAGCCGCAGAGCTGCTTGATGCGTTCTCCGAAGACCATCCTCTCAATGCCTACCTGCGCTATAACCTGGCGATCAGCTGGATTAACGGCAAGCATCCCGGGCTGGGGCAGGAATGGCTCTGGCAGCTGGCCAACATGCCGCCGGGGGACGCCCAGGTTAATGCGATCAAGGAAAAAGCCATGCTGGCGCTGGCGATCTACATGTTGCGCAGCGATCAGGAAGACCGTGCGCTGGCCCTGTTGCGAGACGCTCGCCTGGAGGGGCCGTTTGCCGACATCTCCCTGTTGCTCTATGCCCGCGCCCTGTTGATTGAAAATCAGCCCCGTAAGGCGCTGCCGGTCCTGCAGCAGCTGGACACCAAGTCGATCCAGCGATTGCCGGTGCAGGAAGCGCAGTTAGCGATTCCCTACCTGTACGAGCAAATGGGCGATCAGCGTTCTGCCAGGCAGGCATTCGAGACTGCACTGGATCGCTTTGCTGGTTTGCAGCAATACCTGCTGGAAGTGGAAGCGGATATTGCCAGTGGCGAATGGTTTACGGCCATGGTGGGGGAGCCGCGCTGGTCCACCGCCATGGATCCGGTGCCGCCGTTCCTGCCGCGTCGGGTGGAAAGTTTCCCAACCTTTTATGAATGGTTTGCCACCACCGAATTTCAACGCGGCTGGAATAACTACCACGAGTTGTTGCGGCAGAAGAACCTGCTTACCCAGTGGCAGGAAAAGCTGCCGGCCTTTGAGACATTGATGGCTGCCCATCGGCGCAAGCAGGACGAAACCCGCCCTGCGGCCCGAGCGCTATTGGACGATCTGTCACAGCAGGATTTCCAGGGGCGCATGACCCGTTTGCAGCGCCGTTACGATGAGGCCGTGGCCAAACAGGACCCGTTGCCCTTCGCCACCGACAAGGAGCGCAAGCTGTGGGAGGCGCAGCAGAATGCCGAGCAGCGCACCGAGGGGTGGGGCAAGCGAAAGCGCCCGGATGTGACCGCCAAGCTGGACTTCTACAAAGGTGTTTTGCTGTGGGAGATGCAGGAAAACATCGTGCCGCGCCAGTGGGAACGCCAGCATCAGCTTAATGAAATCGATGGGTTGCTGGATGAAACCCGTGTGCTGCGCAGCCGTGTGCTGTTTGCCACATACCGCTCAGAGCGGTTGGAAGATTTCTCGCAAGAATTGAATGCACTGACCGGCGAGCTGGAACGCTTACAGAAACGCGGGGCGCTGTTGATGCGTCGCCAACAGTACGGTTTGCAGGCGTCGGCCTATGAACAGGTTACCGAAACCCGCAACCGCCTGAAGCGTTTCAGTGCGTCGGCCCATGAAGGGCTGGCCGATCTTTACCATCGCGCCTTGCGCAGCAGCCGCGAGCGTGAGCAGACCCCGGACGAGGCGGCGCCGCAGTCCTCAGCGTTCCCCTTACAGCCGCCCATGGGCTCGTCCCGGTGACAGCGCAACAGCTGGATTCCTTGCACCACAGGGGGCAAGGGTTCGATGTGATCAGTGGTGCTGCGTTTTCACCGGCGGACTGGGATCTTTATCCCGATGGCGACAGTTCCGCTTGCTGGCGCGGTTATGTGTGCCATTACCTCATTGAGGGCGGCACCCTGTACCTGGCCGAGCTGGCCCTGTGCGCGCCACCGAGCGGACTGATCGGTGTGGATGAACAAGGTGAGATCGTTACCGTCCCGGCGCGATGGCCCGCGCTCAACGGGGTGGCGGCAGAGCGGGTGCGCGGCGGTGTGATGCCCTGGCGTTACCCTGCGTTGCACCTTCCTCTTGGCTTTACCGGCACGCTGTTGTTGGGCCAAACCCTGCGGGACGACAGCCTCTACCTGGCCGGCGCGGCGGATTTTCCGCAAGCGGAGGATTACCATGACGTCTGGCGTCTGCAGTTGGAGCAGGGGCGACTGTGTGGTGAGGCGCGGGGTGGCGCAGTCTCGCGGTAGACTGGCAAGGATCATCATTCCGCATCCTTTCTGCGTTGGTGAGGGCTTATGGATATCCCGTCGCTGTTTCTGTTGATGCTATCCCTCATGGTTATGGCAGCGATGCCCAGTACCAGTGTGGCGCTGGTGGTGGTCCGTTCCGCCCGGTATGGCGTTTCCCATGGTTTGCTGGTGGCCGCAGGTATTGTGCTGGCGGACCTGCTGTTTGTGAGCCTTGCGCTGTTCGGCATGGCGGCCCTGGCCCAGTGGCTGGGGACGGCGTTTGTGGTGGTGCGGATACTGGCAGCGGTGTGGCTGATAGGTTTTGGCGTGCAGCTGATCCGTTCCCGGCGGGCGGCCGTGAGCAATCCGGGGAACAGCGACAAGCGTTCAGGCCACCATGGTGCGAGTTTTCTGGCGGGCCTGCTGGTAACGCTGGGAGATATCAAGGCCATCGTTTTTTATGCCAGTTTGTTGCCCGTGTTCGTGGATTTGCCTGCGCTGCAAAGCGCGGCGATAGCTGCGGTGTTGTTGGTAACGGTCGTGGCCGTGGGCAGTGTAAAAGTCGCCTATGCCTTGCTGGCCAGCCGGCTGGCGGCGGTGGCGTTGCCGCCACGCTACCGGCGGCCGCTGCAGCTTGGCGCGGGCTGCGTCATGGTAGGGGCCGGAGTCGGATTGCTGGTTCGCGCCTGAGACAAGGTCCAGTGCAGATTGGCGCGACTCTGGCCACGCAGACGGACATTCAACGAAAGACCCGGCGATACCGCCATCAACCTGATTTCTGGTTTTTAGCCGCGTCAGGCTTCCGGCACTGGGCGTCTCGCCCTGTGCGTTGTCAGCCGCCAGTCAGGTCATTGGAGTAGGTGACGTTACCTTCCCGGTTGATGATGATGGCGGAGGTCTCAGGAAGACGATTGATCAGCGCGAGGCCTTTTTCGGCGCCCAGCACAAAGACGCTGGTGGAGAGGGCGTCGGCATCGATGCTGTTGTCACACAGCACGGTAACGCTGGCCAGCCCATCGATACTTTTGCCGGTCTTTGGCGACAGGATGTGATGAATGCGGCGGCCGTCCTGAATGAAATAACGCTGGTAATCCCCCGAGGTGGACATGGCCAGATTGGCCATGGGCAGTTTCATGGCGATGTCCTGTTTACTGCGCGGGTGTTGAATGCCCACTTCCCAGGGGCGGCCCCGGTGATCGCCCAGCACATAGCTGTCCCCGCCCAGTGACAGGTAGGCGTGTTCGACGCCTGCCTCTTTCAGCAAGGCGATGCCCTGGTCAATGGCGTACCCCTTGGCGATACCGCCCAGATCGATACGGGTGCGGGGGTCACGGAAACGCACCTTGTCCGGTGCGGTCAGTTCAATACGGTCGGCGCCGATATGCTGGTTCGCAGCGGCCAGCTCGGTATCGTTCGGCGCCTTGCCTTCGCGGTAATCGTACAGGTGCCCGGCACTGGCAAAGGTAATGTCGAAGGCGCCGTCGGTGAGTTGGTAGTAGTCCAGAGACCGTGCCAGCAGCTGATAAAACTCCGCGCTGATGGTTTGTGTTGTCTCGCCGGCACGGGCGTTGACCCGGGCCAGTTCGCTGCTTTCCACCCAGGGGGACAGCAAGGCATTCAGGCGCGCCATTTCCTCTTTCAGCGCGTCGAACAAGGGGGCCGCATCCTGCTCGGACCACAGTGTGACGCTGGCCCGGGTGCCCATCACATCCCAGTCCTGTTGTTGCCACCGGGCCTGTGCCGGCATGGCCAGCAGCAGGAGCAGGGCAGGTGTGATCAAGGTGATCAGGCGGGCAGTGGGGGTAAGCGAAACCATGGCAATCGTCTTCGGGTTGTCAGCAAAGGAGAGTGACAGCAGTGTACCTGCCGGAGCGGCCCTGTGCCGCCCCGGCAGGGTGGGTCAGGCGGGAGGAGGAAAGACGGGGCCGCTGACGATGGGGTTGAAGGCGGCCAGTTTGTCCAGCGAAGCGGCGTTGCCCAGGCTGTGATTGGGGAAGCGGGCGCTGAACTGGCCGAGTTCACCGTGCAACGCCATGTAGTTCAGCCACACGGTTTCCGCCAGCAGGTTCACGTTGTTGGCCGCCGGAGTACCAGCGGTTTCCACCGAGGCGTCGCTTCGCATCCAGCCCAGTTGCTGATGGTTCTCGGCGCTGGCGCCGTTGGTGTTCAGGGTTGGGCGGCCGTTGGGGTTGTAGACCAGAAAGAACGAGGCGGCGGTGGACGAGTTGTCGCCGGTCCACTCGCCTTTGCCGCGGCCGTTGGCGGAATCATCAATGCGCCCGTTGCTGGACACGGAGCCATCGCTGAACACGTACATCATCAGCGGCATGTTGCGGCGGCGGGCGTATTCCAGGCAGGCGCCCATGCAGCGCCCGGCGCGCAGGTCCCGTTGTTCGCCGGTGCCCCGTTCGCCGGTGTGGTAATCGAAGCCGCCCATGGAAATACAGCCGGCGCCGGCGTAGCCGTTGATCACCAGTTTCATGATGGAGGCGGTTTTCTCAAATTCACGGTCATTCAACTCCGCCTCGGAGAAGATGCTGAGGATGTCCGTGTCCTGACGAATATTCAGGGCAGAGGGGTCGCCATAGCGGTCGGTAATATCTGCGGCTTCCACATAGCCACAACGCAGCAGGTCGCGCAGGTTGGCGCGGCGGTTGGCATCGGTGAGGCCGCTGTCGATACGGTCGATGCGTTTATGGCTGATGCGGGCGATGGATTCCATCACCGACACGGCATCGTCCTTGGAAAGCAGGCCCACCAGCTTGCCGGTGTCCACCAGGCCGGTCACATCGGTGCCCCGGTCCACCTTGGTGGGGCGGGCAGAGGCGATGATGGAGCCGTCCGGCGACATGGAGTTACCGCCGGACAATGAGCTGCGTGATCCGATCAGCGACAGCAGCTCGCCGTCGGCGCCGGCATTGAAGATGCCGTACATGGGATTGTGCGGATTATTGGCGGTGTCGTTTTCGGAGCGCGCCGGAATCACACAACCATTCACGTTGCCCATGGCGCCGGGGGCTTTTTCCTGTATGCCGCGCAGGAAGGGTGAATCATTGTGGAAGGCCAGACCCAGGTCCGTATTGACCACGCCGGGATCCGTGCTGGGTGCCATGCCGCCGGGCAGGCCCAGTTTGGAGTAGCCGGCACTGCTGAGAAAATCCAGCTGGCCGCCCTGGCCGCCCACCAGCACATTGGAGCCGGCGATATTGGCGCCACCAGCCAGATCGAAACAGATGAACGGGATCTTGCCGGCGCCGGCACCGAGGATGCCGCAATCGGTCTTGATGGTTTCTAGGTCGCCCTGCAGGGCGGCCATGGCCTCGCGGGGGTTACTGAATAAGCCGAACAGGCCCACGCTGCCGAAGGCCGCGCCGGACACCAGGCCACGCCCGAGCATGTCGCGGCGGCTGATGGGTTTGCCGTGGCCCAGATTTAACAGCGGGGCGTCGGGGTGCAAGGCCTGTGGTTTTTTCATCATTCTTTTCATGGTCGTGCCCCTTATTGAAACAGCATGGTGGCGCTGCCCAGCATGGCCGCGCAGGCCGCCTTGGTGGCGGTGGCGGTGCGCTCCACGCAGTCGCTGCTGCATTGGGTCAGGTTGGTATTGAACAGCAGGTCTTCCAGTTCGCTTTCTACGCCGTCGCGGTCTGGCTGGCTGGCCTGGCCGTTACCAACCATGCGTTCAAACAGCGGTGAAATGACCCAGTCTTTCCAGTTCTGCTGGCTGAGGGTGTCGGCGCCGGCGCTGTAATTCATGCCCACGAATAACGGCTGAATGCTGGCGTCATTGTTGCGCTCTGCTTCCACCAGGGCGTTGCAGTATTCGATGGCCAGCTGGGCAACCCCCACTTGATGGGCAGTGAGGAAGGCTTCGATATTTTCCTCACTGGGCAGCTGGGCACGCAGGCGTTGATAGGTGTCCGGCACCTCGCCGTATCCTTCAGGTACTCCGGTCAGCTGGCTCATGGTGGCGTTGATTTCGGCAAAGTTACGCAGGCCGGGCAGCGGCTGTTCGCCGTACTGGTTCGGTGTCAGCGGCAGGGGCTGCGGGTCGGTGTACACATTGGTGTGGCTGCCCAGGCGCTCGAAAGTGAGGAAGAACTCGTCGTTTTCCTGGCCTTGCTCCACGGGTAGCAGGGTGCCCAGGCGAGACAGGGTTTCGCCCTGTTCGCTGTAGCCTTCTCCGCCAATCAGGGTATCCACCGTGGCAAAGGACTGTGCCACGTCGGGGACGCGGCCGTTGATGCTCAGGCGGAGCCCTTGCAATGCCTCTTCCGTGTCCACGATATCCTGCTCCAGATTAATGAAATAGGGCGCGGCGAACAGGTAGCTGTAGTTGTCGAAGCGGGACACTTCGAACACCAGGTAAGCGCCGGGCTGATCAATCAGGTGGCCGATGTAGAACGGCAGGAAGTAGCGCTCGCCGACCCCGGCGGCAAAGTTGGTGCGGATCTGGTCACCGGTGAGCGCCCGGCTGTGAAGGGCGGCAAACCGGATTACCCCTTCCCAGGGGCGGTCGTTGGAGGCTTCGTTGCCGAGCACCAGGGCAAAGGTGTCATCCCAGGTGTTGAGCAGGTTCGGGGTAACCGGGTCGGTGGCGCCATTGCGTTCACCATTGATGTAGATCTGGCGGCCGTTAACCGGGTCAAAGGTGATGGCGACATGCTGCAGGCTTGCCTGAAGCGGGTCATCGGCGGTGGCCAGTACCGGCTCACCGTTGCTGTCGGTGGCTTCGCCGATGCGCTGGTAGGCCAGGTAGTTGCTGCCGCTTTGTGCCAGGGTCAGGTTCCGGGCCATGGTGCCGGCGGAGTAGCTGATGATGTGGGCATTGTCCTGCCCGGTGCTGGCGGGTACCAGCCAGGCTTCCAGGGTCAGTTCGCCGGTGGCGGCAATCAGGTCGGTGAGCTTTTTGCTGGTCTGGGTACTGCCCTGGGCCTTGCCGCCGTTAAGGCGAATGCCCCAGCCGCCTTCCCAGGCCACATCGCCGCTGAATTGCAGATGGATGGCCGGGTCTACGCCGGAGGAATCGTAAGCGGTGAGGCCTTCACCGGTTTTGAATTCATAACGGGCGACCACGTTGCTTTCGTAGCGCCCGCCGCCGGCGGCCAGGGTGCCGTCGTCCACGGTTAGTGCCTTGCTCAGCACCAGGTCACCATCCGGGGCGGTGGCGGTAATGTTGTTGGCCATGGCGCGAATGGCGTCTTCCATGGCGTCGGCATCGCTGCTGCAGCTATCACTCCAGCAGTTGTGGTTGTCCTCGCGCAGGCGTTCCACCAGGCGGCTGAGCGCCGGCTGGTTCAGGTCAATCTTGCTTTGCGCGGCACTGTAGGCTTCGTCCACATCATCGGCGGCCAGGTAGGGCGCTTGCGGGGTGGCGGCATCGCTCTGGTGGCATTCGCTGCAATGCGGCTCCAGTAGCGGGTAGACAGTGGTTTCGAACAGCCCGCTGTCCACCGGGAAGTTTTTGCTGTCACCGGGATCGTACAGGGGCGGTTGGTCCAGCTCGGTGGTGCCGCCACCCAGGCCCAGGGTTTCTCCTGCCCAGGCGCTGATCCAGGTGCTGATCTGGTCGGCACAGACCTGCGGGTCCGCTTCCCAGCAGTTATGGCCACCGGCCACTTTCTGCACCATGCGGGATGCCGCTGGCTGGTTCAGGTTGATCAGCGGATTGGCGGCGGCATAGGCGTCGTTGATGTTGCCGGTTTGCACAAAAGCGGGCTGCTGGTTGCGGTGACAGGCGCCGCAGCGCTGTTCACTCACCAGATTGTTCCAGATATAGATTTTGAACGCGGAGATGTCGGCGTTGCGCGGCGCAGGACCGTTGTAGTTCACGCCGCTACCGTTGCCTCCGGTATCCACGTTCGGCTGTGTGTCGGCACCGCTGCCGCTGCCGCCACAGCCGCTGAGCAAGGCGACAAGCAGGCTGGCGAACAGGGTGGCGTTACGAGGGTAAGTAAGCGGGAAAAAAGACATGCGTTACTCCCCCATGCAGTAGGTGGCCGCATCGGAAAACAGGGTTTTCATGCGGTAGTTATCGTTCTTGAAATGGCTGGTCATGCTGGCCAGTTCAGCGGTGTCGGCGCCGTCGGCCGGTTTGCGCAGGCAGACGGTCTGGAAGACTTTCTCTGCCTGGCAGGTGGCAAAGACTTCACTGTGGGCCAGTTCCTTGCCCATGCTGGCAGCACCTTCGCCGCTGCCCGGGAGGCTCGGATCCCAGCCCAGGTTGGCATTGGGGCCTTTGCGCCAGTAGTTGTCCCAGCTGTTGTCGGGTGTGATGTAGCCCCAGGGGAAGTTGTTGCTGTTGATCAGGTATTTTCCCTGTACCCGGGTGCCGGTCTCGGCATCGTTGCCGCTGTTGTAGACCATGCGGCCGCCATTGCCTTCCTGTTCGCCTTCCCAGTCGTAGTAGGCAAAGGCCTGGGCCAGCGGGTCCATGCCGCTGTGACAGCCGATACAGCTGTTGCGGAAGATACGGCTGTCGCCACCGGGGCTGCGGCTCACGTCCTGGCGGATGCGGTCGGAGGGGCGGGTGGTGTCCTTGACCTGCTCCAGGTCACGACACATGTGATTCATCATGGTGAAGCGCAGCATGGCCCGGTTGGTGCCGGCGTAGAAAAAGGCGTTGGCGGCGGCGCGGGTCGTCAAGACGCCGGCCACGGCTTCTGCCGGGGTGCCGTACTGGCTGGCCTGGCTGCTTTCAGTGAGTACCGTGCTCAGATCCGCATGTTGATCTTCCAGCGCCTGGTAATGGGCATTGCTGGAGGGAGAGGCGGCCGGGCTGGCGTTGCCCACATAGAGCAGGTCACTGTAGAGAATGCGGCGGAAGTCCACGTCGTCACGGACCACACCGATGATGGTGGCGGTGTAGTCGTTGAGCGGTGCGAACACGTCCTGGGCTTCGTTGGTCCAGGGCGTGGCAAACTGCTTGATGGTGACGTTGTAGAAGGCCGGGTTGTCCATGGCCAGTTCGGCGGCCTCGGCCACCTGGTTGTTGTCAATCAGCTGCGCCATTTCGGTCAGCGTTGCGGCATCGGCCGGTACGCCGGCAAGCCGATTGTGGATGCGTTGAGCCTGATCCCGGCTGTTTGCCGTTGCTGTGGCGGATACCGCCATGGCAAGTGCGATCAGTATGATCCCCCGGTAGCCTTTCATGGGCTTGGTCCTTGTTGTTCTCTATGAGCACCGCGGCCGCATTCGGCGGTCGCCGGCAAGCCAGTAGTGATAATGGTATTACCGTTTAACAGATTTCCCGTATCCCGTGAGTATTCTGTATGACATTCTGCGTCACTCTCTGTGAAGTGACGCCCAGAAACTTAAGAAGATATTCGGGATACTGATGTAAACCTACGAAATACGGATGAACGGGTGAAAATAATAAAGCGTATTGGGGGACTCGGCCTGCTGGGAATGCTGGCAGCGCTTGGTGGCTGCGGCGGCCTGGACGGCAGTGAGCAGGCAAAAGATCCGACCGTGACCGAGATCCCGGTGGCCTATGTGCAGCGTACCCCGCCCCAGGGTGACATGGACGCGATGGCGCAGGAGACGCTGGAAGACCCGGCGGTTTTCCAGGCCGGTGCCCGGCTGATGGTGCGCGACAGTGCGTCATCCCGCGCTCAGGCCCGGGATGTGACCACGGCGCGGCTGGGTGCAGGCCATGATATCCGCGATCTCAGTGTCAGCCCGGACGGGACGCGATTGCTGTTTGCCGCCCGCGCGCCGGAAATTCCTGATGCGGATGAGGATGAGCAGCCCACCTGGAACGTTTGGGAATACGATTTTCAGGGCGGCGGGATCCACCGCCTGATCAGCAGTGATTTGCTGGCTGAAGAAGGCCAGGACCGCTACCCCGCCTACCTGCCCGATGGCCGCATTGTCTTTTCCTCCACTCGCCAGCGTCAGGCCCGGGCCCGTCTGCTGGATGAAGGTAAACCTCAGTTTTATCCCCTCGAGGAAGGGCGCGACGTGAGCGCTTTCGCCCTGCATGTGATGCAGCCGGACGGTTCGGATATTCAGCAGATTACCTTCAACATGAGTCACGATGTGGCGCCGCTGGTAAAAGCGGATGGCCGGGTGGTCTTCCTGCGTTGGGATAACAAGGACAATGAAGACCGTTTTGACCTGTACCGGGTGAACCCGGACGGGACCGCGCTGACGCCGTTGTACGGGGCTGAGAGCCATGCGCTTACGGACGATACCCGTCGCGAGTTTATGCCGCTCTCGTTTATGGGCGATGGCCGTTTGCTGACGGCCATCCGGTTACGTGAAACCGCCGCCGGGCAAATGGAGCCGGTGGCCATCGATATCGACAACTTCGTTAACCGTGAAGGCCCCTTGTTTGGCCGGGTGGCGGGGCAGGCGGAACAGGCTCTGCCGGGCCCGGATACCACGCTGACCGGAGACATTTCGGTGACCGGACGCATGGCGGACCTGGTTAGCCTGAATGATGGTACCGGGCGTTACCTGATGGCCTGGTCGCCGTGTCGTTTGCAGGACGGGGCGGTGTTGCGACCCTGTACCGACGAATACTTGCAGCAGGGTTTGCCGGAAGCTGAGCCGGCTTTCGGGCTGTGGATTCTGAATCCATCAGAAGGAACGCAGTTGCCGGTGGTGCAGCCTCAGCAGGGGCTATGGGTGACTGAGCTTGCTGTGGCCACGGCCAGTCGCATGGCTACCGTGGTGCCGGCGTCGGATCGGGACGAGGCGCTGGCCGATGCCAATATGGCACGTATCGATATCCGCAGCGTGTACGATCTGGATGGCGGTTTTTCCGATTTCATGAATCCGGGGCTGCCGGGCATCAACTCGATCGCGGATTTTAGTGATCCGGCCCAGGTCACGCCGGACCAGCGACGGGTGCGCTTCCTGCGTATCACCAAAGGCGTGCTGATCCCCGACGAAGACGTGCGCGATATCAGCGGCGCCCAGTTTGGTCGGGCAGCCAACTTCGGCATGCGTGAGATTGTCGGTTATGTGCCGGTGGAGCCGGACGGTTCCGTGCGGGCACGGGTGCCGGCAGATGCGCCGCTGGGCCTGCAATTGGTAGATGCAGACGGCAAGGCCGTGTTCAGCCGCCATGGTGCCTGGCTGAACCTGCGCCCTGGGGAGACACTGCAATGCCAGGGCTGCCACCGAACCAACAATCCACAGCCCCATGGGCGCATCGATGGTATGGCGCCATCGATCCATGACGGCGCACCGGTCACCGGCCAACCGTTCCCCAACAGCCGCGCCGATGTGGTGCCGTTTGCCGATGCCGGGGAAACCATGGCCCAGGCCCTGGCCCGTTTCCTGCCAGATAGCGAATGGCCGGCTATCAATATGCAGGCGTTTGATGCCTGGAGTGATCCAGCGCCGGATCCGGCCGATGAGCTATTGCTCAGCTATGACGATCTGGAGACCCCGGCTCCCGCCACGGCGGGCTGTCAGGCTCAATGGCAACCGGAATGCCGGACGGTGATTCACTACGAAGACCATATTCAGCCGATCTGGGATCTGCCCCGGGTGGCTGATGTGGGTGGCGTGATGGAAGACCGTACCTGCTCGTCGTGCCATAACCGTCGCGATGCCATGAATGCCTTGCAAGTGCCGCCTGCCCAGTTGGAACTCACCGGTGAGGCGTCACCGGACCAGCAGGACCAGCTCACCAGTTACCGGGAATTGTTGTTCAACGACAACGAGCTGGTGCTGGAAGACGGCGCTCTGGTGGATAACCTGATTATCGTCACCGATGGTGAAGGCAATGTGGTTTACCAAACCGATGAAGACGGCGAGTTGATTCTGGATAACAATGGCAACCCGATTCCCGTCACGGACACGGTGGCGGTGTCCGCTACCCTGCGGGCCGGGCAGGCCCGTAACTCCGGCGCTTTCTTTGATCGCTTCGCCACCGGCGGCGTGCATGAAGGCTGGCTGAGTGCGGCGGAGCAGCGCTTGATTGCCGAATGGATCGATCTGGGGGCGCAGCTGTATAACGACCCCTTCCGGGTGCCGGAAAACTGAGCGGGCTTTCCCGCGCCCTGACATGTATTGGAAAGGAGACGCACCCGGTGCGCCTTGTTGTAATTCTGTTATCACTGATTGCGGTGCTGCCGGCCTGGGCTGAGCCCGAGACTGGGGCCGATACCAAATCGGATACTGCGGCGGTGCGCGTCAAGGTGGCGGAGCCGTTTGTGGAAATTCACACCGGCCCGGGGCGCGGTTATCCCGTGTTTCATGTGGTGGAGCGCGATGCCCCGCTGACCCTGGAATATCGCCGTGCCGGCTGGATCAAGGTAAGCACCGTGCGTGGCCGGGTGGGCTGGGTGCCTCGTGAAGCGTTGCTGGCAACCCTGGATGGTAGCGAGCAAACCCCGGAGATGAAAAGCCTGGGCCAGGAAGCATTCCAGGCTGGCCATTGGCAGGCGTCGGTGCTGATGGGGGAGCTGGATGAAGTGACCTCACTGGCGTTTGCGCTGGGTTACCGAATGACGGAAAACCTGTCTGCGGAAGCCATGTTCACCCAGGCCAGCGGCCCCTTCGCCAACAACAAACTGATCGATATTAACTTGCAGCACGAGATGTTCCCGCGTTGGCGGGTCTCTCCCTATGTCATGCTGGGTACCGGGCGCGCCAAAATCGAGCCTCGGGCCACGGTGGTGACACCGGAAAACCGTGATGAGAATTTTGCCTTCGCTGGGGCGGGCCTGAAAGCCTACCTGTCGCGAGGATTTGTTCTGCGCGGCGAGTACCGTAGCTATGTGCTGTTTACCCAGGAAGACGACAACCGGAATTTGGAAGAATGGAAACTCGGTTTCTCTGTACTGTTCTAGCGGCATCCCTGCTGCTGCCACTGCAAAGCGTGGCGGCGGAACAAGAGGGTGACAACAAGGCCACCGTTCGGGATGCGGATGCGGAATCCGTGCTCGACCCGCGTATTGAACGCCGTCATATCAAAGAGGCGGACATCGATGCGGAAAATTTCGAGATCGGCCTCTACACCGGCATTCTCTCCATTGAGGATTTCGGCAGTGACCCGGTGCTGGGGGTGCGGCTGGATTACCACCTGTCTGAGGATGTATTCCTGGAAGGCAGTCTGGGCCGTTCCAAGGCCGGGGAAACCAGTTTTGAAACCCTGAATGCGGGGGTTCAGCTGCTCACCGATGATGAGCGTGAATACACCTATTATCAGGTGGGCGTGGGCTACAACCTGCTGCCGGGCGAGGCGTTTCTGTCGGAAAACCGTGCCTACAACAATGCATTGTATTTAATGGGCGGAGCCGGCATGACGGACTTTGCCGGCGATGACCAGTTCACGCTGAGTCTGGGTGTGGGGTACCGTTTGTTGCTTAATGACTGGATGGCGGTGCGCGTGGACATGAAAGATCACATCTTCAATCTGGATGTGCTGGGTGAAGACAAAACCACCCATAACCTGGAATTAACCGCAGGCATCGGGGTGTTTTTCTGATCACCCCCGGTCACGCTCCGGGGCCGTCAGAACGGGCGGAAGCAGCATAAAAAAGCAGGCAAATACAGTGAGGGGAAGCACAATGAAAAAATGGCTATCAGGGGTGCTGTGTGGGGTGCTGTGCGTGTGGAGCCTGGGGGCGAGCGCAGACGTAACCGGCCAGGCGCCGGACTTTACCCTGAAATCCAGCAGCGGCGAGAACATCAAGCTGAGTGAGCTGCGCGGCACGGTGGTGTTGCTGAACTTCTGGGCGTCCTGGTGCGGCCCGTGCCGTACGGAAATGCCCTTGCTGGATGAGCTCTATCAGGAATATCGCGACTATGGTTTTACCATTCTCGGCGTGAACCTGGATGAAAACCGGGATCAGGCCAACCTGCTGCTGGATAAAATTCCCGTGAGCTTTCCGGTGTTATTCGATCCGGCCAACAGCACCAGTGAGACCTACCAGGTGGATGCCATGCCGACCACGGTGCTGATCGACCGCAATGGCAAGGTGCGCTATCACCACCGTGGCTACAAGGACGGTTATATGGATCACTACCGGACCGAGGTGAAGGAACTGGTGCTCGAATAATGCGACAGACCGCGCTGATTTCCCTGTTGATTGCCGCCGCCCTGGGCAGTGGCTGTTCATCCGTACAGCCCTGGCTCAAGCCTTACGAGCGTGCCCGGCTGGCCGACCCGGTGATGAATCCGGCAGCCAACCCTGCATCGGATAACTACATGCACCACGTGCATCAGGCCCGTGAAGCCATGCGCGGAGCAGAAGGCAGTGCCGGCGGAGGCTGTGGATGCAACTGATGTGGGGGCTACGAGTCGGGGCGCTGTGGTTGCTAACGGCCAGTGCGTTGGCGGCGGTGTTGCCGGAGGATCGGCTGGATGTATTGCGCCATGCCTACGATGGCGGCGGCATGGATATCAAGGGCCCGTCGGTGCTGGTGCGCAAGTCTTTTGCAGATAAAGTCTCGGTGCGTGCCAATTACTATGTGGACAAGGTGTCGGCGGCTTCCATTGACGTGGTGACCAGCGCCAGCCCTTATTCAGAAGAGCGCACCGAAAAAAGTGTCGGTATCGATTACCTGGCGGGCAAAGCCATTTATTCACTGAGCTACGGCAACAGTGAAGAAAGTGACTTTGAAGCCAACTCGGTGCACTTCGATATGAGCCAGGATTTTTTCGGGGACCTGACCACCCTGAGCCTGGGCTATTCGAAAGGCTGGGACGAAGTGTTCCGTACCGGCGACAACAGCTTCGCTGAAGAGGCGGACCGTCAACACTTTCGTATTGGCTTGAGCCAGGTGCTGACGAAAAACCTGATCGGCAGCATCGGCCATGAACTGATTACCGATGAAGGCTACCTGAATAACCCTTACCGATCGGTGCGCTACCTGACTTCACCCAACAGCTACAGCTTTGAACCGGAGCGTTACCCCAATACCCGAACCAGTGAGGCCACGGCGATCCGGTTGTCGTATTACCTGCCATGGCGTGCCGGGTTGCACGGGGAATATCGAATTTATAGCGACTCCTGGGGCGTGGATGCCAATAGCTGGCAGCTTCAGCTGATTCAGCCCATCGGCCAGCGCTGGACGGTGGAGACCCGCTACCGGAGTTACCAGCAGGGTGATGCGGATTTTTATGCAGACCTGTTCCCGTTTCAGGATTCCCAGAATTTCCTGGCCCGAGACAAGGAATTGAGCGAGTTCTCTTCCACGGTGATTGGTCTGGGGGTGGGTTTCCAGTTCAGTAAACCCAACTGGGACACCATCAGCAAGGCCGGCCTGCACCTGTGGGTGGACCGCTTCAATTTCGATTACGATAACTTCCGTGATATCCGGGTACAGACCACACCCGGTACCGAGCCTTTGTACAGCTTTGATGCCACCGTAACCCGGTTGCTGTTTACGCTGTGGTACTGAGCTGCCAGCACGCATCATGCTGATTCTTCCGTGTTGCATGATGCGTGCAGCGTGTTGCGTCTCTCTATGCGTCTCTTACAATGAATCCGTCAACAGAATCCCGAAGCTGTAGCGGTTTTCATAATTGTCGTAGTTGATCAGCGAATCCCCGTAACCCGAGAACACCTGTACCAGCCCTTTGAAACGCTTGCTTAACGGGAACGAATAGTTGATGCGGGCGGCACCCTTGTTTTCCGAACGCAGATTATTGCGCAGCATCAGTTCAATCACGTGATTGCCGAACGGGCGGGCCACTTCCAGTTCAAAGTTACCCATGTACTTTTCGATATCCGGGTTGTCGTCACCACGGGGATCCAGCGGATCGTCTTTCTCATCTTCCGGTATGCGATACCAGGGTTTGAAGGACCAGTAATAATCGTTGGTCTTGAAAATATAGTTCAGGAAAACCCGGTTCCAGCTGCGCGATACCGGGACATCCTGGCCGTTGGATTCATGGACCACCCCCATGGCGAGCAGCTCCGAGTCCAGCGGGCCGATCTGCCAGTCGATGGGCTTGGTAATGAACAGCTCAGGTTCGTAATTGGCTTCGCGGAACGGGGCAGAGAGCTCGCTGTTATAGGCCTGCCAGTAAAAGGTGCCGGTGAATGCCATCCACAGGGTGATGTCATCCACAATCTTTTCCTTGATCGGGGCTTTCAGCGATAACTGGAATTTCACCTCGGTGGGCTGCAGGTCGCTGTCGTTCTTGGTGGGGTCGTTCCACTGCCGGTTGGACCAGTAGCTGTAGGGCAGCAGGTAATTACGGCGATGGGGAGTAATGACGAAGGGGTTGCCCTGGGTGGTGTTCTCCAGTGCTAGTCTGGCCCGCAGTGCATCTTCGTGGGCGCTGATCTTGTCCTGTTCTTCGCCATTGGTGCACCAGCCACGCATCTCCTGCAAGGTTACCTTGCCGTTGGCGGTCTGGGCGCTGCGCAACAGGCAGTCATTAAGCTTTTGCTCTTCGGTCATGCTGGCGGGGGCGGTATCGGGAACCGGCGTGTCGTTATCGACGGGCTCCTGAGCGCACAACGGGGAGCTGGCCAGCGCCAGGGCAAAACAAAGCCGCTTATGCATAAAAGGCCTTCCTGTGGCGAAGTGTTATGTGGCGGGGCTCTACAGCGATTGAGCTTCCTCATCACCCATGGTGCGAGCTTGCTCTTCCAGCATGACAGGGATGCCGTCGCGTACCGGGTAGGCCAGGCCACTGGCCTTGCACTTCAGTTCAGCCGACTTTTCATCGTAGATCAGCGGTGCTTTGCTCACCGGGCAAACCAGAATATCCAGCAGGTTGGGATCAATCATTTCACTATTCCTTAACAGGCTGTTAAACCGTAATCCCGCGAGTATACCGAAACCCGAGGGGCTTGAGAGGTCAACGGGGGCAGACCGGTGCTTTTTTACGGTTGCCAGGTAAATGCCTTTTAAATCAGCGCGGTTAGAGGGCAAACGGTAGTTTCAAACGCTTGTTTGACTTGCGGGTCACAAATAGGGGTGGAGACGTGCTGGAGGCCTGACCTAAGATTAGCGTCCCAAGGAGTACTTCAGAGACTCCCCTACACTGGCGAGCCGCGGCCCGCCTCATTGTCACCGGTAATTTAAGGGAGATTTGAGATGCCGGATTACAAGGCTCCCCTGCGCGATATGCGCTTTGTACTGAATGAAGTGCTGGATCTGGATGGCCACTACGCCAGCCTGGGTCTGGAAGACATCAACAGCGAACTGCTGAATGCTTTCCTGGAAGAAGGCGCCAAGTTCTCCGAAAACGAGCTGGCTCCCCTGAACCGTTCCGGTGATGAGGAAGGCTGTGGTTTCGATAACGGTGTGGTGACCACGCCGAAAGGCTTTAAAGAAGCCTATACCAAATACGTGGAAGGCGGCTGGCCGGCCATGGGCGGCGACCCGGAATTCGGCGGCCAGGGCCTGCCCGGTTCTGCTGGTATCGCGATTTCTGAAATGACCGGTTCCGCCAACTGGTCCTGGAGCATGTACCCGGGCCTGTCCCACGGTGCGGTTGCGACCATCGAAGAGCACGGTACCGACGAGCAGAAAAACGGCTACCTGCCCAAGCTGACCAGCGGTGAGTGGACCGGCACCATGTGCCTGACCGAGCCGAGCTGTGGTTCCGACCTGGGCATTCTCAAGTCCAAGGCCGAGCCTAACGCAGACGGTTCCTACAGCATCACCGGCACCAAGATCTTCATCTCCGCCGGCGAACACGATATGGCTGAGAACATCATCCACATCGTGCTGGCCCGTCTGCCGGGTGCCCCGAAAGGTACCAAGGGTATTTCCCTGTTCATCGTGCCCAAGTTCCTCACCGACGGTAACGGCAGTGTGGGTGAGCGCAATGCGGTGACCTGTGGTTCCATCGAACACAAGATGGGCATCAAGGCTTCCGCTACCTGCGTAATGAACTTCGACGGTGCTACCGGTTACCTGATCGGTCCGGAGAACAAAGGCCTGAACTGCATGTTCACCTTTATGAACTTTGCCCGTCTGGGCACGGCCATTCAGGGTGTTGCCCACGCTGAAATCGGTTTCCAGGGTGGTCTGACCTACGCCAAGGATCGTCTGGCCATGCGTAGCCTGTCTGGCCCGAAAAACCCGGAAGGCCCGGCGGACCCGATCATCGTTCACCCGGACGTGCGTCGCATGCTGCTGACCTCCAAGTCCTTCGCGGAAGGTGGTCGTGCACTGGTTTACCTGTGTGCCCAGCTGGGTGACAAGGTGAAGCTGGAGAAAGACGAAGCGGCCCGTAAGGAAGCCGACGACCTGATGGCTCTGCTGACCCCGATCGCCAAGGCGTTCGTGACCGAAGCGGGCCTGGAAGCCGCTAACCACGGTGTGCAGATCTACGGTGGCCACGGCTTTATCCGTGAGTGGGGCATGGAGCAGAACGTACGTGATGCCCGTATCTCTACCCTGTACGAAGGCACCACCGGTATCCAGGCGCTGGATCTGCTGGGCCGCAAAGTGATGATGACTCAGGGGCAGGCCCTGCGTAACTTCACCAAGATCGTGCACCAGTTCTGTGAAGCCAATGGCGACAATGCGGACCTGAAAGAATTCCTGGAGCCGCTGGCCGGCTACAACAAGGAATGGGGCGAGCTGACTCAGGCCATCGGCATGCAGGCCATGCAGAACCCGGAATACGTGGGCGCCGCCTCGGTGGACTACCTGATGTACTCCGGCTACGTGACCCTGGCCTACCTGTGGGCCCGTATGGCGTCCGTGGCCCATGCCGCACTGGAATCCGGTGCCGGTGATGAGGACTTCTACAAGGCCAAGATCAGCACTGCACGCTTCTACTTCAAGCGTATCCTGCCGCGCGTGGCTGGCCATAAAGGCGCCATCGAAGGTGGTCTGGACTGCATGATGGATCTGGATGCGGAACACTTTGCATTCTGATTTTTCCTGTAGATAAAAAAGCCCGCCTCTCTTGGCGGGCTTTTTTTTGCTTCATTTTTGGGTTCAAGACAACGCGGAATTGAATCGGTGCAACGCCAGGTTAGCGAGAGATAACGTGCCTGTGGTGGTTGGCGGGCTGATCGTTACTCCCGGTGTTTTTCCGCTATAGTGATGCACTTCAAAAAACGGGGTAACAGGGACGAAGGGGGAATACCCATGAAAAAAGGACTCGTGCTGGTTGTAGTGCTGGTCGTACTGCCGGTAGCGGCATGGTTGGCGGCTACCTTTTATGTGGGCCTGCGGGTTGAGCAGGTGGTCCGCGATGAAGTCGCGAAGATGGAAATACTGCCGGGGCAGAAGGATATTCTGCTGGATGTAGTGCGTTACGAGCGTGGTTTGTTGTCCTCCAGTGCGCATACCTGCCTGATCATTCAGGGAGAGCTGGCGGCCATGCCGCAAGCGGCGGCGTTGTCCGGTCAGGTTTGTTCGCTGAGCACGATCCATCATGGCCCGCTGGCGTTCACCGATGATGGGCTGAAGGTCGGCCTGGCCAGCACCCGGGAAGTGCTGGACCTGTCGGCTTTGCCGCCTGAGAGCAAGGCGCTGGTCGAGCAACTGTTCAAGGGCAAGGCTCCTCTCGTCGGGAACAGCTTTTATGGTTTTGATGGCAGCGTCCGTATTCGGGTGGCGCTCGCCCCGGTCGATCTGGATTCGCCCATGGGCAAGATCGTGCTGGAACAGCTTCAGGTGGATGTGCATCGCCCGAATATCGACGGCTACCCGGTGAACAGCTTTGTGACGCTCAAGGGGCTGAATATCAATGCACCACAGGGGCAAATGGCGATTGAATCGCTGACCGGCTCGGTGGATGTGGTGGATATGCTTGGCGACATCCTGCCGCTGACCGACATGAACCTGAACGGCAAGGGGCTGGTGTATGCGCAGAATGACCTGCCGCTGCTGGGGTTCGATTTTACCCTGCAGGGTAGCAGCCAGGATGATGGTGACACGCTGGCCGGTAAAAGTGGCTTGTGGGTGGATAACGTTATCGGCGCCATGGTGCCCATGCCGATGGACAGTGCTTACCTGGGCATGAATTACGCCGGCCTGGACAAGCAGGCGTTAATCAAGGTCAACGCCCTCAACAACGAACTGGACCAGCTGCAAACCAACATGCTGCTGGGGGCCATGGCCAACAGTGAGCCGGCGGATCCGCAGCAAACGATTGCCAGAATCAAGACGCTGATTGACGAGATGATGACGGTGATCGGGGAGCAGTTGCTGCACCCCGGTGACAGCCGCCTGGCCATGCAATTGCTGGTGGACAATGCTGATGAGCGCCAGCTTAGCCTGGATGCCCGTACCCGCTATCTCGGGCTTGAGGGCCGTAACTTGCCACTGCAAGAGCTGCAGGGTCTCACCGAGCAGCAAATGAACCAGATGCTGGATGTCTCTGTGCAGGTGGATATGAATCAAGCCGTTATTCCACCGCCGTTAGCCATGCGGTTGCCCGGTTTGGCTGCCCAGGGGCTGGTGGTTCAGCAGGGTGATCGGTGGAGCAGTGTACTCAACGCCAGTGGTGATGAGGTGGTGCTTAATGGCGAGACCATTCCGGTTGCGATGCTCAAGCAGCGCCTTGAAGCGGCCAGTGGACTGGCTGGCGCTGCCGGGGATGCCCAGACCGTCCCACAGGACGGGGAGTTGCCTGCAGAAAGTGGTTCAGAGGTTCCCTAGCTCTGTCCGGTCACTGCGTTGCTGTACTCGTTGACGTCAGTCATCAGGCGTTTGATTGTGGAGGTTTTTTCAATTCAGGCGTACTGGTGCATGCTGTAGTGACGTTTCAGGAGTGTGAGCAATGATCAGAGTCGTTGCCTGGCGATTACTGGCGGTGTTCTGCGTGGCCCTGGGGATGATCGGTGTGGTGATCCCCGGCCTGCCCACGGTGCCGTTTCTGCTGGTGGCCGCCTGGGCGGGAACCCGTGGCTGGCCCCGGCTGGAAGCTTGGCTGCTGGGGCATCCGAAATACGGTCCGAGCATCCGTGACTGGCGCGAGCAGGGCGCGGTATCGCGCCGGGCTAAAATCGCTGCTTCGGTGATGATGCTGCTCAGTGTGGTGATTATTGCTTTTTCCGGTGCCCATGTGGCTGTGAAGTTGGGGGTGCCGGCGATATTGGCGCTGACTGCCAGTTGGCTGTGGGCACGGCCGGAGCCGCTAGCCGCGAATCTCGAGCACAAAGACAAACAAGCTGGCCGGTAATGCCGGCCTGCCTGTTTGTGTCTGTTGGGGCCTTGCTACACCACGCCCTGTGCCAGCATGGCATCAGCGACTTTGACAAAACCCGCAATATTGGCACCTCGGACATAGTCAGTGGTGCCGTCGATTTTTCCGTACTCCAGGCAGGAGTGGTGGATGCGCTGCATGATTGAATGCAGTCGCTCGTCCACTTCGCCGGACGTCCAGTTCAAGCGCAAGCTGTTCTGACTCATTTCCAGTCCGGATACCGTAACGCCTCCGGCGTTGGCTGCCTTGCCCGGAGCAAACAGGGTGTCGGCGTCGCGGAAGATATCCATGGCTTCGAGGGTGCAAGGCATGTTGGCGCCTTCGGCAACCACCTGGCAATTATTTTTGATCAGGGTCCGGGCGTTCTCACCGTCCAGTTCATTCTGGGTTGCGCATGGCAGGGCGATATCGCAGGGGATGTGCCATGGGCGCTGGCCTTCCAGATATTCAACATCCAGATCCTTGCTGGCTTCGCTGAGCCGTGCCCGGCGCTCATTCTTCAGCTCGGCAATATAAAGCAGATCGTCTTCTGTCATTCCCTGTGGGAAGAACAACGTGCCGCTGGAATCGGAAAGGGTGAGCACCTTGCCACCCAAATCCAGTACCTTGCGGGCGGCAAACTGGGCCACATTGCCGGAGCCGGAAATCAAGGTCTGCTTTCCTTCCAGCCCGCTATGGCGGGTTTTCATCATTTCTTCAACGAAATAAACGCAGCCATAACCAGTGGCTTCCGGGCGAATTCGTGAGCCGCCGAAGGAGAAGCCTTTTCCGGTAAAGGTGCCGGTGAATTCATTGGTGAGTTTTTTGTACATGCCAAACATGTAGCCCACTTCCCGGGCGCCGACGCCGATATCCCCGGCAGGGATATCCAGGTTCGGACCAATGTGGCGGAACAGCTCGGCGATAAACGCTTGGCAGAAGCGCATGATTTCGGCGTCGGACTTCCCTTTGGGGTCAAAGTCCGCGCCGCCCTTGCCGGAGCCCATGGGCAGGGAGGTCAACGAGTTTTTAAACGTTTGCTCAAAGGCGAGGAATTTGAGAATGCCCAGGTTGACCGATGGATGGAAACGCAGCCCGCCTTTGTAGGGGCCGATGGCGCTGTTCATCTGCACACGGTAACCGCGATTGACATGCACTTGACCGTTATCATCCTGCCACGCCACCCTGAACTGGATTACCCGCTCAGGCTCAACAAGTCTTTCTAGCAGCCCCATGGACCGATATTTCGGGTTTTGTTCCAGAAAAGGCCAGAGTGAGCGCAGCACTTCTTCGCTTGCCTGATGGAAAGCGGTTTGTTCCGGGTCGCGCTGTTTTATATGCTGAAGAAAGTCCTGTAACCCTGATGGCATAAGGGGGTCCTGAGCTTTGGGGAAATGGAGTTGCATTAATTTGGTGCACTATAGTGCACCAAATTGAATCGTTACGGGAGTCTTGTTTCTGTTTGAAAGTCTGCGATATCGATTGCCCGTGTCGAGCCTCGATCCTGCAGGGTGGGGAGGCGGCTGGAAGCGCAATAAAACGGCGAAATACGTGGTATGAACGCCGGGTCACAAATAAGCCTGTAACCCGGCCGCCGGGCTGCCTAAAATTCGCACCCTGCCAACTTTCGGGAGATGTGCAAATGGCGACCTATAAAGCCCCCCTCGAGGACATGCGTTTTGTTCTCAACGATGTGTTCAAAGCGGATCAGCTCTGGGCCTCCATGCCGGCCACCGCAGAGGTGACTCAGGATTTGTCCGATGCCATTCTGGAAGAAGCGGGCAAAATGACCGAAGGCCTGCTGTTCCCGCTGAATCGTAACAGCGATGAGCAGGGCTGTACCTGGAACGACGGGGAAGTAACCACCCCGGACGGTTTCAAGGATGCATTCAAGACGTTCGCCGAAAACGGCTGGAGCGCATTTTCCGGTAACCCGGAGTTCGGTGGCCAGGGTATGCCCAAGTCACTGGCGGTACTGTTCGAAGAAATGATGCACAGTGCCTGCTCTTCGTTTGCCCTGTACCCGGCGCTGACCAGCGGTGCCTGCCTGGCGGTAGACGCGCATGCCTCTGAAGAGCTGAAGGGGCAGTACTTGCCCAAGCTCTACAGCGGTGAGTGGAGCGGCACCATGTGCCTGACCGAACCTCACTCCGGGACCGATCTGGGCATCCTGCGCACCAAGGCCGTGCCCAACGATGATGGCTCCTTCAACATCACCGGCACCAAGATTTTCATCACCGGCGGCGAGCATGACCTGACCGGCAACCATATCCACCTGGTGCTGGCCAAGCTGCCGGACGCGCCGGCTGGCTCCAAAGGCATCTCCCTGTTCCTGGTGCCCAAGTTCCTGCCCGATGCGGACAACAACCCGGGCGAGGCCAATGGCGCTACCTGTGGTTCCATCGAGCACAAGATGGGCATCAAGGGCTCGGCCACTTGCGTGATGAACTTCGACGATGCCAAAGGCTGGATCATCGGTGAGCCGAACCAGGGGCTGGCGTGCATGTTCACCATGATGAACTACGAGCGTTTGTCTATCGGTCTGCAAGGCCTGGGCCTGGGTGAAGCCAGCTACCAGAGCGCGGTGGAATACGCCCGCGAACGTCTGCAGGGCCGCAGCGCCACCGGCGCGAAAAACCCGGAAGGGCCAGCGGATCCGATCATCGTGCACGGTGATGTGCGCCGCATGCTGATGAACATGCGTGCCATCAACGAAGGGGGCCGTGCACTGGCCGCCTACGTGGGCATGCAGCTGGATACCTCCAAGTTCAGCGAAGACGCAGACGCCAAGAAAAAAGCGGAAGATCGCGTGGCGCTGTTGACCCCGATTGCCAAGGCCTTCTTCACCGACCGTGGCCTGGATACCACCATCACCGGTCAGCAGGTGTTCGGTGGTCACGGTTATATCCGTGAGTGGGGCATGGAGCAGTTCGTTCGTGATTGCCGTATTTCCCAGATCTACGAAGGCACCAACGGCATTCAGGCCCTCGACCTGGCCGGCCGCAAAGTGGCTCGCAACGGCGGCAAGTCCGTGGATGCATTCCTGGCGGATGCCCAGGCCTGGGTTGATGCCAATGCCGACAACGCGCAGCTGGCTGCAGTAAAAGAGGACCTGCAAGCGGCTTTGGCACTGCTGAAGTCCTCCACCGATACGCTGCTGGCCCAGGCCGGTGACAACCCGGATGCCATCAGTGCCGGTGCGGTGGAGTATCTGGATATCTTCGGGTATGTGATCTACGCATGGCTGTGGGCCCAGATGCTGGCGGCCACAGACGGTCGTGATGATGACTTCGTCAAAGCCAAGCGCATCACCGGTCAGTACTACTTCCAGCGTGTGTTGCCGAAAGCCCAGTCCCTGGCTGCCCAGCTGAACAGTGGGGCGGCTACCATGATGGACCTGGATGCGGATCTGTTTTAAAGGCCGCTGCATGTGGCACGCAACACGCCGCACGCATTAAAAAAACCGCACCCCTCAAGGGTGCGGTTTTTTTATGGTTCATCACGGCAGCCTCTCAGGCGATGGGTTTTACGTCAGGCTCCCTGGCGTTTGGCAAAGTGCGGAATATTCGCGATAAGCCAATCAAACGGTGAAAAGCGTGTTATTCACTCCAATCCGCATCCCATTCCCTTCAGCGCGTAGCACAGGAAGATAGGGTTTACCCGGTCTTGCGACGTGTTGTTGCCTGCTGCATGAAGCGTGCTGCGTCTCTCCGCGTCTCTGCTACGGAAACTGCATATTTAATGGTGAGCTGCCTTGCAGGCTTTGTGCGCGGTCGGGCTCGTCGATGAAGGGGTTGCGGTTGCCCTGCAGTTGCTCAATCACGTTATTGCGGCGGCGCTCTTCGGCGGTGACCGGGTCTTCCTGGTTCCAGCGTTGGTACATATCCAGGGTGCCGAGCAGGGGGAGCTCGTAGCGTTCGTGGAGATAGAGCATGGCCCGGGCCACGTCCCCCTTGGCGTTGACCGGGGGCTCGAATACCTGGAACGATTGTTTGTAACCGCAGTTGCTGTCTTTTTCTGTGGTGTCCGGCAGATCGCCAAACAGGGTTCGCCGGCGGTCCAGCTCGGCGCGGCGGGTGACGGGGAAGAGGGCGTGGCGGTCTTTACGAATATCGGAGAATTGCGGATTGTTTTCGCAAAGACGAGTACTCCGGCAACCAAAGTGCTGTGCCAGCCGGCGTTCATCGTAAATCTGCTCTACTGAAATGCGATCACCGGGCTGAAAGGATTCCTGACAATAAAGGGTGTCGCCTCCGTTGGCGTAAACCTGCTTGAGAAAGAGTGCGTCCATGCCATCGGCAAAGCTGGCCGAAACCGGCAAAAAACTTGCCAGTAAGGCAAGTGTCAATTTGTGCATATTGTGAATCCTGTCACATTATCAATATTGCCATCTTAGCCCCCAAGGCCAGGGTGACGGATATCTACAATGTATACCGGGCAGACAGGTGGTGCCAATGGCGAGACTAGTGGTTGTCCAACAAAAGAGCCACACAGCTTTGGATGTGTGCGGTGATCGCGGTTTCGTCGGGAAGCTGGCTGGGGGCCAGCAGGGCGCAGAGCTGGAAATCGGCCTTGATCATGCCAAAAAACTGCCGGGCGGCATGGGGGCTGGGTTCGGCGCCGGGGAGCTGCCCGCGGTCGTGAAGGCACTGAAGGTAGAGCAGTAACTGCTCCTGCAGCATGTGGGGCCCGGCTTCGTAAACGGTTTGCCCGAGTTCGGCAAAGGCTGAACCCTCTGCAATCAATAACCGGTATAACTCCAGGTTGACCGGGTCCGTCAGCGCGTTGAAAAAAGCGTGCCCCAGCCGTTCCAGGCCTTCCCGGGCCGGCAGTTCGTCCAGCTCCAGGCTACGGATATCGTGAACCATCTTGTGGGCATGGTGAGTGATCACCGCGCCGAACAGGCCGCGTTTGTCGCCAAAATACTCATACAGACTACGCCGCGACCCACCCGCCTCGGCAATGATCATGTCCAGCGTAGTGCGCGCATAACCGTGCTGGAGAAAGGTGTGTGTGGCGGCATCAAGCAATGCCTGGCGCCGTCGCTGGCCGCGTGTGGTGATCTGCTGAGTCATGAAATAAGTCCTGTTCTGTCACTGAATGGTATTGAGCAGGACACTTTCCGGCAATGGCGATACGCACCAATGTGAAGAAAGAGACGGACAGGCAAAAACGGGATTAACCGCACGAAAATAAGGTTGATATATAAATAAGAATCAATATCATTGCGATTCTCTTTATTTGCTCTTCCCTGTCCAAGGAGGCGGACATCCCTCATGACCCTCATGGGCCTGTTATTTTCCCGTAGAAAGAAAGCCTTCGCGGCGGTGGCCGTGCTCAGTGTGTTGAGTGCGGTATTGAGTGTGGCGGTATTGGCGTTTATCAGTCAGCGATTGCTGGCCGGTGGCGCGGACTTGCCGGTGGTGCTGTTCCAGTTTGCCTTGCTGCTGGTGGCGCTGTTGGCCACGGCCACGGCCGCCCAGGTGACCCTGCATGTGCTGGGGCACCGGATGGTGTACGGCCTGCGTCGGGACCTGGTGCGCCGTGTGCTGGCCACGGACATCGAGCAACTGGAAAAGGTGGGCGGGCCGCACCTGCTGGCGGCGCTGAGCACCGACCTGCGTAACCTGACAATCGCCTTTGTGCATTTGCCAGAGCTGGTCTACGGCGCCGCGCTTAGCGTGGCGGCCCTGGGGTGGCTGGCCTGGCTGGCGCCGGGGTTGTTCGCTGTCACGGTGGCCTGGCTGCTGGGGACGGCGGTCATGGGCATCTGGCTGGTCGGGCGTATCAATTTCCATGTGGGCAAGGTCCGTGAAGGTGATGACCATCTTTATCAGGACTATCAATCCATGATTGATGGTCGCAAGGAGTTGGCACTGAACCGGCCCCGTGCGGCGCGTTTTTTTGATGAAGAATTCGATGGCCATGCCCGCGGTTACCGTGACCATGTGACCCGCGCAGATATCTGCAACGGACTGGCCGGCAACCTGGCCAACGTCCTGGTGTTGGCCCTGATCGGGGTGCTGTTCTATCTCGCCGCAGGGCGTGGCTGGGCAGACGCCAATACCGCTTCCATTTTTGCACTGACCATCTTGCTGTTGCGCACGCCTTTGATTGGCGCGGTGGCGGCGTTGCCCACTTTGCTGGCTGCGCGGGTGTCCCTGCGCAAACTGACCGGCCTTGAGCTGGCCGACGATACGGCGGATCTGCAGGCGGGCGGCGACACGCTGGCAGGCTTCAATACGCTCAGCCTGCAAGGAGTGCGTTATCACTATCCGGATCAGGACGGCGCGCCGGGTTTTGCGGTCGGACCGCTGGATCTCACCATTCGCCGTGGCGAGCTGATTTTCGTGCAAGGCGGAAATGGCAGTGGCAAAAGCACCTTTGCCCGTTTACTCACCGGGCTTTACCGGCCTCAGCAGGGTGAGCTACGGGTGGATGGCGAGCTTGTTACCGAGGCGAACCGGGTGGCATTCCGGCAGCTGTTTTCGTCGGTGTTCACGGATTTCCATCTATTCAGCCGGTTACTGAAAGGCGATGGAGCGGAAGTGGCGGCGGCGGATGTGGATGCCTGGCTGGCCACGCTGGGCATGCAGCACAAGGTGCGCCAGCAAGATGGCCGCCTCAGCGATATTCGTTTTTCCCAGGGGCAGCGCAAACGTTTGGCCCTGCTGATGGCGGTGATGGAAAACCGGGACTGCTTGTTGCTGGATGAGTGGGCGGCGGACCAGGATCCACAATTCCGGCAATTCTTTTATCTCGAGCTGTTGCCGCGCCTGCAAGCCGCCGGCAAGACCATCATTGCCATTACCCACGACGATCATTATTTCGATCGCGCTGATCGCTTGCTGAAAATGGAAAGTGGCCAGCTGGAAGAAATGGATGATCTGGCCGCTCGAGAGAGTGTTCAGGTATTACGCGAAGCGGGTGTTTAGGGCGTCTGATAATCGTGCTTTGTGCGCCCGGGCTATCGGCTCCGGCGCGCTTTTCTCTCAATTTTTTTCTCAATCCTGTCAACGGCGAGGAAGCCATGAGTATTGATAATCCCGAAACGGAATTCACTGTCGTCATGAATGATCAGGAGCAGTACAGCATCTGGCCGACCTACCGTCCTGTCCCGGCGGGCTGGCAAGCCGTCGGCGTGACCGGCAACAAGAGCGAATGCCTTGAGCATATCAATCAGACCTGGACAGACCAGCGTCCACGCCGCCTGCGGGATGCGCAAGCGTCCTGATTCTTTCTCTTGCGTCTGCATTAACGGCAAGGAGCTGATATGACCGGGTCTGCCATCGAGAACGCGCGCCCGGGGGCCGACTGGACCCCGCTTTCCTCTTCACAGCAACGTCTGTGGCTATTTACGCGGCTTTCACCGCAGAGCACGGCCTATAACCTGGGGGGCATGCTGTGGCTGGACGGCGAGCTGAATCCGCAAGCGCTTGAGCAGACCATGAATTATGTGGTGGCCCGGCAGGCGATATTGCGTGTGGAATTTTCCGAGCGGGATGGTCAGGGTTGGCAGAGGATCGCGTCGCACGTGGACAGGGTGCTGCAGGTCGAGGATGTCAGCAACGAGGCAGACCCGGAAGCGGCAGCCTACCGGTTGGGCCGCGAGCATAATGCGAAACCGTTTGATCTGGAAACCGAGTCGCTGCTGCGTTACCGGCTGGTCAGGCTGAGCGAGCAACGGCATGTGCTGCTGATCTCGTTGCATCATATTGTCGGCGACGCCTGGTCGTTGGGCGTGTTCATGCAGGAGTTTCTGTTTGCCTATAGTGCCTTGCGTGATGGGCTGACACCGAACCTGCCGCCGCTGAAAAATACCTATCTGGATCTGGTCGAAACAGAAGCTGAATGGCTCGCCAGTGACGATGCCCGGGCGCAGCGGGGTTACTGGATCGACACACTGCAACATGAAGGCGAACCCCTGGCTTTGCCCCGCCTGTCACAACCGTCCGGTGCCTCCAGTGGTGCCCGTTTTCAGGACTTCTCCCTGTCTGCCAGGCAGACGCAAACCCTGAAAGATTTTGCCCGGGCGCAGGGCGTCAGCCGTTTTACCGTATTGCTTGCCGTGTTGCAGTACCTGTTGTTTCGGGTGTCGGGGCAACCGCAGATTCGCGTTGGCGTCCCCAGTGCCAACCGTAAAGGCAGTAACCAGTTTCTGGTGGGTTTTTTCGTGAACAACCTGGTGGTGCAGGGCCATGTTTCCCCTGAGCTGTCCGTCAGTGATTGGATTGCACAGATCCACAGTGCCTTGAACGACGCTAAAAAAAATCGCGATCTTCCCTTTGAAAAAATTGTTGATGCCTTGAGCGATTCCCGCAGTTCAGGCAGTCATCCCTTGTTCCAGGTGGCGTTCAATTATCGCCAACAGGGCAAAGGATTAAGTCTGAATCTGGGTAACCTGATGGCGCGGGTGGAAGACCTGCCCGTAACGGAAACGCCGTTTGATCTGGTGCTGGATGCCTGGCCGGATGAGCACGATGGCCTGACGTTACGGTTGGTTCACGGTGACGGCATTCTTGATGATGCCTTTGCCGGGAAAATGGTGGTGGCGTTTGAGCAGGTGCTGGAGCAGTGGTTGCAGTCGCCAGCGTTGCCACTCACCGAGAGTGCGGCGCTGGTGCCGGATGATCAGGTCATGCTGGAGCGTTGGGGGCAGGGGGCTGGCCAGTGGCAAGCGCATAGTTTTGTGTCTTTGTTTTCACAGCAGGCCGCGAAACAGGGCGATGCCATTGCGCTGGTGCACGGAGATGCCCGTGTGTCGTTTGCCGAATTGGAAGCACGTTCTAATCAATTGGCCCGTTATCTTATCGCACAAGGTGTGAAACCGGATGACGTGGTCGGCGTGTCCTTTGAGCGTGGCGTCACCATGGTGGAAGCCTTTATCGCCGTGATGAAAGCCGGCGGCGCTTTCCTGCCACTGGATCCGGCTTATCCTGCGGACCGATTGTGCTACATGCTGGAAGACAGTGGCACAGAGCTTTTGCTCACTGAATCGGGCCTGGCTCCTTCGCTGCCAAGCGTGGAAACGGTGACACCGATTGCGGTGGATGCGTTGTCACTGGATGCCTTTTCTGCCCAGACCCTCGACAACGAACCGCACCCGGACCAGCTCGCCTATGTGATCTACACCTCCGGCTCCACCGGCAAACCCAAAGGCGTGTCGCTCACCCATGCCGGTCTCACCATGCATGTGCAAACCATCGGTGAACGCTATGGCATGACCCCGGATGACGTAGAACTGCAGTTCGCCTCCATCAGTTTCGATGGGGCGGTGGAGCGCTGGACGGTGCCGTTGGCCTTTGGTTCCCGTGTGGTGATTCGTGACCAGCAACTGTGGAGCGCGGAACAATGCTGTGAGGTGCTGAAAAACGAAGGCGTTACCGTGGCCTGTTTTCCGCCCAGCTATATGGGCCCGCTGCTGGACTGGATCGAACAGGAAAAACCCGCATTGAAAGTGCGTTCCTGGACCCTGGGTGGCGAAGCCTTTACCCGGGAAACCTTCGAGCGCATGCAGCATGTGTTGAAACCGCAGCGCATCCTGAACGGTTACGGCCCCACGGAAACGGTGGTCACGCCGATGCTGTGGGCCGCCTACGAAGGCGATTCCCTGACCAGCGCCTATGCGCCCATCGGCACCGCCGTGGGGCCGAGAACATTGTATGTGCTGGATCAGGATCTTAACCGGGTGCCGTTTGGCGTCGCGGGGGAGCTGTATATCGGCAACGAAGTGGGTCTGGCCCGTGGTTATCATCAGCGCCCGGACCTGACGGCGGAGCGTTTCCTGCCGGACCCGTTCGGCGAGCCGGGCGAGCGTATGTATCGCACCGGGGACCTGGTGAAGTACCGGGACGATGGAGTAATGGAATACCTGGGCCGGGTGGATCAGCAGGTAAAAATTCGCGGTTTCCGCATTGAGCTGGGCGAAATTGAAAGCCAACTGCTGGGCCATGAACCGATTCGTGAGGCCGCCGTGGTGGCGCAGCCTTCTCCCGCCGGGGATAGATTGGTGGGGTATGTGGTGCTCCGTGGTCCGATCGTTATCGATAACATCCTGGCGGCGCTGGCGGGCTCACTGCCGGACTATATGGTGCCCAGCCAGTTGATCGTGTTGGAGGCCTTGCCGCTGACCCCGGCAGGAAAAGTCGATCGCAAGGCGTTGCCGGCGCCGCAGTGGCAAACCGCCAGCGAAGGTGATGCGCCACAGACGGACAATGAACAGACGCTGGCGACGATCTGGCAACAACTGCTGGGCCGTGAAACCGTCAGCCGCGATGATAATTTCTTTGCGCTGGGCGGCGACTCCATTCTTGCCTTGCAGGTGGTCAGCCGCGCCCGCCAGCAGGGCCTGGCGTTAACGCCCAGGGATTTATTCGAACAGCCGGTGTTGAGTCAGCAAGCCGCTGTGGCGCAACCGGTGACGGTGAATACCGCCAGCCAGGAGCCTCTGGCCGGTTTGCTATCCCTGTTGCCGATTCAGCAGCGTTTTATTGAGCAACGGGGACTGTCTGCCTGTAACCAGTATCTGCGTTTTTCCATACAGAAACCGTTTGATGCGGCCGTTCTGGAACAGGCCCTGCAGCTGCTTGTCGCTCAGCATGATGCCCTGCGTTTACAGTTTGACGTGAGTGACTCCGCGACGGCGCAGTGTGTGCCCGCCGCGAGTGCGCCGCTGCTGAAAACCATGGACAGCAACGACAGTGCTGCGATTGAAGCGCAGATGGTTGCTGTGCAGCGCAGTTTGAATCCGGCGCAAGGCAAGTTGCTGGGGGCGCTGTATGTTACTGGCGACACGCCCCAGCGAGATAATCCACAGCTGTTACTCACCATCCACCACCTGGCTGTGGACGGCGTGTCCTGGCGAATCTTGCTGGAGGATTTTTTCTTCGCCTGCGAACAGATTGAGCAGGGTGGCAATGCATCGCTGCCACGCAAGACTCACAACCTGAGTGACTGGCGCGAAGCGCTGGATCAGCAGTGGCTGCCACAGGCAGAGCTGGCGTTGCCTTACTGGCAGTCGGTTTGTGAAGCGATGCCGCCGTTGTTCAATGGATTAAAGTTCAACGGATCGCAGCCCGATCAGGCGAGCCACTTCGTCCGTGAAACCGATGCGCAGACCTTGCGCCGCTGGCAGCACAGTGCAGACCGTTACGCCTCCCTCAATCTGGAAGAATTTCTGCTGATCGCCCTGTCGCAAGCCCTGGCGGAATATTGTGATCGTCGGGTGTTGCGCATTCACCGTGAAAGCCATGGCCGCACCGCAAGTGACACGGCGCTGGATTTGAGCCGGACCGTGGGCTGGTTTACCAGCCTGTATCCGCAGCGACTGGACTGTGCTGATGATCTGGCGACCACGATCAAACAGCAGAAGGAACAGTTGCGCGAACCGGCACAGGGCGGTCTGGGCTATGGGCTGCTGGTTCAGCAGGGCAAGCTGGCCGGCGGCGATCATCGCCTGGATGTGTTGTTCAATTATCTTGGCCAGTTTCGCCACGATGATTTGCCCGGTGTCTCGCTGATGGACGCGGGCCTGTGGCAGGAAGCGGATGCGCCGACGGATGCGCCGCTGGTGATCAACGCGGATCAGCAGAACGGAAAATTGCGCATTCGTGCGGATGTGGATGGGGTGACCCTGTCTGGCGAACAGGGTGCGGTGCTGGTGGATCAGTGGCTGCAGCAGTGCGAACGGTTGGCCCGGCATTGCGATTCCCGGGCGCCGGTACTGACGCCGGCCGATGTGCCTTTGGCATCACTGGATCAGGCCCAACTGGATTCCCTTGCGCATCGTCCGGAACAGATTCTGCCCCTGTCGCCCTTGCAGGCGGGATTGCTGTTCCATTCGCAGCTCAGTGATAGCAACAGCACCTATGTGAACCAATTGGTGTTGCCGCTCACCGGGGTGGAACCGACGCGAATGCGTCAGGCGTGGCAGGCGTTGCTGGAGCGCCATGGTGTGCTGCGCACCAGTCTGTTGCCCGCGACCCTGTCAGATACTCGCCATCAGGCAGTCTGGTCTGCGCAGCAGGTAGCCTTGCCCTGGCTGGAGAAGGATCTCCGTGACGTCGGCGAATCGGCACTGGATGATTGGTGCCAGCATCGTCTGCAGACAGGTTTTGATCTGCAGGCGGCGCCTTTGTGGCGGGTCGACCTGTTACGCACCAGCAAGCAAACCTGGCAGTGCGTGCTCACGCTCCATCACATCCTCATGGATGGCTGGAGCACCGGGGTCTTGCTCAGCGAATTGATGGCGCTATACCACGACAAGACACTGCCGGCGGCGCCAAAGGGTTATGCGGATTATCTGGGCTGGTTGCAGCAACAGGATCGCGGCGCGACCCGGGAATTCTGGCAGCAATACCTGTCGCCGGTGCAGATGCCAACCCGTCTTGTGGAGGCCGTCGGTACGCCGGATAAAGGCGCATTCCGTCGTCACCCGATCGAATTTGATGCCGCGACCAGCGATGCTCTGCGCAAGGCGGCCCGTGACAAGGGGCTGACCATCAATACCCTGGTGCAAGCGGCCTGGGCGCGAGTACTGGGCCGGTTCACCGGCCAGCAACGGGTGGTGTTCGGCAACACCGTAGCCGGCCGCCCGGCGGAACTGGCCGGTAGCGACAGTATGCTGGGCCTGTTCATCAACACCCTGCCCATGACGGTGCCCCTTAATGGTGAGCAATCCATCGCCCACTGGTTGAGGCAGCTGCAGGCGGATAATGCGTCGCTGCGCGAACAGGGCCATGCGCCGCTGTTCGAAGTGCAGCAGGATGCCGGCTGGGGCGGAGAAGGCTTGTTCGATACCTTGCTGGTCTTTGAAAACTATCCGCTGGATGAATCCCTGCTGGGCAGTGAGCACAGCGAATTGCAGCTGGGCACGCCCACCAGTCACGAGTTCACCCATTACCCGCTCACCGTGGCGGTGCTGCCCGGTGACCATCTGCAAATGTTGTTTGCCCACGATAGCGCGGCCTTGCCGGTGGCGTTGGTGGACCGCATGGCCAGTGCGTTCAAGCGTACCTTGCTGGCGTTGTCTCATGTGGATGATGTGCCACTGGCCGAGCTGGATGCGTTGGGTGACGACGAGCCCCGGTTGCAGCAATGGAGCCAGGGCGAAGGCGAGTGGCACGCGGCCAGTTTTCTCTCGCTGTTTTCACAGCAGGCAGCCGAGCAGGGCGAGGCCATTGCACTGGTGCACGGTGACACCCGCGTATCGTTTGTCCAGCTGGAATCCCGCGCCAACCAATTGGCTCGTTACCTGATCGAACAGGGCGTGCAACCGGACGATGTGGTCGGTGTGTCCTTCGAGCGTGGTGTCACCATGATCGAAGCCTTCCTTGCCGTGATGAAGGCCGGCGGTGCTTTCCTGCCGCTGGATCCGGGTTATCCCTCCGATCGTTTGCACTACATGCTGGAAGACAGCGACGCGAAACTGTTGCTGACCTCTTCTGGTCTGGTGGAAACCTTGCCCCGTGTTGATGCCGTTAAACCGATTGCAGTGAATGAACTGTCGCTTGATGTTTTCTCGGCGCAGTCCCTCGACAGCGAACCGCACCCGGATCAGCTGGCCTATGTGATCTACACCTCCGGTTCCACCGGTAAACCCAAAGGCGTGTCGCTCACCCATGCCGGTCTCACCATGCATGTGCAAACCATCGGTGAACGCTATGGCATGACCCCGGATGATGTGGAGCTGCAGTTCGCCTCCATCAGTTTCGATGGCGCCGTAGAGCGCTGGACGGTGCCGCTGGCTTTTGGTTCGAGGGTGGTGATCCGTGACCAACAATTATGGAGCGCGCAACAAACCTGCGATGCCCTGCAAAAAGAAGGGGTGACCATTGCCTGTATTCCGCCCAGCTACATGGGGCCACTGCTGGACTGGATTGAACAAACACAACCGCCCCTGAAAGTGCGTTCCTGGACTTTGGGCGGTGAGGCTTTCACCCGGGAAACCTTCGAGCGCATGCAGCAGGTGTTGAAACCGCAGCGCATTCTCAACGGTTACGGTCCTACCGAAACCGTGGTCACACCGATGCTGTGGGCCGCCTATGAGGGTGACTCCCTGAGCAGTGCCTATGCGCCCATCGGTACCGCCGTGGGGCCGAGAAAATTGTATGTGCTGGATCAGGATCTTAATCGGGTGCCGGTTGGCGTCGCGGGGGAACTGTATATCGGCAACGAAGTGGGCCTGGCCCGTGGCTACCATCAGCGCCCGGACCTGACCGCCGAACGCTTTCTGCCGGATCCCTTCGGTGAGCCGGGCGAGCGTATGTATCGCACCGGGGACCTGGTGAAGTACCGGGACGATGGCGTGATGGAATACCTGGGCCGGGTGGATCAGCAGGTGAAGATCCGCGGCTTCCGTATTGAGCTGGGCGAAATTGAAAGTCGCCTGCTCGCCCATCCGCAGGTGCGTGAAGCGGTGGTGCTGGCCCAGCCGTCACCGGGCGGTAATCGCCTGGTGGGGTATCTGGTGCCGCGCGGGCCGCTCAGTACCGATGCGCTGATGGCTGAGTTGGTCACGGAATTTCCCGACTATATGGTTCCCGGCCAGTTGCTGGTCCTGGAAGCCATGCCACTGACGCCAGCGGGCAAGGTGAACCGCAAGGCATTGCCTTTGCCCCAATGGCAGGCGGGCAGTAGCGGTGAGGCGCCGCAAACCGATAACGAAATGATTCTGGCGGCAATCTGGCAATCCCTGCTGGGGCTGGAAAGCGTCAGCCGCGATGACCACTTTTTCAATCTGGGGGGCCATTCGTTGTTAGCGGTGCAGATGGTTAACCGGCTGCGCCATCAGCATCAGCTGGATTTGCCGTTGAACCGGATTTTTGAGCAGCCATTGCTCAAGCAATGCGCCTTGCTGTGTCAGTCGGTGGATGCCATGCCGGCGATTCAGCCGGTGCCGCGCCACGGCGACTTGCCCTGTTCTGCCGCCCAGCGTCGGCTCTGGTTTGTGCAACAGCTGGAACCGGAAAACGGTGCCTACCATATGCCGCTGGCACTGGAGGTGCGCGGTGAGCTGCATCGCGATGCTCTGCAGCAGGCGGTGGGTACTCTGGTGGCCAATCATGAAAGCCTGCGTACCCGTTTTATCGAGGTGGGCGGCGAGCCCCGTCAGCGGATTCTCGATGCTGGCACGGTGGCTATTGAGTGGCAGGACCTGAGCGAAGAAACCGGGGCGGACGCAGCAGCCCGCTCTCACCAACATGAGGCGCTCCAGCATGAGGCATTAACGCGTCCGTTCGACCTGGCGGCGGATGACTTGTTGCGGGTGCAGGTGCTGAAACTCTCAGCGCAGCGCTATCACCTGTTGCTGGTGCAGCACCACATCATTGGTGATGGTGTTTCCATGCAGCTGTTGCTGACAGAGTTGAGTGAACTGTATCAACGGGCCCATCAGGGCGAGACGCTGGCGGCTAACCCCGCAGCGATTCAGTACGCGGACTATGCGGCCTGGCAACAGCAATGGCTGGACAGTGACGAAGCCCGCGCTCAAACCCAGTGGTGGGTCGAACAGCTCGGCGATGGTGGCGAGCCATTGGCATTGCCCACGGACTTTCCACGTGGTGGTTTGCCGGGCAAGGAAAGTGGCGGCGCGCGCCTGCCCATGCCGATCAGTGATGCGCAATTGGCGCAGCTGAAGCAGCGAGCCAGCGAGCTGGGCTCCACCGTGTCCACGCTGCTGCTCAGTGTCTGGCAGACCCTGCTGCATCGCTACAGTGGCCAGCCACAGGTGCGGGTCGGCGTGCCGGTGGCCGGGCGTTTGCTGGCGGAGACGGAAACCCTGCAGGGCTGTTTCATCAATACGCTGGTGATCCCGGCGTCATACCATCAGCCGCAGACTTTTGCGCAACAGGTGGCGGCCACCCAGCAATTTATCGGTGCCGCCCAGGGCCGCCAGGCGTTGCCGTTCGAGATGCTGGTGGAGGCGCTGGGAGTGGACAGAAGCCTGGATCGTCACCCCTTGTTCCAGGTGGTGTTCAATCATCAGCGGCTCAGCCAGACCTTTGCGCCCCAGTGGCCGCAAGCGGTGATTACCCCATTCGATCCCGGTGCCGCCGGTGCCCAGTTCGAACTGGCGCTGGATATTCTGGAAGACGATGAACAGCTGCAGGGTTTTATCGGTTATGCCACTGCATTATTCAAACCGGAAACCATCGAACGGTTACGGAACCATTTCTTCATTCTGCTGGGCGCGTTGCTGAATGACCCGCAGCAACGGCTGTCTGATGCGAGCCTGCTGACAGCAAACGAAGTGGCCGCGGGCCAAGACTTCAACCGTACCGAAAAAGACTGGGGCGATTTTACCGCGGTACCGAAGCGGCTGGGTCAGCAGGCGGCCCGCACCCCGGATGCCATCGCTCTGAGCATGGGCGAGCAGCAGCTCAGCTATGCGGAGCTGGAACGCAAGGTCAATCAACTGGCGAATCGTTTGCGTCGTGCCGGGGTGAAGGAGGACGTGCGCGTGGCCATCGGCTTGCCCCGTTCGCTGGAACTGGTCATCGGTATTCTTGCCATCACCCGTGCCGGCGGTGCGTATGTGCCGCTGGACCCGGGCTACCCGCAGGATCGACTCGCCTACATTCTGGACGCGTCGTCGCCAGCGTTGTTGCTGACCCATAGCGAGCTGCTGGAAAGCTGGCCGCAAGGGGTACCCATGTGGTGCCTGGATGAGCTGGATGTGAGTGATCAACCGGTGACGCCGCCGGCAGTGCAGTGGCACCCGGATCAGGCGATCTATGTGATTTACACCTCCGGTTCCACCGGCAAACCCAAGGGCGTGCTCAATACCCAGGCGGCGCTGGAAAACCGGTTGCTGTGGATGCAGAACGCCTATCCGTTGCAGGCGGCGGACTGTGTATTGCAAAAAACGCCGTTCAGTTTTGATGTGTCAGTGTGGGAATTTTTCTGGCCATTGATGGTGGGCGCACGGTTGGCGGTGGCGCCGCCGCAAGCCCATGGTGATCCGCAATGGTTGCAACAGGTCATGGCTGACGAAGACGTCACCACGCTGCACTTTGTGCCGTCCATGTTGAAGGCGTTTGTGGATGCCACCGGCCTGCAGCGTCTGCCGCAACTCAAGCGCCTGATCTGTAGCGGCGAAGCGCTGGATATGGAACTGCAGAAAGCCGTGTTCGCCAGCCGCAACGATGTGGAACTGCACAACCTGTACGGTCCGACCGAAGCCGCCATTGATGTGAGTTTCTGGCAGTGCCGTTCCCTGGAGAGAGAAGAAAAGGAAAAGCCGGCAGATGGACACACCGTGCCCATCGGTGCGCCGATCAGCAATATTCAGCTGCATGTGCTGGATACGGATCTTAACCCGGTCCCCCGTGGTGTCCCCGGTGAGTTGTACCTGGGCGGTACAGGGTTGGCACGGGGCTATTTTGCCCGCCCGGATCTGACGGCAGATCGTTTCCTGCCCAATCCTTTCGGTGAGCCGGGCAGCCGCATGTACCGCACCGGCGATCAGGTGCGGCAACGGGACGACGGCATCATTGATTATCTGGGCCGCCTCGATCATCAGGTGAAGATCCGGGGCTTGCGTATCGAGCTGGGTGAAATCGAACAACAGCTAAAACAATTGCCTGAGGTGAATGATGCGGTTGTTGTTGCTCATCACAGTGACGCCGGTGACCAGTTGGTGGCTTATGTGAGCGCCGATAGCGATAACCGTGACGGTTGGCGACAGTCTCTCGCTGAGGCGTTGCCCGAGTACATGGTGCCCTCGCTGTTTATGGTGCTGGAGGCGCTGCCTTTATCGCCCAACGGCAAGCTGGACCGCAAGGCCTTGCCTGAACCGCAATGGCAGGCCCGTGAATACCGTGCTCCACAAACCGACACCGAACAGCAATTGGCATCGCTATGGGAAGAATTGTTGGGGCAATCGCCAGTGGGGCTGGATGACAATTTCTTTGCCCTCGGTGGGCACTCGCTGTTAGCCACACGGGTGGTTGCCACGCTACGTGATCGCTGGAGTGTGGACGTTCCTCTGCGCGCGTTATTTGAGGCGGACACCTTGCAGGCACTGGCCGCCCTGGTGGACGAACACAACGGCGACGCCAAACAGCAGGAGCAGGATGACCTGTCGGCCATGGCCGATCTGCTCGATGACCTGGAAGATTTATGATCCGGAGTGACCTATGAGCCTGGACAAGGCGGCACTGGCGCAGCGCTTTATGGCGCTGGATGAAACCAAACAGGCGGTTTTTCTACAGAAGCTGGGGGAAAAGGGCATTCCCTTCGAACGCCTGCCGATTGTCGCCGGTGACCGCCCGAATCGTATCCCGCTGGCGCCAGCACAACAGCGTCTGTGGACCATTCATCAGCTGGAGCCGGACAACACCGCCTACCACCTGATCGCCGCATTTGAACTGAACGGGGCACTGGATGTGTCGCGGTTGCTGCGGGCTCTGGATGCGGTGGTCCAGCGGCATGAAAACCTGCGTACCCGTTTTGTGGAAGAGGGCGGTGAAGGGCTGCAACAGATTGGCAATGATTCCTTGATAGTCGAACAACGCGATGCTCGCACGCTGGATGACAACGCCCGGCAAACCCTGGCGGATGAGCATGCCCACCGGCTCTTCGTGCTGGGCAGTGATTCACCATTGCGTGTGCAGTTGTTGCAACTGTCGGATCAAGGCTGGCGCTTGCAGCTGGTCATGCACCATCTGGTGTCCGATGGCTGGTCCATGGATGTGTTCTTTGCGGATCTGGCGCAGACGTATCTCAGCGATGCATCGTTGCCAGAGCTTGCCATTCAGTATGCGGATTACGCGCTTTGGCAAAAGGCCTGGCTGGATGCGGGTGAACGTGACAGACAACTGGCGTACTGGCGCCAACAACTGGGGCATGATCAACAGGAAAGGGCGCAACCTCCGTTGCTGATTGCCCATGACCGTGCCCCGGCACAGACCGCCTTGCGTACTGCGGCCAGTGTGCAGTGGACGGTTCCTTCCCACTTGCAGGGGCCACTGCAGACGCTGGCGCGGAAAAACGACACCACCCTGTTCACGGTGGTGCTGGCGGCCTGGCAGTGGGCGCTGGCGTCGGTGAGTGGCCGCCGTGATATTCCGGTGGGCGTCCCGGTGGCTAACCGCGAGCGCGCCGAAGTAGAAGCGCTGGTGGGTTTTTTTGTAAATACCCTGGTGGTGCGCGGTCAGCCGCAGGCGGCGCTCACGGTAAACCAGTGGGTGGCGCAGCTACACCAGACCATGCTGGACGCCCAGGCTCACCAGGCGCTGCCGTTTGATCAGCTGGTGGCAGCCCTGTCGCCTCGCCGGGAGCCGGGTGAAACGCCCCTTTTTCAGGTGTTGTTCAACTATCAGCGTCGCGATACGGCAGCAAGAAATCTGACCGACGGCGTCACCATTGCACCGCTTGCTCAGGGTGTGCCGCATGCGTTGTTTGATCTGGCACTGGATGTCCATGAGGGGGATGGCGGTGCGTTGTTGCTGACACTGACCTATGCGGCAGACCGTTTTCATTCCGACACCGCCGAGCGACTGAAGCAGGCCATGAGCCTGGTGCTGGCGGCATTCGGCGAGGGCCAGCGAACGCTGGGTGCCATCGCTGTGTCAGAGATTGATTTACCGCAGTTGCAGCATTGGGGACAGGGAAAGGGCGAGTGGCATCAGAGCAGTTTTGTGTCCCTGTTTTCGCAGCAGGCCGCGAAGCAGGGTGATGCCATTGCGCTGGTGCACGGAGATACCCGTGTGTCGTTTGCCGAATTGGAAGCACGTTCCAATCAATTGGCCCGTTACCTGATCGCACAGGGTGTGAAATCGGATGACGTGGTCGGCGTGTCCTTTGAGCGCGGCGTCACCATGGTGGAAGCTTTTATCGCCGTGATGAAAGCCGGCGGTGCTTTTTTGCCGCTGGACCCGGGTTATCCCTCCGACCGCTTGCACTACATGCTGGAAGACAGCGGCGCGACGTTGCTGCTCACCTCTTCAGATTTGATTGAAACCTTGCCCCGTGTTGAAACCGTTAGCCCTATTGCTGTCGATACACTCTCACTGGACAGTTTTGCTTTCGGCATCCCCAACGAAGAACCGCACCCGGATCAGCTCGCCTATGTGATCTACACCTCCGGCTCCACCGGTAAACCCAAAGGCGTGTCCCTGACCCATGCCGGTCTCTCCATGCATGTGCAGACCATCGGCGAGCGCTATGGAATGACTCCGGATGATGTGGAACTACAGTTTGCCTCCATCAGTTTCGATGGGGCCGTGGAGCGCTGGACGGTGCCGCTGGCCTTTGGTTCCCGTGTGGTGATCCGTGATCAGCAGCTGTGGAGCGCGGAACAATGCTGTGAGGTGCTGAAAAACGAAGGCGTCACCGTGGCCTGTTTCCCGCCCAGTTACATGGGCCCGTTGCTGGACTGGATCGAACAGGAAAAACCGGCATTGAAGGTGCGTTCCTGGACCCTGGGGGGCGAAGCCTTTACCCGGGAAACCTTCGAGCGCATGCAGCATGTGCTCAAGCCAAAACGCATTCTTAACGGTTACGGCCCCACGGAAACCGTGGTTACGCCGATGCTGTGGGGCGCCTACGAAGGCGACACCCTGACCAGCGCCTATGCGCCCATCGGCACCGCCGTGGGGCCGAGAAAACTGTATGTGCTGGATCAGGATCTTAACCGCGTTCCAGTTGGCGTCGCGGGGGAACTGTATATCGGCAACGAAGTGGGTCTGGCCCGTGGTTATCATCAGCGCCCGGATCTGACGGCGGAGCGTTTCCTGCCGGATCCCTTCGGCGAGCCGGGTGAGCGCATGTACCGCACCGGGGACCTGGTGAAGTACCGGGACGATGGCGTAATGGAATACCTGGGCCGGGTGGATCAGCAAGTAAAAATTCGCGGTTTCCGCATTGAGCTGGGCGAAATTGAAAGCCGGCTGCTGGGCCATGAACCGATTCGTGAGGCGGCAGTGGTGGCGCAGCCATCGCCTGCCGGAGATAGATTGGTGGGGTATGTGGTTCTCCGTGGACCGATCGTTATCGATGACATTCTCGTGGCTCTGGCGGGTTCACTACCGGACTATATGGTGCCCAGCCAGTTGATCGTGTTGGAGGCCTTGCCGCTGACCCCGGCGGGCAAGGTGGACCGTAAGGCGTTGCCGGCACCGCAGTGGCAAACCGCCAGCGAAGGTGACGCACCACAGACGGACAATGAGCAGACGCTGGCGACGATCTGGCAACAACTGCTGGGCCGTGAAACCGTCAGCCGCGATGATAATTTTTTTGCGCTGGGCGGCGACTCCATTCTTGCCTTGCAGGTGGTCAGCCGTGCCCGCCAGCAAGGTCTGGCGTTAACCCCGAAAGAGCTGTTCGAGCAGCCGGTGTTGAAAGAGCTGGCGGTGCAGACAGTGAGTGCCCAGGCGTCGGTTATTTCTCAACAGCCCTTGCAGGGGGAGCTACCCCTGCTGCCCATTCAGCAGCATTTCTTTTCCCTGAATCCGCCCAGCCCCAGTCACTGGAATCAGCACCTGTGGCTGGCGCTGGATGCTCCCATGGAACGGCCGGCGCTGGAAGCGACCCTGCAGGCCTTGTATCAACAGCACGACGCCCTGCGATTGCAATTTACCCTTGAGCAGAACGGTTGGACGCAAACCTGTTTGCCGGCGGATGCACCGAGCCATGAATTATTGTGGTGGCGGCAGGCTCCGGATGATGCGGCGGTATCCGCCTTGTGTGAACAGACCCAGCAAAGCCTGAATATTGAAGCAGGGGAGCTGTTCCGTGTGCTTTACGTGCAAACTCCGCAGCAGCCGGATCGGTTGTTGCTGGTGATCCATCACTTGGCGGTGGATGGGGTGTCCTGGCGTATTCTGCTGGACGATTTGCTCAGTGCTTATGGACAGGCACTGGCGGGCCAGGCGATAACCTTGCCGGAGCGTACCCACAATCTGGGCGACTGGCACCAGGCATTACTGCAATGGCTGCAGAACAATGGCGATGAACGCTTGCCGTTCTGGCAGGCCCAGCAACCGGACAAGACATCGGCTGCCTTGCCGGCTTACGCCGAAAAGCAAAGTGCCACCTTGTCGCTGGACAAGGCGGATACCCGCCGGCTGCTACAGGATGCGCCAACCAAGCTGGGCGTTAGCGTGCCGGCGCTCTTGCTGACTGCGCTCTCCCGAACGCTGCAACCTTCTGCTGCAGGCGCATCGATTCATTCTGGGGATGCACCGGCGCAATCAGCGACTCTTCTTTACCCTCTTCCCAGTTCTCGATGACCACTTTCAACGGATTCATCACGCACATGGCCCGCGGAGCATACTGGTTCAGGTCATCACGGATCGCCGCTTCCAGCATCCCCATGTCCACCACCGAATCCGCACGGCTAACCCCCACCGACTCACAAAAGGTACGGATAGAAGCCGGGGTGTAACCGCGGCGACGCAACCCGGAGATGGTCGGCATGCGCGGATCATTCCAGCCATCCACGTGCCCTTCATCCACCAGCTGCTTGAGCTTGCGCTTGCTGGTCACTGTGTAATTCAGGTTCAACCGGGCAAATTCATACTGGCGGGGACTGGCCGATACAGCCGTATTCTCCACCACCCAATCATAAAAGGGACGATGATCTTCGAATTCCAGCGTACACAGGCTGTGGGTAATGCCTTCGATGGCATCCGACAGCGGGTGCGT
>NZ_DS989915.1:1412248-1472428 GCF_000155615.1 Alcanivorax sp. DG881 | reverse complement strand
AAACCTGGTTATCAATCTGGAAGGGCACGGCCGGGAAACCCGCCTGGCGCCGGGCATGGACCTGAGTCGGACGCTGGGTTGGTTTACCAGCCTGTATCCGGTATCGCTGCCGTTCTCTGACGACTCGCGCCAGAACCTGTTTGCGGTATCGCAGCAATTACAGCAAACCGAACCGGATGGCGGTGTGGGCTATGGCGCTTTGCGTTTTCTTGCTGACAGCGCACTGAACGACAGCCCGGATGCGCCGGTCACGTTCAACTATCTGGGGCAGTACCACGACGATGCCTTGATTCAGGGCTTTACGCCGTTGCGCGGCGGCGGCACTGCCCAGGCGGACGACAATCCCATGGCCTCCCCCCTGGCGATTAACGGTCAGGTGGTCGGCGGGCAGCTGGAGCTGGTCTGGGAGTTTGCGTCCAGTGTGTATGACGAGCAGCAGATTGCGCATTGGTGTGGCCGTTACCGTCAGGCCTTGCAGGCATTGTTGGCTCTGGCGGATGCGCCCCGTGAAGCCTGCGCCGATCCGGCACTGGTGACGCGCCTGAACCGGGCCGGCGATCTGCCAGTACTGTGGTGCCCGCATCCGGTGACTGGGCGCACCACCGGTTATCAGGCCTTGGCCGCCAGCCTGGAAGGGCAGTGGCAGGTACGGGGCCTGCAATCGCGCAGTTTCCTGGAGCCTGGCTGGTTTGATCCGTCACTGAATGAAATGGCCGAGCGGTATTACCGTACGGTGCGCCAGCAGCAGCCGGAAGGTCCTTACTACTTGCTGGGCTGGTCATTGGGGGGCGCCTTGTCCATGGAGCTGGCTCACCGGCTGGAGCAGGCTGGCGAAACCGTGGCCTTTGTGGGGCTGCTGGATACCTATGTGCCGGGCCACGAAGTGGCGGAAGACCAGTGGTCATCGCCGCAGGCGCAGCAGACGTTACGGGAACATCTGGGCATGCTGCTGACCTCGGCGTCGTCCATGGCGCTGGATGATTGCATTGCGCGCCTGCGTGACAGCAAACCGGCGCAGTGGCCGCAGAACTTTGCGCAATGGCTGGCCACGCAACCCATTGAGCCGGCGGTGGCCGACAGTGCTGCGCAGTTATTGCATGCCTGGGCGGTGGAGCAACATTTGCGGGATTTATGTTGGGGCTATCAGCTGCCAACGTTGCAGGCCCCGGTACACAGTTGGTGGGCCAGTGAGCCGGCGGGCCGTGCCCGGACTCTTGAGAACGGGCTGGCCGCGTGTGTTGATTTCGCTCACAGCGACACCGTGCAGGCGGATCATTTGACGATTGTGCGTGAGGCCACCTTTTTACAGGGCCTGCCGGACCGGCTTGAACGGAGCAACGCTCAGCAACCATTGACTGAAATGCCCGGCTAATCACTTTTTTTGTGCACTAGTCGTAAGGTTTGCAATCTGTATAATGCAGTTGCGAATCATTCCTATTACTGTAGTTTTTACGATTGTTAGGAGAACGACCATGGGGAATCGGACCGAGAGCGGGCTGATCCGGGGGCTGAAGTGGGGCCGCAATCCGCTGGCGCTGGCGGTAGCCGCGACAATGGCGGCGTCACCTGTCTGGGCAGAAGAGCAGCAGGACGCTGATGAATTGCAGACTATCGAGGTGAATGCCGAGCAGTCAGACGACGTGTACGGCGGTGATGATTTTGGTTATGTGGGCCAGAGGAGCCTCACTGCCACCAAGACGGATACGCCGGTGAAAGAAACGCCGCGTGCCGTTTCCATTGTTACCCGCGAGCAGATGGATGATCGCGCTTCTGTCAGCATCGCCGATGCCTTGCAGTACACGCCCAGTATTCAGGCGAATTTTTACGGCGAAGATAACAAACAGGACTGGTTTGTTATTCGCGGTTTCAAACAGGCCAATAACGGTTTGTACCGTGATGGGACCCGGGTTTATTCCTATGGATTTTACAGCTGGCAGCTGGATCCTTTTGCCCAGGAACGTGTAGAAATTATGCGTGGCCCGGCTTCTGTTTTGTATGGGCAGACTCCTCCGGGCGGCGTGATTAACGTTATCAGCAAGCGCCCTCAGGATTACTCCTTTGGTTCCGTGACTGCAGAATACGGCAGCTATGATCGCAAACAGCTGTCGGTGGATGTGGGCGGTGCTCCGTCGGAAGATGTGTCCTGGCGTGTTGTCGCACTTGGTCGTGAAAACGGAACCCAGGTGGATGATCTGGAAGCCGAACGCACGATGCTGGCACCGTCTCTAAAACTGGGTCTGGGTGACCGGACTGAGCTGACATTGCTGGCGTCCTACCAGAAAGATGATTCTGACCCGTACCTGCAGTTCCTGCCTTCCAGCGGCACGATTTCTGCCAACCCCAATGGCAAAATCGACGATGATGTTGCCATCGGTAATCTGGATTACGAGCAGTTTGAACGCACCCAGGTTTCTTTCGGTTATCAGCTGGACCATGCGTTCAATGACTCGACCACTTTCCAGCAAAGTGCTCGCTATCAGCAAATCGATGTGGATCTGAAGCAAATGTACTCACTGGGCTATCTGCCGGGTAGTGGCGACTCGCAAGCGGTTCGCGGCCTCAGTGATGAAGACGGTGATGCCTATGGCATTAATCTGGATAACCGTTTGATCCATAAATGGTCTATCAACAATGTTGAGCATACGTTGTTGGCGGGTATCGATTATCAAAGCTTGCACATCGACGGAAAGAGCTTTGGTGACCCGCTGATGGGTTACGAAGCTGCGCCGGGCATTTTCGCGCCGGCGACGCTGAATCCGTTTGATCCGCAGTACCGAAACGCTGATGAGCTGACGCCCGTTTCCTGTAATTTCTCCACCTTCGTGTGTACAGAAGTGACCAGCCGCCAGCGAACTACCATTGATGCTTATCAGGTCGGTGGCTACCTGCAAGACCAGATGAAGTTCGATAACAATCTGGTGCTGACTGTGGGCGCCCGTTTTGACCGGGCCAGTAGCGATATCGAAAATAAAACCACTGGCGTCGAGCAAAATATCGACAACGACAAGTGGACTGCCAACGCCGGTCTGGCCTGGCTGCTGAATGACAACGTCACTGCGTATACCAGCTACTCGCAGTTCTTCCAGCCGATTCTGCAGCAGGATCAGAATGGTGATGCGGCCAAGCCGCAAGAGGGCGATCAGATCGAAGTGGGCATGAAGTTCCAGCCACAAGGTATTGATGGCTACCTCAACGCAGCAGCGTTCAAAATCACCCAGGAAAATTTGGCCTCCGGAGCAGCCGGTACGCCAGCGTTTCAGCAGATCGGTGAAGTGGAAAGCGAAGGTGTTGAGCTGGAAGCCGTTGCCAATATCACCCCGAGCTTCAGCCTGCTGGCCAACGCTACCTGGATGAATCCGGAAATTGTTTCCGACAGCACTCCTGCTGAAGAAGGTAACCGCCCGGTGAATATCGCCGATACCCTGTACTCGGCCTGGGCCAAGTACACTTTCCTGAGTGGCCCGATGAACGGTTTCGCCATTGGTTCCGGGGTGCGTTACGTCAGCGATACGTATGGCGATAACACCGAAACCCTGAAAGTCCCGTCCTATACTCTTTGGGATGCCACGGTCAGTTACCGTTACAAGGATTTCAAGTTCCAGGTGGCGGCCAAGAACCTGGAAGACAAGCAGTACGTTGCGACCTGTGACTACTACTGCTGGTACGGCGACCGTCGCAATGTTATCGGCAGCGTGACCTATGCCTGGTAAGAGTCATTACCAATCCATTCCGCTGCCCTGTGGGCAGCGGCTGGATGTGTTTGAACAGGCACTGGCACCGCAGTGGCGGTGCCAGTGGGATGATCAGGATCTGTTAACGGTGGAACTGACCGACGGCATCGCCCGTGTGGTGCAGTCTTGCCAGGAACCGACGCAGCTTCTGCGTGCTGCTTGGGCGTTCTTTGTCTCGCAGCCGGATATGAACACCCTGCAGTTTGAGAGCGGTTTTAACGCTGCTTTCATGATTCAGGAAGAGAATCAAACAGCACGGCTGGAACGCGACATGTTCTGGCAGCTGCCCGGTGACTGGTTAAGCCAGGGCGATGCCTTGCCGTATCCGGTCACCATGATCATGGATGAATCCGGCCGGCGTCACCCACGACGCCGCGCCAAGCCGGCGGGGGAAGTGTACCGCCGTTTTGATACCGGTATTCAGGCGTGGGTGTCTCTGCGCACGCTGGATATTGAGGAAGACCTACACCGTTTCATGCGCTGGCAGAACAGCGAGCGTGTGGCTGCCTTCTGGGAGCAGAGCGGCACCCTGGAAGAGCATCGCGCTTACCTGGAGAGCCAGGCGAAAGAGCCGCGAGTGCTTAACCTGATCGGTTGCATTGATGATGAGCCCTTTGCCTACTTTGAGGCGTATTGGGCCAAGGAAGATCGCATCGCACCCTATTACGATGCACAGGATTTTGATCGCGGGATTCACATGCTGGTGGGCGAAGACCATCACCGTGGCCCGCACAAGGTAAAGGCATGGCTGAATGCGCTCTGCCATTACCTGTTTCTCGATGATTGTCGTACCACAAGGATTGTGTCCGAGCCACGCTCGGATAACGACAGGATGATTCAACACCTTCAAGCCAGGCGATTTGCCAAGCCAAAGGAGTTTGATTTTCCGCACAAGCGCGCAGCCCTGATGGTGCTGCATCGTGATGCGTTTTTTGAGCGTTGCGAGCTGAGCTGAAAATCACGGTTCGGATTTTTTTTCTCTGAACCGCCATGGCGCGCTGCCCACCACTATCCGGCAGCAAGTGGCTGACTGTCCGAATTCTTCGGTGGTCGGTGTATGGATAACCCGGAGGCCGTTCGGCCTCCGCCACATTGAGGACATATCACCATGAGCGTTCATTCTCAGGAATACGATGTCGTTGGTATTGGTTTTGGCCCGGCCAACCTGGCCATTGCCATTGCACTGGACGAGCAGAAAGACCTGGATGGCCTGCGTTACTGCTTCCTGGAAAAACAACCCCGCTTTGAATGGCACGGCGGCATGTTGCTGGAAGGCACTCGCATGCAGGTGTCATTTCTGAAAGACCTGGCGACCCTGCGCAATCCCGCCAGCCGTTTCACCTTTGTTAATTACCTGCATGACAACAATCGTCTGGATTCCTTCATAAACATGGGCACCTTCTTTCCTACCCGTGTGGAATATAACGATTACATGCGTTGGTCTGCCGATCAGTTTAAAGAGCATGTGCACTATGGCCAGGAAGTGATCGCTATTGAGCCGGTGGAGCAGGGTGGTGAAGTGGAGTGGGTGCGCGTTCGCTCACGGAACGCCGATGGCAGTGAGACGGAAATTTTTACCCGTAACCTGGTGATCGGCATTGGTGGTTACCCGAAGATCCCGGCCGTGTTCGCCGGCAAGATGGGTGACAACATGGTTCACTCATCGCGCTATAAACACGAATACGAGCGGTTTGGTCGCCACGAAACGCCGCGTATTGCGGTGATCGGGGCAGGCCAGAGTGCCGCTGAAATCTATCTGGATCTGATGGACCAGTACCCGGATGGAAAGATGGATCTGGTCAGTCGCAGCCGGGCCCTGCACCCGGCCGATGACAGCGCTTTTGTGAACGAAATTTTCGATCCATCGTTCACGGATACTATCTACGCCCGGCCGGAATCCGAGCGACAGGATTTTCTCAAACGTTTCAGTCAGACCAATTACGCGGTAGTGGACCTGGCGGAAATTGAACAGATCTACGAGCGTCTTTACCTGCAGAAAGTGACCGGCAAGGTGCAGCACCGCTTCCTGTCCAACCGCGATATCGTTGGTGTGCAGAATGATGGCACCCGTGTGCTGTTGACCCTGCGCAACAAGGACACCGGCGTGGAGCAGACTGAAGTCTATGACGGGGTGGTGCTGGCCACCGGTTATAACCGCAATGGCCATGAGCAGTTGCTGTCGCCCATGGCGGACTGGATGTCCGAGAAAGGCGTGGAGCGCTGTTATCGGTTGCCCATGGCATCAGGCTGCCATGCCAATGTGTTCCTGCAGGGCTGTTGTGAAGAAACCCATGGCCTCAGTGACACCCTGTTGTCGATCTTGGCAGTGCGCTCCCAGGAAGTGGTGGATGCGTTGATAGAACGGCAGAGTCGGCCGCTCGAAACGGCCTGTGCAAGCTGATGATTTCTGCTCTGGCCCCCTTGTTTCAAGGGGGCTTTTCTTCCTATGGCCGCTTGTTACGCCTGGCCGAGCCGAACGATGTGGCCATCCCGTTAACCGATCTGTTTGATGCCGGCCGGTTACGGCAGTCGTTGTATCAATTTCGTCCTGACTTGAAGGGGGAAGACGAGCGGGCACTGCTCTCCATCTGGAGTAAATACTATTTCTTGCGGCTGTTGCCGCCGGTGCTTGCGTCCAACCTGATCTTGCAGCGTGAATTGCCTTTGTCGGTGAACGTGCTGGCGGTCGAGGTGGATGCGCAGGGGTTGCCCGGTGTCTTTGTGTTGCCGGATGACGGACAACAAATTGTGGCATCTGCGCACCCGCTGTCCCGTTTCGAGGGAATAATGCGGGATAACCTGCAGCCGGTTATCACTGCCTGGCAGCAGGCACTGGGGCTATCCACCCGGGTGCTGTGGAGTAATGCCAGCCGTTACATCCACTGGTTCACGGGGGAGCTGAAAGGGTCGGGTTTGCCGGAGATGCTCTGGTCGCCGGGACAGGCGTTGCTTGATCAGCCCACCTTTGAAAACGGTGACAGAAATCCCTTGTTCGGAGCCTACCAGGACAGGATGAACGCCAACACCGGCACGGTGATCACCGTGCGTCGTACCTGTTGCATTCGCTTTCGTTTGCCGGACACAGCGTTGTGTGAAGACTGCCCCAGGCTGTGCCGCAAGGGCATGGCAGCGTAACCCGCTAACGGGGCAGGGCAATCCAGCTCAGCACGCCTTGCTGCCGTTCGCGCCAGCGAAAAGGAATGCTGGCGCCAAGCTTCCAGTCTGGCGACAGGGTTTTCAGCAGGGTCAGTGAACGGGCATCCCGGCGCTCCGCGTCATGGAAATAAAAGCGTTTGCCGGTGATCGGGTAGAGCGCCTTGAACAGGCTTTCCTTGGCGGAAAAAATCAGCGTGATGCGATTGGCGCGCTGAATAGGCGATAACCCTTCCAGTTGTTCCCGTTCTTCGTGGGTCAGTAATTCCCGGCACAGCCGGGTTGCCCGTTCTGCGCTGAGCCATTGTTCCGTGTCCAGCCCGACGGTCAGCCAATGGCGTGCGTCGGCGACCATCACTTCAGCAATGCCCTGGCTATGGGTAATGCTGCCCAGACTGCCTGCGGGCCATTGTGGTGCCCGGTCGGGTCCCAGGGCCGGGATGCCCTCGATTCCCAGCATCGCCAGCGCTTCGCGGGCGCACCATCGGCCGGCCAGGTACTCGCTGCGGCGTTTGGCCACCGCCGTGCTCAGGGAGGGTGGCAGGGGGATGTCTGCCTGGGCAAAGCTGTCGTCGCAGAGACGCTCAGGGGCGTAGTGGCAACCCACGCGCACCAGTCCGGTGGCGAGTTCTTCGCGGTGCAGGTGAGTCAGGCATGCGGGGCGATGGAATAATGACATGATCAACAGATTTCCCGGTTGCCGGTACTATATCAGAGGTGTCAGTCGGAGGCCCCCAGTCGCCGCACAATTTGATCCTCACCGCAATGCGACAACTGCTACACTAGGCATACGCTGGCCGTGCGTTGTCAGTGTTTCCTTGCCACCTTTCTTTGCCACAGGCTGCTCCCGTGACTGATGCCCCTTTTGCTTCCCTGCCGCTGTCTGCGGAACTGCTCGCCAACCTGAATACCCTGGGTTACGCCACCATGACGCCGGTGCAGGCACAAAGCCTGCCATTTGTGCTGAAAGGGCATGACGTGATTGCCCAGGCCAGTACCGGCAGTGGCAAGACGGCGGCTTTCGGTCTTGGCCTGCTGCATCCATTGAATCCACGCTATTACGGTTGCCAGGCGTTGGTGTTGTGCCCCACCCGGGAGCTGGCCGATCAGGTGGCCGGGGAAATCCGCCGGCTGGCCCGTGGCCCCGGCAATATCAAGGTGCTGACCCTGTGTGGCGGGCAACCCATCGGCCCGCAGATTGGCTCGCTGGAACATGGAGCCCAGATCGTGGTGGGCACGCCGGGGCGGGTGCTCAAGCATTTGAGCAAGGGCACGTTGAGTCTGGAAGGGCTGAATACCCTGGTGCTGGATGAAGCGGATCGCATGCTCGATATGGGGTTCTACGACAGCATTGCCGAGGTGATCCGGCAGACGCCATCCCGTCGCCAGACCCTGTTGTTTTCGGCTACCTATCCGGCAGGGATCAAGCAGCTGGCGGAAACCTTCATGAACAACCCCCAGCATGTAGAGGTGGAAGCCCTCCACGATAACAGCCAGATCGAACAGCGCTACTACGAAGTAGACCCTGCTGAGCGGGAAGAGGCGGTGGCCCGTGCCATTGCCTGTTTCCGGCCGGTGTCCTGCGTAGTGTTCTGTGTGACCAAAAAACAATGCCAGGACGTGGTCAACCAGCTTTGCCGGCAGGGGATGTCGGCCATGGTGCTCAACAGTGACCTGGAACAGCGCGAGCGCGATGAGGTGCTGACGTTGTTTGCCAACCGCAGCCTGTCGGTGCTGGTTGCCACGGATGTGGCAGCGCGGGGCCTGGATATCGATAACCTGGATATGGTTATCAATGCAGAACTGTCCCATGAACCGCAGACCCACATTCACCGTGTCGGCCGTACCGGTCGAGCCGGTGAAAAGGGCCTGGCCATCAATCTGGTAGCGCCGCGCGAATCCCGTCGTGCCATGGCCATTGAAGAATTGCAGGGCGCGCCCCTGAACTGGCACCCGGTGAGCAGTCTGAAGCCCCGTGAAGGTGACACCTTGCAGCCCCCGACGATTACGTTGTGCATCGGCGCCGGCCGCAAGGACAAGCTTCGCCCCGGCGATATTCTCGGCGCGCTGACCGGTGATGCGGGGATTGCCGGCAACAAAGTGGGCAAGATTACCGTCACGGATTATCAGGCTTATGTGGCTATCGATCGTGACAGCGCCGATCTGGCGCTGGAGCGATTATTGAAAGGCAAAATCAAGGGTAAAAACCGGCGCGTTAAGAAGTTGTAACCTTCCCGCACCTGTCATTCTCTCCCTTCAGATCCCGTTGGGTGTGAGCATGATTGTGTCGGGAAGCTGGATTATTATGCGACCGGGGAAAAATAAATGAGGGTACGCGCCACCGGATTGATAAGGCGGCGCTGCCATTAAAGTGACATCGCTTCTCGCGGCCATCAGTGGGCTGCTATTTAGCCTGACATCTCTCGGACAGCATTATGATAACAACACTGCGCAACAGCCTGGCATGCCTGGTCGCCCTGATGGCGGCCGGCTGTGGGGGAGGCTCTTCATCCAGTGGCGGCGCCGTTACGGAAACCACAAGCAGCGCACCAAGCCGGGCCTGGTTCTATGACGCTGATGGCGCGCAGGTTGCGCGTATGCAGTTCCAATACCCCGGCGAACTCACGATTAACGTGCAGCTGCACTCTGTCGGGCCAGATATGGCCTGGGATACAGAGGATGATACGTCGCATCCCTATCTTCAGTGTCAGTACATGTCGGCGCCGACCCCGTTGCTACGCTATCCGGATCTGTACTTTCTCGGCATGATAGGGTCGCCTACGGGCGCTACTGGATTGGCTGTACTCGGTCTTTCGAATAATGGGCCGATGAAATGCCCGGTGCGTAACGGCCGACGACTTCAGCAAGAGGCCGGTTTCGTAACCGGCCTGTTCATGCCTGGTTTGGACTTTAGTTACAGTTACCTGATTAATGCCGAACTTGAGCATTTTGGTGGGACCGCAACGGAGGTGCTCGACTACGAATTTGATGGCCTGGACACGACGGTTGCCGAGATATTGGCGTTGTCAGAATTTACCTCTGATATCGACCTCACGACGGTGGATGAGCCTGATCTGCCAGCCATCGTCGATCACACGCAAACCAATAGCGTCATCTTCGATGCTGAGCAGCGCCCCCTGAGCATTGATCTCACTGCGGATAGCTCCTGGACGGCTGTGCTCGATGAGTACTGCATGGATGCGCATCCAGTTGCCGTCTCAATCAAGCTTCTGAGGGGGTGCTCGTCCGCCCACCAAACACGCTCCTATCGCTACCTGGGCGATAGCGTCGAACAGGATGTTCAACGCTACAACGGCTCAAATTCCGCAAACCTGTATTCCGACACCGCCACTCGCCTGGCCGACCGCGTGATCGTCCATCCCGGTACCGCCGATGCCGGTTCTGAATCTGGGAGGTACTACGATTCCTACCTCTTTAATGAGTCAGAACAAGTGACGGCCAAGGTGCAGAGTTCATACGGTGTAGACGGGATTTGGGGCACAGAAGACGATCAGCATGAAACCATCGATAGTTATCACTATGATCGCAATGGCAGGCTCTCTGAAGTCGGCGACCCCGGCTCGATAGCGCTTAGGTACAGTTACTACAACAATGGGAAATTGAAGCAGGTCGACCAATTTTCTGGTGAGTCCGAGGTCCCCTGGGAGCGAACGCTGGTCTCCTACCGACAGGGCGCGCCGGCGAAGATCACGGTGCAGAGACGTAAAGGCGACGCGAATGAGGGTTATGAATTGCAGACACGGATTGTCATGGAATTTGCGCCCAGCGAAGAAAACTGGCCCGAACTGTTTTCACCCGTTCCCCTGTTCCCCGAGTTCCGGATGCCGCCCAGTATTGATGACCTGATGCGCTTCCAGCCGATAAGGTGATCAGAGGTGTGTAAGCGGTTCAGGCGGGGCCGCTTTTTCGTTCTACAGGGCGGCTATAACCTGTCAAAATAAAGGTGCTGCGGCACACTTTGTGCGGTATGTGAAGTACACGTCGCCAGTTGCAGACAACTTATGCTTCACGCTACAAGGAGAAAATCGAACGGGGAAATTGGTGGGCCCACCAGGACTTGAACCTGGGACCAATCGATTATGAGTCGACTGCTCTAACCAGCTGAGCTATAGGCCCTGAAGCGTTGTCCGGCGTTGAATTTTTGACGCCAGACGTGCCGCGCGTGTTACGCGGGCACGGATTATAACGTGTATTTGATTCCGGGAAAGGGAGTTCCTTTTTTATTATTGACCCGGACTGCATCGCAGCCCGGGTCGTGTCTTGCATCCGGCTTCTAGCGTCGGGCGTTCTTTACAGGTCGCCGTCGAGGAAGCTGCGCAGGTGTTCGCTGCGGCTCGGGTGGCGCAGTTTGCGCAGCGCCTTGGCTTCTATCTGACGGATACGCTCACGGGTTACGTCGAACTGTTTGCCCACTTCCTCAAGGGTGTGGTCAGTGTTCATGTCGATGCCGAAGCGCATGCGCAGGACTTTGGCTTCACGAGCGGTCAGGTTGGCCAGCACGTCACGGGTGGCTTCTTCCAGGCCCAGTGAAGTGGCAGAGTCCACCGGCGATTCCATGTTGCCGTCTTCGATAAAGTCGCCGAGGCTGGAATCTTCATCGTCACCGATGGGGGTTTCCATGGAGATCGGCTCTTTGGCGATCTTCAGTACCTTGCGGACTTTGTCTTCCGGCATTTCCAGACGGACACCCAGTTCTTCCGGGGTCGGTTCGCGGCCCATTTCCTGCAGCATCTGACGTTGTACCCGGTTGATCTTGTTGATGGTCTCTATCATGTGTACCGGGATACGGATGGTGCGCGCCTGGTCGGCGATGGAACGGGTGATGGCCTGACGAATCCACCAGGTGGCGTAGGTGGAGAACTTGTAACCACGGCGGTATTCGAACTTGTCCACGGCTTTCATCAGGCCGATGTTGCCTTCCTGAATCAGGTCGAGGAATTGCAGGCCACGGTTGGTGTATTTCTTGGCGATGGAAATAACCAGACGCAGGTTGGCTTCCACCATTTCTTTCTTGGCGCGACGTGCCTTGGCTTCACCGATGGAAATGCGACGGTTGATTTCCTTGATGTCGCCCACGGGCAGGCCAATGATGTCTTCAATGGTGCCGATCTTGCGTTGGGCACGTTGAACATCTTCTTTGACTGCACCGAGTTTGTCGGCGATGGCTTTGCCTTTTTTGGTTTTCAGCTGGCCATCGATCCAGTCCATGTTGGTTTCGTTACCAGGGAATACCTTGATGAAATCCTTGCGATCCATGCCGCCGCGGCGAATGGTGGCGGACATGATCTGACGCTCGAATTTACGCACCAGGTCCAGGTTGTCGCGGGCACCAACCAGCATGCCGTCGAAAATGCGCGGCACCAGTTTGAACAGGGTGAAGTGTTCGGCCAGGGCTTCCAGAGCCTTGGCACTGGAGGCGTGATCGCGACCGTTGCGCTTGAGTGAGCGCTCGGCTTTTTCGTGCAGCTTTTTCAGCGTCTCGAAACGCTCTGCCGCCAGAACAGGATCCAGGCCGCCTTCATCTTCTTCTTCATCGTCGTCGCTGTCTTTGTCGTCAGTGCCTTCTTCCTTGGCTTTTTCTTTGGCCTTGGCTTTTTCTTCCGCCGCTTTCTTGGCTTTTTCGGCGAAGGCAGGATCCCGGTTGACGTTGGTTGCCGCAGCGCCATCGTCGTTGGGGTCCAGGTAACCGGCAATGATGTCGGTGAGCTTGCGTTCTTCGTTTTCCACGCGAGCGTATTCGTCGATCACCATGTCGACGGCGCCGGGCCAGAAGGCGAGGGCGTGCAGGACTTCACGGGTGCCTTCTTCGATACGCTTGGCAATTTCGATTTCGCCTTCGCGGGTCAGCAGCTCCACGGTACCCATTTCGCGCATGTACATGCGCACCGGGTCGGTGGTGCGGCCGGGTTCGTTTTCTACGGAGGCGAGCACGGCAGCGGCTTCTTCAGCGGCGACTTCGTCGGTGCTGTCGGCGCTTTCATCGATCGTCAACTGATCGGCATCGGCGGCTTTTTCCACCACGGTGATGCCCATGTCGTTGATCATCTGAATGATGTCTTCCACTTGATCAGTGTCGGTAATGGAATCCGGCAAGTGGTCATTCACTTCGGCGTAGGTAAGGTAGCCCTGTTCCTTACCCAGTGCGATCAACTGCTTCAGCTGAGATTGTTGCTGCTGCTTTTGAGTCGTCATGCAATAAAGCCCGTAACGTCGTGCTGGAAGCTTGCGCTGGCCAGCGTGATGGTGGCGTGGGAAAACGGCGTATTATACCGGGATGTGGGGGCTACGGCCAGTCAATGCAACCCTGGGGGTGTTGCATGGGCCGGCCTAGTCGAAGGGTTTGCGGGCGTGCTGGCGCGCTTCGGCCAGGGCTTTGTGCAGTGCCTGCCAGTGTGCCGGGTCAGGCATGCCGGCCTGTTCCACTTCCAGCAGGGCGGCCTCCAGCCGGGTCACTTCCAGCTGTGACAGGGCATCCAGCCATAGCCGGGTGGCCATTTCTTCGGCCATGGGCGGCTTGAGGCTGGCCTTGAGCAGGCGAGACAGGGTTTCGCCCTGCTCCAGCGCCATCAGGGCGCCAAGCAGCGCGGCGGCGCTGTGGCTTTGCCGGCACAGGCCGGCTACCTGGACCAGCAGGTCGATATGCGGCAGCGGGAGCGTGTCGATGCCCTCGGGCAGCGGGTGTTGGTCAATCAGTGAAGGGTAATCCAGCAGCACCAACACCAGGCGCTCAGCCAGGGTGAGCGGGCCTTTGCGGCCGCTGTTCTGGCGTGGGTTGGGGCGTGTGCGATTGGGGCTGCCGCCGTTGAAGCCGGCATTGCCCTGGTTGCCGTCGTCCGCAAAACCGAAGTCTTCCGGGTAGGGCATGCCAGGGTCGTCCTCCGCCGGCGGATAGCCTGCGTTCTCGTAACCGTACGCGGTGGCATCCTGAGGGGGCTTTGAGGGGGCGGGGGCGGCTGTTGGGCGAGGCGCCGCCGGGGCGGGTTTGAGCTGGATCAGCGATTCCTTGTCCAGCCGGGTAAGGCGACTGAGCTCTTCGGTGAGCAGGGCGCGGTAAACCGGGCCGGCGGGTTTGTCCAGGAATGGCAGGGCCAGTCGGGCCAGCCGGGCACGGCCGTCCACGGTGTCCAGGTCGAGCCCTTCGGACAGGTGCCGGAACAGGTAAGTGGACAGGGTGTCGGCCTTGTCAGTAAGTGCTCGCAACGCCTCGGGGCCTTGCTGGCGCACGAGTGTGTCCGGGTCCTCGCCGTCTGGCAGGAACAGGAAGCGCACTTGTTTGCCGTCATCCAGCGCCGGCAGCAGTGATTCGAGAGCCCGCCAGGCGGCGCGGACGCCGGCCTTGTCGCCGTCGAAACAGAGAATCACTTCGTTGACCTGGCGAAACAGTTTGCGGGCGTGATCTTCGGTGGTGGCAGTGCCCAGGGTGGCGACCACATTGGGGACGCCGTGCTGGGTCAGGGCGATCACGTCCATGTAGCCTTCCACCACATAGAGACGGTCACTGCGGTCGCGGCTCTGGCGCCATTCCCACAGCCCGTAAAGCTCCTGGCCCTTGTGGAAAACGGGGGTTTCCGGGCTGTTCAGGTATTTCGGTTTGCCGTCGCCGAGCACCCGGCCACCGAAGCCGATGGTGCGCCCGCGGCTATCGCGGATCGGGAAGATGATGCGATCGCGGAATTTGTCGTAGGTGCGGCCGGTGTCGTCCTTGCGTACCAGCAGCCCGCCGGTGAGGGCGTGCTCCAGGCTGGTTTCGGTGAGTGACAGGCCGTTGATCAAATTATCGTAACCGGGTGGTGCAAACCCAATCGCGAATTTTTTTGCAATTTCGCCGCTCAATCCCCGATTTTTAAGGTAGTTTACTGCTTTTTGTCGCTCTGGCGCCTGGCGCAGCTGCTGCGCGTAGAACTTTTCGGCGCGGCTGAGCAGGTCGTAAAGCGATTGTAGCCGGTCCTTCTTTTGCCGGTCGGCGGCGGTTTCCGGCCGGGATTCGGGCACTTCCATGCCGGCCCGGCTGGCCAGCTGTTTGACTGCCTCCGGGAAACTCAGGTGCTCGTATTCCATCAGGAAGCCCACCGCATTGCCGGAGGCGCCGCAACCGAAGCAATAATAGAACTGCTTGTCTGGAGCCACGGTGAAGGAGGGCGTTTTTTCCTGGTGGAAGGGGCAGCAGGCGCTGTAGTTGCGGCCGGTTTTCTTCAGGGGCACGCGGGCATCAATCAGCTCTACCAGGTCGGTACGGGCCAACAGATCATGTGTGAAATTTTCCGGAATGCGTGCCATATAAGGGTCTGTTAAGTGATCTCAATCGCCCTGCCGAATCCTGGCCAGGCGTTCGCGCGCAACGGTTAAGTGGGCGGATAACAAAAAACGGCGTGGCTGGACGTGTGCCCCGTCGAACAGGTTCAGAAAAACTCTTCCGGCACAGCAGCAATAGTAGTGTAGACAGGCCGGGTGGTTTCTGCCAGAAAGGGACGGTATTCAACCAGAAACTGGGGCGTTGTGACAGAGTCGACGGGCTGCTGGATTTGATACCAGGTTGCTGTTGTTGCGCAACAATTTATGCACGATGTTAAGGCTGACATCACTGGCAGAACTGAATTCATGCGTGAATAATGCAATGACGTCACCACAATAAAGGGTAGGGCCATGGCAGAAGGAAGTGCAGTGGCTATTCAGGCGTATTTGAACCTGAATGGGGTCGTATGGAAGTTGATGGAGGATGGTTCTCTGGTTCCGTTGGAACCTGGAGAAGCGGTTCTTCCCGATGTCCCCTTGCTGGAATTTCCGGAGAGCAGCAGCCCGGAAGCCGATCTGGCGTCCTCTTCAAGCCAGTCCTCACTGGCGTCTTTCTTCACCAATGTTTCCCGTGATGGTGCAGGTGATATCCCGGCTTCCGGGTACCAGACCCGTGGCGTGGTCGATGCCGGGGACCATTCCCGTGATACCAGGCAGGGTCCGCCCCCGGACCTGCTCCCCAATGATGCCGCTATCAGTATCCAGATTCAGGATGGCGGCGATGGTTACGTAAACCGTTTTGAGCAGGATGCGGTGGATCTGGTGGGCACCACCACCGATATTCTCGATGACACCGTGGTGAATGTGATCGTTCTGGATGGCCAGGGCGGTTCTGTCACCTTTACGGCCGTGGTGCAGGATGGCCGCTTCTCGGTGCCCGATGCAGACCTGAGTTCACTGGCGGAAGGGCCGCTCACCGTGGTCGCTACCTATCAGGACCCTTACGGCAACCGGGTTACCGGCACCGACGACAGCATCAAGGATACGCTGGCCAGTGGTGTGGATGTGGAAGCCGCCACCGGCACTGATGATGTGGTCAATGCGGTGGAAGCGGTGGATAACACCCTTAGCGGTACCTTTGCCGATGTGCAGGCGGGAGCCGACGTGGAGGTGACTGTCAGCGGCGCCGGGCACGCGGATCTGGTATTGACCGCCACGCTGGATGCCAGTGGCAACTGGTCGATCCCCGACGTGGATCTGGACGTGTTCGACGACGGTACGCTAACCCTCACCGCCAGCACCGTGGACCAGGCCGGCAACCCGGCGACCATCACCGATACCGTGGACCTGGATACCCAGGCGGCCATCACCGCCGAGTTTGTCGATGCGGTGCAGCCGGATGGCGTGGGCGGTTATTTGAATGCCGCGGAAGGCCAGATGGCCGGTTTCACCGGCACGGTCACGGAGGTTGAAGATGGCCAGACGGTGACTCTGGTCATCACTGATGAAGCCGGCGACAGTCTTACCTTTACTGCCCAGGTCAGCGGTGGCGCCTGGCAGCTCGACAATCAGGACCTGTCTTCACTGGCGCCTGGTGAGCTGACGCTGGAAGCCAGCGTGGAAGACGTGGCCGGCAACCCGGCGACCGCCAGCGACACCATTATTTACGATCCCGTCGCCGAAATTCCGCGTCCGATTACGTCCGATGTGGGACGCATTCTGAATGCCGCTGAAGTCGCCGACGTGGACTTCAATGGCCGGGTCAACGACGTGGAACCCGGCCGTGAGCTGGACATCGTCATCGAGGACGGCAACGGCAACAGTGCCAGCGGTTCCGCAACGGTGCAGTCTGATGGCAGCTGGTCTCTCACCGGTGTAGATGTGACCGGGCTGGAGGAGGGCCTGCTGACGTTATCGGTGACCACCACGGATCTGGCCGGTAACGAAGCCACCCGTGAGACCTTTTATTTCAAGGATACCCTTAACGACCTGACCGCCGAGTTCGTCGATGAGCAGACCCCGGATGGTGTCGGCGGCTACTACAATGCCGATGAGGCCTCCGATGGGGTGACCCTGCAGGGGAGTGCCAACTTCATCAGTGACGGGCTTCCGGTGGATATCCAGGTTCGCGACATTCTCGGCAACGTGGTGGTAGTGAGCGGGGTCACGATTTCGGGCAATACCTGGCAGGCGGATAACGTTGATCTGTCCGGCCTGGAACCGGGCCAGATTTTTGTGCTGGCCAGCACCACGGATTTTGCCGGTAACCCGGCGTTTGGGGTAGACAGCTTTATTTATGACCCCATTGCCATCATCAACGATGATGTGACCAGCCCGGCGTTTTCTGTGCCGGTGGTGAATGACAACACCGTCAATGCCGCCGAAGTGGCGTCGGGTGTGGATTTTTCCGGTACGGTCACCGATATCGAAGCCGGTCGCACACTGGATGTGCTGATTGAGGATGGGGCCGGTGGCAGTGTTGCCGATACCGTCACCATTGCCGCTGATGGTAGCTGGAGTCTCACCGGCGCTGACCTTTCCACGCTCCAGGATGGCCCGCTGACCCTGACGCTCACCGGCACCGATATCGCGGGCAACGAAGCGACCCAGATCACCAATTTCCTGAAAGACACTTTGGCCAATGGTATCAGCATCACGGCTGATACCGGCGCCGATGCGGTACTGAATAACCAGGAAGCCCCCGACACCGTCCTGTCCGGTAGTTTCGACTTCGTACAGGAAGGCGCGGTGGTGGATATCACCGTTGGCGATGGGGTGAACCCGGCGCTGACGTTTCAGGCGACCCTGGATGCCAGCGGCAACTGGTCCGTGCCCAATGTGGATCTGAGTGGCCTCAATGACGGCGACCTGACGCTGACCGCCGAGACTGTGGATCAGGCGGGCAACCCGGCGTCTATTACCGACACGGTCGTTAAAGACACCAGTGCAGAGATCACCGCACTCTACGACGATCTGCAGCAGCCGGAAGGCATTACCGGTTACCTGAACGCGGTGGAAGGCCAGAGCGCCAGCTTCGGAGGTACCGTTACCGGCATCGAAGACGGGCGGGTCGTCGCTATCACCATTACCGATATCAACGATGACACTCTGACGTTCTCGGCCACTGTCACTGGTGGCGCCTGGCAGGTGAACGGTGAAGACCTGTCCTCGCTGGCGCAAGGCGACCTGACACTGACCGTGGTTGCGTCTGACACGGCGGGCAACGAGGCCACCGCCAGCGACGTGATTGAATATGATCCGGTGGCGCAGCTGGTGGCGGATATTGCCGCTGATGCAGGAACCAGTATCAATGCGGCGGAACAGGGTGAGGTGGATTTCACCGGCTCGGTTTTCGATGTGGAAAGCGGCCGGGATGTGGCCATCAGCATCGAGGATAGCGGTGGCAATACGGTGACCGGCACCGCCACCATCGCGGCGGATGGCACCTGGTTGCTGGCAGATGTGGACGTCAGCGGCCTGGATGAAGGCACCCTGACTCTCACTGCTGATACCACCGATGAAGCCGGCAACCCGGCCACCCAGACCGCTACCTTCGTGAAGGATACCCAGGCGGAAATCACCGCCGAGTTCGTGGACGAACAGGTGCCGGACGGCGTGGGCGGTTACTACAACGCCACGGAATTCCCCACCGTCACCCTGCAGGGCACGGCGCCGCTGGTGGAAGACGGCCAGACGGTTACCGTCACCGTGGAAGACGCATTCGGCAATGTGGTGAATGTGCCGGGTGTCACCGTCAGTGGCGAAACCTGGTCGGCACCGGATGTGGATCTGTCGGCCTTGCAGCAGGGCGATATTACGCTCACTGCCACGGTGACTGACCAGGCGGGAAACACGGCCACTGCCACCGATACCTTCATTTATGATCCGGTGGCGATCATCAATGATGACATCACCAGCCCGGCGTTTTCAGTGCCGCAGCCTGGCGACGATACCGTCAATGCCGCCGAAGTGGCGGCGGGCGTGGAATTATCCGGTACCGTCACCGATATCGAGCCCGGACGCACGCTGGATGTCCTCATCGAGGACAGCCTTGGCGGTACCTTTACGGATACGGTGACCATTGCCGCCGATGGCAGCTGGACGCTGGCCAACGCGGACCTGTCTGCCCTGGAAGACGGCACCCTGACGGTGACCCTGACCGGTACCGATATTGCCGGCAACGATGCCTCCCGCACCGACACTTTCCTGAAAGACACCCTGGCCAACGGTATCAGCATTACCGCCGACACCGGGGCCGATGATGTGCTCAACAACGATGAGTCCCCGGACACGATTCTTTCCGGCAGCTTCGAATTCGTGCAGCCCGGCGCGGTGGTGGATATCACCGTCAGCGATGGGGTGAACTCGGATCTGACGTTTCAGGCAACGCTGGATGCCGCCGGCAATTGGTCCGTGCCTAACGCAGATCTGAGCAGTCTTAATGATGGCGACCTGACGCTCACCGCCGACACCGTGGACCAGGCCGGTAACCCGGCCAGCATTACCGATACGGTGCTCAAGGACACCAGTGCGGAAATCACCGCGCTGTACGACGACCCCCAGCAGCCTGAGGGCATCACCGGCTACCTGAACGCGGTGGAAGGGCAGAGCGCCAGCTTCGGCGGTACGGTCACCGGTATCGAAGACGGCCAGACTGTCGACATCACCATTACCGATATCAACGATGACACCCTGACCTTCTCGGCCACCGTCACCGGCGGTGCCTGGCAAGTCAGCGGTGCCAATCTGTCCTCGCTGGCGCAAGGGGCGCTGGTGCTGGCAGTAGTGGCTCAGGACGTGGCCGGCAATGAGGCCACCGCCAGCGACACCATCGAGTACGATCCGGTGGCGCAGCTGGTGGCGGACATCGCGTCCGATGCCGGTAACAGCATCAACACGGCGGAACAGGGTGACGTGGATTTCACCGGTTCCGTGTTCGACGTGGAAAGCGGCCGGGATGTGGCCATCACGATTTCCGACAGCGGCGGCAATAGTGTCGAAGGCACCGCCACCATTGCGGCAGATGGCACCTGGCTGCTGGCTGACGTGGATCTGTCCGGGCTGGATGATGGCTCGCTGACGCTGCAAGCCAGCACCACCGACGAAGCCGGCAACCCGGCCACCCAGACGGCTACCTTTACCAAGGATACCCAGGCGGAAATCACCGCCGAATTCGTGGACGAACAGGTGCCGGACGGCGTGGGCGGTTACTACAACGCCACGGAATTCCCCACCGTGACCCTGCAGGGCACGGCGCCGCTGGTGGAAGACGGCCAGACGGTGACCGTCACCGTGGAAGACGCATTCGGCAATACGGTGAACGTGCCGGGCGTAACGGTGAGCGGTGAGTTGTGGTCGGCAGCGGATGTGGACCTGTCGTCCCTGCAGCTGGGCGAGTTGACCCTCACCGCCACGGTCACCGACCAGGCCGGTAACACCGCCACGGCCACAGACAACTTCATCTACGATCCGGTGGCCAGCATCAATGCTGATCTGGCCAGCCCGGCACTGGACGATGGCGTGCTGAATGCCGCTGAAGTCGCCGCCGGGGTGGACCTGTCCGGCACAGTCACCGGTATTGAGGGTGGCCGGGTTCTGGATGTGGAGATTACCGACCAGAGCGGCAACAGCGTGACCACCACGGTCACGGTCAATGGTGACCAGAGCCTGGACGGCGTGAATAACTGGGCCCTGGATGGCGTGGACCTGACGACCCTGGCCGACGGTGAGCTGACCATGACGCTCACCGGTACCGACATCGCCGGTAATGAAGCGACCCAGACCTTCACCTTCGACAAGGATACCGAGGCCACCATCACTGCCCGCTTTGAAGATGCGCAGGTATTCGAAGGCAACACCGGCATTCTCAATGACGCGGAAGATGACGCCACCGTGCTGTCCGGCACGGTGAGTAATGTGGAGGCCGGGGACGACGTGAACCTGACGGTCACCGATACCCAGGGCGGGCAGCTTACCTTTGTCACCCAGGTGCAGGGCGATGGCACCTGGTCCACCACCGAGGACCTGAGCAGTCTGGCGCCGGGCACGCTCACCCTGACCGCAGACACCGTGGACAACGCCGGTAACCCGGCCAGCGCGACCGCCACCATTGAGCACGACCCCAATGCCGTTATTACGGTCATCTCCCTGGACCAAGGCGATGTGATCAACGCGGATGAATCGCTGGCCACGGTGGTTAACGGCACCGTGACCGATGTGGAGCCTGGCCGTACCGTTCAGGTGGAAATCACTGATGGGGTGACCACGGTCACCACCACGGCCCAGGTACAGGGCGACCTGTCCTGGTCGGCGGACCCGGCGGACCTCAGTGGTCTGGCGGATGGGCCGATCACCATCAATGTCAGCGTCTTCGATAATGCTGGCAACGAAGCCACCAACAGCTATCCGGCGACCAAGGACGCCACCGCTGAAATCACCGTCATGTTCGAGGACGATTTCATCAATGACGGCTTTGGCGGTTACCTCAACGCGGATGAAGACGACACCACCACCGTGTCCGGCACGGTCACCGATGTGGAAGACGGCCAGACCGTGGAGGTGGTGATCACCGATTCTGCCGGCATCGAAGTGACTGGATCAGCCATGGTCGCTGGCGGAGCCTGGTCGCTGGATAATCTGGACTTGTCTGGCCTGGAAGAGGGGCCGCTGACGGTCTCCGCCACGGTGACGGACCAGGCCGGCAACCCGGTGTCGGCCTCCGACGATATCATTCACGACACGCTTGCCAGTATCGACGATACCGTACAGGTGTCCGCGGGCGTGGTGATCAACGCGGCCGAAGCCACCAGCGTTACCCTGTCCGGCACCACCGCAGAGATTGAGCAGGGCCGGCCCCTTGAAGTCACCCTCAATGATGGAACGTCTACCCTGACGTTCAATACCACGGTGGCCAGCGACGGTTCCTGGACGCTGACCAATCTGGACCTGTCCAGCCTGGATGATGGCACCCTCACCGTCACCCTCAACAGTGACGATCGCGCCGGTAACCCGGCCACGGCGTCGGACACCGTGGACAAGGACACCCTGGCCCAGGTGACCGTGGAATTTCTGGATGATGCGGACACCACCCTGGGGCCGAACGGGGAAATCGTTTACAACGCCGCCGGCGTCAGCGAGGTGCAGTTGCAGGGCACCGTCACCGGCGTGGAAGACGGACAGACTGTCAGCATTGTGCTCACCGACAGTGCCGGCAACCAGATCACGGTGCCGGATGCCACCGTCAGTGGTGGCACCTGGAGTGCCGGGCCGGTGGACCTGACCGGCTTTGTGGACGGTGGCCTGACGGCGCAAGTGAGCACCGAAGACCAGGCCGGTAACCCGGCCACGGCATCCACCCAGGCGGATATCGACCTGGGCGTCTTTATCGACATTGATACCGGCCCCGATGGTTTGCCGCTGACCCCTTTCCTGCTGCGGGCGGTGGATGAGCTGACTGGCACCACGGATGCGGAAGATGGCCAGATCGTGACCGTGACCCTGTCTGACGGCACCACCACCAATACCTTCACCGGCACCGTGTCCGGCGGAGCCTGGACGGTGCCGGTGGATGCCTCCGGCCTGAGCCTGCAAACCCAGTGGACTCTCAATGCCCAGGTGACGGATTTGGCGGGTAACACCACTGCGGATTCCACGCCCACGTTGATTGAGCCGGAGGCGGTGGTCCTGTCGGAAACCCAGCTGGAAACAGGAGGGATCGATCAGGATTCCGGGGATATCCGCATTCAGGAGGCGGATGAGGTTACCTTCTCTGCGACCCAGGACAGCCTGGCGGCAATGACCTCGGAAAGCAGTGCGGTCACGGTGGTGGTGGCCCCGGACGGTCAGTCCCTGAGTGTGATCCGCGACAGCGACGGGCAGACGGTGATGACGCTGGCCCTGAACGCGGCCGGCGATAGCGTGAATGCCTCCTTGTTGTTGCCGGTGGATCAGCGTCCGGCGCTGGACAAGTCCCTGTTCCAGGTGGCCATTAATGCCACCCAGAATGATGCGGACGGGACCTCGGAAACCATTGCTGCCAACATCCAGCTGGTCGTGAATGACTCCAGCCCCTTCGCCGAAGACGACACCGCCGAGGTGATCGAGGATACCTCCGCCGGTGGCAATCTGTTCGATAACGATACCGGGCTGGAAGCGCCCTTTACGCTGGACGTCATTACCCTGGACGGAGTGGATTACGCGGTCGCCCTGAATAGCCCGGCGGTGGTCAATACCGACAAGGGAGCCCTCACGGTCTATCAGGATGGTTCCTGGACCCTGGACGCGGCTCGCAACCTGGATCACCAGGTGGTGCAGGAGTTGGCATTCAGCTATACCGGCAGCGACGGGGATGGTGACTCCTCCTCCGCGGATGTGCTGATTACTATCAAGGATGGTGCCGCCGGCGTGGCCATCAGCGATAACGGGATGATCACGGAAGCGGTGATCACCCAACTCAACCAGCCGGCAACCACTGTCACCATTGAAGCCGGCTCGGATGATCTGGTGGCCGATACGGCCCGCTTCTACAACGATGCCGGCCAGCAGGAATCCCTGCTCAATGATCTGGGGCTCACCAGCCTGGGCCAGCCGCTCAGTTATCAAGTGGCGGCGGATGGCAGCAGCATTACTGCCATGGCCGGTGGTGTGGTGGTGTTTGTGGCCACCCTGGATGCGGTGGCGCAGGCAAACGGTGATCTGACAATTGGTCTGGAGATGGACCTGCGCCGGCCGCTGGATCATCTCAACAGCGATCAGTTGAACCTACCGTTCGCCATTATTGCCACCGATACCGATGGCACCGACGTCGACCCCGGCCTGTTCCAGCTGGAAATTGATGATGGCCAGAACCCGATCCTGAATGAATCCACCAGCGTGGCTCTGGACGAAGATTCCCTGGATGGCCAACCCTCAATCTCTGCTCAGGGAACGGTGGATGTGGCCGTGGGCAGTGACCGGATTGAGTCACTGGGGTTTGCCGCAGGCTCTTCGCAACCCGGTCTCTCCAGTGGCGGCGAACCGTTGCAATACCAGCTCAGCGCCGATGGCCAGACGCTGACCGCCTATACCGATGATGTGAACAACCCGGTGTTTGTGGCCACGCTACTGGACCCGGTAGCCGGTGAGGCGGACAGCACCATCAACTACGATTTCACCCTGTATCAGGCACTGGATCAGCTCGACAGTAATGGTAACCGGCAGGACCCGCTGCCCGTACCGTTACGGCTGCGTACGGAAGACAGCGACGGTGATGTGGTGAACCTGAACCTGGGTATTGAAATCAGCGATGCGGACGATCCTGCAGCGGTGATTATCGATACGCTGGATGTGAGCGAATTGCCGGCCAAGAACGGCAGCCACCTGACGGGCACCGACAGCGTGGATGTGGACATCACCGCCTCTGAAGATCCGGTGGTGGAAGTGGCCTTCCAGGTTGGCAACGGCACCAATGTCATGGATGCCGGTGGCCAGCCGGTTACCCAGAATGGCGTCCAGCTGCAATGGTATGTGGCCAACAACCAGACCCTGGAAGCCCGGGTCAATGGCCAGACAGTGCTGCGTTTTACGCTGCCGTCGGATGTGGAAATTGCGTCGGGCTCCAGTGGTACCGTGCCCCTGGATCTGGAGATTCTCGGCCCGGTGGATCATCTGGACAGCGACCTGATGTCCCTGACTATCCCGGTGGCGGCCATTGATGCGGATGGCAGCATGGCCTTGGCCGATGTGGCCGTGGACATTGCTGACGGGCGGGATCCCACCGTGCACCCCGCCCCGCCTGGGGTGCTGGATGAAGATGGTCTGGAAAATGGCGCCACGCCTGAGGGGACATCCTCGGTGGAGGTACAGGCGGGTAGTGATCAGGTAGTGGCGACGACCGTTGCCATGACCTCCGTGGTGACCAGCGGTGGCCTGGCGGTGACGCTGGCGGCTTCCGCTAATGCCAATGGTTGGTGGGTAGCGACCACCTCGGCGGGTGATGCGGTGTTCCAGGTACGAGTGGAAACTGATGGCAGCGCGAGCATGCAGTTGCTGGGCCCGCTGGATCACCCGGAAGGGGATAATACCCGCGACTCGATCAATGTGTCTTTTGATGTGTCGGTGACTGATGCGGATAACGATGTATCCGGTGATTCTCACCTGACATTTCATGTGGCGGATGATGTGCCCGAGGGGGCCACCCTGGAACGTACCATCACTGAAGGTGATGACATCGCAGGTAATCTACTGGCCGACGCCAACACCGTCGGGGCCGACGGCGGGTTACTGACCCAGGTGACCTATCGGGGAGTGGATTACACCTTCGACGCGCAAGACCCGGTCACTATTATCCTGACCGACGTCACCGACAATCAATACGGTGTTATGACGTTGCACAGTGACGGGAATTTCACTGTTGATACGGACGATGTATTCAATATCGGTGGCGCGTTTGATACCGATACCATGCAGGCCGTGGTTACGGACGGGGATGGCGATACCGCCAATCTGGATCTAACCCTGAATGTGCGGGATGCCGATGGCACCCTGGTCGTGCAACCCGTTGAAGGCGATGAAGATACTGCCCTGACGGTGGACCTGCGCGCGGATCCTGGTGACCTGGACCAAGGCGATACGATTACCCGCATCACTTTTGATAATGCCGCCCTGGAAGGCGGCACCCTGATGCTGGATGGCCAACCACTGCCGGTGGATGGTAGTGGCAACCCTTACCTGGATCAGTCGTCACTGGTGCCTGATGGCAGCGGCGCAGTGATTCCGGATGGTGTGCTCACGTTCACGCCGGCGCTCAATTCCTCCTTGCAGACCCTGGATCCACAATTGGACATGACCGTGGACGTGTCTCTGTCCGACGGCTCTACCCGGGAGTTCACAGAAAGTGAGCCGATCACTGTCCATTCTGTGGCGGATGCCCCGCTGTGGGATACGCCTGCCAGTGAGGTGGCCCTCCACGAAGATGACCCGGCAACAGCGGTGAACATCAGTGCGGAGCTGTTCGACACGGATGGCTCGGAAACCCTCAGTTACCGTCTGGATTCTTTCGATGATGAGCTGATTCTGGAGCTCAATGGCAGCGTGCTGAGCGCGGGTGCCACACTGAGCGGGGCCGACTTTGCCAACCTTACCGTGCGCGCCGAGGATGGCGTGGCCGGCAATTACCAGTTTGATGTCACCGCAATTTCCACCGAACAGGAAAATGGCGACACGGCGGAAACCGCGCATACCGTGAATGTGGCGGTGACCCCGGTGGCCGATCCGCCGAACCTGCGCCCCACCGGCACCCTGAACGAACTGGAAGATGCCCAGATTGATGTGTCCCGGCTGGTCAGCGCGTCGCTCAACGATGTGGACGGTTCTGAATCCCTGCAATTGCGGCTGGACGTGCCGGAAGGCTGGAGCGTGATCGGCCAGAACGGGGCGGTGGTCAGCAATCCGCAAACCGGCCGTTATCTGGCGGACATGGCCGATGTGGAAGCGGGCAATGTGCTGCTGATTCCCAAGGAAGACATCAGTTCGGTGTCTGTCCCCGGTGGCCTGTTCCAGGTCAACCTGACAGCGGTGGCCACGGAAAGTACACAGGATGGCCTGGACCCGGATCCGGAAACGGCGACATCCAACACGGCCACAGTGAATATCAAGCTGACCGGTGTGGTGGACGATCCACAGTTTACGCCGGATCAGGATGGCGCCTGGACCTGGAACGGCGACGTGGATAACAGTGTCCTCACCGGCACCCTGGATGAGGACAGCCTGCTGTCATTGAGCTTTATGCTGGGCTCCAGTGATGACGACGGCAGTGAGCGGTCGGACCTGGTGATCGGTAACCTGAACCCGAACGTCGACCTGGTAGACGTGAACGGTGATCCAATTGCCCTGCAGGTAGTGGGTGAGAACGGCGATGGTTTGATCTACCAGGTCTCGGCCAGCCAGCTGGCCAATATCTACCTGCGCCCACAGGCGGATTTCAGCGGTGCCGAGCCGGCGTTCACCATTCGCCAGGTCATTTCCGAACCGGACGGTGACAGTGAAAGCTTCAGCCATGACGTGATGCTGGATAACTTGCCGGTGGTGGATACCCAGGATGGCGAGAATATTGTCAGCAGTGGCGTGGAAGACGAAGTCGTTACGCTTAATTTGCTACCGAACCTGCTGGACAGTGACGGCAGTGAAACCCTGACTGAGCTGGTGATTACCGGCCAGGGGGCGGGCCAGCTCATGTTCGACGGGGAAACGATCAGCGTTCCTCCCGGCGGTCTGGATCTGGGGCAGCTGGCCTCGGATGAAGGCCTCACCCTGATGGAGCTCGCCAACAGTGGCCGGCTTACCTGGCGGCCGCCGGAAGATGCCAGTGGTACCTTCAGTGTGCCGGTGACTTACCAGATCACCGATACCTCGGAAACCGGTGAAACCGCAGTGGCCGATTACACCGGCAACCTGCAGGTGGATGTGTCCGCACAGGTGGATGTGGACGGTGAAGACCTGCCCGACCTGACCCGTCTGGAAGGCCCGGATGCGGTGCTGACCAATGATGGTTCCGGGCTCGACCTGAGCGGCTCGGTGCTGTTTGTTGAAGACGATATCGACGGCTCGGAAACCCTGGACTACATCGTTATTCGCATGCCCGCCGCCGATGGCTGGTTCGTGGAACACCCTGACGGTGCTGTTCACGATGGTAATGGCAACTGGCTGATTCCGGCTGCCGGCCTGACCAGTGACACCGCGGTGGAAAATGGTCTGGACCTGCTGGCCGGTGTCACCATTTATTCGGAAACCGCCACCGGAGTGGAAACCATTCTGGTCCAGGCGCGTGCACTGGATGGCAGCGACGCCGAAATGATCAGTGCCGAAGTGGATGTGGAATTCACCGGTGGCGCCGCCGGTACCGCCCAGGCGGTGGACTCAATCCAGGATTCCATCATCGACGGCCAGGAAGGGGAGACGGTGGACACTGCCGGCCACCTCAACACCGGTGCCGCCGGGGATGCCAATGATCAGGTGTCGTTCCGGGTGGATGCGGCGGATCTGCCCCCGGGGGCATCGCTGGCCGGTACCGATATTCGGGTGCTGCATGGCAGCGACGGCAAGACCGTGGTGGAATACGTCTTCACCCAGGCAACCCTCAATGACCTGACCGTGGTTGGCATCGACGAAGACATTGCCGGGGTGATTTCCATTCCGGTGACCAGCGTTTCTACCGACCCTTCCGGCGATACCGTCACCACCCAGGACAGCCTGGACATTGAGCTGGCGCCGGTGGTGGACGAGGTCAACGAGATTCCGGGTATCAGTGGACTGGAAGACGTGGCCACGTCACTGGACGTGGATCTGGACGCGTTGCTGGCGGACCGTTCCACCGATGGCGCCGAGGGGCTTGAGAGTGTCCAGAGTATTACGTTCCTGGCGCTGCCGGAAGGCTCTTTCGTGGATCCGGAAGGCCTGCTTGCCGACAACGGCGACGGCACCTTTACCCTGTCCGATCCTTCACGCATCAGCGATATTTATTTCCTGCCTCCGCAGCATCTGTCCGGCACGTTCAATGTGAACATGGAGCTGACCATTCTGGATGAAGTGTCCGGCGCCCTGACGGTGGTCAGCAATACTGACACCCAGACCGTGCCCGGCAGCATCGAGATTGAAATCGAACCGGTGACCGATCCAGGAACGGTGACAGCGGCGGATATTACCGGGGCGGAAGATTCTGACATTCCCCTTGGCGATCTTCAGGCGGAACTGGTGGACCAGGACGGTTCCGAAACGCTCACCGTGGTGCTGCAAGGGGTGCCCAAGGACGCGGTGATTCTGGTGGATGGTGTGCCGGTGGCCAACAACGGCCCGGATGGCGGCAGCCTGTTTGGCGAACCGACGTTCCAGTGGAGTCTGCCCCAGGCGGATCTGGCCAATGCGGTGATTCGTCCGCCGGCCAATTTCAGTGGCGATATTCCGCTAACCCTGCAAGCCGTAACCCTCGAGACCGGGACCAACGACGTGCGTACCGCGTCCCAGGATTTCACCGTGTTCGTTAATCCGGTGGGAGATGGTGTGGAGTTCAACGGGGCGGATGTGTCTGCCAGTGGCCAGGAAGGCGATGACGTCACCATTGAGGTGAATGCGAAAACCCTGGAGCCGGATTACGTCACCGATGGCCACCCCCGTGATGGCAATGAAGGGATGGTGCTGACCGTGCAGGTGGCGGATACCTCCCAGGCGACGGCGCTGTTGGGCTTGCAGGGTATTCGCGTAGGCGAGCGCACGGTGTCTTTCCAGCAGGTGGGGGGCGTGACCGTGGCGATTATGGCGCTGTCCGCGGCGGAGCTGGCGGATGGCCGTGTACTGGATTCCTTCGAGCTGCTCACCGGTCAGTTGGCGTTCGGCAATCTGGACCTGAATATCCGTATCGCCAGCACGGATCAGGCGGTGGTGAACGGAGAGACCGTCAATGCCATCAGCCCGCCGCAGCTCCAGCAAGTGAGTGTGCAACTCACTGCCTTGCCGGATGCGCCGGATGTGGATCTGGGCTTTGATAATTTTTATGTGGAAGCCGGTGCCGGCGATGTGCCGCTTGCCATCGATATGGAAGCGCTGAACCCGGCACCGGGTGAAGAGGCCACGCTTATTGTTGAGGGTGTTCCCGACAATATACAGCTCAGCGCCGGTACCCAGGTGGATGGCCATTGGGAAGTGCCGGCGGATCAGGTGCCCGGGCTGGCACTGGTGAATCCGGGCACCGTCTCGGACTTCACATTGACAGTCTATGGTCGTTCCGAGCTGGATGGGGAGGCTGCAGAGGGTGACCCGCAGACGCTGGATGTGAGCGTGCACGGAGCCGGCGCCACGGTGATTACCGGAACGGCCCAGAACGACTGGATCGCTGGTGGTGATGGCGATGACACCCTCACCGGCGGTGCCGGGGCGGACAGTTTTGTGTTCCGCCAGGCCGATTTGCTCGGCGCGGGCAACGATGCCTCTGACACCATTACGGACTTTTCCGTCACGGATAATGATCGCCTGGATCTGAGTGACTTGCTGGCGGGCACGCCTGCCACGAACGGGACGGAACTGGATGCGGTGATCGACATTCAGGATAACGGCACCAGTGTGGTGTTCACTATCTCCCCGGACGGCCAGGCGGTGTCCCAGGTCGTTACCCTGGATAACACTTCGGAAACTGAGTTGTTTGGTGGTGATGTGAGTGGTCTTACCGAGGCGGAAATGCTTCAACAATTGCTGGATAACCAGGTGCTGATTACCTGATGACTGCAAAACCGAAAGACATCCCCGGCGTTGCGCCGTCACCGCTGGCCCCTTGGCAGCAGGCGATTGCCGCGCTGGCCAGGGAGCTCGCCTGTCCTCTGCCGGATCTGCCTTGCGAGGATTTTGTCTCTGTCAGGGCCGAGACGGGTGAGACCTCGTTGAACGCGCCTGCGCTGGCCGCGTTGTTGGCGGAGCGTGGTGTTCAGCTCACGGAAACCGATGCGCCGCGTTGTGAAAAAGCGGCCACCCATAGCGGTATTTTTCTGGTCGTGGATAACGCCGGTCTGCCCCATGTGTTGGTGGGGTTCACCGCTGAGACTGGCCTGTTGCCGCCGCAGGGTGATGAGGCGCAGTCGGCTACGCTGCCGCGTGAGCAGATCGCGCAGTTATGGAATGTTCACGTGCTTGATCCGGCCGACCGGCGGGCCGAAGAACTGCACGCGGGCAAGGGACGTCACTGGCTGTGGGGCTTACTCACAGGGCAGCGTCGCTGGTACCGGGATCTGCTGTTGGCGTCGGTGCTGGTGAATGTGCTGGGGCTGGTGGTGCCGCTGTTTACCATGAATGTCTACGACCGCGTGGTGCCTAACCAGGCCATCGAAACCCTGTGGGTGTTGGTGTCCGTGGTGCTGATCGTGTTGCTGTTCGACTGGCTGCTGCGCGGCGCCCGTGCCCGGATTACCGATTATGCCGGGCGTGAAATCGATATCACCGTGTCCCAGCGCCTGTTCGAGAAGCTGTTGGGCATGGAGCTGCGTAACCGGCCGCAATCCGCGGCGGTGTTTGCCAAACAGGTGCAGGAATTCGATTCGGTGCGGGATTTTCTTACCAGTGCGACCATGGTGGCACTGGTGGATCTGCCGTTCAGTATTTTGTTTATCGCACTGATCGCCTGGCTGGGCGGGCCGCTGTTTCTGGTGCCACTGGGGGCCATGTTGCTGCTGACGGCCTATGCCTGGGTGCTACGCAAGCGGGTGGCCATTGCCATCGAAAATGGCGCGCGGTTCAGCTCCCAGCGCCAGGCCATGCTGATGGAAACCCTGCAAAATCTGCCGGATATCAAGCAAACCAACATGCAGGCCAGCCACAAGCGTCGCTGGCGCAATCTGGTGGCCTCGCTGGCAGATAACAGCATCGACTCTCGGGAAGCGATCAATGCACTTTCCCATGCCATCAGCTCGACTCAGGGGCTGGTTACCGTCCTGTTAATTGTCTTCGGTGTCTATCGCATCGCCGCTGGTGACTTGAGCATGGGCGGTTTGATTGCGGTGGTCATGTTGTCCGGTCGCATGGGCGGCACGGTGAATCAGGTGTCCATGCTGTTACTGCGCGGCCAGCACATGAAAACGGCGCTGTCGGCGCTGGATACCATCATGGCGCTGCCGCAGGAGCGACAACTGGCCACCGAGTTTGGCGCCCAGCGGTTCGACGGCAATATGCGCCTGCAGAACGTCACCTTCCATTGGCCGGAAGCGCAATCGCCCGCATTGCGGGACGTGGATCTGCAGATCCGTCCGGGAGAGCGGGTGGCACTGTGTGGCGCCTCCGGTAGCGGCAAATCCACCTTGCTGTCGTTGCTGGCCGGGCAGATGGAACCGGATAGTGGCCGGGTCCTGTTTTCCGGGGTGGAGCGTAATCTGTGGCCCATGCCGCGTTTGCGTGAATCGATTGCCTGCTGTGGGCAAACGCCGGGATTGTTCTGGGGTAGCCTGCTGGAAAATATCGTTGCCGGGCAGTCGCAACTGGATGAAAAAACCTTGCTGCGCGTGTTACGTGACAGTGGCGTCGAAAGCTTTCTGGATCGCATAGAAAACGGCCTGCAATGTCAGGTGGGGGAGTTTGGTCAGCACTTGTCTGGGGGCCAGCGTCAGGCCGTGGCGCTGGCCCGTACGCTGCTCAAGCCGGCCCGTGTCTATTTGCTGGATGAGCCCAGCAGTGCCATGGATCAGACCCTGGAGCAGCAGGTCGTGAAAGGGCTGGCACGTCTCCCCGCCGATGCCACTGTGGTAATTGCCAGCCATCGCCCGGCATTACTGGGCTTGTGTGACCGGGTCATCATGCTCGATCAGGGCAGGATACAGGCCGACGGTGCGGCCCGTGCCGGCAAGGCCTCTGCCGCCAGAGCGTCACGGGTTACCTTGCGCAAAGGAAATGAAAGCTGCGGTGACAAGACCGGCGACCCGGCGAATAAAGACGGGGAGGGGAGCGAATGAGCGAATTGAGCCCCACCGAACGTTTGCGCAAAGCCTGGCGAGCCCGGCAGGTTACCTGGCTGGCCAGTGGTTTGATCGTGTGTGTCCTGGTGTGGGCGGTGTTCGCGCAACTGGACCAGGTGGTGGTGGCCCAGGGGCAGATGATCCCGACACGCACGGTTCAGAAAATTCAGTCGCTGGAGGGCGGCATTCTGAAAAGCATGCTGGTGGAAGAGGGGCAGATGGTGGAAGCGGGCCAGCCCCTGCTGGAACTGGACGACACCCGCTTTCGGGCCAGTGTTGAAGAGGCGGGGCAAAGCATTCGGGGGTTGGAGGCTGCCCAGGCACGCCTGCAGGCCGAGTTGGCCAGCGTGGCTATTGATAACGGTGATGTATTGGTGAGCCCGGTTCCCATGGCAGAACCGGCGACGCCATCGCCGGGCTGGGAATCGGAGCGGGCTGCGTTGGCGGGCCGCCTGGCGTCCTTGCAAGGCCGCTTGTTTCAAGCTGATCGTCGGGTAGAGCAGCAGCGCCAGATTCAGCAGGAAGCCCAGCGCAACCTGCGTACCCAGCAACAAAGTCTGGCGCTGCAGCGCCAGGACCTGCAGGCACTGGAATCGGCGGTGAATGATGGCGTGCTGCCGATTTCCGAATTCCGTCAGGCGAAGCGGGATCAGGTGGCGCTCAAGGGCGAGGTGGATCGCGCCTCATTGCAAATCGCTCAGTATGGCGCTGCGCTGCAGCAAGCCATCGCAGAGCGTCGCAGTATCGCCGCGGAATTCCGGGCCGAGTCCCAGGCGGAACTGATTGAGGTGGAAACTCGGTTGGCTCAGGCCCAGGAAAAGCAGCCGGCCCTGCAGGATCAGTTAACCCGTACCACCATGGTCGCACCGCTGCGTGGCATCGTGAAAAACATCGCTTTTCGTTCCCTGGGCGGAGTGATTCGCCCGGGGGAGGCGATCATGGAAATTGTGCCGGTTGAGGATGCGTTGATCGCCGAAGCACGGGTCAGCCCGAAAGACATTGCCTGGGTAAAAGCCGGGCTGGACACGCAGGTGAAATTCTCCGCTTATGACTTTACCAGCCACGGGGGGATGCCTGGGCAGGTGGAATATGTCAGTGCGGATGTGCTGCGTGACGAAGAGGATAACCCCTATTACCGGGTTAAGGTGGCGCTGCAGGGATTGAGTCAGCCTGATCAGCCGATCATGCCGGGGATGCAGGTCACTATCGATATTATGACGGGCAAACGGACGGTGATGAGCTATTGGCTCAAGCCGCTGTTGCGCGCCAGACAGACTGCCATGCGGGAGCCTTAGAAGATGGAAAAAACGTTGTTGCCTTCAAGGAGAGGAAGAATGAGAACGGTTTGGCTTGCTGTATCGCTTTTATGCGCACCGTTGTCGGTCAGCGCGTTGTCGCTGGAACAGGCGGTGGCCGAGGCTATCGATACCCACCCCAGAATTCAGGAACGGTTTGCCCGTTACCAGTCCGTGGACCGGGATCAGCGTGCGGCCACGGCGGATTATCTGCCCCAGCTCTCCATTCGCGGGCAAGTGGGCGAGGAGTGGACCAATTACCGGACCGGTCAGGAAATTGATGAGCAACTGACCCAGGATGAAATCGGTGTGCGGTTGTCGCAGCTGATTTTTGACGGCTTTCGCACCAGTGCCAACATGAAGCGCCTGGATCGGGAAGCGGAAGCCGAGCGGCTGGGGCTGATTAGTGAAGCAGAAAACCTGGCGCTGGATGTGGCCAGTGTGTATCTGGAAACCCTCAAGGCCAAGGACATCGCCGAGCTTACATTCAACAACGTTCAGGACCACGAAAATATTCTGGAATTCATTACCAGCCGCACTGAGCGGGGGCTGGCCAGTGAATCGGATATTGCCCAGGTGGCGGCACGCCTGGCCAATGCGCGTAGCTCGCTTTTGGCCGCGACCAATAACCTGGAAGATCAGCGCACCCAGCTGCGCTCTCTGGTCGGTCACGATATCGATACTTTGGTGCAGCCGGTGCCGGATGAAAGCGTGATTCCGGCAACGCCGAAGCTGGCGCTGCAGCGGGCGTTTGATAATCACCCTGAGCTGGATGCAGCGAAAGCGGACATTCAGGCAGCTGAGCAGGAAGTGGTGGTAAACAAGGCGGGTTATTGGCCGCGTTTTTCCATTGAAGCCGATGCGGTGCAAGGCCATGACATCGGCGGTTTTGAAGGGCGCGATGAAGATGCCCGTCTGTTGCTGGTGATGGAATATGACCTCTATGCCGGCGGCCGCGATACTGCCCGTTCTGCATCGTCCCAGTGGCGCCTGCACGAAGCCAAGGCGGTGCGCTCAGGTACGCTGCGTCAGGTCAAGGATGAGGTGGAGCTGGCCTGGCGGGCCCGTGCGGTGCTGGCCAGCCAGAAGGACGTGCTGCGTACCTCCGTGGATGCTGCGACTGCCGCAGAGGAAGGCTATATCCGTCAATATGAGCTGGGGCGCCGTACCTTGCTGGATGTTCTGAACGCAAAGGTGGAGTTGTTCCTGGCCCGCAAGAATTATCTGGCTGCCAATTACGACCAGATCAATTCATCCTACCGACTGATGAACGCCACCGGGCAGCTGGGCTATGCGTTGCGCGTTGCGTATCCGGAAGGTTTTGTGAGAGGGGAAGAATGATGAGCATGCGCGGAATGATGATGTTGAGTGTCGTGCTGGTGCTGGCGGGTTGCAGCTCCTCTGTTCCGGAAACCCTGACTTTGGAGCGCTCGCAGCCATTCAAACTGGCCGATGCCGATGGTGACGGTGTGGTGGATGCCAGGGATCAGTGCGCCAACTCTCCAGCGGGCGTCACCGCCGATGGGCAAGGCTGCACGGAATGGGAATGGAAAGGGTATGAACAGCTGTATTTTGTGTTTTTCGACTTCGACAAGTCGCTGATTCGTGATGATCAGCAGGAAGTGATGGATGAGATTGCCCGTGATGTGCTGAGTTCACCGGACAGCCAGGTGGCGATTGTCGGGGACACCAGCCCGGAAGGGACCATCCAGTATAACCAGCGGCTGGGTGAGCGCCGGGCCGAAGCCATTTCCGGCGAATTGCTAAATCGAGGTGTTCACGGTGAACAGCTCAAGGACTACATCTTTACGGATGAACTGGTTCGTCACCGCCTGTTCAAGCGTCAGCGCAGAACCATTGTTCAGGTGACCCGGCCGCCTCAGTACGAGTCGGTAAGGCAATGGGATATCTATCACGCGGAACAGTTGCAGGATGAAGCGGCAACCCGCAAGGCGGTGAAGTGATGAAGGCTGTGATGAAAGGAATCAAGATGACTGCAATGTTTAAACATATGCTGTTGCTGGCCAGTCTGAGCGTCGCAGCAGTGGCCAGTGCCGACGAGGCCCAAACCAGCGAGCCAGCCACAGACCTGCGCATTGCCACGTCTCAGGGGCTCTATGACCTGTATCAAGACGATATCAGTGACTTTACCGTGGTGTTGGTGGAGCAGCCGGCGGGGATGTTCATCAACGGTAAATCCAACGGCATTCTTACCCTGTCCAGCCTGGATGATCTGGGGATGGGCTTCTTGTCCGAAAAAGCAAAAGCGCGCCCTTTTTCGCTGACGCTGGGAGTCTGGTTGCCGGATGTGGCGCTGGATAACGAGGACGACGAGGATCAGGAAAAGGACCCGGGCAAAACCTACCTGGATGAGGAAACGGTGCTGCGACAGGCTTATTCGGGCCAGATCGAGGGGACTCAGCTGGTGCGGTTCTATCTGCTGGCGGAGCACCGCCAGGAGCTGGCAGACAAACATCTTCTGCAGGGCTTTATTGCCTACCCGCCGGAAGAGGATGAGGCCCGGGAGGAGGACACAGATGACAGTGCTATCGTCCGCCTGGCTGATGCCACCACTGAGCAGAACCGGCCCACGGCAATCCGTGAGTTCGATAGCGGCTTGTTGGTGTTGCCGTCTCCTCAGGTGATGCAGGCCAATGCGGTTGCCGCTGGCGTGGCGGAGCCGGTCTTTGCTGGCGGCTATCGTTAAATTGCTGCTTGTCGGCTTACGGCCTTCGGCCTAAGCCGACCTACGGTGCATCGCAGGTAGGCTGCGGTGTTTGTGCGTATCGTAGACGCAGGGAAACAGCGTTCGTCGTCAATGGACGAATAAGGGGGGGAGACCTAAGTGTTGTTGCTGGAGTCTGGCTCAGCCCAGTTTGGCGCGAACCTTGCCGCTGGCGGCGCCCATGTCGGCACGACCCTGCAATTGCGGCTTGAGAATGCCCATCACCTTGCCCATATCCTGCATACCGGACGCACCGGTTTGCGCCATGGCGTCATCGATAAGGGAATCGATTTCGGCATCGCTGAGCTGGGTGGGGAGGAATTCCTGGAGTACCACGATTTCCGCTTCTTCGGTTTCCGCCAGTTCGGGCCGGTCCGCATCACGGTATTGTGTGGCTGAATCCTTGCGCTGCTTGATCAGCTTGTCGAGCAACGCCAGTACACGGGCATCATCGGGCTCGATGCGCTCGTCCACTTCGATTTGCTTGATCGCTGCCAGCGCCATACGAAAAACGCCAAGACGTGCCTTTTCTTTGGCACGCATGGCGTCTTTCATGGCTGCAGTGAGCTGCTCTTTGAGCGCACTCATCAGACGTCTATACCTTAGTACAAACGTTTGCGTGCGAGTTGCTCACGCTGCAGTTTTTTAAGGTGACGCTTGACGGCTGCGGCACGCTTGCGCTTACGCTCTTGTGTGGGCTTCTCGTACTGCTCGCGACGACGCACTTCAGAGAGAATACCCGCTTTTTCACAGCCACGCTTGAAACGGCGCAGGGCCACATCAAACGGTTCGCCTTCTTTCACCTTCACCTGAGGCATGAAGAATCACCTTCCTAGAAATTAGAGTTTATGGGTTCGCCGCGGGCTCAGGTGGTCCCGGGGTGCGGCGAGGCGGGGATTCTACCTGAGTGGGGAATAAATGCAAATCCGGGCGTCTGGCGCTATCATGGCGCCGCAATTTCACAGGGTTGAGCACCATGCGCGTATTGGGTATTGAATCAAGCTGCGACGAGACCGGCGTGGCCATCTATGACACCGAGCAGGGCCTGCTGGGCCAGGCGCTCTATAGTCAGGTGGAGATGCATGCCCGTTATGGCGGGGTGGTGCCGGAGCTGGCCAGCCGTGACCATGTGCAGCGGGTTCTGCCGCTGGTGCGTGAAGTCATGGATGCCGCCGATACGCGGGCGGAGCAGCTCGATGGTATTGCCTATACTGCCGGCCCGGGGCTGGCCGGCGCCTTGCTGGTGGGCGCCGGCGTGGCCCGTTCACTGGCGTTTGGCTGGGATGTGCCTGCGGTAGCGGTGCATCATATGGAAGGGCACCTGCTGGCGCCGTTGCTGGAACCCAATGCGCCGGCGTTTCCGTTTGTGGCCCTGCTGGTCAGTGGCGGGCATACCCTGCTGCTGGATGCCCAGGGGCTGGGAGACTACGCCATTCTGGGCGAATCGGTAGATGATGCTGCAGGTGAAGCGTTCGACAAGGCCGCGAAAATGATGGGGCTGGGTTATCCGGGTGGGCCACGCATTGCTGCGCTGGCCCAGCAGGGCACGGCGGGGCGGTTTCGTTTTCCCCGCCCGATGACGGATCGCCCGGGGCTGGATATGAGCTTTTCCGGGCTTAAGACCTTCACCCTGAACACCATTAATGATCTGGGCGGCAAGGACGCGTTGGGCGAGCAGGACCGGGCCGATATTGCCCGTGCCTTCGAGGAAGCAGCGGTGGATACCCTGGTGATCAAATGCCGCCGTGCGGTGGAGCAGACCGGGCACAAACGGTTAGTGATGGCGGGTGGCGTCAGTGCCAATCAGTCGTTGCGCGCGAAGCTGGCGGAGCAGATGAAGAAGCGTGGCGTGGACGTCTACTACCCGGCTCCCCAGTACTGCACCGATAATGGCGCCATGATCGCCTTTGCCGGTGCCTTGCGATTGCAGGCCGGTGAGCAGGCCGCCCTGCCCATCAAGATCCGCCCGCGCTGGCCGCTGACGGAACTGGCCTCTCTATAAACGACCAGCTGCCTTGCCGTGGGCGCGCCGCTGGCGCCACGATGGGCGAGTGACGAGTTATGAAAGTCAAAACCCGGGACAGTCTGGTTTTCGGGACTCGAAACTCGTACCTCGTCACTTTTTTAGTCTTTCTTTCTGAACCCCAGTTCTTCCCCGCGCAGGATTTTCTGCAGGTTGCTGCGGTGCCGGGCGATCATCACCAGTGACAGGGCCAGCATGGGCCAGAAGGCCTGGGGCAACCAGGCAAAGATACACGCCGGTGCCACCACAAAGGCGCTGAGTGAGGCGATGGAAGAAATGCGGTTGAGGGCAAAAACCAGCAGCCAGGTGCCACCGGCAAGCAGCCCGCTGGGCCAGTGCAGGGCGAATAACAGCCCGAAAGCCGTGGCCACGCCCTTGCCACCCTGAAAATGGAAGAACACCGGGTACAAGTGACCGAGAAAAGCGAAGGTTCCCACCAGGGCGGCGACAAAGGGCCCCATATCCAGAGAGCGGGCCAGCACCACGGGAATGACCCCTTTGAGTACATCACCGAGCAAGGTGAGCGCGGCCGCCGGTTTACCGCCAATGCGCAGCACATTGGTGGCCCCGGGGTTGTTGGAGCCCTCGGTGCGCGGGTCCGGGTAGCCGAACAGTCGGCACACCAGAATGGCACTGGAAATGGAGCCCATCAGATAGCCGGCTACGCACAATGGCAGCAGCCAAAACCAGACGTCCTGTAATGTCCCTGCTTGCACCGGCTATAATCTCCCTTCAATCGCTGAGGCAGCGAAATTTGCGCCCTGTAATACATGGGGTGACATTGTACACAGCAGGGCGTTATTGCCTGCGCTGCAAGCGTAACATCTGATTACCTGAAATGGGATTCATCCGCCAGAGGCCCTGTGTCAGCGTAGGTGCCGGTGAATGCCACGCCAAGAGATCGAGTATGGATATTGTTTATATCAATGATTTGAAAGTGGATACCGTGATCGGCATTTTTGACTGGGAGCGCCGTATTCGCCAGACCGTCAGTCTGGACCTGGAAATGGCGGCGGACATTCGCAGGGGGGCAGCATCGGATCACATCGACGATGCCCTGGACTACAAGGCTATCGGCAAGCGGTTGATTGCCTTTATCGAAAGCAGCGAGTTTCAGCTGGTTGAGACGCTGGCCGAGAACGTGGCGCAGCTGGTCCTCAAGGAATTTCAGGTGCCGTGGCTGAAGCTGCGGCTCAGCAAACCGGGCGCTCTGCGTGGGGCACGGGATGTGGGTGTGATCATTGAGCGGGGTGAACGTCCCGATGGGTGAAGCGCTGGAAGGTGACGCGTCTCAGGCTCAGGTATTCCTTAGCCTGGGCTCCAATATCGACCGTGAGCACAATATCCGCTCTGGGCTGAAAGCGCTGGCCCGGGTATTTTCACCGCTGGCAATCAGCCCGGTGTACGAAAGTGAAGCGGTGGGTTTCGACGGCGATGCTTTTTATAACCTGGTGGTGGGGCTGAAGACGAGTCTGAGTGTCGGGGACCTGGCGGCTTGCCTGAAGGACATCGAAAAAGACCATGGCCGGGTGCGAGGCGAGAAAAAGTTTTCCAGCCGAACCCTGGATATCGATATCCTTACCTACGACGACTGTGTGGGGGAAGTGGATGGCGTCCAGCTGCCCCGCGATGAAATCCTCAAACATGCTTTTGTGTTGAAACCCCTGGTGGATCTGGCCCCGGATGCGCTGCATCCCGAAACAAAAACGTCTTATCAGGCATTGCTGAAAGCAGCAGATTTCAGTGGGCAGAATTTGTGGGTGGTGCCGTTCGAGGATGAATAACGGCGGTTTTTAATATGCCGTCTCTCCCAAGGAGTTCCAGCGCCACTGTGGGAAGCGATGCTCGCATCGCGAAAGTGCCTGTAGCGCACCGTCGTTATTCGTGATGCAAGCATCTCTTCCCACAGAAAATCAGTGATGCAGGGAGTTTTTCAGGGGTTACCTGGCTTGCGTTGCAGCTTGTAGCGTGAAGCGTGTTGCGTCTCTCTTAATACCAATGCGGTGCCATATCGCTTTGGGCCCAACGAAAGAAATCGTATTCCAGCCGCGAAATACCACCCGGATAGAGGTGCTCGATACGCTGTAATGTTGGACGCTGGTGGGTTTTTTCCAGGTCCTGAAGCATTTGTCGCAGGGTGGCGCGGCCCACGGGTTTGGACATGAGAAAAGCGGTAGTGGCCCAGGCAACCGTATAGGGAATGGCGTTGAGCTGGTGGGCCATTTTTCGCCATTGCGCATCGTCCAGGGACAGATACTGCCGCAGAGTAATCAGGCGCTGTTGTTCGATCCAGGTCTGAACCCGCTGCTGGGCATCCGGCAGCGCACTGATTTTCAGGCGGCCGTCCGGTTGCGTCTCCAGGGTCTGAAAATATTGTGCCAGGCCTTCCTGCAGCCAGACCGGGGCCGAGGGAGATAACTGGTAGAGCAGAACGTGGCTGGATTCATGCAGGATAGTCTGGGCAACTTGCCGTTCATCCTCGGCCCATTGCCACACCGCCACTTCATTGGTGGCAGGAATAAAGACGCCCGCATAATGGCGGCTGCTGGTACCAATCCGGTCAACCATCCATTGCTGGAAGTCGTCCTGTTTCTCAATCAGGTACAGGTTCACTTCCGCAGTGCCATGCAGGTCCAGGCCGAAGTCCCGGCGGTAGCGCTGGTAGATGTTGCTAATGTTATCCAGCGTTTGTTGCTGCAAGTCGCCAGACAGGGTGAAGTCCTGACGTTTGACGTTGATCTCGAGTTCTTTGAGTTGCGGGCTGATATCCGGGGTGACGGTTTGGGTTTGTGCATCTTCCGGCGGGCGGTCACCGAAATGCAATTTGCCGTTGGCGTCACGCCACTGGAAAATTTCTGCCCGGGCGATGCCGCCGAGCAGGAGGCTGAGGGTGAGAGCAAGCGCTAGAAATCGCAATGTTCATCAATCCATTTGCGGGTTTTTTTCTGGTCAGCGGCAACTTCGTCTGCCGTTGCGCCACGCCGTGAGCCGTCTTCTTCAATGTATTCGAAAGGGCCTTTGAGCATTTTCAGTCGGTCTTGTGCTTCCGCGCAGGGTTTGGCAAAACGTTCCTGGTGTTGTCTTCGGGCGGCTTCTTCAGCCTGGGCTTTTTCCCGGGCCTGGGTGCGCTGGCTTTCCAGCAGGCGCTGGGTGCGGGCATGAATATCGCGTGCATCCTCCTGACCAATTTTTGGGGGAGCTTTCACGTCGAGAGTGTCATGTTGCTCTTTTGGCGCCTTGTCCCCGAATTGCCAGTTTCCGTTGGCGTCTTTCCAGCGATAGATTTCTGCACTGGCAGACATGACCGTCAGTAACAGAATTATTCCCCCGATTAATCTCATCATTCCCCCGAGTATCCGTCTCGTGTTGTGTGGTTTAGCTTCCCTGCAAGGCCAGTGAACGTCCCCCGTCCACGGCCAGTATCTGACCTGTTATAAACGGCGCGGCTGTGGCCAGCCAGTAAACCGTGTTGGCGATGTCATCCGGGTCGCCGCTGCGCTTCAGCGCGGTGGCATCCTGAATGGCCTGCTGGTTCATTTGCCCCGCCTCCGGCCACAGGATCGGCCCCGGCGACACGCCGTTGACGCGAATTTCCGGGCCTAGCTCTCGCGCCAGGCTTTTTGTCATCATCGCAAGTCCTGCCTTGGCCATGCAATACAGGGTGTGGGTTTGCAGCGGTTTTTCTGCGTAGACATCGACAATGTTGATAATGCAGCCGTGCTGTTGGCGCAGGGCCGGCGTCAGTTGCTGGCTGAGAATAAAGGGGGCGCGCAGGTTGCTGTGAATCAATTTTTCCCAGTCGGCGTCGTCGGCCTGATCAATGGGCGTGGGGTAAAAACTGGAGGCATTGTTCACCAGCAGGTCCAGTTGGCCGAAACAGGCCAGTGCATCGCTGGCCAGCTGGCGTACTGCCGCCGGCTGGTCCAGATCGGCTTGTAGCACGGCGGCGCTGTTCGGGCGGGTCTGATTGAGAACCGCGGCCAGGCTTTCGGCTTCCTGCTGGCTGCCACGGTAATGGATGATGACCCGCATGCCGTGGTGGTGCAGGGTGCGAACGATCTGTGCGCCGATACGGCGGGCGCTGCCGGTAACCAGGGCGACGGGGGCTGTCATCAGGGATTGAGCTCCTGTTGTTTGAAAGTGGTGATGGCCTGGATGCGGGCTTTTTCGATGGCGTCACCCAGGGCGGGCCCTTCAATACCCTGAGCGCGCAAGGCGGCCACGTCCACAGACTGGAGCGCCTGGGCCGCACCGCGCAGGTAGTTTGCCTGGGGGTAGTCGCGGTCTTCGAAGCCAGTACGGCCACGGGCATCGGCTTCGCAGGCGCCCAGAAAATCTTCCAACCGTTCGGGCCGGCGGATCACATCCAGTGCCTTGAACAGTTTCCACACGGTCTGCGGTTTCAGCTCCAGAGCGCGGTGGCAGTGGGTGTGGTATTCGGCCACCAGCGCAGCGGTGTCAGCGGCGTCACGGGGAACCCGCAGCCGTTTCGACAGGGTGCGTGACAGTCGGGCACTGCGAATTTCGTGGGCGATATGCCGGGGCCACTCTGCCTGTGGTGTTTTGGCTTTACCCAGATCGTGGCACAGCACGGCGTAACGGGCCGTCAACGGCAGCTTGAGTTTGGCAGCCATTTCCAGGCATAGCCATTGGTGCACCAGGGTGTCCACTTCCGGGTGGTGGGCTTCCGGTTGGGGAACGCCATCCAGTGCGGCCAATTCGGGGAACAGTTTTTCCAGCGCGCCACAGACATGCAGGACCTGGAAAAAAACCTGGGGAGCGGGTTCCATGAGGGCCCGGCTGGTTTCTTTCCAAACCCGCTCGGGCACCAGGTAATCCAGTTCGCCGCTGTCACTGAGCTGGCGCATCAGTGTCAGGGTGTCGTCCGCGACGCGGAAACCGAGCCAGTGATAACGGGCGGCGAATCGTGCCACGCGCAATACCCGTAGCGGGTCCTCAGCAAAAGCGGGGGAAACATGCCGTAGCAAGCGGGCTTTTAGATCAATCTTACCGTGGAAAGGGTCGACTACCTCGCCACCTTCTGAACGGGCCATGGCATTGATGGTCAGGTCGCGGCGAATCAGGTCTTCTTCCAGGGAGACGTCGCTGGCGGCATGGAAGGTAAAGCCCCCGTAGCCATGGCCGGATTTTCGCTCGGTGCGGGCCAGGGCGTATTCTTCCTGGGTGTCGGGGTGCAGGAATACCGGGAAATCCTTGCCCACGGGGCGGAACCCGTTGGCTTCCATTTCTTCCGGCGTGGCGCCAACCACGACCCAGTCCTTTTCTGTCACGGGGAGGCCGAGCAAGGAGTCCCGCACCGCACCGCCCACCAGATACACTTTCATCTTGTTTGCCTGTGAGTTCTTGAGCAGAATGGTCGCATGCTTTCTATCGTACTGAAACTGAACTCTCTAGTCGCAGACCGCTGTGCACGCAAATGGCGTGCGCAGGGACGACGGCTGTGTGACTGAAAGTTTCAGTTAGCAAAAAAGGCCGCAGCGTCCCCCGACCTGCGGCCTTTTTTATGGGGCCGCTTCACGCAACAGGCTCCATGCAACAACGCGAATCAACGCAAGCCGGAGTCCTGAAGCACTGCCCGCGCACAAATGTTTGAGCGCGGGCGCTGAGGTGGCAAATCAAAAGGCAACGATGAGCGCGTTGATGCGTGTTGCGTGTAGCTTGAAGCGGAGAAAATCATGCCAACCCTGGCAGCGTATTTGATCGTGGTGGCGGTGTGGGCAACCACGCCGTTGGGGATTAAATGGAGTGGTGAGGCCATGGCGCCGCTGGCGGCAGCCGGTGTGCGTATGGGCATCGCTGCGCTGCTGGGGCTGGGCTGGTTGTGGATGAAACGCCAGCCGTTGCCGCTGCATCGCCGGGCGCGGCTCAGCTATCTGGCGTCCCTGCCGGGTATTTTCGGTGCCATGGGCTGTAGCTATATGGCGGCGGCGCACCTGCCTTCCGGGTTGATCTCGGTGATCTTTGGCCTGGCGCCGTTACTTTCCGGGCTGATGCTGCAAGGCTTGCCGGGTGGGTTACGGCTCAACCGCTGGCATTGGAGTGCCTGCCTGATTGGCCTGGCCGGATTGGCACTGGTGTTTGATGACAGCCTGCAGGTGCTGGTCGCCGGGCAAGGCATGGGGGACCGGGGCGTCGGCTTGCTGTGGATGCTCAGCGCGGTGACCCTGTTTGCCGGCAGTGGCATCGCCGTGCAACGTGTGGCCGCCGGGCTGCAGCCCATGCAGCAAACCGTGGGCGGCTTGCTGTTGTCGTTACCCTGCTATGCCGCCGGTATGTTGATTACCGGGCAGACGTTGAGTTTTAGCGGTGACTATCGGGGCTTGTCCGCCATCCTGTATCTGGCGGTGTTTGGCTCGCTGTTGGGTTTTTACTGCTACTACCAGGTACTGGCGCGCTTGCCTGCGGCCACCGTGGCGCTGGTGACGCTGATAACACCGGTGTTGGCGCTGTCGCTGGGCAGCCTGTTCAACGGCGAAAGCCTTGGTGCCTTGGTGCTGGCAGGCGCCGCATTGATTGTGCTCGCGTTGTCGCTTTTCTTGCTGGGGGATCACAAGGTGCGCCGCCAGCTGAAGCAAATGGCAGAGTCGGAGACAGAAACTACCCCCGATCCGGTGCCGTGATGTCAGCCCGGCCCGGATCAGGAAATAACGGTGGGCGGTGGCATGCTGAATTCGTTCAGTACGCTGCCGTGCTCAACACTTTCCAGGCGGACCTCGAACTTCCACAAGCGGTGCAGATGGCGTAGTACCTCCCGGGCACTGTTTTCATCCAGTGGCCGGCCGCTGTTGCGTTGGTGGCGTAAGGTCAGCGTGCGATCGCCGTGCACATTGGCGTTGACTACCTGGATGTTGGGTTCCTGAATACTCAGGTTGTATTGCTCGGCCAGCGCATCACGGACCTTGCGGTAACCCTGTTCGTTATGAATGGCGCCTACTTCCACGTAGTCGTTACGGTCATCGTCGGCGATCTGGAAAAACTTGAAATAGCGGATCAGGCGCGGCGACAGAAACTGCTGGATAAAACTCTCGTCCTTGAAGCTTTCCATGGCGAATTTCACTGTGCTCAACCAATCCGAGCCGGCAATGTCCGGGAACCATTCCCGGTCTTCGTCGTCAGGGTTTTCGCAGATGCGGCGGATGTCCTGGAACATGTTGAAGCCCAGGGCGTAGGGGTTCATGCCGCTGTAGAAGGGCGCAGTGAATGGCGGCTGGTAAATGACCTGACTATGGTTCTGGAGAAATTCGAGCATGAAGCCGTCGGTGACTTTCCCCTGGTCGTACAGGTCATTGAGCAAGGTGTAGTGCCACAGGCAGGCCCAGCCTTCGTTCATCACCTTGGTCTGGCGCTGGGGGTAAAAGTATTGGGCCATTTTGCGCACGATACGGATAATTTCCCGCTGCCAGGGTGCCAGCAAGGGGGCGTTTTTTTCGAGGAAGTAGAGCAGGTTTTCCTGGGGCTCAGCCGGAAAGTTCGGGGGCTCCTCGCGTAATTGAACGGCAGGCTGTAACTGCGGAAAAGTGCGCCAGAGTTCAGAAATCTGTTTCTGCAGTGACGCTTCCCGCTCCCGTTGCCGGCGTTTTTCCTCCACGGCGGAAATGGGCGAAGGGCGCTTGTAGCGGTCCACCCCGTAGTTCATCAGCGCATGGCAGGAATCCAGGGTTTCCTCCACGGCCTTGACGCCATGGCGTTGCTCACAGTCCGCAATATAGTTTCGGGCGAACACCAGGTAATCAATGATGGAGGAGGCATCCGTCCAGGTTTTGAAAAGATAGTTGTTCTTGAAGAATGAATTATGCCCATAGCTGGCATGGGCGATGACCAGCGCCTGCATGGTGATGTTGTTTTCCTCCATCAGGTAGGCGATGCAGGGGTCGGAGTTGATCACGATTTCATAGGCCAGGCCCATATGCCCGCGCCGGTAACGCCCCTCGACTTCCACGAACTGTTTGCCGAATGACCAGTGGTTGTAGCCTACCGGCATGCCCACGGAAGAATAGGCATCCATCATTTGCTCGGACGAAATGACCTCGATCTGGTTGGGGTAGGTGTCGAGGCCATATTTGTTATGGGCCAGATCCGCAATGGCTTCATCGTAGCGGGCCAGTAATTCAAAATCCCAGTCAGAGCCCTCTGAAAGAAACATGCTCAGGTCTCCATGCGTTTTTTGAACAGCTCGCGAAATACCGGATAAATCTCCCCGGGCTCATCAATCTGGGCCATGGAAAAGGCAGACGGGTGCCGCTGCATAATGTTCTGGTAATGGTCCCAGAGCGCCTGGTGGGCCCGTGGCATGACCTCTACGTAGGAAAAGTACTGCAGCTTGGGAAGCAGCTCGTCTTCGATCAGTTTGGCGCAGGCGGGTGAGTCATCGTTCCAGTTGTCACCGTCCGAGGCTTGGGCGGCATACAGGTTCCATTCGTCAACCGGGTAGCGTTCCTCGATGATGTCGCGGGTCAGCTTCAGCGCGCTGGATACGATGGTGCCGCCGGTTTCCCGGGAGTAGAAAAATTCTTCTTCATTCACTTCCTTGGCACTGGTGTGGTGGCGGATAAAGACCACCTCGATATGCTCGTAGTTACGCTCAAGGAACAGGTAAAGAAGCAGAAAGAAGCGTTTGGCCAGGTCTTTCATGTCCTGATTCATGGAGCCGGACACATCCATGATGCAGAACATAACCGCCCGGCTGACGGGTACCGGGACTTTGACGTGGTGGTTATAGCGCAGGTCCACCGTGTCCAGAAAAGGAATGCGTTCCACCCGGCGTTCCAGCCGGGCGATCTGCTCATCCAGCTCGTGCAAACGTGCTTGCCGTTGTGGCGACTGATCCTGTTCCAGCAGTGCATCCCGCTCGGCTTTCAGGGTGCGTATTTTCTTGCGCGTGGCGGCGGTGAGGGCGCGGCGGCGCATGGAGGCCTGGCGCATGGAGCGGACGATATTGATCTTGGCGGGCATGCCCTGGCTGACGATGCCGCCATGACGGTGTTGAAAGATCTGTGCCCCTTCCAGGTGACGCTTGAGAAGATTGGGCAGCTCCAGGTCTTCAAACAGGAAATTCAGGAATTCCTGTTTGTCGATTTCGAAGGCGAATTCATCATTGCCTTCACCCTGATCACTGGCCTGGCCCTCGCCGGGCCCGCCTTCGCCGCCACCGTCCGGGCGGCGAATGCGGTCTCCCTGATGAAATTCCTGGTTGCCCGGGTGGACGATGCTGCGTTGCCCACCGGGGCCGTGATGGAAAATGGGTTCGGACAGGTCCTTGCGGGGAATGCTTATCCGCTCGCCTTGTTCCATGTCCTTGATGGAACGGCGGCTGACCGCATCGTTGACGGCATCGCGAATGTGCGAACGATAGCGGCGCAGGAAGCGCTGCCGGTTCACGGTGCTTTTGCGTTTATCGTTCAGGCGACGGTCAATGATGTAGCTCATGGGCTTCCTCCGGAAGCAGCTTCACGCGACACGCTTGACGCAACAACGCGGGTGGGGCTTGAGCGGCTTTTGACGTTGTCTCCGCGATCGCGCTAATGCGCGGAGAGAGCAATGCGTAACGCTAAAACCGTTATGTCGTGTTGTTGCGTGTTACGTGAAGCATGCTGCGTCTCCTATTGCTATTGCGCCTTTCTCACCCGCAGGTACCACTCGGATAGCAGCCTTACCTGCTTCTCCGTGTAGCCCCGCGATACCATGCGCTGCACAAAGTTATTGTGCTTGCGCTGGTCGTCCTCGCTGCCTTTGGCGTTGAAGGAAATGACGGGCAGCAGGTCCTCGGTGTTGGAGAACATTTTTTTCTCTATCACATCGCGCAGTTTCTGGTAGCTTAGCCAGCTGGGGTTCTTGCCGTGGTTGTTGGCGCGGGCGCGAAGGACGAAGTTGACCACTTCGTTGCGGAAGTCTTTGGGGTTGGAAATGCCGGCCGGTTTTTCGATTTTTTCCAGGTCTTCATTGAGCGCCTGGCGGTCGAAAATTTCACCGGTATCCGGGTCGCGGAACTCCTGATCCTGAATCCAGAAATCCGCATAGATTACGTAGCGGTCGAAAATGTTCTGGCCGTATTCCGAGTAAGATTCGAGATAAGCGGTCTGGATTTCCTTGCCGATGAACTCTACGTAGCGGGGCACCAGGTATTCCTTGATGAAGCGGCGGTACTGTTCCGATTTTTCCTGGGGGAACTGTTCCTGTTCAATGCGCTGCTCCAGCACATGAATCAGGTGAACCGGGTTGGCCGCTACCTCCGAGTGGTCATAGTTGAATACCTTGGAGAGAATCTTGAAAGCAAAGCGGGTGGAGAGCCCGGCCATGCCTTCATCCACGCCGGCCATGTCGCGGTACTCCTGCATGGATTTGGCGTGGGGATCCACATCTTTCAGATTTTCGCCATCGTAAACGCGCATCTTTGAATAAATGCTGGAATTCTCCGGTTCTTTCAGCCGGGTGAGTGTGGAGAATTGCGCGAGCATGTGCAGGGTGTCCGGTGCGCAGTGGGCATCACGCAGGCTTGAGTTGCGCAGCAGCTTGTCATAGATCTGCATTTCTTCGGTGACGCGCAGGCAGTAAGGCACCTTGACGATATAGACACGGTCGATAAAGGCTTCATTGTTTTTATTGTTGCGGAAGGTATGCCACTCGGCTTCGTTGGAGTGCGCCAGCACCATGCCATCGAAAGGGATGGCGCCCATGTGTTCGGTGCCGTTGTAGTTTCCTTCCTGGGTGGCGGTGAGCAATGGGTGCAGCACCTTGATCGGTGCCTTGAACATTTCCACGAACTCGAGCAGGCCCTGGTTGGCCCGGCACAGCCCCCCGGAAAAGGCGTAGGCGTCCGGATCATCCTGGGAGAAGTCTTCCAGCTTGCGAATGTCTACCTTGCCCACCAGGGCGGAAATATCCTGGTTGTTTTCATCGCCGGGTTCGGTTTTGGCCACCGCGACCTGGTCGAGAATGGAGGGGTAGCGTTTTACCACGCGAAACTGACTCAGGTCGCCGCCGAATTCATGCAAACGCTTGACCGCCCAGGGCGACATGATGGTGCGGATATAACGGCGGGGAATGCCGTATTCCTCTTCGAGGATGGGGCCATCTTCTTCCGGGTTGAACAGGGTCAGGGGGGAGTCGTTTACCGGCGAGCCCTTGAGGGCATAGAAGGGCACTTTCTGCATCAGCGCCTTGAGCTTTTCGGCCAGGGAGGATTTGCCGCCACCCACCGGCCCAAGCAAATAGAGAATCTGTTTCTTTTCTTCCAGACCCTGGGCGGCGTGGCGGTAATAACTGACGATGTTTTCGATGACTTCTTCGAGGCCGTAGAACTCGTCGAAGGCGGGGTAGCGGCGGATAATCTTGTTGGAGAAAATGCGTGACAGGCGAGGGTCCTGGGCGGTGTCGACCATTTCCGGTTCGCCGATGGCCATCAGCATGCGCTCAGCGGCAGTGGCGTAAGCGCTGGGGTCGTCCTTGCACAGTTCCAGGTACTCTTCCAGCGACATTTCCTCTTGCTGGGTCGCATCAAACCGGGCCTGGTAGTGGCTGATTATACTCATGCCTGCTTCCTCCTGGCGGAACGCACATTGTCACAACAAAACTACATGCAGGGTTTTTCCTTTCTCGTTAAAAGTCAGTCGGCTATGGCGTTAAGAGAGGGTGAAACGGGCTGCGCGTCATCGCCGCCTGAACGCATGTCTTGGCTTTAGCATGGAACCAAACGGCGGAACAAGTCAAAGAAAAGCGGGCAACTTTTTTTAAAAAAATGACGAGGTGTCGGTAACGTTGATCAGGCGTATTGTCGGGGTGGGCGGGACGATTTTGCCGGTGTTATCCGGGCGTCAGTGGGTAACGGGTGAAGGGGGCTAGCAGTCGCACTGGATGCGTACCTGATCGTCCAGACGCAATGCTGTCAAAGTGCCGCCCCAGACGCAGCCGGTATCCAGTGCGTCGACTTTGTCGACCCCGCTGTGACCTTCCAGGGCGGCCCAGTGGCCGAACAGGATGCGGGTGTCGGTGAGTACCCGGCGGGGGTGCTGGAACCAGGGCATGAACCCGGCGGGGGGCTGGTCGGGCTCGCCTTTGCTGGTCAGGTCCAGTTCGCCGGCCTGATCCACGAAACGCATGCGGGTGAAGTGGTTGGTAATCACGCGCCAGCGGTCCGTGCCGCTGAGTTGTTCGTCCCAGCCGGCGGGGGTGTTGCCGTACATATGGGTGAAGAAGGCGTCGGCGGAGTCGCTGCGGAGCACCGTTTCCACTTCTGCCGCCCGCTGGCTGGCCTGCTCCAGTGACCACAATGGCGGGATGCCGGCGTGGGTCATCACCGCGTTATGTTCCGGCAGGGGAATCAGCAGGGGCTGTTGTTGTAACCAGCCCAGCAGTTCGGCGCGATCCGGTGCGTCGAGGATCTCACTGAGGGTGTCCTTGCGTTTGCTGTGGGTGGTGCCGTTGGCCACCGCCAGCAGATGCAGGTCGTGGTTGCCCAGCACGGTATGCACGTTGTCACGCAGGGCGTGAACGCGGCGCAGGGTGCCCAGCGAGTCCGGCCCCCGATTGACCAGATCCCCGGCGAGAAACAGGCGGTCACGGTCGGCGTTGAAGCCGATTTTCTCCAACAGACAGTCAAACGCCCCCAGACAGCCCTGCAGGTCACCAATGGCGTAGTCGCTCACAAGGCGCCTCCGGTGATAAGCCGGACGCAGGATGCCTGATGCCTGACGCTCCCGCTGTCGCGGGTTTGAAAAATGATGGCCGGAACGGCCATGCGTCGGGCGTCAGGCCTTAGGCATCCTGCGTAATCAATGCAATGCATGCGGTACCGCAAGGGTGAAGGCGGGGATTTGTGCGTCAAAGTGGATGCCATCTTCGCCAATCATCTGGTAACTGCCACGCATGCTGCCCACTTCGGTTTCCAGTATGGCGCCGCTGGTGTAGCGGAAGGTCTGGCCGGGGGCGATATGGGGCTGCTCGCCGATGACGCCTTCGCCATGGACTTCCTGTACGCGCTCTTCGCCATCGGTGATGACCCAGTGACGGGTCAGCAGGCGGGCGCTGACGGAGCCCTGATTGTGGATGCTGATGTGGTAAGCAAAGACCCAGCGTTCGCTCTCTGCGTCGCTCTGGTCTGGCAGGAATTCGGTTTCCACGGATACCCGGATGTCGTGGCGGGAGTCGCCGTTGGCGGTATCGCTGTTGCCTTGTTCGGTGACGCTCATGGCGTGCTTTCTCCCTTGTCTTCGTCGGCGTTCGGGCGGCTGATGTTGGCCAGTGCCACATAATCGGCCACGGACAGCTGGTCCGGTCGCAGGCCGGCATCAATGCCAAGCGCTTCGAATTGCTCGGCGCTAACCCAGGATTTTAACCCATTACGGATGGCCTTGCGCCGCTGTGTGAAGGCCTGGGCCACCAGTTTGCGCAGGTGGTCTTCGTCATCCGCCGGATGCGGCGGGCTGGCGTGGGGGATCAGCCGGACCACGGCGGAGTCCACCCGGGGAGGGGGGCTGAATGCCTCCGGGGGTACAAAGAACAGGTAATCCGCCTGACAGTGATACTGCACCATGATCGACAGCCGCCCCCAGTCGCGGGTGCCGGGGCTGGCGGTGAGCCGTTCGACAACTTCCTTTTGCAGCATGAAAGTCATGTCGCTGATGGCGTCAGCCTGGGCCAGCAGGTGAAAGATCAGCGGGGTGGAGATGTTGTAAGGCAGGTTGCCGATCACTCGCAGGGGCTTGTCCGCTGGTTTCAGGGCGCGGAAATCAAAACGCAGGGCGTCGCTTTCGTGAATGCTCAGCCGGTCGGGGGTGTTTTCCTGGCGCAGCAGGGCGATCAGGTCCCGGTCCAGCTCGACCACATGCAAATGCGGGATCTCTTCCAGCAAGGGGTAAGTCAGCGCGCCCCGGCCCGGGCCGATTTCCACCAGGGTGTCGCCCGCCTGCAGGCCCAGGGTGCGAATCATGCGGTCGACCAGATTACGGTCGTGCAGGAAGTGCTGGCCAAAGCGTTTACGGGTGCGGTGTTCTGTCATAGCGGGTCTCAGGTCGGGGCCGGGTGGTGTGTCTTATCGTGTTTTATCAATGCGCAGTCAGCGCAGCGTCAGGCGTCACATTGCGCTGAGGCCAGCGCCAATGCCTGGCGTGTGGCGGCGATCAGGCTGCTGGCGCTGGCGGTGCCGCTGCCTGCCAGGTCGAAGGCGGTGCCATGGTCCACGGAGGTGCGAATGAACGGCAACCCCAGGGTGATATTGATGGCTTCACCAAAACCGGCGTATTTGAGCACCGGCAAGCCCTGGTCATGATACATGGCCAACACCGCATCGTGCTGCTCCAGCAGGTGCGGCTGGAAGGCGGTGTCGGCGGGCAGGGGGCCGGTGAGGGCCATGCCCTGCGTGCGCAGTTGCTCCAGGGTGGGAATGATCACATCCAGCTCTTCGCGCCCCAGATGCCCGCCTTCGCCGGCATGGGGGTTGAGCCCCAGTACCATGATGCGAGGCTCGGCAATCCGGTACTTGCCGATCAGATCGTCACGGAGAATGGTCAGGGTGCGTATCAGGGCCGCCGGGGTAATCGCCGCCGGAACCTGGCTCAGGGGCAGATGAGTGGTGGCCAGGGCCACCCGCAGATCCTGCGTCCGGGCCGGGGCGGTGAGCATCATCACCACCTGCGCCACCCCCGCCTGTTCGGCGAGAAACTCGGTGTGCCCGGTGAAGGCCGGGTCGGCACCCTCACAAATCACATTCTTGGCCACCGGGGCGGTGACCATGGCCGAGAAGGTGCCGTTAAGGCAGCCCTGGGCGGCGCGGGTGAGCATGGTGAGTGTGGTGGTGGCGGTGGCCGGATTCGGCTGGCCAGCGGTGACGCTGGCGCCGGCGGGGGTATGCCAGACCGGCAGGCAGTCTGTGGGGAGTGGCTGGCCGGGTTGCCAGTCGCCCAGCGGCACCGTCAGCCCCAGTTGCTGCGCCCGTTCGGTCAGCACCTGGCGATCGCCGATAACCACCAGCGGGGCATCGGCAAAGGTATCCGGCAGGGTCAGGACCAGATCCGGCCCGATCCCTGCCGGGTCACCATAGGTGATGGCGATAGGTGATGGCGGCGCGAGAGACATGGGTTAGCAGAATGCCTGAGGCCGGGCCCCGGACGCCAATTCCCTCTCCCTGTCCCTCTCCCGCAAACGGGAGAGGGCACCCTCTACCTTGTGCAGGAGGGAATGGCGTTGCGTTTTAGCACGGCCAAGCGTTGTCAGGCATCCGGCGTTAGGCGTCAGGCGTTCCTTCATAGCCTGATATCCACATAGGATTCGCTGCGTTTTTCCTGCACCCAGGTTTCCAGCTCTTCTTCAAAGCGGCGTTTCTGCAGGGCCTGGGTGGCCTGCATGCGGCGGAATTCGGCGCTCATGTCCGCATCGCGTACGTCATCCACGCGCAGGAAGTGCCAGCCAAACTGGCTTTCGAACACCGGGGACAGCTCACCCACGGGGGTGTTGAGCATCATGTCCTCGAATTCCGGGACCATTTCCCCTTTGTTGACCCAGCCCAGTTCGCCGCCGCTGCGGGCGCTGCCCGGGTCGTCGGAGAATTCGGCGGCGGTGTCGCTGAACTGTCGCTCGCCGGCGGCGATTTCGTCGTGGAGCCGTATCGCCTGCTTGTGGGCCTGCTCGGCGCTGGTCAGGGCGTCGGTTTTAATCAGCACATGGCGGACCTGATACTGGGTAACGACTTTCTCGGAACCGCCTTTGCGGTCGATCATCTTGAGAATATGGAAGCCGGCGCCGGAGCGTAGTGGTTCGGAAATCTCGCCTTTCTGCAGGTTGATGGCATTTTCTGCAAACAGGGTGGGCCATTGTGCCGCCGGGCGTGAGCCCAGATCGCCGCCTTCCAACGCTTTGGGGCCATCGGATTCGGCCACCGCCAGTTGCTGGAAGTCGCCACCGTCATTGAGCTTTTTGACGATGCTTTCGGCTTTGCTGCGGGCCTGGGTGACGTCTTCCGGGCTGGCTTCAGCCGGTACGCGGACCAGGATGTGGCCCAGGTGGAAGTCTTCCTGGAACATCTGCTTGCCCAGTTCCGAGCTCAGAAAGCGATCCACTTCCCGGTCGGTTACCTGAATGCGTGAGGCCACGCTGCGTTGTTGCAGGCGGGAAATCACCATGTCTTCGCGAATCTGTTCGCGGAACTGGGGCCAGTCGTAGCCGTCCTGGCGCAGGGCGGCGGCAAAGTCTTCCAGGCTCATGCCATTCTGGCGGGCGATGCCGGCCAGGGCCTGGTTGAGGCTGGCGTCGTCGACCTTGATACCGCCCCGTTCGGCCAGTTGCAGCTGCAGGCGCTCCAGCACCATGCGATCGAGCACCTGCTCGCGCATCACCGCCGGGGGCGGCAGTTGCTGGCCTTTTTCCTGAAACTGCAGGGCGATGGTGTTGATTCGCTCATCCAGCTCGCTGGCCATGATGGCGCCGTCGTTAACCACGGCGACGATGCGGTCAAGCATCTGCACCTTGGCCTGGCTCCAGGCCGGCAGCATCAGCACGGCCATGGCCAGCAGGCCAAGCAGGGTGTGTCTGGCATGCAGCGTGCGACGTGCAGCGTGCAGCGTTCTATCAATCATACTGTCTCCTGTATCCCGGAATGCTGCGCTCCAGCAGGGAATCCACCTGGCCGCCAAAGCCGCCCAGGCCGATCATCTGGATCTGGAACCAGATGGTGCTGTCCGCCTCGAGGTTGCCGTCGCCGTTGTCATCTACCAGCTCGCGCTGGCTGAGCAGTCGCAGCTTCCAGCAGCAATTGCGGTATTCGGCACCGGCCATGGTTTCCAGTGTGCGCTGGTTGTCCAGGTCGTACATCCAGCGGCCAACCAGCCGCCAGTGTCGGTGAACCGGCAGAATAGCGCTGACTTCCGATTCGCGGATGTCGTCTGCCGGGCGGTCGTGATAGCCCAGGTTGACGACGCGGCGCTCCCGGTCGTTATAGCCAATCTGGAAGTTGGACCGTTCGCGCTTGTTCTCTTCGGTATCCCACTGGGCTTCTGAGTAGAGGTACCAATCCTGTGCAAAGTTCCAACGGGCGTCACCGATAACCGGGGTCTGGTCGTCGGTGGGGTCCTCCACGGCCCGGTCGGTGATCACTTTGCGGTCTTCAAAATAGAAGCCCTGGGCCACGCGCAAGCGTAGCTGCTCGCGGCCGGTGCCATCATGCAGGAAGCGGCTGGTCAGGCCTACCGCCAATTTTTCTTCGTCGCCAATACGGTCGTAACCGATGAAGCGGTTTTCCCGGAACAGCGAGTTGTAGGAGAAGGTCAGCTCGCCGGAATCGAAGTTGGGGAGTTCGCTCTGGTCTTCGTAGGCCACCTTGTTGAGGAACAGGCGCGGTTCCAGTGTTTGGGTATAGGTAGAGCCGAACCAGTTGCCGGGGCGCTCGAAGAACAGGCCGGAGTCCAGGCTGGCGCCCCAGGTGGTCATGTCCGGGTTGTCTTCGGCATTGGCGTCCACGTTATCAAGCTGGTATTGGGTGTGGTACAGCCGGGTGCGGGGTTCCACGTAGCCCCAGGGTTTTTGCAGGCGCATGCTCAGGGCCGGGGCCATGTGGCCACGCAGGCCGGTGGCTTTGCCGCTGTCGTCGGAGTCACTGCGGTCGAAGGCGGTAACGTCGGACAGCCACAGCCCTTTCACCGGGCCGTAGAGTGTCGGGTCGCCGGTCAATTGCAGCTGGGGCAGGCGCCGGTAGGGCAGGTCGGCGTCGTCCAGGGTGGGATCGATGGTCTGCCAGGATTGCAGCCGGCCCAGTACCTGCCAGGTGCGCCCGTAGTAACGGGCTTCTGCCAGCCGGGGCAGGTGGGTCTGGGAGCTGATTTCCAGCCCGGTATCCAGATCCTTGAAGTAGAAGTCATCGGAGACATAGGTGAAATCGGTCTCCAGGCTCCAGCGGTTGATGTTGCCGTTATGCGTCCAGCGGCCCACCTGGCGATTTTCGTTGTCGAACTTGCGGTCGTTGAATAGCACGCCATAGCTGAGGCTGCCTTCGCCCCAGCGGGACAGGTAGCGGAATTCGCTGTCCACGCCACTGCCACGGCCGTCGATATAGCGGGGGGCGATGGTGGCGTCGAACTGCGGGTGCAGGTTCAGGTAAATGGGCTGGGAGATATCCAGCCCGCCACTGTCACCCACGGACAGGGTCGGGAACAGCAGGCCGCTCTTGCGCCGGTCATCGATGGGGAAGGTCATCCAGGGCAGCCAGAAGATCGGCATGCTCTTGACCTTCAGCACCACGTTGTTGGCTTCGCCCCAGCCCTTGTCCCGGTCCAGAAAAATACGGTCGCCCTGCATCACCCAGCCGTTGGAACCGGGGGCGCAGGTGGTATAGGTGCCGTTGGTGATGGTGGTGGTGTTCTGGTTCAGAAAGATATAATCGGCGTTGCCGCGGGCGCCATTGTCGAACATGGAGTAGCGCACCCCTTGCAGGCTGCCTTCCTTGCGGCGAGTCTGGCCACTCATGTTGTCGGCAATAAAGGTGGCGCGGTCACTTTCCAGGCGCATGCCACTTTCCAGCTCGAATTTGCCGGTGGTTTGATCGAGCTCGGCAATGTCGGTGGTAATGCGACGGCCGGGCTGTTCAATCAGCACATCGCCGTCCAGTTTGATCAAGCCGTCCTGGGTAAGCGTGGAGTGATCAGCGGTCACCACTGTATCGCTGCCCGCTACGGGGGTGCCGATACTGGGGTTATAGTAAATGCCGCCGCACCAATCCGGTATCGGGCGCTGCTGCACGGCAGGGAACGTGGCCATCTCTTCGCGGTCAACCCAGTTCAGGTCGTTTTCCGCAAGGCTGGCCCCTGAAGCAAGCAGCAGGGCAGGAATCAATAATCGTGGTATGGGCAGTGGCATCAGCTGCTCAGAACAGGTAAAAAGGCCGCTTTATGGCGGGCGAGACTTTCCGTCCACCAAAAGCGGCAGTGTAATCGAACAAGGAAGGCAATGCAGCCTGATAAAAGTAAATCCGGAGTAACCCCGGACCCGAGAAAGCACGCTCTGGACCAGTGGGTCAGTGCGTACCTGGGTGAATCGGTGACCGGTGAGCCCGCGTCGGCGGATGCCAGTTTTCGTCGCTATTTCCGTTATTTTCAGGGTGGCACCAGCCTGGTGGCCATGGATGCCCCGCCGGAACAGGAAGATTGCCGCCCCTTCGTGGACATCGCCGGGCGCCTGAAACAGGCTGGCCTGCACGTGCCGGCCATTGTCCATCAGGATTTGCAGCAGGGCTTTTTGCTGCTCAGTGATATGGGCACGCAGACCTGGCTGAATGCCCTGACCGAAGCCAATGCCAACGACTGGTACAGCGCCGCCATCGATGCCCTGATTACCCAGCAATTGCATACCGATACCACCGGCTTGCCGGAGTACGATGAGGCGTTGTTGCAGCGGGAACTGGAGCTGTTTCCCCAGTGGTACCTGTTCCGCCACCGCGAGAAGGTGGTCACCGGGGAGCTGCGTCAGCGGCTGGACCGGGTGTTCGATGTGCTGATGCGTTCTGCCCTGGCGCAGCCCCAGGTGTTTGTGCACCGCGATTACATGCCGCGCAACCTGATGGTTTCCGACCCGAATCCCGGGGTGATCGATTTCCAGGATGCGGTGGCCGGGCCGATCAGCTATGACGTGATCAGCCTGTTCAAGGATGCCTTCCTGAGCTGGCCGGAAGAGCGCGTGCTCAGCTGGCTGCGCGAGTATTTCGACAAGGCCACGGCAGCCGGGCTGCCGGTCCCCGCGGCGTTTGAGGATTTCCTGCGCGACTGCGACCTGATGGGCGCCCAGCGCCATCTCAAGGTTATCGGCATCTTTGCGCGTATCTGCCATCGCGATGGCAAGCCCAAGTACCTGGGCGATGTGCCCCGTTTCTTTGCCTATCTGCGCACGGTCATTGCCCGTCGCCCGGAGCTGGCGGACCTGGAATGGGTGCTCGATCAACTGGAGGACGATGCGTGAAGGCCATGATCCTGGCCGCCGGCTACGGCAAGCGCATGCGCCCACTTACCGATCACACCCCCAAGCCGCTGCTGCAGGCGGGGGGTAAGGCGCTGATCGAATACCACATCGAGGCACTGCGTGATGCCGGCATCGAGTCCCTGGTGATCAACACTGGCTGGCTGGGCGAGACGCTGGCGGCCACGCTGGGTGACGGTGCCCGCTACGGCATTCCCATCGTTTATTCCCACGAAGGCACGCCGCTGGAAACCGCCGGGGGCATCAAGCGCGCGCTGCCGTTGCTGGGCGATCAGCCCTTTGCGCTGGTGAACGGCGATATCTGGACCGATTTTGACCTGTCCCGGCTGGTGGAGGATCGCCCGGACCCGGTGCATCTGGTGCTGGCGGATAACCCGGCGCACCACCCGCAAGGGGATTTTCATCTGACAGACGCCGGTCGGTTGCGCGATAATGCCGAGCCCAGGCTCACCTATGCCGGCATTGGCCGCTTTGATCCCGTCGTCTTCGCCAACCTGCCCGACGGCGAAGCGAAACTGGCGCCGATACTGCGGGCGGCCATGGCGGAAGACGCCGCCAGCGGTGAACACCACCGCGGCCAGTGGTGGGATATCGGCACCCCGGAACGCCTGGGCGAACTGGATCGGTTACTCAAGAGCACCTGATCCAGCGCCGAAAATGGTTTTGTCGGAGCGTCGGTTATTCGCTACGCTCACCCTTCGGGTCGCCCTGCAGGCGTTCCTTCGCTGCGCTCGGTGGCGGCGTGATTACCATAGTGACGAGTTGCGAGTAACGCGTTTCGAAAGGCAAAACATTCGCCTTTGGTCTTGGGTTTTCGCAACTCTAAACTCGTCACTCGCAACTGTCTTTACACTGAGGATGCCCCATGCCCAAGCAGGACTATCTGATCGCCCCCTCCATCCTTGCCGCCAACTTTGCCCGTCTTGGGGAGGAGTGCGACGCGGTGCTGGCGGCCGGCGCTGATGTGATCCATTTCGACGTGATGGACAACCATTACGTGCCCAACCTGACCATCGGCCCCATGGTCTGCAAGGCCCTGCGCGACCACGGCATCACCGCCCCCATCGACGTGCACCTGATGGTCAGCCCGGTGGATGACCTGATCAGCATGTTCGCCGAAGCCGGCGCCAGCTACATCACCTTCCACCCGGAAGCCAGTCAGCACGTGGACCGTTCCCTGCAGCTGATCAAGAGCTACGGCTGCAAGGCCGGCCTGGTACTCAACCCGGCCACCCGCCCGGACTGCCTGGAATACGTGATGGACAAGCTGGACATGATCCTGCTGATGAGCGTGAACCCCGGCTACGGCGGCCAGAAATTCATTCCTTCCACGCTGGACAAGACCCGCGCCGTGCGCCAGCTGATCGACGCCAGCGGCCGCGATATCCGCTTGGAAGTGGATGGCGGCGTCTCCGAAAAGAACATCCGCGAAGTCGCCGCCGCCGGCGCCGACACCTTCGTGGCCGGTTCCGCCATCTTCGGCAAAGACGACTACGCCGCCGTCATCCAGCAAATGCGCGACGAGCTGGCTGAAGCCTAACAGCGAACCCATTGTAGGAGCGCCACT
>NZ_DS989915.1:1405280-1412185 GCF_000155615.1 Alcanivorax sp. DG881 | reverse complement strand
GCTCCTACATCAAGATGGTTCTTATGGAACCTTCTCGCCGCCCGGCTGCCAGACTCCTTAAGTCAGCCATCACTATCACGCCATGCCCCGCTATACCGCCATTCCTGTCCGGTTTCCTTCCCTGTTGCTGCTATTCGTCAGCCTGACAGCGTGTAGCCTGGTGCCCGCCGAGCGGCAATCCCCCCAACCTGACATTGCCGAAGTACCGCTGGAACTTCCGCCCCAGCAATCCCTGATCCTCGATAGCCTGCTCGCCCAGAAAGAAGACTGGCAGGGCGTGCCTTACCAATACGGTGGCCTCAGCCCGCAAGGCGTGGACTGTTCTGGCTTCGTCTATCTCACCTTCCTCTCGCAGCTGAACATGAAAGTTCCGCGCACCACTTCGGCATTGATGCAGGAAGGCGAACCCGTCGCCCGCAACGAACTGGAAGTGGGCGACCTGGTGTTCTTCAAAACCGGACCGGGCAATCGCCACGTGGGAATTTACATGGGTGGGGATGAATTTATGCATGCCTCGGTGAGTAGTGGTGTCATGCAGTCGTCGCTCAACAATCCCTATTGGAGTCAGCGTTATTGGAAGGCCAGGCGGTTGGTGAATCGGTAGCGCACGTTCGGTATTACTCTTAAGAAATTACCCGGATTCACCGCGTCTCCCGAAATCACAGCACCAAGGCGAAACCCGCTAGAAAAGCGGGCGATCTTTGCCGCCAAGAAACTCCTGCCCGGCCCCTTCGTTAATCGAATCCCTGCCCGTTCCCACCCGCGCGCAAGTTCAATTTGTAGGATATGGCTTACATAAATTTGTAAGTAGTTGAGGTAGTGTGTTTTTTTGACCGGGTTGGAGCTATTCATAAATGCTTCGATCTGCAAGTAAGACTCAATCATGAGGCTTGGTAAGTGTTTCGTGAGCGAATTGGTCTTTTGGGGAAAGGTTGATCCGAATAGGGTTGGCACGATAACGGTAACGGTTTAATAGGGGGCCACAAATGCATGCAGTCGCACCGTATCTTTTTCGTTGTTTCAATAGGGGGCTAGAGGGAAGAGTAGAGCAAAGATATAGCACGCTAGATAACTTGGGGAACCACGACCTTTTCTTTCTTCTACGTAATTTTATTCAAGAGAATACAGGGGCTTACAACATTATTGAGGATTCAAAACAGGTCTATCAATTCGAGGGGGTTCAAGTCAATGAGGATAGCAGGGAGATATTTGGTTGGTTTAACGTCGGAAATTATGGGATGAAGACAGATATAATTAACGTCTCTACAGGAGCTGTGGATTTTGAGAAGGCTCAAGATAATGCAGAAATAATAAAGCATTATGTTCATTATTTTATCCCGCGTGGATTTAATGAGGCTATGGCGTTCATGCATTCGTACCGCGGGGTTGGTGTAAAAACACTATTCTATACATTGTTTTCCCAATACTTTAGGGAAGCCACAGGGCTTGTTATTCAAATGAACCCGTTGGCCTATGATAACGCAGTAAATGCATGGCTAGATGCAACCGCTAAGGAGGTTAGGCTGACCAAATTTGTTGGGCTTAATGATATTGCGGATCAGGTGAGATTGCTTGGGCATGGAGAGCAAGAGCTAGTGATAAAGCCGCCTAGGAGAGGGGGGATGGGTAGGCTGAGAGATTATCTGAATCCTAACAGTCCGCACAGACAAGCTGTTGAAATTATGGGCGACTTTGGTTCGCAAGTGAAAACGGTTGTGGAGATGGATGGTAAAAGGCGAACTTTCAGCGTTGGTAGGAATAGAACTAGTGCGCTGTGCGAAATAGAGGTGGAAGATGAGGTAATTGATGGGGACGGGGTGCCTGATTTGGAAAGAATTAATGCGTGGGTAAAAGGAGTAATAGCGGAATTTGCTCAAACTATGTATCCGGGGCTGAATGTAAGGGTGGCTTAGATGAGCTCTAAAATTAATATATGGTCAATTGTTATGGGGCATGTAGGTACGATGAAAGATGCCTCAAATGGAAAGGTTAGCATTTGGGATTGCATTACATTTTTTGTCTTTCCTGCATCGGTGGGTCTTGGTTTCGCTATTCTTGACGTGATTGTGACCGATGGAGCGAATTCAATGCTGGTTAATTTTGGCGCAATATTTACGGCTCTTTTGTTGAGTGTGTTGGTGTTGGTATACGATCAAGGTGAGAAGCTTGGTGAAATTACTAATGAGGGAAAATCTCTTCAGGTGGGGTTGAAAAAAGAGCTTTTGGAGCAGCTTTATTACAATATATGCTATTCCGTCGTGTTATCGGTTTTCTTGGTTTTTCTTTGCTTGGTTTATACTTTTTTCCCTGATGAACCTTTCATGGTTGTGTTTTCTGATTACGTGTTTGAGTTGGATGCTAAGCGTTATTTTTTATCTCCTTTAATTTTGATGGTGGTGACTAATCTTTTGCTTACCATTTTGATGGTTGTTAAGAGAATGCATACACTTTTAACTATTAAAATCTAGCTTGATATCTGCCTAGGTGCAGTATATTCAAAGGTTTTTCAATTGGGGTAGAGCCCTTTTGCGTGAGTGGGTCGCGGGGTCAGACCCCACATTTCACGGACCTGCACGGCATTTTGGCATGGCCCAGGTAAGAGTTTTAGTCGTTGGTAGCCAGCTGGCATGTGAATGTTTCTGGTAAGAATGTGAAATGTGAGCTCTGACCCTTTTTTTCTGTGTGTCTATCAAATCCCCACCCGTTTTCACTCGCGCGTCAGTTGAATATGTAGGAGATGGCTTACATATTTTGTAAGTTGCTGAGATAAAGTGAATTTCGGGTTTGGGGAAGGGGTTTGGCTTGGTTCTTTGGGGGCACGGCGCATGACCTGACCCCAATGGCTGGCATTATATATTAAAGGTGAGATTTTGAATTTATACATTAAAAAATTTATTGATCAGCTGGTTTCTAAGTCTCTATTAAAAGAATCAGATATAACTTGTGAGTTTAGGGATGCGAGTTATCCGGTTGGTGCAATTTCTACGCTTCAAGGGGTTGAAAGTGTTTGCTTTTCCCCTGATTGCTATGACTCGGCTGATGAGATTGTCGAGGCATTTTATCCCATAGCAGACGGAAGGATGAAAATAGAGCTTCTCGGAGAGGGTGAAGGTGATGATGGTGAGTATGAGGTGTTGCTAAGGATCAATGGAAATAACGTTTTAATAAAAGAGCGAATATATCCATTGGCATACTATAGTGCCGTTAATGAAATAATTAGTATTTTTAATGAAGTGTGTGATTTTAAAGTGGTTGTCGAATCCTTTTCAGGAGAAGAGGTTTTCTGCGTTTTGGTGGGTAAGGATTTGGCGGATTTTATAAATAAATATCAAGATAATGTTAACTACGATGAGCTCCATACTGAAGTTTGACATAACAAGGATATGTACGCGACTAGCAAGCGGGCCTCACTGAATTTGGGGTCAGGTCTTGCACCGTGCATCAAGTAGCAAAAGGCAAGGCCTGGCCCTAGAGTTAGCATATGAAGCATCCATCTGGCTACACAATTAAAGACGTAATTGAGGCGGGAAAAGAACGGCGCTCTCGATTCAATTTCGATCAATATCAACCCGACTTTATGGGCCTCGTATCACTAAATTCCGATAGGGGCTGGCCTATAACCAGCGGCGTTAGGCCTGCGCACCAAGTCACCGCTGATGTTCTCACTAGCGGTGAGCAGATTTTCTTTGAAGATGACTTGTTGATGCCGGGAGAGTCTGCGCGAGCTTATGTAAAGCTGCTATCTCCAGAGTATTACCCGCATTGTCTGAGTGTGGGGCGCGAAATTAATATGAATGAAGGCTCAAGAGCTATTGGTAAGGTTAAGGTGCTAGGGTCACCAGTAATAGGGTCAGGTCTCCCAATTTCCATCAGCCTGGAAAATGGGTGGCCCGCACCTGTTGGCTAGACAAAGGTAGTGATAATCATATGCACACGGTTTTTCTGTATTTTTTGGGAATACTTTTCGCTTGGGGGTTGTTGGAGTTTTTGACGAGAAGCGGCCTGATGGCATCTTCAAATGCAGCCTTGATGCTTGCTCTGGGCGTTATGCTGACCATCGTTAGTGTGGCTGATTGGCAGATGAATAGCCCTATGATAAATGCGAGGACGGGTGACCATGTGACACTAGACGATTACATTGAGATTAATGGAGTAGTGGTTGTGTTTTCTTTTTTGGTGTCAATTATTCTTGAAGTCAGAAAGCGGAAATAGGGGCAGGTCTTGCATCGTGCGTTTGATTGCAACATTCAAGATCTGATCCCGATTTTTGAAAATAGCGCCGTGAGCGACGCTCCTACGGATAGGGCGTTAATCTCGCAGATTCTCCAGTGCGCGACTGAGGTTTTCTCTGGCTGGCAACTCCAGCTTCTCCCTTAGATCAGCGGTGTGATAAATCACATCTTGATCCTGAAAACTCTGCAACACAGCACTGCGCCCTTTCCGAAACGCCGCCTCCGGCACAAAGTCATATTCCTGCCGAATCCACCCTTCATATCGGTCGTACAATTTCGCATCCGCCCCAAGAATGCTCAGGTCGATATCCTGCAGCAGTGCCATGTCCGGGTCCGTGGGTGGGTGGGGGTGGATGGTGGCCAAGATGAGTGCGTGTACACGATTGCGTTGCGTGTTGGTCAGGGTGCTGTCGGCAAAGTGCTGGGCAAACCAGTCGGCGCTGCGGGCTTCGTTGTCGGTGGCGCGGGGATCGTAGATGACATCGTGGGCCCACAGGGCCAGTTCCAGGCAGAGCGGGTCTTCGGCGAGGTGGTGGTATTGATCCAGCCAGTTCAGGCAGGCGGCCACGTGATCCAGGGTGTGGTAGTGGCGATGGGGCTCGTTGTAGCGGGAGGCCAGTTGTTGCCAGGTGGCTTGCGGGTTGGGCAGTAGCGGGGCGACGACGCGGTTCCAGCGTTTTTGCAGCGCTGACACGGTAGTCACCCGACGTCCTCCCAGGGTTTGCCATCCTCATCCACAAACCGCACATCCCGCACGGTGAGCACTTTGCCCTGTTGGTTATTAACCACTACCGGGGCCAGCGGCTCGCCGCTTTGGCCGTCCACCAGTTGCATGGCGTCTTTTTCGCCGTTCCAGCGTTCGCTCCACTGGCGCAGGGCGGTGACCACGGTAAACAGGTCGCGGCCCTTGTCGGTGAGGCGGTATTCGTAGCGCTTGCCGTGTTCGCCCACGTCCACGCGCACCATCACGCCGTTATCCACCAGCCGTGACAGGCGGTTGCAGAGGATGTTCTTGGCGATGCCCAGGCTGTGCTGGAAATCCACAAAGCGGCGGGTGCCCAGCATGGCCTGCTTGACCACCAGCAGGGACCACCAGTCACCGACCTCATTGAGGGCGCAGGCTACCGAGCAGCCCATATCGTCGAAGCGTTTACGTGTCATGGCGGCAGTATAGATCAGAATGGTTGCATTAAGAAACCAAATAAGGTTTTATTACGCAACCAAATTGAATTGACCGCCCGTGAGGGCGGATGCGCTGATTCTGTTTGTTATTGAGCGAGTGCTTCTGAAAGCGCTGCTGAAAGGGCCATTGCGAGGGTGGTTGCCATTGCTGGCCCCTTTTTTTGTTACCCCGAATGCTTAAACCGAGCCCGTATCTGGCCCGGCCTAGAGAGTGAATAGATAAGACTGATTAGGAGAGCCCCATGAGTAGTTCCCTGGATAGCCTGCTGCGTCCTTTTGAACACAAGTCCCTGAAGCTGCGTAACCGGGTGGCCATGGCGCCCATGACCCGGACGTTTTCTCCGGGGTATGTGCCCAACGATCAGGTGGTGGGGTATTACCAGCGCCGTGCCGAGGGTGAGGTGGGCCTGATCATCACCGAAGGTACCTTTGTGGGCCACAAGGCCGCCAACGGTTACGAGCGGGTGCCGGCCATTTATGGTGACGAGGCCATGGCGGGCTGGAAGAAGGTGGTGGATGCGGTGCATGCCGCCGGTGGCCAGATTATTCCGCAGCTGTGGCATGTGGGTTCGGTACGCAAGCCGGGTATTGGCCCGGACAAGGATGTACCCGGTTATTCCCCGTCCGGCCTGTTCAAGCCGGGCAAGGAAAATGGCCATGCCATGACCAAGGAAGATATCCAGGACGTGGTGCGTGCCTTTGCCGAGTCCGCCAAGGCGGCCAAAGAGGTAGGTTTTGATGGCGTGGAGATTCACGGTGCCCACGGTTACCTGCTCGACCAGTTCTTCTGGGAAGGTACCAATCAGCGTGATGACGAATACGGTGGTTCCATCGAGAACCGTGCCCGTATCGGCATTGAAATCGTCAAGGCGGTACGAGAAGCCGTGGGTGAAGACTTTGCCATCGTGCTGCGCTTCTCGCAGTGGAAGCAGCAGGATTACGACGCGAAGCTGGCGCAGAACCCGGAAGAGCTAGAACGTTTCCTGCTGCCCTTCGTGGACGCGGGTGTGGACGTGTTCCATGCCTCCACCCGTCGTTTCTGGCTGCCGGAATTTGAAGGCTCCGACCTGAACCTGGCGGGCTGGACCAAGAAGATTACCGGCAAGCCGGTGATTTCCGTGGGCAGCGTGGGCCTGGACGGGGACTTCCTCAACAGCCCGGACGGCATGGGCGGCACCGCCAACCCGGCAGGGCTGGACGAACTGGAACGTCGCATGGACAACGACGAGTTCGACATGATCGCCGTGGGCCGTGCGCTGCTGCAGGACCCGAACTGGCTGGTGAAAATGCGCGAAGGCAAGGAAGAAGAGATTGCGCCGTTTACCAAGGCGGCGTTGGGCTCTCTGAGTTAAGAGCTACAAGCTTCAAGCTGCAAGCTACAACGCGGGCCCGGGTTTGTCGGGTCTGATACATAAAGGCCGCGTCCAGAGTCTGGGCGCGGCCTTTTGTTTTGGGCCTTCCCGTAGGAGCGTCGCTGGCGGCGCGATCAAA
>NZ_DS989915.1:1396600-1405127 GCF_000155615.1 Alcanivorax sp. DG881 | reverse complement strand
CCTACGAATAGGGTTTCAGAAATAATGAGGCCGCGCCCAGACTCTGGGCGCGGCTTCTGTGTCTCAGTCCGCTGTGGCCTCAAACCGCGTTGCAGCTTGAGGCTTGTAGCTTGCAGCTTAGTCCTCCCCCTGATCCTCCAGCGACTGGTTCACCGCCAGCGCCAGCAGGGTGCAGATCACGCCGGACAGCAGGTACACGGTCACTGACATGAGTCCGAACTTGGCGGACAGGCCCAGGGCTACCAGCGGGGCGAAGGCGGCGCCGAATAGCCAGGCGAAATCGGAGGTGAGGGCGGCGCCGGTGTAGCGGAAGCGCGGGGCGAAGTTGGCGGTGACCGTGCCGGAGGCCTGGCCGTAGGACACCCCGAGCAGGGCAAAGCCCAGCAGGATGAAGGTGTCCTGCATGACCGGGGTGCCGCCCATCAACAGCGGCGTGAGCAGGCTGAAGACACCAATCATGGCGGCCAGGGCGCCCACGGTGGTGCGCTTGCCGATGCGGGCGGCGATCCAGCCGGAGCCGATGGTGGCCATGATGCCCACGAAGCCCCCCAGCACCTGTACGGTGAGCACTTCGGCGGTGGTCTGGCTGCCCTGGAAGGCGATCCAGGAGAGCGGGAAGATGGTTACCACATGGAACAGCGCATAGCTGGCCAGGGCAGCGAAGGAGCCGATGAAAATATTGTGGCCTTCCTCGCGTACCATCTCGCTGGTGCGGATGGGTTCCAGCTCACTTTCCTGCATGGCTTCGGTGTATTCCTCGCCCAGCACCAGGCGCAGGCGCGCAAACAGGGCGACCACGTTGATGGCGAACGCCACGAAGAACGGGTAACGCCAGCCCCAGCCCAGGAAGTCTGCGGCGCTCAGGCTGTTATAGAGGTACAGGAACAGGGCGCTGGCGATCACAAAGCCCAGCGGCGCGCCCAGCTGGCCGATCATGGTGTACCAGCTGCGGCTCTCTTTGGGAGCGTTGAGAGCCAGTAGGGAAGGCAGGCCATCCCAGGAGCCGCCGAACGCGACGCCCTGCATGACCCGGAACAGGGCGAGCAGGGCGATGGCGTAGCCGCCCAGTTTTTCATAGCCGGGCAGGAAAGCGATGCCCGCGGTGGCGGTGCCCAGCAGGAACAGCGCGGCGGTGAGCTTGATGCTGCGGCCCCACTGGCGCTGGATCCACATGAACAGGGCGGTGCCGAAGGGGCGCGCCACAAAGGCCAGTGCGAACAGCATGAAGGAGTAGAGCATGCCCTGCAGCTGGCCGGTAAAGGGGAAAAACAGCTGCGGGAAGATCAGTACGGAGGCGATGCCGTATACAAAGAAGTCGAAATACTCGGAGGTACGGCCGATGACCACGCCCACGGCGATCTCGTTGGGAGCCACGGAGGCGTGGCTTTTTTGGCTTGGCATGGAAGCCGGATAGGTCTGCGACATGTTGTGCGCTCTTCACCAGAGTTGTTGTTTGTGCCTTGATGTCCATCAAGTATGGTTAGGACTTTAAGCCTATGGGACAAAATGTCCAATACCGGCTACTCATGCCCTTGGATAGAGTCCTGTCTACCTAAAAGCCAACCAGAAGATTCGCCAATGCAATTATTCAAATACTTGCGTGGAGCGTCGTTGACGTTGCTTGTCACCGCCTTGCTGTCGGGCTGTGACGCAGTCGTGATGTCCCCCTCTGGTGACGTGGCCGTGCAACAGCGGGATTTGCTCGTCTGGGCAACAGTACTGATGTTGCTGGTCATTGTGCCGGTGATCGTGCTGACGTTGTGGTTTGCCTGGCATTACCGGGAAAGCAACACCGAGGCCAACTACAAGCCCGACTGGACCCATTCCACCGTGCTGGAACTGGTGATCTGGTCTGTTCCGCTGATGATCATCATCGCGCTGGGCGCCATGACCTGGGTGAGCACCCACAAACTGGACCCGTACCGCCCGCTGGACCGCATTGATGCGCAGACCCCGGTGCCGGTGGGCCTGGAGCCGCTCACCGTGGAAGTGGTGGCGCTGGACTGGAAGTGGCTGTTTATCTACCCGGAGCAGGGCATTGCCACCGTCAATGAACTGGCGGCCCCGGTGAATCACCCGATCCGCTTCAAGATCACCGCCTCTACCATGATGAATTCCTTCTTCATTCCGGCCATGGCCGGGCAGATCTATGCCATGGCGGGCATGGAGACCAAGCTGCATGGGGTGATCAACGAGCCGGGCGTCTACAAGGGCTTTTCTGCCAACTACAGTGGCGCCGGTTACTCGCAGATGAAGTTTGATTTCCATGGGTTGAGCGAAGAGGACTTCGCCAGCTGGGTTGCCAAGGTAAAAGCCAGCGACGGGAACCTGAGTCGCGATAAATACCTGCAACTGGAAGAACCGAGCATCGATGACCCGGTGAGCTATTACGGCCAGGTGGATCCGACGCTTTACTACGGCATTTTCAACCGCTGTGTGGAGCCGGGCCAGACCTGTATGGAAGACATGATGTACCACGGCGGCATGGACAAGCACGCCGGTCACCATGGCGATGCCAAGGCTGAGCATGCGGATCATCAAGATCATGCCGGCCATCAGTCCCATGGAGGCCACCATGAATAATTCTCTCCTGATCGCAAACGCAGTAGGTGCCGCCCATGTTTGAGAACCTGGACCTGACCAAGCTGATCTTTGGTCGCCTCACCTGGGACGCGATTCCCTTCCATGATCCGATCATCCTCGGCACCTTTGCCGTGGTGGCGCTGGGCGGCATCGCGCTGCTGGCGGCCCTGACCCGCTACAAGCTGTGGGGTTACCTGTGGAACGAGTGGTTCACCACCATCGACCACAAGAAAATCGGCATCATGTACATCATTCTTGGCCTGGTGATGCTGCTGCGCGGTTTTGCCGATGCCATCATGATGCGCCTGCATCAGGCCATGGCTTTTGGCGATTCTACCGGCTACCTGCCGCCGCACCACTACGACCAGATCTTTACCGCCCACGGCGTGATCATGATCTTCTTCGTGGCCATGCCGCTGGTAACCGGGATCATGAACTATCTGATTCCGTTGCAGATCGGCACCCGCGATGTGGCCTTCCCGTTCCTGAACAACTTCAGTTTCTGGATGACCACCGGTGGCGCCGCCTTGATGATGGTGTCCCTGTTTATTGGCGAGTTCGCCAAGACCGGTTGGCTGGCTTACCCGCCGTTATCGGGGATATTGCAGAGTCCCGGGGTGGGGGTGGATTACTATATTTGGGCCTTGCAGATTGCCGGGGTGGGCACGCTGTTGTCGGGGGTGAACCTGCTGGTGACCATCGTCAAGATGCGTGCCCCGGGCATGAGCCTGATGAAGATGCCGGTGTTCACCTGGACCTCCCTGTGCACCAACATCCTGATTGTGGCGGCGTTCCCGGTACTGACCGCGGTGCTGGGCATGCTGACCATGGACCGTTACCTGGATACCGCCTTCTTCACCAATGATCTGGGCGGCAACGCCATGATGTACGTGAACCTGATCTGGATCTGGGGTCACCCCGAGGTGTATATCCTGATCCTGCCGGTGTTCGGTATCTTCTCCGAGATCGTGGCCACCTACAGCCGCAAGCCGCTGTTCGGTTACACCTCCATGGTCTACGCCACCGTGGTGATTACCGTGCTGTCGTACCTGGTGTGGCTGCACCACTTCTTCACCATGGGCTCGGGGGCCAGTGTGAACTCGTTCTTCGGGATCACCACCATGATTATCTCGATACCGACAGGGGCGAAGATCTTCAACTGGCTGTTCACCATGTTCCGTGGCCGCATCAAGTTCGATGTGCCCATGCTGTGGACCCTGGGCTTTATGGTCACCTTCGTTATCGGTGGTATGACCGGGGTGTTGCTGGCGGTGCCGCCGGTGGACTTCGTGCTGCATAACAGCCTGTTCCTGATTGCGCATTTCCATAACGTGATCATCGGCGGTGTGCTGTTCGGTCTGTTCGCGGGTATTACCTACTGGTTCCCGAAGGCCACTGGTTACAAGCTGGATGAATTCTGGGGCAAGCTGTCCTTCTGGTTCTGGCTGATCGGTTTCTACTTCGCCTTCATGCCGCTGTACGTGCTCGGCCTGATGGGCGTGACCCGTCGTGTCAGCCACTTCGAGGATCAGTCCCTGCAGATCTGGTTCCAGATTGCCGCCTTCGGTGCGGTGCTGATCGCAGTCGGCATTGCCGCCTTCGCGATCCAGCTGATTGTCAGCTTCCGTCGCCGCGAAGCGCTGGTGGACGAGACCGGTGATCCCTGGGATGGCCGTACTCTGGAGTGGTCCACCTCCTCGCCGCCGCCGCCGTACAACTTTGCCTTCACCCCACGCGTGCACGATCTGGACGCCTGGTGGCAGATGAAGCAACACGGCTTCCAGCGTCCTGAATCCGGCTTTATTCCGATTCACATGCCCAAGGGCACCTGGGCGGGCATCGTGCTCTCCGGCATCAGTGTGGTGATCGGCTTCGCCTTGATCTGGCATATGTGGCTGGTCGCCGGGGTGTCCTTCGTGGCGCTGATCGGCACCGCGATTTACCACACCTTCAATTACGACCGTGACTACTACATTCCGGCGGAAGAAGTAGAACGGATTGAAGCAGAACGTACACGGGTGCTTGCCAATGTCTGAAAATACCATGACTGCTGATGTGAACAGCACGCAGGACGGCCAGCTGGAGTTTCTGGTGAAGGGGGATCATCACCCCCAGAACGGAACCCTGCTGGGTTTCTGGATTTACCTGATGAGCGACTGCCTGATCTTCGCTGCCCTGTTTGCCACCTACGGGGTGCTCGGGCGCAGCTATGCGGGCGGGCCCACCGGCATGGAGCTGTTCGATCTGAGCCTGATCGCCATCAACACGTCGTTGTTGCTGGTGTCGTCCATCACCTATGGCTTCGCCATGCTGCATATGCAGGCCAACAAGGTGAAGGGCACCATGTTCTGGCTGGCCGTTACCGGCCTGCTGGGGCTGGGCTTTTTAAGCCTGGAATTGTATGAGTTTCATCACCTGATTAGCGTGGGCGCCGGGCCGCAAACCAGTGGCTTCTGGACTGCCTTCTTTGCGCTGGTGGGTACCCACGGTTTGCACGTGTTCTTCGGCATCGTGTGGCTGGTGACCTTGCTGTTCCAGCTGAAAAAACACGGTCTGATTCCGGAAAACAAGCGCCGGGTGTTCTGCCTGTCCATGTTCTGGCACTTCCTGGACGTGGTCTGGGTTGGCGTGTTCACTTACGTTTACCTGATGGGAGTGCTGCCATGAGCGAGCATACACACGATCATGATCATCACGATGCGGACATTCCCCACGTTTCCCTGAAGGAATACGCCACCGGCTTTGTGTTGGCGGTGATCCTTACCGTGATTCCGTTCTGGCTGGTGATGGGTGATGTGCTGGAAAGCTCTACCACCACGGTGATGGTGATTCTGGGCTTTGCGCTGGTGCAGATTGTGGTGCACATGGTGTTCTTCCTGCACATGAACTTCCATTCGGAAGGGGGCTGGAACATGCTGGCGCTGATTTTCACGCTGATTCTGGTCTTCATTACCTTGGCCGGTTCACTGTGGGTAATGCATAACCTGAACGTGAACATGATGCCGGGGATGATGGATTAAGAGGCGCAGTACGCAACATGCAACATGCAACATGCAACACGTAGCACGCACTCATGCGTAGGGCGGAGGTCGGCGTTGCCGGTCTCCGCCTTTCCCTCCCCGCCACGTTTGAAGAGGCATGACCATGGCTCGTCGGCGTATTTTTACTTTCCTGTTTCTGCTGTTGACTGCAGTCGCTTTCGTCGGCTTTGTGGCGTTGGGTGTCTGGCAGGTGAAACGGCTGGCCTGGAAGGAAGACCTGATTGCCCGGGTGGATGCCCGGGTGCATGCCGAAGCGGTGATCGCGCCGTCGCAACCTGACTGGCCCTCTGTCAGTGAAGACAGTCATGAGTACCTCCATGTCAGTGTGAGCGGCCAGTATCGGCCCGGGGCCGTTGCGCTTGTCTCTGCGGCGACGCAAGAGGGGCAGGGTTATTGGGTGATGGCGCCGTTGCAACGGGCCGACGGCAGCTGGGTCTATGTGAACCAGGGGTTTGTGCCCCAGGAAAAACGGGGCGCGGCCCAGTCGGGCGGCTATACGCCGGCTGAGCCGGTCACCGTCACCGGGTTACTACGTTTCAGCCATCCCGGCGGAGGTGTGTTCCGGGACAATGTGCCCGCCGAGAATCGCTGGTACTCACGGGATGTGCAGGCCATGGCAGAGCAGCAGGGGCTGTCGCCGGTGGCGCCGTATTTCGTGGATGCGCAAGCCGCCGGCAGCGAACTGCCGGTGGGCGGGCTTACCGTCATTCAGTTCCGCAATAATCATCGCGTCTACGCCATCACCTGGTTTGCCCTGGCCTTCGGCATGCTGTTGGCGGCCTGGCTGGTGCTGCGGGATTCACGCCGAACGCGCTAGTGTAGATCGCCGCTGATTGTGTGACTTATGTCGAGTGCATTTTTTCGCCAATCAAGGCGCTTTTCTGCAGGCATAGTGGGCCTACGTCAAAGAAAAGCAACACTGAGTGGCGGAAAAAGGCGCCGTCATAAGTTGCATTATTAGTGGCGACCTACACTAAACTGGGGTTATGGAAACCATGTCGTCGTCCTCACCCTCCAAGGCTTCCCTGTCGGGTTCGCTGTTTTCTGCGCTGCGCCGCAGTAGCGATGACCTGACCGGCCGCAAGAACCTGCAGTTGCTGATTCAGCTTCGCTGGATTGCCATGTTCGGCCAGTTCGCCACCATTCTGGTGGTTAACTACGGCTTCGGTATCAAGCTGCCCGTGTCACAAATGCTGGTGGTGCTGTTTGGTCTGTTGCTGCTCAATGCGGTCAGCGTGTTGCGCCTGCGGCTGCCGAAGCCGATTGGTAATACCGAGCTGTTTCTGTCCCTGCTGATCGATGTGGCAACGCTGACCATGTTGCTGGCGCTCAGTGGCGGGGCGTCCAACCCGTTCGTGTTCCTGTACTTGCTCCAAGTGATTCTCGGGGCGGTGTTGCTGGAGGTCTGGTCTACCTGGGTCATCCTGATTACCACCACCCTGTGTTTTGGCTGGCTGGCCTGGTACGGCCATCCGCTACCCATGCCGCTGGATCACTCCGAGGGGCTGTTCAGTCTCTACATCGAAGGGATGATGATTTGCTTTGTGCTCAATGGCGGCTTGCTGGTGATCTTCATTAACCGCATTACCCGTAACCGGCGCCAGCGCGATGAACACCTGGCGGAACTGCGCCAGCGGGCGGCGGAAGAGGAACACATTGTGCGCATGGGGTTGTTGGCCTCCGGCGCGGCCCATGAACTGGGTACGCCGCTGGCGACCCTGTCGGTCATTCTGGGGGACTGGAAACACATGGAGCCGTTCAAGACCGACGGGGACATGGCCCAGGAAATTGCCGAGATGCAGACACAGGTATTGCGCTGCAAGTCTATTGTCAGCGGCATTTTGTTATCGGCCGGGGAGGCCCGTGGAGAATCGTCGGAGGAAACCACGGTACGCGAATTTCTTGATGATCTGGTCGACGAGTGGCGCGAAACTCGTCCGGTGAAGGACTTTGCCTATCGCAATGATTTTGGTGAGGACCTGAGCATCGTGTCGGATTCTGCGCTCAGGCAGAGTATTCACAACGTGCTGGATAACGCTCTGGAAGCCTCTCCCCATTGGGTGCGGCTGGAGGTGCACCGCGAAGAAGAAACCCTGTTGGTGTCGGTGACAGACCGTGGGCGGGGTTTCCCGCAGGCGATGCTCGATAATCTGGGGCGTCCTTACCAGTCCAGCAAGGGACGGCCGGGCAGTGGTCTTGGGTTGTTTCTGGTGATGAACGTGCTGCGTACCCTGGGCGGCAACCTGAGAGCGAGCAATCTGGCCCAGGGTGGCGCACTGGTGACCTTGTCCCTGCCGTTATCAGTGGTCACTCTGGAGCAGGAAACAGGAGGAACCAACGGTGTCTGAAATGCTGGGTGATGAAAGACAGCTATTGATTGTGGAAGACGATGACGCCTTTGCCCGCACCCTGACCCGTTCGTTCGAGCGCCGGGGTTATCAGGTGGTTCATGCGGACAGCCTGGAATCCATGCAGGTGCTGCTGAAAAACCATCAGCCGGGCTATGCCGTGGTCGACCTGAAACTCAAGGGCGAATCGTCCGGGCTGGCCTGTGTTCAGGCGCTCCATGAACACGATGAGGACACGCTGATTGTGGTGCTGACAGGCTATGCCAGTATCGCCACCGCGGTGGAGGCGGTGAAGCTGGGCGCCTGCCATTATCTGGCCAAGCCTTCCAATACCGACGATATCGAAGATGCCTTCAACCGGGCGGAAGGCTCCACCGATGTGGCCCTGACAGCCCGTGCCACGGATCTGAAAACCCTGGAATGGGAACGCATCCACGAAACCCTGGCAGAAACCGGGTTTAATATCTCCGAAACCGCCCGCCGCCTGGGCATGCACCGCCGCACCCTGGCCCGCAAGCTGGAAAAGCAGCGGGTGAAGTAGCCCTTGCCGTAGGA
>NZ_DS989915.1:1390127-1396570 GCF_000155615.1 Alcanivorax sp. DG881 | reverse complement strand
CGCTCCTGCAAAAACAGGGCGGTCTGTCGAAAAGCGGTGGTCTCGTTCGATTAGTCAGGGAAAGCTAATGTCATTCAAGGAGAGATGCCATGTCCAAGATCCGTCTTAACCCCTACCTGAATTTCCCCGGCACTTGCCGTGAGGCGTTCGCGTTTTATGCCGAGTGCCTGAACGCGGATATCGTCTTTCAGCTGACCATGGGCGAGTCGCCCATGGCGGACGAGGTGCCGCCGGAGTCCCACGACAATATTTGCCATGTTTGCCTGCAAGGTGATGGCATTGTGTTGATGGGTTCGGATTGTCCGCCTGAGTTTTTTGAAAAAGCCCAGGGGACCACGTTGAGTGTGCAGGCCGACAGTGTGGCGCAGGCGGAAACCCTGTTTGCGGCGCTGGCGGAAGGGGGCGAGATAAAGATGCCCATGGAAGAAACGCCCTGGGCGGAACGCTTCGGGATGTGTAACGACCGCTTCGGCATTCCCTGGATGGTGAATTTTGATGGCAGCAAGGCCGCCTACGAAACCTGAGGCCGGGCCTTGCCAGTCAGTGCAATTCTTCCGGTGGCGGCGTGTAACGGTGGGGCGGCAATTCTACCCGTTGGGTGACGCCGCCCTGCACCACGGTGCGCCCTTCGTAACGCTCCCCGCCGGTGACGGTGAATTCAAACCGGTAAATGCGGGTGATGCGGCGTTTGCCGTTGTGGTCTTTGCTCAGGGTCAGTTTTTCCAGCCCCACACTCTCATCCAGAAACTCCAGCTGCTGCCGCTCGCAGAAGCGCCGGGTGGCCGTGAGGGCCCGCTCGCGAATGCCGTGGGAACGCCAGAACAGGGCGCCGATGACGATCAGCGCCGTGACCAGCAGGATATCGGAAAGATCCAGATTCACCGCCGGGCCCCCGGCAAGCCGCCAAACAGGGCGAGCCACTGTGCCTCGGTCAGCCCGTTGAGGGTGTCCATATTGCGTTCGGGAATCTGCTCCGGGTTCGGGTAACTGGCCAGGCCCTTGTCCAGGCTGGCTTCGCGCAGGATATGCAGAATCGGGTAGGGCGCCCGGTTGGTGTAGTTCTCCCGGTCGTCCACGGCGGTGTCGGCGAACTGGTACGCGGGGTGGAAGCTGGCGATTTGGTAGGTGCCTTCCCAGCCTTGCTGTTCCAGCAGGCCGTCGGCCAGATCCAGTACGTCGTTATAATCGAGAAAGTCTTGCAGTTGATCGGTAATGATCAGCAGGGTGGTGTCGATTTCGTCTGCCGGGGTGCGATCCATCCGGTCGAGTTCTTCGTGCAGGTCGCCCAGCAGGGTTTCCACATTACGGCTGTCGCTGACGGTGAGGCGTACCTGGCCGGCGTTGAAGGGTTTGCGCGCAAACGGGCACAGGTTCAGGCCGATGACCACGTCTTCGAGCCATTGGCGGGTCTGCTTGATCGGGTCCGTCGTTTCCATCTTTTCCATGTCGTTCATTCGAGCCAGGCTTCCTGGGTAAGGTTGTGCAGGGCGACATCGGCGTGAGCCGGTCTCCGCCCTACAGGGGGGCGGTCACATGGGTGGCAATGTTATCGCCTACACGAACCACGCCACTGGAGAGAATTTCACAGCGCAGGCCGCCCCGGCCCAGCAGGGCCTTGATGACCTGCGGCGGGGTCAGATCGCCGGCCAGCAGGTGACCCACCACAGAACACGGCTCACACAGCTCGATACCGCGCAGGCGAATGTTGCCGAGCAGAAATTCCCGACCTTCCAGGGCGTTGAGATCGACGCCTTCGGTCAGCACATTACGGCGCAGGGTGTGCGGCTCGACCCGCTGCTTATGCTCGCGGTTATAGGTGGCGATGGCCTCGGATTCGATCAGGGTAATTTGCTCTTCCGGTTTGGCGTTGCGCCGGTAATGGCGGTCGCCAACAATGCCGCAGCCAGCGCGCAGCTGCACGGCTGGCTGGCTTTCCACCGGGCCGCGAGACTGGCTGGCGGTGTAAAGGGCGAGGATTTTCATGGAGCTCCCGGATTGATGGCAAATGCCTGAGGCCAAATTGCGAGCACATCGAAGAGGCCAGTCTAGCAGTTTCCTCCGGGTTTTCAGCGTCTGGCGTCTGGCGTTTTCATTAGCTAGAATTGCCGCAACGACAATGATTGAGAAAGGACGTCCCTTGGACTGTGCCCTGATCGACAATCCGCTTTTCCTCCCCACACCCGCCAGCTGGCGATGGTGATGCTCCCTCTGTGTCTGCACTGACACGTCTTTTTGCTCGTTTTCCTCTACAATTATTGCTCTTGATCGCGGTCCGCCCGAGAGTCGGGCCGTAGCGAAATGCTAAGGACAATCATGTCACCACAAGAATTGGATCAATTTGCCCGGCAGGGCTATACCCGGGTGCCGGTGGTTCGCGAGGTGCTGGCGGATCTGGATACTCCGCTGTCGGCCTATCGCAAACTGGCGTCAGGCCCTTACACCTACCTGTTTGAATCGGTACAGGGCGGCGAGCGCTGGGGGCGCTATTCGATTATCGGCCTGCCGGCCACCGAGGTGGTGCGGATCACCGGGCAACAGGTGCAGGTGGATGGCCCGGACGGTCGCCAGCAAGAAGAAGTGGCTGACCCCATTGCCTGGGTGGAAGACTATCGCCAAGCCTACCGCAGCCCGGATCTGCCTGGCTTGCCCCGTTTCAACGGCGGCCTGGTGGGGTATTTCGGCTATGACAGCGTGCGCTTTTTCGAGCCACGCCTGGGGCCGGCGCCCGGTGAGGATGTGCTGGGCGTGCCCGATATCCTGCTGATGCGATCCGAGGAAGTGGTGGTCTTCGATAACCTGCGCGGGGCGCTGTTCCTGGTGGTGCATGTGGACCCGACCGAAGAGGGTGTGCTGATGCGCGCCGAGCAGCGCCTCGATGCGTTGGAGACCCAGCTGCGTTCCCCGCTGCCGGAACCGGAGCACACGGTTTACGGGGAGCCGGTGGACGAGAACGATTTCCACAATGAATTTCCGGAAGCGGCTTTCAAGTCCGGTGTGGAAACCATCCGCGAGTACATTCTGGCGGGCGACGTGATGCAGGTGGTGCCGTCCCAGCGCATGAGCTGCCCATTCCAGGCGCCGGCGCTGGATCTGTACCGCGCCCTGCGCTATCTGAACCCGTCCCCGTATATGTTCTACCTGGATCTGGATGACTTCCATATCGCCGGGTCGTCACCGGAAATCCTGGCCCGCGCCGAGCAGGGGAGAATTACCGTGCGGCCATTGGCTGGCACCCGCAAACGCGGCGCCAATGAGGCGGAAGATCAGGCACTGGAAAAAGATCTGCTGGCGGACCCCAAGGAAATCGCCGAGCACCTGATGCTGATCGATCTGGGCCGCAATGATATCGGCCGGGTCTCCAAGGCCGGCAAGGTGGATGTCTCCGACCAGATGGTGGTGGAGCGGTACTCCCACGTCATGCACATCGTGTCCAACGTGGAAGGGGAGCTGCGTGAAGAATTGGGGCCGCTGGATGTGCTGCGCGCTACCTTCCCGGCAGGCACCCTGAGCGGGGCTTCCAAGATTCGCGCCATGGAAATCATCGATGAGCTGGAGCCCACCAAGCGGGGTGTCTACGGCGGCGCGGTGGGCTATATCGGTTTCAACGGCGATATGGACACGGCGATCGCCATCCGCACCGCTGTGATCAAGGACCAGCGTCTGTACGTGCAGGCCGGCGCCGGCATCGTTGCCGATTCCGTGCCGCAATCCGAATGGGACGAGACCATGAACAAGGCCCGGGCGGTATTCCGGGCAGTGAACATGGCATTGGGTGGTCTCAACCTGGCAGACGGAGGGCAACGATAATGCGCGTGCTGATGATCGATAATTACGACAGCTTCACCTACAACCTGGTGCAGTATCTGCAAGAGCTGGGTGCCGAGGTGCTGGTGCATCGCAACGACCAGATCAGCCTGGAAGAGATTGAGGCTCTCAATCCGGACCGGCTGATGATTTCCCCTGGTCCCTGTACGCCCAACGAGGCGGGCATTTCCATTGCCGCCATCAAGCATTTTGCCGGCAAACTGCCGATTCTGGGCGTGTGTCTGGGCCACCAGAGCATTGGTCAGGCCTTTGGTGGACAGGTGGTGCGTGCCCGGCAGGTGATGCACGGCAAAACCTCGCCGATTTACCACAGTGGTCAGGGGGTGTTTCGTGATTTGCCGTCGCCCTACACGGCGACCCGTTACCACTCACTGGTGGTGGAAAAAGACAGCCTGCCGGACTGCCTGGAAATGACGGCCTGGACGTTGAAAGATGATGGCAGTGTGGATGAGGTCATGGGGATGCGTCACAAGACCCTGCCCATTGAAGGGGTTCAGTATCATCCCGAATCCATACTGAGTGAGCACGGTCATGCCCTGCTTGAGAATTTTTTAAAGCACAACGAGCAGGGGGACGCGGCATGAATATTCAGCAAGCGCTGGCCAAGGTGGTCGACCATATTGATCTGAGCATCGAGGAAATGCGCGATGTGATGAGCCAGGTGATGACCGGTGGGGCCACTGATGCGCAGATTGGTGCGCTGATGGTGGGCCTGCGGATGAAAAGCGAATCCCTGGATGAGATCACCGGTGCGGCCATGGTGATGCGCGAGCTGGTCACCGGGGTGACCGTGGAGAACCGCCAGTATCTGGTCGATATCGTCGGCACCGGTGGCGATGGCGCCAATTTGTTCAATGTGTCCACCGCCAGCAGTTTTGTGGCCGCTGCAGCCGGTGCCCGAGTGGCCAAGCACGGCGGGCGTTCAGTGAGCTCCCAGAGTGGCTCGGCGGACCTGTTGGAAACCGCCGGTATTGCACTGGACCTGAACCCGGCGCAGATTGGTAAGTGTGTCGATAATGTGGGTGTGGGGTTCATGTTTGCGCCGAATCACCACAAGGCCATGAAATATGCCGTGGGGCCGCGCAAGGAACTGGGTATGCGTACCCTGTTCAATATTCTCGGCCCGATGACCAACCCTGCCGGCGTGCAGCGCCTGGTGATGGGGGTGTTTTCGGAAAAGCTCTGTCGTCCCCTGGCGGAAGTCATGGGCCGGTTGGGCGGCGAACATATCATGGTGGTACACAGCAAGGATGGGCTGGATGAAATCAGCCTGGCCGCGCGCACCCATGTGGCGGAATTCAAGAACGGTGAAGTCCAGGAGTACGACCTGACACCGGAGGATCTGGGGCTGGAATCCGATTCCCTGGTGGGCCTGGACGTGACGGACCCGGCGGCGTCCCTGGCGCTGATCAAGGACGCCTTCAGCAAGCGCACCACGGAAGCGGCCAACAAGGCGGCGGACATGATTGCCTTGAACGCCGGCGCTGCCATTTATGTCAGCGGTATTACCCGAACTCACAAAGAGGGGGTACGCATGGCGGAGGACCTGATCCACAATGGAGAGGCCGCAGAACGCATGCGTGAACTGGCTCAGTTCAGCACGGCCCTCAAGGTTGGCGACGAATCAGCATAAGGAGCGAGGTTATGAGCACAGGCACTATTCTCGACAAGATTATCGCCCGCAAGCAGGAAGAGATTGCCGTCGGCAAGAACAATTACACCCTCGGTGATTTGCAATCCCTGGCAGAGAACCAGCGACAGTCGCGTGGGTTTATCGCCAGCCTGTTCGCCCGGGTGAGAGACCACCAGCCGGCGGTGATTGCCGAAATCAAGAAGGCTTCCCCCAGCAAGGGGGTGATCCGTGATGATTTCGACCCGGTGTCGATTGCCCGTAGCTACGAAGCCAACGGCGCAGCCTGCCTGTCGGTGCTCACCGACAAGGACTTCTTTCAAGGTGATGAGCATTACCTGCGTGCGGCCCGCAATGCGGTGGACCTGCCGGTGCTGCGCAAGGATTTCATGATCGACCCGTGGCAGATTTTCGAGTCCCGGGCCATGGGCGCGGATGCGGTATTGCTGATTGCTGCGGCGCTGTCCGATGCCCAGATGAATGAGCTGTATCATGCTGCCCAGCGCGCTGGCTGCGATGTGCTGGTGGAAGTCCATACCGAAGAAGAGCTGCACCGGGCGGTGGCCTTGAACGCCGAGCTGATCGGTATCAATAACCGTAACCTGCACACCTTCGAAACCAGCCTGGACACCACGCTGACGTTGTCACAGCAAGTGCCCGGTGATCGCATGGTGGTGACTGAAAGTGGTATCCACAGCAGCGCTGACGTGCAATTGATGCGCAAGAGCGGCATCCACAGTTTCCTGGTCGGCGAGGCTTTCATGCGTGCTGAAGACCCGGGCGCTGAACTCAAGAAGTTGTTCTTCTGAGCACAAAGGTTGCGTGCTGTTGCGAGGTTTTGTAGGTCGACTTAGCCGCGAAGCGGCGTAAGCCGACAAATCGCGTTGGGTGAGTTGGTCTGGTTGTCGGATTACGCCTTTCAGGCTAATTCGACCTACAGCACTTTCAGAAACGCTGATGGATTTCACCGTTCCAATGCAAGAGGCCG
>NZ_DS989915.1:1296001-1390107 GCF_000155615.1 Alcanivorax sp. DG881 | reverse complement strand
TTTCAGTATCTGATGGTGTTCGACGCGCAGCTATTAACTATTCATTATTAACGGTTAACTGCTTTTTACCGCGTCCCGTAAACCACCATGGTCTTGCCTTTCACGGATACCAGACCCTGCTCCTCCAGGTTCTTGAGTACCCGGCCCACCATTTCCCGGGAACAGCCGACAATGCGGCCGATTTCCTGGCGGGTGACCTTAATCTGCATGCCATCCGGGTGCGTCATGGCATCGGGTTGCTTGCACAGGTCCAGCAGGGTGCCTGCGACACGGCCTGTCACATCCAGGAACGCCAGGTCCCCCACCTTGCGGGTGGTGGCGCGAAGGCGGCCAGCGATCTGGGCGGATACCGTGAACAGGATGTCGGCGTCTTCGCGGGCCAGCTGCCGGAATTTGGCATAGCTCACCTCCGCGACTTCGCACTCGCTCTTGGCTTTTACCCAGGCGGAGCGAGAGGGGTCGTTTTCAAACAGCCCCATTTCACCGAAGAAATCCCCTTCATTGAGATACGCCATGATCATCTCGCGACCATCGTCGTCTTCGATCATGACCGTCACAGAGCCTTTCAGGATGTAATACAGCGCATCCGATTCATCGCCGGCATAGATGATCGTGCTTTTCGCCGGGTATTTGCGGCGGTGGCAATGGGCCAGGAAGTGGTCCAGATTTGGAATAATTTTGTTGCCGTCAGTCATGGGCGCTCAGTCTTGAAGCCAGAAAAATGTCTTAGCCAATAAGCGTATGGATATTGCCTGTTTTTATGAGTTATGCCAAGGGAACTGGCTCTCACTCTCGATTTTCACAGGGCAGGCGGTAGCTAAACCCGGATTAAGTAACGGGTTTTCGGCCAAATACGCCGATTTTCCGGGTTGGTGATATATCGGTAAATTATTCCCGTCGACCTACCCTGAAAGGGGTGGCGCAGACCCCGTGCTATGGTACTCTGCGCCCCCTTCCGGGGTGGGCGCAATCAGGCGTTCGGCCTGCGTTTGAGATGGGGTGACAGACCAGGAGATCACCATGAAAGCAGTGGTTAAGTGGCAGGGCGAAGCCTGCTATGAAGCGGAAACAGAAAGCGGCCACAAGGTGCTGATGGATGGCCCGCCGGATCACGGTGGCCAGAACCGTGGGCCGCGCCCCATGGAAACCCTGTTACTGGGCGTGGGCGGCTGTTCCTCCTTTGATGTGATCCATATTCTCAAGAAATCCCGCCAGGACGTGACCGATTGCCGCTGCGAGCTGACCGCAGAGCGGGCCGATGAAGTACCGGCGGTGTTCAGTAAGATCCACCTGCACTTTATTGTCAGCGGCAACAGCCTCAAGGAAGCCCATGTGAAACGGGCGGTTGAGCTGTCGGCAGAGAAATACTGCTCTGCCAGCATTATGCTGACACGCGGTGGTGTCGAGATCACCCATAGTTATACCATTGAAGGCTGAGGTGCCCGGCGGGCGCCTCGGTAACGCAATATGCCGGCCTGGCCGGTGATTCGCGGCGTCCTTCGGGATGTTGCAAACAAGGTAGCCGCACGGGGTGCGGTGGTGTGTTTGTCTTAACGTGGCGATGAAACGCCCATGGGGTACGGCTGTGGTGAAAGATCCCAATCCCAAGATTACGGTTCACGGTTTCAACAACCTGACCAAATCCTTGAGCTTCAATATTTTCGATATTGCTTACGCGAAGACCGAGCAGCATCGTCAGGAATATATCGAATATATTGACGAGCTGTATAACGCGGAGCGTCTCACCGAGATTCTCACCAACGTGACCAAGATCATTGGCGCCAACATCCTGAATGTGGCCCGCCAGGATTACGATCCGCAGGGTGCCAGCGTCACCATGTTGATCGCCGAGCACGAAACCCCGCCGGATGGGTCCGACTGGGATGAAGAGGCGCCGGGTCCGTTGCCGGAGACGGTGGTCGCTCACCTGGACAAGAGTCACGTGACGGTGCATACCTACCCGGAGTCCCATCCGGATAACGGTATTTCCACGTTCCGCGTGGATGTGGATGTTTCCACCTGCGGCGTGATTTCCCCGCTGCGCGCGTTGAACTACCTGATCCACAGTTTCGATTCCGATATCGTTACTGTGGACTATCGGGTGCGTGGCATGACCCGGGACCTGGATGGCACCAAGCATTTTATTGATCACGATATCAATTCCATCCAGAACTTCCTGACGGAAGACACCCAGAACGCCTATCAGATGATCGACGTGAATGTGTATCAGGAAAACATCTTCCACACCAAGATGCTGCTGAAAGACTTCGATATCGATAACTATCTGTTTGGTGCCGGCAGCGACGAGTTCGAGCAGGAAGAGCTGGACCAGATCGAAGAGCGTTTGCGCACGGAGATGCTGGAGATTTTCTACAGCCGAAACCTTGGTTGAGAAGCGATTAATAGTTAATAATGAATAATTAATAGCTGCGCGGGGAAGTTTCGTGCTGCTTTTAAAGCCAAGAGGCCGCGCCCAGAGTATGGACGCGGCCTCTTGCGTTTGGGGTAGGGAAACCCGGGTTCGCGACGTTATTAATTATTAACTTTCATTATTAATTCAAATTCTGTAGGTCGTGAACGTCATCACCTTGCTCATCAGCGTCATGGCGTGGCGCACGGGGGGAGGCAGGTCGGCGCCGCCGGCGTCTTTGGCGGTGACGGCATGTTTGAGCTCGTCGGTCTTCATCTGCTCAAGAATGGCGCGGGTGCGCAGGTCGCTTTCCGGTATCTGATAGAGATGGGATTCCAGGTGTTTGACCACCTGATTTTCCGTTTCCGTCACAAAGCCCAGGCTCCAGCGGTCGCCGATCAGGCCGGCGGTGGCTCCCACCGCATAGCTCATGGCGTAGAACAGCGGATTAAGTTTGCTGGGCACGCCGCCCAGTTCCTGAATGCGCTCCTCACACCAGGCCAGATGGTCTTCCTCTTCCCGGGCGGACTCTTCCATGGCGTGGCGAATATGCGGCAGGCTGGCGGTGCTTGCCTGCCCTTGATACAGCGCCTGGGCGCACACTTCACCGGTATGGTTAATGCGCATTAACCCCAGCACATGGCGGCGCTTGTCGCTGGGCAGGCTGCCGGCGTCCGGGGCATCGGGTGCCGGGGAGGCATGGGCAGGAGTCCGCTCCGCCTGGATGGTGCCCGGGGTAAGGGTACGCAGGGCGTTGTCAGCACGGGCGAGTAGTTTGTCCAGAGGCGATAGTCGGCGTTGAGTCATGGCAAAGGATCGCTGGCGGGCAAGCGGGCAACAGGCTTGCCGAGTGAAAAGTAAGGGGCTCTTAGTGTAGCCTAAGAACGCTTTAATTGAATCACCCTCGATTCTGCCAAACATACTAACAAGGAAACTGTCGCCCCGCGTGAAGCCTGCTGCGTGCGGCGTGTTGCTTAGCCATGAGTGATCTTAACGACCTGAAAATGCTGCTCGAATCCCGCTACCCCATTGTGGTGATTGAAACCTGGGAGGAGCTGCGGGCGCTGGATCTGATTCGCCGTCTGGGGATGCGAGAGGGGCGGCCGGTATTCGGCTGGAATGCGGTGGATGGCCTGCGCAGGCTGGAGCTGGAAGAGAGTCCCAGCCAGAAACACACCATCGAGCCGGATGCCATGCTGGGGCAGATTCGCGGCACCAATGAGCCGGGGATCTATGCGTTGTGCGATCTGCATCCTTATCTGGATGGAGAGCCGAAGCATGTGCGCTTGCTCAAGGAAATCGCCCTGCACCATGAGCGCTTGCATCACACCCTGGTGTTGATCAGCCATGAGTTAACCATTCCAGCGGAACTGCGCCGTTATTGCACCCGGTTCAGCTTGTCCATGCCCGATGAAAAACAGCTGGAACACATCGTTCAGGATGAGGCGCGCCGTTTCAAGAAAGAGCGGGGCGAACGGGTGCGCGCGGACCGGGCATCGCTGGACCGGCTGGTGCGCAACCTGCGTGGCTTGAGCGTGGAAGATGCCCGCAAGCTGGCCCGTGGGGCGATTATCCACGATGGCGCCATCACCGAGGCGGACCTGCCGGAGGTGAACAAGGCCAAGTTTGCGTTGATGGAAATGGATGGCGTACTGAGCTACGAATACGACACTGACAGCTTCGCGAATGTGGGCGGGTTGCAGGGTCTGAAAGACTGGCTGGGCAAGCGTGAAAGTGCCTTCCATGGAAATCAGGGTGAAGGTATCGACTCGCCCCGTGGGGTGATGCTGGTGGGCGTGCAGGGCGGCGGTAAAAGCCTGGCGGCCAAATCGGTGGCCGGGCTTTGGGGGCTGCCGTTGCTGCGCCTGGATATGGGCGCTATCTACAACAAATTCTTCGGGGAATCCGAGCGCAATGTGCGCGAGGCGTTGGCCATGGCGGAAACCATGTCGCCTTGTGTGCTGTGGATCGATGAAATCGAGAAAGGGATTGCGGTGGGCGATAACGATGGTGGTACTTCCCGCCGGGTGCTTGGCACGTTGTTGACCTGGATGGCGGAAAACCGCAGTCAGGTGTTTATGGTGGCCACCGCCAACGATATTGAACGGTTGCCCCCGGAATTGATCCGCAAGGGGCGTCTGGACGAGATCTTCTTTGTGGATTTGCCGTCCAGTGAGGTGCGGGAAGTGATCTTCCGGATCCATCTGGAAAAGCGCGGACAAACCGTATCAGCGTTTGACCTGGCTCGCCTGGCGGAGCACAGCGATGGCTTTACCGGCGCTGAGATAGAGCAGGGAGTGGTGGCCGGGTTGTATAGCGCCGGGGCCGGGGATCAGCCACTGGATCAGGCCTTGCTGGAGGCCGAGCTGGCGGCGACCGTGCCGCTGTCGGTGACCATGGCGGAATCACTGGCGCGGTTACGGCAATGGTGCCAGGGGCGGGCGGTCAGTGCCGGTGCTTGATCCCCGGTTGGCGGGGTCGGACCAGAGCCTGTCTGCTGCTTATGTGGCGGCGGTTTTGCCTGCGCTGCTGGCCCATTATGGCCTGGACGAGGAGGCTATCCTTACGCGGGCGGGGCTGGATGAGCACCAGCTTAAACAGGCGGATCAGTTGCTGCCGCTGGTGGATGTATTGCGCCTGTTTCTGGTGATTCTTGATGCCTGCGGGGATGCGGGCCTGGGGTTCGAGACGGGCAAAAGGGTGAAGCCTCGCTCCTATCAGGTGCTCGGGTATGCGGTGTTAGCCAGCCGGGATCTGGGGCAGGCCATTGATCGGTTGGTACGCTTCGAAAGCCTGTCTGGCAAGTTGGGGCAGACCCGCCTGAGCCACGAAAATGAACAGGTGATCCTGCGTTGGCAATGCCCGCTGACCGGCGAGCCGGCCCGGTTTCTGGTGGAGGCGGCGATTACCGGATGGGTGGCGTTCATGCGCCCGCTATTGCCGGCCGGCCTGGCGCCTCTGGCTGTTTGTTTTCGGCACCCTGCGCCAGTCGAGCCTGAGCGTTACGCGGATTATTTTCAGGCACCGGTACAGTTCTCGGCTGCATTCGATGGTGTGGTGCTGGATGCGAGATTATTGCAGCAGCCATTGAATACGGCAGACCCGGGGCTGGCGGTGATGATGGAGCGCGAGGCGCGGGAATTGCTGGCGGATTTTCAAGGCAGCACCAACCTGGTCAGTGTTGTCAGATCCGAAATCTACCGTCTGTTGACTGAAGGGGAGCCGGGCCTGGAGGCTGTGGCCGCGGAGCTGGGCATGCCATCGCGCACCCTTAGCAGTCGTCTGCTCAGTCGTGGGGTGCGGTTTCAGGATATTGTTGACGGGCTGCGCCAGCGACTGGCTGAGCTGTACCTGCAGGACCCGGCCTTGTCGTTGACGGATATTGCGCTGCTGCTGGGGTTTGCCGAATCCAGTTCGTTCAGTCGCGCTTTTCGTCGTTGGCGATCCATGAGTCCGAATCAGTGGCGTCGGGGCGGGTAAAGCGCACCAGCGTTTCTCGCAGCACATTCAATTCCACCGGCTTGGGCAGGTGGGCGTTCATGCCCGCTGCCAGGCTGCGGTCCTTGTGCTCACGCAGGATATGGGCGGTCAGGGCCACAATGGGCACCGCTGGCAAGGCTTGTTTCTGCTCCTGTGCCCGGATCATCCGGGTGGCCTCAAAGCCATCCATTTCCGGCATTTCGCAATCCATCAGGATCAGGTCGTAGCGCGTGTTGCTGGCCAGTTCCAGCGCTTCCTTGCCGTTGGAGGCGATATCCGCCTTCAGGCCCAATTTGCCCAGCATGCCGCGAATCACCTTCTGGCTCAGGTAATGGTCTTCCGCCACCAGCAGTTTCAGGCCCGGGTCCGGCTGGTGTTGTGGTTTGCTGTGTTCTGGCACCGACGGATGCCCCAGGCCTAATTCTTCTGCCAGTGCCTGGCGCAGCCGCGGCGCGGAGACCGGCTTGGACAGCACACGGTGAATGCCCACGTTGCGGGCCTGGGTGGCGGTGGGTGCATTGTTGATGCCGGTGAGCATGACGAGCACCGTGGGGTGCACGATGACCGGGTCTTCATGGATGCGGGCAGCCAGCTGCATGCCGTCCATGCCGGGCATGTGGTGATCGAGGACAACGATATCGTAAGGCTCGTTGATATTGGCCTGGGTGCGCAGGGACGCAAGGGCCTCGCGTGGATCGTGGCAGGCGGTGACACGCATGCCCCACGAGAGGGCGTGGTGGCGCAATACCCGGGTCACGGTGCTGGAGTCGTCCACCACCAACAGGCTGCGTCCGGAGAGAGCGGTTGTGTCCACGTTGGAGCTTGGCGCGGGGGCATCTTCGGCCGGTAGCGGCACCACGAACCAGTAATGCACCTCCTTGTGATCCTGCAGGGTGCCCATGCGCCCGCCCAGGGCTTCCACCAATTGTTCGGCAATGGCCAGGCTCAGGTGGCTGCTTTCGTTCTGCTTCTGGTTGTCCCGCAAGCGCTTGAGGGTTTCCTCGTTCATGGCGCTGCCGGTGAAACCAAACCGAACGCGGTCGGCCTGCCCGGTGGGTTCCATGGAAACGTCCACCACCATTTCGCCGGGGTGGCCATGGCGAATCAGGGCGCCCGTCAGGTTGGTAAGGATCTGACGCAGGCGGCCGGCATCGCCGACCACCCGGCCCGGCACATTGGTGTGCACATGGGTGATCAGTTCTATCTGCTTTTCTTCTGCCCGTTCCTTGAACAGATCAACGGCTTCCATGACCAGGTCATGAATATCCAGTGCGCTGTGGTTGATGTCGGTGCCGCGGGTGGAGAGCTGCGAGTGCTCCAGGACATCGTTGATGATGCGTAGCAGGTTGTCGCCGGCGTTCTGAATGGCGCCGACGCACTCGCGCTGGTTCGGGGTCAGCGGGGTGTCGGCAAGGATCTCCGCCATGCCGAGGATGCCGCTGAGCGGGGTGCGCACATCATGGCCAATCCGGGACAGGGTTTCCCGGCGTGTGGCATCCACGGTTTCCGCCACGGCCTGGGAACGTTGTTGCTCGATATGCAGGAGTGCCTGGTGGCGATGGCTGACGCGCAGGCCCACCCCCAGGGTGACCGCTTCCAGTGCGGTGGTCGCCAGCAGCCACTGGGGCAGTTCCGCGCTGGTTTGCAGGATCCCCAGGTAGGCCAGGCAAACCAGCAGGGCAGGGCCACTCACCAGCAGGGTGGTCAGGAAAAACAGCCCGCCGCCATTCAGCTCCCGGTGCCAGCTGGTGTAGCCCAGAATCAGCAGGATAAATGCGGCCAGGCTGACGGTGGCAAAGCTGAGGCTGGCGGCCAGGGCAATGGGGAGTGCGAGAGTCAGGGGAATGATGGCGAGCGCGCCCCACTTGAGCATTAGCGTAATGCGGTGCAGAAGGGGGGCCTTGATGGAAAGATCGAAAAAGGAGCGCGCCACCCCGGTGGCAGAAAACAGCGCGATCATCATCATCACGAACAGGGTGCGGGGCTGGACGGTGCTGTTCTCGGTGAGCGACAGGGGAAGATAACCGGCCAGCACCAGGCTGATGACCAGAATGGAGAGAATAAAGCCGCAATGGTAGAAGTAGGTGCTCCCGCCCCGCATGGCGCCGGCGATCAGGTTGTAGATGGCGAGAATCAGCAGGGCACCGGCGAGCAGCATGTACACGGCGTTGGTGTGGCTCTGTTGTGCCACCTGGGCGTTGATGCCGTTCAGGGTCAGGCCGTAAGTGAGATATCCCTGGGGCTGGAGCTGCAAGTAAATCAGCTGTGGTTCACCGGTGGGCAGGTGTAGCCGGTAGCTGGCCTCACGGCCGGGTATGCGTTGCTCCTGGCTCGCCTGGGTGTAATGACCATCGGCGCCGGGCAAGAATACGCGGGCATTGGGGTTGCCTTTGAGGACCAGTGCGTAGTCCTGTTTATTGCTCAGCTCGTTTTGCAGGGCGACGCGTACCCACCAGGCGCCGTCGCGAATCCCCAACCGTTCGACATAACGTGTGGCGGGCTGGAAATGCCCGGTAACAGGGGGTTGGCTGATGGTGCCAATATCCGCGTCGCCGGAGGCGTCACGGTAATATTCGGAATAGATGGTGATGCGTGCCTGGTCGGGCTGGCTATGGACGACGAAGGGCGGCGGGACGTCTGCGAAGACCGCATTGGCGCTGGCGCACAGGGCCAGCACCAGAAGAAAGAATAGAGAGTCAGGCCTGTTCAGCCTCAGCATGGGATTCTTCTTTTGCATCCGTCGGTTTTCCCCGGTCAAGCACATAGGCGTTCAAGCCTGCTTCGGAGAGGATATAGGCTCCAAGCTCACTACGTCGACCGTCACCGCATACCACGTAGAAAAAATCCTTCTCGAGGTTTTGGACTTCACGGCGTAATTCATTGAGCGGCAGGTTGCGAGCACCGGGGGTGCGGTCATGGCGAAATTCCATGGGCAGGCGCACATCCACCAGGATGCAGGCAGTGTCGGCTTCCAGCACCATGGTGTCCAGCTCATCTTCCGTGACGTGGCGAATGACCGAGTCCTGCAGGATCGCCTGAAAGTCATTTTTACCCAGGCACATCAGCACGCCATCGCTGGTCATGGTGATTGTGGCGTTGCGGGGGCTGTCGCTGATCAGGGCGTCTTCGCCGAAAAAACGGCCGGCGGAAAGGGCGGCCAGGGTTTCCTGCTTGGCGCCCTTAACGCGGGTGACCATGGCTTTGCCCTGTTTGATCACGAACAGGGTGTCGCCGTCTTCGCCTTCGGTGACAATGGTTTCGCCGAGCTGGACTTCGCGTTCTTCGAATTTCACGAACAGGCTGTGAATCATGGCCGGGGGCACTGCGGAGAACAGTTCCGAGGAAAGCAGCGCGTCCATCCAGTCCCGCTCATTTTCATCGTCGTCTTCGTCAAGCATGGACTCGGCGGCCTGGGTCCAGGTCATCAGCAGGTCCAGCTTGTTGCGGTCGATGGCGTAGAGCGTGGTCGTTTCGGCGGTAATGGCGTTGATGGTGTGTTCGGCGTAGTTGTCGATGGCCAGGTAGTTTTCATCGTCGTCAGCGGTGAAATGGCGCACCTGAAAACTGGCGTCGGTGAGATCCAGTGAGCCTTCGACCAGAAAGTAGGCCTTGTCGCTGCTTTGACCGCGCTTGAACAGGAGTCGACCGGGGCCGATCTTGATGACTTCGATCTGGCCCTGGATTTCATTGCGATGGGATTCGCTGAGGCAGTCAAAAGGAATGAAATCCTCAAGACGTGACATATCCGCCGTTTGATTCGACATGGCAACCCCCGAAGGTGTGTTGGTGGGTGAGCCGGGTCCGACTCACCTTTAATTCTTAGTTGCCTGTACTTTATGCTTTTTCGCGGGCCACTGCACGGTAGCCGATGTCGGAACGGTATTGGGCGTCGCGCCATGTGATCTGCTTCACACCCTCATAGGCGTTGGCCTGGGCTTCGCCCACGGTGTCGCCGACGCCGGTGACACACAGGACCCGGCCACCACTGGTGACCACTTGGCCGTCTTTTTCGGCGGTGCCCGCGTGGAAGACCTTCACCGTATCGGAATCGGCCTGGTCCAGCCCGTCGATCACGTCACCCTTGTTGTAGCTGTCCGGGTAGCCGCCAGCGGCCATGACCACACCGAGGGTGGGGCGCGGGTCCCACTGGATGTCGGTCTGGTCCAGTTTGCCGTCCAGCGCGGCGAGGCACAGCCCGGCCAGGTCGGATTGCAGACGCATCAGGATCGGCTGGGTTTCCGGGTCGCCGAAGCGGCAGTTGTACTCGATCACCTTGGGGGCGCCCTGCGGGCTGATCATCAGGCCCGCGTACAGGAAGCCGGTGTAGGGCATGCCTTCAGCGGCCATGCCTTCCACGGTGGGGGTGATGACCTCGTCCATGATGCGCTGGTAGACCGCATCGGTGACCACCGGGGCCGGGGAGTAGGCACCCATGCCGCCGGTGTTGGGGCCGGTATCGCCATCGCCGACGCGCTTGTGGTCCTGGCTGGTGGCCATGGGCAGCACATTCTTGCCGTCCACCATGACGATAAAGCTGGCTTCTTCGCCTTCCAGAAACTCTTCCACCACCACCCGGTGACCGGCATCGCCAAACTTGTTGCCGTCGAGCATGTCACGCACGGCGTCTTCGGCTTCCTGCAGGGTCATGGCGACGATCACGCCTTTACCGGCGGCCAGGCCGTCGGCCTTGATGACGATGGGAGCACCCTGCTCACGGACGTAAGTCAGCGCTTCGTCCATGTCTGTGAAGTTGCCGTAGGCACCGGTGGGAATATTCTGGCGGGCCAGAAAGTCCTTGGTGAAGGCCTTGGAGCCTTCCAGCTGCGCGGCCGCCTTGCTGGGGCCAAAGCACTTCAGGCCGTTTTCCTGGAAGGTATCCACCAGCCCTTCCACCAGTGGCGCTTCCGGGCCGACGATGGTCAGGTCGATGCTGTTGTCCTGGGCAAAGGCCAGCAGGGCTGGCTGATCCAGTACATCGATGGCCACGTTTTCCAGCTTGGCTTCGCGGGCGGTACCGGCATTGCCGGGAGCCACGAAAACCGTCTCAACCTGTTCTGCCTGCGCCACTTTCCAAGCCAGCGCATGCTCGCGGCCACCGCCGCCGATGATGAGTACCTTCATGGGGTGATCCATTTGCTATGAATGGTGATTCCTGATCGGTTGTCGCTATTGGCGACGGGCTTGACGTCAGATGCCCGACGCCGGAAGGGGTAGCGTCAGGCGTTGGGCCTCTGGCGTCCAGCGTTTAGTGCCTGAAATGACGCATGCCGGTGAAGACCATGGCCATGCCGGCTTCGTCGGCGGCGGCGATGACTTCTTCGTCGCGGATCGAGCCGCCCGGCTGGATCACGCAGCTGATGCCCACCTTGGCGGCATTGTCGATGCCGTCACGGAAGGGGAAGAAGGCATCGGATGCCATCACCGAGCCTTCCACCTGCAGACCGGCGTGCTCGGCCTTGATGGCGGCGATGCGCGCGGAGTTCACGCGGCTCATCTGGCCGGCGCCCACGCCCACCGTCTGGCGGTTTTTGGCGTAGACGATGGCGTTGGATTTGACGAACTTGGCCACTTTCCAGGCGAAGATCAGGTCGTGCATTTCGGCTTCGGTGGGGGCGCGCTTGGTGACCACTTTCAGCTCGCCTTCGGTGATCATGCCGAGGTCACGGTCCTGCACCAGCAGGCCGCCGTTGACCCGTTTGTAATCCAGGCCGGAAGCCTCTACACCCTCCATTTCACCACATACCAGTACCCGCACATTCTTCTTGGCGGCGGTGATGGCCAGGGCTTCTTCTGTGGCGCTGGGGGCGATAATCACTTCGACAAACTGGCGATCGACGATGGCCTGGGCGGTGGCGGCATCCAGTTTGCGGTTGAAGGCGATGATGCCGCCGAAAGCCGATTCGGTATCGGTGGCGAAGGCCAGATCATAGGCGGTGGTAATGCCATCCAGGCTGACCGCCACACCACAGGGGTTGGCGTGCTTGACGATCACGCAGGCCGGCTTGGTGAAGCCTTTTACGCATTCCAGTGCGGCGTCGGTATCAGCAATGTTGTTGTAGCTTAGTTCCTTGCCCTGCAGCTGTTTCGCGGTGGCGATGGATGCCGGGGCCGGGTTGCGCTCGGTGTAGAAAGCCGCTTTCTGGTGCGGGTTCTCGCCGTAACGCATGTTCTGGGTTTTTTCGAAGTTCAGGTTAATGGTGCGCGGGAAGTCCTGATTGTTCTCGCCAACTTTCTTGCCAAAGTAGTTGGCAATGGCGCTGTCGTAGGCGGCGGTGTGCTCGAACGCCTTGATGGCCAGATCGAAACGCAGGGTGTCGGACAGGGCGCCGTTATGGGCTGCCATGTCGTCGAGTACCCGCTGGTAGTCGCTGGCGTTGGTGACGATGCCCACGCTGGCATTGTTCTTGGCTGCTGAACGCACCATGGTCGGGCCACCGATATCGATGTTCTCGATGGCGTCTTCCAGGGAGCAATCCGGGTTGGCAACGGTGGCTTCGAACGGGTACAGGTTAACCACCACCAGGTCGATGCGGCTGATATCGTTGTCGGCCATGACCTGTTCGTCCTGACCGCGACGGCCAAGGATGCCGCCGTGCACTTTCGGATGCAGGGTTTTCACCCGGCCGGCCATCATTTCCGGGAAACCGGTGTAGTCGGAGACTTCGCGCACGGCGATGCCTTCGTCCTGCAGTTTCTTGTAGGTACCGCCAGTGGAAAGAATTTCCACGCCTTGCCCGGCCAGGGCCTTGGCAAATTCGACGATACCCGTCTTGTCGGAAACACTGATCAGTGCACGTTCAACCGCGTTGCTCATAAGTCACCTTTGGTGATGCTTGCACGTTGCCACGTATCAGGCTGGCACGCGCTGGCGTGCGAACAGGATTGGCGTGGGGCGTGAAGCGTGTTTACGTAAATCGAGTTGACCAAAAACAAAAAAAGGGCAGTAGTGTCTACTGCCCCGGTTCTTCCTGGCCCGCTATTACAGCAGGCCGTACTGCTTGAGTTTCTTGCGCAAGGTGCCGCGGTTCAGGCCCAGCAGCTCGGCGGCTTTGGTCTGGTTGCCACGGGTGTACTCGAGCACTTTCTCAAGCAGGGGGATTTCCATCTCAGCCAGTACCATCGGGTAGAGCTCGCTCACGGCTTCGCCGTCCAGCTGGTTGAAATAATCGTTTAACGAACGTCGCACACAATTGCGCAAGGTATCGTGGGTTTCACTGCGCGCAATAGTGAGATGCGGCTGCTTTCGTGCTTCAGCGGTGTTCATTTCAGTAAGTGTCCGTGCAGCGGCTGTGTTAACTGAAGAAAGGGTCATGCGGCCAGGGCTCCGTTTTTCTTCCGGGCAGACACCTCGCCATAACGACCGAAACGAACCCGGTCGGTAGTGGCGCTGATCTGTTGGAAAAACTGCTCGATTGCCACGCATTGGTCGGTGGCATTTTCCAGTGTGTTAAACCCGCGCCGGAAGTCTTCCCCATCGGGCAGGTTCTGTGTGTACCAGCCCAAGTGCTTGCGTGCGATACGCACCCCCATGAACTCACCATAAAAATGATGCAGTTCGGACAGGTGCTGCTGCACGCAGTCATGGACTTCCGTTACTAACGGCGCTGCGGGCAGCGAGCCGTGCTCGAGGTAATACAGGGTGTCCCGGAAGATCCACGGGTTACCCTGAGCAGCGCGGCCGATCATGATACCACCGGCGCCGGTGGATTCCAGTACCCGTTTAGCTTTTTCCGGGCTATCCACGTCTCCGTTAGCCATTACCGGAATATTCACCGCGTCCACCACCTGTTTGATGGTGGTGTATTCGGCGTCTCCGTTGAACTTGTCGGCGCGGGTGCGCCCGTGAATGGCGAGGGCCTGGATACCGGCGGCTTCGGCGATGCGGGCAATGGCGAGGGCATTGCGCTGATCGCGGTCGGGGCCGGTACGGATTTTCAGGGTGACGGGGACATCCACCGCATTGACCACCGCATCCAGGATGCGGCTGACCAGATCCGGGTCGGCCAGCAGGGCGGAACCTGCGGCGCGTTTGCACACTTTTTTCGCCGGGCAGCCCATATTGATATCAATAATCTGGGCGCCGTGGTCCACGTTGGCGCGGGCCGCTTCTGCCAGCATGGTCGGCTCGCCGCCGGCAATCTGTACAGAAATGGGGCCCGGTTCGCCGCTGTGATCCAGCCGTTGGCGAGACTTTCGAGAGTTCCACAGACGGGTGTCCGAGGTCACCATTTCCGACACCAGCAGGCCGGCTCCCAGGTCCCTGCACAAACGCCGGAAAGGGCGATCCGTGACGCCGGCCATGGGGGCCAGGATCAGGGAGTTGGGCAGGTTGTAGGGTCCGATCTGCATGGCGCCGGGCTTGGGGTGTCTAAAAGGGGAGACAATGATAGAGATCGATGGCCCGGGATGAAAGGGCAGCCTGCCATGAGCTGACGGGCTGCCTATCGATTTCCATTATATGAGGCGAATGAAGTGTATGAGGCGTGCTTAGCGCTGACTGACCTGATCGCGCGGCTGCGGTGCCGGCAACAGGCGCAGGTTGTAGTTCACCGCCTTGTCGCCCGGGTCCACAATTTCCAGCGAGATATGCAGCGGGGTGCGCGTGGGCATGGTTTCCATACCGAGCAGATCCCCTTGCAGGTATTCCTGCGGGGTGAAGCGTCGGCTGGCCACGGGGCCGCCATTGAGGGCGCTGAAGCTCAGTTCCAGTTCCGGGAAGGGCTGGGGGTACTTGGCTTCATTGAACAGGATGGCATCCACGATCAGGGCGTTGGCGTAATTCGGGTGGCTGCGCACCACTAGATTGGCACCGCGCAGCTGGGTGATGTCTGAGCGGCTAGGCAGGTGGCAGCCGAGTACATCACAGGCCTGCTGATACAGGGGGCGCCATTGCGGGCTACGGGCCAGGTCATTGAAATTGAAGAAGGCGTATTGGCCGACCAGCACGACCAGGGCAATAACCGACAGCGAGGTCCACTTGAGCATGCCGCCCCAGTCCCGGCGCTGGCGGAAATGGTTGTCACGTTCGCGCACGGGCTTGCCGATGGGGACGGGCTCTTCGTAAAGGTCGTCGCCAAACAGGTCCAGCCCACCGAACAGGCTGTCATCGTCGTCTTCGGGCTCTGCCGGTCGGGATTGTTTTGGCGCTGGTGTGTCTGTTGTTTTGCGCACTGCCGGCTGCTCAGGGGCTGAGTGGCTGGCGGGAGCGGGCGTGGTTGTTTTGCCCGGGCTGGTTTCGGCGGGGTCGTCGTCTTCCAGCTCCTGCAGCAGGGCTTCGGCCCAGGATTCGTCGGCATTTTCATGGTGGCTGGCCCGGCCGGCGCCATGCATGTCGGCGAAGTCTTCGCCCAGCCCACTAGCGGGGTCGTCCGCATCCAGGTTCATGAACGAGTCGCTTAACTCCATGCCCTGAATGCTCAGGCCATCGGCGTCGGTGCCGTCATCGTCGCCAAACTTCTGCTCGTCCTCGGAAGAGGCTGCGTCACTGTGGGTGCCGTCCAGCGCGCCGGCCCAGCGATCCTGCGGGGCGGCTTGCTGCGGTGCCGGGGGATCAACCAGGTAATCATTGGCCTGGAAGATCTGCAGGCAGGAGCCACACCGTACCGCACCGCGTGCCTGTTTCAGGTGTTCATCGGTAATTTTGAACTGGGCTGCACAGTGGGGGCAGCGGGTCTTGTATTGGGTGGCCATGGCTTTCGCCTGAATTGTTATTGGACGAGATGCAACATGCTGCACGCGACAGGCTTTCACTCAACCCCGGAATCCCTATAGTGCGTGCAGATGGGTCAGGTATGTTTTACAGAAAAACCGGGACAGGCCGCAAGGACCTGTCACTCAGTTTTCCCTGAATCTGTGGATTCAGGTGACGCGGCGCACCCCGTCAATGCGCACCCAGTCACCCTGTTGGGTGGTGGGGGTCAGATCAAACCAGGGGGCATAGGCGGTGCGGACCGATTCCGCCTGCTCCGCCAAAATGCCGGACAGGGCCAGGGTGCCACCGGGCCGACAGTAGCTGGCCAGAAGCCCGGACAGTTCCACCAGCGGGCCGGCCAGGATGTTGGCGACCAGTACGTCGCACTGGTAATCCGCAGGCATCTGCTCCGGCAGGTACAGGGCGAGCGAGTCTGCCACGCCATTATTACGGGCATTGTCTTCGCTGGCGATCAGCGCCTGGGGGTCGATATCTGTGCCGGTGGTCTCACCGGCGCCGAGTAGCAGCGCGGCGATGGCCAGTACCCCGGAGCCGCAGCCGAAATCGAGCACGGTTTTGCCGTGCAGGTCGGCGCCGTCCAGCCATTGCAGGCACAGTGAGGTGGTCTCGTGGGTGCCGGTGCCGAAGGCAAGGCCCGGGTCCAGCTTCAGGTTGACGGCTTGGGGATCTGGCGCCTCGCTCCAGCTGGGAATGATCCACAGACGCTCACCAAATTGCATGGGCGAGAAGTCATCCATCCAGGCCCGCTCCCAGGTCTGGTCTTCCAGGGTTTCGTGGTGGCTGGCTTCTGCATTCAGCCCCTGGGCGGTGAGGGCGGCGAGTATCAGCTCGGGAGTCTGGTCCTGCTCAAACAGGGCACTGACCACGGTGTTCTGCCACAACGGCCGGGTGCCCGGTGGCGGTTCGAACACGGGCTGGTCGGCGCCGTCGGTGAGGGTCACGGCCACGGCGCCGAGGTTTTCCAGTGCAGCCTGAAAGGCATCGGCGTGTTGTTCGGTGGTGGCAAGGTGGAGCTGAAGCCAGGCCATGGACACTCCTGCAAGGCGTTGTGATGTACGGGCGTAAAGTGGCCGCAGTCTAGCGGATTCTGCTGTCCTGCGCTGCCTGTCGTTATGCTGGGCAGTTCGCTGGTGCGGTAATGTTTTTGCCGTTGCCGGGCCAGAAAAACAAAGGCCGCGCCGGGTTAGCGGGCGCGGCCTTTGCTGTGGCGCAGAGGAAAGAGCAGGCGCTTACTGATCGCCCAGCTTTTTCTCCAGGTGGTGAATATCCACTCCGCCTTCAATGAACGCCTTGTCCTTGAAGATTTTGTCGCGGTGCAGAGCGATATTGGTCTTGATGCCTTCTACCACGATTTCGTCCAGTGCGTTTTTCATGCGCGCAAAGGCGATGTCGCGGCTTTCCCCCCAGGTGATCAGCTTGCCGATCAGGGAATCGTAATAGGGGGGGACGGTGTAGCCACTGTAGATGTGGGAGTCCACCCGGACGCCGTTACCACCGGGTGCGTGGAAATATGTGATTTTCCCCGGGCAGGGGGTAAACCGCACCGGGTCTTCCGCGTTAACCCGCACTTCAATGGCATGGCCTTGGAACTGCACGTCGGCCTGCTGCAGCGTGAGCCCTTCGCCACCGGCAATACGCAGCTGTTCCTTGACGATATCCACCCCGGTGACCATCTCGGTCACCGGATGCTCGACCTGAACCCGGGTGTTCATTTCGATAAAGTAGAAGCGCTCGTCTTCATAGAGGAATTCGAACGTGCCGGCGCCCCGGTAGTTGATGGTCTTGCAGGCATCCACGCAGCGCTGGGCGACTTCGTCTTTCAGGTGCTGTGGGATGCCGGGGGCCGGGGCTTCCTCCACCACTTTCTGATGGCGGCGTTGCAGCGAGCAATCGCGGTCACCCAGATGGATCGCGTGGCCTGCACCGTCAGCCAGTACCTGCACTTCCACATGTCGCGGTTTCTGCAGGAATTTTTCCATGTAGACGGTGGCATCGCCGAAGGCGTTCTTGGCTTCGGAGCGGGTCAGGGTGATGGCGTTGAGCAGGTGTTTGGCTTCCTCCACGACGCGCATGCCGCGCCCACCACCACCGGCGGCGGCCTTGATGATGACCGGGTAACCAATCTGTTCGGCCATGGCCAGTGAAGCATCATCATCGTCACCGATGGGGCCATCCGAGCCGGGCACGGTGGGGACGCCGGCTTTTTTCATGGCTTCGATGGCCGCCACCTTGTTGCCCATCAGGCGGATGGTGTCTGCCTTCGGGCCGATAAAGGTGAAACCGGAACGTTCCACGCTTTCGGCAAAGTCCGCGTTTTCCGCCAGGAAGCCGTAACCGGGGTGAATGCCGTCGGCATCGGTGACTTCCGCTGCGCTGATCAGAGCGGGGATGTTCAGGTAAGAATCAGTGGATGACGCGGGGCCAATACACACGGCTTCGTCGGCCAGGCGCACGTGCATCAGGTCCCGGTCGGGCTTGGAGTAAACGGCCACGGTGCGGATGCCCAGCTCCTTGCAGGCGCGAAGGATGCGCAGAGCAATCTCGCCACGGTTGGCAATGACGACCTTTTCCAGCATGAGATGCCTCCGTTAAACGATGGAGAACAGAGGCTGGTCGAATTCAACCGGCTCGCCGTCTTCTACCAGAATGGCATCCAGCGTGCCGGATTTGTCGGCCTCGATCTGGTTCATCATCTTCATGGCTTCCACGATGCACAGCACATCGCCAGCCTGCACTTTCTGCCCGACTTCTGCGAAAACCGCCGCACCCGGCGACGGGGAGCGATAGAAGGTGCCGACCATGGGAGAGCGCACCAGATGGCCGCTGGGCGTGTTGTCTACCGGTGCGGGGGCTTCGGTGGCAGCGGGAGCCGGAGCAGGTGCCTGCGCCGGCGCTGGTGCCTGTGGCGCGGCGTAATAGTGCGCCGGCGCTGCGGGGTGGCGTGAGCCGCGGCTGATGCGGACGGACTCTTCCCCTTCACAGATTTCCAGCTCTTCAATGCCGGATTCTTCGAGCAGCTCAATCAGTTTCTTGATTTTGCGAATATCCATGTTCAGTCATCCAGTTGTTCGAGAGCAGCGGTGAGTGCCAGTGCATAGCCGGTGGCACCGAGACCGCAGATAACGCCCTTGGCAATATCGGAAAAATAAGAGTGGTGGCGGAAGGCTTCCCGGGCATGCACGTTGGACAGATGCACTTCGATAAAGGGAATGTTCACCGCCAGCAGGGCATCGCGCAGAGCCACACTGGTGTGGGTGAACGCCGCCGGGTTGATGATGATGAAGTCGATTCCCTCGGTGCGGGCATCGTGAACGCGTTCGACCAGCTCGTATTCCGCGTTGCTTTGCAGATGCTGCAGGTGATGGCCGGCCGCGCTGGCCTGTTCCTGCAGTTGCTGGTTGATATCCGCCAGGGTGGTGTGACCGTACTTGTCCGGCTCGCGGGTGCCGAGCAGATTCAGGTTTGGGCCATGTAAGACCAGAATGGAAGCCAAAACGGGTCCCCTTGCGAATTTGTCGTTATTTGCAGTGATCGTGCTGGAAAAATCCAGATTAGTCCGGGCTTTCTCGCACAAATGCAATATTAGGGGCAAACCATGACAGAAAAAAGGGCTTTACAACATTCGTTACAAGTTACCGGAAGATGTCGTGCAATCGGCACTGTTTCACGGTTTTTGTTTAGCGGGGTCCATGGCTTCTCGCAGGAGCGCCGCTGGGTGGCGCTCCTGCGGCAAGGGGATGGCAGGTTCTTGCTACGTAGCCGTTCCAGCAGCGGCTACGTAGTGCCTGACGGCGATACTGTTACAGCCCCGGCATGACCCGCTGTTCCAGATGCCTGATAAAGCGATCGGGCCCCATTTCGCCGAGCACCCGGGAATCGGGGATTTCGGCGCTGGCGGGAGTGAAGAACACCAGGGCAGGCAGGCCGAGGATATTGTATTGCTCCATGATGGCCTGGCTGTCGGCATTGATCTCGGTGATGTCCACGCGGTACAGGTCGAAGCCGTTCATGGCGTTGAGTACATCCGGGTGGCTAAGGGTGGTTTCTTCCAGCACCTTGCAGGCCACACACCATTCGGCGAAGAAATCCACCAGCACCGGTTTGCCGGCCTGGCGGGAGGCGGACAGCGCCTGCTCCAGCGAGGCCTTGCCAACGATGGTCTGCCAGGGGCCGTGGTCCTCCGCGGTTGCCGCATTGCTGGGGGCGGCACTGCCAGCCACCGGGGCTGCCGGCTGTGTCATGTGTGCCAGCGGCTGCAGCGGATCCTTGCCGCCGCTTAACGCGCCGACAATCATTACCGCGCCATACAGGGCCAGCACCAGGGCCAGGCCGCGCTTGAGGCGGGAAAGGCCTTCACCGGCAGGTTCCAGTGCGCCCAGTTGTACGCCATAGACGGCGAGCAACAGGCCGTAGAGGCCCAGGGTGATGGTGTCACTGATAATGCGATCCAGCAGCCAGATGGCCACGCCCAGCATGACCACGCCGAAGAACCGTTTGATCTCTTCCATCCACATGCCGGCACGGGGCAGCAGGCTGCCGCCGCCGGTGCCGAAGATGATCAGGGGCAGGCCCATGCCGATGGACAGGGCAAACAGGGAGGCGGCACCGGTGGCCGCATCACCGCTGGCGGCTACGTAGATCAGGGCGCCGGCCAGGATCGGGGTAACGCAAGGGGAAACCACCAGGGCTGAGATTGTCCCCATGATGGCGGCGCCGATCAGGCTGCCGCGGGCTTCCTGCCCCGGTTGATGAAGTTTGTTGCGCAGCGCAGCCGGCAGCTGGAGTTCATACAGCCCGAACATGGACAGGGCCAACACCACAAAGACCACTACGGAGGTGATGATGGCCGCAGGCTGCTGCAGTAAGAACTGCAGGTTCAGGCCGGCACCAAAAAGGGCCACCAGCAGTCCGGCCAGGGTGTAAGGCACCGCCATGCCGAGGACATAGCTGACACTCAGTGTGAAGCCGCGGGCCGCACTGGGTTCTTTCTCTCCGGCAATGATGCCGGACAGAATCGGTACCATGGGGAAAACGCACGGGGTAAAGGCCAGCAGCAGGCCGCCCACAAAAAACAGGCCGATGATCAGGCCAAGGGGCTGGTCCTTCATCCACTGATTGAAGGCGTTGGCATCTTCGGACTGCAGTGTGTCGAGAAAGCCTGGGCCAGCGCTGGAGTCAGACGCCGCTGCTGGCGGAGCGGCCACCGGCTTTTTTGTCGGTTGAGGATTGGCGAACTCGAAGGTTTTTTGGGTTGGGGGGTAGCACAGGGTGTCTTCAATGCAGCCCTGGTAGCGCACTTCCAGTTCCGTATCCACCAGGGGCACGCTATTCAAGGGGAGTGCCAGATCCAGGCGATCGAAGTACACCTGGACGTCGCCGAAGATTTCGTCGGTTTTGGCTTTGCCGGCGGGCAGGGTCAGTTCGGCAAAATCGTTGATCACATTGCCGTTGGTGTCGCGCAGTGTGAATCCAAAACGGTGCTGGTAAAGATACACCTCGTCGATCAGCTCGAAATTCAGCAGCAGTTGCTGGTTATCCCAGTCCGCATCGGCCACCAGCTGGATGGCTTCATCCACGGTCGGCAAGCGTTCTTCTTCGCCGAACAGGTTGTTGGCGCTAGCCCAGGACAGTGGGGCCAATAGAACGATGGCCACCAGGAAACGTTGCCAGCACTGCTTCATTCGATACTCCTCTCCGGTGCCGTATGCGCCAGATTGCGTGACGCTTGGATGTAAAAACAGGCACTTAGTTTCATTCGTTTACTTTAAGGCCAGGTTAACCGGTGCGGGTGCGGAGCGTTTTCGCCCGTTACCTGTTTACCTGCTAATGGCAGAGCGGATCAGCTGGCGTACATGGGAGGCTGCTCCCGGCAATAGGGCGCTCCTCGCTGGCGCAGTTTAACCAAAAAGCCCATGGCTGTAGACCAGCAGTGGCGCCACTGATGTGGATAGAGTTTGCGTGTTTGTCGGGCAGGGCCAAGGGGGCGAGGTATCAATGGCAGGATGGAGAGCGTGGATGGTGTAGCGGTTGTGGATTGTAGGTGGTGTTTTGTCTCTCTATGGTGGAACCTTGCCAATAAGAGGGAAAGTTGCGACCCCGGCCAGAAGGTAATTGCCTGCAGCTTGTGTGGGTGGTGAGCTATAGTGGTAAGCGGAGTAGTGGCTTGAAGGATCCTGGGAGTGGTCATGAGTAACGATAAATTCAGTGAAAAGATGGGGGATGCCATGCTGGATCCTCGCAATAATCGAATCTGGAAGGGTTTGTTCTGGTTGCTTGGTTTGCTGTTGTTGGTCGACGTGCTGCTGGGCTGGTACTGGAGCCAGGAGCCCGAGTTGCGTGAAGTGACGGCGAAAGCGGATGCCGTGCGGGGCGAGACTACCGCGCGGGAGCTGATTTTTGTTGCCGATACCCTGCTGTCCAAGCCCGGTGGTTACCTCAGTAATGATGTGCTTCCGCACCGTCTGTGGCTGGATAACATGCCCGCCTGGGAATATGGCGTATTGGTGCAGGTGCGCGATTTCAGCCGGGTATTACGCCGGGACATGAGCCGCTCTCAATCCCAGAGTCAGGAAGATAAAGACCTGGCTATTGCCGAGCCGCAGTTTAATTTCGATGCCCAAAGCTGGGCCATGCCGGCCACGGAAAGCGAGTATCGCCGGGGCATCAAGGCGTTGCAGCGCTATGTGGATCGGCTGACGGATGCCAATGAGAACGACGGCAAGTTCTACGCCCGGGCCGATAACCTGAACTATTGGCTGAATGAGGTGCAGACCCGGTTGGGGTCCCTGAGCCTGAAACTGAGCCAGAGTGTCGGGCGCAGCCAGCTGAACGTGGACAAGGATGGCACCATCGTGGCAGCCAAGCCGGAGAGCGACGAAGACTTCGTCAAAACCCCCTGGCTCAAAATCGATGATGCGTTTTACGAAGCGCGTGGTGCCACCTGGGCCCTGGCCCAGTTGATGCGTGCCGCCGAGGTGGATTTCGCGGATGTGCTTCGCAAGAAGAACGCCACTATCAGTTTCCGGCAGATGGTCCGTGAGCTTGAAGCGACCCAGGAAACGGTGTGGAGCCCACTGATTTTGAATGGGGATGGGTTTGGCATGCTGGCAAACCATTCCCTGGTCATGGCCAACTATGTGTCACGGGCCAATGCCGCGCTGATCGACCTGCGGAAATTGCTGCAGGAAGGGTGAGAAAGCAATTAATAGTTAACAGTGAATAATTAATCGCTGCGCGCCTAGCGCCAGTGATTTCTTGAAGCTAAGAGGCCGCGCCCAAAGGTTGGGCGCGGCCTTTTTTGGCGTTAAGGCAAAACAGACAGGGTTCGCGACGTTATTAACTATTAATTATTCATTATTAATTGATTTACGCCGCGTTCTTCTCCTTCGGCGCCGGCAGGCTCTTACGCCATTCTTCGATCAGTGCGCTGTTATCGTCATCCCAGGGGTGGAAGCCGGGTTTCAGGTAGCTGAACCAGGCGGGGATGATGCTGCTGATCACGCCCCTGTAGCCGAACCCTTTCCACAGCCCTTTGGCCAGGGTGAGGGGCTTACGGTGGACATCGTCACGCTTGAGCATCTGCCAGGTGAAGTAGCTGGAAAAACCGATCAGGTAGGCGGTGCTGGAGAGGAACAGGCGTTGGCGTTCCAGGTAGTTACCGTTCACGTCCGTGTACAGGTCGTAGGCCACTGCCTTGTGTTCGGTTTCTTCAATGGCGTGCCAGACCCACAGGTCGCGCACCGCCGGGTCCATCTTTTTCATCAGGTCCGGGCGACGCAGAATGGCGTCGGCCAGAATGGCAGTGAAGTGCTCCAGGCCGGCGGTGGCTGCCAGCTGCTGGCGTTTGCTCATGTATTTGCGGGCACCGGCCAACAACTTGTTGGTGACACCGAGGGCATGGGCAACGATGTCGTCATATTTGCCATCGGCAATCAGATCATTGAAGGCCTGATGTTCCAGGGAATGCATGGCTTCCTGGCCAATAAACCCGGAAATATCCTTCTGGCGATCCTTGTCCTCTACCTGGTCGCGCAGGGCACGCACAGAATCCACGAAGAAACGCTCACCGTCGGGAAAGGTCAACGACAGGATATTCAGCAGATGGGTCAGCACCGGGTCGTTATCGAACCAGTAATCATCGTGTTGCATGCCATCGAAGGAAAATCCCATACGGCGGGGTACGATGGGCACAACCGGTGCCTTATGTTTTTTTGTCAGCGGCAATTTCATGTTGGCTCCTGGCGCAAATGCCATTGGTGACATTGTTCAATGACAACTACTATGCAGGCAGAGATAACCAAGTTCTTGTCGTGGAGGGCCAACAAATGGTGAGTTCGGGCCGCACCTGGGGAAATGCCGGGGTGCCGGGCATCTATGTGGTGCTGTTGTACGACCTGTTGGTGGCCTTGAAGCTGGATGCGCCGACCCTGCTGGTGGGGTTGGGGGTGAGTCGGGATGAGCTGCTGGCGGTGGATCGCCGGGTCTCCATGTCCCTGGCCCAGACAGTGGCCGAGCGCGGGGTCGAAATGGTGGGCGATCGTGGTCTGGGGTTTCGTTATGCCCGAGCCATGAGCATTACCCTGCATGGCCCGGTGGGGCTGTTGGCCTTGTCCAGCGCCAGCGCTCAGGATGCCCTCGATGCGGCCTGCCGGTTTCTCGGCCTGCGCGCCCCGTTTCTGGAAATTCATCAGGCTCGCCATGCGGAGCAGGCCCATCTTCAATTACGCAGCACACGCCCGTTAGGGGTGGCCCATGATTTTATTATCGAGGCCATGCTGGTGGGGCTGGCGTTCATGATCGAACAGCTGTTGGAGAGCTTGCCGGAGGGGCTGGAGATTCACCGTCGCGGTCCCGCGCCGGCCTGGTTGGCGGCGCTGCGGGACGATGTGGGGGTGCCGGTGCGGTTTGATCAGTCGGAAGACGCGCTGGTGTTTCCCTTGTCTGCGCTGGAGGCCCGGCCGCGTCTGGCGGACCCGCAGGTGGCAGCGATTGCCCGGGAGCAGTGCGAGATGGAGTTCCGTCAGTGGCGCACGGAAGAAGATGGCGTGATGGCGGAGCGTATCCGCGCAGCGTTGCAGGACCATGCGGCGCCGTTGCCATCGCTTGAAGGCATGGCGGATCGGTTGGCGGTGTCTGCCCGCACCCTGAAGCGTCACTTGCAGCAGGCCGGGTTGAGCTATCGCCAGTTACAGGATGAAGAGCGCTACCGGCAGGCTTGCCGTTTGTTGGCGAAGGCGGAGAAGAGCATTAGCGAGGTGGCTTATCACCTTGGTTACAACGATGTGGCGAACTTCTCCAAGGCGTTCAAACGCTGGAGTGGGCTGACTCCGAAGGGCTATCGGGAGCAACACTAGCGGGTGTGAGAGGCGAGTAACGAGTTTCGAGTTGCGAAGATCAAAACCTTTACAGGCCAAGCGCTTCGGTTTTTGCTTTTCGAAACTCGAAACTCTTGCCCCGTGCTTCTCAAAACAAAAAGGCCGCGCCCGGGTAACCGGGCGCGGCCTTTTTGTCGCTGGCGTTGTTCTGCCAGTCTCGTGTCGGCTTACTTGGCGTTCTCGTAAGCTTCGACAGATTTGATGATCTCGGCTTTGGCCGCTTCGGCGCCATCCCAGCCATCAACTTTCACCCACTTGCCTGCTTCCAGCTCTTTGTAGTGCTCGAAGAAGTGCTTGATCTGGGCCAGCAGCAGCTCGGGCAGATCGTTGATGTCTTTCACGTTGTCGTAGATCTTGGTCAGCTTGGTGTGCGGTACCGCCACCAGCTTGGCATCTTTACCGGCTTCGTCGGTCATGTTCAGGATGCCCACCGGGCGACAGCGAATCACGGAGCCGGGTACCACCGGGTAGGGGGTGACAACCAGTACGTCCAGCGGGTCGCCGTCTTCGGACAGGGTGTTGGGGATGTAGCCGTAGTTGGCCGGATAGAACATGGGGGTTGCCATGAAGCGGTCTACGAATACGGCGTTGCTGTCTTTGTCGATCTCGTACTTGATCGGGTCAGCGTTGGCCGGGATCTCGATGGCCACGTAGATGTCTTCGGGGAGGTCTTTCCCGGCGGGAACCTTAGCAAAATCCATGGTCTGTCCTTCTCAACAGGGTTGGTGGTGGGCGCGGATTATAGCAATGGCAGCGGGCTGCGGCTAATCGCCGAAGGTCGAACCCGCCTATGGAATAGGAATATCCTTATTCCACAGGCGGTCAGGGGGATGGTGGTGGGCAAATCGGTGCTTATTGGGCTGACTTCCAGCCCGGGTAATCCCCTTGTAGTAGCTTCACGTTCTTGAAGCCGGCATTTTCCAGCACGGTGGCAGCAGCACTGGCGCGGCGGCCAGACTGGCAATACAGCACAATATCTTCCTTGCGGTACTGCTCCATCATGTCCAAGTGGTGCTCCATCTGCTTGGCGGGGACCATGATGGCGCCCGGAATATGCCCAGCCAGATATTCATCCTCGTCACGCACATCGATAATGATGGGGGCTTTGCCGTCCTGCATTTGCTGCTTCAGTTCGCTCACCGAGAGGCTGTCAGCGGCCCATAGTGGAGCAGAGAGTGCGTTCAGCACGGCGAAAATTGAAATAATCAGATAACGTTTCATGGTGGTGACTCCTGTCGATTTTCCCATTCCTGTAGTTCCTCCCACAGTTTTTCGGCGTCGCGTACCATGCTGGCGATGGACGGCTTGGCGGACGGGTTGGAAAAACTGGCCGCCAGAGCTCGGCTGGCACACTCATAAACAAACGCTTTTTGGTTCATTTCGGCAAGGGTTTTGTTCACGATTTCTCCCTGTTTTTCTTTTTGTTGACGTTAGCACTCGCTCCTCGCCGACGATAGGCCCGGTGCGGGACAGCGTGTGCACCGGTGACATTTTCGCTGTAGCCGTCACAATATCGCCATTGCCGGAGTGATCCGTGTCCCGTTCAGCTTGTATCAAGGAGCCTGCCACTATGAGTGTCCACGAAATTCGCCACCCGCTGGTTAAACACAAGCTTGGCCTGCTGCGCCAGAAAAGTCTGAGTACGCGCAGCTTTCGCCAGCTCACCGCGGAAGTGGGCAGCCTGCTGACCTATGAAGCCACCAGCGACCTGGTGCTGGAGGATTATCAGGTGGATACCTGGATGGGCAAGGCGCCGGCCCAGCGCATCAGAGGCAAGAAAATCACTGTGGTGCCGATTCTGCGGGCCGGGCTGGGCATGCTGGACGGGGTGCTGGAGCTGATCCCCAGCGCCAAGGTCAGCGTGGTGGGCGTGTATCGGGATGAGGCAACGCTGCAGCCGGTGGCTTATTTCGAGAAGCTGGCCCACGATATCGACGAGCGCATGGCGCTGGTGATCGACCCCATGCTGGCCACCGGGGGCTCCATGCTGGCCTGTATCGATATGCTGAAAAAAGCCGGTTGTACCCAGATTCGTGCCCTGGTGCTGGTGGCGGCACCGGAGGGCATTCGCAAGGTTCAGGAGGCGCACCCGGATGTCTCCCTTTACACCGCTTCGGTGGATCAGGGCCTGAACGACGAGGGCTATATCATGCCGGGCCTGGGAGATGCCGGAGACAAGATTTTCGGGACCAAATAACCGGGCATCGCCCGGTGATCCAAGCCACAGGCAATCACAAATCAGGAGCTGTACATGAGCCAGGCCGGCGGATTCTGGAACTGGAAGATTATTCTCATCGGCGCGCAGATGCTGTTTGTGGCTTTTGGGGCCATGGTATTAATGCCGTTACTGACCGGGCTGGATCCCAGTGTGGCGCTGTTTACCGCGGGGCTGGGCACATTGTTGTTCCAGTGGATTACCCGCCGCTCGATTCCTGTTTTCCTGGCGTCCTCGTTTGTCTTTGTGGCACCCATTTCCCATGGGGTACAGCAGTGGGGCGTGCCGGCCACCATGGGGGCGTTGTTCTGTACCGCTGTGGTCTATGTGATTCTGGGGGCATTGGTGAAGTGGCGGGGGCCGGGCTTTCTGCATCGCCTGATGCCGCCGGTGGTCACCGGCCCCATCATCATGGTGATCGGGCTTAGCCTGGCGCCCACGGCGGTGAACTTCGCCATGGGTATGTCCGGTAATGGCGAGATGCAGATGTTCCCTTACGGGGATGCCCTGCTGGTTTCCATGGTGTCGCTGCTGACCACCATGTTGGTGGCGACGCTGGGACATGGTCTGTTTCGGTTGCTGCCGATCCTGTGTGGCGTGGTGGCGGGTTACCTCACCGCACTGGCCATGGGGATGGTGGATTTTTCCGGGGTGAATCAGGCGGGCTGGTTGTCGGTGCCGACCTTTATTGCGCCCACGTTTTACTGGCCCGCGATCCTGTTCATGGTGCCGGTGGCGTTGGCCCCTGCCATTGAGCATGTGGGTGATGTGCTGGCCATCAGCAATGTCACGGGCAAGGACTACATTCGCAAACCCGGCCTGCATCGCACGCTTACTGGCGATGGCGTGGCGAGCATGGTGGCGGCCCTGTTTGGCGGCCCGCCCAATACCACCTATTCGGAAGTCACCGGCGCGGTGATGCTCACCCGGGTGTTCAATCCGGTGGTCATGACCTGGACTGCTATTTTCGCCATCCTGCTGGCGTTTATCGGCAAGTTCGGCCTGCTGCTGCAAAGTATTCCCACGCCGGTCATGGGCGGCATTCTGATTCTCATGTTCGGGTCGATTGCCAGTGTGGGCATGAATACCCTGATCAAGGCGCAGGTGGATCTGCACGCTCAGCGCAACCTGGTGATTGTGGCGGTTACCCTGATCTTTGGGATCGGTGGCATGGCCATGGGGAACGGTGACTTTACCTTGCAGGGCATCAGTCTGTGCGGGCTGGTGGCGGTGTTTCTGAATCAGGTCTTGCCCCATGCACCGCCCGTCACGGATGACCTGCATGAAGAGCAGGAGTACGTGGAGGACTTGCTGGAGCACGCTCGCAAAAACGAGCGTGATGACCGCTCTTAGCCATGGTTATTCGCTTCACCGGGTGCGGTGACAGACAGCTGCCACGACACTCCGAAGCGGTCCTGCACCCAGCCGAAGCAGGGGCTGAAATCATAGCTGTCCAGGGGCATCAGCACGGTGCCGCCGTCTGCCAGTTTTGCAAACGTGTCGGCCACTGCCTGTTCGTCCTTCAGGGCAAGGCAGAGGGAGGCGGATGGGGTGAAATCAAAATCGTGGGGCACAGGGCTGTCAAAGCAATGTATCCGCACGTTGCCGATACGGCACCAGGCGGTTTTCACCTGGCCGATTTCACCCATCTCGTCCGGGCCGTAGACGGTTCGGCTCAGCAGCTCGAACGGAGCGATAGCGCTGTCGTAGAGATCGAGGGCAGCGTTGGTCCGGCCCTGAAACATCAGTTGCACGGTTAGCGTGTCAGTCATGCGGGGCCTCGCTTTCCTGCAAAACGCGCTGATAGTGCGCTTCCCATTGTGTGTGTGTTGGCCAGAAGGGCGAACGGGGTTGGCCGTTCAGGTCTTCGACCAGAATGCCCAGATGGGTGTGCCAGCCGCTGGCGACACTGATGCGGGTGTTTTCGTCAGCGGGCAAGCGACGGTGGGTAAGCCGTAGATGAACTTGGTCGCCCTGCGCGCTCAGGGAAAAAGTGACTTCGCCTTCATTGTCACCCCAGGTATGGGCCAGCACATGGGGTGGCTCAAAGCGGGTAATGATGCCGGTCAGCGTGGCCTGGTCTTCCATGGATTTGTACTTGTCCGGGGCCGGCTGGATATCCTCCGACAAATCCTGATGACGGAAATGAATCACCACCGCGCCACCCACAAATTCGCCCAGGGTTCCGCCGCCCAGCCAGCGAGCGCGTTTGTCCGGGTCGGTCAGGTAGGCCCATACCCGCTCAATGGGGCCGGGCAGGGTGCGTTCTACCGTCAGGGTAGTCGCGTCGTCGAATCGTACATCGGTTTCCATCTCAAACCTCCTGTCAGTCTCCGTCCTTGAGCGCCTGTTCCAGCGCGTCCAGTTTGTCGTTCCAGAACACCCGATAGCGTTGTAGCCAGGCGTCTGCCTCCGCCATGGGGGCGGCGTTCAGTCGGCAATGGTGCTTTCGGCCCTGCACCTCGCGGATAAGCAGCCCGGCCTTCTCCAGCACTTTGACGTGCTTGGAGGCGCCAGCGAATGACATGGCGAAAGGCTCTGCCAGTTCGCCCACGTTGCAAGGGCCCTGTTCCAGTTGTTGCAGCATGGCCCGCCGGGTGGGATCGGCAAGAGCAGCAAAGACAGCATCCAAGTGTTGATCGTTTTGTTTAACCATAAGGTTTAATTTATAGGGGCAAAAATAAATATTCAACCATTTTGTTTAATAATGGTTGGCTTCCCGACAGGCGGTGCGTCCGGTGAGTTGCTGCATGACACCGTCGGCGGTCAGCGTCAGGTAATCCATGGGAATATCGAGAGCCTTGAGTCGCCGGGCCGTCCAGCTGTTACAGGTATTGCCGAGCCAGAAGATACCGTGCGCGGGAAAGAAACGGCTGTCGCCATACAGCCCGGGGTCGGCGTTGGAGGGGGTGCCGTTATCGTCCAGCACGAAGTCGCTGGCGATTGCCCGTTGCAGTGCCGCCAGTTGCGTGCTGCTGACGCACAGCGGCTGAATGTCCCCGTGGGGGAGCGTTTCGGGGTGCCGGTCCAGTGCGACCACATGCAGTACGCTGTTCGTTGGCCACAACATGGCGCGGACCAGTCGCCAGGTGCTGTTGTCCTGGCGGTAGAAGGCATCATCACCCCAACCCATTTCATAGTAGGCGGGTTTCGAAAAATAGGCAGGGAGAAACTGCAGTGCAGGATCGAGCTGCTCCGCAGGGAAGGCAATACCCGTATGCCAGCGATGGCGTACTACCAGTACGGTCACCTTGCTGTCATCGGCCGGGCTCCCGCCCGGTAACGACAAGAGCGCAGCAAGCATCACTACAGCAAAACGTATCATGGCCCCAGTGTAGCCGGTGATCTGATGGCGATCATGTGCAAGCGGGGCGTGATCTTGTAACGTCAATAAACCCGGCGAAGCCGGGTTCGGCATGGTCAATACCTGCCCGCGGCAAGACCGGACTGGAATCAACCGCTACCCACGGGCCATTCAGGGAGAGAAGATAATGGACAGATCGAAAACCAGATTTGCATTCACGGTACCCGCGTTAACCGCGCTAGTGGTTGGCTCACTTTCCGCACCTGTGACGGCCTCCTCCCGTTGCGATGGGTTGGTCGGCTGTGAGCGGAAGTTCTGTGAGATTGAAACGCAGATAGATAACGCCGAGAAGCAGGCCAATGCAGATAAGGTCGCTGGGTTGGAAAAAGCCCTTGCCGAAGCCCGGGATCATTGCACGGATGACTCCCTGCGCCAGGAATTAAAAGACGATATTGAAGAATCGCGAAGTGATCTGTTGGACTATCAGAAAGACCTCGACGAGGCCCGGGCTGATGGTGACGGGGAAAAGGTCGCCAAGTACCAGAAAAAAATCGCGGATGAGATAACAGAGCTGGAGGCCTTGCAGAAGGCCTTGTCCGAATTTTGAGTAATTGCGTGCCAAGGCCCCGCCATTTGTGAAGGCGGGGCTTTTCTGGTTAATTGGCTTATGAAAAACGTGGCATTGGTGGGCGGTCTTGCGCCTCGCCGCCACGGGAAGGGAAGCCAATAAAACCGGAGGGATCATGTTGAAACGCATTATGGCGGTGGTATTCGCCTTGGGGATGTCTGCCACGGCCAGTGCCAACACTTGCCACTATGATTTTACTGCCGAAGGGGGAGAAGCCTACTCACTTGACCACATTGTGGCTTTTGTCACCGGAGAGATCCGGCCGAGGCTGGGCAATGACAATACCATCCTGGATGTCCATATTACCGAGCGCTGCCCGGGCAAGCAGCCAGTGGTAAACACCCTCGGCATGAACACAAAAAACCTCTACCTGCTCACCATCAACAAACTGCCGTTGCCGGACCATATCGTTCGCTATAACAACCGCTTGCCACTGACGCTCAACAAGGCCAATTTCGAGCACTCCCTCAGTTTGATCGCTGACCAGGATTTCCTGAAGTTTTACGCGGAGGGTGTAACCCGGACTTACCAGGACGTGGAGGAGGAAATTCAGCAGCAGAAAATACTTAAAATGCTGGCGTTCGTGTTCGCGGAGGCCCCGCGTTTTGAAAGTGCCGAAGTGGCCTTGAAGAAGACCATGGCGGGTAATTGCTCCATCAGCTGGCATGACTTCGACTTCGCGTTACATAACTGGAGCAATATGTCCCGGTTTGTGATTGATACGGAAACAGTGGGCAAGAAGCAGTATCGCGGAGGGGGTGCGGATCAGTTGCTTGCGCCTGTGACGCTGAAGCAGGAGGTCGCTTTTTTGAAAGCCATCAAGGCGGGGGAAGACTACCGGTTTAGCCATAACGCGGTGTTCGGGCAGTATGACTATGAATGTTGATGGGCAAATGGCTGAGCATGAAAAAATAGTCATCAGGCTGTCGAAATCGTACTGGTCCAATCGATTAGATCATGACGGCACATTGTGCCAGGGATTCCCAAATGAATAATCAAGGAGACAGCACCATGACTCGAATGATCTTTGTGAACCTGCCCGTGGCGGATTTGACGGTAGCCATGAATTTTTACTCTGCACTGGGGTTTGAGAACAATCCGCAATTCACCGACGAGACGGCCGCCTGCATGGTGTGGAGCGAGGCGATCCATGTGATGCTGCTGACCCACGACAAGTGGCGGACCTTTACGGACCGGCCGATCCCGCCTTCCTCTTCCAGTGAAGTGATGCTGGCTCTTTCCTTTGACAGCCGCGATGCGGTGGATGCCGTGAATGCGGCCGCTGCCGAGAACGGCGGCACCGCCGATATCAACCCGGTTCAGGATCTGGGGTTTATGTATAACCGCAACCTGGCGGACCCGGACGGGCATGTGTGGGAAATGATGTGGATGGACATGGCGGCGATGGAGAAGTAGCGCTGGCTGCCCGATTCCAGTCCGCCTGTAGGAGTTCCCTTCCAGGGGACGAACCCGAGCTTGGGCGAGGGAAACAGTTGACGTTCACCTCATGCCTTCATTCAGTTTGTCGAAACCTGAAATTCCTGACCGACCTTCGGTCGATTTCGTACGGTTCGTCCCCTGGAAGGGAACTTGTATGTTTGAATGCTCCTCCTGCAACCATGCAGGACTTGCCGGGGTGGAGGGACCAAAGGGGCATCTGACCTAAGGTACAGACGGTAGGAGATTTGGCCCCACCTCGCACCTATTCATACGCCGATAAAGAATCCATCGGCTGAGTTGCACCTCAGACCGACGATACCTAGCAAGCCAGCGTTCAGGTGCGCACCGACAAGCATGTGTAACCTAGCGCAAGGGGCTGTTCAGTGGCAATGCAAGTAGAACCCTCCATTATCGGCATCGACGTGGCCAAGGCCGAGTTGGTCATCTATTTCCTGGGCCAGACCTATTCCATTGAGAACACACCCCAAGCCATTCGGGCTTGGCTCAAGGGTCTGCCTGCCCACTGTGAGATAGCCATCGAGGCCACTGGCACTTATCACATGGATGCCATCGAGCTGGCCCACCGTAAAGGCCATCACATCTACGTGATTGATGGTTCTCGCCTCCACCATTACCGCAAGGGCACAGGTGGTCGTGCCAAAACGGACGCCTCTGACGCACAGCTACTTGCCCGCCATCTGCAACATGAAAAAGAGGCGTTGCGCCGCTGGAGCCCGCCACCCAAGGCGTATCGGACGCTGCAGATCCTGCTGCGTCGCCGGGCTGCACTGGTCAAGGCGCGGACCATTATCCAGCAAAGCCTGGGTGCAGAGCCGCTACTCAAAGCCGGCTTAAAGAGGCTGATCTCTCAGATCAACACGCTGGATGCACAGATCCAGAAGCACCTTCGCGACGCGGTCAGAGAGGCAGGGCTCTGTGATCAGGTGAAGCGTTGCAAAGCCCTGGAGGGCGTGGGCGATCTGACAGCCTATGCCCTTGTCATGGCCTTCCTGCGAGGCGACTTCAGGAACAGTGATGCGTTCGTGGCCTTCCTGGGAATGGACGTTCACGTGAAAGACTCAGGCACCAAGACCGGCAAGCGAAAACTGACCAAGAAAGGCGACTCAGAAACTCGTAGGCTGCTTTACTGCGCGGCCATGGCCGCTCGCCGGAGCAAGCGTTGGGCAGGGGTCTATCAGGCTTATCTGGACCGTGGGCTGGCAACCACCCAAGCGCTGGTCATTCTGGCGCGCAAACTGGTTCGTATCGCCTTCGCGCTTATGAAAAATGGCACCGACTATCAGCCGGCCCCTGCCTCATGAAGACAGGGGTGGACAACATAGAATCTCCTACAGGGGGCATTAGTGGAGTTGAAGGCGTGAGTCCGGAGTTAAAATAAAAACGCCCCGCGATGCGGGGCGTTTGTCGTTTCGGGGTGTGGCTTAGGTGTGGCTTACACCTCGAAGGCGTCGTTCAGCTTCTTGGCCACCGGGGCCAGTTTCAGCTTGGCGAACTGCGGCAGGCCGTTTTTGAAAGGCGGGTAGGACTCGCCACCAATCAGCGGTTCCAGGTAGGCGCGGCCGGCGGGGGTGATGCCGAAGCCATCCTTGCTGATGTACTTGCGCGGCATTTTCTTTTCCACGTTGGCGACTTTCTTCAGTGGGGCTTCGCCGATGGTCCAGCTGTACTTTTTGGTGTCCTTGCGAACCACGGTGGGCATGACCGCATTCTTGCCGGCCACGGCGAATTCCACTGCGGCACGGCCCACGGCGTAGGCCTGCTCCACGTCGGTGGCGGAGGCAATGTGGCGCGCTGCCCGCTGCAGGTAGTCGCTCACCGCCCAGTGGTATTTGTAGCCCAGTTCGTCTTTCACCATCTGTGCAATCACCGGCGCCACGCCGCCCAGCTGCTTGTGGCCGAAGGCGTCGGTGTTGCCGGCATCGGCCAGGAAGGTGCCGTCTTCGTAGCGGGCGCCTTCGGATACCACGATCACACAGTAGCCGGCTTTCTTGACGGTGGCGTCCACCTTCTTCATGAAGGCGGCCTTGTCGAAAGCAATTTCCGGGAACAGGATCAGGTGCGGCGCATCATCGGCGTCTTCCTTGGCAAGACCGGCGGACGCGGCAATCCAGCCCGCGTGGCGGCCCATGACTTCCATCACGAACACCTTGGTGGAGGTGGCGCACATGCTGGCCACGTCCAGGGCGGCTTCGCGGCAGCTCACGGCGGTGTATTTGGCGACCGAGCCGAAGCCGGGGCTTACGTCGGTGAAGGGCAGGTCGTTGTCCACGGTCTTGGGTACGTGGATGGCCTGGATCGGGTAGCCCATCTTCTCGGACAGCTGGGAGACTTTCAGGCAGGTGTCGGCGGAGTCGCCACCACCGTTGTAGAAGAAGTAGCCGATGTTGTGTGCCTTGAAGACTTCGATCAGGCGCTCGTATTCGCGCTGGGAGGTCTTCAGGTCTTTCAGTTTGTAGCGGCAGGAGCCGAAGGCGCCGCCGGGGGTGTGCTTGAGCGCTTCAATGGCGCTTTTGCTTTCTTTGCTGGTATCGATCAGCTCTTCAGTGAGTGCGCCGATGATGCCGTTCCGGCCGGCGTAGACCTTGCCGATCACATCCTTGTTTTCCCGGGCGGCTTCGATGACGCCGGCAGCGGAAGCATTGATGACGGCGGTGACACCGCCGGACTGAGCGTAGAAAGCGTTTTTACGCGCCATGTGAGACCCCTTATTCAATTTGCGTGCATTCTAGCGAAGGAGACCATGAAACACACCCGCAGTTGTCGGACGAAACAAAGACAAGCTACGAGCTTCCAGCTGCGAGACGCGGGATGGGTAGGTGCCTGCGTGTTGCGCTGTGCCCGCGATACTAAGCGGGGGGAGGAGGAATAGCGGCAGTGGTTTTATGTTTTCTCGTAGCTAGACGCTCGCAGCTAGTAGCTGTTTCTCCCCGGCTCTGAAAGAATAGCGGCCCGGAGGATCCATGACTGTATTGATGACCCTGTTTTGGCGGTTGGCCATATTTCGTGCCAGCCCGGAGAATGCCCCGTATTCCCCATCGTTGCTGGCTCTGGTGCTGGCCGGCTGGTTTGTGTTGCAGCTACTGGTGGGCAGCCTGCAGACCGCATTGCCCATTGGGGTGTTGGTAAGCAGCCAGTTGCTGTCGTTGACGGTGGTGCTGGCGGGTACTGGCCTGTTGCTATCGTTCAAGGGCCTGCAGGGGCGCTGGTTGCAGACCGCCCTGTCGCTGGTAGGGGTGGATGTGATTCTGACCCTCATGAGCCTGCCGTTGCTGGCGCTGAATGCCAGCATGGAGCAGTCGCTGAGTGCTATCGAACTGCTCTATCTGGTGCTGGTGAGCTGGCAGTTGGCGGCGCAGAGTTTTATCTACCACCGTTCCCTGAACGTGGGCCCCTTCCTTGGGCTCGGGGTCGCCATGGCGTTGCTGGTAGCCAGTTATGCGGGGGTGGTGCTGTTGTTGCCTGAGGTGGTGACTGGGGCTCAGTGAATCTGGGTAAGGTATTGAATGACCATGGCCGCCGCGGCGGTGCGGTTTTCCACGCCCAGTTTGCGGAAGATTTGTTCCAGGTGTTTGTTCACGGTGCGGGGGCTGAGCTCAAGAATCTGGGCAATTTCCCGGTTGGTTTTACCGTGGGCAATCCACACCAGCACCTGGGCCTCGCGGTGCGTCACATGTAGTGCGTTTTTCAGTAGTTCCAGCTCCGCATCGCTGTCGTGATGGAGCAGCCGGAACAGGTGTTCGCCGTTTTCTTCACCACTTGCCGAATGGCCCAGATAGCGTAACCCCAGATTGCCCGGGAGTTGGTTGAGTTGCTGGCCTCGCTCGGGCTGATGCTTCAGCCAGCGTTGTATCGGCTCGGCCAGGGCGCGGCGGTCCACGTTGGCCTTTTCCAGTAACAGGTCGGCCTGTGGGGTTGCCCAGCGCCACTGCCCGGCCGAGTTGGTGGAAAAGCTGGTCTGGCCTAGTCGGTCCAGGGTGGTGTGGGCGCTTTGGGTCATGCGGGCATTGTTCAGATGTACGCGAATCCGGGCTATCAGCTCGTTGGGCCGCACCGGCTTGGTAATGTAGTCCACGCCACCGGCTTCAAGCCCCCGCACCACGTCCTCACTTTCGGTGAGCCCGGTCATGAAGATCACCGGGACCGAGGCCAGGCCGGGATGTTTTTTCAGGCGACGGCAGGTCTCGAAACCATCCAGGGTGGGCATGATCGCATCCATCAGGATCAGGTCCGGTGTCATCTTTTCGGCAATACTCAGCGCTTGCAGACCTTCCAGGGCAATCAGTGCGGTGAGCCCGGCCTGGTCCAGCGCTTGATGAATCATGCCGAGGGAATCCGGGGAATCGTCCACGACCAGTATCAGGTCCTTACGTTGTACGGCTGTCATGGGGTGGTCTCCAGTAATCGGATTGCGGCCTGAAAATCGAATACCTTGAGTAGTGAGTGCATGTTTTCAGCCAGTTTATGATCCAGTTGACCGCCATCACGGGCCTGCACGATGCGGTCGCGCAGGCCGGTGAGGTGGCCGATTTCGGCCAGGGCGAGAAGTTCGTCGCGCAGCGCAGGGTCCAGTGTTTGCACCGGGCTTGTCTGCTGCACTATGTCGATGCGCCTTTGTGGTGCGTCCTGTCGATGTAGCCAGGTGAGGGACAGGTGGCGGGCCAGGCTGTCCAGCAGGCTATTAAGCTTCAGTGGTTTGGTCAGGTAGTCGTTATGCAGGCCATCGGCCATGTCCGGGTTGTTTTCGCGGGCGTTGGCGGAAAGCATAACCACCGGCCCGCGGTAGCCCTGGCGGCGCATGTGCTGGGCGGTTTCCCAACCGGTGAGGCCGGGCATGGCAATGTCCAGTAGTACCAGGTCCGGGGCAATGTGCCGCGCCAGCTGCATGCCGGTTTCCCCATCCTGGGCTTCATTGATGATGAAGCCCAATGGGGTGAGAAGATCACTGATGAGGCCGCGGTGTGACGGGTCATCGTCGATAATCAGCAGGGTTTTACGCGCACCGGCATAACCGGCAACGGGCTGGCGCTCCTGGCGGGCCGGGGCGGGGCTGCTAAGCCTGGACAGCATGACGGACAGGCGAAATTCGCTACCCTGGCCGGGCACGCTGCTTACCTGGATATCTCCGCCCATAATGTCTGCTAACAGCTGGGTAATAGTGAGCCCCAGGCCGGTGCCATGGACGCTGGGTATGCCGGGTTTTCGCACCCGCTCGAAGGGCCGGAAGATGCGTTTCAGGTCTTCTTCATCAATGCCGACGCCGGTATCCGCGATAACGAATTCAGCCACCTGATTACGGTATCGAAAGGTCAGTGTGACCAGGCCTTCCCGGGTGAACTTGATGGCATTGGAAAGCAGGTTGATCAGGATCTGTCGTAGCCGTTTTTCATCGGTGGTCACCCAGGTGGGCATCTGGCTCTTACTGCGAAATTCAAAGCCGATACCTTTTTCTGCGGCCTGCAACTGAAACATGGTAACCAGCTCGTCGATCAGTTCAGGCACGCATACCTGGTTGCGATACAGCTCCAGTCGGCCGGCTTCGATCTTGGAAATTTCCAGTAACCCCTCAATCAAATCCGACAGGTGCTCAGTGCTGCGCCGGATGGCGCCAATGGCATCGCGCCGGTTCTCCGGGATGCTCGGGTCTTGTTCCAGCAGCTGGGCGTACCCGAAGGCCGCGTTGAGGGGGGAGCGCAGTTCGTGGCTTAGCCCGGTGAGGTAGCGGCTTTTTGCCTGGTTAGCGGCTTCCGCCAGTTCCTTGGCTGCCTGCAGTGCCAGGTCGGTTTTTTCGTGGGCCTTGATCTCCTCCATCAGCATACGGGTTTGCCGGCGGCTTTCTTCCTGGGCCACCACCCGGCTTTCGTGGGCCAGTACAAACAGCCAGGCAATCACGCCACTGATGATGATCAGGATCGCAAATACCTTGGTCAGGGTGTCGGCCATCAGCGTCTGAACAAAGGCATCGCTTACCGGGATCTGGTAGTAAACCAGGGCCAGCAACCCGCTCATGATCAGGGTGATGGTGATCAGCAGCCCGAGGAAATGTCCCAGCCGGGAGCGAAGTTGGCTGATCAGGGCGGCAGGCAGAAAGCCGCCGACCCAGTCCATCATTTGTTCGGAGAAGCGGGCGTTGGTCTTGCAGCTATCGTTGCAGCGGGCATCCAGCGAACAACACAGGGAACAGATCGGTCCGTTGTAGGCCGGGCAGAAAGCCATGTCCTCGCGGTCGAAGGTGTGCTCGCAGATACAGCAGGCGTGCCCTTCCAGTTCCCGGGTGGAGTCCGGAGTACGGGCGATGTAGTAGCGGCTACGGGTGAGCAGGGCCAGCAATGGCGTGGTGATGAAGGTGCTGGCCAGGGCGATGAAGGAGGCCAGGGCATGGACGGTGTCTCCCCACAGGCCGGTCATGGCGCTGAGGCCGATGCCGGTGGCAATCAGCATGGAGCCGAAGCCAACCGGGTTGAGGTCGTAGAGGTAGGCCCTTTTGAACTCAATATGTTTCGGGCTAAGGCCCAGTGGTTTGTTGACCACCAGATCCGCCACCAGTGCACCCATCCAGCCCACAGCGACCATGGCATAACTGCCAAGAATGGATTCAAACGCCCGGTAGATACCGATTTCCATCAGCACCAGCGCGATCACGACATTGAACACCAGCCACACCACTCGTCCCGGATGGCTGTGGGTGAGACGGGAAAAAAAGTTGGACCAGGCAATGGAGCCGGCATAGGCGTTGGTGACGTTGATCTTGAGCTGCGAGAGGATCACAAAGATGCCTGCCAACGCCAGCAGCATGGTGGGGTTGGTGGTGATGTGACTGAAGGCCACCAGATACATGTGCATGGGTTCCTGGGCCTGCTCCAGAGGCAGGCCGTGATAAAACGCCAGCACAGCCAGGAAGGAGCCGGCCAGTACTTTCAGGGCACCGATTACGGTCCAGCCGGGCCCGCCACAGAGCAATGCCAGCCACCAGCGAATCCGTTTGCCCTTCTGGGCTTCCGGCATAAAGCGCAGGAAATCCACTTGCTCGCCGATCTGCGCCACCAGGGAAAACAGCACGGTGGCGCCGGCGCCGAACATGATCAGGTTGAAGCCGCCGCCATCGTTGTCCAGGCCTTCAAAGGACGCCCAGCGGGGCAGGGTGGAGGGGTCCTGCAGGAGGATGAAAACAAACGGCAGCAACTGCAGGAACACCCAGACGGGCTGGGTCCAGAGCTGGAAGCGGGTGAGGGTGGTGATGCCGTGAATCACCAGCGGGATAGCGACCAGGGAGCTGAGTAGATAGCCGATAGTGGGTGGGATGCCAAACAGGATTTCCAGCGCCATGGCCATGATGGCCGCTTCCAGGGCGAAGAAAATAAAGGTGAATGAGGCGTATATCAGCGAGGTAATGGTGGAGCCCAAATAGCCGAACCCCGCCCCCCGGGTAAGCAGGTCGATATCCACCCCGTAGCGGGCCGCGTAATAACTCACCGGCAGGCTGAGCAAAAAGATAAGCCCCATGACGGCGCAGACGGCGGCCACGGCATTGGAAAAGCCGTAATTCAGTGTGATGGCGCCGCCGATGGCCTCCAGAGCCAGAAACGTAATGGCGCCAATCGCGGTGCCGGCAACCCGGCCGGCAGACCAGCGGCGGGCCCCCTTGCCGGTAAAACGCAGGGAGAAGTCCTCCAGGGTCTGGTTGGCAACCCACTGGTTGTAACTGCGTCGCACGCGGAAGATGCGCTGCTCGATAGGCATAACGTTTCCGTTGTCGGCAGCAGGAGATCCATTTCGCGGATGCCGGGTCGAATGCTGGGCGTTTACGGTCGCTCCATGTTGATGCAGGGAGTAATGCACAAAACGTGCCCACCCGTGTACGCGCATTACTTTATGTCTGATTGGACAAACCGGAAATGCGTCAAATGACGTAGTGCGATGGCGCAATCACCGAATGGGCCGGGGGCAGGCAGATTTCCATACTCGTTAGCGAGGGACACGACGTGCTTCCCGTGAATTTCGCTGATGAGGGGTAAACCATGAAATTGAGCAAAACCCAACCTTCCACGCACCGAACATCGCGCCGGTCGTCCTGGACGCGCCGGCATTTGCTGGGGGGCTTGATGGCGCTGCCGGCGCTGTTCGCCCTGTCCAATACTGCGCTGGCGGATGCGGCCAATACCACCGGGCTGGCAGTGACCGATGACACCGTGAAGGTGGGCATCCTTCACTCCATCACCGGCACCATGGCAATCAGTGAGACCGGTTCTGTGCAGGCCGAGAAGCTGGCCATTGAACAAATCAATGCCGCCGGCGGTGTGCTCGGTCGTCAGATTGAATACATCCAGGAAGACGGGGCCAGTGACTGGCCGACCTTCGCGGAAAAATCCCGCAAGCTGCTGGTGAGAGATAAAGTGGCTGCCGTATTCGGCTGCTGGACCTCAGCGTCCCGTAAAGCGGTGCTGCCGGTCTTCGAGCAGCACAACGGCATGCTCTACTACCCGACTTTCTACGAGGGTCTGGAGCAGTCTCCCAATGTGATCTACACCGGTCAGGAAGCGACCCAGCAGATTCTGGCGAGCATCGACTGGCTGGCAGAAGAGAAGGGCGCCAAGACCTTCTACCTGCTCGGCTCTGATTACATCTGGCCGCGTACCTCCAACAAGATCGCCCGCAAGCACATCGACAAGTTGGGCCTGAAAGTGGTGGGTGAAGAGTATTACCCGCTGGGCCACACCCAGTTCAACTCCGTGATCAACAAGATCAAGCTGAAGAAGCCGGATGTGATCTTCGCGTCTGTGGTGGGCGGTTCCAATGTGGCCTTCTACAAGCAAATGAAAGCGGCCGGTATCGATCTGACCCAAGAGAAGCCCCTGCTGCTGACCATCTCCGTGACCGAGGATGAAATCCTGGGTATTGGCGGCGAGAACGTGGAAGGTGCCTACGCCTCCATGAAGTACTTCCAGAGCCTTGGCAACGACAATAACCAGGCTTTCGTGAAAGCGTTCAAGGAACGTTGGGGCGACGACATCGTGATCGGTGACGTAACCCAGGCCGCTTACCTTGGTCCCTGGTTGTGGAAAGCTGCGGTAGAGAAAGCTGGCTCTTTCGATATCGAAAAAGTCCAGGCTGCGTCTCCCGGTATCGAGCTGACCACTGCTCCTGAAGGGTATGTGCGCATCCACGAGAACCATCACCTGTGGTCCAAGGCCCGTATCGGCCAGGCTCAGGCTGACGGTCAGTACAAGCTGATCTACGAAACCGAAGAGCTGATGGAACCGGACCCGTTCCCTAAAGGCTACCAGTAAGCACTTGCGTAGGGAGCCAGAGCACTCAATGAGTTGTGCACTGGCTCCCTCGACGCCCTGAACATCGGGCGTCGGCTTTTCCTTCCTGAGTTCTGTTTTTTGTCTTGCCGCATTTCCTAATCACAGTACGCCAATCACTGTTCGGGAGTACCTGCCATGTTCGCTGACTACACCATGACGGAGTTGACCTCTATCTTCGCCATGCAGGGGTTTGCCGGCCTGTCGCTGTTTTCCATCTTTGTGCTGATGGCGTTGGGGCTGGCGATTATTTTTGGGCAAATGGGCGTGATCAATATGGCCCATGGTGAGTTCATGATTCTTGGTGCCTACACCACGTATCTGACGGCCCAGGTTTTTGAAAGTCTTATGCCCGGTTTATACGGGGGGTATTTTTTCGTGGCCATGTTCCTGGCCTTTGTCGTCACCTTTGCACTTGGGGCATTGGTGGAATGGTTAATGATACGACATCTCTATCACCGCCCACTGGATACGCTACTGGCGACCTGGGGGCTGAGCCTGATTCTGCAGCAAACCTATCGCTCCGTTTTCGGTGCCCGTGAGGTGGGCGTCAGCCTGCCGGACTGGATGATGGGATCCATCGCCGTCACCGATCTTGTGGAAATCCCAATCAACGGGATTTTCGTGATGGTGCTGGCCTTGCTGATTGCCTTTGCCGTTTATCTGCTCATGTACCGCTCCGGTTGGGGCCGCAAGGTACGCGCGGTGGTACAGAACCGGCCAATGGCAGAGGCGGTGGGTATCGACAGCGGTCGTGTTGACCGGGTGACCTTCGCGCTGGGTTGTGGCATCGCCGGTGTGGCGGGTAGCGCCTTTACCATGATCGGTTCCACCGGGCCGACCTCCGGCCAGTTGTACATTGTCGATACCTTCTTGGTGGTGGTATTCGGTGGCGCCCAAAGTCTGCTCGGCACTATTGCTTCCGCATTCACCATTTCCCAGGCCCAGTCCACCATGGAGTTCTTCCTGAGTGGTTCCATGGCCAAGGTACTTACCCTGCTGGTTGTTGTCGGCATTCTCATGCTGCGCCCGCAAGGTCTGTTTGCCATGAAAGTTCGTCGCTAGGAGGCTGCCATGAAAGCGAATCGTTTTTTTGACTGGTTGATGTCCCGCGAGGGCATCTACTACGTGTTGCTGGCATTTCTGCTGGTTGTCATTTTCCCGCTGGCGCTGGATGCCTTTCGCCTCAACATGATCGGCAAATACCTGACCTACGCCTTCGCGGCACTGGGGCTGGTATTGTGCTGGGGCCGCAGTGGCATCCTCAGCCTGGGGCAGGGAATCTTCTTCGGCCTGGGCGGTTACTGCATGGCCATGTTCCTCAAGCTGGAAGCCTCCAGCCCGGAGAACACGGCCATTCAGTCCACCCCCGGGATTCCCGACTTCATGGACTGGAACCAGCTCACCGCGCTGCCGTGGTTCTGGGAACCCTTCCACAGCTTTTCATTCACCCTGATTGCCGTGGTGGCGGTACCGGCTTTGTTGGCCCTAATCATCGCGGTAGCCATGTTCAAGCGCCGGGTGGGTGGCGTGTACTTCGCCATCATTACCCAGGCTATCGCTGCCATCCTGACTATTCTGATCATCGGTCAGCAGGGCTTTACCGGGGGCGTTAACGGCATCACCGACTTGCGCACCCTGATGGGTTGGGATATCCGCACCGATGAAGCCAAAACCGCGCTCTACTTCGTGTGCGTTGGCATGTTGTTCCTGTGCCTGATCATCGGTGCCTGGGTAATGCGCAGTAAGCTGGGGCGCATTCTTCTGGCCATGCGTGACCAGGAAGACCGAGTGCGTTTCTCCGGCTACGACGTGGCCTCGTTCAAGATCTTTGTGTTCTGTCTGGCGGCCATGTTTGCCGGTATCGGTGGTGCCATGTTCACCCTGCAGGTGGGCTTCATGTCGCCGTCGTTTGTGGGCATCGTGCCTTCCATCGAGATGGTGATCCTGTGCGCGGTCGGCGGCCGTAACTCCCTGCTGGGTGCCATCTACGGTGCGCTGATCGTGAATGCGGCGAAGACCTTCTTCTCCGAGTCCTTCCCGGAGCTGTGGCTGTATGGCCTCGGCGTGCTGTTTATCGCTGTGGTGCTGGCCTTCCCGGATGGTCTGGCGGGTCTCTACCGCCGTTATGTGATGCCGCTGGAAAGCAAACTGCCTGCGCTGCTGCGTCGTAATGGCGGTAATGCGCCAACCCTGCCTGTGGAGGAAACCAAATGAGCCCGAGCAATAACGATTTCATTCTGGCCGTGGAAGGCCTGACCGTTTCCTTCGATGGTTTCAAGGCGGTCAATGATCTGTCCCTCTATCTGGAACCAAAGGAAATCCGCGTGATCATCGGCCCCAACGGGGCCGGCAAGACCACGGTGTTGGACCTTATTTGTGGCAAGACCAGGGCCACCGAAGGCTCCATCAAGTTTCGGGGCAAGGAACTGACAAGAATGAGCGAGCACAACATTGTTCGTTCAGGAGTGGGGCGCAAGTTCCAGAACCCGTCTATCTATGAAGATCTGACCGTGTTCGAAAACCTGGAAGTGTCCTATCCCGCCGGGCGTTCGGTGATCGGGGCGCTGGCCTTCAAGCGTGATGCCGAAGTGATAGAGGCGGTGGAGGAGGTAGCGAAAACCATCTTCCTCTCCGACATGCTGCATCAGGAAGCTGCGTTGCTCAGTCACGGTCAGAAACAGTGGCTGGAGATTGGCATGCTGCTGATCCAGAAGCCGGATTTGCTGATGCTGGATGAGCCGGTGGCGGGCATGTCCGTGGCAGAGCGAAAGAAAACCGCCGAACTGCTGCGGGTGATTACCGAGAATCACACGGTGTTGGTGATCGAGCATGACATGCAGTTTGTTGGCGATATTGCTGACCGGGTGACAGTCATGCACCAGGGGCAGGTGTTGTCCGAGGGATCCATTGATCACGTCAAGCAGGATCCAAAAGTCATCGAAGTCTATCTGGGACACTGACGCTAACGCGGGGTACTGACTATGTTGAACGTATCAAATCTTCAGGTGGCTTACGGCCAGAGCACTATCATCAGTGACATGAATCTGAATATCACCGAAAACGAAATTGTTGCGGTGGTCGGTCGTAATGGCATGGGCAAGACCACGTTGATGAAATCCCTGATCGGGATGGAAAAAATGCGCGGCGGCAAGACCGAACTGGCTGGTCAGGACCTGACGGGCATGAAAAGTTTTCAGAGAGTAAAGGCCGGCCTGGGTTTTGTGCCGCAGGGAAGAATGATTTTTCCTACGCTCACTGTTAAGGAAAACATCGAAACCGGTCTGGCAGCGGTTGGGGAAAATAAAGTGCCGGAAGATCTTTATGAATTGTTTCCGGTGCTGAAGGAAATGCAGAGCCGTCGTGGCGGAAACTTATCCGGTGGTCAACAGCAACAGTTGGCAATTGCCCGTGCACTGGCCACGCGGCCCAGGGTGTTGTTGCTGGATGAGCCCACTGAAGGGATTCAACCCTCCATCATCAAGGATATGGCTCGCACGTTGAAGCGTATTCGCGATGAACGAGGATTATCCATTGTGGTGTCTGAGCAAGTGTTGAGTTTTGTCATGGATGTGGCTGATCGAATTTTAGTCATCGAGAAAGGCGAGATCGTGCATGAAGAAAACGGTGAAAGCATGAATCAGGAAAAAATCGCGGCATATCTTGCGGTTTGATGGGGCTGGTTGCCGATAAATTTTAAGTGGTAAAGGAGAGAGTAATGCGACACGGGGATATTTCCAGTAGCAACGATACCGTTGGTGTAGCCGTTGTGAATTACAAGATGCCGCGGCTGCACAGCAAGGCCGAGGTGCTGGATAACGCCCGCAAGATTGCCGACATGATCAAGGGCATAAAGCAGGGGCTACCGGGCATGGATCTGGTGGTGTTTCCCGAATACAGCACCATGGGCATCATGTATGACAATGATGAAATGATGGACACCGCGGCCACCGTGCCCGGTGACGAGACGGCCATTTTTTCCGCGGCCTGCCGCGAGGCAAACACCTGGGGGGTGTTTTCCCTCACCGGGGAGCGACATGAAGAGCACCCCAACAAGGCGCCCTATAACACTCTGGTGTTGATTAATAACGAAGGGGACGTCGTCCAGAAATACCGCAAGTGTATTCCCTGGTGCCCCATCGAGGGCTGGTACCCCGGTGACACTACCTATGTCACCGAAGGTCCCAAGGGCATGAAGATCAGCCTGATCATCTGCGATGATGGCAACTACCCGGAAATCTGGCGTGACTGCGCCATGAAGGGAGCCGAGTTGATCGTCCGTTGTCAGGGCTACATGTACCCGGCAAAAGAGCAGCAGGTGATGATGGCCAAATCCATGGCCTGGGCCAACAACTGCTATGTGGCGGTGGCCAACGCCAGCGGTTTCGACGGCGTGTATTCCTACTTTGGCCACTCCGCCATTATCGGTTTCGATGGTCGCACACTGGGAGAATGTGGCGAGGAAGACATGGGTGTGCAGTATGCCCAGCTGTCGGTCAGCCAGATTCGCGATGCCCGTGCCAATGACCAGTCCCAGAATCATCTTTTCAAGTTGCTGCATCGTGGCTACACCGGCATGCATGCGTCCGGGGATGGTGACAAAGGGGTGGCAGACTGCCCATTTGATTTCTATCGCACCTGGGTTATGGATGCGCAGAAGGCACAGGAGAATGTGGAAGCCATGACCCGCAAGACGGTGGGCGTGGCCGAGTGTCCGGTGGGTGAATTGCCAGTGGACGGGAAAGAGAAAACGGCGGGTGGCTGATGCCATTTATCAATGAGCAACTGGCGGCCAATCAGGATGAGGCGGACCGGCAGCGCTGGTCAGTCAATCCTGATGGCGTAGGTCGCATGAGTCGTTTCGTGTTCGATCCGGCAACGGTGATGACGCATCTGCGTGAACGCATTGTCGGCCAGCCCCATGTGCTGGCAAACCTTGAGAATCTGCTGCAGGTGCTCAAGGCCGACATTGTTGCGCAAGACCGGCCGCTATCGGTGCAGCTGTTTGTCGGGCCCACTGGCGTAGGCAAAACCGAAACCGTGCGACTGCTGGCGCAAGCCATACACGGCAGCCCTGATGCTGTGTGCCGTATCGATATGAACACTCTGGCCCAGGAGCACTATGCCGCCTCACTCACCGGTGCGCCGCCGGGGTATGTGGGCAGCAAGGAAGGGCAGACACTGTTTGATGAAGATGCCATAAAGGGCAGTTTCAGCAAACCCGGCATTGTGTTGTTTGACGAGTTGGAGAAAGCCAGTCCGGAAGTAATCAGGACGCTGCTTAATGTGCTGGAGCGAGGGCGCTTGCGGCTCAGTGCCGGTAACCGTGAAATCGACTTTCGCAACAGCATGATCTTCATGACCAGTAACGTGGGGGCGTCACAAGTGTCCATGTTGAGTCGCCAGCAACAACGGCGTTGGTGGAGCTGGGGCAATGCGCGGCGTCAGATCCATGATGTGGTGGACCAGGCGCTGCATCAGCGCTTTGATCCTGAATTCCTCAACCGTATCGATGACATCATTACCTTCAATCCTCTCGACAAGGATCTAGCTGTGCAGCTGCTGGATATCGAACTGGTCCGGTTTAACCACCAGCTGCAGAAACGCAAGGTGGTGCTGAGTCTGGGGGAGGGCGCCCGGCGTCATCTTTGTCGTTCTCTGGACGCCCGCTTCGGTGCCCGGGAAATGGGCCGCCGCATTCGCAATGAACTGTCGCCACCGCTGGCCCGGGTGATGTTGGACTATCCCGGGGCAGACACCTTCGAAGCGCGGATGGAAAGCGGTTCGCTGATCGTGATTCCGGTATAGAGATGCCTGATGAAAAAAGGCCTGCCTGGAAATCCGGGCGGGCCTTTTTGTGTGGATAAAACACTCGCTAGAGTTCCTGCAGCGTTACTCCGTCGTCCCTCCTTTCGCGTGTTTTGTGATGCATGAAGCGTGTTGCAGCCGCAGAGCGGCCCATCAATACGTCAAATGACGTACACGCTGCAGGGCATTGGCGAATGGTGGGCGTTTCGGGAATTACCGATAGTGGTTTCGCAACGACGGGATTGCCTGCAAAGACGGGCGATTCCTGTGGCTAACCCGGAGGAGAGCTGACCATGGCTGAAACCATTATCAAGATTGACCTGAACCAATCGCCCCACGAAAACGAGAACATTCATAACCGCTGGCACCCGGATATTCCCATGGCAAAAATGGTGAAGCCGGGTGATGACTTTATCCTCGAATGTCATGACTGGACTGGCGGCCAGATCGAGAATAATGACTGCGCTGACGACGTGCGTGATGTGGATCTGACTCAGGTGCACTTCCTGACTGGCCCAGTGGGTGTGGAAGGGGCTGAACCGGGCGATCTGCTGGTCGTGGATATCCTCGATATCGGTACTTTTGAAGAAAGCCAGTGGGGCTTCAATGGTTTTTTCTCCAAACAAAATGGCGGCGGCTTCCTGACGGAGCACTTTCCGGAAGCGCAGAAATCCATCTGGGATTTCAACGGCATGTTCACCAAGTCCCGTCATATTCCCAATGTGGAATTTGCCGGACTGATTCACCCGGGGCTGATCGGGTGTCTGCCGTCCAAGGAAATGCTGGATGAGTGGAACACCCGAGAGAAAGAACTCTATGACACCGAGCCCGATAGGGTGCCGGGCCTGGCGAACCTGCCCTATGCCGAGACCGCCCACATGGGCAAACTGACCGGCGAAGCAAAAGCCAAGGCGGCAGCAGAGGGCGCCCGTACCGTGCCGCCCCGCGAGCACGGCGGTAACTGTGACATCAAGGATCTCTCCCGGGGTTCCCAGGTGTACTTCCCGGTTTATGTGAAAGATGCCGGCTTGTCAGTGGGGGACCTGCACTTCAGCCAGGGCGACGGTGAAATTACCTTCTGTGGTGCCATTGAAATGGCCGGCTGGATTCACTTGCGAGTGAACATCATCAAGGGTGGTATGGAGAAGTACGGAATCAAGAATCCAATCTTCAAGCCCAGTCCCATTGCACCGAAATATGACGACTACTTGATCTTCGAAGGGATCTCTGTGGACGAGGAAGGCAAGCAGCACTATCTGGATGTGCATGTGGCTTACCGTCAGGCCTGCCTGAACGCCATCGAGTATCTGAAGAAATTCGGCTACACCGGGGCCCAGGCTTATGCCTTGCTCGGCTGCGCGCCGGTACAGGGGCATATCAGTGGCGTGGTGGATGTGCCCAATGCCTGTGCCACCCTCTGGCTGCCAACGGATATCTTCGACTTCGATATCAAGCCGGGGATGGATGGTCCGCAGCACAGTGTTGCCGGCAGTACAGATGTGCCGCTGTCCAAAGATAAATAAACAGGAGAGCTGATCATGCCGCTTTATGACTACAAGTGTTCCGAGCACGGCCTGTTTCACGATCTGGTACCCATGCAGGCGTCGGGTGAATGTGCTCCTTGTCCCACCTGTGGTGCGCTCTCAGCTCGGGTGATCATGGTGGCACCAGAGGTGCTGGATATGGCACCGGAAAGACGCCAGGCCTTTGAGCGCAATGAGAAGGCCGTCCATGAACCGCGCCAGGGTAATGAGCGCTCAGAGAAAGAACAGGGGTGTTGTCATCACAAGCGCAAATCCAAGCTGTTCTACACGGCGGAAGGCAACAAGATGTTCCCGTCGGCACGGCCCTGGATGATCAGCCACTAACGTTTCAAGGTTTGCTACGGCAGTAAACTTCCCTTGCGGGGTCGCATGGAGCGGCCCTTTTTTTATGGTTCATCGCAGCATTTAGTGGTGAGCGCCTTTCTGGTTACTGCAAGCGATCCAGCGCGGCGGCTCGTTGTTGTTCGCTGGCGGAAAAGAGCCGGCGCCGCAGGGCATCCAGTTGCTTTTGTTTGTCGTCGCTGCTCAGGGCAGCGTTATGGATCCGGTCTCGCTGCTGTGTGTAATTCTGATAACGGTTTTGCCAGGCCAGACGTTGTTCCTCCAGTTTCTGCAGGCGCATCGCTGCAGCTTCGCCGAACTGTTGTTGGCGAAACGCATACAGCTCGGCGGCGTTGGCGCCCTGCTGTTTCATGGATTGCTCCCGGGCCGGAAGGTGCTGCAGGTCATACTGCTGCTGGTATTGCTTTGCCAGCGTCTCCGGAAGGGTGTTGCGAAGGGCTCTCAGGGCTGCCGCCTTTTCCTCATCGGAACGGTCTGACGTCATGATGTCGTGTCGATTCAGGCTGAATTGGTCATAACGGTCTTCATCCGCGAACAGGGCATTGGCGGTATCGGCGCCCAGGGTATCGGCGCGCAGTTGCTGGCGCAGTTGCAGCTTGTGGCGGATGTCGTCGTCGCCATGACCGGCATAGCGGGCGGCGTAATCGCCGCTGGCGAACTCGCTGCGGTAATGCTGATAACGATCGAGCAAGGCCAGCAAGTCGGCCGCGGCGATGGTCCCCGCGTTTTGTTCTGCCCATTGTGCCAGCGCTTTTCGGATTGCCGCGTCCGGCATTTCCCCATTCAAGGCAAGAAAATAATCCATGATGGCCTTGCTGTTGCTGTCTACGATCAGGTGCCCCCGGGCGTCGGTCATCAGGTTGCCGGGCACCTGTGTGCCGGCCAGCGATGTATTGGCCAGCGTGTCGGCCAGTGTTGGTTTGGTGATACGCGCTGTTGCTATGTCGGGCCCGCGGGAAGTGTTCGTTTGCGTATCGGTTTGATGCGGTATCGGCTCTGCGTGGTGCTGGGGCACAGGAATACGTTTGAGCCCCCAGAATACCCCGGTGGCCAATACAACGACGGTGGCCAGAAGTGCAAGTGTGCGTGTCATGGTCTTGTCTCGATCCGGGTTGCCCCACAGGGAAGCAGGTCCCTGCGGGGATGGTTGCGTTACAGGCCAGCGTTTTTCAGGCGGTTGGCCTGATTGCGGTATAACGTCTTCGGGTCGGTTTCCCAGCCCATCAGGCCGAACAGCTGGCGGATGGCATCCGCGTGGTTGTGGCGATAGTTATGGCGGATGGGTTTGCCCAGGTACATGCCGCACAGGGGCAATACGCCGTCATGTTTGACGCCGGAGGGGAAGGCAAACTGGGTGACGGTGACCAGCAGGCTGTCGAAGGGGTCGAACAGGTTGGTGTGTACGCCGGTACCGCCCCAGGACCAGTAGCGCACACCATTGACGGAATGCTGGCCGCTGGTGCCACAGGCGGAGCTGGGCATGGCCTGGGGGTAGCGCTGATTGAACGCGGCCATGCCTGCGGTGGTGGAATCGGCGAGTACTGCCGTGGCGGACTGGTCATTGGCATTGGGGCCGCCGGATGCCATTTCCCACAGGGCGCCAAAACCGCCGGCGATCATGTCGGCCAGCCCTTCCGATACGCTGCCTTCGGGCAGTACTCCACGAACGATATCGGCAACCCGGGTGCCGCGGTTCTCACCGTGCACGGAGGTAACCGACGCCACCAGATCCGGGCGCACTGCTGCCACATAGCGGGCGGTGGGGGCGCCCTGTGAGTGAGCGATCAGGTTGGCTTTCTGCGCGCCGGTGACGGCAAGGTAGTTTTCGATCTGGGTAATCAGTTCTTCACCACGGTATTCATTGCTTTGCAGGGCACTGACGTTGCTTTCGTACACATCCGCACCGTAGTCGCGCATGTCATCGGCGATACCGTAGAAATAATCGATACCGGCAATGTCATCGAACGCGATGATGCCGCCCACCAGAACGATGGGGTAGCGGGTGTCGGCGTAGCGTGTGTCTTTTCCGAACCAGGACCAGGCATGGGCCTGGCTGGTGCTCAATATCAGAGCGGTGACCATGAGCAGGCCACGGGCGATGATCGACATGATTTTCTCCTATTTATTAGATGGCAGCCGGCGCCATGGCTGCGGGTTTTTGTGTCGACGACTGGACTATATGAAGGTTTGGTGATACTGACTTGTAGGAATGGGGCGTGGTTGAATCTGGATTTTCTCGCCCTGTGACGGGATTCACAGGCGGTGCTTTTTCGACGCAGTCTGTCCTGGAAGGCTGCTTTTTCGGTCGAGAATAACAATATGAACGACAAAAATAATAACGCGAACGGGCAAGACGTAATGCCGCCTTCCACGCTGTATCTATGGCGTTTGAGGACGCTCTACGTTGGTTATCTCGAGCGACGCATTACCTTTTCCGCCGGGGCACATACCCTTTTGTTCGGTTTGGAAGATGATGTGTTGTTAGAGGTGAACGGCGAGACATTTCGTGCACGAACGCTGCTGTTGCCTGCCGGTATTTCGTTTTCTGCCGATTCGCAGGGAAAACAGATTGGCTGCTGTTTTCTGGATCCGCTGGGCCGGGATTATTTGTTTCATCAGCGCCTGATGCAGCGGCACGAATCCGGTTCTTACTTTGCTTCTGCGCTGCAGGACAAGCAGTTGTCGGTATTAACGCAGGCGTATCGCGATAGCCTGGAGGCAGATCAGGTGTATGCATTGCTGGCGGATCTGCTTTTCCCCGCAGCGGATACGACTGTAGAGGGATTCATGCCGGATGCGCGCATTGCCCGCATTATCGAGCTGATCCGTTCGGACCCGGCGCAGAATTATTCCAATGAGGATCTTGCTCGCCAGGTGGGGTTGTCAGGAGCACGCCTGCAGCGCGTGTTCAAGGAGGCCACGGGGATTCCCATTCGCCGTTATCGCCTTTGGCACCGCTTGTTTGTGACCTCGACGATGATGTCCACGGGCAGCTCGCTCACGGATGCGGCACTGACGGCGGGGTTTTCCGATTCGTCGCATTTGTCCCATGTCTTTCAGAGCATGCTGGGTATGCCGCCGTCCGCCATGCTCAGCCATTCGCGGCAAAACCGGGTGCTGGTCGGTGCCGGGGAGCCGGGGGAATAGCTTATTCCGGTGAGCAGGCACTTCACCTTGGGGGCCCTTGCCGTTATGGTGCAGGGAATTTAAATGTTGGCAGTCCCTTCCCATGCATATTCATATTCTCGGTATTTGCGGCACCTTCATGGGGTCGCTGGCGCAGCTGGCCAAGGCCCAGGGGCACCACGTCACCGGCAGTGACCAGAATGTTTATCCGCCCATGAGTGATCAGCTGGAGGCGGCCGGTATCACCCTCACCCAGGGATACGATCCGGCCCAGCTGGAGCCGGCGCCGGATCTGGTGGTAGTGGGTAATGCCTTGAGTCGGGGGAATCCGGCGGTGGAAGCGGTGCTGGATCGTGGCTTGCCGTATACCTCCGGGGCGCAGTTGCTGGAAGAAGTGGTGCTTCCCGGGCGCTGGGTGTTGGCGGTGTCCGGCACCCATGGCAAGACCACCACCAGTTCCATGCTGGCCTGGATCCTGGAATATGCGGGCCTGAATCCCGGTTATCTGATTGGCGGTGTGCCCGGCAATTTCGGGGTGTCGGCGCGACTGGGGGAGACGCCTTTTTTTGTGGTGGAAGCGGATGAATACGACACCGCCTTCTTTGATAAGCGCAGCAAGTTTGTTCACTACCGCCCGCGTACCGTGATTCTCAATAATCTGGAATTTGATCACGCGGATATCTTTGCGGATCTGGCGGCAATCCAGACCCAGTTCCATCACCTGATTCGCACCGTCCCGTCCACCGGGCGGTTGATTCTGCCCCACGGTGAAACCGCACTGGAGGAGACGCTGGATCGGGGATGCTGGAGTGAAGTGGAGCGTTTCGGCGAAGACGAAGCGCTGGGCTATCGGCTGGATCAGGACGATGGTTCGGTCTTCACTGTCCTGGGAAATGGCCAGCCGGTGGCGCAGGTGCACTGGGACCAGACTGGCCGTCACAGTGTGAACAATGGCATGGCAGCGCTGTTGGCAGCACGCCATGTAGGAGTGACCCTGGCTGATGGCGCGGCGGCGCTATCGGAATTTGTGGGTGTGAAGCGGCGCATGGAGCTGCGCGGCGAGGTAGCCGGGGTGCGGGTTTACGACGACTTTGCCCACCATCCCACGGCCATCGCGACGACCCTGGATGGGCTGCGGCGCAAGGTAGGCGACGGCAAAATTCTCGCCATCATTGAGCCTCGCTCCAACACCATGCGTCTGGGAAATCACAAGGCGGCATTGGCAGGCAGCACAGGCTGTGCCGATGAGGTAATCTGGTATCAACCGCCGGGCCTGGACTGGTCGCTGGATTCGGTACTGAGCGAGTCGCCAGTGCCCGCATCGGTCAGTGAGTCGCTGGATGAAATTGTGGCCAAAGTAGTGAGCCACAAAGGTGAGCCGTTGAATGTGGTGGTGATGAGCAACGGCGGGTTTGGTGGTATTCACCAGAAGCTGCTGGATGCGCTGGCTGAATAAACGCTGCACGCCACAAGCGGCAACGCGTTCTGGCTGTTCATGTTATGAATGGCCATGTCCGCGCCCTCACTTTATTCGCGGGGGCCAGGTTTGTGAACAGTACAAGCGAATACGCGTTGTAGCTTGAAGCATGCGGCGTGATGCGGTTTCAAGGAGGTTGCCATGTTCTGGTCTGTACTCTGGGCTTCGGTCCATTACCTCAGCATTCTGATGTTGTTTGCTTGTCTGTATGGTGAGCTGTTGCTGTGGCGTACCGGCATCAATGAACGCAATATTCGTACGCTCTTGTGGCTGGATATCGGCTATGGCCTGTCGGCATTGGTGGTGTTGATCAGTGGTCTGGCCCGGGCCGGCTGGACAGAAAAAGGCTGGGATTTTTATCTGGCGAACCCCTGGTTCCATGGCAAGGTCACGCTGTTTGTGCTGATCGCCTTGCTAAGCCTGTATCCCACCAAGGTGCTGCTGGGGTGGCGTAAATCGGTAAAAGCCGGCCACGTGCCGGAAATTGATGACAAGCTGCAACGCAACCTGCGCGGCGTGCTGGTGGCGGAAATTCATTTGGTGATATTGATGCCGATTCTGGCCGCGATGATGGCCAGAGGTGTCGGGATGGGTTCATGACGCAACGGGTTACGCTTGCTTTCACCGGCGCTTCCGGGGCGCCCTACGGGCTGCGTTTGCTGCAGTGCCTGCTGGAGGCGGAATGCGAGGTGTTTGTGCTGCTGTCCAAGGCTGCACGGGTGGTCATTGGGACGGAAACCGAACTGAAGCTGCCGGCTGGCACCGGGCAGGCCGAGCAGGCTCTGCGTGAGTGGGTAAAGACCGACAAGGGCCGGCTGGTCGTCTGCGGGCTGGAACAATGGACTGCTCCGGTTGCCTCCGGCAGTGGTGCGCCTGCGGCGATGGTGGTGTGTCCCTGTTCCACCGGCACCCTGTCTGCCATTGCCACGGGCGCCAGTGATAACCTGATTGAGCGCGCTGCGGATGTGGCGATCAAGGAAGGGCGCAAGTTGATTCTGGTGCCCCGCGAATCACCGTTTTCCGCCATTCACCTGGAAAACATGCTCAAACTTTCCCGCCTCGGTGTCACTATCATGCCTGCGGCGCCGGGTTTCTATCATCAGCCACAAAGCGTGGACGATCTGGTGGATTTTATGGTCGCACGGTTGCTTGATCACCTCGGCCTGGAGCAGACCCTGGTGAAACGCTGGGGGGAGTAAATCAGCATCGAGCTATGAGCCATGAGCTTCCAGTCCGTACGGCATTCGAAGCTAGTAGCTCAGTGCTGGTCGCTGCTTTTATTGCACCAACAGATGCCCCACCAACCCTAATGCAAAGCCGGCGACGGCGCCTTGAGCGGGCATCCAGTGTTTTTCCAGTGGCACTTGCGGGGCAATATCCTGAAAGGTCAGGTAAAGAATCCCGCCACTGGCAAACAGCATGATGCCGCCGAGAATAAAGGGTTGTTCCACCAACACCTCGAAGCCTAACCAGGCGCTTAGTGGCCCCAGCAGTGCCATGCCGGCAAAGGCCAGCACGATGCGGCTTTTGGACAGCGTATTGCCATCACTGTTGTAGATTTCCCGGTAGGCGTTGAACCCTTCGGGCATGTTCTGCATGCCGATCAGGAAGGCGAGCAGGTAGGCCTGGCTGCCGCCGCTGGCCAGCGCGGCGCCCAGGGCGATGGCTTCGGGCACAAAGTCCAGCAGCATGGCGAGCAGCTGTGACATGGCGCCGCCGCGTTTTGCCAGCGCCCGGTCGATCAGCATGAACACCAGCCCGCCACTGACAAACAACACGGTGGCGGAAAACGGGCTGTGGTGTTTCACCGCTTCCGGGACCAGTACCAGTGCCACGGCTGCCAGCAAGGCGCCGCCGCCGAAGGCAATTACGCCGTGGCGGACTTCCTGCTCCAGCCAGCTTCTGGCGATATGCTGCTGCACGCCGATCAGCGCGCCAACCGCCATGCTGAGGCCGGCGGCCAGGCTGAGAAGTAATGCCAGAGTTAATGGGCTCACAGACCTTCCTTGGTAATCCGACAGAAAACGTGACGCTGACTGTATGCGGATCCGCCAGCGGTTTCACGTTACCGCTTTAAACAGTAATGACTGGCGGGAAGGGGATCAACTGCGGGCGGTGAAGTGGGTCACCGCCCGATTCAGCTGTTGCTCAGGTCGTAGTCTACCGGTGCGATGACATGCACGGGAACGCTGCTGCTATCCAGCTCCTTGGGCGGGGCATCAAAGCGCAGGCGTGACACCAGTTCCTTGGTGGCCCGGTCGAGGATGCGGCTACCGGAGCTCTCGGTGATCTCCACCTGCTCGGCGCGGCCGGAGGCGTTGATCACGAAGGACACTTTCACGGTTCCTTGCTGGCGGCGCATCTTGGCGCGGTGCGGATACTGCTTGTTGTAGTCAATCGTATCGCGGACTTTGGCCAGGTACTTGTTGAGCGCGTTTTCCGTATCGCCGGATTGATGGACCCCTTTGCCCGGGTCGCCTGCCATACCCTTGGCGCCCTGGGTCAGCGGCTGGGTGGAGGCCTCTTCGTTGACACTCTCATCCGGGGTTTCCGTCGGCTTGGTTTCTGCTACCTGCGGTTCGGGCGTCGGCTCAGGCTTGGGTTCCGGTTTCGGTTTGGGCTTCGCTACCGGTTTGGGCTTGGGTTTCGGCTTTGCTTTGGGTTTGGGCTTCGGTTTGGGCTGCGGCGCAGGCTGGGCCTTGGGCTGTGGCGCTGGCGCGGCCGCTTTCGGGGCCGGTGGTGCCGACAGGTTGATGGCAATTTCGCTCACGCCGGGCTTGGCCGGACGGCCGCCGGCCAGGGTCATGGCGCCCACAGTAAACAGTACACTGACGTGAACCAGAATGGAGACAATCCAGGCGGAAGGGAGAACCCAGGCGGAAAAAATGCGAGGTTTCATGGTGCCTCCTCGCTTGCGCTTTCAGCGGCTGCGTCACTCTGGGTGACCAGACGAACCTGTTCTACACCCATGCCCTGCAGGGTTTCCAGGCGGCCACGCAGGGCCTGCATGGTGACCCCGGCGTCGGCCAGCAGGCGCACTTCCGCTTCTTCGGGTTTGTCACCGAGCAGGGCCAGCAGTGCCTCGTCGCTGAGCGGCTCGGCGCTGTCTTCGGCAAACCATTGGCCATCGTTCTGCATTACCAGCAGCAGCTTGTCCCGGGCTTCTTCGCCGTTGGCGGTCTGGCTCATGGGGGCTTCGACTGCCACGGTGGGGCGCTTGGCCAATTGCCCGGCCAGCATGAAGAAGATCAACAGCAGGAAGACCACATTGATCAGTGGCAGTACCGGCTCCAGGGGCGGTCTGCGTGATGAGGTTTCCATGATCATCATGGCAACAGCTCCAGTTGGACATCGCGAACGCCGGCGGCCTTCATGGCATCCACGGCGGTCAGTGCCTGTTGCAGGGTGGCGTCCGGATTCACGGTGACCCACACCTTGGTCTTGCTGGTGTCCAGGCGGTCGGCTACGGCCGCCGGGGTAAAGCTGACCCCGTTGAGGGTCAGCATGCCGCTGGCCTGCACTTCAATCACCAGCCAGTGTTCATCCGGCTGCTCGGTGCTGTCCGCCGGCTGCACGTTCACGGGCAAGTCATGGTACTGCCCGAAACGGGTGGCAAGCATAAAGAACACCAGCAGGATGAACACCACATCAATCAGGGGTGTCAGGCTGATAAAGGGCGTGCGATGACGCTCCGGTTCAATATGCATGCGACACCGACGGGTCGCGATCCTCTTCCAGAGGTTCGGGAGCCGTGTGGTTGTTGCGCAGTACTTTCAGGCGGGACAAGCGGTCCTGCATTTTTTCGCGGCATTGCTCAATGCTGCGGTCGGCCCAGTGGAATGCGGCCAGAGTCGGGATGGCCACGGTGAGGCCGGCGGCGGTGGTGAGCAGGGCTTCCCAGATACCGCCGGAAAGAATGGACGGATCCACCTGTGAGCCGGCGGTTTCCAATGCCTGGAAAGCGCCGATCATGCCGAATACGGTACCCAGCAGGCCCAGCAACGGGGCGATGGCGCTGATCACTTCCAGCACCCGCAGGCCGCCGCGCAACTCATCCAGGCCGCTGCGCGCCAGGCGCAGGCTTTCTTCCTGCCAGGCCGCTTCGTCCAGATTACGGTTTTGCCAGCACTGCCAGAGAACCCGGTCGATGGGGCTGTTCAGTTTGCCAGCCGGCTCGCCGGGTTGCTTGCCCTGACGCAGAGCATTGAGCAGCTGGTCCGCCTGGCGGCTGTTGCCGGGGCGGATACGGGCAAATTGCAGGATCTTGGAAATCAGCGTGGCCAGGGCAATCACGGACAACAGGGCGAGGACCCACATGGTGGCGCCGCCACTGACAAACCATTCCGGCAAGTGCAGGGAAATTGGGGGCATGGAAAACTCCAGCTATGGGCAAATGATCAGGTGCCCGGTCTTGGGTGCACAAAGGCTTATGTAGTCTACCGCGTAATAATGGAAGCCTGGTGACAGGGAGCCACAGGGTAGCGCGCGGCAATTACATTAGCGTCAAGGGTTGAATAGGGTTCGTAATACTAAGAGTTTCACCCTCTTAATGCAAGTCATTCCTATTTGGGATGTATTCACAGGTAGCGGCAAAATGCCGCAGGTAAAAGGCTGACAAGGGAGCCGGGCACGAAAAAGGCGCCGAAGCGCCTTTTTGTTTCACCGATACGGATTATTTGCTGAGCAAACGGTAATTCAGGTTCGATTCGATCCGGTTGCCGGACTGGTCCAGTTGTTCAATGGCGTTGACCGCGTCCTTGAGATATTGGCGTTGGGCGTCGTCATCGGCCTCGGGGTTGATAGTGTAGACATCTTCCTGGGTAACGCCTTCCTGGTATTTGCGCGATGCCCAGTCACCCCGTTCCACGGCATTCAGTTTCACGGTGGAGCCGCTCATGTACTCTTCTCGCAGCTCGAAGCGGGTGGGACTGTCGTACTGATCCCGGTACAGGGTCAGAGTGGTACGGATGCCGGAGCAGTCCGCACAGGGGAGCATCCCGCTGTAGATCTCTTTTTGGGCCGTGGGGTTGATCGGCGTTTCGGGCTGGCTCTGGCAGCCGGAAAACGCGACGGTGCAGCCGAGAACGGCGGCGGCGAAATAAGTCTTCATGAACATCACTCCCTTGCAGGTTTCCCTTCTGTATTACTGCTTAGAATACGCTTTTGCCGTTTGGTTCGCTGGTTTAACAGTTTTTGAATATTTGTGTTGGCTCGCCATCTTCAGGGGGCGGCGATTAACGGTGTTGTGCGGGTTGCCGGGTGGAGAACAGCGCCAGGTTCAGTGCGGGAAGGGTGTTATCAACGTCGGCGGCCCGATCGGCAGGTTGCTGAACGCTAATGGCCGACGGAGTCTTTGTGGTTGAAAAAGGGATGCGCAGGAGCCGGTTCAGGCCTTGCAGAAGCAACAGGCCGAGAAGAAAACTGACAGCAAAATAGAGCAGTATCATGGGGCAGCCACACTGTGATTATTGTTGGAGTGCGAACGATTCTGTGGCAATCCTATAAAGCACGGGCAAGGTTAACCATCGTGACTTTGTTATGGCTTGTGGGATTACTGTAGCAGGTCGGAGCGGGAGGGTTATGGCCTGCGGGCGTGGAAGATGACAGACAATGGCGTGTGCGTTTGCGGATCCAGGGGTTCTTCCATATGAACGTGCCAACCCTGTTGCTGAAGAAGCGCCAGCCAGTCCGACAACGTGCGGAAATACCAGGGTGGGGCGCTCTGGAAGGTGTCGCTGCATCCGGCCCAGCTACCGGCCCGCCAGCCTGAACGGTAGTCTCCGTTGCAGGCCATGAGGGGATGCAGGGTTTGTATCAGCAGGGTGCCGCCCGCGCGCAGGTGGTGTTTTAGCGTTGCCAGTAACTGCGCAACGGAATCCTCGCCGAAGAGTGAAAAATTGCACACGATGACGGCAAATGTCTGGCCCCTCAGTGCGTTGGGTAATTGCGTGTAGTCGCTGCACAGGTAGGTGCCGTCGGAGTGTTGTGCCCGGGCGTTTTCCACCAGTGCCGGAATGGCATCCACGCCGGTGATCACAGGGGGCGGGGCGCTTTCTTTTGCGGCCAGTGCCCGGCAGAGCCACCCTTCGCCGCAGCCCACATCCAGCACCGAGTCTGGCTGGTAGCGACTAATGGCATTGATGATTGCCGGATTGGTGGTCTGGCGGCTGGCGATGCCACTGCCTTGCAGCAGGGCAATCCAGGGGGCGGCATTCGCCGCCCAGCTGGTCAGAATCGCATCTTCCGGTGGTTGTGGCATTTAACGCATGGGCGTCAGCGGGCCGGCCCGTTCCACCGCTTTCTGGTAGGCCGGGCGTGCTTCCATCTGTGCCACAAAGCGCTGGATCGAAGGCAGCTGGCTCAGGTCCGCACGGGCAGAAGCCGCCTGCAGGGGAAAGCTCATCAGGATGTCGGCCCCGGACGGGCTGTCGCCGGCAAACCAGGTCTGCGTTGCCAGGTGCTGTTCAATGACGGCCAGGTGATTTTTCAGCTGCGGGTCCAGCATGGTGCCGGTGACCTTGCCGCTGATTTTTTTGGCGATGGGTTTGGCAAAAAAAGGCATGGGGGCTTTGGCGATATGGCTGAAGATCAGCTTCATGACCAGCAGGGGCATCAATGAGCCTTCGGCATAATGCAGCCAGTAGCGGTAGTTCAGCCACTGGTCATCATCGGGGGCGGGTTGCCATTGGCCGTTGCCATAACGCTGCACCAGGTATTCGATAATGGTGCCGGATTCGGCAATGACGGTGTCGCCGTTAGTGATGACCGGGGACTTGCCCAAAGGATGAATCTCGCGCAATTCGGCCGGGGCCAGCATGGTCTTCGGGTTGCGGGCGTAATGCTTGATCTCGTAGTCCAGTCCCAGTTCCTCCAGCAACCAGACGATACGCAGGGAACGGGAGTTTTCCAGGTGATGCACAGTAATCATAAGAAGCTCTCTGTCATGTCCCAACACATGTTGTCGATGTGAATTCGAGCTGCGTTGAGTGGTGCGCGGCAAGACGTATCAGTGTGTCGGGAGCATAGCAGAGAACCCCGTGACCATCATGGCAAGACGGGGCGGTGCCTTTATTGGCTGGCGGTACTGATGCTGGGTGGACGGGTCGACAGGTGCACCTGTTCAATAAAGGCGTCCAGTACCGGTTCGGTTTGCCACGCGCGGGGGTTGTTGACCATGGCGACCACCGCCCAGGTGGTGTTGTCCTCATCACGGGTAAAGCCGGCAATGGAACGGACATTACGCAGCGAGCCGGTTTTGATGTGGCCCATGCCGGCCATATCGGCGTTGCCCAGCCTGCGGCGCATGGTGCCATCCATGGCCACCAGTGGCAGGGAGGCGATCAGTTCTGCGGCAAAGCGGCTTTCCCAGGCATGCTGCAACAACAGCGCCATTTGTCGGGCGGTGATGCGTTCGATGCGTGACAGGCCAGCGCCGTTTTCAAACACCATGGTCCGGTTGTCGATGCCTTTGCTGGCCAGCCAGGCACGGATTTCCCGTTCTGCAGCGGCCAGATCATCCTTGTCTCCGGGCTGGCGACGTTTGGCGCCCAAGGTCAGGAACACCTGACGCACCATCACGTTGTTACTCCACTTGTTGATATCGCGGACCATGGTGACCAGATCCCGCGAGGAGGTGGTCACCAGCAGTTCGGTGTCCTCCCGGGGGCGCAGGCCTTCCCGGGTAGTGCCGGCCAGGGTGCCGCCCAGCTGTTGCCACAGGCTGGTCAGCAGGGCACCGGTATAGTCCTGCTGGCTGAGCACGGACAGGTAGCTGCTGGTGCTGCAGCCTTTGGGCAGTACGCCGGTGACGGTAATCGTGGTGGTGCCGTTTTCTGCCACAACGGGTTCATAGTCGAATTGATAGCGTCGCGGGCAGCGGCCGTAGTCGCGGAACACCAGCTGGTTGTCGATGGCGATGCCGTCCAGCGCGGGCTCGGTCCAGGTGTGGATGCCCCGGTTGTCTGCACGGGCACGAATGCGCAGTACATTCAGGTTGGTGAGCAGGCCGTTGGGCTCCACCAGAAAGGGCGCATTGGGGTTGTCGCCGTCATCGTTGAAGTCGGCAATGCCGTTGGGCAGGTTGAAAACGCTGCCATCGAGAATCAGGTCGCCGGCAATGTGGGTGACGCCCATGGCGCGCAATTCCCGCAGTAACAGCCACAGCCGTTCCTCGGTGAGTTTGGGGTCGCCGCTGCCGACAAAATACAGGTTGCCGTTCAGCGTTTCGCCTTCAATGGTGCCATCGGTATACAGGCGGGTGTGCCACTGAAAGGTGGGGCCGAGCAATTCCAGGGCGGCGTAGGTGGTGATGACCTTCATGATGGAGCCGGGGTTCAATGGCATATCGGCGTTCATGAAGCGGGCCTTTCCGGGGCCATCCAGTGGAATCGAGGCCACGGCCAGATCGGTTTCGGGCAGTTGCAGCTCTTTTGCCACATCCAGCACGGGGGCCATCACCGGTGCAGGTACTTCCGCCTGTAGGGGGCGAGCAAGCAGGGTGCTGACCAGGGACATGGCCAACAAGAAAAACGCGGGGGATTGTCTGCGGACTGCACTTCTCGGCATGACACGGGGACCTTCAAAATCGTAACGGCAACAACCGCCGGGGTAAACGCGGGTTGAACTGAACGCTAGCGTAATGCAAAGCCGCGGCCGGGTCAGTGGACCGACAGTGTGGGAAATGTAAATTTAAACGGCCACGCCCGGTGGCGTGGCCGCAGGCTCAGGGCTTGTGCAGCCCCACATCGACGCCTTTATGTTGTAAATCAGCATGATAGGAGCTGCGCACCATGGGGCCGGAAGCCACTGAGGTAAAGCCCAGCTCGTTGGCTACGCGGGCGTATTCGCGGAACTCGTCCGGGTGCACAAAGCGTTCCACCGGGGCGTGATGCTTGCTCGGCTGCAGGTACTGGCCAATGGTGATCATGTTCACGTCGTGGGCGCGCAGATCCTTGATGGTGTTGATGACCTGTTCAAAGGTCTCGCCCAGCCCCACCATGATGCCGCTTTTGGTGCTCACGTCCGGGCGCAGCGCCTTGTAGCGCTTGAGCAGATCCAGTGAGTGCTGGTATCGGGCACCGGGGCGGATGTGCTTGTACAGTTCCGGGACGGTTTCAATGTTGTGGTTGAACACGTCCGGTGCGGTCTCGCTGAGAATCTCCACGGCGGTATCCAGGCAGGGGCGGAAGTCCGGAGTGAGAATCTCGATGCGGGTGTCTGGCGTGCGCGTGCGTACCTGGCGGATGCATTCGGCAAAATGTTCTGCGCCGCCGTCGGCCAGATCATCCCGGTCCACGGAAGTGATGACCACATAGTTCAGGCCCAGGTTTTCCACCGATTCTGCCAGATGCAGGGGCTCTTCCGCGTCCAGGGCATTGGGGCGGCCAAAGCCTACGTCGCAAAATGCGCAGCGGCGAGTGCAGATGTCGCCCATGATCATGAAGGTGGCGGTGCCGCCGCCGAAGCATTCCGGCAGGTTGGGGCAGGCGGCTTCTTCGCAAACGGTGTGCAGTTTCTGCTTGCGCAGCAGCGACTTGATGCGCTGGATCTCCCCGTTGGCGGGAACGCGCACACGAATCCAGTCCGGCTTGCGTTGATAGCCGCTTTCTTCGTTGACCATGGGGATGGTGCGGACCTTGTCGGCGCCGCGCAGTTTGTCACCGATTTGCACTTTGCGTTTGGCTTGGGCCTGTTCGCTCATGGGGTTTCCATTGCCGTCGGGTGCTGCCGAAAGGGTGGGGCAGGCATCTGTGTCTGTGGGCTACAGTCTCTTGGACTGCGGTGTCAGGGCACTGTCAGGATCGCTGCCAGTGGTGACGTTCTCCTGAGGGGCATTGTACCAGTCTGGTGGGGGCGCTGTCCGGGGTGTCAGCCCCAGACGTTTGGTTAATAACGTCACCAGTTGTTGCTCCAGGGCAGGGCGATCCAGGTTGATTCCCTGTGCCTGCAAGGTGGTCATGGGCTGGCCCACGTGGCCGCAGGGATTGATGCGCTGCCAGGGTGCCAGATCCATGTCCCGGTTGATGGCCAGCCCGTGGTAGGTCGCGCCACGGCGGATGCGCAGCCCCAGGGACGCGATCTTGGCCCCGTTCACGTAGACCCCGGGGGCGTCATCCCGGTTCACGGCCTCAATGCCCAGGCTGGCAAGGAAATCGATAATGCCTTCCTCAATGGCGGTTACCAGGCCGCGGCTGCCCAGGCCCAGGCGTTTGATATCCAGCATCAGGTAAATCACTGTCTGGCCGGGGCCGTGGTAGGTGACCTGCCCGCCACGGTCACTGTTTACCACCGGAATGTCCCCCGCATTGAGCACATGCTCAGGCTTGCCTGCCTGCCCCAGGGTAAAGACCGGGGGGTGTTCCAGCACCCATAGTTCGTCGTTCTGTTGGGCGTTACGGTGATCAGTGAGATCCCGCATGGCCTGCCAGCAGGGGTCGTAGTCAACCTGGGGAAAGTAGCGAATCAATGCGTCCATGGGGAAAGTATAAGGCTTGGTGCACGCTACACACCAGAAGCGACGAGCTACGCTTGATGGAACTAAAACATCGACCTGTCTACGAAGACGCTGCAGGAGTTCCCTTCCAGGGGACGAACCGAACGAAGCGAGGATACGCACGTAGCCCCGTAGGGGCTGGAGTATGAGCGGAGCGATTAATGATCACCGGTTAAAAGGCGAATCGAGCGCTTTGCCACTTTGCAGGGTGGTTAGTCCCCTGGAAGGGAACTCCTACATTTTGCATTTGTGTTGCGGCCGCAGAGCGGCATAAAAAAGCCCGGCAAAATGCCGGGCTGAAGGCAGACCCCTCACGGGGTAACAACAATTGAACCAGAAGTATCCTGACTTAAATGAGACGATTCCCTGTCCGCTGGTTAACAAGATGAAGATTCAGTTCCTTGACGCTGATGCCGAACTCAATGCCGTCATCATCGTTGAGATTGATGGTCTGGAAGGCGTCGAAATGCACAGGGGTGCCGTGAACGCTTTGCAGAATACCCGGGTTGCGGGGCATGGCTGGAATGATGTTTTTTGAGGCTGGCAGGGCGCTGGTCGTGCGGGCGCTGACGTGATTCGGGGTGGTGGTCTGTACTTCAACAGCGGTGAGTACCAGCAGGCAGCTGCACAGACATAGCAGTGACAGTGTTTTCATGGCGGTTATCCCCGTGTTGTTGTTATGCGGTCAACATTACGGGGACGTTCGTTCCAAACCTATTGTGGCTTGGTGGTGCTTCAGTGTCGGGCTGTGACGGTGAGTAACGCAGTGTAATGCCAATATGCGATCCAGTGCACAATGATTTTGTGCGCTGGTAGCTTGTGGTTTTGGTATTCGGCCGGGCGCTTTGGCTACAGGGTGATTTTCACGTGGGGTGAATCGTTGAGCGCCTTGTAGATGGCTTCCACCTGCTCCCGGTTGCGCATGGTCACCTGTGCGGTAAAGGAGATGAAGGTGCCCTTGCTGCTGGGCTTGCTGCTCAGGTGTTTGTCCGCGTCAAAATCATCCAGATGTGTGGTCAGAATCTCGATCAGGGCGTCCTCGAGCGGGGCGTCAACGGCGCCCATGACCTTTAACTGCATGTCATGGGGAAATTCCCACAGGTGTTCCTGAATAGCCATGGGCTGCTCCTGTCAGTCTCGTGTTTCGGGGGTATCAAGGCCGCAAAGCCGGCGTTTGTGCTGAACATAGTGCCGGGCCAGGATTCTCCACTGAGGGCCTGGCTGGCCGTTGCCTATTATAGCGTCGTTAAGGTGGGTCACAGGTACCACTTCCTTGGTGGAACTGGTGATCCAGATTTCATCCGCCTGGCGCAGCTGCATCTCGGTAATTTCCCGTTCCTGCAGTGCGAGTCCGTGTTGCTGGCATAGCTCTACCACCAGGTCCCGGGTGATGCCGCCGAGAATGGCGTGGCTTTTCGGCGGGGTGGCAATGCTGCCGTCTTTGACTACAAAGACATTGCTGGCCGAGCCTTCGGTGACAAAGCCGTCGCGTAGCAGAATGGCTTCGGCCGCGCCGGCGGCCACGGCCTGCTGGCGGAGCAGGCTGTTGGCCAACAGGGAAACGGATTTGATGTCGCAACGGGCCCAGCGAATATCGTCCAGCGTGATGGCTTTGGCGCCGACGGCGGTATCCGGGCTGTCGGCGGCAGGTACGGCGATTGGGCTGGTCATCATGAAGACGGTGGGCGTCACGGCGGGGGAGGGAAATGCATGGTCGCGTTTTTCGGCGGCCCCACGAGTGATTTGCAGGTACACCGAGAGATTGCCGCCGCCATTATGCTGCAATAGCTCATCACACAAGGTCTGCCAGTGTTCGCGGCTATGGGGGTTGTGGATGTCCACCTCGGTCAGTGAGCGTTCCAGGCGAGCCAGGTGCTCCTCGAAACGAAACAACACGCCGTTATAGGCAGGAATGACCTCGTAAATTCCGTCCGCAAACAGGAAACCCCGATCCATTGGGGAGATCTGTGCGGCTTCGGGGGCCATGAAGCGGCCGTTGAGATAAACCTGAGGCATGTGAGAGGGCTCGACGTAACAGTGACGGCACCAGTTTAGCGCACCTGCCAGGCCCAGATGCAAAACCGGCGCAGCGCGGGTGGTATGTACCATACGGGCTGCGACGGTTTTCTCTGCCGTCAGGCTACTGGCGTCAAGCGTCCTGCGATCAGAACAGGCCTTTGAAGAACAGCAGCAGGTGGTGCCAGAGTTTGGTGAAAAGGCCGGCTTCCTCGACGGGTTCCAGCGCGACCAGGGGTTTCTTGACCAGGACATCGTTGTCCATGCGCACGGTCAGGGTGCCGTACTGCTGGCCTTCCAGAATAGGGGCTTCCAGTTGCGGGGTGACACTGATTTCCGCTTTCAGGTTTTCATGGCTTTCGCGGGGAATGGTCAGTACCAGGTCTTCCGCCAGGCCCAAACGCAGCTGATCCTGTTTGCCCATCCACACATCCACGGTGTCGAGTACGTCACCGGCGCTGTATGCCTTGTAGGTTTCGAAGAAACGGAAACCGTAGGTCAGCAGTTTCTGGGATTCGCGGGCGCGGGCGCTTTCTGAGGCGGTGCCCATGACAACGGCGATGAGCCGCATGTTGTCTTTCTTGGCGGAGGACACCAGACAGTAACCGGCTTCGTCGGTGTGGCCGGTTTTCAGGCCATCTACGGTCGGGTCGCGCCACAGCAGCAGGTTGCGGTTCTGCTGGGTGATACCGTTGTAGGTGAATTCCTTTTTGGCGTACAGGTCGTAGTGGTCAGGAAAATCCCGCACGATGGCCCGGGCCAGGATTGCCATGTCCTTGGCAGTGGTGAAATGGTTTTCGGCCGGCCAGCCGGTGGCATTCATGAAGTGGCTGCTGTCCATGCCCAGGCGATTGGCGTGCTGGTTCATGAGGTCGGCGAAGGCATCTTCAGAGCCGGCAATGTATTCGGCCATGGCCACACTGGCATCGTTACCGGACTGGATGATGATGCCGCGAAGCAAGTCGCCTACCGGGACACGGGTGCCTTCGCGGACAAACATGCGCGAGCCGCCCATTTGCCAGGCTTGAACACTGATCGGTGCCATATCCTTTTCGGAGATGTTGCCTTTCTGCAGTTCTTCTTCGACGATGTAGGCGGTCATCATTTTGGTCAGGCTGGCCGGGGGCAGGCGCTGTTCCGCATTGTGTTCGACGATGACCTGGCCGCTGGCGGCATCCATCAGCAGGTACCCCTTGGCTTCGATCTGCGGCGCACGGGGGACCATTTGTGCCTGGGCTTGCAAGGAAAGGGCGGTGCCGAGCAAGGCACAGAGAGCAAAAACGGTAAAGCGGAAAGACTGGGGACGCATGGGTATCCTGCCTGTTGGTTGTCCTTGGATGGTTCAGGGAATCAGTAATGCGCCGGTCGTGTCATGGCGCCGCCCGGGAAAGAGCCCGAAGGGGTAGTTGGACACGAAAAAGGCAAAAAATTCCATAAAGACCATAAAGATGCGTTGTGCCATTACTTGATGGCTGCATTCTAGAGGACTGGCGCAGGTCTGTTAACCGGAGAAACGGCTGATATGGGCGTTTTCAGGGGCTGACGGGCATGGGCCGGTCAAAACCGGCATTGGCCACCGTCTCGCGCACTTGCTGGCGCTGCTGGTTGCTCTCGTAGGGGCCGATCCAGACCCGGAACAGGTCACCCTCCGAGTGCTGTATCCGGGTGTCGACGCCCAGCTGGTTGATCAGTTCCTGTTGCAGTTGTTGTGCGCTGGTTTGGTCCGAAAAAGCGCCGGCCTGCAGGAACAGATTGCCGCCTTTGCTGGCCCCGTTATTGTCGGCAGTGTCTGTTTGGGTGCTGGCGTTGCTGTTCGCGTCTGCAGGGGGCGGGCTGTCCACAGCGGCGCGCACGGCGGTGGGCACGGTGCTGCTGGGGCCGTCCGGCTGTTGCTGGCTGCTGATCGCTTCGACCCGCACCCGCCCGGTGCCAGCCTGCTCGATGCCCAGGCGCACAGCGGCGGCCCAGGACAGATCGATGATGCGATCTTCATGGAAGGGGCCGCGATCGTTGACACGTACTACCAGGCTTTTGCCGTTATCCAGATTGGTGACCCGGGCATAGGTGGGCAAGGGCAGGCTGCGGTGGGCGGCGGTGAACTGGTACATGTCGAACGACTCGCCACTGGAGGTGCGGTGGCCATGGAATTTCTGGCCATACCAGGAGGCCTTGCCTTCTGCCACGTAGCCGTCCGCTTGGGGCAATACTTGATAAGTCTTGCCCCAAACGCTGTAGGACTCTGGATTACCGTAGCGGCTGCGGGGTTCTTTTTTGGGTACCGGTTCCGGCAGCTGGGAGATATCCCGACGCTCTTCTGGCGCGGTGTCCTGGTGGATGCTGTAGCGATCCGACCCTGGTGCGCCATTATTGGCAGCAGGCGTTTCGCTGTCGCCAGCGGGTCCGGGTGCCGTGGCACAAGCGCTGAGGAAGGCTGAGGTAATCACGGCACAAGCCAGACGTTTCATTGATTATCCTCCAGGGCGGCGGCCAGTTGTCGCGATAGTTGTAGCACGGCCATGGCGTACAGGCGACTGTGATTGTAGCGGGTGATCACATAGAAGTTGTCGGTGGCCAGCCAGAATTCCGCGCCGTCGGTGCCGGTCAGGTCGAGCAGGGCGACCCGGGTGCTGGCGGGCAGGTCAAAGCAGTATTCACTGACCAGTCGATCATCGTTGCAGCTGAGCGCGGAGACGCCGGCGTTGTTGGCCTGTGCCAGGGTAAAGGATGGCTTGTACCCTTTTTTGGCGAGGGGTACGTAACCGGCGCCATCCAGGTGTGCTCTGGCGGCTACGGGCAACCCGGGTTTCCAGTTGTGCTCGCTGAAATAGTTGGCCACGGAGCCGATGGCATCCACCGGGTTGTTGACCAGATCGGTAACGCCGTCGTTGTCGAAGTCCACCGCGTAAGCTTGATAGCTGGTAGGGATGAACTGGCCGTAGCCCATGGCGCCGGCGTAGGACCCGGTGATGCTTTCGGCATCAATGTGGGCGTTATGTTCCAGTTCGAACAAGGCTTTGAGCTGCTTGCGGAAGAAGCTGCCCCGGGGCGGATAATCGTAGCCCAGGGTGGTCAGGGCATCGACCACGCGGTAGGTGCCCATGTGATCCCCATAGCGGGTTTCCACACCAATGATGGCGAGGATGATTTCCCGGGGGATGCCGTAGGTCTGCTCTGCACGGGTCAGGGTGTCGGCGTGGGTGTGAGCGAATTCCACGCCTTTCTGTACCCGGCTCTCCTGCAGGAAAATTTTCTGGTAGGTGGCCCAGGTATGGGTGTGCTCCGCCGGGCGAGCGATGGACTTGAGGATCTTGGGTTGGCATTGCGCGCCCCCCAGAACGTCTCGCACTCGCGTTTCGTCCTGCCCCTGGGAAACCAGTTCTGCAATCAGGGTTTTCGCCTGTTCACGCTGCAGGTAGTCGTTGTTTTCCGGGCAGGTGTGTTCAGCCTGGGCCGGCAGGGAGGTGAAGGTCAGAGCGGCGGCCACAAGGGTTGAGTAAAGAGTGCCGGAGCAAACAATGCCTGGAATGCACGGATAGAAACGACGCAAAGGGGTATCTCCTGTTTTCATTATTTCCATGGACCGCGTTGTTGCGGTGAGGTGCCCGCAACAATGGGCTTTTCTCGCCACGCGTTCAGTAACTCATCAGCCGCCGATGGGTGTGAATCGACATCAGCATGCCGAAACTGGCCAGCAGCGTCACAACCGAGGTGCCGCCATAGCTGATCAGGGGCAAAGGCACCCCTACGACAGGTAAGAGTCCTGACACCATCCCAATGTTCACGAAAACATAAATAAAAAATGTCATCACCAGGCTGGCGGCAAGGAGTCGGGCGAAGGTGTCCTGGGCTTGCCAGCTGATAAAGAAGCCGCGACCGACAATCACCAGGTACATCATCAACAGGATGCTGACACCAACCAGACCGAATTCCTCACTGAGAACCGCGAGAATGAAGTCGGTGGACGATTCCGGCAGGAAATCCAGCCGCGACTGGGTGCCGTCGAGCCAGCCCTTGCCGTTGACGCCGCCGGAGCCGATGGCGGTTTTCGACTGGATGATGTTCCAGCCGGTGCCACGGGGGTCGGCTTCCGGGTTGAGGAAGGTATCGACCCGGTTCCGCTGGTAATCGTGCATCACGAAGAAATACATCAGCGGTGCTGCGGTGACCACAATGATGACCGCCACGGCGATCAGCCGCCACGAGAGCCCGGCCATGAACAGCACCACCAGCCCGCTGGCCGCGATGAGAATGGCGGTGCCCAGGTCCGGTTGCAGGCCAATCAGCATGGCAGGCACCCCGAGCAACAGCAGGGCGGCAATTACGTCCGTGAGTTTGGGGGGCAGGGTGCGTTCAGTGAAATACCACGCGACCATGGCGGGCACGGCCAGTTTCATGACTTCCGCCGGCTGAAAGCGACCTGCGCCGGGAATGGAAAGCCAGCGCTGGGCGCCTTTTGCCTCGGTACCGATGACCAGCACCAGTACCAGCAGCACCAGGCCGATGGAGTAAATCACCGGGGCCCAGAACCGGTAACTGCGGGGGGGGATCTGGGCCAACAGGAACAGCACGGTAAGGCCGGCACCAAAACGGATGCACTGACGCACCACCAGGTCCATGTTTTCGCCGCCGGCGCTGTAAAGGACGGTGAGCCCGCCGAACATGAGCAGCAACAGGCCGACCAGTAGCGGCGGGTCCAGATGCAGGCGGACCGCCAGCCCTGGAGACAGGGAGGCGCCGGTCTGGCCGGGCATCTGGCGGATAAATTCGCGCTGGCTCATGGGCGATCCTCTTGATCCGAATCGTCGTCGGCAGTATTGGAGGGTGGGGTGGCCGGGGTGTTGGCGAACACTGGCGGCACCTTCAGTTCTCCCTCTTTATCGAGCAGCCAGGCGTCCATGACTTGGCGAGCCACTGGCCCGGCGGTAGAGCCGCCGTGGCGCCCATTTTCCACCAGCACGGCCACGGCAATGGCCGGCTTTTCCGCGGGCGCAAACGATACCAGCAAGGCGTGGTCCAGCAGACGCTCTGCCAGCTCGTCCTCGTTATAGGTTTCGTCCTGGCCTACCGAGAAGACCTGGGCGGTGCCGGATTTTGCCGCAATGTCGTATTTCGCCCCTGAGGCCATGGCACGTGCGGTGCCGCCGAGCTGGGTGACACCGACCATGGCTTCGGTCATTTTTTCCCAGTTATCCTGATCATTCAGAATGATATCGGTTCGCTCCACCGGCTGGTGTTCGCCCGCCAGAGTAGGAATGACCTGCTTGCCGTGGCTGGCCATGATCGCCGTGGCGTTGGCCAGTTGCAGCGGCGTCGCCAGGACAAACCCCTGACCGATACTGGCGTTGATGGTGTCGCCGTGGAACCAGGGACGGCCGCGGGCCGCCTTTTTCCATTGTTTGGACGGCATGATGCCACTGGATTCGTTGTACAGATCGATACCGGTGGGTTGGCCCAGGGAAAACTGGTTCATGTAGCGGTGCATGCGCTCGATGCCCAGCTTGAAACCCATGTCGTAGAAATAAGTGTCACAGGACTGCACCACCGCCAGGCGCAGATCCACCCGGCCGTGGCCCCAGCGTTTCCAGTCCCGGTAGCGGTGCGGATCGTTTTCCAGTTGATAGTAGCCGGGGTCGAAAATGGTGCGTTCCCAGTTGGTGACTCCAGCATCCAGCCCGGCGAGACCGTACATGGGCTTGATGGTGGAACCGGGGGGATAGCGCCCCTGCAAGGCCCGGTTGAACAACGGATTGTCGTGGTCGTTGCGGTAGGCGGAGTAATCCTTGTAAGAGATCCCGGTGACGAACAGGTTGGGGTTGAAGCCCGGGCGGCTGACGAACGCCAGCACGCTGCCATCGCGGGGATCAATGGCGACTACGGCACCACGGCGCTCGCCGAGGGCATCGTAGGCGGCCTGTTGCACCCGCATGGACAGGTGCAGCCGCAAGGGCTTGCCCGGCACCGGTGCCTGCTCTTCCAGTACGCGCAGAATCCGCCCGCGGGCATTGGTTTCCACCTGTCGATAGCCGACTTCACCGTGCAGGGTGTCTTCATAGAAACGCTCGATGCCGCTGCGTCCGTAGAAGTGGGTGCCGGCGTAGTTGCGTTGCTGATCCAGCGTCATGGCGTCCAGATCCTGGACGTTGATTCGGTTCACGTAACCCAGCACGTGGGAGAACAGAATGCCGTGGGGGTAGTGGCGAATCGGGTCAGCCGAGATGCGGATGCCAGCCAGCCGGTGCTGATTGACCACCAGGCGGGCGATTTCCTCTTCCGTGAGTCGGCCACGCAGCGGCACCGGCTCCCAGGGGCGGCGGGCGGTGCGGCGGCGTTTTTCGAAGCGCTCCCGGTCACCTTCATCCAGCTCGATCAGCTCACCCAACTCGAGGAGTAGCTGGTCCAGATCGCCGGCCTGCTCAATGATGATTTCCAGCGAAAAGTCAGGGCGGTTATCGGCAAGGATCTCGCCGTGGCGGTCCGTGATCAGCCCGCGGGGCGGGGCCACGGCCTGGGTTTGAACCCGATTGTTGTCACTGAGCGTGGTGTAGCGGTTGTGCTCAATAACCTGTAGCCAGATCATGCGGCCGATCAGCACGCCGGTCAGCAGTAACACCAGAAAAACGCCCACGACAAGACGAACGCTGAAAATGCGCTGCTCGTGGTGATGGTCTTTCAGCGTTAATGGTCGGCGCATGTTGGCGTCTGTGTGAGGCGATAACGATCAGCGATGATAGGGGTGCCCGGTCAGTAGCGTCCAGCCCCGGTATAGCTGCTCGGCAAGCAATACCCGGACGAGAGGGTGGGGCAGTGTCAGGTTCGACAGGCTCCAGCGCTCATGGGCGCTGGCCGATAACTGCGGGCACAGGCCGTCGGGGCCACCTACCAGCAGCACCAGATCCTGGCCCACGTCTTTCAGCTCGCCCAGTTTACGGCTGAGTGCCGGAGTGTCCAGCGCCCGGCCGTTGACTTCCAGTGCCACGGTTTTGGCGCCGGGGCTTTTTTCCAGGCGTTTGCGCAGGGCCTCCGCTTCCGCACGGATCTGGCTGACGCTGTCGCCCTTGCCGCGTTTGGGCATGGGGATTTCTTCCAGCGTCAGGCGCATTTCCGGGGGCATGCGCTTCTGATATTCACTGAAGCCCTCGGTCACCCAGGCAGGCATGCGGGTGCCGATGGCCAGCAGAATAATGCGCATGGATTACGGGTCTTGTTGTTGGTCGCGGTCCGGGTGGTGCTGGGGATTCTTCCACAGCCGTTCCAGGTCGTAGAACTCCCGGGTGGCGGGCAGCATCAGATGAACAATCACATCGCCGAGGTCCACCAGAATCCATTCGCCGGTGTTTTCACCTTCTGTACCAATCGGCGGGAAGCCGGCGCTCTTGGCGGCATCGGCCACGCTGTCGGCCAGGGCTTTCACATGGCGGTTGGAGGTGCCACTGGCGATAACCATGTTGTCCGCGACACTGGTGATTTCACGCACATCCAGCGGGGTGATGTTTTGGGCTTTGACTTCTTCCAGGGCGTCGATGACCAGTTGCAGTAGCGGAGTGTCAGCGCTCATGGGGCCTCATGATGGGTTAAAGGGGGTGAGTTTCGCCACATTATACAGGTCGTGGCGATGAATATGCGTAATCACGGCGTCATCCAGTGCCGGGCAGCGTCCTTTTTCCGCCAGGGCCTGACGAATGGCGGTGGCGGAGACGTCCAGAAAGGGGCGCTTGAGCATCAGACGCAAGCCGCAGGGCTGTTGCGCCAGACCCTGGGCATCGGTTTCTGGAAAAGCTTCCAGGACGGCATCGTCCGCCAGCGGGCTGTCCGGACGGGGCACCACGGCCAGGTGACACAGGGTGGTGTAGTCGCGCCACTGGTGCCATTGGTGCAGGCTGGCAAAACTGTCGGCGCCAATCATGAAGACCAGCGGCCGCTGGGGGTGTTGTTGGCGAAAATGCTGCAAGGTGGCCAGGCTGTAGCTGGGGCCTGGCTGGGCCAGTTCCCAGCCATCCGGGTGCAGGTGCGGGTGCTCGGCACAGGCCAGCTCCAGCATGCGCAGACGCTGCTCGCCGCTGGCCAGCGGTTGCGGCCGGTGCGGCGGCACTGCATTGGGAAGCAGGTGCACAGGGGCGCCATCAAGCACCCTGGACACAGCCCGGGCGGCACTGATATGCGCCCGGTGAACCGGATCAAAGGTGCCGCCGAAGAGAACCAGAGGCCGGACGCCAGATGCCGGATGCCCGACGTTATGCAAAACACGCCTCCGTGTTTGACGTTAGGCGTCTGGCATCCGGCGTCTGGCGTTTACAACCGTATATGCCCATCACCCAGCACCACCCACTTCTGGCTGGTCAGCCCTTCCAGGCCCACTGGGCCGCGGGCGTGGATCTTGTCGGTGGAAATACCGATTTCCGCACCCAGGCCGTATTCGAAGCCGTCGGCGAAACGGGTGGAGGCGTTCACCATCACCGAGCTGGAGTCCACTTCGGTGAGGAAGCGGCGGGCCAGGGTGTAGTTCTCGGTGATGATGGCTTCGGTATGGCCCGAGCTGTAGCGGTTGATGTGCTCGATGGCTTCATCAATATCCTTGACGATTTTCACCGCCAGCACCGGTGCCAGGTATTCCTCTTCCCAGTCGGCTTCCGTGGCCGCCTGGATATCGGTCACGCCCACGCTTTCCAGAAGATCACGGGCCTGCTCGCAACCACGGAGCTCCACGCCTGCCTGCCGGTATTGGGCGGCCAGCTCGGGGAGAACCTGCTGGGCGATGGCATTGGCCACCAGCAGGGTTTCGGTGGTGTTGCAGGTGCCATAACGCTGGGTTTTGGCATTAAAGGCCACGCTGATCGCCTTGGCGATATCCGCCTGCTCATCAATGTAGGTGTGGCAGTTGCCATCCAGGTGTTTGATGACCGGCACGCGGGCGTCGTTGCTGATGCGCTCGATCAGGCCCTTGCCGCCCCGTGGCACAATGACGTCCACATATTCGGGGTGGCTGATCAGCTCGCCAACGGCGGCGCGGTCGGTGGTCTCCACCACCTGGACGGCGGCTTCCGGCAGGCCGGCGGCGCGCAGGCCCTCGCGGATGCACTCAGCAATGGCCTGGTTGGCATTGATGGCTTCGGAGCCGCCCCGCAGGATGGCTGCATTGCCGGATTTCAGGCACAGCGCGGCGGCATCAATGGTCACATTCGGGCGAGACTCGTAAATGATGCCGATGACACCCAGCGGTACACGCATTTTGCCGACCTGAATGCCTGACGGGCGGTAGGCCAGGTCGGTGATCACGCCGATTGGGTCCGCCAGGCCGATAATTTGTTCCAGGCCTTCCACCATGCCGTCGAAACGGTCTGCGGTCAGGGCCAGGCGGTCCAGCAGGGCGGCGTCCAGGCCGTTGCTGCGGCCGGCGTCCAGGTCTTTTTCGTTGGCGCGCAAAATAGCGTCGCGGTGGTCGCGCAGGGCGTTGGCAATGGCGGCTAGCGCCTTGTCTTTGTCGCCGGAGCTGGCGCGGGCCATGGCTCGGGAAGCTTGGCGGGCCTGCTCGCCCAGGCGTTGCATGTATTGCTGGATATCCATAATTGTCTGCGGTCAGTTCTCTGCGTTCGATCTGTTGGTGTCTTGCGAGCGGTGAAGCGTTACCTGGCCATTGTGCGGCATAACCCCGCCCGGCAGGTAGGGGAAATCCGGTGATCAGGGGGCCACCGGCCTCACCGGCTGGATCAGCGGCCAGCCTGGACTGATCTTTCCGCCCGCGAAAGGCGGCATTATAGCGATAACTGGTGCTTTACGCTTGCTCACAAATGGTGAAGAATTGAAATCCTTTGCTACACAAACGCCGTTAAATGGCTGATTTTATTGGTACGTTTGTGCCATTTGATGTAGTGCAGTTGATGACAGAAATAATATTGTCATAAGTAAAAAGAAAGACCAGCGCCGGGTACGGACGCTACATAAAACAAGAACAACGTGGGCCAAATGGAGCCAATCACTATGGGCTTTCAGTATCAGGAATATACCCGTTCTGCGATCAAGGCCGATGCTATCCAGCTGTGGGTCGGCAAGTGGCGCATCGATTACCTGGCATTCTCCAGTCCTGCCAACGCACATAAGCCGCCATTGTTGGTGGTAGGTGGGGCCTTTCAGAACTTCACTTCCTACAAGTATTGCGTAGAGCGCATCTACGAAGACTTTCCCGTCATTCTGGTGGACTTGCCGTCGCTGGGTAACAACAGCCAGATCGCGCCGGATTTGAGCATGGAGGATCTGGCCGATCTGCTCTATGAGTTCAGCCTGCAATCCGGCCTGAAAAAGGTCCATCTGATGGGGTTGTCGCTGGGCTCCGCGATTGCCAGTACTTTTGCCTACAAATACCCGCAAGCCACCGACAAGCTGATCGTGGCGGGGATCGTGACTCGCCCGCGCAAGAGTTGGCGAATGCTGGTGGAAGAATCCGTGCGGGTTCTGGAGCAGGGGCGCATGGATGAGTTTAGCCAGGCGGTGGTGCTGTATCTGGTTAACTACGACCGCATGGACGACACCGGCATCAGCCCCACGGCCCGCAAGTTGTTCTACCGGCAGATGAAGCGCTTGTCGGATAATGAGTGCGAGCGTTACAAAATCAACGGTCGGCGTTTGCTGTCAGTGGAAGGGCTGCTTGGTTACCCGGAATGCGACACCCTGGTTACCACCGGTGAGTTCGACAGTTTTACGTTGCCCTGGGAAAACGCCTCCTTTGCGGAAAATTGTCCCAATGCCCAGTTCACCTTGATCAAGGGGGCAGATCACCTGCCGCAGCTGGAGAAGCGTGAAGTGTCCCTCGACCTGTTTTCGACCTTCCTGCGCGGAGAAACCCTGGAAAACGTGGAGGGTATTCGCCGTTTCAGCAAAGGGGAGTACGGCCAGATCGAGCGACGCCGGGCCGAGCGCCTGGTGCCCTGTAACAACCATGGGCATGTCACTAGCGAATCCCGGGTGGGTGACCGGTTTCGGTTCAACAAGCCAGTGACTGTCGTGGATATCAATTTCTTCGGCTGCCTGTTGAAACTGGATGAGCCGGGTTTTTCCCTGGCGGATCACGCCCGTGATTGCACCCTGTATATGGACAGCCCGGAGCTGAAGCTGGAGTTGCTGGTGTTCGATTACGACGGCGAGGGTTACCTGCGTTGCCTGTTCAAACACGGCAACATTCAGGCGGCGGAGCGGTTTACCCAGTTACTGAAGCAGGGTGAATATTTTTTGCGCCGGGACAAGGATGAAAAAGTGCGGCGTATCTATGGGTAGTTCTTAAAACGTTAGCTGCACCCATAAAAAAACCGGCATTTAACGCCGGTTTTTTTATGGAGGCGCTGTGCGTCTCAAGCCGATACGACGCCTTCCAGAATCCGGACCATGGGATTGCCCCGGGTTTGCGGGATGGGAAGCTGGCTATAGAAATCAGCGGGGTTGTGTACGGTGAGATCGTCGAAGCCCTGCTGCAGGAAGTGGCTGACGGTTTGCTCATCGGAATGAAAATGAAAACCCACCTGGCTGCGCGATATGGCGCCGAGCAGACGCCCCAGGTTTTTGAGGGTGTGGTAGAACGGCATGCCATGGTAGAGCGGGTAATTGTCGGTCAGGTACGTGCCTTGCGGGAAGTGTTGCAGGGCGGTGGCCAGTTTGCGCCAGAACTCGGAAATCACGGCTAATGGAAAATAATTCACCAGCCCTTCGGTGATCACTACCACCGGCTTGCGGGTATCCAGTTGCCCGAGTACGTGGGCCAGACTCAGATCGCCGTCGTCAGCAAAAATGTTGATCGGCATGACCTTGTGACGTTCGCTGAGAACATGGTGTTCGGTGAGCAGTTGTTGCTTGCGCTGGGCCATGTCCGGCAGGTCGGTTTCGATGTAGGTCAGCTGTGGGTATTGCTGGCAGAAACGGTGGCCACGGGGGGACAGGCCGCAGGCAATCTCAACGACCTGGGTGACGCCATCGTCGATCAGTTGATGCAGACGATGATCGATCAGCAGGTGGCGCTGCAGCAGAAAGGTGCGAATGTTGCCGCCTGCAATCTTCCGGCCCACATATTCGAACGGGGCCAGGGCGCCATACAGGAAAGCGCCACCGCGAGTGCGGAAGAAGGGGGCTGAGAGTCCGTCTTTCGCCCAGACATGCCCCGTATAGAGGGCGGTAAAGCTGATGGATGACGTGTCCCGTGGTTCGCTCATTGTTGTTCTGGCCCGACAAAAAAGAAGACGAACAGGCTAGCAGAATGTTGCCATTGGTGGGTGGCAATTTGTGCCAAATTGGGGGATTACGAGCTACAAGCTACGCTTGGTTGGATGGGGTAAGGCTGAAACGTTCCTCAACCCCGGTGTTTTCCATGAAGCCGCTGTAGGAACGGAGCGTAGCGGAGTAACGCACGTAGTTCCGTGCGGCCCGAAGGGTGAGCGAAGCGAATAATACCGCTTGAGCCGCGAACCGCGCTTGCGCGGAAAGCGACCGGAGGGCGATCAGGAATGTCAGGGCTCGACAGGTTTCAGAAAAGAATGCCGTAACCCCTGTCTCTTGCCTCGCTACGCTCGGTTCGTCCCTCAAGAGGAACGCCTGCAGATAGGCATTCAGCCTGGCAGCGCGGCGTCCTGTGGGATTCATGAGGCACAGGGCCTTCTTCGCGTTGCAGCTTGAAGCTTGTCGCTTGCAGCTGTCTTTTTTACCGTTCCATGCTGCGCGGTAGCGGGTGGCCGGCCAGGCGCAGGGCCAGGGAGGTGATGTGTTTCCAGGGGTCGCCCTTGGCCATGCCTTTGACGCACTGGTCGGCGCGGATGGCGCAGGCCTGGGCAATGCGCAGCTGCTGTGGGTTGAGCCGTTGGGCCTGGTTCTGCATGGCGCGTACCCGTTGCGGGGGCAGGCGCGGGGGCGGCCCGCCGCCGAGCATGCCGTCGAGCAGGCGGATGTCGCGGCTCAGGGCCCACAGCAGCACCGGTGGCTCCACGCCTTCGGCGCGCAGGGTCTGGATAATGTGCATGACGCGCTGGCTGTCACCCTGCGCGGTGGCCTCGGTAAGGTCGAAGGGCGAGTAGCGACTGGAATCACCCACTGCCTGTTGTACGTCTTCCGGGCCAACCTGGCCGTTCTCCACCAGCAGGGCGAGCTTGTCCACTTCCTGGGCGGCGGCCAGCAGGTTGCCTTCGCTGCGCTCAATCAGCAGGGCCAGAGCATCTTCGTTGGCGCGCAGGCCACGGCTGGTGAGGCGCTCCTGTAGCCAGTTGCGCAGCCCCTTGCCTTCCACAGGCCAGACTTCGATCACGGCACCCATTTCATCCACGGCTTTGACCCAGGCGCTGTTCCAGTCCTTGCGGCGATCCAGTCGCGAGCAGCGGATCAATAGCAGGGTGTCACTACTGGCTCCGCCTTTCAGGCCGGCGAGAACATCGCGAAGAATCTGGCTGCCGGTCTTGTCCGGACGTTTATCGTTGAGCACCAGCTCGAGAATGCGGCGACCGCCGAACAGACTCATGCTTTGCGATTCATTGAGCAGGGCGTTCCAGTCGATACCGGTATCACTGGAAAAACGCTGGCGTTCGTCAAAGCCCTGGTCACGGGCCGCCCGGCGCAAATCGTCGATCAGCTCGCCTTGCTGCAGCGGCTCATCGCCAGCCACCAGGTAGACAGGCAACAGTGTCGCGGACAGGTGCTTGCCAAGCTGCTCGGGGCGCAGGCGCATCAGTAGGTCTCCCACCCCTTGGATGCCACAGCGATCTGGTTGATCAGCCGGAAAGTCATGTCTTCATACAGGTCATCGCGGACCAGCTGTTCTTCGTCGGAAGAGGCGGTGGCGTTTTCCGGGTACCAGGGCAGGCTGCGCAGCGCCATCATGCGCTTGGGGGTGGTCAGCAGGGCGCCGGTTTTCACATCGCGCAGGTGCCAGTAGAGGGTGTAGCGCAATTCGATTTCCGCCTGCCGGCCCTGATCATCCACCGCGGAGGTGCGGCGCATCCACTCTTCATCATCAATGATCAACTCGTAGGGGGATTCGTTGTGAACCAGTACGCCCTGGTTTTCCAGTTCGTCTTCCAGGCTGTATTTCAGCTCCGTGCTGGCGCCAATGAGAGTCAGGCTTTCCATGGTGGGCACGCTGGTGGCGCCGCGTAGCTGCCAGCCGCAGGCCGTGATCAGCAGGGTGAGAAGCAGGGTGGTAATGGCGTTAACGGTAACCCTCATGGGACGCGTGCTCTCTCGGTTGTCTGGCGGGCTGGCGGAGATGACCTGCGGCCATTCCGCCCTACGGTATCCGCTGCGTTGCAGTGCGCTCAGTTGGCGACGATGTTGACCAGTTTACCCGGCACCACGATCACTTTACGCACTGTTTTACCTTCGGTGAATTTCTGCACATTGGGCTCGTCCATCGCCAGGGCTTCCACTGATTCCTTATCGGCGTTGGCGGGCACATTCAGCTTGGCGCGAACCTTGCCATTCACCTGTACTACCAGCTCGATGCTGTCTTTCACCAACGCGCTTTCATCCACGCTGGGCCAGCGGGCATCAATCACTGCCTCTTCATGACCCAGGGCCTGCCACAGACTGTGGCCCGCATGGGGGATGATGGGGGCCAGCAGCAGCACGGCCGCTTCCAGGGCTTCGTGTTTTACCGCAGCGTGGTTATCACTGTTAGCGTCGAACTTGCTGACCTCATTAATCAATTCCATCACCGCCGCAATGGCGGTGTTGAAGGTGCTGCGGCGACCATAGTCGTCGCTGACTTTCTGGATGGTTTCGTGGGTCTTGCGGCGCAACGTCTTGCCTGCATCGTCCAGTGCGTTTACGTCCAGTGTGCCTGCATTACCGGCTTCCACATGTTCGGCAACCAGACGCCACAGGCGCTTGATAAAGCGGAAGGCGCCTTCCACGCCAGCGTCGTTCCATTCCAGTGATTGCTCCGGCGGCGCGGCAAACATCATGAACAGGCGCACGGTGTCGGCGCCGTATTCTTCGATCATTTGCTGTGGGTCCACGGTGTTGCCTTTGGACTTGGACATCTTGGCGCCGTCTTTGAGCACCATGCCCTGACACAGCAGTTGCTTGAAGGGCTCGTCGCAATTCACCAGCCCGGTATCGCGTAGCAGCTTGTGGAAGAAGCGCGAGTAGAGCAGGTGCAGAATGGCGTGCTCGATACCGCCGATGTACTGGTCCACGGGCAGCCAGTAATTGGTGGCGGCCGGGTCCAGCATGGCGGTGTCGCTCTGCGGTGAGCAGTAGCGTGCGTAGTACCAGCTGGACTCCATGAAGGTGTCGAAGGTGTCGGTTTCACGCAGGGCAGGCTCACCGTTGAAGGTGGTCTTGGCCCACTCCGGGTCGGCCTTGATGGGGCTTTTGACACCATCCATTTCCACGTCGGTGGGTAGTGCCACGGGCAGCTGATCTTCCGGGGTGGGGTGCAAGGTGCCGTCTTCGGTTTCCACCATGGGAATGGGCGCGCCCCAGTAACGCTGACGGGAGACACCCCAGTCGCGCAGCCGGTAGTTCACTTTCTTTTCGCCCAGAGAACGTTCGCTCAGCCAGTTGGCGATGGCGTTGAAGGCGTCGGCAGAGGACAACCCATCGAATTCACCGGAATGCACCAGGGTGCCTTTTTCGGTGAAGGCTTGCTGGGCCAGATCGATCTGCTCACCGTTGGCGGGTTCAATTACCTGGGTGATGGGCAGGCCGTACTTCTGCGCAAATTCGAAGTCGCGCTGGTCGTGGGCGGGCACCGCCATCACCGCACCGGTGCCGTAGCCCATCAGCACGAAGTTGGCGACCCATACCGGCACCGCTTCACCGCTGATCGGGTGGGTGGCGGTGAGGCCGGTGTAGATGCCTTTCTTTTCCATGGTCGCCATGTCGGCTTCGGCGGTCTTGGTGTTCTGGCATTCTTTGACGAAGTCGGCGACTTCGTGGTTGGCCGCCGCCGCTTTTTGCGCCAGCGGGTGGCCGGCGGCCACCGCCACATAGCTCACGCCCATGAGCGTGTCCGGGCGGGTGGTATAAACGCGCAGGGATTCTTCTCCTTCAATGGAGAAATCCAGCTCCACCCCTTCGGAGCGGCCGATCCAGTTGCGCTGCATGGTCTTGACCTGCTCCGGCCAGCCATCCAGCTGGTCCAGATCATTGAGCAGCTCATCGGCGTAGTCAGTGATCTTGATAAACCACTGGGGGATTTCCTTTTGTTCCACCAGTGCGCCGGAGCGCCAGCCACGGCCATCAATTACCTGCTCGTTGGCCAATACGGTTTGGTCTACCGGGTCCCAGTTCACTGTGGACATTTTCCGGTACACCAGCCCCTTCTCGTACAATTTGGTGAAGAACCACTGTTCCCAGCGATAATATTCCGGGGTGCAGGTGGCCAGTTCCCGGTCCCAGTCGTAGCCGAAACCCAGGCGCTGCAGTTGCCCGCGCATGTAGTCGATGTTCTCGAAAGTCCACTTGGCCGGGGCCACCTTGTTCTTGATCGCCGCGTTTTCCGCCGGCAGGCCGAAGGCATCCCAACCCATGGGTTGCAGGACGTTTTTGCCCTGCATGCGCTGGTAACGGCTGACCACATCGCCGATGCTGTAATTACGCACGTGGCCCATGTGCAGTCGGCCAGACGGGTAAGGGAACATGCTCAGGCAATAGAACTTTTCCTTGCCGGCATCCTCGGTGACCTTGAAGCTCTGATTGTCATCCCAGTATTGCTGGGCTTGGGCTTCGATCTGATCGGGGCGATACTGTGCGTCCATCGGCTCTCTTTTCTTGATCATAAAAACAAACGGGAACAGGGCGACCTTGGGGAACATCCCGGCCGTGAAGGGGACATAGGATACATGAGCTTAGCCCGGATTTCTCAATGCGCGGGTGTCCATATGCGCAATCTCAGCGATAAATACCGTGGGCGGGGGCGCCTGCCGGGTGTGGATGTGGTGGGGCCCCGCCCATGGTGCTGACCTACCTGACGTTATTGGTGCTGGTGGGGGCCAGCCTGCCGGCGGTGGTGCGCAGTTTTCTGCCGCCCTTGCCGCGCCGGATTACCGGCATTACGCCCCAGGCGGTGGTGGTGCTGGGAGCGGGCCGGCGCCAGCGAAACGGACGTTTCTCGTTGACCACCCGTGGCCTGCGCCGATTGAAACTGGCGGCGGAACTGGCCCACGAGCACGGCTTGCCGCTGCTGGTGAGTGGCGGTATCAGCCAGACGCCCATGCATGATAATGAGCCCAGCGAGGCGGACTTGATGGCCGAGCAGGCCTTGCGCCGCTGGCCGACGCTGAATGTGATCAAGGAAGCTCGCAGCCGCAATACCTGGGAAAACGCCTGTTTCAGCAGTGAATTGCTGGCCGAGCGAGGCATGGATGAGGTGATGCTGATCAGCGACCGGGCCCACCTGCCCAGAGCCCTGCTGTGTTTTCAAAGCCAGGGCGTGTTGGCACAGGCAGCCTGGAGCAAGCGATTGCCGAAGCAGGAGTGGGTGCCGTCGGCGGGGGCGTTATCCATGGTGCCGGAGATCTGGTACGAGTGGCTGGCGTTGGTCTGGTACCACGTTCGCTATTTGTGAAAGGCTGGACGTCTCACGCCTCACGTCCCACGTCCCACGCCTCACGCGTTGTGAGTGCTTCCCCCGAGTGTTTCCACCGCTTGGTATTGGCTAAGGAAAACCTGGCCGCTCAGCACGCTCAGTAAGTGATTTTTCTTCAAGCGATCCATCACGGGACCCTTCACTTCAGACAGATGCAGTTGGACGCCGGCCGCGTCCAGCCGTTCGTTAAGGCTTTCCAGGCTTTCCACCGCGCTGGCATCAAGATGGTTGATAGCGGAACACATCAACACCAGATGACGCACCTCGGGGCGGGCCATGGCCCGGTCGTAGAGCAGGTCTTCCATGGGGCGGGCATTACCAAACCACAGCGACTCGTCCACGCGAATGGACAACACGGCGTTTTCCACGACAACGTCGTGGCGGTCTATGTTCCGGAAATGGTGGGTGCCGGGGACCAGGCCCACTTCAGCCACATGGGGCTGGCTGGCGCGCCACAGAAACAGAACCAGTGACAGTACTACGCCGATCAGCAAGCCGGTTTGCACATTCACTAACAGCACACCGGCCAGGGTGGCGGCCATGGCCAGGCTGTCCGGGCGGCTGGAGTGCCACAGGTTTTTCAGTTCCCGCAGCTCGATCAGTGAGAGCACGCCCATGACGATAATTGCGCCGAGAGCGGCCTGTGGGACGCGAGTGAACAGCCCGGTAAACCACAGGGCCACGACCCCCATGGCCAGCCCGGCGAGCAGGCCGGTCATGGGGGTGCGGGCGCCGGCTTCGAAGCTGACGGTGGTGCGGGAAAAACTGCCGGTGACGGCAAAGCTGCCGGACAGGCCGCTGGTCACATTGGCCAGCCCCAGGCCCAGTAACTCACGGTTGGCGTTGATGCGTTCGCGGCGTTTTGCGGCCAAAGCCTGAGCCAGAGAAATGGATTCCACGAAGCCGATCAGCGCCAGCAGCAGGGCAGGGACCAGAACCTGATGCCATTGCGCGGCTTGCAGGCTCGGCCACACCGGCTGTGGCAGGCCGTCGGGAATGGCGCCGACCACGGCAAGGCCTTGCTGATCCAGCCCCAGGCCGATATTCACCAGGGTGGTGACCAGTACGGCCAGCACCGGGCCCGATTTTCCCAGAAAGGCACTGAGCCAGCCCGGCAGGGCGGAGCGTTTGAGTGGGCCGGCCATTTTCTTCGGGATGATCAGGCAGGCAATGGCCAGGGCACCCATGGCCACGGTGATCCAGTGTATTTCCCCAAGACGGGGCAGCAGATTGCGCCCCAGTTCGAGAATGTTCTCGCCACTGGCGTCAACACCGAGCAGGTGGCTGAGCTGGCTTGCGGCAATAATGATGGCACAGCCGCTGACAAACCCCAGGATCACCGGATGGCTGAGCAAATTGGTGAGCCAGCCCATGCGCAGGGCGGCCATTACCAGCAGGATGGCCCCGGACAATAACGCCATGGCGATGGCGGCCTGAATAAACAGTTGCGGGTTGCCACCGGCAATGGCGCCGGCGGCAGAGGCTGTCATTAGCGAGGTGAGTGCTGCCGGCCCCACGGAGAGTGCGCGGCTGGTGCCGAAGAGACCGTAAATGATCAGCGGCACGATGCTGGCATAGAGCCCGGTTTCCGGAGGCATGCCGGCCAGTAATGCGTAGGCAAGCCCCTGGGGAACCAGTAGCAAGGTGACGATGACGGCGGCGATACCGTCGCCGGTCGCTTCATCCTTGTTGTAGCGAGCCAACCAGTCGCTGGCGGGTAGCCAGTGTAGAAATCGGAGGGCTCGCGGCATGCTATGACTCCCGGCGTTGGTTGAGGCGATCCGCCAATCCGCTCAGGTCGTAGCCGGCCTGTTCGGCGGTGGACAGAATGCTGGCATTGTCCTGTTCGCTGGCCTGGGTCAGTGCCCACAGGGTGGTGCTGCGGGTGCCGGTGCGGCAGAAGGCCAGTACTGGCGTTTCGGCCAGGGAAACGATGGCGTCGAAGCCGTCGATATCGGTTTCGGCAATGTTGCTGGCCACGACCGGTTGGTGGGCGTAGGCAAGCCCGGCGGCTTCAGCGGCCACGGCCATTTCGTTGCTGCTGGGCTGGTCGGCAGCTTCCCCGTCCGGGCGGTTGTTGAGCACCATCTTGAAACCGGCAGCGGCCACGGCGGGCATGTCTTCCGGCAGCAGTTGTGCAGTCACGGACAGGTCGTCATTGAGCTTGTTGAAGTCAGTCATGATTCAGCCTTTTTCGGAAATGGTGGTCGATGGGGCGTTAGCTTACGCATTTGTGCCTCCATCCTCATCTTTCCTCATCCGTTGTGACCCGGGAGCTGATAGCGCCGAGGGTGTTGAGCGGAATTTTCAGGTAGCGGACGCCATTGTCCTCTGCCGGCGGCAGGTGGCCCGCGCGCATATTGACCTGAACCGAAGGGAGAATCAGGCGAGGCATATCCAGCGTGGCATCACGGGCTTCGCGCATGCTGACAAAGGTGTCTTCGCTGGTGCCTTCATGGACATGAATGTTGTGTTTGCGCTGTTCGGCCACCGTCGTTTCCCAGACAAGCTCCTCTCGTCCCTCCGGCAGATAGTCATGGCACAGGAACATGCGCGTTGCATCGGGCAGGGCCAGCAACTTTTGGATTGAACGATACAGGGTGCGGGCGTCACCACCGGGGAAGTCGCAGCGGGCGGTGCCGTAATCGGGCATGAACAGGGTGTCGCCGACAAACACCGCATCGCGAATAACATGGCTCATGCAGGCGGGAGTGTGACCGGGGGTATGAATCGCCCGGGCTTCCATGTTGCCAACGGTATAGGTTTCCCCATCACGGAACAGGTGATCGAACTGGCGGCCGTCGCGGGCAAACTCGCTGCCGGCATTGAAAATGCGGCCGAAGGTGTCCTGTACGGTGCGGATATGCTCGCCGATGGCCAGCTTGCCGCCCAGTTGCTGCTGGATCCAGGGAGCGGCGGACAGGTGGTCCGCATGCACGTGGGTTTCCAGTAACCAGTCCACGGTGAGTTGCTGGTCACGAACGGCATCGACAATGCGTTGAGCGCCATCATAGCGGGTGTGGCCGGACTGGGCGGCGTAGTTCAGCACCGGGTCGATGATGGCGCAGTGGCGGGAAGCCGGATCGGTGACGATGTAGCTCACCGTGTTGGTGTCAGCGTCGAAAAAGGCCTGGATTTGAGGGCGGGACATGGCGCCTCCGTGGTGTTGTCAGACCACAGTTATAGGCGCCTCCCAATGGAATGTCAAATTTGGAATAAGCATATACTAAAAAGTAATACATGAGTGTTTACTTGTTCCTGCAGATAAACCCCAGGCCGATCAGTAGCACCGACAACAACAGCCAGGGCCACACGCCGGTGGTCATGAATGGGGTGATGCCGGTGCGCGGACGGTATTCGCTGTAGAGCACGTCACGGGTGAACTGAGGCAGGGCATCGATGACCTGGCCGTGGTGATCAATCACTGCAGTGACGCCGTTGTTGGTCCCCCGCAGCAGCCAGCGCCCGGTTTCGGCGGCGCGCATGCGCGCCATCTGAAAGTGTTGCAGGGGGCCGGCGGAAGTGCCGAACCAGGCATCGTTACTGATGGTCAGCAGCACATCGGCATCGTGGCTGCGGGTGGCCACCTGTTCCGGGTAGAGAATTTCGTAGCAAATGAACGGCGCCACGGTGTGGCCCAGGGCGGTCAGATTCGGTTGCGTTGGGCTGCCGGGCGTAAAACCGGACATGGGCAAATCAAAGAACGGAATCAGCCCGCGGATCAGCGACTGCATGGGCACATATTCGCCGAACGGGACCAGCTTCTGTTTGTGGTAGACGCGCGGGTTGCCGTCGCCGGCATCAAGCGGGATCGAGGCAATGCTGTTGTGGTAGGTCACGCCACTATCGTTGACCGTGCGCCAGGGCACACCGGTGATAAACCCGCCGTGCCGCTCGGCAAGCTGTTGCCCTTCCTGCTCAACGAACCCGGACACGTTCTGGTAGAAATCGGTGAGTGCGGATTCCGGCCAGATCACCAGGGTGTCAGCAGGAATATCCTGAGTCAGATCCTGATAGATCTGCTGGGTCCGCTCACGCATGGACAGCTGCCATTTGATGTCCTGGGGAATGTTGCCCTGCACCAGCGCGACTTTCTGGGCCGGGCCACTGGCTTGGGTGAACGTGAGCGTGTGAGAGACGGCGGTGAGCACCAGCAGGGCGCAGGCCGCGGCCAGGCTGGTGTGCCATGCCCGCCGGCCGTTTGCCGGGCGAACCAGGCTGGCGCTGACCAGCACGGTGGTGAGCGTGAGCAGCCATACCCCGCCGATGGGGGCCAGCGGAGCAAAGGGCGTATCGATCAGGGCATAGCCCGCATACAGCCAGGGGAAGCCGGTGAGGAAAACGCCGCGTACCCAGTCCAGTAACAGCCAGCTACCGGCAAATGCCAGCGCCGAACGCCCCAGCCGCCAGCTGGCATAAAAAGTGAGCCCGTAAAACAGGGCCAGAAAGGCAGCGAAGATACCGGTGAACGGGATGGCCATCCACAGCGGCATAAAGCCGTAGTCGTGCATGGAAACATGCACCCAGGAAATGCCGAAAGCGAACATGCCGAGACCGTACAGCCAGCCGCGCAACAATGCTTCGCGGGCAGAACCGGCTCGCTGCTGGCACCAGTAGCCGGCGCCGATGCTGACAAACAGCAGTGGCCAGAGATCATAGGGAGCGAAGGCAAGGGGAAAAAGCAGGCCGGCAATCAAGGCCAACAGACGATCTCGCATGGGGTTCCTCGTTTCATGCTGGCGAGCAGGCCGCCTGGCGGTTTGGACTAGAGTCGATGCAATAATACGAATAAAGTAGCAGGCAAAATAACCGGTTAAACCGGAATGACAAGTCTGGGGGCATCATAGTGAAACACCCATGCAAGTACCATCCGGGAACGGAGGCGCTGTGGTATTGCGCCCATGATGGGCTGCATCTGTGTCAGCAATGTGTGGATGGCGATGAGGACCACCGTATGGAGGCCCGTTGTTTGCTGTGCAATCACGATCTTGCCCCCATAGGGCAGGATCAGGTCGGCCCCTTGTGGCAACGGCTGGACCATTATTTGCAGCTGCCGTTTGCCTTGCCGTTACTGCCCCTGTTGGCGATCTGGGCGGTGCTGGCGGCGCTGTTGCCGCCATTGTGGATGATGGTGCCGGTGGCTTTGCTTGCCGGGTTGCCGACCTTTGCATTTTCCGCCGCGTTGATGGCATTGCGGGCCGGTCCTCGCAAAAGTCGCAGGGTGGCCTTGCCTGGCTGGGACTGTCTGGGCGAGAGCACGGCGTGGCAAAGTGCTCTGTGGCAGGCGTTACCCGCGCTGCTGGTCATCGGCCTGGCGGGCTTCCTGGTGGTGGCGGTATCGATACCCGCTGGTTTGCTGGTGGGAGGGCTCGGCATGTTGCTGGTGCCCGCCCTGTGGCTGGCGGTATTGGTAAAAGGGGCAGCCCCCGGTGCCTATGCAGCGGCGCCGACGTATGTGATTTCCGCGCCCCGCGATTACGGGGTGGCGGCCGGATTTGCGTCGCTGGGCAGTGTGCTGGTGGTGGTGTTGATTGCCGTGGCCATGGATGTGTTGCCGTTGCCACTGGTGCAGGGACTGGCCGGGTTGCTGGCAGGCTGGTGGTGGCTGGTGCTGGCGGGCCTGTGTGGTGATATCGCTGCCCGTCATGGTCGGTTGTGGGGGCTGAACCAGGGAGGTCGGCGTGTCACCCAGCCGTTGGCCGAGCGCCGCCAACGCACGCAGCTGTGTGCGGGCCGGTTCGACAAGGTGCTGCTGACAACGGCGAAAGTTATCAAGACGAAGAAAGCCACAGTGGGTGACTGGCATCATCACGACCGGTTGCTGGCGGTGCTGGGGAAGGACGAAGAGCGGGCTGCCCTGGTGGAGCCCTATCTGGACGTGCTGATCCGTGCAGACGCCTGGAGTGAGGCACTGGCGCTGGTTGCCCGGCAACGAAAACGTGACCCGCAATGGTTGCCCGGCGCCCCGATGTTACGGCTGGCGTTGGCGGAAGGCATCTACGAACGCGAGCCCAAGCTGGCGGTGGGTTTGCTGAAGGATCTGCACGACAAACACCCGGATTTTGCCGATCTGGGTGAGGCTTACCTGTTATTGGCGAAAGTGCTGGCCGAACAGTTCGGGCTGGCTGGCAAGGCCGAGCAGTACCTGCGATTTGTGGAAAGCCATTGCCGCGATGCCCGGTTGCGCCAGAAAGTGGCGGAGTGCCGGGATGCCTGGGCGTAAGAGGTAAGAGGTAAGAGGTAAGGCGTTAGCGTCCAGCGTTCATCACGACAGCGCCTTTGCCCGGTGCGCCAGTCCTTCCTGAATCAAGGCGTCACGCAGCTGAGCGATGGCGTCTGCCTTGAGCGCATGCTCATCCAGTTCCCGCGCCAGCTTTTCTGCCTGCTGAAACTCCCCCGCCCGCGTCAATGTGCGCAAGAGCGGCCAGCCGATGACGGCAGGCAGCGGCGCACCACCGCGTTGCTGGTACTGCTGCCAGCATTGTGCCACCTGGGTGGCCTGGCCTTTATCGGTTGCCGGGTGGCTGAACAGTTGCTGGGCGGTGGCGGTCCAGGCGACGTTATCGTTTAGCAATTGTTGCGCGGTGAATTGCCCGGTGAGCGCGTCGAAGTGATCCGGCTCGCTGGCAAGGACTTGCCCGAAGGCGGCGCTGGCGGCGTCGCCGTTCAGTTGCCCCAACGCGTCCCAGCCCCGAGTTAGCGAGGACAGTTGCTGCGGGTCCCGGGTGTGATGCCTTTCCTGCTCTGTCTCGACAGGTTGTGGGCGCATGATCTGGACCAGCAACAGGCCACCGATAAACGCTGTGAGGCCGGCGCTGAGGTTGGCGAGCAGTGGATTGCTGAACAGGGCAAGGGCAGCGAGGGCTGCCACGGGCAGGGGCAGCAGGGTGTAGGGCGACACTGACAGACGCTGCCAGCGTTTGTGTTTGGGATGCCAGACCGGCAGCGATAGCGCACCGCTCTGCAGGCCGAAGAAGGCACCGAACCAGACCAGCAGGGGCGCCGTGGCGCCGTGGAAAGGAGTCTGCCCTGGGCTCGCCAACAACAGGTAACCAAAACCACTGAGCAGGCACCCGAGAATCCACAGGGCGAATACCCGGCCGTGGCCGAGGCGGTGTTCCAGGGTGGGGGCCAGCGGCACCAATAACAGCAGGCTGGCCAGGGTCAGCCAGAGCGAAGCGCCGGTGAAGGGGGCGGTAAAGAAACGGGCCGGGCGCGGCGAGTTGTCCGGCAGGCCCCAGCGATACAGGTTGCTGGTCGTTACCTGTGTGGGGATTTGTTCGCGCAGGCGATTCCATTGTTCGATTTCTGCAGCGGACCAGAAATCCCGGGCGCGGCGTTTGCTGTCGGTCACGAAGTCGTCGGCGAACAGGGCGGCGCCGTAGGCATGGGCGTCCATGTCAGCGTTTTGTTCCAGCCGTTGTGACAGGGCACTTTGGTTATTGAAGCGAAGCCAGGAAAGGTAGTTGTCCCACTCCAGGGCTTTCAGGCCACTGCTTTGATACCAGTTCAGAACGGGTTGGGTGTTGTTGGCGCTATTGAGTAACGGGCCAGCGAGCAGGGCAATGGCCAGGCAGGCCATTACCCAGGGCGCAGAGCGCCAGGCAGCCGGGGCGGGATCAGGTGTTGTCTGCTCCGTGATCGGTGTGGTCATTGTCGTTATCCCCCGGCGGTGTCACTCGTAACAGTCGTATCGTGCGGCCGTCAGCGCTGAGCACGGTGACGCGGAAGCCTTCCAGGGTGATGCTTTCATCACGGCCTGGCAGGCGCCCGAACTTCTGCATCACCAGTCCCCCGATGGTGTCGAATTCTTCATCACTGAGCTGGCAGTGGAAGTGTTCGTTGAAGTCGTCGATGGGCGTCAGTGCCTTGACGGTGTACTCGTTGTTGTCCAGATCCTTGATCAGGTAGTCGTCTTCTTCGATATCGTGTTCGTCTTCGATTTCGCCGACGATCTGTTCCAGCACGTCTTCGATGGTGACCAGCCCGGCCACGCCGCCGTATTCGTTGACCACGATGGCCATGTGGTTACGGCTGATACGAAATTCGCGCAGCAATGAATCCAGACGTTTTGATTCTGGCACTACCATAGCCGAACGGATGTGATCTTTGATCGCAAAACGCTCCATACGGGCGGGATCAAGGATTAACGGTAGCAGATCCTTGGCGAGCAGGATGCCAATGACTTCATCCGGGTCGTCGCCGAGTACCGGAAAGCGGGAATGGGCGCAGTCGATAATGGTGGGCAAAAAATCCCGTGGGTCGGAGCTGGCCTTGATGCTGACCATTTGCGAACGGGGAATCATGATCTCACGCACCTGCATGTCTGCCACGCAGATGGCGCCTTCGATGATGCCCAGGGTGTCGCCGTCGATGATGTGGGTGTCGCGCATGGAGCGCATCAGTTCCAGTAGTTCGCTCCGGTCTCCCGGAGTGGGTGAGAAAAACTGGCCGACACGCTCCAACCAACTTCGGCTGGTACCGTTATCCGAAAAATCGTCCGACATCAGGGGTTAAACTCCGTGTTTTCAGGTGGCGCCTGGCCTTCGTCGTGGGCAGGGCTGTAAGGATCAGGAAAACCCAGCTCGCCAAGGGCGCGGATTTCCAGGGTTTCCATGACGAGTGCATCGTCATCGTCAATATGATCATAACCCAGCAGGTGCAGCACACCGTGGGTGACCATGTGTGCCCAGTGGGCATCCAGTGGTTTGTGTTGTTCGCTGGCTTCGCGGCACACCACCGCGTCGCAGATAATGATATCCCCCAGCAGCGGTTCTACTGCGCCTTCCGGCAGCCCTTCGGGCATGTCAAAAGGAAAGGACAGCACATTGGTGGTGGCGTCCTTGTCGCGGTAGTCGCGGTTGAGGGTGCGAATCTCGTCTTCATCGACGATACGCAGGGTGATGTCGCCCACCACGCCACCGGCGGCAATGGCCGCATGGCGCACCCATTCACATAAATGGGGTTCGTCGGGGGCGTCCGGGGCATCGCTGGCCCACTGGATATCAACGGTCGGTGTCGGTATCCCGTTCATGACGGTCGTAGGCCTCTACAATGCGTTGAACCAGCGGGTGGCGGACCACGTCGCGGCTATCGAATCGGGTTACCCCGATGCCGTTGACCCCGTCCAGCACTTCCAGTGTGTTAACCAGCCCGGAGCGTTGATGGCGGGGCAGGTCCACCTGGGTCACGTCGCCGGTAATCACTGCGCGCGTGCCGAAACCGATCCGGGTGAGGAACATTTTCATCTGTTCCGGCGTGGTGTTCTGGGCTTCATCCAGAATCACGAAGCTGTTGTTCAGGGTGCGCCCGCGCATGTACGCCAGCGGCGCGACTTCGATGACCATTCTGTCCATCAGCTTGGCCACTTTTTCGAAACCGATCATTTCGTAAAGCGCATCGTAAAGCGGGCGCAGATAGGGATCGATTTTTTCCGCCAGGTCGCCGGGCAGAAAGCCCAGTTTTTCACCGGCTTCCACCGCCGGGCGCACCAGCAGAATGCGCTGAATCTCGGCTTTCTCCAGGGCATCCACTGCGCAGGCCACGGCCAGCCAGGTCTTGCCGGTACCTGCCGGGCCCACGCCGAAATTGATGTCGTGCTTGCGGATCTGTTTGACGTACTCGCGCTGGTGCGTGCCGCGGGGCTTGATGCGTACCCGCTTGGTGCGGATCAGCATGTCGTCGCTGGGAAACGGCACGGTGTTGTCTGCGCGGGCGTTATCGGCCTGGTCAGCCACGTTGGACTGTTGCAGATGCAGGTGCACCATTTCCGGTGTCAGCTCGGTGCCGTCGCGGGTTTGTTCGTAGAGTTCGCTGAGAATGGCCCCGGCCGCATCCACGGCGTCGGCGTCCCCGGCCAGG
>NZ_DS989915.1:1191192-1295716 GCF_000155615.1 Alcanivorax sp. DG881 | reverse complement strand
GAGGGTTTCAGTGGTTCGATGGGTTGTTATCAATGGATGGAAAGGGAGTAACAGGATGAACATCGGCACGTATCGTAACCTTGGTTTCACCGCGCTGGCGGCGGCAGTGGGTCTGGCCGCTTGCGGGGGTGACAGTAGCAGTAATAATAGCGTCACACCGCCTTCAGCTCGATCAGCCCCTATTCTGGTGATGCTCAATGGCCCGACCAACCGGGGACAAATCGATCGACTGGACCCGGCGCTGAACGTGGAAGCGAATTTTTCATCCGGTGGCAACGAAGGCATGGCGCAGGATCTGCTGGGCAATCTGTATGTGGCCGATGACACGGCGACGCCCAGCACCTTCCAAACCATTCACCTTGCGGCCCAGCGAGAAGACGGCAGCCTCACTGATCCGGCGCTGGAGCGTGATATCGATGCGCCCGGTTCCGCTACGGTGAAAGGAATTGCCGTGGCTCATGAGGCGGGCCTGTTGTTCGCCGCCAATGTGGGCGGTAACAGTATTGAAGTGTTTGGCACCGCGGCGGGGGACATGGCCCAGCCGTTGGCCTCCACCGCGCTCCCTGCCAACTGCTGGGATCTGGCCTATAACGAAACCCAGGATATTCTGTTCCTGGCCATGACCAACGGCACCATCCTGGTGGTGGATAACTATGTGGCGGGTGGATTTGACGCCAGCGCCGCGCGAACCATTACGCCAGGCGACGGCGTCAGCATTTCCAACATTCACGGGATTGCCTACCGCGCGGATACCGACACCCTGGTAGTCACCGATGTGGGGGATGCGGCGGTGGCCGATGATGGCAAGGTCTATGTGATCAGCAACGCCAGCTCCGCTTCTGGCATGGTGACCCCGGATCGCACACTGGCAGGGCCGGCCACCATGCTGGGTAATCCGGTGGATCTGATTCTGGAAGGCAACAAGGCGTTTATTGCCGAGAAATCCAACGACGCCATTCTGGTCTACAACAATATTTTTGCGGGCCAGTCCGGCGATGTGGCGCCCAATCGCACGGTGGCATCGGTGAAGCCGGAATCGCTGGTGCGCATCACGACGCCACGCCTGGAAGCGGATGTCTCGGATATCGATGACAGCGACACCACGATCGATGGCGTGCTGGTGTCCAGCAATGCGCCGTTGGCGGGTGACCCGGATGTGGTGGTGCTGGATACCGACCTGACCACCGTGCAACGGGACTTCACCGTGGGCGAGTCACTGGAAAGCGTCAGCGTTAACCAACTGGGCGATGTCTACCTGACCGCCGATGATGGCGCCAACCTGGACGGCCGCATTGTGGTGGTGAACCGTCTTGGAACGGAGCGTGACGGCGAGATGTTTTCGCTGAGCCGCGACCGCATTGTGTCCGGGGCGGCAACTACGCTGGTCAGCCCGAAAGGCTTTGATGTGGCGGACGAAGCCGGGCTGCTGCTGATCACCGATAACGGTGACCCGGCGGTGAAAGTCTTTGGTGCCCAGTCGGGTGCAGATGCGCCTCCGCTGTTCACCACCTCCCTGGCAGTGGCGCCCTGGGATCTGGATTACCACCCCAAGGGCGATCAGCTCTTTGTGGCGCTGACCGATGGCACGGTTGCGGTGTTCGATGATTATCTGGCCAACCAGGGGGCGGAAGATCCGGACCGGATCATCACCCCGACCATCGGTGGCAGTGCCATTGCGGCGCCGACCAACCTGCATGGCATTGTCTATGTGGCGGATCGCAAAACCCTGATCGTTTCCGATGTGGGCAGCGGCGCGGTGGGCACCGATGGCAAGCTGTATGTGATCGAGAAAGCGGACCGTGCGGATGGCAATACCGATGTGGCGGTTAGCATTGATAATGGTGATGGCACCACCGTGGGCAATACCCAGCTGGGCAACCCGGTGGATATCGCCTTCGATGGCAGCAGCCTGTACGTGGCGGAAAAATCCCAGGATCAGGTGCTGCGCTTCGATAACATCCTGTCCAGCCCGGGCGGCGATGTGACACCGGATGCCAGTTATGCGCAGACCAAACCGGAGTCCGTGGTGTTGTTGCCAGATTACCTGGCACCTTCTGAAGAGGATGGCCTGGGCAGAGGCAGCATACGCTGAGGCCAGGCTGCTGAAGCGGGGCGTCGGGTCAGGCAGGTGTGACCCGGGGCCCCAGATTGCCGTCGCAGGTGACGGTCTGTAATTGGCGCGGATGCACAAACAGGGTATCTCCCGGTTGTGCATTCAGCGCTTGCCAGGCGTCCCGGCTCAGTTCTACTTCCATCACCTCCGCTGGCCAGCCCAGTGCTTCCAGTTCCAGTGTTACCGTGCCGCCAAACACGCTGCGTGCGCCCAGTTTGACGGGCAGGTTGGCGCTGTCACTGGGGGTTTTGCTCAAGTCCGCCTCGTGGGGGCGCAGGTAAAGGGTGAGCTCACCATCCGGGCAGGCGCCTTCGGTGGTAAGGCGCAGTTGCGCGTTGCCCGCTTGCCAGCTACGGCCGTCGTAGTGCCCCTTCAGTGCATTGATGTGTCCCAGGAAATCGAACACGAAACGGCTGGCCGGTTGCTCGTAGACGGTGAGCGGTGAGGCCATTTGTTCGATGCGTCCCTGGCTCATCACCACCACCTGGTCCGACACTTCCATGGCTTCTTCCTGGTCGTGGGTCACGAAGATGCTGGTGACCGAAATCTGCTCGTGCAGATGACGCAGCCAGCGGCGCAGCTCCTTGCGCACTTTCGCATCCAGAGCCCCAAAGGGTTCGTCCAGCAACAACACGTCCGGTTTCAGGGCCAGTGCCCGGGCCAGTGCCACGCGCTGTTTCTGGCCGCCGGATAATTGTGCCGGGTAGCGACCGGCCAGGTGGCCAAGCTGGACCAGATCCAGCAGTTCATTGACCCGCTGGCGGATCGCCGAGCGGGCGGGGCGTTCCTTGCGCGGCAGCATGCGCAGGCCAAAGGCCACGTTGTCGGCGACGGTCAGGTGGCGGAACAGGGCATATTGCTGAAACACAAAGCCGACTTTGCGCTTGCGAACGTCCAGGTTGGTGACGTCCTTGCCGTGGAAAAGGACCTTACCCTGGTCGGCTTTTTCCAGCCCGGCGATGATGCGCAGCAGGGTGGTCTTGCCAGAACCGGAGGGGCCGAGCAGGCCGACCAGCTGGCCTTCCTGAACATCCAGATTGATGTCGTCCAGCGCGGTGAAATCGCCGAAACGCTTTTGAATCTGTTCGACACGAATGCTCATGGGGTGTCCTGTTCGGTTTTCTGTTCAGTGGCATTGTCCGTGTTGTGCTGTGTGGCCCATTCCAGCACGGTTTTCAGCAGCAGGGTGACCAGCGCCATGGCGGCCAGCAGGCCGGCCGCGGTAAAGGCGCCCACGGTGTTGTAGTCCTGATTCCACATCTGCACCAGCAAAGGCAGGGTCAGGGTCTGCCCGCGAATCAGGCCGGAGACCACGCTCACCGCGCCGAATTCACCCACCGCCCGGGCGTTGGTGAGTACCACCCCGTACAGCAGCGCCCAGCGGATCTTCGGCAGGGTGACATACCAGAAAGCCTGCCAGCCGGAGGCGCCAAGAATGATGGCTGCTTCTTCTTCGTGCTGGCCCTGGGACTCCATTAACGGAATCAGCACCCGTGCCACATAGGGGCAGGTAACAAAAACGGTGACCATGACCATGCCGGGCAGGGCGAACATGAGCTGCACGCCCATGCCGCTGAACCAGTTGCCCACCACGCTCTGGGCCCCGTACACCACTAGATAACATAGCCCGGCGACCACCGGGCTCATGGCGAAGGGGATGTCGATAAGGGTACTTAGCAGTTTGCGGCCGCGGAACTCGTAACGGGTAACGCACCAAGCCAGCAGAATGCCGAACAGCAGGTTCACTGGCACGGTGATTAGCGCGACGATCAGGGTCAGCTTGATGGCGCCGAGCATGTCCGGGTTGGTCAGGTTCTGCTGCACCATGGCCCAGCCCTGGCTGAAGGCTTCGGTGAAAATCAGCGCCAGTGGCATCACCAGCAAGATGGCGACCGCAGCAAAGGCGGCCATGATGAGAAGCCACTGGTGCCAGTGGCGGGGGCGTTCATGCATGGTCAGTGCCCCTTCCAGCGACGGGTCAGACGGGATTGCACCAGCTGGATACCAAAGAGCAGTACCAGCGAGGCAATCAGGATCACCGAGGCCAGTGCGCTGGCGGCGGCGTAGTCGAACTCATCCAGGCGGATGTTGACCAGCAGCGAGAGGATCTCGGTTTCGAAGGGCATATTGCCGGCGATAAAAATCACCGCACCGTATTCACCCAGGCTGCGGGTAAAGGCCAGGGCAGTGCCGGTGAGTAGTGCCGGCATCAGCTGCGCCAGAATCACCCGGGTAAAGGTGGCCATGGGTGTGGCGCCCAGGGTGGCGGCGGCTTCTTCCACGTCGGGCGTCAGGTCTTCGAGCACCGGCTGCACGGCCCGCACCACGAAGGGCAGGCTGGTGAAACTCATGGCGATCATGATGCCCAGGGGCGTGTAGGCGACGCTGATGCCGATGGCTTCAAACCATTGTCCCAGCCAGCCGTTGGCGGCAAACAGGGCCGACAGCGTCAGCCCGGCCACGGCGGTGGGCAGGGCGAACGGCAGGTCCACCAGCGCATCCATCAGGCGTCGGCCGGGGAAGCGGTAGCGGGTAATCACCCAGGCCAGCAGCAGGCCGACCACGGCGTTGATACCGCTGGCGCCGGCGGCGGCCAGCAGGGTCACGCGGAAGCTGGCCAGTGAGCGGGGGTCGGTAATCACACCCCAGTATTGAGCCCAGCTCATCTGTGAAACATGGATGGCGAGCCCGGACAGGGGCACCAGAATCACCAGACAGATAAACAACACGCTCAGCGCGAAGCTGAGCGTGAAGCCGGGTAAAACGGAGTGTTGGGTTCGCAGTAGGGGCACTGTCTATTGGCGCGGTTTAGCGCAGGCTCCGGGCCTTGGCTTGCAAGCGATCCAGCTCACCACCAGAGGCAAAGTGGGTCTTCTGGGCATCCGCCCAGGAGCCGAAATAGTCCGCCACTTCCAGCAGCTTCACCGGGGGAAACTGGTCGGCGGTTTCCTTTACCACGGTATCGTTATGTACCCGGTAGTTGAAGCCGGCCAGCAGGCGCTGGATATCTTCGCTGTACAGGAAGTTCAGGTACTCGGTGGCCACTTTGCGGGTACCTTTCTGGTCCACCACCTTGTCCACCACGGTGACCGGAAATTCGGCGAGCACGGAGGTTTTCGGGACCACCACATCGTAGTCATCGCTGCCGTACTGTTTGCGGATGTTGTTCACCTCGGACTCGAAGCTGATCAGCACATCGCCGATCTCACGCTCGGCAAAGGTGACGGTGGCCGCGCGCCCACCGGAATCGAATACCGCTACGTTGGCAAGAAAGTGGGCCATGTAGTCGCGAATCTTGTCTTCATTCCCGTCCAGACGATCACTGGTGGCCATCCAGGCGGCCAGGTAGGTGTAGCGGCCGTTGCCGGAGGTCTTCGGGTTGGGGAATACCACGCTGACGTCTTCTTTCGCCAGGTCGGCCCAGCCCTGAATGTTCTTCGGGTTGCCCTTGCGCACCAGGAAAGCGGTGGTGGAATAGTAGGGGCTGGAGTTGTTGGGCAGGCGGGTGTTCCAGTCCGCCGGGATCAGGTTGCCCTTGTCGTGCAGCACGTTGACGTCGGTCACCTGGTTAAAGGTCACCACGTCGGCTTTCAGGCCCTGCAGGATGGCGCGGGCCTGTTTGGAGGAACCGGAGTGGGACTGCTTAATGGAGACCTCTTCGCCGGTCATTTCCTGCCAGTGGGCCTGGAACTTGGGGTTCACCGCGGCAAACAGTTCACGGGCGATATCGTAGGAGCTGTTCAGCAGGGTCTGCTGGGCACTGGCGGTGCCGGCGATGGCCAGCAGCAGGGCGGAAATCCACACACGCATGGTTTGTCCTCACAAATAGATCAGCGTTGGTCAGCACGAATGAGGTTCAAGTCTATATAACCAAGCGCCAATTAAAAGCTGTTCGGATGGAACGAATCGCTATAACGATATGAGCCCGGCAAGGCCCGGGCTAGCCCGGGTTGCGCGGGTCGGTGCCCAGCAGGGAATTGCTGTACGCCTGGGCAATGGTCACATCCACGAATTGGCCGATCAGGTCGGTGTCGTCGCACTGGAAGTTCACCACCCGGTTGTTTTCGGTGCGGCCCTTGAGCTGGCCCGGGTCCTTTTTGGAGAAGCCATCCACCAGAATGCGCTGGGTGCTGCCCACCATTTTGCGGGAGATGTCCTGGGCGTTCTGGTTGATGCGCTGCTGGAGAATCGCCAGGCGCTGCTTTTTCACGTCCATGTCCACATCATCGGGCAGGTCCGCCGCCGGGGTGCCGGGGCGGGCGCTGTAGATGAAGCTGAAGGACATGTCGAAGCCGATATCATGGATCAGGTCCATGGTGTCTTCGAAGTCCCGGTCGGTTTCGCCGGGGAAGCCGATAATGAAATCCGAGCTGAAGGAGATGTCCGGACGGATGCGCTTGAGCTTGCGTAGTTTGCTCTTGTACTCAAGCACCATGTGGTTGCGCTTCATCATGGCGAGAATGCGGTCGGAGCCGGATTGCACCGGCAAGTGCAGGTGGCTGACCAGTTCCGGCACGTCTTCGTACACCTGAATCAGCGCATCGGAGAATTCCACCGGGTGGCTGGTGGTGTAGCGAATGCGATCGATGCCGTCGATGTCACGGATCAGGCGGATCAGGTCGGCCAGATCCAGCGTATCGCCATCGGCGCCCACGCCCTGGTAGGCATTCACGTTCTGGCCCAGCAGGTTGACCTCGCGCACGCCCATGTCTGCCAGGTGCTGGATTTCACTGAGCACCGGCTGGACCGGACGGCTGACTTCTTCGCCGCGGGTGTAAGGCACCACGCAGAACGTACAGTACTTGGAGCAGCCCTCCATGATGGAAACGAAAGCGGAGGGGCCGTCTACGCTGGGTTCCGGAAGGTTGTCGAACTTTTCGATTTCCGGGAAGGTCACATCAATGGCCAGCTCGCGGGTGCTGGCGGCCTGGGTAATCAGGCCGGGCAGGCGGTGCAGGGTTTGAGGACCAAATACCACGTCCACATAGGGCGCACGGTCGCGGATGGCATCGCCTTCCTGGCTGGCCACACAGCCGCCCACGCCGATAATCATGTCGGGTTTGGCGTCTTTCAGCTTTTTCCAGCGGCCCAGCTGGTGGAAGACCTTTTCCTGGGCTTTTTCCCGGATAGAGCAGGTGTTGAGAAGCAGCACATCCGCTTCTTCCGGGTTGTCGGTGGACTCCAGGCCGTGGCTGGATTCGAGCAGGTCCACCATGCGGGTAGAATCGTACTCGTTCATCTGGCAGCCGTGGGTCTGGATAAACAGCTTACGTGCCATGGGTTGCCTAACCGTCAAATAGAGTGAAAATGGGCGCGGATTATACCGCTGACTGCTGCAAACTGCGAACCGGAGAATTCATGCGAAAACTGCTGTATGTGCTGCCATTGCTGGCAGCGTTGGTGCTGGCCGGCTGTGGCAAGCAGGAAAGCGACCTGCCAGTGAATACGCGGCTGGGGGGCGATTTCACCCTGACAGACCAGAATGGGGAGCCTTTTTCGGCGGAAAAATTGAAGGGCCAGGTATCGATTCTGTTCTTTGGCTACACCCATTGCCCGGACATTTGCCCGGCGGTGCTGGCCCAGGTGGCTCAGGTTTACCGTCATCTGGAAGAAGAAGGGGTGGCCGATCAGGTACAACCGGTGTTCATTACCTTTGATCCTGAGCGGGACACGGCTGCCCATCTGAAGGAATATCTGCCCTGGTTCAAGGCGGATATGATTGGCCTGACGGGCAGCCTGGAGCAGATTCGAGCCGTGGCCGAGCAGTACGGTGTGGTCTTTATCAAGGATCAGGAGGCCGGGGAGCAGGGCTACCTGTTTACCCATAGTGATTATATTTACCTGCTGGATGAGCAGGCGCGCGTGCGCAAGTTGTATCCGGCGGATTTCAAGATTGACGAGGTGGTAACGGATGTTGAATCGCTTTTGTAAGCCCGTTTGTCAGGGCGTGGCACTGGCTGTCGCGTTGTGCGCCGGCGTTGCCAGCGCGGATGTACGTATCAGCGATGGCTGGCTGCGGGCGGTGCCGCCGGTATCGCCGACCATGGCCGGGTACCTGACGGTGACCAATGAGGGCGATACCAGCGTCAACATTACCGGCGCCCGTAGTGAAATCGCCGGCCATGCCATGCTGCACAGCATGAAAACCCTGGATGACGGGACGCGCAAAATGGGCCATCTCCACCATGTCATGTTGGCGCCGGGGGAATCGTTTTCCTTTTTGCCGGGCGGCGACCATTTGATGTTGATGAAACTGCAGCGGGTTCCGCAGCCTGGGGAGTCGGTCACGGTCTGCCTGACACAGGCTGAGGGGGAGGCGATTTGTGCCGGGTTGCCGGTTTTGCGTGAAGCGCCCTCGGACTCTTGATTCCCGATCACAATCACGGATAATGCCATCCTTTCGTCTTAGTTAAACTTTAATGAAAAAGACGAAGTTTCTGTGGGGGAACTATGGGAAAGGCATTATCTGTCGTGCTCGGTGCGTCGCTGGGCATCAGCCCTTTATGGGCGATTGCTGCTGAAAGCGACGTGGAGCAGACGCTGCGTGATTACCAGCAGCGGCTTGAAAAGCTGGAACAGCAACAGGTTGAAAGCAGCCTGACACAGCCCGAGCGGCTGCGTATCAACGGATTCCTCTCCGCCGGCATGAGCCGTGCCGAGGCGGACACCACCTTGGGTGACGACGGCAGCTACATCGATGGCTCCGGTGATAAGTGGAGCCATGATTCCCTTACCCGTGCCGGCGTACAGTTTAACGCCCAGCTCACCGACAAGGCCGAGGCGGTTGTCCAGCTGTTTGCCTCCGGTGCCGATGATTTCAATGCGGAAGTGCAGTGGGCCTACCTGGACTACGACGTTACCGAGAGCGTCAGCGTCAAGGCGGGGCGTATTGTGGCGCCGTTTTATCTGCACTCACAGTATGTGGATGTAGGTTATGCCTATCCGTGGGTGTCATTGCCTTCCGAGGTGTATCAGCTGGCGCCCATCAAAACCATGGAGGCACTGGAAGCGACCTGGGGCTTCAATACCGGCCCGGTCAGCCACCGGCTTAGCGGTTTCTGGGGGTCCAGCACCGTGGATGGCGGGCCGCGTACCAACAATGCGCAATACCAGGCTGACGATCTCGCCGGCATGAACCTGACCAGCCGCTGGCGTGACTGGACCGTGCGTGCGGCCTACTCTGCGGCGGATGTGTCCGTGGGGCAGGATGATCTGGATGCGCTGATTCCTGCTACCGCATTGGGGCTGTCCTTTGACGAGGTGTACACCTACTTTGCCGGCCTTGGCCTGCAATATGATGACGGTAGCTGGTTCATGTCTGGCGAGGTGGCTCGTCTGGACTTTGGTAACTGGTACCCCAGCAGCCAAAGTGCCTATGTGAGCCTGGGCAAGTATATGGGCAAGTGGATGCCGTTGGTGACCTGGGCGGAAGTGGATCCCCGTGATCTGGATTCCTCTTTGCCTGGCCCGATCAATGATGGCCTGGCCGAGCAGCAGAAAAGCTGGACGGCAGGATTACGTTACTCGCTCACCGATTCCATCGCCCTGAAAGGGGAGTTCAGTTACTACTACGACTTCTCCGATGATGAGGTTTCCACCACAGGGTTCTTTGTCACCGACCCGGGGGCGGAGATGGAAGATGATCATGCCACCATTGTGCGTCTCAGCGCCGATCTGGTCTTTTAAGGGAGAATGATAATGAAGAAATGGATAATTTCATTGCTCCTGACCCTGTCCGCCACTCTGCACGCCGAGCCGGTTGTGGTGGTTTCAGCCAGTAGCGAATTGACCATGCTGACCCAGGACGAAGTACGCCAGTTATTTAATGGTTTGACTCGCCGGGCGTCTGGCGTTGCCTTGAAACCGTTGGATTTGCCGGCTCAAAGCGCTGAGCGCACGGGCTTTTATCAGCGGGTAATGGGCAAAAGCGCGGAGCAGATGAAAAGCTATTGGGCCAGAATGATTTTCACCGGCCGAGGTATGCCGCCCCGGGAAGTGTCCAGCGACCGGGAAATGGTCATGCTGGTCGGCAGTAATCGAAACTTTATCGGTTACGTGGATGAAACCAAGGTCTCACCACAGTTAAAAGTGGTGTATCGCCCCTGAATGTGTTTTTTGACCCGCCTCTCCGGCGGGTTTTTTTTGAACATGAATTAGACGGATATCGCCGTTGTGTCAGTGCGTGGTTGCCCTGCGTTAATCCGCTTCGCTTGAGCCTCTGTTACGCAGCGGATGGCGCGCATACACTGCCTGCATGCGTTTATTCATTCTGATTGTCCTCACTATTTCCCCGCTGTTGGCCCCGGCCGATTGTGCACAGCTTGCGCCTGCCCGTGGTGTGCCTGCTGCGTCTGATCAGACATGGGCGCTGGCAACCCTGAATCTGTGGCGCCTGCGCGATGACCACAAGAACAGCGAGCTGGATGACCCTGTGTCGTCTGTGTTGTTGAGGGCACGGATAAATGCCGTTGCGGGCTTTATTGTTGAAGACCTGAACGCGCCGCATGTTCTGGCGCTTCAGGAAGTGGAAAACCAGGCCGTGCTGGATCGGCTGGCGGATCGGTTGTCGCAGCGTGGTTACCGGTATCGTTCAGCGCTGCGTGAGGGTAATGACCCTTCGGGTATGGATGTGGCAATAATGTATCGCTCACCGGTCAATATTGGGTCGGTGAGCACTCTTTTTTCAGGCCAGCAATTCCATGGTCACGCGCTGTATGCACGCCCACCGTTGGTGGTTGCGCTTGAAGCGCCGCTTGCTGCGAATGTAGTGGTGGTGCATTGGCGTAGCGCGCGGAATTTGAAGAAAGCCTGGGTTCATGAAAAAAGACAGACTCAGGCGGCCTTGTTGGCCAACTGGGTAACGATGCAGACCTCGCCATTGATTGTCGCGGGGGATTTCAATACGACGTGGGATGAAGGCCGGTTCTCCGACAGCCATGAACGGTTTGAGCAATCGGGCTTGCTGAATCTCTGGTCGTTCTTGCCTGAAAAGGAACGCTACAGTTTCCGCCACCGTTGTCGCCCGCAAGCGCTGGACCACATCTGGGTGTCACCCGGATTGAAGCCCTCTGTTAGCAAGGTTGCGGTGAGTCGTGGTAATGCGGGGCGTTATGACAGCCTGTATGGCAGCCAGGGTGTGGCACCGATTTCAGACCATGATGCATTGGTGGTGTATTTTGAACGCTAGAAGAAAAAATGCGGGAAGCTTCATGCTGCGAGTAACACCGCTCCCTCTTTGCTTTTAAGCGTCAGGCATCGGGTGTTGAGCATCAAGCGTGAAAGGAAAAAGCGCCGCAGGGTTGCTTGCGTGCTTGCGAGGACCAGGGAGAGCCCTGCGGCGTAAACAGTGGGCGACCGGAGTCGCCCGTTTTTTTGCAGTGTTTAGATCGCGAAGGCGTAGGACACAACGAACAGGGTGTCGTCCGGTACTTCGTCGCTGTCGCCCATGCAGGTGCCCGTGGCGGTATAGACGCCTGTCCCAATCGCACAGTCGTCAGCGGAAACGATTTTGGACACGGTGAAGCTCAGCTCGTCGGTCAGGGCGTAGCTCAGGTCAACGTGGGTGTAGTTGGAATCTTCAGCTTCGTTGTCCCAGGTACCGACCAGAATGCCGTACTTGTCGTAGCTGTAGCCCAGAGTGAAGTAGTTGCTTTCGTTGTCGGCGGCATCGGCACCGTGACCCACTTCACCCACACCGAAGTAACCGGTAGCGCTCAGGCCGGCAAAACCCAGACCCAGAATGACTTCTTCCAGGTCGCTGTCGGTATCGTTCGGGTAGTTGTAGTCGATGTAGGAGATGTCGAAACTGAAATCGCCGAATTCTTTACCGTAGCCAGCATAAAGATCGTATTCGGTGGTGTCGGTTTCAGAGCTGCCCCATACGCCGGCGTACAAGCCGGATGAGTGTGCGTAGTCCAGGCTACCAAACACTTGTGCACCACCAGCAGAGATGTCCTGACCACGCCAGAAGTACATGTTGGAAATACCCAGACTCCCGCCAACTTCAGCAATGGCGATAGACGGGGCCACCACGCTGGCTGCGGCAATAGCAGAGGCAATGATGGTTTTCTTCAGACCCAATACGTTTTTCATGTGCAACCCTCTTAACAAGTCTAATTTGTTCAGTGTGCGTTAGTGACGCACCGCCATATCGGCTCGATAAGAGTGTTGCAGAGAGTGTGCCAACTATTTTTTATTTATATAAAACAGTGAGTTGGTGGTTATGAGTGGTGATAAAAGAACGGTAATAAAGTGAGAAAGAAGAATGCGGTGGGCGAAATTAGTGCGCCGCACCGCATTGGTGCGATATTTATGGGCATTGCCAGTCGATGAGAACCGCATCCACGCGCTTCCCGTCCTGTTCGGTCAGTGACAGCCCGCACTGGTCGTTTTCATAGTGGAAGCTGGCTTGATAGTGCTGACCGGCCACCGGATTAAATTGTAGCGCGACGCGGCAACGGTCACGGCTCTTATCGGTTTGGCGCTGGTCGTAGCTCACCCCGATGCGGGTTGCAGGTTCTGCAGCCACGGTGGTGGTGACTTCCGGGCTCTTTTTCAGCGACTCCAGTAAATCATTGAGCGCTTCGCCGCCCAGCGGGTTTTGGGCCAGAGCATATTCGGTGGGTTTAAAGCCCTTGCCGGGCACGCACACCAAGGGTTGGGCGGCATTATTGTTACCGGTAAAGGTGACGCTGGCGGTGTTATCCCCCTCCGGTGCCTGATAGCTGAGATGCTGGCAGCCGGCCAGCAGAATGACGCAGGCAGAAGCAAGGCGTTTCATAAGTGTTTCCTGTATGGGTTAGGCCAATCGCAAAGTGCTCCAATCTTGGGCACCGCGTATGCCCGGGTCAATGCAAGGGTGGGGCCAACCTGGCCGTTACGATGCGAAAATCAGGTATCGCTGCGGCGGAACCAGTGTTCAATGGCCTGGCGGGTGAGGCGTTGCTTCTCTTTCGGGGTTGGCAACCAGTTACCGGCGTTGCTGGCCATGGCGGTGAGGAACTCGAAGAAGGGCAGATGCTGGCGCAGAACCCGGTGATGGCGGTGGCTAATCATCGGGTTGAAGTAACCGAAGAAATCCAGCATCTGGCGCGGGTTCTTGCGCACCCAGAGCCAGGACCCCATTTCCAGGGTGAAGGGCAGAAAGGTGTGATCCGGCTGCTGTTCCTGGGCGTCGTCGTACAGGTAATCCCAGAGATCTCCGTGGGTGGTGTAGTTAATCGACTGCGGCTCGATCAGGTAGGGGTGGTGATTCGGGTAGGTTTGCTCGAAGACCTGTTTGAGCCGGTATACCTCGGCAATATGCGGGATCGGCCGGTGGCTTCGCGCGTAGCAACACCAGACCCGGTCCCGACGGCCAAAGCCGCTGTGACAATCGAGGCTCATGGAGAATGGTGAGGAAAACAATTTTTCTCGCACGGTGCGGATTACCGCCTGGGCCTCGGGCTCCATGGGTTCACCCCTTTTCCCCCGATACCAGGGCAAATGCCGGCTGATGCGATGGCCGCCGACCAGAAAGGGGGCCTTGCCCATGGCGTCAATCGGGGCGTTGCGCATCAGATCCACCCCGTTGGGGTTGCTGCGGGTGCGCCGCCAGATCCCGCCTGGATTGATCATGGGCATGAAAACCAGGCGTACCTTTTCCAGGCGCCGGTGAAGCTGGTCATCCCATTGCAGGCGATGGATCAGGCTATGCAGCCAGGACATCAACACCTGACTGCCAATCCGTTCCACACCGTGTACGCCACCGAAAAAACCTATCACCGGTGCGTTGGGCGATTGGCTGCCCAGCTCAATCACATGAATTGGCAAGGAGATTTGACCCATGGGCACCTGATGCACGGTGGTCACGCGTAAATGCCGTTCCCCGTGGCGGATCAATGCATCCAGTTCCAGCAGTTCCGGCAGGTGGCGTTGCAGCAGGTAGAGCTTTTCTTCCATAGGTCACTTTCGTCCACGGTGACGCTCACCTTAACGGCAATGGATAACAGAAATGTGACGATAGAAGCGGCGGGCGATTCAGGCGGCAGCACGGTCCGGGGCTAACGGGATTCTCCGCGTTGCCACTTGTAGCTTCACGTTTGTGGCTATCTCTTCCCTTTCACCAAAGTGTGATCGTGTTGTCAGCAGAGTGTCATGACGGGTTTCTAGCGTGAAGAGCAAGGGTTTCATCGCATGACGGGCGGAGTGCTTCGTCCGGATGTCATCACAACGGAAGGGCGACTGTGGCCAAGCCAGACATTCAGCCTCACGATTCTGTTGATACATTGCGCACCGGTGATCTGTTGCTGTTTTCCGGTCGGGGGTTTACCAGCGATGTGATTCGGGTATTTACCCGCAGCCCCTGGAGTCATATAGGCATGGTGCTTCACCTGCCTGGTCAGCCGGAACCGCTGGTGCTGGAATCCACTACTCTCAGTGAATCCCCGGATGTGACCCTCGGCCACCCGATTGCCGGTGTGGCGCTGGTTCCGTTACACAGAAAAATCCGGGATTACCCGGGGGCGGTGGCGGTACGTCGACGGCACGGGCCCAATCTGTCGGAGCGCCAGCAGCGCATGGTGGCCCGCATGGCGCGCCGACTGCTGCATCGCCCCTATAAAAATTATGTGTTCTGTAATGCGCTGGATGTGCTGACCGGGTTTACCCGCCGGCCAGACCAGCGTGGCTGGTTCTGTTCCGAGCTGGTGGCCGAGCTCTATCGTCGTCTTGGCTGGTTACCTCTGGATACGCGTCCAAGCACCTTGGTGCCCGGCCATTTTGGTTCGCGTCATATGCGTTTGCAGCATGGCAAGCTGGGCCCGGTGGAATGGCTCAAATCTGAATTGCCATGGCGTCCGATGCGCGGTGAGGCCGATAAGGCGCTTACAGCCAGCGCCGCACCTTCTTCCTGTATGCCTGCCACTGCTCGCCAAACTGTTGGGCATGAAACGTTTCTTCCGCCGCGATCACATGTTGCTGGATAACCCAGATGACAGGCACCCACATCACCAGCATGCCGGTGCTGTGTTGAGCCAGTGCCATGGCCAGATGCAGACAGGCAAAGCCCAGGTAGATGGGATTACGGCTGAGCGAAAACACGCCGCCGGTGAGCAGGGCATTGGCTGCCCGGTGGGGCATCAGTGTGGTGTGGGCCCGGCGCAGCTGAATCACCGCACTGGCGGCAAGCCCGATCCCGATAAGCGCGAGCACCAGTGTGACCCATTGCTGGCCGGTGAAGTGTACCGCTGGAAGGGACAGCGCACGGTCCAGCCCATATCCCATCAGCAGCCCGCCCAGAAAGAGGGCTGGCGGCGGCATCATGACCTGGGGATGTTTGAGCGACATGGGATTTCCTTCTGTGGTGTTTGTTTGCCGGTATGCGGGGCCAAGGTGTGATTGTATCTGCCTCAGGCTGTTTTTATCACGGGAAATACCGGGCCGATGTCGGCCAGGTCAACACTGCACCGGACCGCGTTGCACGCAGTGAACGCAAGGAGAGGCAAAAGATTGAGCAATGGACTATTGATCGTTTGTGAAAAGCTGGGTTATGGTAATTCCAATCCCGCCTTTGTGGGAGTGATCGCGATCAAAAGCTGAAAAAGCTTAATGCAACTGAACCGCCAAAGGGCTTAAACCGTGGCGGCAGGCGCAGGCGTCACTCTCGCAGTCCCAGATCTGACGTCAAGCCTCAGCCGCCAAAACGAAGCAACCGTACCGTCTAACCTGTATAGGGGATACGCATGGAAGAGCGCGCGGCCAGACTCCACACCCTTTCCGTCAACCACGCAAGCGCCAGTCAGAACGACAGTTCGACCTTCGAAGAAGACCAGAAAAAAACCTACGTTATCGATACCAATGTGCTGATTCACGATCCCAACTCGTTACTGAATTTCGAGGAACATCGGGTCGTGATTCCCATGACGGTGCTGGAGGAACTGGACAAGCTCAAGAGTGGAAAATCACACACGGCGGCGGATTGCCGTGCCGCGATTCGACAGATCGACAAGGTGCTGGGCAGTGCGACACCGCAGCAGGTGGAAGAAGGAATCCCCATTCCCCGTGGTGGAGATAATGCCCCCCAGGGCACCTTGACAGTGTTGATGGCGGAACAGAACAAGACCTTTGCGCCGCTGCCCAGTGACCTGAATGACAATCGCATCATCAACGATGTGTTTGCCATGAAAGAGCAGTTCCCGGATAGCCGCTATATTCTGGTGACCAAGGACATCAATATGCGCCTCAAGGCGCGGGCTTGCGGTATCGAGTCGGAGGATTACCACAACGACCAATTGGTGTCAGACATCAAGCAGCTGACCCGGGGTTACTTTGAAGTGCCCGGATCGTTCTGGGACCAGGTCACCCAGGTGGAAACGGAACAGGTGGGCGTGGACACCCTGCACCATTTGTCCCACGGTTTGCTGGTCAGTGAAATTCTGGGTGAAGAGGTCTATCCCAATCAGTATATCGTTGACGAACAGGGGTTTGTCGGCCGGGTTATGACAGTGGAAAACGGGGTGGTGACGCTTCGGCATTACAAGGCGGACAGCCTGATGGAGCAGGAAGCCTGGGGCCTGAAACCGATGAACATTCAGCAGGCTATTGCCCTGCAGATGTTACTGGACCCGGATGTGCACATTGTCACGCTGACCGGGGCGGCCGGGTCAGGAAAAACCATTCTGGCGCTGGCGGCGGCCATCGAAATGACCGTGGAGCAAAAGAGCTTCAACAAGATTATTGCCACCCGCTCCACGCCACCACTGGCGGAAGATCATGGCTTTCTGCCCGGCACGGAAGAGGAAAAAATGGACCCGTGGCTGGGGGCCATCAATGACAATATCGAGGCGCTACATCTGAACGATGAGAATCCGTCCGGGAGCATCCAGTATGTGAAAGAACGCGCCAATATCCAGTTCAAGGCGATGAATTACATCCGAGGGCGCAGTTTCCAGAAATCCCTGATCCTGATCGATGAGAGCCAGAACCTGACCCCCCATCAGATGAAGGCGATCATTACCCGGGCAGGCGAAGGTTCCAAGGTGGTGTGCCTGGGTAACCTGGCACAAATCGACACGCCTTACCTGTCGCCCACCAGTTCCGGGCTGACTTACATGACCGAGCGCTTCAAACGGTTCGAGCATGGTGGCTCGGTGCAGCTGAACGGGGTGCCCAGGTCCAAGTTGGCGGAATACGCAGAGTCGTTTCTCTGAATTTACAATTAATAACTTCGCGAGCCACTTCAGCTTTAGCCTGAAATGTAAGAGGCCGCGCCCTGTTTGGGTGCGGCCTCTTTTTTTAAAACCAGATGACCTGGTTGGGGTCAGTTATTAATTGTTAACTATTCATTATTAATTATGTTCCTGCACGCCTCAGACTGATAGAAATCGTCCAGCACCCACTCGATAAAGGGTTCCAGTACGCCTTGTTCAACCAGAACACTGGCGCCCCGGGCCAGTGCCGGTGTAGCGATCTCGCGGATCCGTTCTTCACTGATCTGCATGCCCTCGAGGACGCTTTTCAGTGGTTTCTCCATCAGCGATGCCACGGCTGCCTGGATGCCCACGCTGACCAGACGGCGGGTGTAGGCCAGACGGGCACTTTCATCGGTAATCGCGCAACTTTGCGCCACCACTTCCGTCACAGCGCCGTCGGGCACCATCTTCATGTAATTTGCCGGTTTAAGCGGGGCGACGCGGTGGTAGCCATCGCGGGCCAGTTGCTGAATTCGCTCGTTGGTTAATTGCTTGTTCAGCCATTGCTCACCGGTTTTCAGGGTGACGCGAATATTCTTTTGCAGGTAGGTGCGAATGGATTCTTCCATGCCGCCCATGGCTTTGCCGACCACACTCTTGCGGCCCATCTTCATCATGCTGCTAACACCGGGCAGTTTCGCCAGCGCATTTTCTTCCAGCAGGAAATTCTTGATGCCGGTATAGAGCATTTCACTGACCATTTCGCTGACCAGTGGATGGTTCATGGCTGCGTGGATAGCTTTTTCCCGCAGGCTTTGCAGCTTCAGTACCTGTTCGAGAATGGCCTCGAAGTGTTCTTCGCGGAGCAGCTCACCGATGGTGGCGTCATCCTGCTCAGCAGCGTCCCACACGGCAAGGCTCACGTCGTTGATGACGTCCTGCAATCCGCGGGCACTGAGCGCTTCCTGCAGCCACTGATCAACGACCTGTACAAGACTGTCTTGATCCACCAGGTTGCCGAGCGGAATGTCAGTGAGCAGGTTGCTCGCTTGAGCCATGAGGCCCTGCCAGTGTTCCGGGTCCTGAAGCTGTTGGCTCAGATGTGCCTTGTGAGCATCGCGCAGGGCGCTGACCAGTGTGTTGGAGGACATGGTGATACAACCTCGTTGTTATTCGGTTCTGGATATTGAAGATCCCGGGCCTGGCGATGGAACGCAGACCCCCGCTTCGCGGTAGAGCACACGGCTCCGAAAGCTATCTTGCGGCATTCGCACCACGCTGTATGTAACCGGGAAGACTGCTGCCGGGGGCGCTAGTGCAAACGTTACAGACGCAGTGCGGTGGTGTGTATGCCGGGTACGGTTTGCTACCAGAGTGGATCGGCATCGGCGTGCGGTATGTTTTGTACCGTTGGTCAAAATTTATGCGGTTTGGTCAGTATGCACAAGGTTGCACAGGTAGGGGCGCCTATTCTGAATCGAGCGGGGCGCCAATATGTCTGGACATCCAGTCTGGCAGTCAGTGTGGGGGCAGGCCTGCGAGGCCTGGTATCAAGTTTGAACCGCGACAGCATTTGGCGGACGCCTGATTTTTTATTGATGCAGCGCAATGCTTGGTATCCGAATGTGGCGTTCAATGGTGCCGTGTTGGCCCATCAGGGGATTCACTCCGGGTTTTTGAATGAATAAGGGGAAGGGTATGAAACTGCGCGGACAGGGAAAAAGTGTGTTGATGTTGTCCACCGTCTTGTTGGCCGGGCCTGTCATGGCTCATCAATCCGGCGATTTCATCGTACGCATGGGGGGCATCAAGGTTGCTCCTGATGTGAGCAGTGATGCTTTCGATTCGGCATTGCCAGTGGTTGGCGGGCTAGAGGTCGATGTGGACGATGATACCCAGTTGGGGCTGACGTTCGCTTATATGGTGACAGACAGCATCGGTGTTGAATTGGTCGGGGCAACGCCGTTCACCCATGACATTATTCTGGATACCGGGGGCAGCGGGGTGGTGATTGGCGAAACCAGCCATTTGCCACCGACGTTGCTGGCGCAGTTTTATGCTCCCCAGTTGGGTCCGGTACGCGGGTATCTTGGAGCCGGGGTGAACTACACGCTGTTTTTCGATGACAGCATTGATGATGCAGTAGTGAGCCCTTTGCTGGGCGGCGCTGATGTGGATGTGAAGTTGAGCAATTCCGTGGGCTTTGCCTGGGAAGTGGGGGCGGATTTCCTCATCAATGAAAACTGGCTGCTCAATGCTAGTGTCTGGAATATCGATATCGATACCGAAGCGCGGCTGTATGTGAACGACGCTCGGGTGGATAAAATCGATGTGGAAATTGACCCTTGGGTCTACATGGTCGGCGTGGGCTATCGTTTTTAGGGGCGCTTCACGCAACACGCTGAACGCTGTAGAGAGTAAGAAGCCAGTGAGCTTGGGCGAAACGGGCGGAGAGTGTAGTGAGTGATCTCCGCCCTGTGCCTTCCGGTTTGGCGTGTAGCCTGCTGCGTGTTGCTTCCCGCGAGGCTTAAGCCATTTCTTCCAGGCATTCCGGGAATTGCTGGCGAAACACCTCGTAGCCGCCATCCAGGCTGACGACATTGCTGAACCCTTGCTCTGCGAGCCAGTCTGATGCGCTTTGACTACTGTTGCCGTGGTAGCAATACACTACCAGGGCATGATCAGGTGCGGTGTTGGCCAGAAACTGATCCACGTTGGCCTGACTTAAATGCACGGCACCTTGCAGGTGTCCGGCGGCAAAGCTGGCAGGGTCGCGGATATCGACAAACAGAGTATCACCCTGATCAAACAGGGTTTTTCCGTCCGTAGGGCTGATTCGCGTTGCCATGGTCAGTCCTTCTTTTCTGCGTTTTGCGTGGTGTCGTGGCCCGGCGCTTTCATTGGGGCAGCCGTTTCTTTCTCGGCCAGCAGATCGGCGGGCGGGTATTCGCATTCCAGCTTCATGCCGATGGCGTTTTCCAGTTCCGGCAGCAGGAAGGCGTCGTCTTCACAGGCGAAGCTGATTGACATGCCGCTGGCGCCGGCGCGGCCGGTGCGGCCGATGCGGTGTACGTAATCTTCCGGGTCTTCCGGCAGATTGTAGTTCACCACATGGGAGACGCCGTCGATGTGGATGCCACGGCCTGCCACGTCGGTGGCGATCAGTACCTGCAGATCACCGGCACGGAAGCGTTCCAGAGTTTTGCTCCGCTGGGTCTGCGGCACGTCGCCGGAAATCAGGGAGACTTTCAGCCCTTTCTTGTGCAGCCGGTCGCTGACCCGGCGGGTAATATCCCGGCGGTTGGCAAACACGATGACCTTGTCCATGTTCATGCCGGTGATCAGGTTATAGAGCAGCTTGAACTTGTCGTCGGTATTGGTGATGTAGACCTTCTGTTCCACGGTATCGGTGGTGACCTGGGTGGGCTCGATCTCCACTACTTCCGCGTCCTGGGTCCAGCGACGGGACAGGTTCATCACATCGTCGTTGAAGGTGGCCGAGAAAAGTTGGGTCTGGCGGTACTGGCTTTTCGGGGTCATGCCGACAATGCGTTTCACATCGGGGATAAAGCCCATGTCCAGCATGCGATCGGCTTCGTCCAGCACCAGGAATTCTACCCGGTCGAGCCACAGGTCGCGGCGTTTGGCGAAGTCGAGCAACCGTCCGGGGGTCGCGACCAGAATATCAATCAGCTTGTTTTGCAGGCGTTCCTGCTGACGATTGAAGTTCATGCCGCCGACCACGCTCATTACCTGCAGGTCGGTGTGCTTGGCCAGAACCTTGGCGTCTTTTTCAATCTGCATGGCCAGTTCCCGGGTGGGAGCCACGATCAGGGCTCGGGGTTCACCGGCAAAGCGTTGCACGTCGATAGGGTGCTTGAGCAGGTCGTTGATCACGGTGATCAGAAAGGCGGCGGTTTTCCCGGTGCCGGTCTGGGCCCGGCCGATGGCGTCGGCGCCAGCAAGGGTGTGGGTCAGTACTTCAGCCTGAATGGGAGTGCAGTACTGAAAACCGGAATCAGCGATACCGTGCATCAGGTCCAGGTGCAGGTCGAAATCGTGAAAGCGGCTCTCGCCTTCCTTTTCCGGGACCTGAAATTGCTCCAGGCTCCAGGAGCTTGCCTTGTCTTTTTGCATGTATTCGCTCAGTCTGAATGCGAGAGATTTTGTGAGTGCAGTCGCCTTGTGTTCCTGTCTGGCAGGGCCTTGAAGGCGTCTCCAAACATCACAGTGTAGAAAAAATAGCCAGCGCTGTCAGAGGATGTTTGTTATGGGCTTGCTTCGCGGCGTTATTGTAGTGTTTTGGGTGGGGGTACTGTTAGCCATTTTCATGGATTTACCCGCTCCCTTTGACCGCTTGCTCATTATTGCCGGTTCGGTGGTGGCGATTCTGCATGCGCTGGAATGCCTGGGCTTTGCCCTGTGGCTGCGGGGCAAAGGCCTGTTTCACTGGCGTGATGCCTTGATGACCATGATATTCGGCGTGATTTACCTGAAGCCGAGAATGCGCGGGGTTCGCCGCGCCCGAGCCTGAAACCGTCGTTTCTTATCCAAACACCAGCACCCGGTTATTGGCCGGCATTTCATGGTCTGCCAGGCATTGCCGGCCGTGGCGGGCAAACTCCTGTTCGATCCATTCCTTGTCGCGGATGCCCCGCTGCGGATCGGCGGCTTTCAGCCAGCCGTTAAACTGCCGGTTTGAATCACTGGTGAACTGCCCGTCGTAGTTGAAGGGGCCGTAGACCATGAATCGGCCTCCTTCGTTGAGGCGCAGGCAGCCTTCGGCGATGCAGCGGGCGACCAGCGGCTGCGCCATGATATGAAAGGTATTGGCAGTGAACAGATAATCAAACGGGCCTGCGGGCCACTCGCCGGTGACATCCAGCGCCAGGGGCGGCCTGGCCGGGTTCGGCGTTTGGCTCAACCAATGGCGAATGGCGGGCAGATTGTCGGGTACGTCAGAGGGTTGCCATTGCAGGTGGGGCAGCTGTGCGGACAGCCAGGCGGCGTGTTGCCCGGTGCCGGCGCCGATTTCCAGCAAGGTGCCGGGGGCCTGGCAGTGTTGTTGCAAAACCTGAAGGATGGGGCCTTTGTTGTTTTCGGCCGCCTGGGAGAAAGGAACCTCTGAGGATGTCATGGCTACTCCTGTGAGTGAGAAGCCATGGCACCATCAAAGGCTTTTTCTGGCAAGGGAAAAGCGTGATTCCCTGGCGGTTACTTCTTGCTCATGTATTTCTGGCCCATGGCGATCAGCTTCTGGTAGCTGGTCGGCAGCAGGCGCTGCATGGTGTCGACGGCGACAGCATCAGAACCGATCAGCACCCGGCGCTTGTTACCGCGGACACCCTTGAGAATGGTGCTGGCAGCTTCTTCCGGGGTGGTGCGGAACATCTTCTCGAAATCCTGGATGGATTGTTCCTTGCTGGCACCGGTGATTCGCTCAACGCCATCGCTCATGCGCGCGGCCTTGGCAATATTGGTCTTGATGCCGCCTGGATGAATGGAGGTGCAGGAGACCGGGCTACCTTCCATTTCAAGCTCAATACGCAAGGATTCTGTGAAGCCACGCACCGCGAATTTGGCTGCGTTGTAGGCTGACTGGGTGGGAATGCCCACCAGACCAAAGATAGAAGATACGTTGATGATATGCCCTTCACCGGCTTGCTTCAGGTAGGGCAGGAACGCCTTGGTGCCGTAAACCACGCCCCAGAAGTTGATGTTCATCAACCACTCGAAGTCGTCGTAGTTCATGTCTTCCACGGTGGCGCCCAGTGCCACACCGGCGTTGTTGAAGATCATGTTGGCCTGGCCAAAATGGTTGACCACATCATCGGCGAAATCGTAGAACGCCTGGCGGTCGGCCACGTCCAATATCTTGGTCATCAGGCGATCTTCGCCGAGATTCAGGTTGTTGGCGGTTTCTTTCAGGCCCGCTTCGTTAATATCCGAGATAGCCAGTTTTGCGCCAGAAGCGGCCAGTTCCATGGCCAGTGCCCGGCCAATACCGGAGCCGGCACCAGTGATAACGGCAACTTTATCTTTGAAATTCTTCATGATGACTCCTGTATCCGCTCCCGCAGGAGAGGGCATGTATAAGCGAGTGGCAAGTTGAAAGTTCAAAGTTTAAAGGCGCGAGAGAGGTTGTCAGGGCCTGCATTGCCATGTCAGGTAGCAAGCCGTCGCGGCTTTTTGCGGCCGTGGATCCGTTCGGTGGGTACTGACTCTGCCCGCACAATCAACTTTGAACTTTTAACTCAAGTTGGCGACCGAGTGTAGACACTTTGTCACTGCAGAATGGGCCAATCTTGTCAGACAAGGTGCTGGCATCGTGGCATTGGCGACACGGCGGGCTGTCGCTGCGGTCTGTCAGAGCGATGGCTGGGGGCAGCTGTCGCTTAGTGGAGTGGCAATCGCAGCCCGGCTCTGGCGGACCAGGGTTTGCAGTTCAGTGTCACTGTGGCCGGTCACCGTGAGTGGGGGATGCAGGATAAGGCGGGCGGTGGCGCCGGGGTGAAGACGCAGGGTGCCGGCGGGCAAAATATCGAAGGTCCCGGACAGGGTGACCGGCAATACCGGTATGTGCAGGTCCTGGGCCATCTTGAACGCGCCTTTCTTGAAGGGTTTCAATTGCCCGTCGCGACTGCGGGTGCCTTCAGGAAAGAACAACACGCTGGCGCCGTTGGCCAGCCGTGCCCGTGCCTCATTGAGCGATGCAATGGCCGCTTCGGTGTTGTCGCGGTTGATGAAAACATGGCCGAGTTTTTCACAGCAGATGCCAATAACCGGGATTTTGCGCAGCTCGTGTTTCATCACCCAGCGAAAATCCACGCCCAGGTAGCCATACAGGACAAAAATGTCGAACTGGCTGAGATGGTTGGCGACGATCACGTAGCTCTGGCCTGGCAATAGATGATGGCGTCCATGCACCTCGACCCGCACGCCGCTGTATAACAGGCAGAGCTTTGCCCAGGGAATGGCGCTGAGCTTGGAGACTTTCTCCGCCGGCAGAAAGGGAATTAACAGCAAGCAGATCAGCCCCGCAAGCACAGTGGTGGCCACCATCAGTGGCACAAAGATCAGCCAGCTATAAAGAAAGAAAAACAGCCTTACCATCACGTGCCGCTCTCCGGATTATGCGCAGACGAGGGCCTATGGTAGCGGAGGGCTGGCCGAAAATGACAGACAGATAAGCACTTTGTTACGTTTTGATGATGCGCCTTTACGGGCCGGGAGCGGCCTGCGGGCTGGCGTCGGCCGGCCGACCAGGGCCATGCAGATCAATATAGTCGTAATAATGGTTCTGGTATTCCGGCTTGTTGACGATGCGGCGAAGGCGTTCAAGCGTGAAGTAAGGGGCATCGCGGAGCAGAATATTGGCAATCCAGGCGGGGATGTAGCCGCCGGGATCCAGAATCAGCTCATAGGTCATTTCCACTTCGTGGTTACCCAGTCGGGTAAAACCCAGCAGCCCGGTCATTTCCGGGAAGCGGATGTAGTTATTGTTGGGGGGCAAGGCATCGGGCTGGTTAATCAGCGTAATCATCACCGATTCCTGCTCGGTGTTCAGGATCTGCGTCACTTTGGCACGCAGCACCGCTTCCCGGTCGGCCAGCGGCCAGGGCAGCTGGGTGGTAAAGCGCAGCTGTCGGTCCAGGGGGCTGGTGCGGCCGAACTCTTCTGCGCTGTCGACAAAGTGAAGCCACTTGGGGAACGAAGGATAATCGTTGAGCAGGGCGACCAGAGAGTATTCGTCGTTCAGGGTAAAACGGGTGATGCCGCGAAACGTTTTCAAGCGGGATTCATCCCGGTGTTTCATGTACACCTGAATGTCATTGCGGTCACTGACCAGGGTCCAGTCGGGGTCCTCATTGCTGGATGCCGGTGCAGACCATGCCGGGGAAAAGGCAGAGAACAATGCAGAAAGTGCAAGCAGAAGCCAACTAAGGCAAAAAGGTCGAAGCCTGTCCATAGGGGGCGAAGAGTCCTTGTTCGCTATTCTTGGAATTGATTTGGGCATATAACGCGACGTCATTATGACATTATCATTATAGGGCTGAACACATTTTGACCGCTTTGCCCTGTGGTTTCTCCGCGCTAACTGACAGTCGGTGCGGCAAATATGTATTAACGGCAGGCAATTTTGTGAACGGCTGCTAGACTGTCGCCCGGCGCGTTTTGCGCTGATTGAGTACTCAATAACAAGCATTTGCATATTTCTGTTGTGACGATTCCCTATGCTTAAACGAGCGTTTCATCTTTTGGTCGGTGCCGCCCTGGTGGCGGGCTATTTTGCGGCCACCCCGGCTCGACTCTGGCAGCCGGCCCCGCAGTTGCTGGCGGCAGATCCCGCACCGGTGCCTTCTGCTTCCCAGTGGCAAACCCGGTTTGCGTCCGATGCGGATACCAGCATGGTGCATGCGGCTTCCATGGTGGAACTGCCCGACGGCCGCTTGCGCGCCTTCTGGTTTGCCGGCACCCGTGAAGGGGCGGCGGATGTGTCCATTAACTCCGCGATCTTTGATCCCGAGTCTGGTGCCTGGTCCGACGAGACGGTGTCTGTCACCCGCGAACAGATTTCCCGGGGCTGGGGGCGCCACATCCGCAAACTCGGCAATGCGGTACCGGTGCTGGATGATGATGGCCACATGCGGTTGTTTGTGGTGGCAGTCAGTTTCGGTGGTTGGGCGGCCAGCCGTCTGGTGGTGATGGAATCATCAGACCTGGGCGCCAACTGGGACTTCGATACGGCATTGGTGGCGACCCCGTTCCTGAATATCAGCACGCTGGTCAAGACCCCGCCAATTCATTACAGCGATGGCTCCATCGGCTTGCCTGTGTATCACGAAATGATCGGCAAGTTTGGTGAGATTCTGCGCCTGGACCAGGATAACCGTATCCTCGGCAAGGCCCGCATCGGCCATGGGCGCAAGGCCATTCAGCCGCTGGTGTTGGTGGACGACAGCAACCATGCGGTCTCTTTCCTGCGCAATGAGAATGAACCGAACAACGGCTACCTGTATCAGTCTTCCAGCAGCGATGGGGGCTGGCGCTGGTCTCCGCTGGAATATGCGCCGGTGGACAACCCCAGCTCAGCCGTGGGCGGTGTGGCCATGGGCCCGGGGCACTGGCTGGTGGCGACCAACTGCAATCGTGAAGAGCGCGATGACCTGTGTATTCGTGAAACCCGTGATGCGGGGCAGCATTGGGAAGATCGCTGGTTTTTCCATAATCGCGAGCAGTGGCGGGGTAACGCATTGAAACCGGATGCGTTTGCCGACCTGATTGATGATGAATTTGTTGGCAAAGCGATCCCCGAAGATCAGCGCCTGTTCCTGGAGCGGGTAAAAGCCAACAAGTGCCAGCCCCACCGAGGATGTGAGTTTCAGTACGATTACCCGTACATGGTGCGTACCCGCAACGGGGACCTGCACCTGCTCTACACCTGGAACAAGACGGCGATCCGCCATGCCTGGCTGAAAGCGGATGCCGTGGAGGGGCGCGCGGCGCAACAACAACCAGAACAGGGAGCTCGATAATGTCACTTGATCTGGTGATTTGTGCACTGGTGCTGGTGGCGGTGCAGTTGCGTATCAGCGCCAACCTGCTGTCCTTGCGCGGGCGTGTGGTGTTGGCCGGTCTGGTTTTTGTCTGGTCCCTGTTGCCCTACCCGTGGGGGCCGGGGGCCTGGGTGCTGAGTTATCTGGCAGGTTTTAGTATCTCTTCCGGCCTGTTGGCGGTGCTGGCGATTCAGCACCGTATTGCCGGGCATTACTGGCTGCCAGTGCGGGAATTGCGCACGGCCTGCCTGATGCTGGTATTGATGGCGTTGTGGTTCTACCCGATGAGCATGGGCTCCAGTTATGCGGATCCGTACGCGTTGGGTTTTGGCGATTTCGTCTTCAGCACCGCCCTGTTGTTGATCGGTCTGCTGGCGTGGGTCACCCGGGCCTATGCCTCCTGCCTGATTCTGGTGGCGGCTCAGTGCGCCTTCGGTGCCGGCTGGCTGACCAGTGATAATCTCTGGGATTACCTGATCGATCCCTGGCTGGTGTGCTGGGCGGCAGGTTGGTTATTGCGGGACCGGCTGCTGCGGGCGCGGGCCATGCCCGCGCCGCAGCCTCCGGTTCAGCCTTCGGAAGCGGGCAAAGATGCTGACGGCGCCACCGAGGCGGCGGGCCAGAACAGCGCCACCAGGTAGCCCACCAGGAACATCAATACGTTGCCGATCAGGCCGGTGTAATACAGGTCGAAGGGGGCGCTCAGCGCCTCCGGCAGCAGCTGGTTATTGGTCAGAATGGTCCAGCCAGTGAACACCAGTGTGCAGCCGATGCCACACCAGGCGGCCCGCGCATTCCCTCTCTTGCTGAAGAACCCCAGTAGATACAACCCCAACATGCCGCCACCGAGCAGGGAGACCAGAATGGTGGAGGTGTCCTGCAGCGTTTTCGTGTCCGCCTGGTTCAGCCACAGCGCGCCGAGAATCATTAGCCCGGTGACCGCAATGGCAATAGTCCAGGCCACCTTCAGATAGTGACGATCATCGCGGCCGGGGCGTAGGTGGCGGCGGTACAGGTCCACCACGCTGACCGTGGTTATCGAATTGATGCTGGAATCCAGAGAGCTCATGGCTGCCGCCAGGGCTGCGGCGATCACCAGCCCGGCCACGCCGGCGGGCAGGTAACCGGTAATGAAATGCGGCATCAGGGTTTCCGCCCGGGCATCGCCGGCCAGAATGGCGCTGGCATGCGGGTCCGGGTATGCCTGAAAGAACACCCAGAGCGCGGTGCCCAACAACATATAAAACGCCCAGATTGGCAGTGCCGTGAACAGGTAGACCCAGAGCCCGCGTCGCGCTTCCAGCGTCGATTGAGAGGCGCAATAACGCTGCACGGTGTTCTGGTTGCTGGAGTATTCGGTGAGCCAGTTGGTCAGCCCGATCAGCAACATCATGGTGGCGGTTTTTTCACTCAGGGAGAACGACCAGGAGGTGTCACCCGGGGCGCCGTTTTCCCACGGCGCCAGCGCAAACTTGCCGGCATTGCCGGCCTGCTCGAAGACCTGGTTCAGGCCGCCGGGCAGTGCATCCAGTATCACCCACAGGCAGATGATGCCGCCGAGCAGCAGAATCACGGTTTGCAGCACGTCGGTCCAGATCACCGCATCGATGCCGCCGATCACGGTGTACAGCCCGACAAAGAGGCCGCCCAGCACAATGGCGGTGGCGGGGGACAGGTCGGTGACCTGCTGGATCAGCAGCGACAGCAGCCACAGAATCATGGCCAGGCGCACCAGCTGTGCCACCAGAAAGGCCACGGCGCCATACACACGAATGGACGGGCCGTAGCGTTGTTCGAGAAATTCGTAGGCGCTGGTCATATTGCCGCGCCGGAAAAACGGCAGGAACACGAAAGCGGCCACCAGCATGGCGGGTAGCAGGGCCAGGTTGGGGAGATAACGAAGCCAGTCGGTCTTGAAGGCGTCGGCGGGGTAGGCCAGGAACGTGATGGAGCTGATGGACGTGCCCACCAGAGACAGGCCGATCACCCAGCCACGGAAGCGGCGACCGCCCACAAAATATTCTTCGGTGTTGGTGTTACGGCGGGAAAAGTAGAAGCCGATACCCAGCACCACACACAGGTAGCCGGCGAGGACCACCCAATCAGCCGTTGCTAGTGTCATTATTGTTATTCCGCTGCAAGGCAATCAGGCGGCACGCAACTCGCCGCCGTTGCGTGCCGTGATGCGACTTATGTTGCTTTATTGCTCGATATAAACGTTATCGGCCTGTTCCCCACGGTCGGACATGCGGGTATCAAAACGCACCTTGGTGCCGGTGCGCAGGCTGCGACGGCCACCGTTCTGTACGGCTTTGAAGTGCACGAACAGTTCTTCGCCGCTGTCAGTAAGAATGAAGCCAAAGCCCTTGTTGGGGTTGAACCACTTCACTTCACCACGCTGCTGACCATTTTTGCCGGGCAAAGAGGGCCGGGGCAGGTTGGCTGGCACCAGCTTGCTGAAGGGAATCAGCGGCAGCAGGTAGGCGAGGACCGGAATCCACAGCCACGCCTGGTGGGTGAAAACGGTATTGCCATGGCTGGCTACCAGGCCGGCCAGGTAGAAGAACACCGCCACATGCAGCGGCAGCCGCTGGCGCCCGCCAAGCAGACAGACCAGGTTCACGGCAGCAGCCAGCAACAGGCCCAGGCCGGTTTGTTGACTGTGGATGTTGGAAACCTGAATCATGGCCAGGTTTTCGTGGATGGTCACCAGGGCCATTTCCGGCGCAAACAGAAGCCAGGCGCCAGGGATGGCCAGCAACAGGGTGACGATGACGTAAAAAATAGTCAGCGATTTAGAGACATTCATGGAATTGACGTTACCTTGTTTAAGCAATGAGTGATAAAAGTAAGGATAAAAACCGCCAGATGACGAGGCGGTATTGCGCGGTTAACGTGCCCGGGTAAAACCCCCGTTACCGTCGCCCTTTTTGTTGGCAGGGCTTGCCGGTAATGACTGTCAGGCGCCACACAACCCGGGCATTGTACCCAAGCTGGCGGTGAAACTCATGTTGGAGTCATTTTGACGTCATATCCATTCCTGAACCCGGCTTTTTTTCAGGCGTTGCAGCAGTGCGGCGCCACCACCCCTGAGACCGGCTGGTCGCCCTGCCATGTGGAGCGTGAAGGGGCGTGGCTGCCCCTGTACGGGCGCGATCATTCCCGTGGCGAGTACGTATTCGATTTCAGCTGGGCGGACGCCTATCAACGCCATGGGCTGGCTTATTACCCCAAACTGGTGACCTCGGTACCGTTCACGCCGGTCGTGGGGCCTCGCTGGCTGGGCGACTGGAGCCCGGACGCGCTTTGGCAGGCAGTGAGCGAGCAAATGGCAGAGCAGCAGGCCAGCGGCTGGCATCTGCTGTTCCCGGACCTGGCCAGCCGCGAGACGCTGGCAGAGCTGCCGCTGGTGTCCCGTCAGGCCTGCCATTTTCGCTGGTTCAATCGTGACTATGCCGATTTCGAAGGGTTTCTGGCCCGGTTTCAGTCCCGTAAGCGCAAGAATTTACGCAAGGAGCGGCGGCGAATTCAGGAGCAGGGTATCCAGGTCGAACGGCGCCGGGGGGCTGAAATCCAGCCGGATGACTGGGCCTTGTTCTACCGTTGCTATGCCAGCACCTATCTCAAGCGCGGGCAGATGCCGTACCTGAACGAGGCCTTTTTCGCGACGGTGGCAGAGCAGCAAGGGGAGCAGCTGATGATGGTCCTCGCCCGGGATGACAACACTCAGGCCCCAATCGCGGCGGCCCTGTATTTCTTCGACGATACCCAGCTTTACGGCCGGTACTGGGGCTGTCTGCAGGAGCGTGATTGCCTGCATTTCGAGATGTGTTACTACCAGGGCATCGAGTTTGCCATTGAGCAGCAGTTGCAGGAATTTGATCCGGGCGTGCAGGGTGAGCACAAGATTCTGCGTGGCTTCGAGCCGGTGATTACCTGGTCAATGCACCATTTGCGCGAACCTGCGTTTCAGCGGGCGATCGGGGATTTCTGTGAGGAAGAGGCGCGGCATGTGCTGCGCTATCAGGACGAAGCGCGAACGTTGCTGCCCTTTCGGCGCGACGGCCTATAACGCCGGGAATCGGCCGCCTGGGTCAGGCGGCCAGCTGCTGTTCACGCTGGTACAGCAGCGCCATGGTGACCTTGTCACAGAGATCTGCCTGGGGATGATCCGGGGATTTCGGGCCCAGGGTGTCTGTCACGTCTTCCAGGTCGCAGTTCTGCGGGTCGTTCAGGTCGGCAAAGAATTCCCAGGCATGGCCGCGGTGGTCCACCAGGGTGCCGGTGTAGATGCCGTCATCAAAGCGGCATACGGAGGAAAAGACGGTTTCATCCAGCGCAAAGCCTTGCGCGTTGACCCAGGCGGACAGTGCCGGGTCCAGGCTACCATTGCGGACCTGTTCGGTGGCGTGGGCCACAAATTCCCAGGTATTGCGGGTGCTTGCTTTACTGAATTTCATTGTCTCGTCCTCGTCCCATGAGGTTGATCGTCCGTGAAAGTGTGATGTTGATCACATTCCTGCCGATCAACGGCAGTGTTTCGGAGATGTTCGTATTCTGCCCGTACTTCCGTGCCAATGCATGGGGAAGTCGCTCTGATGATTGTAAGCTAAAACTGACAATTTGAAGCCAATTCAGTGTTTTGCATAATAGAAGCGCCCGCCGTCCCACACGCGGTGGCGCTTGTTGGGGGCTATCAGGGGTAATGGACCCTGGCGAGGGTCACTGTAGACCGGCGAGGCTCAGCTGGCGAACAGCGGAGGTAGCGGGCACTCGAGCAGGGCGGCGATGGTTCGTAGCAGTTCGGCTTCCTGCACCTGCACCTTGCCGTCGGCCAGCACCAGGTCGGCGGCGGCATCAATGACCGGCCCCTTGAGTAGGGGGGACAGGTCGGCCAGCCGGTCCATGGCATGGCCGAGCTTGTGGCTGCCGCAGTGAGTCAGGGGCAGCAAGGTGCGGCCGGCGGGCAGCAGTCCATGGGTACTGCGCTGAAACAGTGTCCGGGCCTCTTCATTTTCGGCGCCACTGGCCCAGGTCAACACGGAAAACAGCAGTTGCAGCTCTGCAGCCAGGGCGCCGTAGCGGCGGAAACGGGTGCGCCGGTTCTTGCCGGATTGCTCGCCCAGTTGCTGGTGGGCGAGCCCCACCAGCGCCCATTCGAAAAAGGTGTAGCGGTTATCGACTTCAATCAGTGCCGTCAGGTGCGACAGGATGCGGGCACGGTTATCGGCGGGCAACGGTTTGAGAACCGGCAAGGCCAGATCAATGAGCGGCAGACGCAGGCGTGATCCCAGTGCCCTGATTGTCTCGCTTAAGGTCACCAGGGCTTGGCGTTGATCGCTGACGTTCAGTGCATCCAGAAGCGATTCGGTGTCGCTGGTGGAGGTGCTGAGGATCAAGGCGTAGAGCACGCTTTCCGCCGATTGGGGAGAGCGTATCTGGCGCCGAAGGTCCTCGGGAATAGCCTCCAGCAGGCTGCGGGCATAGCCCATATCCGGTTCGCTGACGGTACCGACCCGCTGTGAAGGGGCGGATGACGGCGTGGGTGCCTCGGGCGATTTAGCGCCTTCTGGTACCGTGCTGCCACCGGCAAAGGCGGCGGCGCCCTGTGGCGCAGCAGGGCCTGATGTTGCTGGGCTCGCCGGGCCACTCCCCGTGTCCCGGGCGCGGCTGCGGGCACGGGCCACCCAGTCACTGCCTATGGCGGACAGGCGCTCGTCCAGTGGTGGGTGGGTTCCCAGCAGGTTGCGCAGACGAAAGTGCAGTGTCTCCCCGAAGCACATGTGACTCATGTCTTCCGCGTGGGGCGTGGCCAGGTGGGAACCGTTGCCGTTGCGGATTTTGATCAGCGCGCCGCCGAGCCCGGCCGGGTTGCGGGTGAACTGCACGGCGGAGGCGTCGGCCAGCAGTTCCCGTTGCCGGGAAATGGCGGCCTTGATCAGGCGACCGAAGAACAGGCCCACATAGCCGATCACCATCAGGGCCAGGCCGGCAAACACCAGCCCGCCACCGCCCTTGCGGTTGGATGATGAACGGCTGAAGGAGGAGCGGCGTTGCCCGCGAATCAGGTACTCACCTACCTTGCCCAGCGCGAGAATGCCCGCCAATACGGCTAGCAAACGCAGATTAAGGCGCATGTCGGCGTTGAAAATATGGCTGAATTCATGGGCGATGACGCCCTGCAATTCATCCCGATTCAGTTCATTGAGTGTGCCCTGGGTGACCACGAGTACGGTTTCCGAGGGCCGAAAACCAGCCACGAAAGCGTTAATGGCGGTTTCCTTGTCCAGTACATAGAGCTGGGGGGCGGGAATGCCCGAGGCGATGCTCATTTCCTCGACCACATTGATCAGCTGCTTTTCCCGAGTGGCGGTGCTGTCCATGGTGATATGGCGTGCGCCGAGCATCTCGGCCAGCCCCTGGCCACCCTTGCGCAGTTGCCAGAGTTTTAGCAGGCAGCCAAACACCATCACGGCGAGGGTGAGCCCGGTAATCCAGTGGATGAAAGGGTGGCTAAACCACTGGCTGGGCGAGACTGACTGAAAATCGCCCCAGAAGAGCGTCAGCAATACCGCCAGATTCACGCACACCACAATAGCGATGACCGCAAGAATGAAATACAGAACCAAAAGCCCGGTTTTACGCCGGGCCCGTTCCTGGTGTTGGAAAAAATCCATGGGGAGGCCGGGTTAGAAGCTGACGTTCACGGCCTTGCGTGCCTGCTCACTTTCGATTTGCAGCAGTTTGGCTTCGCTAAAGCTGCCGAATAACCCGCCAATGAAGTTCTGCGGGAATTGTTCGCGGTAGGTGTTGTAGTTCATGACGGCGTCATTGAATGCCTGGCGGGCAAAGCCGATGCGGTTTTCCGTGCTGCTCAGTTCTTCCATCAGCTGGGCCATGGTGTCGTTGGCTTTCAGGTCCGGGTAGTTTTCGCTGAGCGCAAAGAAGTTGGCCAGTGAGCCGGACAACAGGGATTCCGCCTTGCCAAGTTGCGTCACGGCGCTGGCGTCGTCCGGGTGGGCGGCGGCGGCCTGTTTGGCGCTAACGGCCTGGTTGCGGGCCTCGATCACCTGGGTGAGCGTCTCTTTCTCGTGGCTCATGTAGCCTTTGGCGGTTTCCACCAGATTGGGAATCAGGTCGTGACGGCGCTGCAGTTGCACATCAATCTGGGCGAAGCCGTTCTTGAAGCGGTTCTTCAGGGCGATAAGCCGGTTGTAGACGGCAATGATGTAAATAATGACGGCAATGATGATGCCGAAAAAAATCAGAGTGCCCATGCAGGTGATCCTTCCCCAAGCGGTGTTGTTGTAGGCCTATAAACTACTGCAAAAGTCGTAGAGTGGGAAGGAGGGGGGCGCATGAAACCGTTGTAGGCGCTTGCTTGCAAGCGAATCGTCAGGGGGGGGCGAGTTGCGAGTCACGAGTTTCGAAAGGCTATGAGCTCTGTGTCTCTGTAGTAAAGCAATCTTTTCGGCTTTTGAAGTTCGTGACTCGTGACTCGTCACTCGCGTCTTTAGTACTTGATGCCCCATTTGCGATACAGAAAACCCATGATCCAGGCCGGGCCGATCATCAGGTACTGGATGTCTTCAAAGAAGGAGGGTTTCTGGCCCTCTACCTTGTGTCCCCAGAACTGGCCAATCCAGGCGAGAATGAAGACTACCAGCGAAAACAGCCAGACACTGATGCCGGCGGAGGCGATCAGGCTGAGGCCGGCCAGGCAGAGCAGGCTGAATACCAGCATGCCTGCAGCGATGGGCAGGGACAGGCGGGCGTAGTAGAGGGACACGAAGACCAGCGCCAGGCAGGCCCAGAAGCTGGTAAAAAAGGGTGCCGGGATGGCCCAGAGAAAGCCGATGATGGTGAAGAAGATCACCGGCACACAGACAAAATGCACTTTCTTGTTGGTGGGGTTCTGGTGACTCTCGCCGTAAGCGTTGAGCCAGTCATCCATGCTGCGGGTTGCCATGTTTCTCTCCCTTTTTTTGGCCGTTAAGGAGAGTATTGCACCGCTGGTTCAGATCGTGAAGGTTTGTCGCGAGGTGCGAGTAACGAGTTTCGAAAACCAGATGCGCTAGTGCCTTTTGACTTTCGCAACTCGAAACTCGTACCTCGAAACGTCTTTCTTATGCCCCCAGCCACCCGGCCACGGTCTGCGGCGTCACAGGCAGATAATGATCCACCAGCAAAGCGGTAAACAGGGCGAACAGATAGGTGATCGAATAGCCGAAGGTTTTCATCGGCAGCTTCGGGTCTTCGGAAAAGCGCAGCCGCACCGCGTGGTAAAGAAACACCAGGCCGAGAATCAGGGCGCTGAGCAAGTAGATCAGGTCGCTCATGCCGGTGAGATACGGCAACAGGGTGCAGATAAACAGCAGGATGGTGTAGTACAGCACCGACTCGCGGGTAAACGGGATACCGTGGGTCACCGGCAGCATGGGAATGTCGGCCTTGGCGTACTCGTCGCGACGGTGAATGGCCAGGGCCCAGAAGTGCGGTGGCGTCCAGACGAAGATGATCAGCACCAGCAGCCAGGCATAGGGGTGCGCTTCGCCGGTGACGGCGGTCCAGCCCAATAGGGGCGGAATGGCGCCAGCAATGCCACCAATCACGATGTTCTGTGGCGTAGCGCGTTTCAGATAGAGCGTATAAATAAAGGCGTAGCCGACAAAGCCGAACAGGGTCAGCCAGGCGGTGATCGGGTTCACCAGGAAGTACAGCATGATCATGGAGGCCGCCGCCAGCAGCACCGCAAAGGTGATGGCCGCTTTCGGGGTCAGCTTGCCGGCCACCAGCGGGCGCTTTTCGGTGCGCTTCATGATGGCGTCGATTTTCTGATCCATGATCTGGTTAATGGCGGCGGAGGCCATCATGGCCAGAGACAGCCCCACAAACGCAGGGATGAAGGTGCCCAGCGGCACCATGCCGGCCGGCTCGGTGGCCAGGAACATGCCGGCCACTGCGGTGACCATGAGCAGCATGACCACGCCGGGTTTGGTGAGGGCGAGATAGTCGCGCCAGTGGGCAGACTCACTCATGACGGGGCTCCTTGCTGTTTGGGGGGCTGGCGCTTGCCGCATTTCACGTTAATGGCGCGGATGAACAGCACCAGGCTGGCCAACAGTATCACTGCGACGAAGTTGTGGGCCACGGCCACATCCAGCGGCACCGCAAACATCACATTACTCAGGCCAAGGCCGATCTGCAGGCTGAGGATGCCAAGCATCACCAGTGCGAAATTGCGGAAGAACACACTGCGGGCACGCAGCAGAATCTTGCCCACCAACAGCAGCATCAGCAGGGTGACCACCAGGGCGCCGAAGCGGTGCATCACGTGAATGGTGGTGCGCGCGTCGTTGTCGAGGACGCCGTACTCGTAGTCGGGCTTGTCGTGTTCGTGGCCCCAGAAAATAAAGGCTTCCTTGAAATCCAGTCGATCCTGCCAGCCTTCTTCGCACACCGGCAGGTCGGTGCAGGCCACGGCGGCATAGTTGCTGGCGGTCCAGCCGCCCAGGGCGATTTGCAGGATAACGGCGGCCAGGGTCATCGATGCCAGCGGCTTGAGGGTCAGCACATCACAGTCATTGAGGAAGCTGGGCCAACGGAACACCCGGGCGGTGAGCAGAACCAGCAGGGTGAAGGTGGTAAAACCGCCGAGTAAGTGCAGCATCACGATAGTGGGCTGCAGCCCCATGGTCACCGTCCACATGCCGAGAATGCCCTGGAAGATAACCAGTGCCACCAGGAATAAAGGCAGCTTCAGCGGCTGCTTTTCCCGCTTGCGGTTAACAAAGGACAGCGCGGCGATGATGATAATCACCAGCCCCAGGGTGGAGGCGAAATAGCGGTGCACCATTTCCGGCACGGTCTTATGCGCTTCGCGCAATGCGCCGGGGGTGGTTTCGTTGGTGGTGGCCACGTGTGCGATGGCTTTGCGCACGTCCAGATGGCCGTAGCAACCGGGCCAGTCCGGGCAGCCAAGGCCGGCATCGGACAGTCGGGTCCAGGCGCCCAAAATGATTACGCCGGCGGCCATCAGCACAGCCAGAATACAGAAACGGCGCAGCCAGCGCTGCGATGCGGTGGGGGTTTGCATAATCAAGAGCCTGCCTTAACCGATCAGTGACCCTTTTAGGGTCCGTTTGAGATCGACGCGGATGTTCTCCGCCTCTTCGAGGGTGGCATCCATGTTTTCGTGCGTGGGGTAACGCATGAATATCTGGCCGTCCGGGCTGACCAGAAAAATATCGCCAATGGGCTGGCTGGTCTCGGGGGCATACACCGGGGCCAGGGCCTGGGTGACATCGGCGGGAGCCGCATGGATAGAAACCATGCCATCCACCTTGTCGGTGAGGAACGTCTGCAACTCGGCGCCGGCCGGGGCGGTATGCAAAATGACCCGACGCACTCGCTGAATGTCTTCGCCCAGGGTCAGGCGCACTTGCTGTACTTGATAATAGAGGCCGTTCTTGCAGCGAGTATCGCAGTCCTCCCCGGCCACATAGAGCAGGGTCCACTGAGTGCTCATGTCATTGCCGTCGTAGGGCTGCTGGTTGCTGTCAGTGGCGTTGAGGGCGGCCATGTCGATGTGTGGAACCAGCAATTGGCCCTTGTTGACCTTGGGTAGCTCCTCGACATCGATCAGGTAGCGTCCAGCCAGAAAAAACAGGACGAAGGGCGCAACGATGGCTAATAAGGTGACCCTGCTCTTGGTCCGTGGAGACATGAGGGGCTGTTGAGGTTTCATTCTTGCCTCTGCTGGAGTTCATTTTTTCGCCCGGCAAGGCGAAGGGAGCGTGGCATAGTGTTTCTATATGAGCGACCGCCAACGCAGCTGGGCGGCAAAAGGAGCCCAGCCCTACGGGTTGCGCCTGAAAAAGCGCCACTCGTTGTTGCGTGTCGTTCATTTGGAGCAACCAAACTTCTCTCCTCGCGCCTAGATTGGCGCATTTTCAGGCACAACAGAGGTAAGAATGAAACCTCAGCAGCCCCTACCGTTCCTCTCGCGTCTTGCGTGCTTTGCGCCAGTTTCGGAGTGCGGCGGCAACATATATCAGCAGGGCGGCCAGTGCCAGTGCGAACCACTGCAATGCGTAAGCCTTGTGCCGTTCCGGGCCCATCACCGTCACGTCCTGCCAGTGCCGGGGTAGCGGTGTGTTGTTGCCCAGCGCCACTTCCGGGGTGACCCGGATTTCAAAGGGCGCTAATTCTACCCCAAGTTGTTCGCCAATAGCGTCAAAATCCACTTTCTGAACCCGTAATGGCCACTGATTGTCGGGCAATGGCATGTCCTTGAGCACAAAAACATCACGGGACGGGCGGTATACGGCGCCGGTGACGGTCAGGCTTCCTGTGATCGGGGCAATGGCGGGCAGATTGGCGCGGTTGTTGCCCCGGGGGAGCCAGCCCCGGTTGACCAGTACCCAGCGCCCTTTGCGGGTTTCAAACGGCGTCAGCAGGTGGTAGCCAGCCACGCCGTTCAGGGTGCGATTGTCCAGCAACACGTTATGGGCGTTATCAAAGTGGCCGGAAATGGAGGCGCGGCGGTGCATGGGATCATCGGCGGCCTGCAGGGTGGGCAGGTCTGCCGGTGGCAGGGTGGCCCGTTCACTCTGTTCGGTGAGCCACTGCCGCTTTTCGTCGGCCCGCTCCAGCTGCCAGAAAGCCAGTCGCAGGCACACTCCGGACACGATCAGGGTGGCGATCAGTGCGATCCAGGGGGCACGGCGGTGAGTGTGAGGCATGGCGGTCTGCCCTCATGACAGCAGTAGCGTAGCAAAACGGTTGGCTTGTCCGATCTGTGGACGGCCAGCACAGGCTAGATAGTGCGTGCACTGGCGGAGTCGGCCATTACAATAGCCGCATATAAAGGCGGCCCTGAGATCATCCCGGATCGTCCACACAGTAATGGCGGCACATTGTACATAGCTGGCCGGGCTTTTCATCCAGGGAATCCGGGCTGTGTGTTTATACGCCTTGGTAATGCGTTCAAGGAGATAACGAGTATGTGGTGGGTAAAGCTGATTGTAGTCATTCTGCTGCTGGCGGCAGTGATTTCTCTGGGGCGTGCGCTCATGTCGCTGGTGAAGGGGCAGGGCAAGGAAGGCAAGACCATGCGAGCGCTGGCCTGGCGTGTGGGTTTTTCCGTGGCGGTGTTTCTGTTCATTATCCTCAGCATGTATATGGGGTGGGTGCAGCCACACGACGTGAACCCGACCCTGCGGTATGGCGAGCCGATTGACGCTGGCGAGGTAGCGCCTGCTCGCCAGGGTGAATAGGGGCTGGCTTGGCAAAGGGCAGGGCGCTGCTTGTAAAAGGGCGGTAAAAACGCGATCGGTCGGTGAACGAAGACGGAAAAGGCGCCTCTGATACGGTAACTCGCCTTGAGTGAGATGCGCGGAGAAGGGCCAGCAAGGATGGCCAGGGAGCACGGACGCACTTCCCCGCTTCCTTTATTGGATTCTTGGGCGGGCTCTGTCGGCCGCTGGTGTTATCAGGCGGTGATAGAAGTCGAACGGCGATTAGAGGAAATGACGATGGAATGGATGACACGGTTTGCGCTGATTCTGTTTGTTCGCATGATTGCGCGGGCTGAGCAGGCAATGCTGCTGGCACGCAGTGCTCGCGCTGACGTTTCCGCTGGCCGCTCTTTCTGTCGCCCTCTCCATGGCAGTCACCATGCCTCCCAGGATGTTTCTCGCTAGCGGGAAGGTTTTTTCAGTCCCGCGGGAACCTTTGCATTCGTGCGCGGACTAATTCAGTAGGCAAAATACGTTTTCTCCTCTTAGTAACATCAGGCAACCCTCTGGGCGCTCGGTCTAACCGGCGCCCTTCTTTTTTTGGGGTGCAGTGCTTTTGCAGAGACAGGCGCGGCTATTTGCCCGGACCTGGCGGCATGGGGAAAGGGGAAACGTTGCTGTTGCGGGGCTCTGTGCGTGATTCCGTGATCTTGCCGACCCCTTCCTTTTCGACCTCATCAATGCGAATAACCGCATGCATGGGGATGTACGACCGCAGAACCCCTGAAAACTCGCTCTTCAGCTTCTCTTCCGATGGATCCACCAGCACACCGCTGCGCTCATCAAACAGGAATTCCTCTACCTCGATAAAGCCGTGCAGATCACTTTGGTATATCTCGGAGGCATAAACTTCGTAGGTTTGCCCCTGATTCTGGAATATGACGCGGTAAATGGGACGGCGTTTTGACATGGCAGAAAGGGACGCTGGGTAGGGGAATAGAGGCGGAGTGTAGCATAGCGTTCAGCTTTCGTATCTGCCTGAAAGGCTTGATAAACCCTACGTTTCGGCTGGACTTTAGCCATGCGAATGACTAGAGTTGGCGCCCATAAATGCAGTGGGACAATTTGCCACACCTCCGGCAATTCAGTGAAATCAGCATGGCGGTAAATAGCTATTTGATTTTATTGGGTTTTGCCTCCCATGTGACACGTTAAACGGCCGCCCCCTTGGTCGTCGATGTCAGTGGGGAAGGTCTGGTGACCGTTTCGCCGCATCAATCCTGAAACTCGCTTTCCAGGCGCCGGTAACGGCAAAGAACAAGCGTGCCTGTAACGGGGTAGCGCTGGGGAAAACAGGGAGCAAACGCATGCAGTCAACTCTGTTCCACCGCGCGGCGGCGGGTCTGACGTCACTGATGATCAGTGGCATGACCTTCGCTAGCGACTGGACCGAACGTTCCGATCTCGACCTGCGACCGGGGGTAACCCAGGTCAGTCAGGAAGTTCAAAATCTTCACACCACCGTTCTCTGGATCGTGACCGTTATCGGTCTTCTGGTCTGTGGCCTGATTCTGTTCTCGATGATCCGCCACCGCCGTTCCAAGAACCCGAATCCTTCCACCTTCCACGAAAACGTGTTTTTCGAGGTGCTGTGGACAGTGATCCCCTTCGTTATCCTGATCGCCATGGCCGTGCCGGCCACCCGCGTACTGGTTCAGCTGGACGATACCGCTGAGTCAGAACTGACGGTGAAGGTGACTGGCTATCGCTGGAAGTGGAGTTACGAGTACCTGACGTACGAAGACGACAACGATATTGGTGTGTCTTTCTTCTCCAACCTGGCCACGCCGCCGGAACAGTACAACAACCCGGTTCTGTCCGGTGGTCTGTTCCCTTATGGCACCGCGAAAGATCTGGTCGGCAAGGACGCTCCCGAGAAAGACCACAACTACAACCTGGAAGTGGACAACAAGCTGATCATTCCGTCGGGCCAGAAAGTGCGTTTCCTGGTGACCTCCGATGACGTGATCCACTCTTTCTGGGTGCCGGATTTCGGCGGCAAGAAAGATGCAATCCCCGGGTTCGTCAATGAAACCTGGGCGCTGGTACCGGAAGGTAAGGAAGGCACTTACTACGGCCAGTGTGCGGAACTGTGTGGCAAGAACCACGCCTTCATGCCGATTGCTGTAGAAGTGGTGACCCAGGACGAGTTCAAGACCTGGATTACCGAAGAGAAAGAAAAAGCTGCCTCTGGCCCGGATCTGACACCGTTTGCCGGTATCGATCAGGCGATGGAAGAAGGCAAGCAGGTTTACGACAGCGCTTGTGCCCTGTGTCACGGTGCCAATGGTGAAGGCGGTATCGGCCTGGCGTTTGCCGGTACGGAATTCGCTACCAAGAAAGAGCACCTGAACGAGCACATTGATGTGTTGGTCAATGGCCGTGCCGCCATGCCCAACTTCAAGGCTCAGCTGACACCTCGCCAGATTGCGGCGGTGATCACCTACGAGCGTAATGCTTTCGGCAACGACACCGGCGATCTGATTCAGCCCGCCGACGTTAACGACCACGAATAAGGGAGGGGATAGCAATGTCTACTGCAGCTGCAACCCATGATGATCATCACGATCATCACCACGCCCCGACCGGCCTGAAACGTTGGCTGTTCAGCACCAACCACAAAGATATCGGTACCCTGTATCTGTGGTTCAGCTTCGCCATGTTCCTGTCCGGCGGTTTCCTTGCCATGGTAATTCGTGCCGAGCTGCTCGAGCCCGGCATGCAGTTCGTGGATCCGGAGTTCTTCAACCAGATGACCACCGTGCACGGTCTGGTCATGGTATTTGGTGCGGTGATGCCCGCCACGGTTGGCCTGGCCAACTGGATGATTCCCTTGATGATCGGTGCGCCGGACATGGCGCTGCCGCGGATGAATAACTGGTCCTTCTGGATCCTGCCTTTCGCTTTCACCATCCTGATTGGTTCGGTGGTGATGAGCGCGTTCGGTGCCGGCAACCCCAGCGCCCCGAACTTTGGCTGGACCTTCTACGCGCCGCTGTCGACCAAGTACGGCCCGGCGTCGACTGACCTGTTCATTCTGTCGGTTCACATGATGGGTATTTCTTCCATCATGGGCGCCATCAACGTGGTCGTTACCGTCTTCAACATGCGTGCCCCGGGCATGACCCTGATGAAGATGCCGCTGTTCGTATGGACCTGGCTGATCACTGCCTTCCTGCTGATAGCGGTTATTCCGGTTCTGGCCGGTGCAGTGACCATGATGCTGACGGATCGTCACTTCGGCACCAGCTTCTTCGATGCCGCCGGTGGTGGTGACCCGGTACTGTTCCAGCACGTGTTCTGGTTCTTCGGGCACCCTGAGGTGTACATCATGATCCTGCCGAGCTTCGGTATCGTGTCAGCGATCATCCCGGCCTTTGCCCGCAAGCCGCTGTTCGGTTACGCCTCCATGGTGTACGCGACCGCGTCCATTGCGCTGCTGTCCTTTGTCGTCTGGGCTCACCACATGTTCACCGTGGGCATGCCGCTGGCCGGTACCCTGTTCTTCATGTACATGACCATGCTGATCTCCGTGCCGACCGGCGTGAAGGTGTTCAACTGGGTCGCTACCATGTGGCGCGGGTCCATGACCTTCGAACTGCCAATGAAGTGGGCGATCGCCTTTGTGGTGCTGTTCACCTGTGGTGGTCTGTCCGGCCTGATGCTGGCGATTACCCCGGTGGACTTCCAGTACCATGACACCTACTTCGTGGTGGCGCATTTCCACTACGTGCTGGTCACCGGTGCGATCTTCTCCATCTTCGCTGCTGCCTACTACTGGCTGCCGAAGTGGTCCGGCATCATGCCCAACAAGACCCTGGGTGAACTGCACTTCTGGAACTCCCTGATTTCCGCCAACCTGCTGTTCTTCCCCATGCACTTCGTGGGCCTGGCCGGCATGCCGCGTCGTTACGCTGACTACGCGCTGCAGTTTGCGGACTACAACTTCTGGATTTCCATTGGCGGCTTCTGGTTCGGCCTGTCACAGCTGCTGTTCCTGGCCGTGACCGTGCTGTGTGCCATGAAGAAAGGCGAAAAAGCCCCGGCCAAGCCGTGGGAAGGTGCCGAAGGTCTGGAATGGGAAGTGCCGTCACCGGCGCCGTTCCACACCTATGACACCCCGCCGGTGGTCAAGTAACAGATAGTCAAGTAACAGAGAGTGACGGAGGGCACCATGAGCGACGAACAGCTCAGTGTTGAACAGCGCAACAAGCGCACGCTGAAAAAGCTGTTGATTTGGGCGGTGGCCATGTTTGGCTTCGCCTTCCTCATGGTGCCCTTTTATAACGTTATCTGTGATGTCACCGGACTGAATGGAAAAACATCGAGTACGGCCGCCACTCAAGCGCCTGAGACTGTGGTGGCAGACCGTACCGTGACAGTGGAATTCATTACCCAGAAGGGCGACGGAATCAGTGGGGAGTTCACCTCTGAGACCAAGCGGGTAAAGGTGCATCCGGGGGAAATTACGCTGGTGCATTTTTTCGCAAGCAACCCGACTTCATCGGACATGATTACCCAGAGCATCCCGTCGGTAACACCGGGGGAAGCGGCTCGATACCTGCACAAGACGCAGTGTTTCTGTTTTGATCAGCAAACGTTGCTGGCGGGTGAGCGTAAAGACATGCCGATGATTTTCTATCTGGACCCGGAAATTCCCAGTCACATTAACCAATTCACTCTGTCGTATACGATCTTCGATGTGACAGAGCGGGTCGCCGGTAAAAACAACAGCGTGGCTGCTAACTAGAACAGCCGGTTGTAGAGGAGATTTTTTAATGGCTACTGAAAAGTATTACGTTCCCGAGAGCAGCCCCTGGCCGTTGACCGCGTCCATCGGTTTGTTCATGACCGCCATTGGCGGTGCAAACTTTATTCAGCAGAGCACCATGGCGGACATGGAGCCCAGTTTCTTCGGCAAGCCTCTGTTCTTCCTGGGCCTGACCTGGTTGCTGGTAGTGATCGCCCTGTGGTGGCGTGACACCGTCAAGGAATCCGTTGGTGGTTTGCACAGCAATCAGCTGGGCGGTTCTTACCGTCAGGGCATGTTGTGGTTCATCTTTTCCGAGGTGATGTTCTTTGCGGCCTTCTTTGGGGCCATGTTCTACACCCGCTGGCTGATCCTGCCGTGGTTGTCCGGGGAAGGCAGCAACGCCATGACCCACGAGCTGCTGTGGCCGAACTTTCAGGCCATGTGGCCGCTGACCGTGACCCCGGCCGGTGATACGACCCAGGCCATGGGCGCGTGGGGGCTGCCGGCCATCAACACGGCTATCCTGCTGGTGTCGTCAATCACGCTGACTATCGCTCACCACGCCTTGCTGGAAGGCAAGCGCGGCACGCTGATCGCTTTCCAGGCAGCCACGGTGGTGCTGGGGATCATCTTCCTGTTCCTGCAGGTGGAAGAATACATCCACGCTTACACCGAGCTGGGTCTGACCCTGGATGCGGGTATCTACGGTAGCCTGTTCTTCCTGCTCACCGGTTTCCACGGTGCACACGTGACCATCGGTACCATCTTCCTGTTTGTGACCCTGCTGCGTGTGATCAAGGGGCACTTTGATGAAAAGAATAACTTCGCCTGGGAAGCGGGTGCCTGGTACTGGCACTTTGTGGACGTGGTGTGGCTGTTCCTGTTTATCACGGTGTACTGGTTGTAAGAGACGGCCACACGCATCACGCGACAGGCAACACGAAAAAGCCGCGCCCCGAAAGGGCGCGGCTTTTTTTGTTCTTCGCGGATTGGAATGAACAAGATGCCTCTAAGCGTTTGATTGGCTTATCGCCAAGATTTCAGACTTTGCCGAACGCTCAACGCCAGATGCCTGACGCAAAAACACACAGTTTGAGAGGCTGCAGCTATCTCGGTATGTATGCCTTTGAGGGAGGAGCGAGGGGGGGGCTGACGTTTCTCTATGAAGAGAGCTAGAGGCCTGCTTTTCTGGTTTTGAATGAAAGTGGCAACCGCAGGCCCTGGCCAGGGCCTGCGGTCTTTGCGATGACGTTATATCAACGGTTAATTCCGAATACATCAAGAATTGTTTGGGTTGCATCAATCACTCGAACCACTTCGTTATCAATAATCACGTCACTGACACCATCGATGTGACGCATGCCGTCATATGAGGGTAAGCGCTGGCTGTTGTAGTAGAGCGAATCGGGCAGGCGCTGGCCTTTCTGCAGTTTTTTTTGCCAGCCCGGTGGTAATTTTCCGCCACGTGCCACTTTCTTCTGTAGCCCGGGAGGGAGGGAGTCAAACTCCCGGTGGCTGAGGCGCTGACGGAGTGCTTCACGCTCGTGGCTAGTGTAGCGATATTCAGAGTAATCACGGCGACTGTCCACAAGCTGAATACGTGCAGGATCGTCGTGTTGTTGGGTTGCCTCCCACGGCGGGCGGGCCTGGGCGAGTGTGGGGGCTACACTCAGACCAAGCAGGGTAGTAAGGGTCAATATTGACGTTGTCTTCATACGGTTCCCCTTATTTGAAAGAGTATTGGCACCAGTATGATGGGAGAACGTGCAAAAAACGCGCAGGAATTGTCAAAAAGGGTAAAGCGTAGAGTGTCGGGTGAAACCGCCAGGGCGAGTAGGTCCGATTAGGCGTAGCCGTAATCAGACATTCAGCGTCGCTGTCAGGCCTCAGGCCTCAGGCCTCAGGCCTCAGGCGTTCCGTCAGCCACTTCCCTATATCCCGAATCTGTTCCAGGCAGACCATGTGCTCCATGGGGTAGCTTTTGTACTGCGGGCTATAGCCCAGTTCGGTCAGGGTGGCTGCTGCCCGTTGGCCCAGTTGCTCCGGCACCATCGGGTCCATGCTGCCATGGCAGATCATTACCGGCAGTGAGGCGTTCGCGTTGCTGGGGGTCACCGGCATGGCCATATAGGTGGACAGGGTGAGCAGGCCGGCCAGGGGTTGGGGGTGGCGCAGGGCGGCCTGGTAGGCAACGGCGCCACCTTGTGAGAAACCCGCAATAATGATGCGTTCGCTGGGAATGCCGCGGGCGATTTCCTGCTTGATGAGTGCATCTACCGCGTCCGCTGAGGCCAGAACGCCGGCTTCGTCCACTTTGCGGTCGATATCCATGGCGAGAATATCGTACCAGGCGGGCATGACCATGCCGCCATTGACGGTCACAGGGATCTGCGGGGCATGGGGAAAGATAAACCGCACGGCCAGGTCAGCAGGCAGCTGAAGCTCGGGAACGATGGGCTCAAAATCGTGACCGCTGGCGCCCAGGCCGTGTAGCCAGATCACACTGGCGGTGGCTTGGGCTGATGGTTCAATTTCAACGCAACGCAATAGATCACTCATGGTTAGTCTCCTCCCGAAACAATAATTCGCACGGCTTCAAGCTGGCAGCGCGCTTCGTTGAGGCACTTTTCCAGGGCGTGTGTCTGTGCTTCCAGAGCCTCTACTTCTTCATGGCGGACTGCCGGGTTTTTGGCTTGCAGCGCCTTCAGGCGGGCCAACTCATGGGCCTGTTCGGCACGCATTTTTTCCTGGGCAGCAGCAATAATACTTTCCGCTTCCTGACTGGCGTTGGCTTCGTCAGCTTTCAGCAATTTCTCCAGCAGGGGTTTCTGGCTGCCAACGATCTTGCGGCTGAGTGGCTTGTCCATCTTGTGGCATTGCTGGCTCAGGCCGTCGTGGCTGATGGCCTGGCTGATGTTCTTGCCATTGCCATCCAGCAGGTGACGAATCACTGTGGTGGGCAGGAAACGGTCTGCCTGCAACTGTTTGGGGGCAATGGCATCAACGGTATAGATGGCTTCGATCAGTAGGGTGCCAGCCTTGATTTTGGGATTCTTGAGCAGGCTGACGGCGGCTTTGCCACGGTGTTCGGTGAGCATCATCTCCAGGCTGCCGGTGACCATGGGATGCTCCCAGGTCAGAAACTGCATGTCGTCACGGGCTAGTGCGGTGGCCCGGTTGTCGGTCATGGTCACGCCTTCTTCCGGCAGGGCAGGGAACGCATCGCGCATGTGCGGGCCGGGTTTGAGGATGATGGCCGTGTCGGAATGATCTTCCTGTTCCACGCCGTAACGATCAAAGATGCGCTGCATGAAAGGCAGTGGGCTGTCGTCATCCGCGGCGATCAGGTCGGTGATCAAGGTTTCAGCTCGCTCACCGTCGAACGAACTCAGCTCCAGCAGTCGGTCGCGGCCGGTCTCCAGTAGCGTATGCAGCTCGGAAGTGATGGTGCGGGTATCGTCGACCAGCGCTTCGATGGCGGTGTATTCCGGGTCGCCGGTAAGCAGCGGTTCCAGCGCGTCGCGGCTGCGCAGATAGATGTCGTGGCCGGCCGGGTTGGTGTGCTCGAAGGCATTCATGCCGTCGTGATACCAGCGGAACAGCACCTCTTGAGCGTGCTGCTCGAAGTAGGGCACGTGAATCTGGATATCTTCGGTCTGGCCGATACGGTCCAGGCGACCGATACGCTGTTCCAGCAGGTCCGGGTTCAAGGGCAGATCCAGCAGCACCAGATGGTGGGCAAACTGGAAGTTACGGCCTTCGGAGCCGATTTCCGAGCAGATCAGCGCCTGGGCACCGTCGAAGTCATCGGCGAAAAAGGCGGCGGCCCGGTCCCGTTCGATCAGGTCCATGTCTTCATGGAACATGGCCACGTTCATGCCCAGCTTGTAGTTACAGTGGGCATGCAGGTCGGTGGCGGTGTGTTTGCTGGCACAGATCACCAGCACCTTGTCGTGACGATGCTGTTTGAAAAAGTTTTCCAGCCAGTTCACTCGGGGATCCAGGCTGCACCAGCGGTCATCGTGGAACAGGGTTTCCGGGTGCAGGTGGCCGTCAATTTCTTCGTCACTGTCGTATTTGTATTCGTCAGGCAGCGTCAGCGGAATGCCGTGCACGTGGCGTGCCGGGAAGCCGGCGATGTTGTGGCGGGTATTGCGGAACATGACGCGGCCGGGGCCGGAGCGGTCCAGTAGTTCCGTCTGGATCGCGTCGCGGTCCGCTTCGTCAATATTCATGTCCGGGAGCAGGGCAACCGCTTCTTGCTTTAGTGCTGCATCCCAACTGGGTTCGTCGTGCAATCGTCCGGCCAGTGCCGCCACATCCTGATAATGGGCCTGCTCTTCCTTGAAGGCCTCCAGGCTGGGGTAGCGTTCCGGATCAAGCAGGCGCAGACGGGCATAGTGGCTTTCCAGGCCGAGCTGTTCCGGGGTGGCCGTCAGCAGCAGCAAGCCTCGTGCTTGTTGGGCAATGGTTTCCACGCGCTGGTAATCGTCACTGGCCTGCTGTGCGGACCATTCCAGGTGATGGGCTTCGTCGACCACCAGCAAATCCCAGTCGGCCGCCGCCAGTTGGTCGATATCGCACTGGCTGAGGAAATCCGTGCTGCACAGTATCAGCTGTTCACTGAGGAACGGGTTGTCGTCACCGCTAGCGGCGCTGACACTGCCTGGCGTTTCGTCTGCATCGTCGTCCGGGGCGTTTTCTTCTTCAATAATCTGCGCCAGCATGTCCTTGATGCTGGTTTCCGGCTGCAGGGCGTTTAGGCGCTCGGCATCAAAAATAGAGAAATGCAGATTGAAACGGCGCACCATTTCCACAAACCACTGGTGCACCAGCGGTGAGGGCACCACGACCAATACCCGTTTGGCCCGGCCAGTGAGCAATTGTTGATGCAGGATCAGGCCGGCTTCGATGGTTTTCCCCAGACCTACTTCGTCGGCAAGCAATACCCGTGGGGCAAAACGGTTGGCCACCTGGTCAGCGATATACAGCTGGTGCCCAATCAGGTCGATGCGCGGGCCACGCAATCCCTTGATGGTGGATTGCTGCTGACGGCAATGGGCATTGAGGGCGTCGATACGAAGCTCAAACCAGCGATTGGAAGACAACTGGTTGGAGAGCAGGCGGTCCAGTGCGGCCGTCAGACGCAGGGTGTGACCCAGGTTGGTTTCCGGCACTGGCTGAATATCGTCCGGGCTGCCGTCCTTGGGGTGAGCCATGTAGACCTTGAGGCCGTTGAGCTCGTTGACCTCGGTGACCACCAGCTCCACTTCATCGGCGGTGCGGATGGTGTCGCCGCTGTCGAACGTGACGCGGGACAACGGGGCATTGTTTTTTGCGTAGGTGCGCTCTTCCTCTACCGCCGGGTATTCCACGGTGACCAGTCGGTAATCCAATTCCTTGATGATGCCGAGGCCCAGTTCGGTTTCGGATTCGCTCAGCCAGCGTTGGCCGGGGATAAAGTCAGTCATTGTCGCTGCCGGTGATTGCTTGGGGGGCGAATTATACGGGTTTGTACGCCCCCCTTCGATGGTTGAAACCTATTGAATCTGATTTCGGAACCAGCGGCGGGTGGCCTCATCGGCGGGGAAGTAGTGTTCGATGCGCAGTTCTTCCATGACCACATCCAGCGCAGTGCCGAAGCTGGCCAGGGTGGAGAAGCTGCGTAGCCGCTGCCCGGCCAGCTCGATCTCCAGCGCCATCATGGGTTCGTCGCGGGGCGTGCCGGGCTGCTGGTGCAGCAGCTCATCCACATGGGCCAGTTCCGCCAGCCGGTCCAACAAGGCGGCCAGCGCCGGGTCCGGACGTGCTTGCTGGTCACGGTGCAGGCGGCGCAGCAGAAAACTGGCCACCTCATCCCAGTTGCGCAGAAACGGCCGATAACCCTGGGGATGGAACACCAGTTCGACCACATTGGCGGTGTGCGGAAAAGGCCCGCGCTCCTCAATCATCAAGCCCATTAGCCGCTGTTGAGCCTCGTTGCCCATTAATACGTTCCAGTGGGCATCGAGGACGACGGCAGGAAACGGATTATGGTTGCTGAGCATGACCGTCAGCGCTTCGCGGACCGGGGCCATGCTGTTACTGCTCAGGTCCGTTTCGGTGAAGGCGGGAGCGTAACCGGCCGCCAGCAATAACCGATTGGTGTCCCGGCAATTCAGCTCCATTTCCAGAGCCAGGCGTTTCAGCATGGTTGGGCTTGGCTGGCTGCGCCCGGTTTCGATAAAGCTCAGGTGCCGGCTGGATACGTCGGCCCGTAACGCCAGTTCCAGTTGGCTGAGGCGGCGGGCTTTACGCAGTTCCGCGAGGATCTGGCCAGTCTGCATCGGGACTCTCACTTTTCTGTGGCGGATCAGCATGGCCATGGCCGCCAGGCTTCGCCATTACCTCTGAGGTAATTGTTTCACTTCCTTGTTCAGCAGAAGCTGAATCTAACACTAACCGGCCCGTTGCGGTAATTCGCGACCGGAGCCATAAACTGGAGGTGCATCATGCCTTGGACTTCACTCAAACATGCTCTGTTATTCAATGCTGTCTGCTCAACGTTATTGGGTGCGGCGCTCTTGTTGGCCCCGGGCGGGCTGGCGTCACTGATGGGGGCGTTCAGCCCGCAGATACTGATGATTCTCGGGGGAGCCTTGCTGGTTTTTGCAGCAGATGTGGCCTTTGTGGCCACGCGCAAACCCATATCGCCCGGGCTGGCTAAAATGGTGACACTGGCGGATCTGGCCTGGGTATTGGCAACGCCGGTGGTCATGCTGCTGGGGGCATCGTGGTTGTCATTCTGGGGGCATGTTCTGCTGCTGGATGTGGCGTTGCTGGTAGCGTTCTGCGCCCTGTGTCAGTGGCGGGGGCTGCAGCGGCAAGTGTCACAATCCGAGCAGGGGGCTGCTCATGATTGAAATGACTGCGCTGGCTTTTCTGTTGATGGGGGCGGTGGCTCTGGTGTCGCCCCATTCGATAACGCGGTGGGTGGCGATAACAGCGCTGCCCGTGCCGGCCCGCAACGAGGTCCGCGCTGTGTATGGCGGTTATGGTGTGGCCATGGCTGTGCTGTTGGTGGTGTGCCGGGATCAGCCGCAATGGCGTGACGGGGTGGTGGTGACCCTGTCACTGGCCTTGCTGGGCATGGCGGTTGGCCGGTTGCTGTCCTGGTTAGTGGATCGCCGCCTGGACCGTTACCCCGCATTGTTCATGGTAATAGAAATCGTTCTGGGGGTGGGGTTGCTGACCTCGCTTTAACCGAAAGGGCTAATTTACGGTTCTTCGCGGATTAGAGTGAATAACACGCTTCTCGTCGTCTGATGGGTTTATCGCGAATAAACGCTCGACGCCGGATGCCTGACGCAAAGCCCCTTAGCCTGAGCGACTGTCGTTATTGCGGTATCTCTTTTGAGGGGTATTTTGAGGGATAGTCAGGGCCATCATTCAGGCAGTAATCGGGTAATGCATTTTGCGCAGAGAGCATGGGGGCCAAGGTTTTCAGGTTTTGAATGCAAGCGTCTGTCGTCGGGCATCCGGCGTCCAGCGGTTGCCAGGGCGGGATAATGAGACAAGTTCTGAAGCCGGTTGATCACTCAATTCCGCGATGAACCTAATTTACGGTATGCTCTGGTTACCAGTTGTAGTCACGGTGCTGAGCTAATGGGCGATATTCTGCCGTTTAAAAAACCGCAAAAGAAAATGCCAAGAAAAGGCATGTGTCAGCACGATTTTCACAAGTGGGTGATCTGCAAGGAAAAGCAGTTTGATGTGAAGCAGGGAAAGCTGGTGACGGTATACCGCTGTGACCGCTGCGGCAAAGAGAAAGTCAAAGCGCACTAACCGGGTGACCCTGATGCTTGAAATGCGATCCAGCTGTGAAAGTTGCCAGTGCTCTCTGGCGGCCGATGCAGAAGCCTATATCTGTTCCTATGAATGCACCTTCTGTGTGGACTGCTGCACCATCCATGCAAGCCGTTGCCCCAATTGTCAGGGTGAGCTGGTGAAACGCCCGCGCCGTCAGGAGGCCAGTAATGAAAGCGGCTGAGCAAATTTCTCTGCCTGGCGGCGCAGGTTATACCCTGCCGGTAAACTGGTACCCGGCAGAAAGCGCCCGTGGATCGGTGATTTTAATGGCGGCGGCGGTGAAAGAAATTGTCTGCTGGCATGAAAAAAACGGCGCAGAAAATATTAACGGCGGTCATAACGTCTGACCCACACCCTTGATTCCTTCATGCAATCCGCTATTCGATCAATAAGAGGATGCCTGTATGGCCATCGTCCTGCATCAATTCCCGATTTCCCACTATTGCGAGAAAGTGCGCTGGGCACTGGACTACAAAGGCGTGGATTACCGGCTGAAGAACCACCTGCCAGGCCTGCATTTGAAGAAGATGAAGGCGGTGGCGCCGTTCAGCAGTGTTCCGGTTCTGGAGCATGATGGCCATTACGTGCAAGGCTCTGCGTCGATTATCAGCTACCTGGATAAGCAGTTCCCGGTCCGATCATTGACCCCGCAGAGCCAGGAGGCACGAGAAGAAGCACTGCGCTGGGAATCCTTCTGCGATGACAATATTGGGCCGCACGTCCGCCGTTACTGTTATCACACCTTGCTGGACCACCCGAATCTGGTCATTCCTTTTTTTGCCCAGGGCGGCCCGCTCTGGGGGAAGGCATTTTTGCGGATGATTTTCCCGAAATTACAGGGAGTGATGCGCAAGGCCATGCAAATTCGCGAGCCCCATGTCAGTGACAGTCGTGTGGTCTTGGAGCAGTCTATCCAGATCTTGTCACAGGCTTACCAGGGGCGCACCTACCTGGTAGGCGAGCAATTCTCACGGGCAGACCTGGCGGCAACCAGCTTGTTGGCGCCGCTATTTATGCCGCCGGCGTACGGTCTGGACTGGCCTTCCTCGATGCCTGAGCCCCTGCAAACCTGGGTGAACAGCCAGGCGGGGCACCTCGAGCCGTTCAGGCGGCTATATGATGAGAAAAGATCGTTTTAAATCAATAATTTAATTTATTGCTGCCGTTTGTCGGGAAGATGCTGGTGGTTATGTTGTCTTGTGTAAGATAATTCGCACACATTGTAAGTGTGATACTGTGCACGTTTTTGCCTAACTAGAATAATAACAAGATTTCAGGATAGCCAAGATGACATTACGGATAGTGGCCGCTATTGCTGGGCGGTATTTGCTTGCGCTGGGGTTGCTGGCCTTGCTCTCGGCTTGTGGGGGCGGCGGATCCTCTGGCGGTGGGGCTGGACCGAGTACTCCAGACACAGATACCCCCACTGATCCGGGCACCGGTGGCGATCCTGATCCTGATCCGGATACCGATCCTGAAGTGTCTCCTCTGGACCAGTGGTTGCGCGCTGTGATCACCACGAAAGGGCTCACCGGGGACCCGGCGACCCCGCGGCAGCAGGCTCAGGCCACCCCCGACAGTGACCCGACAATCAAACTCGGGCAGTTACTGTTTTTCTCCCATAGTCTCTCTGGCGATCTTACTGCCTCGTGTGCTTCGTGCCACCATCCGGATTTCGGCGGGAGTGATGCCTTGTCGTTGGGCATTGGCGTGTCCCCTGTGGATGCTTCATTGGTCGGCCCGGAACGCAGGCTAAACCCTGACAACGATCTGGACCCGGCTGCTGACGGCAAACCGAATATGCACCGCAACAGTCAGACGGTGTTCAACAGTGCCTTGTTCGATCGCAGCATGACTTTCGATGGGCGAGTGTTTGTGCTGGATGACACCGTGACTGCCGGAGGTAAAGGGCAGGCCATTCGCACCCCGGAAAGCGGCAATGTATCTGATGCCTCAGAGGCGGAGGGGTTGATGGAGGTATTCTCCAAATTCCCGTTGACCAATCACAACGAAATGCGTGCCTACCTTTTCAGTGCGGAATCCCAGCAGCAATACCGCGAGCGCCTGGTGGCGCGATTGCGAGGTGAGCGAGACAGTGGACTGTTGTCGGATGACGGCCCGGAAAACTGGTTGGCTCTGTTCAGGCAGGCATTTTCCCAGCCCGAAGCCAGTGCTGAAGAAGTGATTACACTGGTGAATGTGCAGCGGGCCCTGGCGGCCTACATGCAATCCATGATCTTTATTGAATCCTCGTGGAAACGTTATGTTGAGGGCAATAATAATGTGCTGTCTCTGTCCGCAAAACGGGGGGCGCAACGCTTCTTTGCCAGCAAGGATGAAGGTGGCCTGGGGTGTGCCAGTTGCCACAGTGGTGATTTCTTTACCAATGAGAAATTCTACAATGTGGCGTTTCCGCAAATCGGGCGCGGCTTCATGCGTGCCGAAAAAGATGATATTGGCCGCTGGGCCAGCACGCGCAAGGAAGAGGATCGCTATGCTTTCCGCGTGCCGAGCCTGTTGAATATTGGTGTCACACAGCCTTATGGCCATGCGGGTAGCTTTGATCTGCTTCAGGATACCATTCGCTACCATGCTGATCCCCGTGGTGAGATTGAAACCTATGATTTCTCGTTGGCGGGTCTGGCCCAGTTCCAGGGGCTTGGCGGCTATGACTATTCAGAGACCCATACCCGAAAAGCGCTTGAGACCAGCAGTTTCCTGTTGGCAGAGCCGTTATTGCCTGGCCGGGCACTGAGTGACGGTGAAGTGGCCGACCTGGCCGCATTTCTGCGTTCGCTTACCGATGATTGTGTGAAAAATTATCTGTGCCGCAATCAATGGACGCCGGATTTGAGCGAGGACCCTGATGGCAATCTTTTGGTACATGGTGAAAATCCGGTGGCAAAGCCAGACGTGATTGTCGATCCGGAACCGGATGAAGAAGAGCCTCCGGCGGAGCCTTCGGATTATGCCAAAGCAGTTGCGCTAAATTTTACCGCTCCGGAGCTGGCCACTTTCGCAGAATTGGGAGACTGCGATGAGGACCCCTCTGTATTGGCACTTAATAGCGGGTTAAATGTATTTCTCCCTCGCCATGATTTGGCGTTCGGACTGTATGATTTTATGGGCAGACCTAGTCACCCTCACGGCTTTAATGCGGAAACATGGGATGTTTCTGATGTGTTTTCAATTGAGCCTACGATGGTTTCCGGTGGAGTGAGCGCAGGTTATCTAGATGATAATTGCTGGTTGGATCTGGCTTATGCCGGTGGGGAGGCCTCGGGTATGATTTTTTATCGTAATCGAGGCGGTCAGGCGGGGTTTGATTCAATGGAGTTGCTTGATGATGACCCGGGAGGCCTGTTTACCGGTGTAGGTATGGCAGATTTAAATGGGGATTACCGGCGCGAAATGTTATTTGGCAATATTAAGCAGAAAAATGTGCCTGTTTATTCAAGTAATAGCAGTAATAAATATTACCGTGTGGCGAATATTTCCATGAGTAGGCACACCTATGGAATGTCATTCTCAGATACTAATAATGACGGTTACCCGGAAATTTTTCTGGCGCATTGGGTTCCTGGAAATGTCCTCACTGCCCCTGTTTTTTGGAAAAATAACGGTGGTGAAGAATTGATGCATTTTGACGGTGAGTCTGGATTGTCTAGCGACAGTATGTCTCAAGATTTCAATTTTTCGCCCCAGTTTGCAGACATGAATAGCGATGGTGAAATTGACTTGTTATTGGCATCTGATTTCGGCACCAGCGTGGTTATGCAAGGGGAGGGTAGTGGTCACTTCGGTAACGTCACCGATAGGGAGGTTATTTCCGATGAGAATGGAATGGGGGCAGCATTAGGAGATTACGACAATGATGGCGATTTAGATTGGTTTGTGACCTCCATATACGATCCAAATAGTGAGGCTGAAGGTAATTGGGGGGTGACGGGTAATAGACTGTATCGTAACAATAGCAATGGTGGTGATGTTGTTCTTGAAAATATTACTGGTGAGGCTGGCGTTGCTGATGGGGGCTGGGGCTGGGGGGCCTGTTTTGCTGATTTCAATAACGATGGTTTTTTGGATATATTCCATGTGAACGGTTTTGGAACGATTCCTGATGGCATTGTAAGCAATGAAAGCGAGCAAGCCACGAAAGACTACTACCAGAGGATTACACAGGAGTATTTCGACTCCTTGCCTCGGCTCTTTATTAACCAGGGTGACGGAACCTTCAAGGATCAAGCATTCCAATGGGGCTTGATGTTACCCAGTGATGGAAGAGGAATCACTTGCCTGGATTATGACAGGGATGGTGACATGGATGTGGCGTTGTTGGATCACTCCAAGGGGTTGCAGTTCTTTAGCAACCAGACGGGTAATGGCTTTGCCAGCCGTTTCCTGTCGGTGCGTTTGGTCGGTGCTGCACCGAACACGGAAGCGTTGGGGGCAAAAGTGCAGGTGTTTGCCGATGTCGGTGGTGAATTCGGTGAGCAAACGCAAACCCGTTTCAGCATGGCCAATACCAACTTCAATGGCCAGAATCCGCCGGATCTGCATTTTGGTCTGGGCAGTGCGCAGCAGGCCGATATCACTATAACCTGGCCGGACGGCGTGCGTTGGCAGTGTGAAGCGCAGGCCAGTAACCGGTTCCTGATTTTCGACCAACGCAGCCTGCCCGGGACCTGCGCGATAGCCCCATAATTTGTGAGTTACGGGTTACGAAAAGATAAAAGAAAGTATTACCCCGAATACTTTTCGGGCTTGGCACTCTCGCTTCTCGTAATTCGTGAGTTCCTGGTTTCAGTCCAGCACCATGATGGCCTGGCCCGCATTGATCTGCTGGCCTTCCTGCCGGGCGAGGGCGATGACCTTGCCTGTGGTGGGGGCGGTGATTTCTATTTCCATTTTCATGGATTCCAGTATCGCCACCACGTCGCCCTGACTCACGTTGTCACCTTCCTGCACCTTCAGTTTCCAGATGCTGCCAGCCACCGGGGACTCTACAGGGGTGCCTTCCACATCCTCTGCGCCATTGTCGGCGTCCAGATCCTGCTCTGACTGAAAATTGATCTGGCCGCTTTCCACCCAGCGTTGCAACTCCGCATCAAATGCCTGATTGCGGGCATCGGTGAAGGATGCGATGTCCTGCTGGTTGTCATCGAGAAATTGCTGGTACGCGCTCAGGCTGAACGTGGTGTCTTCCACCTGAATCGGGTAGTGCCCCTTGGGGAAGTCGCGACGTATCTGGTTGAGCTCTTCGTGACTCACTTCGTAAAAGCGTATTTGATCGAAGAAACGTAATAACCAGGGTTGATCAAAGGCGTCAGTCTGGCGATAGCGGTTCCACATTTGCAGGGTTCGCCCGACGAATTGATACCCACCGGGACCCTCCATGCCGTACACGCACAGGTAGGCGCCACCGATGCCCACCGAGTTTTCTGCCGTCCAGGTGCGGGCCGGGTTGTACTTGGTGGTGACCAGACGGTGTCGTGGGTCGTAGGGTGTTGCCACCGGGGCACCGAGATACACATCGCCAAGGCCCATGACTACATAACTGGCGCTGAACAAAATTTCTTTCACCTCGTCCACACTGCCAAGCCCGTTAATACGACGAATGAATTCCAGGTTGGAAGGGCACCAGGGGGCGTCCTTGCGTACGGACTGCATGTATTTTTCGATGGCCTGGTGACAGGCTTCGTCATCCCAGCTCAGCGGGATATGGACAATGCGTGAAGGCACTTCCAGATCGTCCTGCCGTTGCAGGGCATGTTCGGCGTCGGCGAGTTTTTTCAGTAATGCAGGGCGCGGTAGTCGCAGTGGATCGAAATGAATCTGCAGAGAGCGAATGCCTGGCGTCAGTTCGATAACGCCATCCAGTTTCTGTTCTTCCAGCCATAGCATCAGGGCGTGGGCACGGAAACGCAGACGCAGATCCAGAACCAGCGGGCCATATTCCACCAGCAAATAGCGATCCCCCGCGGCGCGGTAGACTACGTCCACCCCGGCCTCGTCTGCGGACAGGGTGTTGAGGATGGGAGTAGTCATGGCCGCGCTTTCTACCTGTTTCACGGGGGCATGCAGGCCGGCTACACAGTTGTTCTGTTCTTCCGCCAGTGCATCCGCGTCTTCCAGGCTGATGGCGTCGAACCGCAAGGTGTCGCCGGCTTTCAGCTGACCGAGTTTCCAGCGGTCCGCGAGGATCACGGTAGCCGGGCAGACGAAACCGCCGAGGGAGGGGCCGTCGGGACCGAGGATCACCGGCATGTCACCGGTGAAGTCCACCGTGCCCACCGCGTAGGCATTGTCGTGAATGTTGGAGGGATGCATGCCGGCTTCGCCGCCGTCACTGCGAGCCCAGCTGGGCTTCGGGCCGACCAGGCGAATCCCGGTGCGGCTGGAGTTGTAATGCACCTGCCAGTCGGTGGAGAAGAACATGGCCATGTCGTCGTCGGTAAAAAAGTCCGGGGCGCCATGGGGGCCGTAAATAACGCGCAGGGTCCAGTGGTTGCCGAGCGCGGGCTTGAGGGAGTCCGGCACGGTTGCTGATGGCGGTGTCGGCGCGGCTTCCTGAAAATGCAGAACATCGCCGGTGCGCAGGGCGCGGCCACCATGCCCGCCAAACTGCCCCAGAGTGAAGGTGCTGCGTGAGCCCAGATAGGGCGTGCACTGCAGGCCTCCAGCCACGGCCAGATAGGCGCGGGCCCCTTCGCCGCTGACCTTGCCCAGCTTGAGGATCTGCCCGGGCTGTATCGCGATGACGCAATAGGAGGCAACCGGCTGACCATCCAGTGTGGCTTGCATGTCCGCACCGGTGAGGGCGATGCGGGTGACCTGGTTGAATTTCAGCGTGGGGCCATTAAGAGTGAATTCCAGCCCGGCGGCGTTTTCCGCGTTTCCGAGCAGGCGGTTGCCCAGACGGAAGCTTAGGTTGTCGAACGGACCGGATGGCGGAACGCCCACAGGCCAGTAACCCGTGCGGCCAGGGTAGTCCTGCACCGTGGTGAGTGTGCCTCCGGCCAGCACATCCATGGTGAACGGCTGATAGCGGAAATCGTTAAGGTAGCGGGTGGTCATTTCGCCCTGGGCAAAGACCGGGTCCGCCAGAATGGTGCGGATGTAATCCCGGTTGGTTTCAATGCCTTCGATGCCGGTTTCCGCGAGAGTGCTGTTCAACGCGGCCAGTGCGGCATCGCGGCTGGTTTCGTGAACGATCACTTTGGCCAGCATGGGATCGAACAGGGGCGACACCGTGAGCCCGGCTTCCACCCAGTGATCGATGCGGCGCGATTGCCCGTCTGCATCGGGGAACTGCACGGCGGTAAGCAGTCCTGCGCTCGGTTGGAAATCCTTGTTCGGGTCTTCCGCGTAAATCCGCGCCTGAATGGCGTGACCGTTGGCGGTGAGGTGGGTGCCGAGCGTATCCAGGGCAGGCAAGTTTCCGGCGGCCAGTTGTAGCATCCATTCCACTAGGTCCACGCCGTACACCTGCTCGGTGACACCGTGTTCGACCTGCAGGCGGGTATTCACTTCCAGAAAATAAAAGGCGTTGCTGTCCTGGTCGAGAATGAATTCGACGGTGCCGGCGTTGCGATAATGAACGGCTTCCATGAGGTTTTTTGCGGTGGCATGCAAGTCTGCGCGCACTGCATCTGGCAGGTTCGGCGCCGGGGTTTCTTCCAGCACTTTCTGGTGACGACGCTGGGCGGAGCAATCCCGTTCGCCCAGGGTGATAGCGTTGCCCTGGCCATCGCCGAAAACCTGCACTTCGATATGGCGGGCCCGGGCGATATATTTTTCGATGAAGACGCCGTCGTTGGAAAAATTATTGGCACTGAGGCGCCGAACGGTATCCCAGGCTTTGTCCAGGCTGGCCGCGTTTTCGCAGACCTGCATGCCGATGCCGCCGCCGCCAGCGGTGCTCTTGAGCATGATCGGGTAACCAATGGTGTCGGCGGCACTTAGCGCTGCACTTTTATCGGTGAGCAGGGCGGTGCCTGATAGCAGCGGGACACCGGTCTCTTCTGCCAGTGCGCGAGCGGTATGTTTCAGGCCGAAGGTGTTCATCTGCTCCGGGGTGGGGCCGATAAAGGCAATCCCCCGTGCTTCGCAGCCTTTCACAAAATCGGGGTTTTCACTAAGAAAACCGTAGCCGGGGTGCACCGCATCCACGCCATGCTCCTGCATCAGTGCGAACAGGGCATCCTGATTCAGGTAGGTATCCCGGGCGTTGCCATCGCCCAGGCAGTAACTTTCATCCGCCTGGGTGACGTGCAGGGAGTCCCGGTCGGCTTCGGCGAAAACGGCCACGGCGGTGACGCCCATTTTTTTCAGGGTACGGATAACACGGGTGGCAATGGCGCCGCGGTTGGCAATCAGCACTTTGTTGAACATGTGAGTGTCTCTTGACGGTAGCGGGCCGTCCCGCTGTGAATCCTTGCGCTGTATCCGGGTCGTCCCGGCAGGCGCGATCAATCGTTCCAGATCAGCACTTCGATCGGTGTCGGGTTGTATCCGTTGCAGGGGTTGTTCAATTGCGGGCAGTTGGAAATCAGGATGACCACATCCGTGCAGGCGGTCAGCTCCACATATTTTCCTGGTGCGGAAATGCCGTCTTCAAAGGTCAGGCCGCCTTCTGCGGTGACCGGCACGTTCATGAAGAAGTTGATGTTGTGAGTGATGTCGCGTTTGCCCAGGGCGAATTCCGGATGCTGGTTAACGGCGAGCATCCAGCTATCGCGACAGGCATGCATGCAGCGCTTTTCCAGATCGTAACGCACGGTATTGCTTTCCGTCGCACAGGCGCCGCCGAGGGTGTCGTGGCGGCCACAGGTGTCGGCAACAATTTCCAGTAATGGCTTCACCCGGTTGGACATCAGCGTGGTGCCGGCGGTGAGGTAGACATTGCCCTGTTCGCGGATGGTGTCCATGGCACTGTAGCGTTCTGCCGGGTCAGCGGCGCTGTAGAACAGGGTGTCGGCGGCCTGGTTCCCTTCCAGATCCAGCAGACGCACGGTCTGGCCCTGCTTCACGGTATGAATGAAGTAATCACCTGCCGCCACCACTTCGCGAAAGCTGGCCTGGTTCGGTTCACGTTGGCTTGCTTTGATCATGTTTTTTCCCTTGTTGCGTAATGCCTGTTACATGCAGCCGGGCTTACATGCCCAGGTGGTAAAGTCGGTTGTTCTCGAAGGCGCGGATGTTTTCCGGACGAAAATTTTTGCAGTAATCATCGTCGGGTACCGGAGGCGCTTTGAGCATTTCGATACCTACCGGCTTCATCGGGTAATCCTTCGCTGGATTGAGCGGATGGGGGCAGCTGTTCAGGATGACCAGGGTGTCCATTTCAAAACGCAGGGTGAGACTGGCTCCGGCTTTGGCCGCAGACGAATCAAAGACCAGGTTGCCGTCATTGTCGGTGGTGACCTTGGAAAACAGATTCAGGTTGGCGGCCATGTCCCGTTCGGTGAGGCCGTATTTCGCCAGTTCCGTGAGGAAGCTGTGTTCACCACTGAGGGTCCATTGATTGTGGTGATCCTGATAAGAGCGAGCGGTGTACTTTTCTTGCAGCGCTTTCTCGCTGAGTGTCCCGCATACGGAGTCATGCCAGCCGAAGTCGTCTTCCACAATGGACGCGAATACCCGGCCCATGTCGGAATACAGGCAGTTGCCCCGGGTCAGCTTGAAGGTGTGCTGGCCTTTTAATGTGTCCGGTGCGTTGTAGCGTTCCAACAGGTCTTCCGGGTTGTACATCAGCAGGCCCAGGTTGGCGCCACCGTCCAGGTCGGTGAAGCGCAGCTGCATACCACGGCGTACCCGCAGCGACCAGTGAGCGCTGCCGGGCAGGGTAGTGCTGTAGAGGGCATGACTGGGGGTGGCAGAATTGCTGAGTGATTCGGTCATGGTGAGCACCTTAAAAACGGTCGATGGCGCGGCTGGTGTTGTCCACGCTTTCGTTAATGGAGGTAAGCGTGCCGGTTTGGCAGTCCCCTACGGGCAAGTCATAGGTCACGCGGGCGCCGTAGGCACCGGGGGCTTGCGGGTCCAGGCGGGGTTTGTCGAAGACCCACAGACGGGTGCCCAGATAGAAGCCTTCGTTGATGTCATGGGTGATCATGAACACGGTGAGCTTTTGTTCTTTCCACAGGGACAGCACCAGCTTGTGCATGTCGGCGCGGATGCCCGGGTCCAGGGCACCGAAAGGTTCATCCAGTAGCAGGATGCGAGGCTTCTTAATCAGTGCCTGGGCGAGGGCAAGGCGTTGTTGCATGCCGCCCGACAGTTCATGGGGGTATTTGTCTGCTGCCTGATCCAGGCCTACCGATTCCAGCATTGCCAATGCTTCCTTGCGAAGCTTGCGGCGCTGTTTGCCGAAACTGATGCCCAGCCAACGGCTGCTTTGCAGCTCGCCTCCAAGCATGACATTGTCCAGTGCGGTTAAATGACTGAGCACGGAGTACCGCTGGAAGACGACACCGCGGCTGTCATCGGGCTCGGGAGTGAGAGGTTGGCCATCCAGTAGCATTTCTCCACGGGTAGGTTCCTCTGTGCCCAGCAGCATTTTCAGAAAGGTGGTCTTGCCACAACCGGAGGCCCCCACGATGGTGACGAACTCACCTTCCTGAACGGTGGCATTGAGCCTTTCCAGCACCACCTGGTCGCCATACTCCTTCCACAGGTTTTTCATCTCGATAATCGCCATCAGGACTTTCCTCCATGGAACCAGGGGTAGCGCCATTGCGAGTAGCGGCTGAGAATGAAGTCGATGGCAAAGGCCAGCAGGGTAATCCACATGACGTAGGGCAGAATCACATCCATGGCCAGGTAACGGCGCACCAGAAAAATCCGGTAGCCGAGCCCGTCGGTGGCAGCGATGGCTTCTGCGGCGATAAGGAAAAGCCAGGCGGGTCCCAATGAGAGACGCACGACGCCAATGAGTCGTGGCATCAACTGTGGCCATACCAGGCGGGTAATGATTTGCCAGGTGTTAGCACCCAGTGTCTGCATCTTGATGATTTGTTCGGCGGGAATTTCCAGCGCTCTTTGTTGAAGATCCCGGATCATGAAAGGGGTGATGCCAATAATGATCAGCATGACCTTTGCCAGCTCTCCCAGCCCGAATACGATGAACAAAACGGGAAGGATGGCCATGGGCGGCACGAGAGAAAGGCCGGTCACCAGAGGGGAAAATGTGGCACGAATCAAGGGGATGGTGCCGTTCCCTATCCCTACCATAAGGGCAACCAGGGCACTGATCCCGACCCCAATGGCCAGTCGCTGGAGGCTGGCCATTGTGTCGTTAAGCATCAGGTAGTCACCGGTGCGCTTACTGGGCTCAAACGCCATCCGCTCGATGGCCTGCACAAATGTATCCAGCGCAGGCAGCAGTTTGTCATTGGGGTTCTCTGCCAGGCGGGCATCGGATGCCAGCATGTAGATGATGAGAAGCAGCACAAAAGGCAGCATCCCCAAAGCCCAGCGAGCAGCGTTGGCTGGTCGGCGATTGATAAATTTCTTCATGGCGTTTCCTTGGTGCGAAGGCAGATGGCTCGCCAGCGGCAGAGGCCGGCACCTTGCGTGCCAGCGTGCCGTGCGGATGCGTCTTTACAGCTTCCCTTCGGCGGCCATGGCCATATAGTCCGGGATGAATCGCAGTTTGATGTTGCCCTTGTTGCCATAAACTCCAGACGGCGTTTCGATGCCAATAAAGCCGGCATCCGGGGCTCCTTCACCCAGCAGTCCATGGTCGAAAGAGAACCCCGCCACTTTCTGCATGGTGTCTTTCAGTGCGGCGCTGTTCACAAACTCCACCGCTTCAGCGGGTTGGTAGAACATGCGGGTGGAGGCCAGTTGCGCTTCGTAGCCGGCCAGGTCGGTGCCGGAGGCTTGGCCCATGAAGGTTCGGGCCGCTTTGCCGGCATCATCGTCGGCGGACATGGTGGCCATGATCTCGTACCAGGCACCGGTGAGGGCTTTGCCGAAATTGGGGTTGGCGTTGAGTGTTTCTGTGTTAACGATCATCAGGTCGATGATCTCGCCAGGAATTTTCGAAGAGTCGAAGACCTTGTGGCTGTTCGGCATGCGGGTGATTTCGCTGAGCAACGGATTCCAGGTGGCCACGGCAGTGACGTCATCACTGGTATAGGCAGAAACCAGATCAGCGTCGGAGGTGTTCACCACGGTCAGGTCTTTTTCGCTCAGCCCCACGCTTTCCAGTCCCCGTGCCAGCATGTAGTGAGAAACAGACAGTTCCACCAGGTTCACGTCCTGGCCCTTGATGTCAGCCAGTGTGTCAGCGCCTTTCAGCACAACGCCGTCATTGCCGTTGGAGAAATCGCCGACGATAAGAGCCGTGGAATCCACGCCGCCGGCGGCGGGAATGGTCAGGGCGTCCATGTTGGTCATGGCGCAACCGTCGTAGGCGCCGGCGGTGTACTGGTTGATGGATTCCACGTAGTCGTTGATCTGCACCACGTCGATGTCGATGTCGTACTTGTCGGCCCATTTATCCACGATTTTTTGCTGGGCGCCGTAATCCCACGGCATCCAGCCCACATAGATGGACCAGCAGATGCTGAAGGAATCTTTAGCCAGCGCGGTGACCGGCATGAGTGAGGTGAACAGGGCAAGTGCTGCAACGGCAGCGGTCTTTCGTACGGAACGGGTCATGGTGGACCTCCTTGGCTACGGACGATGAGGAATCCAATGACAAGGTTGTCATCGTGTCCTCCCGGGCTTTTGTCCCGCCGTGTAACCCCCTGCCGGTAGACGTTGTTGCGGGTCTATCGGCGCCAAGAAGGTCGACTGCTCTCGGACCAGGCATCGGCTGCTGACGCAGACGACCGGAACCCTAGCGGTCTATTGGTGCACATTGTGTTGAGCGTTGGATGGCAACAAGGCCATTCGATTCCTCTGTTCATAGCAAAGCAAAGGGAGTGCCAAGATAGACCTGTGTTGAGGAAAAAAGTGGGTTGGCCGCACGGGCTATGGGCTGGCGGAGAAAGAAGGAGAGCGCGAAAGGGGTGGTGTTTGCGAGGAGGGTGACCATGCCGGTACGTGAATTTGTGCCGGCATGGTGCGTGGTGCGCGGTGATGCGCAATTCTGGTGCGGGTGGTTATTCCTCGTGTTCCAGAAAGTCGACCAGCGCTTTCCAGCTGACCTGGTCCGCATGGGCACTGTAGGCCAGCGGCATGTCGAAGCGTTTGCCGGCGGCATCTGCCCCCGGATTGGTGAAGCTGTGTTTCACGCCGGGGAAGCTGAGTAACTGGAAATCAGCGCCGGCGGTGGTCATCTCGCTGACGAAACCACTGACCTGTTTGGCGGGCACCATGGGGTCTGCCTGGCCGGTGGCGACCAGCACGCGGGCCTTGATGTCGCCGGCCTTGGCCGGGTTCTCCGTGCCCAGGCTACCGTGGAAGCTGGCTACTCCGGCCAGGTCGGTTCCCCGGCGCGCCTGTTCCAGCACCACCGCACCGCCAAAGCAGTAGCCAATGGCAAACAAGCGGCCCGGTGCTACCTGCTGCTGTTTGAGCATCATGGAGCGGGCCGCCTGGAAACGGGCGTTCATGGTTTCCGGGTCAGCCAGGGCGGTTTCCATAAAGCTTTTTGCGTCTTTGGGGTGGGTCGCGACTTCGCCGGTACCGTACATGTCCACGGCCAGGGCGGTGTAACCCGCCTGGGCCAGCATGTGGGCGCGGTTACGGGCATAGTCGTTCAGGCCCCACCATTCGTGCACCACAATCACCCCGGGGCCAGGGTCTTTCTGGTCATCGTTGAGGTACATGATGCCTTTGCCCAGGCCGTCAGGCAGGGTGACTTCGGTTTCAATAATCTCGGCGTAGCCGGCCTGGCCAGCGACAATCAGGGATACCAGCAGGAAAAACCGTTTCATAGACCTGTCCTTGGATGTGCCATAAGGGTGCCATAAGGCGGGTTATTTATTCTGCCAGACCCAGCGTAGTGGTTCGCCGAAGTCGTCATAAACCAGTTTGCGCTGCGGTCGGGCATTCAAGCGTTGCCGGCGTGGCTTGTGCTTGCGTGAATCAATCGTGGCTGCCACCTGGCTCAGGTCAGTGCGTTGCGCCTGACGTGGGCCATTGAACAGCACCGTCTGGTGGCCTTTGCCGGAGACTGCATCGGCGCCACTCACCCCGTTTGGCACTTCACTAATGGACCCGCCTTCGGAGAGAAAGCGTTCCATGTCGCGTTCCAGGCGATACCGTTGTTGTTCCTTACTGTTACGAACTTTCACGGGACTCATCGGGGCTGATGGGTTGATCGATCACAATAGCAGGCTCATATGAACGCTGCCACCACCACAGTGGCTAGTCCGCCTGGCCTTGAGAGCCGGGCAGCGCTTGCCGGATGGCCGCTTCCAGCTTGCCACCCAGAGGCTTTTCCGCTGAGGGGAAATGGATAATGCCGTCGCCGCTGGCGGGCACCAGGTATTTGTTGAAGTTCCAGGCGGGCTCGCCGGCCGCCTGGTTCAGCGCCTTGAACACCGGGTTGGTGGCATCGCCCTTGACTTGACTGGTGGCTGCCATGGGGAAGCTGACGCCGTAGTTCACATAGCAGATGCTGGCGGTATCGGCCTCATCGTCCAGTTCCTGGCGGAAGTCGTCGGAGGGGAAGCCGATCACGATCATGCCCTGCTCGCGATACTTCTGGTATAGCGCTTCCAGGCCTTTGAACTGTGGGGTGTAGCCGCACTGGCTGGCCGTGTTGACGACCAGTGTCAACTTGCCCGCCGTCAGGGCGCACAAGTCCAGCTCGCTACTGGCGTGCAGCTTGCGCACGGAGGCATCCAGCGCCGGGGCGCAGGCTGAGTCGGCGCTTGCCAGCGGGGTCGCCAGCAGGGCAAGCGTGGTCAGGGCATGGCGCAGGGGGCTGGGCATGCAGGGTGTCCTTTGTTTGCGTCAGCGTGATTGCCGGAACGCTCGATATTGAGAGTATCGCGAAGACCGGTCAAGGCAGCGCGAAGGGACGTTCCGGCCTTGATGAGATTTCCTGTTCGCCGCATCAGGCGCCCAGCCAGCGCTATCCACGATGCCGCTATTTTGCTGCCAGTGCGGGAGTGTCGAACACCACCTGGCTCAGGCCGTGGCGCATGAAGGTGCGAATGTTGGCGTGGTCGCTGCCGTCCGGTTTGCCCAGTACGTGCTCGCGGTAAAAATGGCCGAAGCAGGCCAGGGTCTGCGCATCGGAAAGCGTCTGGAGTTTGGCGAAGGCAAAAACCTTGCACGAGCCTTCGTTGGTGCCGGCTTCGTTACGCACACTGTCATCGCCCTCACCATTGATGAAGGAGGCCGGGGTGTAGTGGTAGTGCTCGGCAATGACGGCTTGTACCGCGTCGAAAGTGATGCTTTCGGGGGCGCTGTTCAGGGTGTCCAGCAAGGTGCTTAGGGAGGTGCTCATGGGGGAGTCCTGTGCGATGTAAAGCGCTGCAGGATAGCGCCAACCCTGCACAGAGTCACGGTTGGCGCGGGGCGTTGCGGTTACTGCACAGCGGAATCTTTAGGCAGAACCATGCCAGTGCTTTGCAGCGGGCTACAGTTCTTGATGATGACTTTCCCTTCCAGCATGTTGCCACGGGAATATTCCCGGAAAATGCACTCGTTGGTTTCCGGGTTGTAGTTTTCGATCCACAGGTTGTCATCTTTCCAGGTGGCGCTGATGTGGTACTGCTCTTCGGGCACGGTGATATGCATGGTGCCGCCAAAGCGTTTCACGAAGACCTGCTGAAGCCAGAAGTAGTAGGCGATGGTGGCGGTCAGCCAGATGATCACAGCAATAATCAGCGCGGGCTTCCATTTTCCCAGCCGTACGCCCAGACCGAACAGCGTACCAATGACCAATGCTGCCACCAGGAACCAATAAAGATAGGTCACCATAATTGCATCCTTGTCGCTTGAGGTTTGTTGTAATGGCGCTTAAGTGCGCGCAGTGTCTCTGGCATCATACCAGCCATCGCAGGGGTGGGTGTAAAACCATGCAACAGTGGTGGGTGTATATGGTGGAGTGTGCGGACCGGTCATTGTATACCGGGATCAGCACCGAACCGGCGCGCCGGTTTCACGAGCACAACACCAGCCCGAAAGGGGCGCGTTATACCCGGGCCCGCCGTCCGGTGCGCCCGGTGTTGCTGCTGCCGGGGGGTGACAGGGCCTCTGCCAGTCAGCTGGAAGCACGGATAAAACGGTTAAGCCGCCGCGACAAACAACGGTTGCTGGCGGCCCTGCAAGCAGAAAAACGGCAGCAGCCGCTGTCGGTCTGGATCGATACGCTCAGAGAGCCGTGACGATTCTGACAACACAAACACCATCAAGGAGACTGGATCGATGACAAAGACACTGACCGCGCGGGCGATGCCGCGCATGGCCACGGTGTGGCGCAGCGCCATGCTGGTATTGCTGGCTGGCTGGTTGAGCGGCTGTGGCATCAACAACATCCCCACCTACGACGAGCAGGTCAAAGCCGCCTGGTCCCAGGTGGAAAACCAGTACCAGCGCCGCGCCGACCTGATCCCCAACCTGGTCAATACGGTCAAGGGCTATGCCAGCCACGAGCAGGAAGTGTTGGTGGACGTGACCCAGGCTCGGGCCAAGGTGGGCTCCATCCAGGTGGATGGCAACATGCTCAATAATCCGGAAAAGCTGAAGCAGTTCGAGCAGGCCCAGCGTCAACTGGGGTCCGCCCTGCAGCGGCTGATGGTGGTGGCAGAACGCTACCCGGATTTGAAGGCCAACCAGAACTTCCTGGCCCTGCAATCGCAGCTGGAAGGCACGGAAAACCGTATCAGTGTGGCGCGCCGGGATTACATCGCTGCGGTGCAGCAATACAACACGGAAATCCGCACCTTCCCCGGTCGCCTGTGGCACAGCTTCCTGTACAGCGACATGGAACAGCGTGACACCTATGAAGCCACCGCCGAAGACGCGGACCAGGCTCCCACCGTGAACTTTAACTAGGGCAGGGTTTAATGCGCTATTTCGCACTGATTGTTCTGCTGCTCAGCACCTCGCTGTGGGCGGCGCCGGAATTTCCGGCGTTGTCCGGTCGGGTGGTCGATGAAGCGGGGTTGCTGACCCCCGCCCAGACCCAGAGCCTCACCCAGGCCCTGGCCGCTGCAGAACAGAATACGTCCAATCAGCTGGTGGTGGTTACCTTGCCCGATTTGCAGGGCTACGACATTGCCGATTATGGCTATCAACTGGGCCGTGAATGGGGCATCGGCAGCAAAGAGAACGACAACGGCGTGCTACTGATCGTGGCCCCCAATGATCGCAAGGTGCGCATTGAAGTGGGCTATGGTCTGGAAGGTGTCCTCACGGATGCGCTTTCCAGTGTAATCGTCCAGCAGGAAATTTTGCCGGCTTTCCGTCAGGGGCAATTCTATGGCGGCATTCAGGCCGGGGTAACCAGCATCCAGGCTGCGATCAAGGGCGAGTACCAGGGTGAACAGCAACCCCGGCAGAAAGTGTCCAGCGGCAAGGCATTGCTGATTCTCTGCGTCATGATCGTGCTCACCTTCCTGCTCTCCTTTGGGGGCGGCGGTGGCCGTGGTGGTCGTCGTGGTGGCTTGATGTTCCTGCCCATGGGAATGGGCGCCGGTGGTTTCGGCGGTGGCGGTTTTGGTGGCGGCGGCTTCGGCGGCGGCGGTGGTGGTTTTGGAGGCGGTGGTGCCTCGGGAGGTTGGTAATGTTGTTGGATAACACTGCACAGGATGCACTGGCCCGCGCCATCAGCGAACAGGAAACCCGCACTGACGCGGAGCTGGTTACCGTGTTGGCCCGGCAGGCGGATGATTATCGCTACGTCACCGTCATGTGGGCGGCCCTGCTGTCCTTGTTGGTGCCGGCGGTACTGCTGTTCCTCCCCGTGTGGCTCACCCCGTTTGAAGCTCTGCTGCTGCAGTGGGGCGTGTTGTTGGGGCTGGCGGTGCTGTTCCGCGTGAAGCCAATCCAGTTCCGGCTGGTGCCGCGGCGGTTACAGCAGGCCCGTGCTGCCGGGTTGGCGCGCCAGGCGTTTCTGCAGCAGGGGCTGCATCGCACCAAAGGTGCCACGGGCGTGCTGATCTTTGTCAGCGAGGCCGAGCACTATGTGGAGATTCTTGCGGATCAGGGGATCGCCCAGCATGTTCCCGACAGCGAGTGGCAAAGCATGGTGGATGCCTTTATCGCGGACCTGAAACGCGGTGACGTGGCCAAGGGGTTCCAGGAATGCGTGGCCGCCTGCGGTGACAAGCTGGCGGCTCATGTGCCCGCCACGGAGCAGAAAAACGAATTGCCCAATCATCTGGTTATTCTCTGATTTCGGGGCATTCTCAAGAAGGGGCCATGTGGCCCTTTTTTTGGTTCTTTGCGGATGAACGTGAAAAACACCGGTTGCGCCTGATTGATCGTAGCGTTGCCAGAAATGCCGGCATTGCTGGATGGCTGGATGCCAAACGCCTGATGCTCGAGGTTAAATCAGCCCGCTGATGCGCTGGAAGGTTGAAGCGATGAACTGGGGAGCCTCTGTAAAACGCCCAACGGCACGGCTTCTACTGATTTTGTGGGAAGTGATGCTTGCATCACGAATGACGTTGGAGTGTGGCAGGCTTCTTATCACAGTAGAACGGGGGGCAGAGGTGACCAAGAGTACATTCGGGATGCAAGCATCCTCTCCCACAATATCTACAACGCACCGCAGAAGGGTCAGGCCGGGTGTCGAGCGTTTGGCAAAGTGCCGGGTATTCGCGAATCGATCAGACGGCGAGAAGCGTGTTATCCACTCTCACCCGTGAAGAGCCTAAAAAAACGGCGCCGCTCTGACTGCGTTCACGCAGCAGAGACGGCGCCGTAATGTGAGCCTTGAAAATTACTGGTCGCGTAGTTCGCGGCGCAGAATCTTGCCCACGGTGGATTTGGGCAATTCCGCATGCACGATCACGTGCTTGGGCACCTTGTAGGCGGTCAGCTCCTCGCGGCAGAAGGCAATAATGTCGTTCACTGGCACGTCTTCCGACAGGGCCACATGGGCACACACCGCTTCGCCGGTCTTGTCATCGGGCTTGCCGACGACAGCCGCTTCCACAACGCTGGGGTGACGACTCAGTACATCTTCGATTTCGTTGGGGTACACGTTGAAACCGGAGACGATGATCATGTCTTTCAGGCGATCGACAATCTTGATATTGCCATTTTCCTGCACCACACCCACGTCACCGGTGCGGAAGAAACCGTCCTTCATGGACTTGGCCGTTTCTTCCGGACGATTCCAGTAACCCTGCATCACCTGTGGCCCGCGGATCACCAGTTCGCCCACTTCGCCAATGGCCAGCGGGTTTCCCTCTTCGTCCCAGGCTTGCACTTCGGTTCCGATCAAGGGGGCGCCGACGGTGCCCAGCTCTTCGGCACCGAACTGGTTCAAGGTGGCGACCGGTGAGGTTTCGCTCAGGCCCCAGCCTTCGGTAACCGGGCAGCCAGTTACGGATTGCCACAGCTTGGCGGCGGAGCTGGTCAGCGCGCTGCCGCCGGAGAAGGTGAGCTTGAGGCTGGAGAAGTCCAGAGCCTTGAAATCCGGATGGCGGCACAGGCCGACAAACAGGGTATTGATACCGGCCAGGCCGGTGAACTTGAACGGCTGGATGGTTTTCACAAAGCCGTCCAGATCCCGCGGGTTGGGAATCAGCACATTCATGGCGCCCAGGTTGAACAGGGCCAGCATGTTCACGGTGAACGCATAGATGTGGTACAGCGGCAGCGGGCAGACAAAAATCTCCTTGCCGGCTTCACAGCGCTCGCCCAGGCGGTCTTCCATCTGCGCCGCGTTGGCCAGAATGTTGGCGTGGGTCAGGCTGGCGCCTTTGGCCACACCGGTGGTGCCGCCGGTGTATTGCAGCACGGCGATGTCTTCACGCTGGGCCTTGATGGGTTCCAGGTCAGGCAGGTTGGCGCCTTGTTCCATGGCCGCCACAAAATCGTGATAGCCGTGCTGGGTCTCTTTGGGCGGGGCAATCAGGTCTGCCGGGCCGGTCACCAGCACGTGCTCAACCTGGGTGTCGGCCTTGATGGCTTCCAGCCGGTCCAACGCGTCGGCAAACACCACCAGCGCTTTGGCGCCGGAATCACTGAATTGATGCTGCATTTCCCGCGGCGTGTACAGCGGGTTGGTGTTGACCACCACCAGGCCGGCCCGGAAAGCGGCGTAAGCGGCAATCGGGTACTGGTTCAGGTTGGGCAGCTGAATGGCCACGCGGTCACCCTGTTGCAGTCCGCAGGCATGCTGGAACCACTTGGCCAGATGGCGGGACTTCTCTTCCAGGTCCGCAAAGGTCAGTGTCTGGCCCAGACAGTGGTAGGCAGGCATGTCCGCATACCGCTGGCAGTTATGCTCGATAAATTCGGCGGTATTGGTGAACTGCTCGTTCAGTGAAGGGGTGCTCATGGAATACTTCTCCCGATAGTGTTGTGCGCGTATTAGTACTGGCATTTCTGCCGTTGAATCGTTGTTATTGTGCCGGGCGAGAGCCTGAACCACTGCTCTGCGCCAGCAAGGCGGGGGCTGGCCTGCCGTCCATCTGAAATGGTCCCGAGGGGACTGCGCTGCTGATGGGGCAGCGCGTCAGACGGTGGCGCAGCACCCGCATCGTCGGCCAACACCTTACCCCGGTGATCGGAAATCGCCATGGCTGTGCACGCCAATCTGTTGTCCCATCGCGCCGTGGCGGTAAAATGGGGGCTTGGAGCAAAGGTGTAATGCCGGGGCCAGTAGGGGCCGCCGGGGCAATAAAGGCTGAAAATGTGCAAAGCGAATATATAGCCCTGAGCGGCTGGGTGATCCCCATATCCAAGACCATGCAGGCCCATGGTATCGACGTGCAGGCGGCGTTCGATGCCTGTGGTATCGCCGCCGCGGATCTGGAGAACTTGGAATCCAGAATGGCGGTGGCCAAGCTCTCCTCCCTGGTGGCCTATTGCAATGCCCGCCTGCCGGGGAAAGATTTCAGTGTTCAGGTGGGTCAGCATTTTCACCCCGGCATGTTCCATGCGCTGGGCTACGCAATGATGTCGTCGGCCTCCCTGGAAGATGCGTTGCTGCGCATCGTGCGTTACAAGCGCGTGCTCTCGAATGCCTGCTGGGCTGACGTGCTCGAAGAACCGGCGGGCCTTGCCATCCGCACCATGCCGGTGTTCAACGAGGTGACCGGCAAGCCGGCGCTGGGGCGTTGGGAAATCGAGATATTCTTCGCCACCCTGGTGACATTTGCCCGTGAAGCGGTGGAGACGGCACTGCGGCCGTTGCACGTCAGTTTTCATACGCCCCCTCCGGAGCAGGGAGCGGCCTATCTGGAAGACTTTTTCGGCTGTGATATCCACTTCAATGCGGACTGCAACGTGGTGGTGTTCGATCGGGAGCAGGCCGCACAGAAACTGCTTACCCACAACATGATGCTGACCCAGAGCCATGAAAAAATGCTCGACGAGTACCTGTCTCGTGTCGACCAGAATGACCTGGCCAACCGGGTGAAGTGTCGCATCCAGGACAAGCTGGCCCTGGGCTCGCCCACCCAGGCTGACATTGCCAGCACCCTGGGAATGAGCTTGCGCAATTTACAGCGAAAACTCAGCGAGCAGGGCACCAGTTTCAAAGACATTCTGGAACAGACCCGCAGGAAGCTGGCGCTGGAATATATCGAGCAGCGTCACCTGACACTGGGCGAAATCGCCTATCTGGTGGGCTTTTCTTCCGCAGCCAACTTTAACCGTGCCTTCAAACGGTGGACCGGCGTCAGCCCGGGAGAATTCCGGGTGAGCCACTCGGTCACGGCGTAATGGAAAGGCGATGTGTATCCGCCATGAGGGATACAAAAGGGCAACGATACGGTGATTCGGGCTGCTGCCTGACGCAGCACTATCGCGGTAGACTCAACGGATAATCCAATAATGATCGCAGGGAGCGACTCATGGCTTTACTCAGAAACTTTATCGTATTGTCTTGCAGCATGGTGCTGGCAACGACCGCCGCCGCCGACCTCAATGTGCACGGCGCCTTGAAAGGAGGCTGGACCGATCTGGATTACGGTGACGGGGATTTTCCTGCCGGCACAGATGTCGACTCCACTGACCACACCTTTTCCCTCCTCGCAGGGCTCACGTTTCCGGTGGCCAGGGATCGCATTCACCTGGGCGGTGAAATTGCGCAAACCTATCTGGGCGAATACACGGCGGAATTTGGCGGTGCTGACGAAGACGTCAAACTTTACGGCAGTGAGGTCGTGTTCGCCGGCTTTTTCGACGTAGCGACCGGCACCCGGTTATTTGTACGCGCTGGCGGCTGGGCCTGGGAATCTGACGTTGATCACGGCGACGATGATTCCGGTTTTGATCCGGTCTGGGGAGCGGGCTTCACCTATGGCTTGGATAATTTGTTATTACGTGGCGAAGCAAACCGCTACGACGCCGATGATGTGAAGGTGGATGCCTACACCATCGGTTTGCAGTATCAGTTTATGTAGAACGTGCGCGTTTCAAGAAAACGAAAAGGGGCCTGACGTTTCCGTCAGGCCTTTTTTTGTCTGGTAGCAAGGGGCGGACTTGAACCGCCGACTCCAGCATTGTGAGGGCGAATTCACCTTTCCATAAATTGGCTTATTTTTACAAAACAGCAAGTTAAATTATTTAGGGTTGCTGTAAAGAGGACTTCCTGTCTAAGCGGGTGTCATGTGGGCAATGTGATTTTTGATTGCAACTACATGTTCCCGGGCCGTTTTTCACCAGCGCGCAAATTAAGTATGTAAGGTATCGCTTACATAAATTTGTAAGTTGATGATGTAAAGTGAGTTTTGAAAATTCGAGGTGCAAGAAAAGTCGAAGTAAAAATTCCTGTTCAACACGCAAATGCAAGAAAAGTCAGGTGAGAGTGATTCCTTTTTTTATAGTAACTCATTGAACTGTTTTTATTTTGGCGTGATTTGAGCAAAGAGCCAGATCGGGGATATATTGCAAAGTGATATATCGCAAGTGCAATTGAATACGCTGTTAAGTGAGAAAAATGAAGGCTAAGGAAGCGATTAAGAAATGGTGGGAAGGAAAATATGTGCCTGAACCTCCTGGTAGCCCAATGCTGATGGGTTCTTATGAGCGACACTGGACTTCAATTGCGCTCCATTCCTGCGTTCGATTCTATTTGGCACATTGGAAATGGATCTGGCCGTTTCTGGTGAGTGTTGTCGGATTGATGATTGTAAGAACAAAAGGGTGAGGTTGGTGAAATCACTTAACAAGCGGCGGCAGGCGGACCAAATTTCCGCTCGTTCCTCGCTCCAATTTGCCCGCTGCGCCGAGCGTTAAACTCCACAGTATTCCTTCTCTTTAGCGATCTTCCGCTCAGAATCAGGCTGATCTCGCCAAAACTGACAAAGCTGTAAGTTGATTTTGTACGCATCGACTTGCTGCTTTGCCTGTTCCCGCTGGCGTTGCTGCTCTTGCCGCTTTTGGAACATGGCTTCTTTGTGGTGCTCTTGACCTACTTTCATCCAGTAAGCGCGTTCGGTTCCTTCCAGTTCCCAGACTCGTTTCCCCTGTGGAGTCATGAAACAAAGCGCGGAATTACTATGGTTGCCTTCGCTTTCACAAAGGGCGGTCATTGATGCGGCTTGGGAGGCTTTGCGTTGTTCTTCGGCAATGGCTCGCGCAATCCCGGCGGCTGAATTTCCGATAGCCTTAACGATCTCTTTACTGACATCAGCTTGGGCGAAAAAAATAATACCGAGGAGTAGTGAGGCTATCAGGTATTTCATTATCTATTTTCTCAGCGGTAGCGGTACTTGTTCTGCATGTGCCTGTCTGTATCACGGCTCATCTTGATGGCCTTTCGTCCTTGTTCTAGTGCCCGTTTTCTTCGTTCACCAGTCATTTGGTATGCGGCTTGATAACTACCAGGTGGACGGTGGCATTCTGCAATTTTCTTTGCACTTTCGTAGTCTGAACAGATGGGCTTGTACTTGGTGATGCGCTTTTCAAGCACGGCATCGGCTAGAGCGGTATTGGATAAACCAAAGAGGAGAGCGACAGACAGAGCAAGCTGCCAGCCTTGGCGTGGTGTGTTCATATCCCTTCCCTGAGATTGAAATTTATTCTGTGCTGAACTTTATGAGCTGTGTTCAGTAATCATGTGCAGATTTTATTCTATTTGAGAACTATCTTTGCGCTGCGCGCTGGATGACCTCTATTCCTTGTTGCGCGACGCAGTCCGCACCAACTCACCAAGGATATCATCCTGTTTTATCTCGAGATCTTCAAGATACGAGGTTTTGCCCCGTGCGCGTGTTTCTCTGTTTTGCCAGGTCGAGGCGCATTGGTTCACACCTCGAGAGTTGCTCCTACAGCCCAAGGAGAGAGGAGAAGGGGGCGCTGACTCGGACAGAGCAGGTGTTGTCAGCCTGTTGAGTGGCGCATAAAGCTTGATGCGGCCGCGGCGCGACTATCGGCGGCCACAAAAAAGGGTTAGAGATCGCTCTCTAACCCTTTTTCTTTGTCTGGTAGCAAGGGGCGGACTTGAACCGCCGACCCCAGCATTATGAGTGCTGTGCTCTAACCAGCTGAGCTACCTTGCCATTTGAGGTCGCGAATTTTCCGTGAGGTGGGGGCGGGTGTCAAGCATTGCCGGTGAGGCTGGGTAATGTTTGATCAGAAGTTGCCTGTAGGGCAAGGAATCTGCCATAGTTGCCGTGTAAATGAAAATCACTATCATTTGCTGGCTGGGTTCGTTAGTCTTGCAAAGCAAGAATACTTGACCAAATTGCTCGGGATTACTACTCTCACTCTTTAAATACACGCAAGAAAGGTGTGGATATGCGTTTGACGACCAAAGGCCGCTATGCGGTAACCGCGATGCTGGATCTGGCGCTGCATGCAGCGACGGGGCCTGTGTCGTTGGCGGATATTTCCGAGCGTCAGGGTATTTCCATTTCCTACCTGGAACAGCTGTTCGCCAAGCTTCGCCGTAATGGGCTGGTGAGCAGTGTGCGTGGCCCCGGCGGCGGCTATCAGCTGAGCCGGGAGAGTGAGCAGATTGACGTGGCGGCGGTGATTGCGGCGGTGGATGAATCGGTGGATGCCACCCGTTGTGGTGGCCATGGGGATTGTCAGGAAGGCGATACCTGCCTGACCCATCATCTGTGGTGCGATCTGTCCGACCAGATTCAGGATTTTCTCAGCGGTATTACGCTGGGTGAGCTGGTGGCCCGCCAGGAAGTGCGGCATGTGGCCCAGCGCCAGGATCGCCAGCAGCAGCGCTTGCCCGTCAGCAGTCTTTGATTGTGTGCCGGCGCGCTGCCGGCCTCAGTAACCCGATACCAGCCATACGATACCCATCATGAGTAATGCCGTTTACCTGGACTATGCGGCGACCACTCCGGTAGACCCGGCGGTGGTAGACGCTATGGTCCGTCATCTTGGCCCTGAGGGCACCTTTGCCAACCCCGCATCACGCAGCCACCTGTACGGTTGGCTGGCGGAAGAAGCGGTGGAATCTGCCCGCCGTCAGGTTGCCGACCTGTTGAATGCGGACCCCCGCGAAGTGGTGTGGACCAGTGGTGCCACCGAGGCCAATAACCTGGCGCTGAAAGGGGCTATCGATGCCCGTGGTGGTGGCCATGTGATCACCAGTGCCACCGAACACAAGGCGGTGTTGGATGCCTGTGGCTGGCTGGAAAGCCAGGGCCATGCGGTGACCTACCTGAAACCGGAGAAAGACGGCCAGGTGAGCCCGCAGAGCGTGGCGAATGGCATGCGTGAGGACACGGTGCTGGTGAGCGTGATGCACGCCAACAACGAGACCGGGGTGATCAATGATATCGCCGCCATCGGTGCCCTGTGCCGCGAGCGTGGCGTGCTGTTCCACACGGATGCCGCCCAGTCTGTCGGCAAGCTGCCCCTCGACGTGAAAACCCTGCCGGTGGATCTGGTGTCAGTGTGTGCTCACAAGGTCTACGGCCCAAAGGGTATCGGCGCCTTGTATGTGCGCCGTTCGCCAGACGTGAAGGTGGCCGCGCAAATTCACGGCGGTGGCCATGAGCGCGGTATGCGCTCCGGCACCCTGGCGACGCACCAGATTGTGGGGATGGGCGGAGCCTTTGCGCTTGCCGGGTTGCTGAAGGACGAGGAAGGGCCGCGTATCGCTGCGTTGCGTGATCGCCTGTGGCAAGGAATCGAGGCCCTGGGCGGCGTGAGTGTGAACGGCGAGGGCGCTCCGCGTTTGCCGGGGCACCTGAATGTGGCGTTCGAGGGCGTGGATGGCGAGATGCTGCTGACGGCCATGAATGGCGTGGCGGTGTCGTCCGGTTCGGCGTGTACCTCTGCCTCGCTGGAGCCTTCCTATGTGCTCAAGGCCATGGGGGTTGAAGATGCGCTGGCCCATGGGTCGGTACGTTTTTCCGTGGGGCGTTTTACCACGGACGAGGATATCGAGCGCGCCATTGCGTCGGTGACCGACGCGGTGTCGCGACTGCGCACTGTGTCCGCCTGACAGCAGCGATCGGGGACCGTCCGGGTAAGAATGTGACGGTTTCCGGCACTGTGTTGTCTCCACCGCCCGGGCGAGCCTTGCCCAGCGGTGTTTCCGGGCCGCTCAGAGGCCCGTTTTCCGGTATGGCTTTTGCTTTGCTCTCAGTGAGGATTAACCGCACTGATCGCGAGGACGTGCCATGCATGGTGTCATCGTTTCCAACTTCAAAACTTACCTGGATGAATTTCTCGGTGCGGATGCCTGGGGCGATGTGATTGCCGGTGCCGGGCTTGACGGAAAAACCTACCTGCCGGTGGCCCTGTACCCGGATGCGGAAATGGAGGCGTTGCTGGAGGCGGCAGTGAATGCCACCGGCCTGCGCCGGGAGGACTTGCTGGCGGATTTTGGTGAGTGGGTCATTGGGCCGCTGGTGCGCATGTACCAGGCCATGATTCCGGCGGATTGGGGCACCCAGGCGCTGCTGCTGAATATGCAGACCATCCATGAGCGGGTGCTGAAACTCAAGGACCCGGCCGCCAGTGCGCCGAATATTCAGGTGCGCCAGTGCGGTGAAGGCACGCTGGAAATTCACTACCTTTCACACCGTAATATGGCGCCGATGATTCTGGGGGCGGTGAAGGGGCTGGCTGAGCATTTTCAGGAGACGGCGTTGCTGCTAGCCGCAGAGGACGGCGAGCAGGAAGGGGAATGTCGGTTCTTGTTCCAGCTGCAGTCGCAGTGTTTTTCTGCTCAGGATGTGGGCTAGGTTTTGTAGGAGCGCTGCTTGAGGCGCCAACCGCACCCGGAAAGGCTTTCGCAAGCAGGTTCGCGGCTCGAGAGCCGCCCCTGCAGAGAAGAGGGAGCGCGTTCAGGCGGCCAGTTGGGTGGCCTGGTGTTTGATCTTGGCGACCATGGCGCGCAGGCCGTTGCCACGGGTGGGACTCAAGTGGCCGAGCAGATCGATACGGTCGAAGAAGCCGTCCATGTCGTAGTCATGAATGCCCTGGGGGGATTGCTGGTTGAGTGCCGACAGCACGATGGCGGCCAGCCCTTTCACGATCAGCGCATCGGAATCCACCGCCAGATACAGGGTGTCGGCATCACTGTCGTAATCGGTTTCCAGCCATACCTGGCTCTGGCAGCCGCGCACAAACCGGTCTTCGGTCTTCAAATCGTCAGGGAGGCCGGGCAGCTGCTTGCCGAGGTCGATGATATAGCGATAACGCTCTTCCCAGTCATCCAGAAATTCCAGGTCCTCGGCAATGTCCTCGGCGGTCACGTCCTTGCCAAGCTTGATGCTGCGAATATCAAATTGCACGTCGTTGAGCTCCGTGGCCTGACGCTGGACGCCTGATGCCTGACGCTAAACCGGTGATGGTTTTCCTCGTCTGGCGTTTGGCGTCAAGCGTCTGGCGTAAATTTAGAACATCCCCAGTTCGAGCTGGGCTTCTTCGCTGATCATCTCGCGGCTCCAGGGTGGGTCGAACACCAGGGCCACTTCCACCTTGTCCACGTTGGGGACTTTGCCGAGCCGGTCTTCCACGTCGCCCACCAGCACCGGGCCCATGCCGCAGTTGGGGGCGGTCAGGGTCATGCGTACCTGTACCACGTTCTGCCCGTCTCGCTGGATGACGTCGCAGCCATAGACCAGACCCAAAGCCATGATGCTCACCGGGATTTCCGGATCGAAAATGGTCTCCAGGACGGTGTTCAGGTCATCGTCGCGCACGCTGCCGTCGCCGTTGGCGGGCGCAAAATTCAGCTCCAGCGGTTCCTGGCCGATGGCATCGGCGTCGGTGCCGTCGATGCGCGCCATGTTGCCGTTGATGGTGACGGTATAGGTGCCACCCAGCGCCTGGCGCAGGTTGACGAAGCTGTTCTTGGGAATGGTAATACGGGTGCCGTCCGGTACCTTACGGGCCGGAACGTCGCGTTGAACCACTACCGTACGTTGGTCTGCCATTGTCTTCCCGGGCCGGTGGTTAGACGTCGTCTACCGTAAAACTTTCGCCGCAGCCGCATTCGCCGGTGGCGTTGGGGTTGCGGAACTTGAACAGGCTGTTGACGCCTTCGGTGACGTAGTCGATGACCAGGCCGTTGAGCATGGGGAGCCATTTTTCCGGTACGTAGAGGTTTACGCCGTCGATTTCAAACAGCTTGTCGCCGTCCTTGGGTTCTTCCACGAAGTCCAGGGTGTACATGAACCCGGAGCAGCCGGACTCGTCCAGATCCAGGCGAATACCGGTGGCATTGGCCCGCTGGATTTCACGCAGAGCCTGTTGGTTGGCTGCCTCGGTCAGGTTGAGGGTGACCTGGCCGGGTTGGAATGTCTGAACGGTCATGTGTTACCTACCTTGCATGAAACGCCAGACGCTTAACGCCCGACGCTTGACGCGAAAAAACCGGATCAGGTGTGCCTGGTGTCACAGGAAGGTTTTGACCTTCTCAAGACCTTCGAACAGGCGATCCACCTCTTCCAGCGTATTATAAATCGAGAATGAGGCCCTGACAGTACCGGGAATACCCAAAGTATCCATCAATGGCATGGTGCAGTGGTGGCCGGTGCGAACGGCGATGCCCTGTTTATCCAGCAGCATGCCCACATCGGCCGGGTGGCCACCGTCCAGCAAAAAGGACAGTACACTCACTTTACTGGTGGCGGTGCCGATGATTTTCAAGCCGTCGCAGGCTTGGGCGCGCTCGGTGGCGCGGGCCAGTAAGGCGTCTTCGTGGACGGCCAGGGCCGGGCGATCCTGCTGGTTCAGCCACTCAATGGCGGCGGCCAGGCCGATGGCGCCGGCGATGTTGGGCGTGCCCGCTTCGAATTTGTAAGGCAGCTGGTTCCAGGTGCTTGCTTCGAAGCTGACCGTTTCAATCATTTCCCCGCCGGTCTGGTAGGGCGGCATGGCTTCCAGCAGTGCGCGGCGGCCATAGAGTACGCCGATACCGGTGGGGCCAAATAGCTTATGCCCGGAGAAGGCGTAGAAATCCACGTCCAGATCCTGCACGTCCACCGGGAAGTGGGCCACGGCCTGGGCGCCGTCGATCAAGGTGATGGCGCCGGCGGCTTTCGCCCGGGCCACCATCTCTTTCACCGGGTTCAGCGTGCCCAGCGCATTGCTGGCATGGCCAATGGCGAAAATTTTGGTTTTCTCACTGAGTAGTTGGACGAAGGCGTCCTGATCCAGGCTGCAGTCGTCACGCAGCGGAATCACTTTCAGTGTGGCGCCGGTGGCGGCGCAGGCCTGTTGCCAGGGGACGATGTTGGCGTGGTGCTCGCTGGTGCCGATCAGCACTTCATCGCCGGGCTGCAGGCGCTCCCGGGCCACGCACTGGGCCACCATGTTGATGGACTCGGTGGTGCCCTTGGTCCACAGGATTTCTTCGCGGCTGGCGTTGAGGAAGTGCGCTACCGTTTCGCGGGCACCTTCGAACTGGCCGGTGGCTTCGTCGCTCAGGTAGTGAGCGCCACGGTGCACGTTGGAATTCACCGTGCGGTAGTAGTTATCCAGCGCTTCCAGCACCGCCACCGGTTTCTGGGTGGTGGCGCCATTGTCCAGATAGACCAGCGGCTTGCCGTTCACCTGTTGATCGAGAATCGGAAATTGTGCGCGCAGGGCCTGGATATCCATCATGCGGCAGACTCTCCCGCCGGCGTGGTGTGAGCCAGCTCGGCTTCCAGCCAGGGCGTGGCCCATTCGGCTACTTTCTCGTGGGGCAGGGTCATCAGCAGCTCGTTGACGAAGCCCAGGCTCAGCATGCGCTTGGCTTCGGCGGCCGGAATGCCGCGCGATTGCAGGTAGAACTGCTGCATGGCATCAAGCTGGCCGACGGTGGTGCCGTGGGCACACTTTACGTCGTCGTTGTAGATTTCCAGCTCCGGCTTAGTGTTGATTTCGGCGCCGGGATTGAGCAGCAGGTTCTTGTTGGACAGCTCGGCATTGGTGCCGCTGGCACCGGGGTGAATATGGATGCGGCCGTTGAACACTGCCTTGCCATTTTCGCCGGCCAGGCCTTTGAAGTTCTGGTCCGATTCACAGTTGGGCACCGAGTGCTCTACGCACAGCTGGTTGTCCACGTGGGTCTTGTCGCGCACCACGAAGATGCCTTTCATGTTCAGTTCGGCGCCGCTTTTGCTGACCAGGGCGCGCACGTCGTTACGACGCAGGCGGTTGCCGGTCATCAACTGGTAGCTGTCGACCTTGCTGATGCCTTGCTGATCGATGATCAGGGTGCCGATATGCAGGCTGCTGGCCTGCTCGCCCTGCAGCCGATAGTGAGTCAGCTGGGCATTGTCGGCGGTGACCAAGGCGGTGACCGCATTGGTCAACGCCTCGCCTTGCCCATGGTAATGCTCGATCACGGCGGCTTCGGCGCCCTGATTCAATACCACCACCAGGCGCGGATTGCAGTGCGCGGGGGCATCGCTGGCAGACTGGATCTGCACATGGATGGGCTGCTCGATACGGGTGTTGGCGGCCACGGTCAGCACCACGGGCTGGCTGGCAACGGCGCTGTTGTAGAACGCAAACGGGGTCTGCAGGCCGTTGATGGCAGGGCCATCGTGGGACAGGGTTACGCCATCGGGCAGGTTGTGGCTGACCAACTGGCCGTTGTTGATCGTCACCACATGCTCAGACAGAGCGGGCAGCGGTTGGCTGATTTCGCCGTCGGCGATGGCATTGAGATGGCCATCGGCCAGTGCCTGCAAAGAGGTGTACTTCCAGCGCTCGGTTTTGCGCTCAGGGAAGTTGGCTGCTTCCAGGGCGGCCAGAGCATCGCCTTCGCTGCCGCTACGCTGTGCGTTGGCCAGCGCCTGGGTTTTCAGTTCCTGCGCCAGGGAGGAGGCAGAGAGACTCATGCGGACTCCTCTTCTCCGGTCAACCAGCCGTAGCCTTTCTCTTCCAGCTCGTGGGCCAGTTCCTTGCCGCCGGATTTGATGATCTGGCCGTTGGACAGCACGTGCACGAAGTCCGGCACGATGTAGTCCAGCAGGCGTTGATAGTGGGTCACCAGCACGATGCCGCGTTCCGGGCTGCGCAGGGAGTTGACGCCCTTGGCCACGGTTTGCAGGGCGTCGATGTCGAGGCCGGAGTCGGTTTCATCGAGCAGCGCCAGCTTCGGTTCCATCAGCAGCATCTGCATGATTTCGTTGCGCTTTTTCTCGCCGCCGGAAAAGCCTTCGTTAACGCCGCGCTTGAGGAAGCTGGCATCCAGGTTGACCTGTTTGCAGGCCGCGCGGGCCTGACGAAGCAGGGTGACCGAATCCCACTCTTCCTTGCCCTGGGCTCCGCGCACGGATTCCAAAGCCGCTTTGAGAAATTCCATGTTGGAGACGCCGGGGATTTCCACCGGGTACTGGAAGGCCAGAAACAGGCCGGCCTGGGCGCGCTCTTCCGGTTCCAGGTCCGCCAGGCTGTTGCCTTCGAAAAGGGCTTCGCCGCCGGTGATTGCGTAATTGTCACGACCCGCCAGTACGTTGGCCAGAGTGGATTTGCCGGAGCCATTGGGGCCCATGATGGCGTGTACCTCGCCCGGTTTAACGGTCAGGTTCAGGCCCTTGAGAATCGGCTTGTCCGCCACGGTGGCGTGCAGATCACGAATTTCCAGCATATTTTGATGCGCCTTTCGGTTGGGCCGGGAATCCGGCCCGAGTTAATTCAGGGTGTTGTTCGGTGGAGCGGGGGGTTAGCCCACCGCCCCTTCCAGGCTGACTTCCAGCAACTTGCCCGCTTCCACGGCAAACTCCATGGGTAGTTCCTTGAACACCTCTTTACAGAAGCCGTTCACGATCATGGAAACCGCCTTTTCCGGGTCGATACCGCGCTGGCGACACAGGAACATCTGGTCGTCACTCACCTTGGAGGTGGTGGCCTCGTGTTCGATGGTGGCCGAGGGGTTTTTCGACTCGATGTAAGGGAAGGTGTGCGCGCCGCAGGTATCGCCCAGCAGCAGGGAGTCGCACTGGGTGAAGTTGCGGGCGTTTTCTGCTCGGGGGCTGATCCGCACCAGGCCGCGGTAGGTGTTGCTGCTGCGTCCGGCGGAAATGCCCTTGGAAATGATGGTGCTCTTGGTGTTCTTGCCCAGGTGGATCATCTTGGTGCCGGTGTCCGCCTGCTGCATGTGGCGGGTCAGGGCCACGGAGTAGAACTCACCAATACTGTTGTCGCCGCGCAGGATCACTGACGGGTACTTCCAGGTGATGGCGGAGCCGGTTTCCACCTGGGTCCAGCTGATCTTGCTGTTGTCGTGGGCGACGCCGCGCTTGGTCACGAAGTTGTAGATGCCGCCCTTGCCGTTTTCGTCACCGGGGTACCAGTTCTGTACGGTGGAGTATTTGATCTCGGCACCGGGCATGGCCACCAGCTCGACCACGGCTGCGTGCAGCTGGTTTTCGTCCCGCTGGGGCGCGGTGCAGCCTTCCAGGTAGCTCACGTAGCTGCCTTCGTCGGCAATGATCAGGGTGCGCTCGAATTGGCCGGTGTTGGCTTCGTTGATACGGAAGTAGGTGGACAGCTCCATGGGGCAGCGCACGCCCTTGGGGATATAGACAAAGGAGCCATCGGAAAACACGGCACTGTTCAGGGCGGCGTAGAAGTTGTCGCCCTTGGGTACCACGGAGCCCATGTATTTCTGAATCAGCTCCGGGTATTCCTGAATCGCTTCGGAAATGGAGCAGAAGATGACCCCGGCTTCCCACAGCTTCTCTTTGAAGGTGGTGAAGACGGAAGAGGAGTCGAACACCACGTCCACGGCCACGCCTGCCAGCATTTCCTGCTCGTGCAGGGGTATGCCCAGCTTTTCATAGGTGGCCAGCAGTTCCGGGTCTACCTCATCCAGGCTTTTCGGGGCGTCGTCCAGGCTCTTGGGCTTGGAATAAAAGGACACCTCGTTGACGTCGATGGGCGGGTGATGCAGGTGGGCCCAGTCCGGGGGAGTCATCTCCAGCCACTTGTGGTAGCTGTCCAGACGCCATTCCAGCATCCATTCCGGTTCGCCTTTCTTGGCGGACAGAAAACGGATGACCTCCTCGCTCAGCCCGGGGGGCAGGGTCTCGGTGTCCACCGTGGTGGTGAAACCGGCCTCGTAGTTGGAGCGAATCAGCTTGTCCAGTTCGGCTTGGCTCATAGATCAGGGCCTGCGGTTCAGGTGGTGTTGGAATACCAGAGTAATTTAGTCGGGTATTATACGCCATTACAGGGCGCTGTCGAATAGGGGGCGAGGAAGAAAATGGGCGCCCCCGGCAACAGCGGGACATGGGCGCCTCCGACGGGGCGGCAACGGTATCATAATTCGCCCCGCTTGCGTATAATCCGCCGGTTCCAAGGGGTGGTGTCACTGGCGGCTTTGACCGGCCAGCGATCGCCCCTGTCATTGCCCCGGACAGCCCTTGCTGTTCCCGAGGACCACATTTAACGCAAATCTGGAGTGAACTGACTGATGGCTGTTGAGCGCACACTCTCTATCATCAAGCCTGATGCCGTGGCCAAGAACGTGATCGGCGAAATCGTTACCCGTTTCGAGAAGGCTGGCCTGAGCGTGGTTGCCATGAAAATGGTACACCTGAGCGACGAAAAGGCGGGCGGCTTCTACGCTGAGCACAAAGAGCGTCCTTTCTTCAAGGATCTGGTGGGCTTCATGACCAGCGGTCCTGTCGTTGTACAGGTGCTGGAAGGTGAAGATGCGGTTGCCAAAAACCGTGACCTGATGGGGGCTACCAACCCGAAAGAAGCGGAAGCTGGCACTATTCGTGCAGATTTTGCGGAAACAATCGATGCAAACGCGGTCCATGGTTCTGACTCCACCGAATCTGCCGCACGCGAACTGGCCTACTTCTTCTCTGACGAAGAACTGTGCCCGCGCGCTAGCTAATTTCAGCCTGCGTGCAATACCAACCACGGCCTTGGCCGTGGTTGGCGTTTAAAGGAAACCCGGTTTCCTATTGGAGAATGCTATGACTGCCCAACAGAAGGTGAATCTGCTCGGCCTTTCTCGCCCGCAAATGGAAGAGTTCTTCCTGACCATGGGGGAGAAAAAATTCCGTGCCCAGCAGGTGCTCAAATGGATCCACCACCACCAGGCGGATTCCTTCGAGCAAATGACCGATGTGGGTAAGGCATTGCGCCAGAAATTGTCCGAGGTGGCGGAAATCCGCGGCCCGAAGGTAACCCACGAGAGCATCAGCCGTGACGGCACCCGTAAATGGGTGTTCGAAATGGATAACGGCGGTGCCGTGGAAACCGTATTTATTCCCGATGGTCGTCGCGGCACCCTGTGTGTGTCATCCCAGGTGGGCTGTGCAGTGGATTGCAGCTTTTGCTCCACCGGCAAGCAGGGCTTTCAGCGCGACATGACCAGCGCCGAGATCATCGGCCAGGTGTGGCAGGCAAGCCGCGCCTTTGGCCCGCGCCGTAACCTGGGTCAGCACCCGATTACCAATGTGGTGATGATGGGCATGGGCGAGCCGCTGCTCAATTACGACAAGGTGCTCACGGCCATGCGGATCATGAAAGATGATCTGGGCTACGGCATTGGTAAAAAGCGCATCACCGTGTCCACCTCCGGGGTGATTCCGAAGATGAATCAGCTCAGCGAAGATCTGGATGTGTCCCTGGCAGTAAGCCTGCATGCGCCCAATGATGAGCTGCGCAACCAGCTGGTGCCGCTGAACCGCAAGTATCCGCTGAAAGACCTGATGGCGGCCTGCAAGAGCTACAGCAAGAACATCACCCACCGTCATAACACCATCACCATGGAATATGTGATGTTGCGGGATGTGAACGACAAGCCGGAACATGCACGTCAATTGGTTAAACTGCTTAACGGCATTCCCGTGAAGGTTAACCTGATCCCGTTCAACCCGTTTCCGCATGCCGGTTATGAGCGGTCACGCAAGAACGATATTTTGGAGTTCCACAAGTACCTGAATGACAATGGAGTAATGACCACGGTCAGGACAACGCGCGGCGATGACATCGATGCCGCTTGTGGTCAGTTAGTGGGGCAGGTGAAGGATCGCACCCGGCGCAGTGAGCGCTGGAAGGAATCCATTTTTCATCGCGCCGAACAAACCGATAACAACACAGCGCAGACCTAATGAGACGTTTTTTTCAGGTTATTTTTATCCTGAGTTTTGCAGGATTTTTGGCCGCCGGGTGTGTGACGGTGGACGATGGACCCAAGGTAAAAGTGGATGATGCGGTAAACAGCCGTGTGGCTGCTGGCTTGCAGTACCTGCAGCAAGGCAGCCCGTCAGAAGCGCGCCGTCATTTTTCCCGCGCACTGAGCCTGGATGATGACAGTGCCGTTGCACACAACGCCATGGCGTTGCTGTACAAGTACGAGCAGGATCCTGCCAACGAAGAATACCATTACCGCAAGGCACTGGATGCGAACCGCCATTATTCCCCGGCCCTGAATAACTACGGCACCTTGCTGTATGGCCGTGGCGAGTACAAGGAAGCGCTCAAGCATTTCAAGAAAGCCGCTAACGACCCGTCCTATGAAGGGCGCGGCAGTGCCTGGGAGAACATGGGCCGTTGTTACCAGAAACTGGGGAACGATGACGATGCACGCAATGCCTATGTGAAAGCACTGCGTCTGAATCCGCGTTCCGTTCAACCCAGCCTGGAGCTGGCGCAGCTGTACTTCGATGAAGACCGCAGCCGCCTGGCCTGGGATTATTACCAGCAATATGTGCAGCGCACCGGTCGGCAGAGTGCCCGGGCCCTGTGGCTGGGGATTCAATTGTCCAATTCATTGGGCTACCGCAACCAGCAGTCCAGCTATGAGCTGGCGCTGGATAATTTGTACCGCCGCTCTGGCGAGTACCGTCAGTGGCAGGAATGGAAAGCTGAGCAAGAAAAAGGAGCGCAGCAATGAGCGATGACATGGTGGTCTTACCCGGCGAACGTTGTCGCAAAGCCCGTGAAGCCCAGGGCATGACCCAGGCACAGGCGGCCCAGCGTTTGCACTTGTCGCTGACCTACCTGCAGAGCCTGGATGCGGACGATTACGAGCGCCTGCCGGAAGCGACTTTTGTGAAAGGCTATCTGCGCAATTATGCGCGCCTGCTCGGGTTGCCGGCAGATGAAATCGCCAACACCTTCCAGCAGATGGTTAACGACGATGTGCTGGACAAGCCGTTGCAGTTGCCGTCCATTGCGCCGCCGCCTTCGGCCTGGCGCAAGCCGGTGCTGATCGCGCTGGCGCTGGCGGTGCTGGTGGCGTTGTTATGGGCGCTCTGGCCTGCCAGCGGCGAATTGCCTGCACTGCCGGAAAAAGCGCCGGCGACAGAGCAGGAGACCGCTCAGGAAAACATGAATGACAATGTCGGCACCCAGCCCTCTGGTGGCGCTGTTGACGGTTTTGATGGCATGGGCTCCGAGAGCGCCCCGGCGGGCGCGGGGCTTGACGGCGAAGGTGTCACTGGCGACGGTATGCAGAGCGATGAGACTGATGCCAGCGCCGCCAGCGATCCCCAGGCGGATGATGGCCAGGCTGAGCAGGCTGATGATGGCTCGTCCATGCTCGCAGCCAACGGTCTGGATCGCCTGCTGCTCAGTTTTACCAGCAATTGCTGGATCAAGGTCACCGATGCCACCGGGCGCACCCTGCGCCAGGGCGAGCAATCCGGTGGCGCATCCCTGATGCTGGATGGTAAAGCGCCGTTCAGCCTGACTCTCGGTAACGCCGGCGCGGTGGACGAGCTGCTGGTCAACGGCAGCGCTGTCACCTTGCCGACGGATTCCCCCGGTAAAGTTGTGCGAATCTCCGCTCCCTGATTCGCGAGGGTAGAAAACACCATGGAACCGGAAGTTAAAATCCAACGTCGTAAAACCCGCCAAGTCATGGTGGGAAATGTCCCTGTCGGTGGCGATGCCCCGATCTCCGTACAAAGCATGACCAATACCGAAACCTGTGATGTGGACGCCACCGTTGGCCAGATCCGCCGTTTGCAGGATGCCGGTGTGGATATCGTGCGGGTGTCGGTGCCGTCCATGGATGCCGCCGAGGCTTTTGGCAAAATCCGCAAGCAGGTGGATGTGCCGTTGGTGGCGGATATCCATTACGACTACAAGATTGCCTTGGCGGTGGCCGAGCAGGGCGTGGATTGCCTGCGTATCAACCCCGGCAACATTGGCCGCGAAGACCGTATCAAGGCGGTGATTCAGTGCGCCAAGGACAAGGGGTTGCCAATCCGTATCGGCGTGAACGCCGGTTCCCTGGAAAAAGAATTGCAGCGTAAATACGGCGAGCCCACCTCTGATGCATTGGTGGAATCGGCCTTGCGCCATGCGGATATTCTTGACCGTTACGATTTCCAGGATTTCAAGGTCAGCGTGAAAGCCTCCAATGTGTTCATGACCTTGCAGGCCTATCGCAAACTGTCCTCACAACTGGAACAGCCGCTGCATCTGGGGGTCACCGAAGCGGGGACGTTCCGTTCCGGCACAGTGAAATCTGCAGTGGCACTGGGTTCGCTGCTGATGGAAGGCATTGGCGACACGATCCGTGTGTCCCTGGCCGCAGATCCGGTGGAAGAAGTGCGAGTGGGCTTTGATATTCTGAAAAGCCTGAACCTGCGCAAGAAAGGCGTGAACATTATTGCCTGCCCCAGCTGCTCACGGCAGAACTTCGATGTGATCAAAACCGTGAACGAGCTGGAAGCGCGGCTGGAAGATATCAACGAATCCGTTGATCTGGCGGTGATTGGTTGTCTGGTGAATGGCCCGGGCGAGGCCCGTGAAGTGGATGTGGGGCTCACCGGCGGCACGCCCAATAATCTGGCCTACCGCGACGGTGAAAAAAGCCATCACATTACCGCTGACGATCTGGTCGACGAGCTTGAGCGAATGGTGCGCGCCAAGGTCAAGAAGCAGCGCGAAGACGAAGAGAGGGGCATTATTGCCCGTAGTGAATAGACGGCGCGGGATCTTGGCCGGGCGTGGGTTAGCGTCCGCCGCTAGGCGCCCAGCGTTCTGCGTTTTTTAAGGAATTTTCGTGAGCAAGAAAATCACCTCCATCCGCGGGATGAACGATATCCTGCCGGAACAGACGGGGCTGTGGCAGTGGCTGGAAGCAAAAGTGGGGGCCGTGCTGGCCAGCTACGGCTACCAGGAAATCCGCATGCCCATCGTGGAGCAGACCGATCTGTTCAAGCGCAGCATCGGTGAAGTGACCGATATCGTCGAAAAGGAAATGTACACCTTCGACGACCGTAACGGTGACAGCCTGACCCTGCGTCCGGAAGGCACGGCCAGCTGTGTGCGTGCCTGCGAGCAGCATGGGTTGCTGTACAACCAGACCCAGCGGTTGTGGTACACCGGGCCCATGTTCCGTCACGAGCGGCCCCAGGCAGGCCGGTATCGCCAGTTCCACCAGATTGGGGTGGAAACCTTCGGCATGTCCGGCCCGGATATTGATGCTGAAGTCATTCTGCTCACGGCACGTCTGTGGAAAGCCCTGGGCCTGGCCGACAAGGTCACGCTGGAGCTGAACTCCCTGGGTGACAGTGCGGACCGGGCGCGCTATCGCGATGCGCTGGTGGATTATCTGAAAATACACGTTGACGCACTGGATGGGGACTCGCAGAAACGTCTGGAGCGCAGCCCGCTGCGCGTGCTGGACAGCAAGGACCCGGGGACCCGCGAGGTACTCAAGGATGCGCCACAGCTGGCCGATTACCTGAATGATGAGGCTGTCGCCCATTTTGAAGGGCTGAAAGCCTTGCTCGATGCCAGTGGCATTGCTTATAAAGTGAACCCGTATCTGGTGCGTGGGCTGGATTACTACGGCAAGACCGTTTTCGAGTGGGTCACCGATGCCCTGGGCGCCCAGGGCACCGTCTGTGCCGGCGGTCGCTACGACGGGCTGGTGGAGCAGTTGGGCGGCAAGCCGACCCCGGCAGTGGGCTTCGCCATGGGGGTCGAGCGGCTGATTTTGCTTATCGAGCAGGAAAAGCCGGAACTGTCGGCGCCGGTGGACGTCTATGTGATGGCCATGGGGGACGTATTGGCATCCACCATGGCATTGTCCGAACAGCTTCGCGATGCCTTGCCCGGCCGTGCAATCCAGTTGCACTGCGGTGGTGGCAGCTTCAAAAGCCAGATGAAAAAAGCCGATCGCAGCGGTGCCGCGGTGGCCTTGATTATCGGCGAGGATGAACTGGCCAGTAACAGTGTTATGGTCAAACCCCTGCGCGGCCAGGCCGAGCAGCAGCAAGTATCCCGGGATCAGGTTGCCAGTGAGCTGGTAGCGCTCCTGGCGGACAATTAATAAGAAAGGAGAGCAGGGTGGCAGATTACATGCGTGATGAAGACGAACAGGCGGAGCTGCTTAAAGAGTGGTGGCAGAAGAACGGCACCGCCGCGATTATTACCGTGGTACTGGCCGTGGCAGCCCTGATTGGCTGGCGTGAGTGGCAAGGCCATCAAGGGGAGCAGTCCTCCGAAGCGTCCAAGCAGTATCAGGTGATGGTGGAAGCGCTGACCGCGCAGCAAGTGGATGAAGCCGCCGTCAACAAACAGGCGGAAGCCCTGAAAGACGATTTCCCCGGCAGTGCCTATGCGGGCTATGCCTCTTTGGCCCAGGCACGCCTGGCGGTACAGGCGGGCGAGTACGATAAAGCCGCGTCCCTGCTGCAAGATGTGGCTGACAACGGCGCCACCGATGCGCTGACTTACACGGCACGCCTGCGCCTGGTGCGTGTGCTGCTGCAGCAGCAGGCCTACGATAAAGCCGCCGCCGAGCTGGATCACAGCTTCCCGGCTGCCTTTAACGGCATGGCTCTGGAGCTGCGTGGCGACCTGGCAAAAGCCCGTGACGACCAGCAGGCCGCCACAGAGGCCTATACCCAGGCGCTGGAAACCCTGCAGGACAACGGTGAAAAAGACCGTGTGCAGATGAAACTGGATGACCTGAAGAGCTAAATGAAATATTTCCTTCTCCCCCTCGTACTGGCCAGCATGCTGTTGGCCGGTTGTAGCTCCAACCCAAATGCCATTGAGCCCAATGACCTGCCGGATTTTGATGCCAGCTACAAGGTAAAACGGCTCTGGAAAGAAGGTGTTGGCGACGGGGTGGAAGACAGCCAGCTGACCCTGCGCCCGGCCGTTACCCAGCAACAGGTATTTGCCGGTGATGTGTTCGGTGAGGTGTATGCCATCAGCCGTGACAAGGGCAAGCGCCAGTGGCGGGTGAAAACCGAAGATCGTATCGGCGGCGGTTTTTACGCCGGTTACGGCATGGTGCTCTACGGCACCCGTGAAGGGATGGCCGTGGCCCTGTCCATGGAAAATGGCGAAGAGCTGTGGCGTACCCAGCTTTCCGGTGAAGCGCTGGCGATTCCCAACAGCAACGGCACCATCGCCGTATTCCAGACCCAGGATGGCCATGTAACGGCGCTGGACGCCAATACGGGTGATCAGGTGTGGGATTATGAAACCCCGGTGCCCACCCTGACCCTGCGTGGCCTGGCCCAGCCTGCCATTGCGGATGGGCGTGTGTATGCCGGTTTTGCCAATGCCAAGCTGGCGGCCCTGGACGCTGAGACTGGCGTGCCCGCCTGGGAGCAGCGCATTGCCGAACCGACCGGCCGCTCCGAGCTGGATCGTCTTACCGATGTGGATGGCAACATGATCGTGGAAGGTGGCGGGGTTTTCGCCGTGGCTTTCCAGGGCAAGCTGGGCGTGGCGGACCAGATCAATGGTCGTCAGTACTGGGGCAAGGAAATGTCCAGTGCTCAGGTGATCAGTGCCAGCGGTGGCCGCTTGTTTGTGGCGGATGATGTTGGTGTGGTGCGGTCCGTGGACCAGCGCACCGGTAGCGTGCTCTGGCAGCAGGACAAGCTGTACGGCCGTCGACTGACCGGCACTGCCGTGCAGGGCGATCTGATGGTGGTGGGTGACTTTGAAGGCTACCTGCACTGGATGGATGCGGATGACGGCACCCTGGTGGCGCGCAAGCGACACGATGGTGACGGCTTTGCGGGCACCCCGGTCAGCTATGAAGATACCCTTTATGTGTTGAGTTACGACGGCAAACTGGCGGCCTACACGGTACGCCCCAAATAACCGGTCCGGTTTCTCGATGCCTGAAAAATCTGCGCCCCGCGCAGATTTTTTCGTTTGAATCCCCCTTTGGCGTTACCATAGCGCCGTTGAAACCTCGTTGAGATGACTATGAAGCCGGTAATCGCCCTGGTGGGGCGGCCCAATGTGGGCAAATCCACACTCTTCAACCGACTGACCCGTACCCGGGACGCCCTGGTGGCCGATTTCCCGGGGCTTACCCGTGACCGTAAATACGGGGATGGCCAGCTGGGCGGCTATTTGTACACGGTGGTGGATACCGGCGGTATCGGCGAGAACGATGACGGCATCGACGTGCCGATGACCAGCCAGTCCCTGCAGGCCGTGGGCGAAGCAGATGTGGTGTTGTTCATGGTGGACGGTCGTGCCGGCCTGACCGCCGCCGATGAACAGATTGCCAGCGAGTTGCGCAAGCTGCCCAAACCCACCTACCTGATCGTCAACAAGACCGATGGGGTGGATGCGGATTCGGCCATGTCCGAGTTCTTTGCGCTGGGCCTCACTGAGGTGCTGCCGATTGCGGCGGCCCATGGTCGCGGTGTGACCAGCATGATCGAGCATATTCTGGAAGGCTTTACCGATCTGGAGCTGCTGCCGGAAGGCGAGCACCGCACCTCCAAGAAGCCCGGCGAAGACAGCATTCGTGTGGCCGTGCTGGGGCGCCCCAATGTGGGCAAGTCCACCCTGATCAACCGCATGCTCGGCGAAGAGCGGGTAGTGGTGTTCGACCATGCCGGGACCACGCGGGACTCCATTGAAGTGCCATTCGAGCGCATGGGGCGCGCCTATACCCTGATCGACACCGCCGGGGTCCGGCGCCGCGGCAAAGTGTTCGAAATGGTCGAGAAGTTTTCCGTGATCAAGGCGCTGCAGGCCATGGAAGCGGCCCAGGTGGTTGTCGTGGTGATCGATGCCCGCGAAGGCATTACCGATCAGGACCTGCATCTGCTGGGCTACGCCCTGGACAGTGGCCGGGCCCTGATGATCGCCGTGAACAAGTGGGATGGCCTGGAAGCGGACCATAAAGAGCGGGTACGGGTGAACCTGGGGCGGCGTCTGGAATTTGCCCCCTGGGTGAAGATCAAGTTTATTTCTGCGCTGCATGGCACCGGGGTGGGGGACCTTTGGGGCATGGTGGAGCAGGCCTGGGACAGCGCCTTTATCAAGATCGGTACCAACGAGCTGACCCGGATGATGGAAGAGATCACCAATGGCCATCCGCCGCCCCGCAATGGGCGCTTCCGGGCAAAATTGCGCTATGCTCACCTGGGCGGCAACAATCCGCCGACACTGGTGCTGCATGGCAATCGCACGGAAGCCCTGCCAGCCAGCTACAAGAAGTTTCTGGAGAACCGCTTCCGCGAGCTGCTGAAACTGGAAGGCACACCGATCCGGCTGGAATTCAAGTCCGGCACTAATCCGTATGAAGGGCGCAAGAATGTGCTCACCGACCGACAGGTGCACAAGCGCAAACGGATGATCAAGCGAATGAAAAAATAATCCGCCTCGCTGAACAAGGAAGGGGACCGGGGCGGCAACACGGAGGGTGAGTCATCAAACGCTGGGGGTATTGGGGAACAGCCGGTTGCTTAGGCGTGTTTTGCGCGTCTGCGCAAGCGATAGAACCAATGATGGAACCGGCCCAGCAGCCAGCCATGGTGCTGACTCCTGCCCGTGTCAGCCAGCCCCAGTCTGAAGCCCCCGCCAGCGTTACCGTTATCGACCGCACTCTGATCGAAGCCAGCGGTGCCCGCGAGCTGTATGAAGTCCTGAAACTGGTCCCGGGCATGGCTGCGGTGAAGGTGGACGGCAATGTCCCTTCGGTAGCCTACCACCCCACCCAGGCCCGCGATCAGCGGCGCATGCTGGTGTTGCTTGATGGTCGCAGTCAGTATCAGCCGGGCCTGTCGAGGGTGAGCTGGAATGCCATGCCGGTGGATATCCGTGACGTGGAGCGCATCGAGGTCACCCGTGGCCCGGCGGCGGCCGCTTACGGGGCCAACGCCTTTAGCGCCGTGATCAACATCATTACCCGTGACCCCAGGGATATCAGCAAGAGCAGTGTGACCCTGCAGGGTGGCAATAACGGTATTCGCGATGCGCATCTGGTCGGTGTTCACCAGCTGGAAAACGGAGCGCTGCGTGCTTCCGTGTCGAGTCGGGGAGATAACGGCTATGACGAACCCTTCGAAGGTGAAACCCTGCCGGATGGCAAACGCATTGATACGCTCAACACCGAGTGGGTCTGGGACGCGGATGCGCGCAATACGCTCACGATGCAGGCCGGCGGCAGTCGCAGCCGGCTGGAGCGCCAGCAGGAAGCAGGCGTGGCCGATATTGGTGAGTATCAGGGTGACCCGGTGCAAAAGGGCGAACGGGCGTTTGTGTCGCTGCAGTGGCAGCACAGTTTTAGCCGGACCCACCAGCTGCAGGTGCATACTTACGGTCAGTACAATCAGGAGATTACCGATTTTGATGTCTGTTATCTCGACCCTGTAACCGGCCAGACCGGGCCCGGTGGCGGGCTGTTTTTCAGCCAGGAATTGCGGGATTTGTATCTGCAGAATGGCAGCGACATGGGGGCCACTTTTGCCGCCTTCCCGTCTGATGCCGATGCCACTAACCGTTATCTGACCTTGCAGGGTGCTGGTGCGCCTTTCTGTGCTGGCAGCGAGCTGGATATTCAGGAGGTGCGTTATGACCTGGAAATCCAGGACACCTTGCAGCTGACTCGCTGGGCCCGGTTGGTCAGTGGTGCTGAAATTCGTCATGACCGGGTTCAGTCCGACAGTTACCTGGGGGGCACGCAAGACAATATCAGCTACCGGTTCTTCGGCAATCTGGCACTGGATGTTCTGGATCCGGTAACGGTGAATCTGGGGGGCTATTGGGAGCGAGACCAGATCAGCGGCGATCATTTTAGTCCCCGCGTCGGCGTGAACTGGCGGGTGCTGCCGGGCCATCACCTGCGTTATGTGTATTCCGAGGCGCTGCGCACACCGGATATCTATGAAGAGCGCGCCAATATCAATATTCAGGCGCAAACCCTGTCGCCACCGTTTGCCAGTAACACCCAGGCGTTACTGGGCTGGGCGCCGGCGTATTTTTTTGTGACCCAGCAAAGCCCGGGCACTTTTGAGCCGGAGCGTATCCGTTCCTGGGAGGCGGGCTACTACGGGCAGTTTTCTGCGGTCGAACTGGATGTGCGCTATTTCCAGGAAACCCTGACCGACCTGTTAAGCACGGCGTTGAATCCGTTTGAATTTGAGCCGAGCAATGAGGGGTGGGTGAACCATCAGGGCACAGAAGCCCAGCTTTCCTGGCGGCCGAGTGTATCGCACCTGTTCCGCGTCACCGGCTCGCACATACACACCCGGACGAATGTGAAGACCGAGCGACGCCTGGCCGCCCGGGATGCCGGCAGCGCCTTGTGGTCCTGGCAATTCAGTCCCCATTGGGCGTTTTCGTCCGCCTATTATCTGTCCAATGATTATAACGACAACGTTTTTGAGCGAGCGGACGTGCAATTTCGCTTTCGCCACCGTGCCGGCCCCACGGAGCTGGAATGGCGGGCGGTTGTTCAGCATAGGCTGAATGGCGCCCCGGTAGTCTTTGCAGAAAATGACTACCAGCAAGATCGAATGTGGCTGGGCGTGACGGTGAGGATATAGCCGGATGCGGAGTCAGCATGGACGCGTACTGGTTTTTCTCTTGCTGCTGGCAACGGCCGGTGGTGCGTTGTCCGCGCCGGCGCAAACCGTACACGTACTGGCTGAGCCCAGCCCCTTCAAGGATGTGTTTGTGCTTTCGCTGGCGCAGGATCTGCCGGCGAACCTGCGTGTGGTCGATGAGCCTGACGCGGCCGATTTACTGGTTGCCCTCGGTGATGCCGCTTTTACCCGTGCCTTGGGCCAGGAAAAACCGTTACTGGGCGTGCATGTCAGCCGCGCCCTGAGTGAAAAGGCCGCGCGGCTGGGGTGTCAGTGTGCGGCCATCTGGGCGGGGGTCAGCCTGGCGAATCAGGTGCAATTGGTGCACACCATCATGCCTCTGGCACGCCGCATTGGCGTGGTGCAGGGGCCGGACAGCGTCTGGCCGGCGGAGGCGGTGCGTGGTTTTCGCGGGCCGGTCAAACTGGAATTGCTGTCGGTAAAAGATACCCGGGAGCTGGGCAACACCCTGCGTGAAAACCTCAATCATCTCGATGCTATTGTGCTTCCCGTGGACGATGCCCTGCTGGGGCCGGACGCAGCCAAGCTGGTGTTGCTGACCAGTTACCGCCAGCGCCGGCCCGTATTTGGTCCGGACCTGACGTTTGTGAATGCGGGCAGTGTGGCATCGTACTATGCCAGCGGTAGCGATCTGGTCAGCGAAGCGGTTCAGCGGCTGCGTGTTTATGCTGACACGGGCGAGTGGGGTGCCTCTGCCTTTGTGTCTCGCCCGTCGGTGGTGGTCAACGAGCACGTTGCCAGCAGTTTCGACATGCATTACCGGGAAAGCGGAGCGCTTGAGGATGCTCTGAAAAATGCCGGGGAGGTGCCATGACGCGTGACGGTATGCCGCGCAAAGGCCCGGGAATTCGCAAGCAGTTGCAAGTGCTGGGGCTGGTGCCTGCCCTGTTCATGCTGGGGCTGTTGCTGGTGGCGTTGACCTGGCAGCGCTTTGAGGATGCCGATCGGGACCTGCGCGAGTTGGGCCGTTTTCTCGCCCAGCAGATTGCCTCAGCGTCGGAATACGGCGTACTGGCCGGTAACTACACAGACTTGCGCCGTCAGGCGCAGCTGGCCATGCAGCGGGCGGATCTGCAGTACGTGGTGTTCCGCGATGGGGATGGTCAGGTGCTGCTGTATGAGGGGCGTGACCGCGAGGAAAGCAACAACGAAATCATCGAATTTCATTCCGGCATTTATCGTCAGTCTGTGGCACCGGAAGGTATGCTGGAAGGCGCGGTGGAGCGTGATGACAGGCCCGATCGCATTGGTGAGGTGGTGCTTGGGATGTCCAGTGCCAGGTTGTTGGCACGGCAAAAGGAAATTTTGCTGGCCAGTATGATTCCCGCCTTCTTTGCCATGATTCTGGGGCTCTGGATTGCCCACTATCTGGCACGTCAGATCGCTGCGCCTCTGGGGTACCTGTCCGGTCTGCTGCGGACCCTGCGCCAGGGTGAATATTCTGTGCGAGGCAACAGCCGCTTGCAGGGGGAGTTGGGCGAACTGCAGGACAACATCAACGAGTTGGCTGGCGCCCTGGAAGGCGCCCGGCACAAGCAGCAGGCTGCCATGACTGAATTGCAGCAGGCCCATCGTCAGGCGGAAACCGCCAGCCAGGCGAAAAGCGACTTCCTGGCCATGATGAGCCACGAGCTGCGTACGCCCATGAACGGTGTGCTGGGGATGCTGCAATTGCTGGAAGAAACCGCCCAGAACGGGGAGCAGCAGGAGTACACCGAGGCGGCGCTGGAATCCACTGGCCATCTGCTGGATGTGATTAACGATATCCTCGATTTTTCGCGCATCGAAGCCGGGCGTATGGACCTGGACCCGTCTTTCTTCGAGCTGCAGCCCCTGTTGCAGAATTGTGTTGCTACCTTTCGCTATGTGGCGGAAAGCAAGGGGCTGTATCTGCGGCTTGAGGGCGACGAGGTGCTGGCGGGCAAGGTGACTCGGAGTGATCCCACGCGGTTGCGTCAGGTGCTCAGCAACCTGATTTCCAATGCGGTGAAATTTACCCAGGAAGGGGGCGTCACTGTCACCGTATCGGTGCGGCCGGTTCGGGGGGACTGGCTGGACTTGAGTATTGCCGTGGCCGATACCGGTATTGGCATTCCTGAGGCAAAACGTTCAAGTCTGTTCAAGGCCTTCTCACAGATCGATTCTTCCACCTCGCGCCGTTTCGGTGGCACCGGGCTGGGGTTGGCGATTGCGCGCAGGCTCAGTGAAATGCTGGGAGGGAACTTGTCAGTGGGCAGTCAAGAGGATGCGGGCAGTGTCTTTACGCTGTCGTTGCGGCTGTTCTTCCGCGAGCAGGCGGAGGCCGGTGGGTCGGCGGGGCGGCACCGTCTGGCTGACCCGGAGCACCAGGCCCTGCACGGCCTGGTGTTGCTGGTGGAAGACAATGTGGTCAATGCCATGGTGGCACGGCGTATTCTTGAACAGATGGGCGTTACCGTGGTGACGGCCAGCAATGGTGAGGAAGCATTGGAGAAAGCGCGCCAGCGTGACTTTGATTGCATCCTCATGGATGTGCAGATGCCGGTGATGGATGGCCTGGAGGCTACCCGGCGGCTGCGACAGTGGGAACGGGAACAGGGCCGGGCGCCCATGCCTGTGGTGGCGTTGACCGCCAATGCCATGCACGAAGAGCGTGAACGGTGCCTGGCGGTGGGTATGAACTCCCACCTGGCCAAGCCGTTCCGCCGTCAACAGTTGGCGCGGGTACTCAGTCCGTATCTGACTCCTGGACGTGTTCCACCCGGGCAGTAACTTCGCCGTCGACCAGTCGGGTGGTCAGGGTGTCACCGGGCTGTAATTGGCTCACGGAGCGCACCGCGTCGTCCCCTTTGAAGGTAATGCTGTACCCCCGCGCCAGGGTTTCCAGCGGGCTGGCCGTTTGCAGGCGCTTACTTAGCCCGGCCAGCTGCACTTGCTGTTGTTGAATCTGCCGCTGTATCGGTTGTGGCAATCGCTTGTTCAAGGCCGCCAGCTGTTGCTGGCGGTCCAGCAGAAGCCGCTCTGGCGATAACCGCGCGAGGCGTTGCTGGCTGGGCTGCAGGCGGCCCTGGAGCAGAGTGAGGCGGTGCTGCATTTGCCGTTGCAGGCGATTGTGCAATTCATCCAGTCGCTGGCTGCTTTGCTCAAGGTGCTGGCGAGGGGAGCGAAGCCGCTGGCTCAGATGGCGCAGGCGCTCCTGCGGGGTGCGGAGTTGTTGCGCCATGGCCCATCGCAACCGCCGATGCAGGCCGGCCAGTCGCTGGCTGACCACCGACAGATCCGGGCTCACCAGTTCCGCGGCGGCGGAAGGGGTCGGAGCGCGCAGATCGGCGGCAAAATCGGTCAGCCCGGTGTCCACCTCATGGCCCACGGCCGAGACAATGGGAATGGGGCACTCGGCAACCGCCCGGGTCAGGGCTTCGTCGTTGAAGGCCCACAAATCTTCCAGAGACCCGCCGCCCCGGCCGATAATCAGGACGTCACATTCGTTGCGTGTCACGGCCAAGCCCAGCGCCTGGCGCAGCTGTGCTGGCGCATCGGCACCCTGCACCGCTGCCGGATAAATCACCACGGGAATGGACGGGCAGCGGCGTTGCAGTACCTGCAGAATATCGCGAATGGCAGCGCCGCTGGGGGAGGTGATCACCCCAATCTGGCTGGGCCAGGCCGGCAGTGCCTGTTTGCGGTCCTGGGCGAACAGCCCTTCGCTCTGAAGCTGGGCCTTGAGCGCGTCGAACTGGGCCTTGAGGGCGCCCTGTCCGGCGGGCTCCATGTGTTCGACCACAATCTGGAAGTTGCCACGGGGCACATACAGGGTGACTTTGGCCCGCACCAGCACCTGCTGGCCATTTTGGGGGGCAAAATCCAGCAGCCTGTTGCGATTTCGAAACATGGCCCCATTAATCTGGGCACGCGTGTCTTTCAGGCTGAAGTACCAGTGACCGGAGGCGGGGCGGGACAAGTTGGACAGTTCGCCCTGGAGCCAGATCAGGGGGAAAGAGCTTTCCAGCAGGCCCTGGGCATCCAGGTTCAACTGGCTGATAGACAGTGGTTCGGCGCGGGATGAAATGGTCATCGCGGGAGGGTAGCCCGTTTTTTTGTACCCTGCCAGCGGTGATTGTGTGGTTAGCCGGTAATGTCGTATAATCGCCCGCTTAATTTAACGGGGTGCCTGTCTCATTCTAGGTGCTGCCGCTCCGCCCGGTGGCATCCGCCAGGCTCCCCCCTCACTTCCTACGGTGCAATATGCTCAGAATTGCCCAAGAAGCATTAACGTTTGACGACGTTTTGCTTGTGCCTGCCCATTCCAATGTGCTGCCCAAGGACGTGTCCCTGAAATCCAAATTGACTCGGGACATCGCTCTGAACATTCCGCTGGTATCCGCAGCCATGGATACAGTCACCGAGCACCGCCTGGCCATTACCATGGCGCAGGAAGGGGGCGTTGGTATCCTCCATAAAAGCATGGATACCGAAGACCAGGCGCGCAATGTGCGCATGGTGAAAAAATACGAATCCGGTGTGGTAAAAGATCCGATTACTGTCAGCCCCGATACCACGGTGGCCGAATTGATCCGCATCACTGATGCGAACAACATTTCCGGCGTTCCGGTGGTTGAGAAAAACGGAGAAGGTGACAAGGTAGTAGGCATCGTCACCAGCCGCGACACCCGTTTCATCACCAACTACGACCAGTGCGTTAAAGACATCATGACTGGCAAGGACCGGCTGGTGACGGTGCAGGAAGGTGTTGGCGCTGACGAAGTGCAAGCACTGCTGCACAAGCATCGTATCGAGAAGGTCATTGTGGTGAATGAAGCTGGCGACCTGCGCGGCATGATCACCGTGAAAGACATCGAAAAAGCGGCCAAGTATCCCAACGCCTGCAAGGACTCCCAGGGGCGCCTCCGCGTGGGTGCGGCAGTGGGCACCGGGGCCGGTACCGACGAGCGCGTTGCTGCGTTGGTGGAAGCCGGGGTGGACGTGATCGTGGTGGATACCGCACACGGCCATTCCCAGGGTGTGATTGACCGTGTCGCTTGGGTGAAGAAGCATTTCCCCGAGGTGCAGGTGATCGGCGGCAATATCGCTACGGCCGCTGCAGCCAAAGACCTGGTGGCCGCTGGCGCCGATGCGGTGAAAGTGGGCATTGGTCCCGGTTCCATCTGTACTACCCGTATCGTGGCCGGTATTGGTGTGCCGCAGATTACCGCCATTTCAGACGTGGCCGCGGCGCTGCAAGGCACCGGCGTGCCCTTGATCGCCGACGGCGGTATCCGCTTCTCCGGTGATATTTCCAAAGCCGTTGCCGCGGGCGCCAGCGCTATTATGATCGGTTCCCTGTTGGCCGGCACTGAAGAAGCGCCGGGTGAAGTTGAGCTGTTCCAGGGGGGCTACTACAAGGCCTACCGTGGCATGGGCTCGCTGGGCGCCATGTCCGGCTCCACCGGTTCCTCTGACCGTTACTTCCAGGATGCGGCTGCTGGTATCGAGAAGCTGGTACCGGAAGGCATCGAAGGGCGTGTGCCTTACAAGGGGCCGATGAGCGCTATCGTGCACCAGCTGATGGGCGGCCTGCGTGCCTCCATGGGCTACACCGGCTGTGCCACCATCGAAGAGATGCGCACCAAGCCGGAGTTCGTGAAGGTAACGAACGCGGGGATGAAAGAGTCCCACGTGCACGATGTAACGATTACCAAGGAAGCGCCGAACTACCCGGTGGGGTAATTTGGACTTTGGTGTAACTGGCCAAGGCCTGATGCCTGGAGCCAGACGCCAGCTGCTGAAATCGGTCGAGCCGTGCTCGACCGATTTTTGTTTTTAAAGCGTCAGGCGCCAGGCATTTGGCGTCAGGCCCGTTTTAACAAGATCCGGCTGCAATCCGCCGACAATCACCGGGATAGATCCCCATGACAGACATCCATGCCCAGCGCATCCTGATTCTGGACTTCGGTTCCCAATACACTCAGCTGATTGCACGCCGTGTGCGGGAAATCGGTGTGTACTGCGAGATTCGTGCCTTCGACATGACCGCTGAAGAGCTCAGCGAGTTTGCGCCCAAAGGGATTATTCTTTCCGGTGGGCCGGAATCGGTGACGGCAGCAGAGACGCCGCGGGCACCTCAGGCCGTGTTTGACGCAGGCATTCCGGTGCTGGGTATCTGTTACGGCATGCAGACCATGGCCGAGCAGTTGGGTGGCAAGGTCATCGCCGGTGAGAAGCATGAATTTGGCTACGCCCGGGTGGAAAAGGCTGATGCCAATGCGCTGCTGGACGGCATCGTCGACCATGAAGAGCAGGGCAAGGAATACCTCGACGTATGGATGAGTCACGGTGATCGTGTCGGCGAGATGCCGGCGGGTTTCGTGGCGACCGCCACCACGGGCAGCTGCCCCATTGCGGGCATGGCCAACGATGAAAAGCGTTTCTACGGTATCCAGTTCCACCCGGAAGTGACCCACACCCTGCAGGGCGGCCGTTTGCTGGAGCGTTTTGTCCGCGAACTGTGCGACTGTGAAGCCCTGTGGACGCCGAGCAATATCATCAGCGATGCCATCGACACCATCCGCGAGCAGGTCGGCACCGACGAGGTGATCCTGGGCCTGTCCGGCGGGGTGGATTCCTCCGTGGTGGCGGCGTTGCTGCACAAGGCCATCGGTGACCAGCTCACCTGCGTGTTCGTGGACAATGGCCTGCTGCGTCACCAGGAAGGTGACCAGGTCATGGAAATGTTCGCCGACAACATGGGCGTGAAAGTGATCCGGGTGGACGCGGAAGACAACTTCCTCGGCAAACTGGCCGGCGAGGCGGATCCGGAGCTGAAGCGAAAAATTATCGGTAACACCTTTATTGATATTTTCGACGAAGAAGCGGGCAAGCTGGAGAATGCCAACTGGCTGGCCCAGGGCACCATCTACCCGGACGTGATCGAATCCGCCGCCAGCAAGACCGGCAAGGCGCATGTGATCAAGAGCCACCACAACGTGGGCGGCCTGCCGGAAGACATGAAGCTCAAGCTGGTGGAGCCCCTGCGTGAACTGTTCAAGGATGAAGTGCGCAAGATCGGCCTGGAGCTGGGTCTGCCCTACGACATGGTCTACCGCCACCCCTTCCCGGGGCCGGGTCTGGGTGTGCGTATTCTTGGTGAAGTGAAGAAGGAATATGCCGATACCCTGCGTCTGGCGGACCATATCTTCATTGAGGAGCTGCGCGCCGCCGGTCTGTACCACAAGACCAGCCAGGCCTTTGCCGTGTTCCTGCCGGTCAAGTCCGTGGGCGTGGTAGGCGATGCCCGCCGTTATGAGTACGTGGTGGCACTGCGCGCCGTGGAAACCATCGACTTCATGACCGCACGCTGGGCGCACCTGCCCTATGATTTCCTGGAGCTGGTTTCCAGTCGCATCATCAATGAGATCCCGGGCATCAGCCGGGTGACCTACGATATCTCGTCCAAGCCGCCTGCCACGATTGAGTGGGAGTAGGGCAAACGGC
>NZ_DS989915.1:1128557-1191035 GCF_000155615.1 Alcanivorax sp. DG881 | reverse complement strand
ATTCGGGTCTGGATGCTTGAAAAGTGTCCAGATTTGCTTAAAATACGCTCCCTTAGCTGGCATTCAGGTCCTGTGTACTCAGTTGCCTGAAATGAGATCCGTCTCTCAGCCAGCCAGAATTCATTCCGTTTCAGTCAGTTGCGTACGCCGGCCAAGTGCGGCTGGGGTTGTTGTGCCCGTTGTGGTGGCATACAATGCGCGCCTATTTACTGAGGCGGTGAGGCTACTCGCCTCGTTTTCGATCACAGATTGGAGGTTCACGACATTAAGCGTGGAGGCAAAGGCCGCGAGCAGCGCGCCAATACAAATCAGCAAATCCAGGCAACCGAAGTTCGGTTGATTGATGTGGACGGTGAGCAGGTCGGTATCGTCAGCCTGCAGGACGCCTTGGAAAAGGCCACTTCACAGCAGCTGGATTTGGTAGAAATCTCCCCTGGTGCGGAACCGCCGGTTTGCCGAATCATGGATTACGGCAAGCATCTGTTTGAAGCAAAACAGAAGGCCAAAGAGGGGCGTAAAAAACAGCGCCAGACTCAGGTCAAGGAAATCAAATTCCGTCCTGGCACAGATGTAGGCGATTACGAGGTAAAACTGCGTAATTTGATCCGCTTTCTCGAGGCCGGTGACAAAACGAAAATCACTATCCGCTTTCGCGGTCGTGAGATGGCTCACCAGGAATTGGGCCGTGAATTGCTTGCACGCGTCGAGAAGGATCTCGAAGAGTACGCTCACGTGGAGCAACGTCCGAACATGGAAGGGCGCCAGATGATCATGGTGCTCGGCCCGGGCAAAAAGAAGAAGCAGTCCTGATCGACTGTTTAATTAATTCATCAACTTGAGAAGGTACCATGCCTAAAATCAAGACAAACCGTGGGGCTGCCAAGCGTTTCAAAAAAACCGCCTCCGGTTTCAAGCGCAAGCAGGCATTTAAAAACCACATTCTTACCAAAAAGTCTTCCAAGACTATTCGTAAACTGCGTCCGAAGCAGGAAGTCCACGAAAATGATGTGGCTCTTGTTAAACGCATGATGCCCTACGCATAACTTTTACGGATCTGGAGACTAAACAATGGCACGAGTAAAACGTGGTGTGCAGGCGCGTCGTCGGCACAAGAAGATTCTCAAGCAGGCTAAAGGCTACTACGGTGCCCGCAGCCGTGTATTCCGTGTAGCGGTACAAGCCGTTACCAAAGCTGGTCAGTACGCCTACCGCGACCGTAAGGTTCGCAAGCGTCAGTTCCGTCGTCTGTGGATTGTTCGTATCAACGCCGCTGCGCGTTTGAACGGCCTGTCTTACAGCCGTCTGATCAATGGGCTGAAGAAAGCGTCCATCGACATCGACCGTAAAGTACTGGCGGACATCGCTGTCCGTGATCAGGCAACCTTTAGCGCTTTGGCCGAAAAAGCCAAAGCGAGTCTCACCGCCTGATCGACTGTTACGCAGCTGCGTAGTAGTGCATTCAACGGGGGAAGAGTTCGCGCTCTTCCCCCGTTTTTGTTGGTAAAAGAGACGCAACAAGCAACACGCTTCGTGCAACACGGGGAAGGGGTGCCGCATTGCACGAAGCGCGCTGCGTGTAGCGGAGGAATTGAAATGGAAAATCTCAATGCCCTGGTTGACGCTGCCTTGGCAGAGGTCGAGCAGGCTGGCGACATTCGGGCGCTGGACGATGTGCGGGTGAAGTACCTGGGCAAAAAAGGTGAAATCAGTGCCTTGATGAAGGGGCTGGGCAAGCTGAGCGCAGAAGAGCGCCCGCAGGCCGGCGCCGTCATCAATGAAGGCAAGCAGAAGGTTCAGGACGCTATTGCCGGGCGCAAAAGTGCCATGGAAGAGGCGGCCCTGAATGAGCAGCTGGCCAGTGAAACCGTAGATGTAACCTTGCCGGGCAGAGGAGAGTTGCCGGGCGGGTTGCACCCGGTGAACCGTATGCGCCGCCGCATTGAAGATTTCTTTCTGCGTCTGGGTTTTGATATTTCCGAGGGGCCGGAAGTGGAAGATGACTTCCACAATTTTGAGGCCTTGAATATTCCCGGCCACCACCCGGCACGGGCCATGCACGACACCTTCTATTTCGGTGATGGGCGCCTGCTGCGCACCCATACATCACCGGTACAGGTACGGGTGATGGAGCAGGGCAAACCGCCGTTCCGGATTATTGCGCCGGGCCGGGTGTATCGCTGTGATTCAGATCTGACCCACACCCCCATGTTCCATCAGGTGGAAGGCCTGTTGGTGGACAAGGGTATTACCTTCGCCGATCTGCGTGGCACCGTGGCGGAATTCCTGCGCTTTACCTTTGAAGTGGAAGACTTGCCGGTCCGTTTTCGGCCCAGCTATTTCCCGTTCACCGAGCCCAGCGCGGAAGTGGATGTGGGCTGCGTGAGCTGTGGTGGCGATGGCTGCCGGGTGTGCTCGCACACCGGCTGGATCGAAATCATGGGCTGCGGCATGGTGCACCCGAAGGTGCTGGAAGCGGGTGGCGTTGATGCGGAAGAGTACAGCGGCTTTGCCTTTGGTATGGGGATCGAGCGTATCGCCATGCTCCGTTATGGCGTGAACGACTTGCGGCTGTTTTTCGAAAACGACACCCGCTTTTTGTCCCAGTTCAGCTAACGCCTCCCGCGAACAAGTTAAAGGAATCACGACATGCGTTTTAACGAAGCCTGGTTGCGGGAGTGGGTAAACCCCGCCGTGGATACCGACACCCTGGTGCAGCAATTGACCATGGCTGGCCTGGAAGTGGACGCGGTGGAACCGGCCGCACCGGATTTTACTGGCGTGGTGGTCGGGCAGGTGGAAAGCTGCGAACCGCACCCGGATGCCGACAAACTCAGTGTCTGTCAGGTGACCAATGGCACCGACACGGTGCAGGTGGTGTGTGGTGCGGCCAATGTGCGTGTGGGCCTGAAGATGCCCTTCGCCCAGGTCGGTGCGGTGCTGCCCGGTGACTTCAAGATCAAGAAAGCCAAGCTGCGCGGCCAGGAATCCAATGGCATGCTGTGCGGCGCGTCGGAACTGGGCCTGGAAGACCTGATCGATGGCCTTATGGAACTGCCGGAAGACGCCCCCGTGGGCACCGATTTTCGTGACTACCTGAGCCTCGACGACACCATCATCGAAGTGGATCTGACCCCTAACCGGGCTGATTGCCTGAGCCTGCGTGGTATCGCCCGGGAAGTGGGCGTCATGAACCAGAGCCCGCTCACCGAGGCGGCCATCAGCAAGGTGGCGCCGGCCATTGATGATGCATTGAGCGTAACGTTGGCGGATAACGCCGGTTGCCCTCGCTACCTGGGCCGGGTCATCAAGGGCGTGGATGTCAACGCTGCCACCCCGCTGTGGATGGTGGAGCGCCTACGCCGTGCGGGCCTGCGTACCATCGACCCCATCGTCGATGTGACCAACTATGTGTTGGTGGAACTGGGGCAACCGTTGCATGCGTTCGATCTGGCCAGGCTCAGTGGTGGTATCACCGTACGTAAGGCCAAAACGGATGAGACGCTTACTACCCTGGATGATCAGGAGCTGACTCTACGGGACGATACCCTGGTGATCGCGGACGACAGCGCGGCGCTTGCTCTGGCTGGGGTCATGGGCGGCAAACCGTCATCCGTGACCACGGAAACCCAGGATATTTTCCTGGAATGCGCCTTCTTCGCCCCCCTGGCGATTGCCGGCAAGGCTCGCTCCTATGGGTTGCATACCGACTCCTCTCACCGCTTCGAGCGCGGTGTGGATCCGCAACTGCAGAGCGATGCCATTGAGTACGCCACCGCCCTGATCCAGCAAATTGCGGGTGGTCAGGTGGGTCCCGTCACTGAAGCAGTGGATGAAGCGCAGCTGCCCAAGCAGGCCGAGCTGACATTGCGCGCTGAGCGGATCGAAGGCTTGTTGGGCATGGGATTGCCGGCCCAGCAGGTGGAAGACATTCTCAGCCGCCTGGGCATGGATATCTCCTCGAATGAAGACGGCCTGGGGTGGACCGTGCTGGCTCCCAGCTGGCGCTTCGACATGGCTATCGAGCAGGATTTGATCGAAGAGTTGGCGCGTATTTATGGCTACGAAAAGCTGCCCAGCCGGGTGCCGGCGGGTTCGCCTTCCGGCGAGACCGTGCCGGAACAGATCGTGGCTGTGCGCCGTCTGGCGGACGCCTTGATGGATCGCGGCTACCAGGAAGCGATTACCTACACCTTTGTGGAGTCGGGTCTGCTGGCGAAAGTCGAGCCCCGCGTGGAGCCGCTGCCGTTGCTTAATCCGATCTCTGCGGATTTGGGCGTGATGCGCACCACGCTGCTGGCTGGCCTGTTCAGCACTGCGCGCCACAACCTGAACCGACAGGCTGATCGCCTGCGTCTGTTTGAAACGGGCCTGCGTTTTGTGCCCACCGATGCGCCAGACGTGGAAGGCGGCCTGGAGCAGACGCCGATGATCGCCGGCCTGCTGTACGGCAGTGCCCAGCCGCAGAACTGGGAAGGCAAACGCCCGGTGGATTTCTTCGACCTGAAAGGGGACGTGGAAGCGTTGCTGGCGTTGTCCGATGCGCAGGCGTTCAGCTTTGAGCCTGCCGAGCACCCGGCGCTGCATCCGGGCCAGACCGCGGCATTGAAACGTGATGGTGAGGTGGTGGGTTTCCTGGGGCGGATTCACCCGCGCCTGGCCGCTGATCTGGATCTGCCGGGTCAACTGTACGCTTTCGAACTGGCGCAGGCGCCGTTGCAGCAAGGCAGCCTGCCCAGCTTTGCGGCCGTGTCTGATCAGCCTCGGATGCGTCGTGATCTGGCCTTTGTGGTGGAAGACAGCGTCCCCGCAGGGGATCTGATCGCTGCGGTTCGCTCTGCCTGTGACGACCGTCTCACCGGGGTCAAGATTTTCGATATATATCAAGGCGATAGCATTGGTGAAAATCGTAAAAGCCTTGCTTTGGGCTTGACCTTCCAGGACCGTTCACGCACTCTTAAGGATCAAGAGGTGAATGACCTGGTGGATGCCGTAGTATCCCAGTTAAAACAACAGTTTAACGCCGCCTTAAGGGACTGAATTAAGGAAGGGTAGGGAGCTATTAATGGGAGCGCTGACCAAAGCGGATATGGCCGAGCGTTTGTTCGAAGAGTTAGGCCTGAACAAACGTGAAGCAAAAGAAATGGTGGAAATGTTCTTTGAAGAGATCCGCCATTCACTGGAAAACAATATCCCGGTGAAGCTCTCCGGCTTCGGCAATTTCGATCTCAGGGACAAGAGCGAACGACCAGGACGCAACCCGAAAACCGGTGAGGAAATCCCCATCACCGCCCGTCGGGTTGTTACCTTTCGTCCAGGACAAAAATTAAAACAACGGGTTGAGGCCTATGCTGGAACCAAGTCATAACGACGAATTGCCGGCGATTCCAGGAAAACGCTATTTCACCATTGGTGAAGTCAGCGACCTGTGTGACGTAAAACCGCACGTGCTGCGCTATTGGGAGCAGGAATTTCCCCAGCTCAAGCCCGTGAAACGCCGTGGTAACCGTCGTTACTATCAGCGCCAGGACGTGCTGATGATCCGCCAGATCCGCAGCCTGCTGTACGATCAGGGCTTCACCATCGGCGGTGCCCGTCAGCAGCTATCCGGCGGTGCCAACGCGGAGCAGGCCACCCAGTACCATCAGCTCATCAAGCAGATGATCGTGGAGATGGAAGAGGTGCTCGACGTACTCAAAGCCTCCTGATCCAGCACCAATCGTTCCCCGCCATCTCCAATGGCCAAAAAGCCCCGGCAGCCTCGCTCCCGGGGCTTTTTCATGCCCTGCCTGACCAGCCAATAATCCTGGCCCCTGTGGGAAATCATGCTTGCATGATGAAGAGCCTCTCTACAAAGCAGCCATCCTCTGTAGGAACGCAGCGAGTACGCCTCTCGAGGCGCGAACCTGCCAGCGGCAAACCCGACCATCCCCCATCGCTTAAACCCTGAGCAACCAACACGTTACTGGTTCCATCCCCCAATCAAATCCGCTATTATGCTCGCCGCTTTGGTCGCTCTGTCTGCCAAGCACATCTCGGGGCGTAGCGCAGCCTGGTAGCGCACTTGCATGGGGTGCAAGGGGTCGGAGGTTCGAATCCTCCCGTCCCGACCAAATTAAGGTCGGAAAAACAAAGAGATAGGCCAGTCATGGATGACTGGCCTTTTTGGTTTTTAGGCGTCGCTTATGCTTTTCTGTGTTTCGTCACCGTTCCGTCACCGTTTCTCAATAGCTAATCCCTGTGGCTGGCCTGTCTCCTTTACTTTACGCGCCACTGACCTTTAGTTTTCCCTGATTGGTCAGGCGGTCCGTTTACAAAGGCCTGGCGCGTATTGGATGCCCGGCAAGATGGCTGAAGCTGTGCCGGATCACTCTAGAAAAGGGGTTGAGGGTACTCCATAGCTATGAGGCTGGGTGACGCTTGTAGTTGCAGCGTTGGGTGGATCACTTGGAGGTGGTGTCAGGGCGCTGAGTAGTTAGAAGTGCGAGACGCGTCAATTCGAGCATCCTCAAGGTGTCTTGCTGCCAGCTTTTTGGCTTGAGAGTCCAGGTCGTCCCTTTTGTTCGCATCGAGTTGTATGGGGTCCTGCAATCCCTGCCTTTCTAATTCCTGCCTTACAAGGTCTTTCTCTACTAGCTTTCTTATAAGTTCTTCATATTGCTTGAGAATGCCCGCATGCCTCGTATTTTCTTTCCGCAGGCGACCTAGCTCTTTGGTTTTTCTGTCCTCTACCAGTGAATTGCGCGTTTTTCTGGCGCCTTCGAGTCTTTGTTGATGCTCATTTCTCAGTTTCTCGATATGTGTTCTATCCTGGCAAATCAGAGCTGTCAGGTGGGCGCTTTGTGACACCTTTAGATATTTGGACGTACGTTTCAAAAACAGAGCTTCTTCTACGGGTAGCACAAAACTGAAAGTCCGCTTGTTTTTGTTCTTCCGGTAGCTGTAAGCATTCCATGCTCGTTTGATGCGTGCAAAAGCATCTGCCCCCAATCCGTTATTCCAAATTCTTTCCAGTGTCATCAAGGTCGGCTCGTTCTCTTCGTGGGGAGCTTTTACTGAAAGGGCTGATGGGGGGTTGTTTCGCAAATAGTGCCTGGCCCAATCTGACTTGTCCTTGTCGGAGCCAAGCCACTCTTTCGGTGGGATTGGTTTCTTCACTTTCAATGCTCCTAATGCTTGAGATTTTCATGACAAGTAAATCATACCGTATGAATTGACGTAAATATGATCATAATTGATAATGGGCAAAAATAGATATCATTTGTGCAAATATGTACCTTGGCAATGCTCTAGTATCCAGCTTTAACTGCTTGTCGTCTGAAGAGCTGCAGGCCGCTGAGCGATATTTTTTGACTGCCTTTATCTATCAATTTGGTATAGGCGAATGGGCTCAAACGTCTCTGGACCGTTTGGCGGGGAAGTTGGGAGTTAGTGAGAGATTAGCCCGTCATTCGATAGGGGTACTGGTTGACCAAGGTCTTCTTGATGCCCGGCGCGTTGAAGGTAGGACCGGAAGGCCGTCTTACGATTATCGACTTTCAAAGCTCGTTGCCGATCGGTTGAATCTCCAGGTTGGGCCAGTGAGTGTGGGACATGAGGGGCTGGTAAAGTCACTGCTCAGTATTCCCTCACCTGGAGGGTTGGAGGTCACGAGAAAGAAAGGTCGTACTTTTGGCCCTCCCAACCCTGATGCCCTGAGTGTCGGTAGCAAGCTGGTTCTTATAGTGTTGCTGACTGAGGCGGATTCCTGCGGTGTAGTCAGAAATTGTTCGACTTTTGGCTTGGCCAAGCAGGTGGGGATGTCAGTTCAAAGAGTACGCCGGCATTTGAGGAAGCTTTGGCGCTTAGGGTACATGCGAGATGTGGTTGCTGGGATTGTGAGTGATATAGGAATCGGCAAGTGCCCGAGCATCTATTTTCTCAACCTGGCTCACCCTATTTTTGAGGCTAGCTGGTGTGGTCGGGCGTTTGTCCTTCATATACAAAAAAAAGATCAGTACCACCCGGGCCGAGAGATTCCTCAGTTGATAAGGATTCTCAGTAATGGTTGTGAGGATGATTCCTACGTTGCCATTGAATATGACCGTAGAAACTATTTGTTGCCGGTGAAGTGTGAAGATGACGTTGCTAAAAGACTCAAAGATGCTGTGCTCGATGGGCTTGAAGAATATCTGCAGGCTGTTTTAGACGATTATGTAGGTCAAATATTGACCGATAGATACTTATTCATTGGCAGTCAATTTCTACCAGAACCAAGCATCAATCTGCGCTTAGAAATGGAGGCATTGCTATGTGTAAAGGAGAGAAAGGGTAGCGATGAGGCGGCCTCTAGAGCGGCGATGTTCCTATCTGGCTGGATATGGAGGGCTGCGTGCATGAAATCTGAAGTGCTAAGCAAAAAACTAGGGGTGATGCGTTTGCTTATGCCACCAGATGGTAGGATATCGATATTGCGATCAACAGAGAATGGTAAGTTGTTGATTTTAAAGGCTGTGGTTGCGCCGCCGCCAGGCAGAAATGTTACTCCGGGGATTTACCAAGGGGCTTCAATCGATTATGTAAAATCAACTAAGGAAATCAACCGTGTAGACTTGTCTACAAAAGAGCAGTATGAAATTGGCCTGCTTGTTAAGCCAAGTGTAAAGACCAAAAAGGAGGTTGTAGACACGGAAGTTGGTATTGAGGATGAGGGGTAGTTACATACCGTGGATAGCACTGATTTAAGCTGTGAATTGATGTCAGCCTTCAAGCTCAATAGTGTTATTGGTTTGTGGGCCTTCTGGGTACGATAACCCCGTTCCAGAACTCGTAATCGATTGTTTTAACTGGATAGCGCTATTTGGGCTCCCGTCTGTGGGGTAAAGGCCCTGTTGTGGGCTTTCAGTACTTGATAACCCGCTCTGAGTGTCGGTAATAGATATATATAGTCATAAAGTCACTTAGCCAGCCCACTTGTGAAGGCTGGTAAGTGCAGTTGGTTGAGTAACAGGCAGGCTGGACCAAACCAGCCTGCTCATGAGTAAATTTCAACCAGTGCGCTGGTACCTATGAAGAAACCATAGGTGCCAGACAATGAGAAAACGACATTCAAGCAACACCAACCTCAAACTCCACTATGAACCCGTCTGGGAAGGCTTGCCGGTACTGGCAAGGCCTGACCGTCCACTCGCGGTGAATTACCTCAAATCTATCCGGTCTACTTTGGACCGGGCCTTAAATGAGCATCCACGAACCTGTGTCATCCATTTCGTTGCTAGGCTGCCGTACGGTTGGTCAGGTCCCAAAGGGGGGCAGGCAAGCGGCTTCATCAACTCTCTTCGTTCGCAGATCAGGTGCGATTCGAAGCGTAAGCGCGGCCAGGGAAAACGGGTTCATGACTGCCATGTTCGTATGATCTGGTGTCGCGAGTTCGGTGGGGAAGGGCAGCCCCATTATCATATTGCCATTATGGTCAATAGGGATGCTTACTCCGCGTTGGGGCGTATCTTAGGTCAGCAAGAGCCGGACTTCCCCTGGTGGTTGGCGGAAGAACAAGCAGTTAGCAACATGGCAGAGCGTATTCAGCGAGCTTGGGGTCGCACTCTTGGTCTGACTGGGAGTCAAGGAATCGGTTTAGTCCATTTCCCAGATAGCGCTGTCCAGCTGATTTCAAAAGGGTCTTCTATGTATACCACGCAATATCAGGGGGTGTTCAGGCGCATGAGCTACTTGGCAAAGGTGGATACCAAGCTTTATGACGATGGGTTTAGGAACTTTGGCTGTAGCCAGAGAGGAGGTGAGTAAGTTTTTACGTTGCTGCGCTATCGCATGAACGAATGACGAGGAGAATTTCATGCGATTCATGAGGCTAACAGAAGTGATCAAGGATACCGGTCTTGGCCGTTCTTCTATCTACAAGCGTATTGCTGAGGGGGAATTCCCCAAACCCGTGCCGCTTGGGGGAAGAACGGTTGGCTGGGTATCTGATGAAATCGAGGCCTGGATTCTGGAGAGGATTGAGGAGAGGGATTGCCAGGAAGTGCCTCATTGACCGGCTATTGGACTTTCGTTGTTCATGGATGGCTGCGAGGTTTTGTATCAGATGAAAGCAGGAGGGGGCTCCAATTTGTAATGGTAGACCCCGGTACCAATAGGACCGGGGAGGTTTAATGCCAATTGATCGAGACCTTGGAGCGTAGTAGGCGAGGAAAACGGGGACTATCCGAGAGATGTTCTGCTCGGGTATCCACACACGGCGTGACGGTGCTGTTACCAATAAGGCGCTAATCTTTCTTATACAGCACTGTCACTTTGCCGGCAGGTTTGTTCTTGCCGATCTCGTAATCAGGGTTAAAGGTTGCGAGGTTATGTGCGGCAATACCAATAGCTGAGGCGAAGCCGGTAACCTGGGTAAATCCAGTGGGGATGGCGAAGCTGGCCAGGGAGGCCGCCCGATATTCAGTGTATACCCGGCAACGTAGTCCTTTCTTTTCAATAGCGCCCTCGACTTTGTTTACCACGGAGCTAATATTTTTGACCGCGACAATTTGAAAAGAGGCTTTCTTGGAGATTAGCTCAGAAAGCTTTTCAGTAGTGATGTCTTCGGAGGTGTATTTTTCGATGTCAATATCTTTGCTCATTGAGTTGTCCTTTTTGGAAGAGGTGATAAAACGGGCAGATTCGCCGCCCGTTCAAGTCAGCGACTGGGTTTTATTGAAGTATGATCAAAGCTCCGCTATCTGCTGTAGCGCATCTTCATAAGCAAATAGCGTGTCGAAGTTTTCGTTGTAGATAAGGTAGAGGGCGGACTGTATATTTTCGTGGGGTGTTTCCTCGATGACGCCCTTGAATATGTTGGTGTGATGCATGCTGCCGGAAAGGACCATGAAACTGCCGTCCTCCATTACTACCCAGTCAATGGTTTCAAAGGCCCTGGCTCCTTTGTATTTCTCAAGAGTCTCCTGAGCCAGAGAGAGGGAATCCTGGTTTTCTTTTTCAATCATCGAGATCTGGTTTTTTATGCTCCGGACTCCTCTTTCGTGATTTTCTATATCGGTTATTGATTGCTGTTTCACACGAGGCCAAACCGTATAGCTGGAGCCGTTTTCTGTTTTCCTTTCAGTCCAAGAATTCCCGTTATCGATATGATTTTGGGCTTTCTTTAATAGTTGTTTTTCTCTCGCTATTTCTGATTCGAGTTCGTTTAACCTTTCCTGCAATGTGATCAGCCTGCTGTCGTTTTTTGCAGCATCGATCATTTCATTTGCTGTATCCCTGTAATTCTTTTCTATGTCCTTGAAATCACAGGTGTAACGAACGACATCTCGGCCCCGTTCGTCCTCAATGACAGACCAGTCTGTGCTCTCACAAAGCTTACGGTTATCCAGCGCCTGGCCAACCGTATATTCGGGGAGTAATTCAAGGCGCCCTTCCCGAATGACGTCTATTTCAGAAGAACATCCGGATAGGGCTGCCAGAGAAATGCATGCTAGCGCTACTTTGCGGTTTTTCATGATGGTTCCCTTTTAAAATCGTTCCATGAAGTGATTGGCTTAAGCACCAACCACAATTAAGAGGAAACAGACGACCCAGACGATGAAGTACGCCAGATTCTGCTTCAGGGCTTGGGATCGTTGGTAGAGATAGACGGGCACCAGCCACACCCATCCACCAAATGTGCTGGTATCAGTGCCGGCTTTCTTGAGTCTCTTTTCATCCAGGAAAGACAGGGCGATGTTGAGTATGAGGGTGATGAAAATGAAATGGCCGCTGGCAACGGCTTGCTCGGCACGGTACTCGCTGCTGTGCACCATGTAGGCCACAAAGTATTCCAGGGTGAGACCGATCAGTGGGGCAAACGCCAGAATCCATACAACGGTGTTGTTGACTTTGGCGCCGGTTAGCGGCGGTGGTGTCGTATCATCAAGGTGCTCTCGAAGCTGGGTGTCTTCGATGCTGGTCCAGTCCGCGAACCCCTTCTTCCAGACGGATGATCCGTGGCGCAGTGTGCCGTTCCTGATCAGGGTGATGAGATCGGTTTCAGAGATGCCCCCCTTCCTTTCCCCGTTGAGTTCGTAGAACCAGATCTCGTTCCCTGTGGTGCTGTTTTCCATTGTTCATTCCTTGTAGTGGCTGTCCTTCCATGGTTTTTAGCCAAGCACAGGTCGAGTGCTGTGCCTGGGAAGAGCGGTCTCCCCCAGGCGCTGTGTCCGCTGGTTTGGAAGGTGTGTCTCAGTTTGAGTGTTATGTAATTCAAGACTCACAAAGTATTGCAATGCTATACCTTGAGGGTCAAGTATTCCGGTACGACAGAGGTATGGCAGTGCCGTAGCGTTGCTCTATCAGATTGATGGAGTGGGCGTGATGAGCTTTCCCGAGCGCCTGAAGGCGGCACGGTTGGCGTTGGGTCTGACCCAGGAGCAGTTGGGCGACGAGCTTCATGTGACCAAATCCACGATATCCGCCTGGGAAAATGGCCGTGATTCGCCCGGATTTCGTTTACTGCCGAAGTTGAAGGCGGTCCTCGGTGTATCGCTGGATCATCTGATCTGCGGTGATCCGGTCGAGGGTGCCTCAGAGCTGAATTCCAAGTATGACGCCCAGGTACGCAATGACGCCGAAGCCCAACTGCTCAAGGGCTACCGGCGCCTGTCCGTTAAGCGCCGCCAAGGTCTGCTGGCTATGATTGATTAGCCTGCCTTTTTTCCGGCCAGCTTCTGGCTGAGTCCCTGTGCCGACTGCGGTTGAGCATTGCCCGGTGGGGCAGACCCTTCCGGCACGAACTCCTCCACGACCTGTAACCCTTCCTCCTCCGAGTACTCGAACTGAGTGTTGAGCAGGCCGGCATGGGCCACCTTGTCCAGCTCTGCTTGGTTGATGCCTTGGTTTTCCCTGGCCTTGGCCGTTTCTCTAGCGTAGCTGACGGCGTCCTCCATGGATTGCTCAGCGCGCAGTGTCAGATCCACGTAGTAGATTGGTGCCCGGTGGCTCTGGGTAGTGCTCTTCCCGCGCAGTTTCAATTCCAGGGGCAGGGTGGCTAGGTTGCCGCCAGAGATGGCATGGAAGTAACGCAACCTGGCTGTAAGGGTGCGGATGCTGTTGTAGCCGGTGGTCCGAAACACGAAGCAGCCCAGTTCATCCTCTTCCCCGATCCGCACGTACAGCCGCCCGTAGGGTTTGCACAGATCGTGGGCGCCGAATTCGCATAGGTCGGGTGACGGGCAGGGTAACTGCTCTAGGCCCTGGTCGGTGCGGCGTCGACAGCTCTCACCGTCGCCACTGCACAGCGGGCGGCCACTCTTGCGCTCGAAGAAGGTGTACTCCGCCCGCAGGTTCAGGTCCGGATCATTGAAGGGCAGGGTGACGGGAATGCTGCGTAGCTTCTTGCCCTGACCCTCCTGGCGTAGGGCCTCATCTAGCGGATGCGGTAGCCAGCCCTCCCGGGTCTGGATCTGGGTGGTGATGGTGAATTGGTCGTCTTTCTCCGGCAGACGCTTGCCGTTCTTTTCCACCATGCGGCCAATACTGATACGGCCAATCACGGGGGGCGTAATCGCGAGTCCTTTGATCATGGGAATCTCCTGTTATAAAGAAACCGCACAGCCGCCGGGCAGGGCCCGGCGTTTATGCTGTTAGGCGTGGCGTGTTGAGTGAGGTGATGCGAGAACGATCAGGCGCTGGGCTTCACCAGGAACCGGCGGCTGCCGGCCCGATGCTTGGGGAATTGCTGCAGTAGCGCGGGCTGAGTCTTGAGCAGGGCGTCAGTGTCGAGCACCATACTGTCCTTGCTGCGCTTCCAGCTCACCTGGCCATCTATGAAGTAAGCCCGAGCGGCATCCCCCATGCGTTGCTGGATGCGTTGCTTGAGCCGGGCTTCCCGTTCCGCCAGACGGGCTAGCCGCTCCCGGATATCCAGCATCTCGCTGAAGTCGCCGTTGAGAGCAGTGTCGTCAATGAGATCCAGGGATTCGCCATCGTCATGGGGATAGAGTGCCCGCAGCGCCTGGTCGGCGGAGTCGGAGCCATCGGCGTCGGGTGGCGTATCGGTTTCTACCAAGTGCCAGAAAGCCAGCTCCAGCTCGATCAGTTGCTTGATGACGGCTTCATCCCGCTCGATGCGATGCACCTGTAACTCCTGCCCGCAGATCAGTACCGCCACGTCCGCTGCCTGCTTGCCGGTGACGGCCAGTTGATGCTGAACCTGGCACTGGATGTACTCCGGTACGCCATCGGCCCAGAGCCGGGCACCATTAAGGCCAGTGGTTTTGCACTCCAGGATCTGCACCTCTGGATTGCCCACTACCGAGTAATCCAGATTGGACAGCATCCAGGACTTGTCCGCATCCGGGTGCTGGAGTACGGCATTCACTCGCCGCACCTTGTTGCCTGTCGCCTTGGCATAGGCCTCGGCCACCTTGGGTTCAAGAAGATTGCCCCAGTACAGCGGGGTATGGATGTCGTCCGGGTCGGGGGCCGGTAACAGCCCATCCCGACCGGTCTTTATCATCCACAGCTCCAGGGGCGACTGATACGGGTTGAGCCCCACCGCCGCAGCGGCATCGCTGGCGCCGATACCTTGCTTGCGGACCTTGAGCCACTGTTCCCGGTTCATGCCCTTGGTGGACACCAGGCGTAGGGCAGGACGGGATGAGGGTTTGATAGCGCGGGGCGTGCTCATGAGTGACCTCCTTCCAGTTGGATCAGCCGCTCGGTAAAGCGATCATGAAGATTGATCAGCCGATGGGTCTGGGGCGTCTGATCCGACGGGATCTCATGACTGCCGCCTTGGCTGAAGAAGGTGACCACCAGATCGGTGATCATCTGCTGGATCTCGTCCTTGGGTGGCAAATTGCCATCATTCTCGAGCAGATAGGTGCCCAGCTGTTCGCCCAGAATGGACACCACCTCGTACTCGAATACCCCAGGAAACCCTTGCGGGCCGTACCAATAGGGTTGCACCTGTTTCCAGATATCGGGGATGAAGTCACACAGGGTGCTGATCAGTTCGATACAGCCATTACCCCAGATCTCCAGAAGCCGGGTGCCCCGCTCTTTGTTCAGCATCACCCCTTCATGAAGAAAGGCGCCCCAGATGGCGGCCAGATGGGGAGAGAGGGGTGGCGCAGAGAGGCTGACTTCGGGTGTCGCGCTGCTATCGGGATTACGTTCTGTCATGGTCAGGCTCCAAACAATAAAAAGTCCGACCGGCACAGAGCGGGTCGGGCTTTAGCCGAGGGAAAAGAATGGGTAGGGAATCAGTCAGGACACCAGTTCCAGGGTCTGGCTCAGGGCCCGCTGCTTGATCTGGGCACCCTTGCCGAACCAGGCGGAATCCAGCCGGTTGTCGGTGCTGCGGGCGCGGCGTTCGTGGTCCACGAACTCAGTCACGGCATTGAGCAGGCCGTAGGCCGTGCTCTTGGCAGACGGCAGCTCCGCGCCGCGACCGGCCCCGTCATACAGGGACATGGCCTTCTTCATGGCCTGTTCGTTGGGCTTCACCAGCATGTCACCCGATGAGTAGTTCACATCGGTGAAGACCGAACGCATGACCTTCTCGGCGGTCTTGCGGGTGATCCGTCGTTCGCTCAGCGCTTTCAAGCGATACATGAAGTCATCCCAGGCAGAGACGGAGATACCCAGCTGTTTCTTGACGGCCTGGGCATCGAAGGTGGTGTTGTGGCGGACCTTCACCGCTTGGCCGGCGCCATTGAGAGCTACCGCCAATGTGTTATTGCACACCACCCGGATGCTGGTGAACTGGGCAGTGGTAGCCAGAGTGCCGTCACAGGCGGTGGCCAGCAGCACATAGCCGTTGGTCTGGTCATTACCTGCCAAGGAGCCTGTTTGCCCGGTGCGGGCAAGGGCCCACAGCTTGCGGCCTCCTTTAAGGACGCCAGCGGTTTCCAGCTCAAAGCCAGAACGCTCGGTGAGATCCCGATAAAACTCCAGGATCTGCCGTGGCTGAACCACCTTGAAGCGGTTGCTCACTACGGACAGAGGTGCCTGATTGTCTGAGCGGAACAGAACCTTCTGATCCGGGAAGGATGAGATCTGCCCGAGAGTCCCGGCCTCGCTACTAATGAAGCGGACAGGAGTCTCACGGATCTCCCAGTCCATGCCGGCTTCGCGCATCCAGACATTGAGGGGTTGTTGGGTGGCGAGCTGGTTACCCAACCCGTGCCAGGGGGTGCGGCCTGCATAGGCCATGCTTTCGACAAGATGTGCCATGGTAAATCTCCAGAAATAGCAATGAGCCCGAAACGGGCGGCTTAACGAATGAGAAGAGGGGGTTGAGTCAGGGGTAGAGCAAAAGCAGAAGAGGAAAAGCTCAGAGCCAGCCACGCTCGGCCAGGCTGACCCACTCGGAACGGGACACGACGAAGTGATCCAGGACCCGCACATCGATCAGGGCCAGAGCGTCCTTGAGCCGAGTAGTGATGGTGCGATCAGCCTGGGAGGGCTCACAGCACCCGGAGGGATGGTTGTGGGCGAAGATCACGGCAGCGGCATTGCAGGCCAGAGCCTGCTGTACCACCACACGGGGATACACCGCCGCGCCGTCAATGGTGCCGCTGAACAAGGGCTCGAAACTGAGCACCTTGTGCTTGTTGTTGAGGAAGATAGCGGCGAAGACTTCGTTCTTCTCCTGGGCCAGGGCCATCTGCAGGAACTGGGCAACATCGGTAGGCGCAGTGAGCGCCTCCCGACCGGTCAGCTCATTCAGCAGGATGGTGGCAGCGGTACTGACAATCTCCTCGGATTTAACGCAGCCCTGTACGTGGTACAGGCCCTGCTCGTTCTTTACGAAAGTGGGAATATCCATAAAAACTCCAAAGCGGCATAAAAAAGCCCGCACAAGGCGGGCTCTGGTATGCAGTGAAAGGGGGAAATGCGAAATACGGGTTAATCGGTGTCGAGTCGAAAGGCGTGGCCGCAATCCAGGCATTGCAGATTGTCGAGAAAGGTTTGGTCTAGCTTGTCACCGAGAGCTGCACCGGCCTCTCCGCCGGCAACACCTCCAATCAGACCGCCAATCACGGCTCCGGCGATGCCGCCGAGCAGAGATCCTCCAGGGCCCGCGACATAGCCCAGTGTCATGCCCACACGGGCACCACTGGTGGCTGCAGCTACCCCACTAGCGGCACCTGCAGCTGTGCCGACAGAGCCGCACACTCTGCGTCCGTTGTGGAGTGCCGCTATCCGGATAGATTGGCAGCTGGGACATTGAATGATCATGAAACCTCCATGCGATGGGTCAGGAAGGTCATTCCTTCCTGGCTTCATGGGGGTGATATGTAGGTGAAAAAATCTGGAATCGAGACGTAGACTAGGTAACAGAAATGAAATTACTAAGTGGGAAGTCAGTTCAGGTGTGTGAATCGCCACCGGTTTGCTAGACACCTTTCAGCCATACAAAATGGTGGCCGCCGTACTGATAATCTCCTCAGGATTAACGTAGCCCTGTACGTGGTACAGGCCCAGCTCGCTCGAATATCCATAGAAACTCCAAAACGGCATGAAAAAGCCCGCACAAGGCGGGCTCTGGCATGCAGTGAAAGGGGGGGGGGGTATAAAATTCATGATCAAAAGCATCGGTTTGCTGTTTTGGGTTGCAAGTAGAGCAAGTAGTGTTAGTGGGTGTAGATTCAGTATCCTTCAGGGAAAGCTCATTATAGAGCGGTCGAGATTGAACAGGCTGGACGAGACTCCAAATCATCATCCCAACTATTGATGAATTTGACTTGAAGCATAGAGAATGGAGGGTGAAGGTGTCAGTTGTCTGACCGGTCGCCGAATCGATCAGAACCAGGGATTACAACAACTGCAGTAAGGCCTCCTACCTTACTGGACGTGTAATGAACCTGTCCCTGATAACGCTCAACTATTGCGTGGACAATAGCCAGCCCCAATCCATGACCGGGTGTTTGCTCGTCCAGCCTCAATCCTCGCTTGCCCAATTGTGAGTGGGCTGTTTCTGATACGCCCGCTCCGTCGTCGCTGATGATAATTTTTAACTGCTCTTGATCTTCACTCAGCGTGAGCTCCACCCAGCGGGATGACCATTTGCCTGCGTTATCCAGCAAGTTGCCAAGGATTTCGTTCAGATCATGCTCCTCGACAGGCCAGCGATGGTTTTCAGGCAGATCCGTTGACAATTCAAAAGATTTATCGGGGTAGAGGCGGCCAAGCATCCACAGCAGATCCCGGGCCTGTTTGATCGGACATACACTTTGGCCGACCTGTGGACCCGCAAACCGGCTTCGCCGCATTTCGGCCTCAAGCTGAGCATCTATGTCGTCGAGGCGCGCCGCCATTTCCCATCTCAGCTTCTCATCGAGCGGGCGACTGGTGTCTTCCAGGATCTGTCTGACAGCCGCTATGGGGGTTTTCACGCTGTGGGAAAGGTTGGCAAGTGCGTCACGGGAGCGTTCCAGCCGGTCATCCAGTGAATCCAGCAGTCGATTGAGTTGCCGGACGAGGGGCCGGAACTCCTCCGGGCCGTCTGCGTTAATACGGGAGAGCTCGCCTGACTGAAGTTTTTTCAGGTTCATCTGAAGGCCCGCTATTGACCGCAGGGCCAGAGTGATTCCCAGCCATATGCTCCCGATCATCAGAATGACCAGTAAAACCGAGACGACGGCAGTCCAGATATGGAGTTTGGCCTGGCTCCGATGAAGCGCCTCCATATCCTCGGCAACAATGATCACGAAGGGGTTTCCGTCGACCGTGAAGGCACGGCGATACCCAAGCATTTGGGAAGGCGCAGATGGTACCTCAGCATCCCTGGCTCTCACGGCTCCCTCCTGCCCGGAGGTGAGCAACGGCCTCAGAATCGGAGTCCAGGTCTCCGGTGAGATGGACTGCCCAGACGGAGAAGCGATGGCGATGGCGAAGGCGTGGAGGAGCACTTCCTGAAAATAGTCGCCGGTCTGGAGTGTATCAATCTGGCCACCGGATTGGCGGATCTGGTGTTCCAGAAAAGCTACCTCATCTTTCAAGCGGCGTTCTACTAAGTCCATGGTCATCCTCTCCAGCAAGGCCCCATGGATGATCCAAGCCAGTGCCATCAGACCAATACCGGCCGGAAGTAGCAGAATCAGGAGCATCCCCCTGACTGAGCGAGGTCTAGCGGCTATCGGCATCGAACAGGTACCCTTGACCACGTCGGGTCTTGATGGTGTCCGGTCCCACCAGCTTCCTGAGCCGCCGCACATACGCTTCGATCACGTTCTCGCTGGGTATGTCGTCGATGCTGTATAGCTGGTCGAGAAGCTGTTCTTTCGAGAAAACCTGCCCGGGACGACTCATCAGACATCGGAGCAAACGGAACTCCGTACCGGTCAGGCTATGTTCGGTCTCGTCACCGGCCCTTAACGTCTGGCGATTTTCGTCCAGCTCGAACCGGCCCGCTGTCAGGGTATCCATTATTCTGCCTTCGCTTCGCCGGACGATGGCGTGAAGTCGGGCAATCAGCTCTTCGGTCTGGAAAGGCTTCGCGAGGTAATCATCGGCGCCGGCCTTCAAGCCATTGACCTTGTCCTGCCAGTCTCCCCTGGCGGTCAGGATCAACACCGGGAAACTGACCTTATGCGTCCGCCACTGTTTCAGTACGTCCAGGCCGTTGCCGTCGGGCAGGCCCAGGTCAAGAATACCGGCGCGGTAACTTTCCTGCTGCCCGAGGTGCCGGGCTTCCCGCGCTGTACGGGCGGTATCCACGCTGAAACCGGCCTTTTCCAGTTGGGCGCTTAGCCCATTTGTCAGCAGGTAGTCATCTTCCACCAGAAGTAATCTCATTCCTGAACTGCCTTTCTAAATTGAGCATCAGAGTCCGTCAGTGTCGCTGCCCAAGCTGAATTGTGCCAGAACAAAAAATAATTCCGATTTTCAGCCTGGATTCAGGTTGCTGAGCGATGGTAGCAACCGCTTCTGGATATTGCTCAAGTTTTGAGTGAGACAACCCGGCCCTCAGGGCCAAAGCTGTTCAAAGGAGAAGATATATGACCGTATCAAAATTCCTCGTTGCTGCCGCAACTATCTTATTGTCGGCGACCACCTTTGCCGCTGGAACCCATGGTGGAGGACATGATCACGGCGCTGCGAGTGGTGAGCCCGGCAAAGCCTCAGAGGCCAGCCGAACCATAACAGTCGAAATGTACGACAATTACTATGAACCGGGATCAATCATCGTAAGCCCCGGGGAAACGGTGCGGTTCGTGGTGGAGAACAAGGGGAACCTCGTTCACGAGTTCAACATCGGCACACCTGAGATGCATGAGGGGCATCAGGAGGAAATGATGATGATGGTCGAACATGGCGTCATCCAGGGCGGAAAGCTCAACCACGACATGATGGAAATGGACATGGGGAACGGCCAGTCCATGAAACACGACGACCCTAACAGCGTCCTGCTGGAACCGGGCCAGAGGCAGGAAGTTATTTGGAAGTTTTCCGATAACAGCAATATCGAGTTCGCCTGCAACGTGCCGGGTCATTACCAGGCAGGGATGTACGGTGACGTCAAGGTCCAGTAACTGAGTTCACTAATGGGGCGTTGATCCAGTGGGCTTGTAGGTATTTATTTTGAGGGTTCTTAGTGAAGAGCGATTTGGAGCAAAAAGTATGAACAGCCGCTTAGGTTCAGTGTTGTTAAGCCTGCTGATGTCTGCATCGGTCATGGCTGGCGAATATAATCTCACGGTTGATCGGGTCGAAATTGACACCGGCGATTTCGTGAAAGACGGCATCGGTTATAACGGTGCATCTCCCGGGCCGGTGATGCGCTTCAAGGAAGGCGAAAACGTCAAGATCAACGTGACCAACAACCTGGATGAGATGACTTCCATTCACTGGCACGGCCTGATCCTTCCTTTTGATCAGGACGGTGTGCCTGGTATCAGCTTTCCAGGCATCAAGCCGGGTGAAACCTTCACCTACGAATTTCCCATCCAGCAGGCTGGTACTTATTGGTTTCACAGCCACTCCGGTTTTCAGGAGCCGGATGGCGCCTACGGTTCCATCGTTATCGAACCTGAGGGACGTGAACCGTTCCGCTACGATCGCGAATACGTAGTTCAGCTAACCGATAAGCACCCGCACTCCGGTGATCGCATCATGCGTAACCTGAAGATGATGCCGGACTACTACAACCGCGAGCAGCAGACTGTCGGAGAGTTTTTCTCTGACGTGTCCGAGAACGGCCTGATGAACACCGTTCGGGACCGTATGGCCTGGGGTGGCATGCGGATGATGAAAGCGGATGTCGAGGACTTGCAGGGTTTTACAGGGCTGATCAACGGTAAAGGGCCGGATCAGAACTGGACTGGGCTTTTTGAGCCGGGCGAACGCATTCGGCTGCGTTTCATCAACTCCTCGGCGATGACTTACTTTGATATCCGGATCCCCGGTCTGGACATGACCGTTGTGCAGGCTGATGGCAACAACGTTCAGCCGGTTAGTGTGGACGAGTTCCGGATCGGTGTGGCGGAAACCTACGATGTGATCGTCCGCCCGAAAGGTGAGCAGGCCTACACCATCTTCGCCGAATCCATGGGGCGTTCGGGCTATGCCAGAGCGACACTGGCCCCAGAAGAGGGTATGGAAGCGTTCGTGCCGCAACTGCGTGAACCGGCCCGCCTGACTATGGCTGATATGGGCGGTATGTCCGGTATGGACCATGGCGACATGGATATGAATAGCTCAGAAGGGATGTCCGGAATGGATCATTCTTCGATGGAGGGAATGGATCACGCAAACATGAGCAACATGGACCACTCAAATATGAAAGGAATGGATCATTCGGGCACGTCCGGCATGGACCATGGTTCCATGGCGATGGGAAAAGAAGGTCCAAGCGACCCCTTCTATGCGAAGGGAAGTGGCCTCGTCCCCACGGCAGCCAATGGCGGCAAGTTCCTGTCCTACGCTGACCTCAAGGCCCAAGATCCACTGTATGAAGACCGCGAACCGACTCGAGAAATAGAGCTTCGTTTGACCGGCAATATGGAGCGGTACACCTGGAGTATCAATGGCGTTAAGTACGAAGATGCCGATCCGATCCGCCTGAAATATGGTGAGCGGGTCCGCTTCAAGTTTGTCAACGAAACCATGATGACTCACCCCATGCACTTGCACGGTATGTGGTCCATTCTAGATGTTGGCGCAGACCAGTGGAATCCGATCAAACACACGGTCAGTGTGCAGCCCGGCACCACCGTTTACATGGAAACCGAAGTCGACGAGCCAGGCCAATGGGCGTTCCACTGCCACCTCTCTTACCACGCGGCCGCTGGTATGTTCCGTAAGGTGATTGTTGAAGGTGGGCCAGAGTCGACGCAGGCCAAAACAGACGCGGCTGCTGAAGAAGGAGGTGAGGCATGAGTTGTATTCGATCACTTGTTGCGGTCAGTTTCTTTGCCTCTATCGGATTCTCAACGGCGGTGACAGCTCAGGAAATGATCTCCGACACCACCGCTCGTAAACAGCCGCTCACAACCTGGGGTGTTCAATTCGAGGAGTTTGAATACCGCTACAGCGACGATGACGAGGAACTGGGCGTCTGGAATGCGGATGCTTTCTATGGCACCGACGAGTTCAAAGTCCGGTTGCTCACAACCGGGGAGTACGAGATAGAGGAGCAGGCCTACGAAACACTGGAAAACCAGCTGGTCGGCCAGATCCCCATCTCCAAGTTCTTCGACGCCAAAGCGGGCGTACGTTTCGATACGCCCGAGGGGCCGGACCGTACATATGCCGTTCTCGGTGTAGCCGGGCTGGCTCCCCAATGGTTTGAGATCGATGCAAACCTGTATGTCAGTAAGGATGGCGATACGTCAGCCGAACTGGATGCAGAGTACGAGCTGCTTCTCACCAACTACTGGATTCTGGCGGCAACGCTGGATGCCACGGTTGCGTTTAGCGAGGACCGGGAAATTGGCGTTGGTAAAGGACTGGTTTCTACCGAAACCGGACTCAGGTTGAGCTATGATCTGATCAACCGTGCGTTCTCGCCTTATGTGGGCGTGGTGCATGAGCGCAAATACGGCGATAGTGCCGACTTTGCCGAAGCGGACGGCGGCAGTACAGCAGATTGGTTTGCTGTGATTGGAGCGCGCATCGCACTCTGATCAGGTACTTAGGGGCTAAAGATATTTCTTTGGCCCGTTTTTCTCGACATTGATGCAAGTGAGATCTACCCAAGCCAGCATTGGCTATTTATTGAGTATCAAACGCCGTTCAAAACAACAGGAGGTTGTATGAGCAGCACGCACGACAGAACCACGCGCTATCAGAAAGGCAGTCTTACACTTCCGGGAACTGTTATGCTGGGCACCGGTGTCATGATTGGCGCCGGTATCTTCGCCCTTACCGGGCAGATGGCGCAGATGACTGGCGTTCTTTTCCCGTTGGCGTTTCTGGCCGCGGCGGTAATCGTAAGCTTCAGTGCCTATTCCTACATCAAAATTTCCAATGCCTACCCGTCAGCCGGGGGCATAGGCATGTACCTGCACAAAGCCTATGGCAATCGGTTACCGACGGCTTTCAATGCTTTGCTGATGTATTTCTCGATGGTGATTGCCCAGAGCTTTCTTGCGCGAACCTTCGGTTCTTACACCATGCAACTGTTCGATGGCGATGAAAGTGGCCGCATGGTGCCCATTCTTGGCGTCTCACTAATTCTGGCCGCGTTTCTGATCAATCTGTTGGGCAACCGAATGATTCAGGGCGTGGCTTCCTTTATAGGTATCCTGAAGATCGGAGGCATTCTGGTTTTCGGGCTGGTGGGTATCTGGATTGCCGACAGTGTTTCTGTTGATTTCTCTAGCCCCGGTGAGGCTGGAACCTTTGGCAATTTCCTGGGGGCAACGGCCCTTGGCATTCTGGCCTTCAAAGGTTTTACCACCATCACCAACAGCGGCTCGGAAGTCATAGACCCCAAGAGAAACGTGGGGCGAGCGATTATTATTTCCATCGCAGCCTGCGTGGTGATCTACACCCTGGTCGGTTTCGCCGTTGCCAGTAACCTGTCCCTGGCGGAAATCATCAAAACGCAGGACTACTCTCTGGCGGCCGCTGCGCGTCCCGCATTGGGCGACTACGGCGTCTGGTTTACCGTCGCCATTGCGATGATGGCCACCGCCGGTGGCATTCTGGCCAGTATTTTCGCCGTCTCACGCATGTTGGCCATGCTGACTGAAATGAAGCTGGTCCCCCACAGTCATTTCGGCATGCCCGGTAGCATCCAGAAGCACACGCTGGTTTATACCGTGGTGCTTGGGCTTATCCTCACGGCCTTCTTCGACCTGTCCCGAATTGCAGCGCTGGGCATCATTTTTTACCTGATCATGGACATTGCTATCCATTGGGGCGTTCTGCGCTATTTACGGGAGGATGTGAAGGCCAATGTGTGGGTGCCCACGGTGGCAATTGTTCTGGATTTGCTCGCTCTTGGTGGCTTCGTTTGGGTCAAACTGAATACTGACCTGTTTGTTATTGGCGTGGCGGTTGTCACCATGATTGTTATCGCAGTGGCCGAGCAACTGTTCCTGAAAAAGGCCACAGAAGCCGAAGAAGCGGGACACAAAGAATCTCATGCTCATCATCACTAATCACCAGAACTCGATAGGGAGGGATCGGCCATGACGGCTGAGCACACGGTCAAAGATCCTGTTTGCGGCATGTCGGTGAATCCACACTCGGCGGAACATCGCAGCGAGCATGGCGGGAAAACCTGGTATTTCTGTTCTTCGGGGTGCAAATCGAAGTTTGACGGCGACCCGGGACACTACCTCAGTGGAGAACAGAAACAGGACGAACCCGTGGCTCCGGGCACCATGTACACCTGCCCGATGCATCCGGAAATTCGCCAGCAGGGCCCCGGAGATTGCCCTATCTGTGGTATGGCCCTGGAGCCCGAGCAGGTAAGTCTGGATGACGGGCCCTCGGCAGAGCTCAAAGACATGACCCGTCGATTTTGGATTGGCCTGGTGCTGGCCCTGCCGGTATTGGTGCTGGAAATGGGCGGACATCTCACCGGCCTTGACCAGATCGTTGCCCCACAAATGTCCAACTGGATTCAACTGGTGTTGGCGACGCCAGTAGTGGCCTGGTGTGGCTGGCCTTTCTTTGTCAGAGGCTGGAAGTCCGTCGTCAGCCGCAATCTGAACATGTTCACGCTCATTGCCATTGGTACTGGCGTGGCGCTGATCTACAGCCTGGTGGCGACACTGGCGCCCCAGATTTTCCCCGACGCCTTTCGGCAGGAAGACGGTTCTGTCGCCGTCTACTTCGAGGCGGCTGCGGTCATCGTGGTGCTGGTTCTGTTAGGCCAGGTGCTTGAACTGCGGGCCCGGGAGAAAACCTCGGGCGCGATCAAGGCGCTGCTGGATCTGGCACCGGCGACGGCCCGAAAGCTGGATGACCAGGGCGACGAGTCCGATGTGTCGCTGGATCAGGTCAAGGTGGGTGATCGCCTGCGAGTGCGCCCGGGGGACAAGGTGCCGCTGGACGGTGAGTTACTTGAAGGCAGCTCCAACGTGGATGAGTCCATGGTGACCGGTGAGCCTCTTGCAGTCAGCAAAAAGTCTGGCGACCAAGTGATTGGCGGCAGTATTAACCAACAGGGCAGCTTTATCATGCGGGCCGACAAGGTTGGCCGGGACACCATGCTTTCCCAAATCGTGCAGATGGTGGCCAGCGCCCAACGCAGCCGCGCACCGATCCAGGGGCTTGCCGATAAGGTGGCGAGCTGGTTTGTGCCCACCGTGATCCTAATTGCCATTGTTGCCTTTATAGCCTGGTCATTCCTTGGGCCGACACCGCCCATGGCGTTCGGGCTGATTGCGGCGGTCAGTGTTCTGATCATTGCCTGCCCTTGCGCACTGGGTCTGGCAACGCCGATGTCGATCATGGTAGGTGTTGGCCGCGGCGCCCAAAGTGGTGTGCTGATCCGCGATGCGGAAGCCCTTGAACGCATGGAAAAGGTAGATACGGTGGTAGTGGATAAGACCGGCACGTTGACAGAGGGGCAGCCACAAATCACCCGAATTGTTACAGCGAATGGGTACGATGACGATGCTTTGATGCGTTTTGCGGGCGGACTCGAGAAAGGCAGTGAGCATCCACTGGCCCACGCCATTCTGGACAAAGCCAAGGGCATGGAGCTGAAGCTGCCGGATGCGGAAGACTTCGATTCTCCCAACGGTAAAGGGGTAACAGGAAAAATCGACGGCAAGCGGGTGCTGCTTGGTAATCGTCTTCTCATGGAGTCGGAGAATGTCGACACCACTAGATTTGACAGCGATGCCGACGAGCATCGCAAAGATGGTGCTACCGTGATTTTTGCCGCCGTCGATGGAAAAATCGCTGGGCTGTTGGCCATCTCCGATCCCATCAAGAGAACGACCCACGCTGCTATTGTCGCGCTGCAAAAAGACGGCATTCGAGTGGTCATGCTGACTGGCGATAACTACACCTCGGCCGAGGCGGTTGCTCGCAAATTGCATATCGATGAAGTGGAAGCGGAGGTACTGCCGGAAGATAAGGGCAAGATCGTCCAGCGTCTGAAAGATGAAGGGGGTGTTGTCGTGATGGCGGGTGATGGCGTTAACGACGCGCCTGCATTGGCAACGGCGGACGTGGGGGTGGCCATGGGCACCGGCACAGATGTGGCCATCGAAAGCGCGGGCATTACGCTGCTGCGCGGCGACTTGATGGGTATTGTAGAAGCGCGTCGTCTGTCGCTGGCGACCATGCGCAATATCCGACAGAACCTGTTCTTTGCTTTTGTGTACAACTCCGCGGGCGTTCCGATTGCGGCGGGGGTTTTGTACCCGTTCTTCGGGATACTGCTTTCACCGATCTTCGCGGCTGCTGCAATGTCGCTGTCGTCTTTCAGCGTGATTGTGAATGCATTGCGCCTGCGAGTTATCAAGCTTGGCCCTAAGTAATAATCGCTGGTGCCGTACACTATTGATCGAACCATAGAAGATGCTGATTTTGAGGCGGTTGACAAACGAGCGCGTCAGTCTCTCACGGATAACTGCTTCGGGGTGCTGATCGAAATCGACGTCAAAACCACGATGAAGGAGAAGCTGGGCACGGAAATACCTGCCTACCGGATCTTTGGGCATGCAATCCTAGGCCATCGGCGTGGAGCCTCGAGTAGGGGCTATTTTGCCATAGCTGGCGCCTTAAGCGACTTCATCCGTGATCTGTTGACCGTGATCAAGTTCCACGGGGTTTGCTCAGCCCGTTCAACTTTAATCCAACTCATTGTGATTAACTCTCTAGGTGTGTAAAGCCAACAGGTTGCTTATAACAGGAAGTCTGCTGATGCGCGGTCGCAGATAACGGCTTTGCAATCGCTTGAGAAGCAACTCGTTTCCCTGAGAGCGAGGTGCAACGATGGCCGTGAAGTTGATGCTTGCGGGGTTCTTGCAGGCATCAGCGAAGGCATCGTACAACCGCAATAGATCAAAGTGTCGATTTTATAGTTCTGGGTATACGGATTTAATGGTTGATGGGGCACCTTCACCCCATCAATCTGATACCACCCTCAGATGGTTGATAGATCGACTCCGTAGTTGAGTTCCTCTGCGAAGTCCGGCAGTCCGTAACCGATGGTTTTCTTGTAGAAAGGAGAGACCTTCGCAGTCGGTGCCTTCTTCTTGTGCTTCGTGGTGTAGAGCATTCGTGCCCGCATCACCTCGAAGGAGTAACCGCGCCCTTCACGGTTCTTGTCCTTGGCCAGTCGGTTGATGGACTCCGTGTAAGCGTTGGTGACGGGCATGTCCGTCTCGAAGTAGGTCATGGTCTCTTCGCGCCAGTTTCCCACTGCCCTGACCAGATCGCTCCAGACTTCCTTTTGGCCCTTCGGGATGGTGGCTATCCACTCGTCCAGGGCGGCTTCTGCCTGGAGCCGTGTGGTGGCGTCCCAGATGCCGTAGAAGCGCTCCTTGTGCTCGTAGGCGGCCAGCAGTTGCGGGAACGCGCCTGTCCAGGTCTCCATGATGAGGCGCTCCCGGTCTGAGACTTCGTGAGCGCGTTTCAGCAGGATTTTCCGGTCTCCCTTGAGAGTCCGGCTCTGGGACGGTTTCAGCTCCTTTCTGAGGCCCTTGCGCACTCTCTCTAGGGCATCGTTGGCCATGCGCACCACATGGAACTTATCGACCACGATACGGGCCTGGGGCAGCACAGCCTTGACCGCTGCCCGGTAGGGGTTCCACATGTCCATGCTGACGATCTCGACCTTCTGCCGGTCTTTCAGCTTCATCAGGTAGTTGGTCACCACGTCCTGGCGGCGGGTGGCCAGCAGGTCGAGCAGGGTTCGCTCCTCAATGTTGGTCAGAATGCAGCGGTAGCGCTTGTTCAGGTATAGCTCGTCAATGCCCAGGATGCGGGGCGTCTCGAAGCGGTGCCAGCGCCCCAGGAACTCGGCGCGGGCGTTGAAGATGTCGCGCACCGTCTTCTCGTCCAGGCCGGTCTGTGCCGCCACAAAGGTTTAGGGGTGGTTGAAGGATTCCTTCTCCACGTACTCATGCAGCCGCAGTGTCATACGGAATCCGTCCACCATCTCCGGTAGCTGGGGCCTGAATGTTGTCTTGCAGGCCCGGCAGGTGTATCGGCGGCGGACCACCCAGAGAGTGACCCGCTTGCCGTGGATGGGCAGATCACGATAGGGAACGTCACGCTTGCCGAACCGTACGAACTCACCCTGCACGCCGCATTCCTCGCAGGCGATGGGATCGGGCACGTCCACCTGGAAGTGCATTTCGTCGTCGGTTGATTTGCAGCCCAGTACTTGGTATTGCGGCAGGTGAAGGATGTTGTCGGGAAGTTCGGTCATGGTGTTGTATAGGCGTAGGTGTCAGTCAGATCCATCCGACTCGGCATTGGTGTTTGCTTTTTTACCCAACAAGCTGCTGGAAACGAAAAGTAAGGCACCGAGGACAATTGCAATATCAGCCAGGTTGAAGGCCGGCCAATGCCAGTCTCGCCAATAGAAATCAAAGGAATCCACAACATAGCCGCGAAAGATCCGGTCAATCAGATTGCCCATGGCGCCACCGAGGATAAGACTGTAAGCGATGGCGTCTCCATTATGACCTTTTTCACGAATCAGCTTGATCAGCACGACCGAGACCACTACCGCGATTCCGATAAAAAAATAGCGCTGCCAGCCCCCAGCATTTGCGAACAGACTGAATGCGGCACCGGTGTTCCATACGTGCACCCAGTTAAAGAACGGGGTCACCGCGATCGACTCGCCATAAGCCATTGTTTGTTGAACCAGCCATTTTACAGTTTGGTCCGATGCTGCTATCAGGCCGGATATGGAAAACAGGACATACGGCGAGAGATTGTTGCCAATAAAGGGCATGCTTTAACCCTTGAGCGCCAGAATGCGCCTGGCACCGTTAAGCACGACGAGCCCCGCGATGCTACCGATAACCAGATCCGGATAATTGGAGCCGGTCCACGCGACCAGAACGCCGGCGGTAATGACCCCCAGGTTGATCACCACGTCGTTGGCCGAGAATATCCAGCTTGCCTTCATGTGCGCTCCGCCCTCCCGGTGTTTGGCTATCAGCAGCAGACAACTGGTATTGGCAATCAACGCGACGAATGCGATAGCCATCATCACCAGCGATTCAGGCTCACTACCGAATACAAAGCGTCTCACCACCTCTACGAGCACGCCCACAGCCAAGATCAGTTGCAGTACACCAGCAAGATGCGCGGCACGTACCTGCATTTTCACGCTATGTCCAACCGCATAAAGGGCAAGCCCGTACACCGCCGCATCGGCAAAATTGTCCAGGGATTCTCCAATCAGGCCGGTGGACTGGGCGATCAGACCGGCAGTCATTTCCACCACGAACAGAAGTGCATTGATGCCGAGCAACCAGCGCAGGGTCCCGGATTCTTGCTTAGCAGAAGCTGCCGAAAACTCGGCGGCCTTGATGGTCTCCGGATTTGCAGCGACGGTTTCCTGAAGCGAGGCGCCTAGCCCCAAGGTCTTCAGTTTCGAGGTGACGGGCTCGACCTCGCCGTCATGCACGACCTTCAGCCGGCGGTTCGACAAGTCGAAGGACAGCGCCCGAATCTCCTCAAAGCCGTTCAGGGCTAGGCGAATCATTCGTTCTTCTGATGGACAGTCCATCTTCGGCACGGCATAAACACTGACCCATCTCCCTGGCGCCTCGGAGGAGGCCTGTATATCGGTATCCGCTGCGGACGTTGCATCACCGCCACAGGCGCCACCACAGGATTTGCTCATGATACGACTCCACTTGAACAATGTTGTGGTACCATTTAAAACTATAAAGCTACTATAAGGTCAATAGAGTAAAGAATCCGTTGGGGAGGAGGCTGATGCGCATTGGTCAGTTGGCGCAGTTGGTAGGGGTCGAAACACAGACGATCCGCTTCTATGAACAGCAGGGCTTGTTGCCGCCGCCTGATCGGCAGGACAACGGTTACCGTGTCTATACCGAGAAGCATGGTGAGGGGCTGGCCTTCATCCGTCGCTGCAGAATCCTGGGCCTGTCACTGGCTGAGATTCACGAACTACAGAGCTATCAGGACGACCCTCATCAGCCTTGTACCGCCGTCAACACCTTGCTCGATGATCACATCTCTCATGTGCGGTCGCAGATAACCGCTCTGCAAGCGCTTGAGAAACAACTCGTTTCACTGAGAGCGAGTTGCAACGATGACCGGGAAGTTGAGGCGTGTGGGGTTCTTGCTGGAATTAGCGAAGGAAACATGCACCAGCAGTAGGTGAAGCATCAACCAGATAATCCGATGAGATGCCGGTCTGTCTCACTCTCATGCAAAGGTAAGATCAACCATTTAATCCGCTTACCCATAGTTCTTAACCACGCCGCCACCTGTCGACATAAGCCTCGGTACCCAGCATGCCAACAGGCGCCTGGAATGGCATCGAGAGACACTTTCACGCTTCATCAAGTAATGCTATTGAAGGCTGTGGCGTAGCAGAAGAGCATGCCAGAGGGAGCAGAGCTGGCGATCAATAGTTACATAGCTCAATATTAAACGTTGACATGGGGGCTACCCCAAGGTTTATGTTGTTAATAGCACATTGCTTCGGACTATGCTGACACCATATGTTTATTGCTCGGTTTTTCATTAGTTGCCTATTTCTGCTTAGCATCTCCTTGCAGGGGATGGCAGCGGTGCAATTGGCGCAGCCTTGCCCCATGGAACAAACCATGATGCAGGCAGACATGGATGACCGTTGCAGCATGATGTCCGCCATGCCACAAAACGATTGTTGTCTGGATGGTGAATCCAACACGCACAGCGGCCCGGTTTGCAAGCCTGGCCAGGAGTGCCATGCTGGGCAGCTCTCGATCATGAATACGGCTCCGGCGGTTTCTTTTCAGGCAGCAAATCCGGCTACCCCTCATTTTTCTAACCCTCTCTATCTCCCCCTTGCCTTATCTACCATCTGGCGACCGCCTCTAGCACTTTCTCACTGATCTTTTCGGGGTCCGGCCTGGTCTGGGCCCACTGAGGGCGCGTTGCGCGCCATGATCCGTGTTGGAGTGACACATGTATTGGATATTTCTGAGCGCCGGCCGGTATCGGCGCGCACTCGGCTGGCTAGCGCCCTCCCTGCTGCTAGCTAGTGTCCAGGCGCTTGGGGCAGAAGGCCTGACTTTTAATCAGGCGCTACAGCTCGCCTTACGTCAATCACCGGAATTGCGGGCGGAATCGGCCCGCGTCGAGGCCGCTCAGCAGGCAGAAGGGCCTGCCGATGCTTTGCCCGATCCCACCCTGATTCTTGGCCTCGACAATGTACCTGTGGATGGCGCCGATCGTTACAGCCTGTCGAGTGATTTCATGACCATGCAGCGTATTGGTGTAACCCAGCGTTTCCCCAATCGCAGCAAACGCACAGCAAGGGCAGAAGGTGCCAGACAGCAAATCGGCTTAACGGAGGCCACGAAAGAGGCCACTCGTCTGGCCGTGCTGCGTCAGACCGCTCAAGCCTGGATTGAGCTCCACACTCTGGATCGTCAACTAGTCCTGCTGGAAGAACTCATTGCTGAAAATCGTTTGTTCGACAAGGCAGTGCGTGCCCGGCTTTCATCGGGTCAAGGAAAGGCTATTGATAGCGTGGCACCCAGGCAGGAAGCCGTGACATTACTGGATCGGCGAGATGCTCTTCTGGCCAGGCAACGCCAGGCTAAGGCTCGTTTAATACGCTGGCTGGGGGAAGCCGGCCGGCAATCACCGGCTGGCCAAGCACCTGATTTCGCCATCAATGCTGAACAGTTACTGAATAGCCTGCATAAGCACCCTGAACTTGAGATAGCGTCGCGTCAGGCTTCTGTCGCCCAGGCTAACGCGGACGAGGCTCGTGCCGCCAAGAAGCCGGACTGGGCTTTAACTCTGGCTTATATGAATCGTGAAGAATTCAGTGACATGGCGATGCTACAGGTCAATGTGGACCTGCCATTGTTCAGCCGGTCGCGCCAGGGGCCTCGCATTGCCTCGGCGGAAGCTGAGTGGCAAGCACTGGAATCTCGTGCAGAGGCGGTACGTCGCGAACATGAAGCGATGCTGCAGAGCGATCTGGCCGAATATGAACGCCAGGAACGCACGCTTGCCCGGCAACGGGAGCGACTGGTGCCTCTGGCAAAAGAGAAAGTGGGATTGGCTAGGGCCGCTTGGCGCGGCGGTGATGGCAGTTTGGCCGATCTTGTACGGGCACGTAGCGAATGGCTGGACGCCAAACTGAAGGAGATTGATCTCAGCGGGCAGTATGACCAGCAGGCAGCCGCCCTCCATTTTACCTACGACCACCACGGCATGGTGGGCGAGGAGCAAGATAATGAACATTAAACGCAATGCCTTGATCGGTTTGGCTGCCTCGCTGTTGTTGCTAGCCGGAATATATTTGGGCCGTTACGTCACCCCTTCGCAGAGCAGTATATCGATGGCGATGGACAGCGGTGAAACCAACAGCAAAGCGGATGAAAAGGAAGTGCTGTACTGGTATGACCCTATGTATCCCCAGCAGCACTTTGACGAGCCCGGGCCCTCACCTTTCATGGATATGGAGTTGGTGCCCCGTTATGCCAATGGTGGTGATGATAGCGATCAGCCAACGGTCCGTATTGATGCAGCCATGGTACAAAATCTGGGAATTCGCAGTGCCTCGGTGGTCGTGGCTCAGTCACAATCTCAGCTTGATGTCACGGGGTTGATTGCTTACAACGACCGCGCCCTGACACGCCTGCAAAGCCCCGCGCCTTCCTTCGTAGACAAGGTCTGGCCTCTGGCTGAGGGCGACACTATCTCCAGTGGTCAGCCGCTGATGCAATTGAGAGTTCCGGCCTGGACTGGAGCTCAGCATGAATGGCTGGCCGTGCTCGGCAGCGGCAACAACGAACTGATCGTCGCCGGGCGGGAGCGCCTGTTGTCATTGGGCATGCCTGCATCCCTGATCCGAAGTATTGAACGCCAACGTAAACCGCTGGAAACCTGGACGGTGACAGCTCCGCATGATGGCGTGATACGCAGTCTCAATGCTCGTGCTGGCATGACGCTGTCGGCCGGTGCTCCCGTGGCGGAGATTCAGTCACTCAACCCCGTGTGGGTGGAGATAGCAGTCCCGGAACGCCAATTGGGGCAAGTCAGTAGTGGTAACGCTGTTGACGTGACCGTTCAAGGAGTGAAGCCAGCACTGCGTGAGGGGCAAGTTGCCGACATTCTGCCTCTGGTGGATCAGTCCAGCCGAACTGTGCCGGTGCGAGTGACCTTGTCCAATGACGAGGGTGATCTGCGTCCGGGCATGAGCGCTCAGGTACGCATTCATGGCGAAGCCACACAGAAAGCATTGGCCGTACCAACCGCAGCCTTATTGCATACAGGAAAGCGCAGCCTGGTGATGCTTGATGAGGGGGAGGGTCGATATCGTCCGCAGGCAGTGTTGCCGGGGGGCGAGCTGGGAGACCAAACGCTGATCCTGGCAGGGCTGAAGGAAGACCAGAAGGTGGTTGTCAGTGGTCAGTTCCTGCTCGATTCCGAAGCCAGCCTGCAAGGCATTGCCGTTCAGGAGCTGGCTATGTCAGATGAGACGGAAATGATGAACGCACTGCACTATGCCGAAGGTGTTGTCGAGCAACTGAATGGCAGCAAAATAATGCTGGACCATGGCCCTTTCAAGAGCTTGTCCATGCCTGCCATGACCATGCGTTTTAACCTGGCGAATGAACAAGTAGGCAAAGGGATATCGGTAGGTGATCGCGTGCGCATTGGCATTCGTGATACAGACAAAGGGTTGATTGTGGAGCGCCTAGAAAAGCAGGTGGCGGAACAAAAAGACACCCAAGTGAATTCGTTGCATTACGCCGAGGGGGTTATCGAGGGGCTATCCGACGGCAAGGTCAAGCTTAAACACGGTCCTTTTAAGACGCTCGGTATGCCTGGCATGACCATGCGCTTTCGTCTTGCCAGCGAACAGGTGGCCAGCGATATAGCAGTGGGCGATCGTGTGCGCGTCGGCGTCAAAGATACCGATAATGGCTTGACTGTGGTGTCTCTCGACAAACAGGAGGTTGCACCATGATCGCTACCCTGATTCGCTGGTCGTTGGCTAACCGATTTTTGGTGCTGCTGGCGACGCTGTTCATGAGTGCGTGGGGAATCTGGTCTATCAACAATACCCCCGTAGATGCTTTACCGGATCTGTCCGATGTACAGGTGATTATCCGCACCAGTTACCCAGGTCAGGCACCGCAGCTGGTGGAAAAACAGGTTACCTATCCACTTGCCACCACCATGCTGGCCGTGCCAGGTGCGCGCACAGTACGTGGTTACTCGTTCTTCGGTGATAGTTATGTTTACGTGTTGTTTGAAGATGGTACCGACTTGTATTGGGCACGCTCACGGGTGTTGGAATACCTTAGTCAGGTCCAGTCTGAATTGCCGCGTACAGCACGACCATCACTTGGGCCAGACGCTACCGGTGTCGGCTGGATTTATCAGTATGCATTGATCGATCGCACCGGCCAGCATGATCTATCGCAGCTAACCTCGATACAGGACTGGTTTCTAAAATACGAGCTGCAGACTCTGCCTGACGTTGCAGAAGTGGCAACCATCGGTGGCATGGTACGTGAATATCAGGTAGTCCCTGACCCGGTCAAACTCGCCAGCCATGGGATTAGTCATCAACAAGTACGCAAGGCGATAGAACAAGCTAACCAAGAAACCGGGGGAGCAGTGCTGACGCTGGGCGAAGCGGAGTTCATGGTGCGCTCCAGTGGCTACCTTCAATCACTCGAAGATTTCCGAAAAATCCCACTAAAACTGGTTGATGGGGTGCCAGTACAACTTGGAGATGTAGCGCAGATTCGCCTTGGTCCGGAGATGCGGCGTGGTATTGCCGAGCTGGACGGAGAAGGGGAAGTCGTCGGCGGGGTCGTCATTCTGCGTTCGGGCAAGAACGCCCGCGCTGTGCTATCTGCCGTGCATGAGCGACTTGAGACACTGCGGGAAAGCTTGCCGGAAGGGGTTGAAATCGTCACTACCTATGATCGAAGTGAGCTGATTGATCGAGCAGTCACAAACCTAAGTTACAAATTGATTGAAGAGTTCATTGTAGTCGCACTGGTGTGCGTATTGTTTCTTGGCCATTTGCGTTCGTCACTGGTGGCCATCATTTCCCTACCGCTGGGAATCCTTGCTGCCTTTATTGTGATGCGTTACCAGGGCATCAATGCCAATATCATGTCGCTTGGCGGCATTGCTATCGCTATCGGCGCGATGGTGGATGCAGCAGTGGTGTTAATCGAGAACGCCCACAAGAAAATTGAGATTTGGCATCGGGATAACCCAGGGCAATCTCTGACTGGTAATGCGCATTGGCGAGTCATAGAGCAAGCAGCTGTCGAAGTGGGGCCGGCGCTGTTCTTCTCGTTGCTAATTATTACCTTGTCGTTTATTCCTGTCTTTACCTTGGAAGCACAGGAAGGGCGGCTATTTGGCCCACTGGCATTTACCAAAACCTGGGCTATGGCGGCGGCAGCCGGCCTATCGGTGACATTGGTTCCACTGTTAATGGGGTACTGGATTCGGGGAAAGATACCTTCCGAGGAAAGTAATCCAATCAGTCGCTTTTTGATTAGTTGTTATCAACCCGTACTAGAGCGAGTCTTGGCGTGGCCGAAAACCACCTTGCTGGTTGCCGGTTTAGTTTTTGTTACCGCCTTTTGGCCGCTAAGTCAGCTTGGTGGTGAATTTTTGCCACCGCTGGATGAGGGCGATTTGCTGTATATGCCAAGTGCCTTACCAGGCTTGTCAGCACAAAAAGCTACCGAGCTTCTACAGCAGACCGATCGGTTGATCAAAACGGTGCCTGAGGTGGAGCAGGTGTTCGGCAAGGCGGGGCGTGCGCGGACAGCGACTGACCCTGCACCATTGACGATGTTTGAAACCACCATCCGTTTCAAGCCCAAGGACCAATGGCGTGAAGGCATGACAACGGAGAAGCTTGTCGAAGAGCTGGACCGTATTGTACGCGTGCCTGGACTGGCAAATATCTGGATTCCTCCGATACGCAATCGTATCGACATGCTTGCCACTGGCATCAAGAGCCCAATTGGCATCAAAGTAGCGGGTAATGACCTAGAGATCATTGACCAGGTGAGCCGTCAAATCGAACAGGTAGCCAAACAAGTACCCGGTGTCTCCTCAGCATTGGCTGAACGGTTGACTGGTGGTCGTTATGTGGATATCGATATTCGGCGTGGCATTGCGGCTCAGTATGGCCTCAACATCGCGGATATTCAGTCGGTGGTCAGTGGTTTGATTGGTGGTGAAAACATCGGTGAGACAGTGGAAGGGCTGGAGCGTTACCCGATCAGCCTTCGTTATCCTCGCGAGTGGCGCGACACGGTGCATCGCTTACGCGATTTGCCCATAGTCACTCCCGAAGGAAAACAAATTACCCTAGGAACTGTGGCGGATATCAAGATTACCGATGGGCCACCGATGTTAAAAAGTGAGAATGGCCGACTGTCTGGGTGGGTGTATATCGATGTGCGGGGGCGTGACCTGGCCTCGGTAGTGGATGATCTACGTGTCTCAGTGAATGATGGAGTCAGGCTGCCAGAGGGGGTCAGCTTGTCCTTTGCCGGTCAGTTTGAGTTCCTGGAGCGGGCCAATGCGAGACTGAAAGTGGTGGTGCCGGCGACCTTGCTGATCATTTTCGTACTGTTATTCCTGACCTTTCGCCGTGTAGGTGAAGCCTTGCTGATTATGGCGACGTTACCGTTTGCGGTGACCGGCGGTATCTGGTTCTTGTATCTGCTGGACTACAACTTGTCGGTGGCTACTGGTGTCGGCTTCATCGCCCTGGCGGGTGTCGCTGCCGAGTTTGGCGTAATCATGTTGCTGTACCTAAAGCAGGCGTGGCAGGAGAGACAGGAGCAGGGCCAAAAGGGTGAAGCTGCCTTGATGGGTGCTATCCGTGATGGCGCGGTATTACGTGTTCGACCTAAGGCGATGACTGTAGCTGTTATTATTGCCGGCCTTCTTCCGATTTTCTGGGGGGGAGGCACAGGTAGTGAGATCATGAGCCGCATTGCTGCGCCCATGGTAGGAGGGATGGTAACAGCACCTTTGTTATCACTTTTCGTACTGCCCGCAGCCTATCTGCTGATGCAACGACGCAACAGGAATCCAGGTTAACCAAGCTTAAAGCTTGGGTGGTTGCGATTGTGAATAAGTAAATAGAGCACATAAGGATCGCAATCTTCTGGTCTTGGCACCCTGCTTAGTGTCAGATCAGTGCTGATCTGACACTAATAATCGGCGGGGGGTTACAGGTGCTAAAGACAAAATTTGTCCGTGTGATGGTGGGAGAGGGAGCTAGTCATACAAAAGCCGATTGACGATCGGTTTTAGGTGTGTCAGTCTGATTACCAGATTGATAATCTCTAAGTGGTTAGGATTCATGCAGCTGGGTGAACTAGAAAAGCAAGTCTTGCAATACTTCTGGAAGGGGCGGACGGCAGACGCAAAGTCTGTCTATGCGCATTTCGAGAAGCAGCGCGGAGGTACCTTGAATACTATCCAGAGCACGCTGGATCGATTGTTCAAAAAAGGGCTCCTTTCCCGTGAAAAACAAGGGCATGCCTTTCAATATAGTGCAGCCATGGATCGCCAAGCTTTTATCGCCAAGCTTATCGAAGAAATTGGCGAAGATTACAGTGCGGATCCTGGCAGTACCCTTATTGCAGCTTTCAGCACCTTTTCTGAAAAGCTGTCGGATGATCAGGTTTCGGCCCTGGAAAAGCTGATTGAAGCGCGCCGGGCTGCCGACTCGAAGAGTAGTTGCTGATGATATTCGGCTATCCGGCGTTGTTTCTTCACTTGTTGACGATCCTGATCTTGGGAATGGTCACAGGAACGATGATGGCTAGTCTGCTGGTTCGTCTGGTTGCCAGTCGTCTGCCGCACTATCAATTGGCTATACGAAGAAACCTACTTTGGGCCTTTGCCGTTTTTCCGCTGTTTGCCGGGGTGGCTGCAGCGTTGCTTTCCTACCTCCCTGAGTGGAAGCCTCAAGCGAACCTGTGGCTGGCCGACATTATTCATTGGCATCATGCCTATCTTTTCTCGCCCGCATCCTGGCATGGGGTATTCTTGCTTTTTTGCCTTATTGGGCTGCTGGCCTTGTTTGCTTGGAGGGGCTGGCAAGGGGTGTCCGAAGTTCAGCGTCAGCAACTTCTCGGACTGCTCAGTGAGCGCGACAAAGATGGACTAGCAGAACTAGACACCCCTGTGCCAATGGCGTTTGTGGCCGGTTTGTGGAGTCCCAAGGCCTATATTACTCGAGGCCTTGCCTCCAGAATCAGTGCGAAAGAGCGGCGGGTTATTAGTCTTCATGAGCAGGCTCATATTTGTCGCCGCGATCCGTTGGCCAAGTTCGCCTTCTCCCTGTTGACGTGCCTGTATCCCCCCGGTGTACGCCGTTTCCTGCAGGCCGAGTTTGAGCTGGCGATTGAACAGTTGGCTGATGAGTGGGTTGTGCAGCGCTATCCCCAGCCTGCAATTATCGCTCAGGCGTTACTCCAGGTGGAGAAAATCGCCGTAAACGCTCAAGACAGGCAAGCAGATGATGCATATAGCTATTTTGCCCGCCATGCGGTTGAACGGCGTGTTCATCACCTGCTAGGCGTCAGTGAATATCGTGCTTTGCCTGTGGTGACTGTTGTAGTGCTTGCTATTTCTGCAACATTAAGCAGCGCGGCCGGTGTTGACGTGCTCCATCATTTATTCGAAACCCTTTTCCTTCATTGAGAGAGTTCAGATGAGCTGGATTTCTGTTTTTTTTACGCGTAAAAAACCGATTGCCAATCGGTATTTGTCGCACTTGATGCTGCCCATTTTACTGCTGATAGGTCAGACCGCTTTAGTGGAGGATGCGGCGGCAGCCTCGCTGACTCTACAGCAAGCGATTGAGCGCAGCCTCACTCAGCATCCGCAACTGGAAGCCATGTCATTTCGTGCTGGCGCGTCACAGGCACAAATTAACCAAGCCAAATTAAGAACCGCTACCGAAGTCCAGTTCGAAGTAGAAGATGCGCTCGGTAGCGGTGTCTACGAAGGGGCTGACAGCGCCCAGGCGACCTTGAGTCTGAGCTGGGCTTTGGAAGGTAAACAGATAGATAGTCGGGTCGGCGCCGCTGAAGCGCGCCAGTCTCTGGTTACCATCGAGCTTGAGCGCCAGCGATTTGATGTAGGAGCGCGTACCGCACAAGCATTTCTCACTGCGCTGTCTTACCAGGAACGATTGGCTGTAGCCGAAGGGGCAAGAGACAGTGCGGCCCAATCTCTTGAAGAGATACGTCGCCGTGGTCGGGCAGGGGGGGCATCCCGAGTGGATGTCCTGCGTACAGAGGTGGAATTGCGTCGCCGTGAACTTGATGTGGAAGACCTGGAGCATGAGCTGGCGATAGCCCGTCAGCAGCTTGCAGCGCAATGGGGTAACAGTGATTCAGCGGACTTTGAGCTCCTCGGACAGCTTCAGACAAATCAGACGCTGGTATCCATGGAGGATCTGAAAGTCAGACTCAAAGACAGCCCTAGAGTCAAAATCTTCCTAACCCGAGCCAGGGTGAATGAATCGGAGATGGCGATAGCCAAGTCTGATGCGCTTGCAAGTTGGCGCTTTTCTGCGGGTGTGCGTCGCTATGAGGCGACAGATGATTTTGGCGTAGTGGCCGGTGTTGCGATTCCTCTGGGTAAAAATCGGCGCAATGAAGTGAGGGTCAGCGAATTGCAGGCTAAACGATCAGTCAATCAAGCCATGGCGATCAGCGAGGAATCGCGTTTAAAAGCCAGGCTGTTTGAGTTGTATCAAGCCTTACAGCACAGCCGGCATCAGACAAGCACCTTGCATGAAGAAATTATTCCTCGGCTACAGAAGGCGGTGGCTGAGGCAAATAAAGCATATTCGGTTGGCCGTTTTACTTATCTGGAATGGCAATCCGTTAAGCAGGAATTGCTGGATGCTCGATTGGCGTTGATCAGTGCGCAGTTGAGCTCCCACGTTAATCTCACAGAAATTGAACGTCTCACCGGAATACCTCTCTCTGCAAACAGTAAGGAGAAAAATTAATGAAAGTAGCAATAAAAAATATTGGTCTGCTGTTAGTGGTTTGTCTATTGGCGATTCTCCCTACTGTTGGTATTGCTGCTGGTGCTGTTGAAAATGAAGAGGCCGAGCCTGATAAGGGACCCAATAACGGTCTGATGCTTCGCGAAGGAAGTTTTGTGGTGGAGCTGGCTATCTTTGAGACCGGAGTGCCGCCAGAGTATCGCGCCTGGATAACCGACGATGGTAAGGCAGTGGATCCGGAAGTAGTGGAACTTGAGGTTGTGCTGACACGGCTTGGCGGCGTGCGTGATGAAATCGGTTTTACTGTTCAGGAGTCGTTTTTGCGCGGAGATATGGAAATATATGAGCCTCATTCATTCAAGGTGACGGTAACCGCGCAATATCAGGGGAAGAACTACCAATGGCAGTATGACAGTTTTGAAGGCCGCACAACCATCGATCAAGAAGTCGCTGACTCCATGGGTGTTGTCACGGAGGTCGCTGGTCCCGCTCTCTTGCATGAGACTATTTCTGCCTACGGAAAGCTGAAGCTTCCTCCTTCTGGAAAGCGAGAGCTGCGAGCTCGTTTTACAGGACAGATTGTCCGTGTGCACAAAAAACTTGGTGATACGGTTTCCCGTGGAGATATTCTTTTTACTATCGAAAGTAACGATAGCCTACGGTCTTACTCATTGCGTGCCCCTATGCCCGGTGTGATCGCTTTTATGGATGGGGGGGCTGGTGAGGCGACCGGAGAACGTATCTTGGCCGTCATAGTAGATATCGAGCAAACCCAGGCAGAAGTCGCGGTCTATCCTCTTGACCGCCAGCGGGTAAAAGAGGGTAACCGGGTCATGTTGAAGCAGGCAGGTGGCAAGACGCCGGTGTCTGGCGAGGTGATCTTTATTGAACCTATGGCTGTCTCAGGCCAGTCCCAGAACGTGCTAATAAAACTAGACAAGCTTCCTTTAGGCTGGAAGCCGGGGCAATTTGTGGCTGCTGAAATCGAAGTGGCTAAGCATCCGGTCGACCTTGCTGTGAAACGTATTGGGTTGCAGGGATTCAGGGATTTTACCGTAGTGTTTGCCAAGGTAGGGCAGCAGTATGAGGTGCGCATGCTGGAGCTGGGTCGCCAGGATAAAGAGTGGGTGGAGGTGCTCGGTGGTTTGAAGCCCGGCACCGAATATGTCAGTGAGAACAGCTTCCTTCTCAAGGCCGATGTCGAAAAGTCCGGCGCTTCCCACGATCACTAAAGGCCTGTAGATATGCTAGAAATCATAATTCAACACGCCATCCAGCGCCGCCGTTTGGTGCTGGTGGTTGTCGCTCTTCTGTCTTTTCTTGGATTGTGGAATTTCAGTCGCTTGCCGATTGACGCGGTGCCGGATATCACAAATGTCCAGGTGATGATCAATACTGAGGCGCCGGGATATACCCCGTTGGAAGTTGAGCAGCGGGTTACCTATCCGATTGAAACCACGTTGGCTGGCCTACCTGGGCTCGAATATACCCGCTCGGTCTCCCGTTATGGCTTATCTCAAGTAACAGCAATTTTCAGTGACGACACTGACGTCTACTTTGCTCGACAACTAGTAAGTGAGCGGTTATCAGGTGCCCGTTCGGATCTGCCTATGGGTTTGCAACCAGAGATGGGGCCAATCGCTACCGGGCTGGGTGAGATCTTTATGTTTACGGTGGATGCGGAACCCGGTGCCGTTGATGCACAGGGCAATTCCATTACACCCACGGACCTGCGTTCAGTGCATGATTGGATCATTCGCCCGCAATTGTTGCGTGTGCCCGGTGTTGTTGAGGTGAACCCCATTGGGGGCTATAAGCGGGAAATTTTGGTGGCTCTTGATCCGGGTAGGTTACTTGCAGCCGGTATCAGTCAGCAACAGATCGTAGAGGCTGTGGAGGCCAATAATCAAAATCGTGGTGTGGGATTTGTAGAGCAGAACGGCTCTCAATGGTTGCTGCGGGTGCCGGGTCAAGTTGTCTCACTTGAGGCTCTTTCCAATACCCTTGTGACGGCAGAGGATGGCAGTCGGTTACGACTTAAGGATGTGGCTACGGTAGAAGAGGGGCTGGAGTTACGTTCGGGAGCGGCAACCCAGAATGGCCGCGAAGTAGTAATGAGTACGGTGTTTATGCTGGTCGGTGAAAACAGCCGAACGGTCGCTAGCGCAGTGGGTGAAAAGCTTGAGGAAATCAAGGCTGGCCTACCGGAAGGTATTACCGCCACCGCTGTCTACGACCGCACCGGTCTGGTAGAAAAAACCCTGGAAACTGTACAAAAAAACCTATTGGAAGGGGCGTTGCTGGTCATCGTTATCCTGTTCCTTTTGCTGGGTAATGTTCGTGCAGCGCTTCTAACTGCTGCTGTGATTCCCATTGCCATGTTAATGACCATTACTGGCATGGTACATGCGCGAGTAAGTGCAAATTTGATGAGCCTGGGTGCGCTGGATTTTGGTTTGCTGGTGGATGGTGCAATCATCATCGTGGAGAATTGCCTGCGCCGACTGAGCCAAGCGAAGGGAGCGGGGTCGTCACCAAGTCAGAAAGAGCGTCTGGTTATTGTCTTTACGGCAACCAAAGAGGTGATGCGGCCTGCACTGTTTGGTGTCTTTATCATTACCGCCGTCTATCTTCCGATATTTTCCTTGTCCGGTGTAGAAGGGAAGATGTTTCACCCCATGGCGCTGACAGTGATCATAGCCTTGGCTAGCGCCATGTTGTTGTCAGTAACGTTTGTGCCTGCCTGTGTAGCTTTGCTTTTTCGCAATGGAGTGGAAGAGAAGGAAAATAGAGCCATGATAGGGTTGCGAAATGGCTACCAACGTCTGGTAAAAAAAGCCGTAGATCTGCGTATGGTGGTTGTCTCTTTGGCTGTATTCGTTGTGCTCGGATCAATTTTTATGGCCAGTCGTCTTGGCAGTGAGTTCGTGCCGAATTTGGATGAAGGGGATATTGCTATGCATGCCCTTCGCATCCCTGGAACCTCCCTTGGTCAAGCAATTTCGATGCAGAGAACGCTGGAAGAAAAAATCCGGAAGATGCCTGAAGTGGAGAGAGTTTTCGCCAAAATTGGCACAGCCGATGTGGCAACCGATGCCGTTCCACCCAGTGTTGCGGACAACTTCATTATTCTCAAGCCTAGGGACCAGTGGCCAGATCCAGGGAAATCCAAGGCGCAAGTCGTCGAGGATTTATCTGCCATCGTCGATACTGTTCCGGGTAGTCGTTATGAATTTCTGCAACCGATACAGATGCGCTTTAACGAGCTGCTTGCCGGTGTTCGCGCGGAGCTGGCTATTAAAGTATTCGGTGATGACTTCAAACAGCTTGAGGCAGTGGGAAAACAGATTGAAAGTGTGGTGTCTGAAATAGACGGGGCTGCGGACATTCAGATGGAGCAAGTAACTGGCCTACCTGTTTTGACGATTACACCTAAGGAGCCAGTGTTATCGTCGTATGGCCTAGATAAGTCAACGCTGCAATCCCAGTTGTCTATAGCATTAGGGGGTGAAGTGGCAGGGCGTTTCTATGAGGGTGATCGTCGAGCCGATATCGTCGTTCGACTGGCTGAAAAATATCGAACCGACATGGAAGGCTTGGGATATCTTCCTATTCAGGTTCCTGGTTTCGGTTCGATTCCCTTGCGCGAGCTGGCTAGTATTGACTTGGTTGATGGATTCAACCAAGTCAACCGTGAAAATGGCAAGCGTAGGGTGGTCGTCACCGCTAATGTGCGTGGCCGAGATCTAGGTTCGTTTGTGGAGGAAATTCGCGAAGGCATCAATGAAACCGTACAGGTGCCGGCAGGTTACTGGGTGGAATACGGCGGCACCTATGAAAAACTGCAATCTGCTAGTCAGCGACTGACGCTGGTTGTGCCACTGACATTGTTGATGATTGTGGCGCTGCTGTATTTTGCACTGGGTTCTATCAAGGATTCACTCGTGATCTTTACTGGTGTGCCGCTAGCGTTGACGGGCGGTGTGCTACTGCTGTTTCTCAGAGATATCCCCTTTTCCATTTCTGCAGCTGTGGGTTTCATCGCGCTCTCGGGTATTGCCATCCTCAATGGGTTGGTAATGGTGTCGTTTATCCGTGAGTTGATGCATGAAGGTGTAACGCTGGATGACGCGATTATTGAAGGCGCGGTGACCAGATTACGGCCAATTATAACCACCGCACTGGTGGCATCATTGGGTTTTGTGCCGATGGCGCTGAATACGGGTATCGGGTCTGAGGTTCAGCGACCACTGGCGACTGTCGTTATTGGCGGCATTATTTCTTCTACCTTGCTAACGCTATTTGTCCTGCCAGCCCTGTACCGGCTGGTCAATGGGAAGGCAGCGCAGCAAATCAACAACAAGGGAGTTTAGGTTGTGAAATTGAAATACTGGATTGGTCTTCTATCCATTTTGGCAAGCAGCATCGCCATGGGGCATGGCATGTCAGCAGAGGATAAGGCGAGGGCGCTCAATGCCGGTTTCATGGAGTACATTGAGCTTGGAGCGATGCACATGGTCACAGGCTATGACCATTTACTGTTTCTGTTCGGCGTGGTGTTCTTTCTGACCCGCTTCAGTGACATTGTTCGTTTTATAACCGCGTTTACCATTGGCCACTCGATTACTCTGGTGTTTGCCACCCTCTATAGTATTCAGGCGAATTACTACCTAGTGGATGCGGTTATCGCTCTGACTATCTGCTATAAGGCGTTTGATAACCTTGGCGGTTTCAAGACTTATCTGAAGATGAAGTCACCAAACTTAATGTGGATGGTTTTCGCTTTCGGTCTTATTCACGGGTTTGGACTGTCGACGCGATTGCAGCAATTACCTCTGGCAGAAGATGGTTTGGTTTTTCGCATCCTGGCTTTCAATGTTGGCGTAGAGTTGGGGCAGATTGCTGCGCTGGCCATCATGTTGTTTTTATTGTCTGGTTGGCGCCGCATGGCATCGTTCAAACGCTTCAGTCAAGCGACCAATGGGCTGCTGATGGTGTTGGGGTTGCTGTTGCTGTTGATGCAGCTGCATGGATATCTACACTCAAGCAATCCTGATGAATTTCCGCTGAACAAGGATGATCACCAGCATACTCATGAAGACATGGGGGTTGCTAATTCTCCGCTGTCCGGGTACGAGAAGCGCTTTGATTTGGATGCAGAGGATAGTGTTAACGGTGAGGTTGAAACAGAGGGTCGTGAGCCGGAGGAGTTGCCAAACAGTGCCTCTAATCCTCACGCCCATGGTGACGGCGAAGCCCATGTACATTAATAAATTTGATCTGTTTTTATGAGGAAAATGTTATGAGATGGATGAAAATCTTGATGACGATGATGGCCTTGAGTTTTGCCTCGCCGGTGTTTTCTCACGGCGGAGGGCATGCCACGGTAACCGCCGATCAGGCGGAGGAAGTAGCCAAGTATGTGGCTGTCGAGCTCACCGAGGAAGATCGGGGTATGGGATTTGGCAAACTGGACGAAAGCTGGAGAGAGATCCCCGACGAGAGCGTGGGTATCAGTAAATCTGGCCCCGGATATTACATTGTGGCTATGAATCATGAAGATGAGGAGCGAACGCTTTATATACTTATGTCCAACACGGGTAACGTGTACGACGTAAACTTCACTGGTGAGTTCAAAGGAATTGATTGATATTAGGCTAGGGAATCAGGAGGAAAAATTATGTCAATGCTAGTCATTAAATACCTAGTATCAGCCGCAATTATAGTCTTGGTTTCCGAGCTAGCTAAGCAGAGTGATAGGGTGGGGGCGCTATTGGCGTCACTGCCTGTCGTTACACTAATGGTCTTGGTGTGGCTTTATTTTGAGGGCCAACCCACTGCCAAACTGGCCAATCATGCTTGGTATACCTTTTGGTATGTGCTCCCAACGCTGCCCATGTTCGCCTTATTCCCAGCAATGCTTGAGCGCTGGGGATTTTGGCTGGCTTTATTAGTGTCAGCTTTTTTGACCGTATTTTGTTTTGCTCTGCTTGCTTTCTTGGTAAAACGCTGGGGAATTGATCTATGGTGAGGAAAGCGACTATTTTGCGGAAAATTGCCCAATCCTGTTTAGACTAATGTCGATTGCTGGCTGTCAGAATTCAATAATAGGCGTGTTATTTAGGCGTGGGTCAAATATGTGAGTATATTCTTCATAGAAAGAGTAGGTAGCCTGAATGCTTAGTTGAGCTCTAGATGTCACTTGGAGCGAAAACTCCCATTTAACGCATCAGCTATCATCTTGGTTCTGTCAGATCCTGGAGCCGGGAGCCCAATTTCTCCCAAGCCTCGCTGCATTCCTTGGTATAGCTATGGCGTTGATAGGTCCTTTTAACCCTATTTTCTTCGGTGTGGTTCAGGCAGCGTTCTGCGACTTCAGGAAGTACGCCTAGAGCGGTCATCATGGTTGCGCCGGTTCTGCGAAGGTCGTGAGGTGTCCACTTGCCACCGGGTAAACAAAGAGCTTGCGCGTTGTTAGTGCGATTGCTCATGGTGCCACTATTTGACGGGCGCTGTCGGTCAGAAAGCTGCTTGGTTATGGTTTTTGAGCAGAGAGGGCCGGTTTCCGCTCTGTTCGGGTAGCACCATGGGGACAGGCCTGTCATTTCCTGCAGCTGTTGGAAGAAACTGACAGAAAAGGCTGACAGGTGTACTTGATGAGGCTTGCCGTTCTTGCTGTTTTCGGCAGGAATAAGCCAAGTTCTTTGCTCTAGGTCAATATACTCCCAGCGTGCCGCCAGAAGTTCACCAATGCGGCAACAGGTGGAAAGTGCTATCCAGACAGCCAATTCAGAGGTTTTCAGCAGGTTGGCAGAGGGTAGGGCGTTTGTCAGTTGTCGAATCTCGTCCTCGGATAGCACTCGGTCACGTTCAGTCTCCTTACCTCCGATTTTGGCTTTCCGAATACTGCTGCTGGGGTCGAATTCAATGATGTCTCGGTCCACGGCAAAGCGGAACATCTGTCGCATCAGGCTGAATACGACTTTCACCATGCGGGTGACACCCCGTGCCGCCATGGCATCTGTCACCTGAGTGATGTGCCCTTTACGGATGTCTGCGACAAAGACTTGGCCAATGAGGGGGAGAACGTCCTTCTCGAACATGCGCCGGACTTCTGTACCCTTGTCTTTCCGGTGTGACACGTCAATTTCCATCCATCGCTCAAAGAGCTGGGAAACGGTTTGCCGAGAAGCCAGTGCAGCGGCCTCGGCCTCTTTTTGTGCCGCTTCTTGCTCAAGGCGTGATAGCTCTGCTTGCCTAGCGGCCTCTCGAGCGGCCCGTTCTGAGTTAAGGTGCTCTCCAATGTTCTTGATGCCTGAGACGTAGAGCCGCGATAACTCGCTGGCTTGGGTGCGGGCTTGCTTGAGAGTGAGCCCGGTGGTGCCAGTGCGTGAGTAAACTCCAAGCGGGTGAAACTGGCGTTTACCTGTCTGGTCACTGTAACGGAAGTAGAAGAGATGCTTCCCGTTTGGCTGAAGTCTGACCATGAATCGACCATGCCCACGTGGGCCGTCTTCGGTTAGCCAGGCATCTTTGGGGTCTTTTGGAGTGAGGTGTCTATCTGTGATGATGCCCATGTATGCTCCGAAATCTCGTCACCGTTCCGTCACCGTTTCTCAATCGCTTTCGGTGGATTCTAGTGGACGTTGTTGGACAATGCAAAGATGTATTTTTAACTAACTTACTGATATTTAATGGTTTATAGATTCTGTTGGACGGCGACGGACAAGCTGTAACCTTTATGGGGTGCAAGGGGTAGGAGGTTCGAATCCTCCCGTCCCGACCAATCGAGATACAAAAAAGCCTGACTGGTAACAGTCGGGCTTTTTTGTGCCTGGCGTTTGAGGGCGGAGTGTTTTTCCAGAGGGGTACGCGGTGCGTCCGTCGCTTGAGGGGCACCCGATCAGGGTTTTCCCTTCGCTTTATACGCCGCTTTGCGTGCCTTTTTCTTTGCCTCTTTTTCTTCTTCTTTTTTACGCCGAATCTCCGCCACCTTTACATGCTCTTTCTCCGCCATGGCCGGGCTCTCAAGGGTGATGGGGCCGAGTTTGGCGCTGCGGTATTCGTTTATCAGCAGGGCGGCGGTGCGGTCGAAGTCCACGTGGCCGCCTTTGCCGATACAACCGCGTTGCTTGCCGATGGTTTCCAGGAAAGGTACGCCTTCATCCGGGAGAGCCTCCAGTTTGAAGCGCTCCTTCATTAACTCCGGGTAGGCCTGCATAAAGTATTCGGCGGCGAACAGGGCCACGTCGTCTTCCTGCATGGCGGTGGCCTTGATGGCACCGGAGAGGGCGAGGCGGTAACCACTGTCCGGGTTTTCGATTTTCGGCCAGAGGATGCCTGGGGTGTCGATGAGCACCAGGCCGTTGCGCAGGTCGATACGTTGTTGGCGTTGGGTCACTGCCGGTTCATTCCCCGCTTTGGCGATGATGCGGCTGGCCAGATTGTTGATCAGGGTGGATTTGCCCACGTTGGGAATGCCGGTGATCAGGGCTGTGACGCTGGTGGCGCGATCCGTGCGTTTGCCGGCCATTTTCAGGGCGGTATCCACCAGCTTGCGGATTTGTTCCGGCTTTTCGGTGGTGATGGCCAGGGCGCGTACGCTTGGATCCTGTTCCAGATGGGCGAGCCATTGTTCGGTGACGGCGGGGTCGGCCAGGTCGCTTTTGCTAAGCAGTTTGAGACAGGGCTTGTCGGCCCGGAATTGCTCGATTACCGGGTTGGCGCTGCTATAGGGCAGGCGGGCGTCTACCACTTCGATGATCAGGTCCACCTTGGGAAGAATGTCGCGGATTTCGCGGATGGCCTTGTTCATGTGGCCGGGGAACCAGTTGATGCTCATGGGCGCCGTATCGTGTTCATTGAATGTGGAGGGAGTATAAACCAGGTGGGCGGGAGAATGTTGAGGGTTGGCTGGGGGCATATTGGAAACAGATTTCCCGGGCTTTTGACGGTTTTGGCCAGCCCGGTGACACGAATCGTCATTAGTGTCTCATATGGCCTCCCGTACACTGACCTGATTGAGTCTATAAACAGTGGAGTGCGTCATGGATCTGCAGGTGCCGGAACAGGAAGCATCATTTCGGGATGAGGTGAGAACGTTTCTGGAGGAAAACCTCACCGATGAAATTCGCGAGGCAGGCAAGATGGTGACATCGGTGTTTTCACCGGCGAAAGAGGCCATGGCCTGGCAGACGATCCTGAATGACAAGGGCTGGGCGGCACCGCATTGGCCAAAAGAGTTTGGAGGCACTGGCTGGAGTGTGACCCAGCGGGCCATTTTCGCCGAAGAGCTGGTGCGTGCGGAAACGCCCCCGCTGGTACCCATGGGGCTGCACATGTGCGGGCCCTGCCTGATTGGCTGCGGCACCGAAGAGCAGCAGAAGGAATACCTGCCAAAGATCCTCAGTGGCGAACATTTCTGGTGTCAGGGGTACTCCGAGCCCGGAGCCGGTTCCGATCTGGCATCACTGAAAACCTTTGCCGAGAAAGACGGTGATGACTACATCATCAATGGCACCAAGATCTGGACCACCTACGCGCACCATGCCAACAAGATGTTCGCGTTGGTGCGCACCCGCAAAGACGGCAAACCGCAACAGGGCATCACGTTTCTGTTGCTGGATATGGATCTGCCGGGCATTTCCATTGAGCCCATCGTGGGGCTGGATGAAGTCCCGGAGCAGTGCCAGGTATTCTTCGACAATGTCCGCGTCCCGCAGAAGAACCGGGTCGGTGAAGAAAACGATGGCTGGACTGTGGCCAAATATCTGCTGACGTTCGAGCGTGGAGGTCAGGAGTATGCTCCCAGCCTTCATGTGCAGCTGGAGAAGATCAAGATGATGGCCTCCAGACAACAGACAGTATTCGGTTCGTTGCAGGATGACCCGGTGTGGCAGTACAAGCTGGCTCAGCTGGAAGCGGATGTGCTGGCTCTGGAATTTACGGAAATGCGTATCAAGTCGGCACTGTCAGCCGGCAAGGACCCTGGCGCACTGTCATCCATGACCAAGATCCTGGGCACGGAATTGCTGCAGGCCATCACGGAGCTGCGAATTGAAACTCTGGGGGCTCAGGCGACGATCTGGCAGCCCCAGGCGCTGGTGCCCGGTGACGAGCAGCCGATTATCGGGCCGGAATATGCGCTCACGGCGATGCCTCATTATCTCAATTCTCGGGCCTGCTCCATTTACGGCGGCTCCAACGAAGTCCAGCGTGGCATTATCGCCAAAGCTGTGCTGGGTTTGTAAACGTCCGCCAATAAAGGAGAGATCGTCATGAATTTTCAATTGAGTGAAGAGCAGCAGATGTTGGCGGACAGTGCCAAACGTTTTGTCCGTGACAACAGTAATGTGGAAAGCCATCGGCAGAATAAAAAACTGATGCCCCTGAATGAAGCCACCTGGCAGCAGCTTGCAGAGCTGGGCTGGCTGGCGGTGCCGTTTGAGGAAGAACACGGCGGCATGGGCATGGGGCCGTTGGAAACCATGGTGCTGTTAGAAGCCTTGGGCGAAGGTTTGATTATGTCGCCGTATATCGCAACCGTGGTGTTGGGCGGCGGGTTTCTGCGCCGGGCGGATGCTGCGACGCAAGCGAAAACCATTCCCGCCTTGATCGAAGGCCGTTTGCAGTTGGCGTTTGCCGCTGAAGAATACGAACGGGTTTTTAGCCTGGAAAACACGACCCTTCAGGGCGCAGTGAAAGGCAATGATGTAGTGCTGAATGGCACCAAGGCATCGGTCATGAATGGTGATCAGGCCGATTTGTTGGTGGTACTGGTCCGCACCGCGGGGCAGCCGGGTGACAAGGAGGGCTTGTCCCTGTTCCTGGTGGATGCCAATGCCGAAGGGATTGAGCGTGCGCCGCATCGCATGGTGGATGGTCGTCAGGGTGCGGAAATCCGCTTCGCTGACGTGAGCGTGTCTCAAGACGCATGCATTGGTGAATTGAACAAGGGCTACCACGTGGCCAAGGCGGTTCTGCAGGAAGGCTTGCTGGCCTTGTCGGCGGAGAGCGTGGGCAGCATGTCGGTATTACTTGATGATACGGTGGAATACACCAAGACCCGCAAACAGTTCGGCGTGCCGATCAGTAAGTTTCAGGTATTGCAGTTCCGTATGACGGATATGTTCATCGCCATGGAGCAGACCCGCTCCCTGTTGCTGGCGTCGACACTGAAATACGTGGAAGGTCACGCTGATGCGGATAAGGCCGTGCATGCCATGAAGGCCCAGTTGGGCCGCGCCGGGCGCAAGATTGGTCAGGAAGCGATCCAGATCCATGGCGGTATGGGCATGACCGATGAACTGGGTGTGGGCCATTTCGTGAAGCGTCTGACCGCAGCGGATGGGCTGTTTGGTAACGCCGATGTGCATTTAAGGGGGATGGTAAAGCCTGCCTGAATCGATGCCGGGGCGGGGGCCTGGCCGCCCCCGCCGTGTGTGATGATTGCGGGCCGGGAAGCCATAAGGTATATACCCCTGATGAGGGCGTTCGCTTGGGGTGCTCGTGTATCCGGTTTGAATCACAGGGAGTTGGAATGTCGCGCAAACATATCGCATCGGAGGCACTGCTCAAGAATATTCAGGTTCCCCAGGGCGACAAAACCTACGAGAAAATTCTCGATGCCGGGTTGGCGCTGTTTGTGGAATTCGGCCTGCGGCGTACCACCATGGAGGATGTGGCGACCCGGGCGGGCATTGGTCGGGCGACGGCCTATCGCCGCTTTGCGGACAAGGACCAGTTGATTCAGGTGGTGATTTTGCGCGAATGCCAGCAGCAACTGGCGATGATAGAGAGCGACCTGGAGAAAGTGGACGATGGTCTTGAACGCGTTCTAGAGTCCTTTGTACTGGCGGTAACCCGAGCCCATCGGCACCCGTTGCTGAAGCGGTTGCTGACCTCGGAACCGGAAACCATTTTGCCGTTACTGACGCAACGGCTGTGGCAAATGATGGGATTCTTTCGCATCTATCTGGCCGGGCTGTTGCAAGTGGAGCAAGACAACGGCGCCATACGGCAGCAGCCCATGGAGCCCATGGCTGAGCTGATGCTACGGCTTATGCAATCCATGGTGCTGTCCCCTGATGGCATATTGAACCCGGCCGATGCGGCCAGCGTTCGTCAGGTAGCAGAAGACTACCTGCGCCCGCTTCTGGCTCCTTGATAGCTTTCCTGACCCTCTTACTAACCCAATTCTTCCTGACTCAAAGTAACGGGTAATTGATCCTTTTGTTCTAAACATAATGCGGAAAGCTGTATGCATGGGTTGCTTTTCGGTCTGAGTGAGACGTATTTTTTAATTTGTCTCACAGCCAGTGATCGAATGTTTCATGACACAGACCGCCGAACAAACAGAACGACGCCTGGACCTTCAACCTTTAGGGCCTGATTCCCTGACCTGGCAGGATTTCGGTTCCTGGCGTTTTCATTTGATGCTGCCACAGGCTTTTGTGTTGCAGGTGGCGCACCCGATTATTGATGCGGGTGTGGGGGAACACTCCGTCTATAAAACGGACCCCTGGGGCCGCGCCAAACGGTCCACGGAATTGTTGTGGCCCATCGTGTATGCGAGCCCCCAGCGTGCGATCGAGATGGGTGTGAAACTGTACGACCTGCATCGCTCCATCAAGGGCGTCGACAAGCACGGCAAAAAGTACTTTGCGCTGGACCCGGAGGCCTACAGCTGGGTGCACATCACCGGTTACGACGCCACCCTTCGCATGCATGAGCTTTACGGCACGTCGCCCACCACCCGGCAGCGCCATGCGATGTTTGCCGAATGGCGGCAACTGGGAAAACTGATGGGCATCCGTGACAAGGACCTGCCCGCCACGGAGAGCGAATACTGGGATTACTTCCACGGCATGATCCGCGACAAGCTTGAGTGGGGAGCGGTGGTGCAGGATCTCATGCGCCCCGAGCATTATCTGGAAATCCCCAAGCCCCCAAACAGCAAGATACCCGATACCGCCTGGCGCATGATCCTCGCCGTGATGGGGCGCTTTATGCGATTCAATTTGCGCGCAACGCTGCCCGATGCGTTCCGCGAAACCTTCCATATTCCCTGGATGACTAATGACGAGCGCCTTTTCCGTCTGTGGTGTGGCACTTATCGCACCATGCATGCCCTGACACCGAAAAAGTGGCGATTGATTCCACTGGCCCGCAAAGCCTACACGGATGCGCAGCGCCACCCTGAAGCCTATAACAGCAATAACTGAAGGTGCTTTTTATGAAGTCGGATACTCGCCCCTGGTTGTCTACCTATGAATCGATGGGCCATGACTGGCACACCCTGCCAGAGCTGCCCGAGAAAACCCTGTCGGACTATGTGCGAGGGTATGCGGAGCAGTTTCCGAATCGCGAAGCGCTGGTGTTTCTGGGGCATGCCATGAGCTACCGGCAACTGGATGAGATGGCTGATCGCATGGTGGCGTTGTTTGTGGCACAGGGCGCCAAAGCGGGCGACGTTCTGGGCCTGCAGATGCCAAATACCCCGCAATATGTGGTGGCCTTTATTGCGGCGGCGCGTCTGGGCATGGTCAGTACCAGCATCTCGCCTTTAATGACTCCGCCGGAAATTATTCACCAGGCCAGCGATGCCAGAGTGAAAATCCTGATGACACTGATGTCGTTCTGGCAGACCTCCATTCCACCGGTATTGGGCAAGGTGGAGAGCCTGAGCACGGTAATCGTGTCCGGGCCCATGGATCTGGTTACTGGCCAGGGAGAAAGCGTGGAGGAATCCCGGGACGGTGTGAATGTCATGTCGTTGCATGATCACCTGCCGTCCAGTGCGGATCCGGTCAACACGAAGGTAGCGATGGATGACGTGCTGTATCTGCAGTACACCGGTGGCACCACTGGTATGCCGAAAGGGGCCCGGCTCAGTTCGTTCAACCTGTTCATGAATAACCTGCAAGCCAACGTGTTCTATGGCTACCGCACCGGTGAAGAAACCGTCGCCTCGGCGTTCCCGCTGTTTCATATCGGCGGGGCGGCCGTGTTGTTCAATGCCCTGCGTACAGCGTCCACGTTCCTGCTGATCCCGGATCCCCGGGACATTGATCATTTTGTTGGCGAAATGCAGAAGCGGACACCGACGGTGCTGGCGGCGGTGCCGGCGTTGTACCAAATGCTGTGCGCTAACGACACCTTCAAATCACTGGATTTCAGCGGCTTGCGCATGGCCATTTCCGGTGCCGCACCGTTTGCCAAGGAAGAAGTACAGAAACTGGAAAGCGTGGTCGGTGCCGGCAAGTTTTGCGAAGTGTACGGCATGACGGAGACCAGCCCGGTGATCACGCTGAATCCGGCATCACACTTCAAGGAAGCCCACGTGGGGATTCCGCTGCCGGGCACGGATGTGCGCATCGTGGATGCTGAAGACGGCAATATCCCGATGCCCCTGGGCGAAGCCGGAGAAATCATCGCAGCGGGTCCACAGATCATGCAGGGCTATCTGGCCATGCCGGAAGCCTCTGAAAAGGCACTGCGGGTGATGGATGGTCAGACGTGGATGCACACCGGTGACATTGGCGTCATGGATGAAGACGGTTTTATTCGCGTCTGTGACCGCAGCAAGGACATGCTGATTGTCGGCGGCTACAAGGTGTTTTCCGTGGAAGTGGAAAGCAAGGTGCAGAGCCTGCCATGGGTCGCCATGTGCGCAGTTGTCGGCCGCCCGGATCATGACCGGCCGGGTAACGATGTGGTGCAGCTGTATATTCAGCGCATGCCGGACAATCAGGCGTCCGAGTCAGACCTTAAAGCAGAGTTGTCCACGTTCTGCAAAGCCAATATGTCGCCTTACAAGGTACCCAGAGAGGTTTTCTTCATTGATGCCATCCCTCTTACCTCCGTGGGCAAGATCGACAAGAAAGCCTTGCGAAAAACCGCATAAAAGCAGCCCGAATACCAACAACAATCAGGTGAATGATGATGATCTCCTTGCTGCCTCAACAGGGTAAAAAAATGCTGTTGGTCCTGCTGCTTGGCCTGCAGGGCTGCTCTTCCCTACAAGAGTCGAGCTATGTGCCTACCTCTCCGGAAACACTGAATGAGTGGATGGTGGAAGGTCAGTTTGTGCTGCGTGCGGATGGCATAAAAAGCAAAAGCTATTTTTACTTCAAGCAGCTGGGAGAAAATTACCAGCTGGCCGTGTTGATGGATGATCCAGTGGGTGCCCCCAAGGCGGTGATCAGCGGCAATGTCTATGCGCCGCAAGAGGAAACGCTGGATGTGATCGGTGGGGCGAGCGCCAAGAAAGTGGCTGAGCACCTGCATGCCCAGCTCCAGGCGGGAGATCTGTCCTATTGGGTGCGGGGGCTGCCTGCCACCGCCAATGCGGTGATCTATCAGGAGAATCTATACCTGCCGGAGTCCATCGAAGAAAACGGGTGGAAGATTGCTTACCAGGATTACATGTCCGTGCAGGGGGGCTATCGCTTGCCTGCAGATATGGAAATGAAATCTGAGGGCGCGTCTCTGGATCTGGAACTGGTGCGAGCGGAAACCGGGTTTCTCACCAGCCCCTGTGATCAGGGCATAGCCGATGATCAGAAAACGGACAACCCTGACGGTGCTTATGACTATGCCAGCGATGATGCGGTGAAGCGGTTGGTGCCCGAAGATGGCAGCGCGCCGTTGCCGCTGTGGATTGATGAAGCCAACTTCTGTAAACAGCTGGCCAAGGTCCATAACAACAAAATGCCCAATCCCCGCGAGGGGCTTTTTGGCCCGGATTCCATGATGTGGAAACTGGATGGTTTGAGCGCGCCACCCGCCTTTGGTGCCGGTCGTGCACTGTTGTTGCAGGTAGCACACCCCTGGGTAACCGCAGGTATTGATCAGCACTCGGAAGTGCGCAATGACCCCATGGGGCGGGCCCGTCGTACTTTCTATCATATCTCCAGCATGGTGTTTGGCAGTATGCCCCAGGCGATGGCCTCGGCGAACCAGGTGCGGGATATCCATGAGGAAATTGACGGTGAAATGACTGAAGAGGCCGGTGCTTTCCACCGGGGTTCCGAATACCGGGCCAACGAAATCAACGCCATGATCTGGGTGCATGCAACACTGTGGGAAACCATCGTCCACATGTACGAAAAGCTGGAAGATGATCTGACTCCGGAAGAGAAGAACCAGTTCTACGAAGAAACCAAATTGTTTGCCATGTTGTTCGGGATTCCGGAAAGCGCCTTGCCTAAAGACTGGGACGCGTTTATGGACTATAACCGCGCCATGTGGGAAAGCCCGCAGCTGACGGTGACTCCCAATGCCATGCAATTGAAGGAAGACCTGTTTGACGCCAAATCCATCTGGATGATCGCGCCACTCTGGGGGCAGAAAATCATCACCGCTGCTGAATTGCCACCGCGTATTCGGGATCAGTACGACATGAAGTATGGCTGGTGGCAGAAATTCAACTATGGCTGGATTCGTGGCGCCACCTGGACCGCCCAGGTGTTGATGCCGAAGAGCATGGAGCATCACCCGATTTATCATGAGGCACAGGCGCGTCTGGAAGGTGAGCGGCTGGGCGGTTATAACCAGTGGTTGATTGAAGCCTTCTTCGATAAGGAGCGGCTGGTCAATTGAAGAGGCGCGGCATCAATCTGGTGATGACGGCGCTGTGGCTTGTCATGAGTGCGCAGGCATTGGCGATCAGCGGCTATGATGAAACCGAGTTTATGACGGTGGATGCGTTTTTGTCCCAAGTCTATGGCGAGCCATTGCCGGGGATGTCTCTGTTGCCGTTACGTGGCGACCTGCGTGACCAGGTAGAGACGGCACTGGGGCATCGGTATCGCGGCCTGCGTTTGCGTTACTGGCAGCAGGGGAACGTGACGACCTGGATCATCGACGAGAAAAGCAAGGACATGCCGATGACCCTGGCCGTGGCCGTGGGGCCGGCCGGCATTACTCACCTGAACGTGTTGGTATACCGCGAACCCCGGGGCGGGGAAGTGCACCAGGCGTTTTTTCGTCAGCAATTTGTCGGGATCACCCTGCAGGATGACCTGAGCCTGTCCCGTGAGGTGGATGGTATTACCGGCGCCACCCTGTCGGTGGATGCCGTCAGCCGCGTGGCGGCCATGGCTCTGCTGCTCCATCAACACGTCATAGCCTCACAGGCAGAACCGGCCACAGACTGAACCCCGGCCTTTCCAAACCCGCCCTGACGTCTCACTATCGAACCATTGACGCTGCCGACCCTCTAACGTTTATGGTTCGATTATCCTCGCGCATGCTTCGCCGCTGGGCATATGGCTTGTTGTTACTGCTGGCCACCGTGCTGCTACTGATTCTGGTGGCGGTGGGCTGGGCCTATGGTGCAGGCGTGCGCGTCAGTGAACCGGGTTGGCAGCAAGGCCTGACACTGGGGCAGTGGCGCCTGATACGCGACGATTGTGTGGCCGCCCGTGGCACGGACCTGACGTTCGAGGACGTCTGGCCGCTCAAGATCAAGCAGCGGGTGCTTGCCGTCTACGATTGCAGTGCCGGGAGCGCCTCGGGGGCTTCCAGTGAGAGATTCCCCGACGGGCTTCCCTGGACGCCGCCCTTTGATCTGCAGGTTGCCGAGCTGGACCTGTCTGCATTGATTGATACCCCCCTTCCCGTCATGGCGATGCAGCTTAATCAACAGGAGCAGCGCTGGCAGCTGCAAGCGTCTGCACCGCAGGTGGCGCTACAGGCGCAATACCAACGCGCCGAGGGGCAATGGACAATCAACAGTGAAGGGGCGCTAAGCGCGCTGTTGCCGGATTGGCAGGGCCACTGGCAACTGCATGGCGAAGGGCGTTGGCAAGGAGAGCCAGACGGGGAGATACAGCTGGAGATGCGCTCGGCCGGACCGGTCACGCAATCGCAACGGGCGGACCTGATCGCGCAAGCCCATTTTCAGGGAGTCGACTGGCAGCTGCAGGCGGATCTGGCCCAGCCATTGGCGCTGAACAATGACTGGCAACTGACCGCCGCAGAGCCCCTTGAGGTGGCGGGCAACGGCCTCGCGTTGACGAACGCCAGGGGCAAGCTGCAACTGGCAGGCCCGCCGGGCACGGTGACATTGCAGGCTCATAATGATCCCGACGCAACCAACCCGGCGGGGCTTGAACAGGGCCGGGGGATGTTGCTGTTGCAGGGCGACAGCCTGGGCGGTCAGCTGGACTTTCATTGGCAGGATCGCGTGCTGGTGCTTGAGCCGGCGTCGCTGACCTTGCCGCAAAATCTTACCGCGCAGTGGCAGGAGCCACTGCAGATACCCATGGCCCGTTCCGGCCGGGCCGATCTGCCGTTGCGGTTGGGTTACGACGGCTTGAACGTGAAAACCGGTTCCAGCCAGATTCAGTGGCAACGGGCAGGGGCTGAAGACGCGAGTCAGCTCGATTGGCAGTGGGCGGGCGATCTGTCGCTGCAGGGCCAGTGGCAGGGCTACCAATGGCAAGGAGAGTGGCAGGGCGCTGTCGGCAGTAATGGGCTGGAGGGTGAGCCCGTCAAGCTCACGGCGCGGCAAGGGAGCGATCGTCTGAGCTTTCTGATGCCGGTAAATACCTTGCAGCAGGCCCCGTATGGTGCCGAGGCCAAGGTGAGCGGCAACATGTCCGGTTACCCGCTGGACGGCACCCTGGCTTTTGCCCAGTCCGGGGCCGGCTGGGCCGGTACGCTCCAGGCCAGTACCACCTTGCCGCAGTTTGAGCGTGGCGGGCAGGTGACGGTAAAGGCCCCCTGGTCGTTGGCGGATGGCACGGTCAGCGTGGCGGCAGGGAGTCAGGCGTCAATTTCCGAAGGGCTTATCGGGCAGGCCTTGATCCGGCCGGTATCGCTGCGTGCAACGGGGCCGTTGCAGATCAATGGACAGGGCATCACCGGCACCGTGGCCATTCATGGCGGTGGCTTACTGGCCGCCCGCTGGCGCCTGCCGCCGATATCAGGAACGGCGACGATGAAAGGCAAGCGGGTGCAGAGCCGGTTAACCGTGAGTGAGTGGCAAAGCGAATTGCGGGCCAAGGGTGCGCTTGAGAATAATGGTGGTGCGAGCGGCACCTTGACCATGCGCAGCGCGCTGGTGCCAGCCATGGGGGTGGGCCTGGCCGCTACTCCACGGCAAGGTCAGCTGGAAGGCAGCGGCCGCTGGCAATGGCGGCAGACGCTGAAAGCTTCCGGGGATATCACGCTCACCGGTGCGGATCTGGACTGGGGCAGCGTGACGGTCCGTGGCGCTGCCGGGGTGCTTCATGGTGAATACGATAACGGCCAAGTGCAGCTTAGCAGCGCCGGCCCCGTGACGGTGGACACCCTGGATATCGGCACGCCGATCACTGATCTGGCTCTCACCGTGGATAGCGACCTGTCTCAATGGCAATTTACTGATATCCGGGCCGATCTGTTGGGCGGTTATTTGCGATCCCCGGCACTGGACTGGCCCTCCGCCCGCCCGCAACCGGTGGTGATCAGCCGTATTGATCTCGCCGAAGTGGCCGCATTGCAAAACCCGCCACCGGTGTCCCTGTCCGGGCGAATCGGCGGCTATGTCCCCTTGCAGTTGGGAGCGGATTTTCTGGTCATCGAACAGGGGCGATTAGCCAACGAAGAGCCTCTGTCGTTGATCATTCCTGCTTCGTCCAGCGTGCAAGCCATGGCCGACTCCAATCAGGCGGTGAAGTTGGCGCTGGACAGCCTTAGCACCCTGTTGATCAGCGACTTCCAGGCGCGTATGGCCATGGATAAAGTGGGTTGGCTGGATGCGGCGATCACCATTAAAGGGATAAACCCGCAAAGAAAAAGTCTGCCGGTAGTGTTTAACTACACACACCGGGAAAACGTGTTGGCGTTGATGCGCAGCTTGCGCATTGGCGATGAAATCACTGAACAACTGCGCACGGAGAATCGATGATGAAAAAACTCGGGCTGGGCACGGTGTTGCTGGCCGGCTGGCTGTTGGCGGCTTGTACGCCCACGGTGGCCCTGAAAGCACCGGAAGATCCCATCACTATTAACCTGAATGTGAAAATTGATCATGAAATCCGTTTGAAAGTGGAAAAGGATATCGATCAGTTGTTCAGTGAAGACAGCGACCTGTTTTAAGGAGTGGGTATGAAAATGTTGAAATCTGCATTGGCCATGGTGGCCTTGCTGCTGAGTATGGCCGCGTTTGCGCTGGATCTGGACGCAGCGAAAAGCCAGGGTCTGGTCGGTGAGCAGACGGATGGTTACCTGGGCGTTGTGAAAGCGACACCGGCGGCGGTGGAGCTGGCGGCGGATATTAATCAGAAACGTCGGGCCGCTTACGAACGCATTGCCAAACAAAACGGCATCACGCTGGAGCAGGTGGCCAGGCTGGCGGGCCAAAAAGCGATTGATAAAACCGAAGCCGGGCAGTACGTGAAGACGCCGGGTGGTCAGTGGGTTGAAAAATAATTGTATAAAAAAAGTTTTTCTACCAAAGCATTGGGATGAAAGTTCCAGGTAATGTTTTCGTACTAGTTTAGTGTAAACCGTTGATAGTAGAGGGGTTAAATTTCGGTAAATTCAGGGGCCTGGCGCCTCTTTGTGGCTGCTTGTTTTCCTTTCCAGTGTTTAAATTCCCTAAGAAATTCGGGAACAACTGGAAAGGAATCTGCCATGAAAACCTTTTTGCGTATGACCGCTGCGGTGCCTCTGCTGATCAGCCCCTTTGCATTCGCTGGGGAAAATGTGCCTGACAAATACGGGTACATCGGTGGGCATGCCAGCTACTATACTTTTTATGACAATGACGTCATCGGTAATGGTGGTGATGGCCTGGACGATGTGCCGTTTTATGGCGCTCAGCTGGGTTGGCGTTTCGCTCCAAACTGGTCCGTGCAGGGTTGGTACGAAGAAGTAGACGGTGACGCGGAGAGTAAATACAACTCCGGTCGTCGTCTGGACATGAAAAATTATTACGTCAGTGGCCGTTACCACTTTGATGACCATGGCCTGCTGGGTTTCGAACCCTATGCTGGTATCAATGTGGGCGAGCAGCTGATTGAAAGCCTGAATAACCCCAACAGTGACGATAACGACGAGCTGATGACCGGTGTGGAACTGGGTGTGCAGCGCGCGTTCTTCAAACACGTGATTCTGGATCTGGGTACCCGTCAGGCATACAGCCAGGACCGTGAATACTGGGAAGGCCAGGTTTATGCCGGTATTAATCTGGCGTTTGGCATCAGCGATGACGACGGTGGCAGCAGTGACGATGAAGTGGTTGCTGCAACCCCCGCGGAAGTGGTGACTGGCGACAGTGATGGCGATGGTGTCAATGACGACAAGGACCGCTGCCCGAACACCGCTTCCGGTGCGGTGGTGGATGCGGACGGCTGTCAGGTCTACGAGTCCATGCAGAATCGTGAAACCTCGGTGATCTACTTCGGCTTTGACCGCGACACCATTCAGGGTCAGTTCAGCGATGAAATCAAAGGTGTGGCAGATCGTCTGAATGCGGGCGAGCAAGGGCGCATCCGTGTGGAAGGCCATGCTGACAGCACTGGTCCGGCCGATTACAACCAGGGCCTGTCCGAGCGTCGTGCCCAGTCAGTGAAAGACCGCCTCATGAAGGACTTCTCCGTCGGGGCTGACAAGATCACCACGGAAGGTTTCGGTGAGAGCAAACCGGTGGCCGACAACAGCACTGCTGACGGTCGTGCGAAGAACCGCCGCGCGGACATCATCGTGGAAACTGAAGAGAAAGAAGCGCAGTTCAAATAAACGCGTGATGTAGAAACAAAAAACGGGATGCTTCGGCATCCCGTTTTTTTATGCCAGCAGCCCATGTTATTTCCGCGGTATTTATTGAGCGGGCCACTCAAACCGTGCGA
>NZ_DS989915.1:1109775-1128384 GCF_000155615.1 Alcanivorax sp. DG881 | reverse complement strand
AAGGTGAAGCGATCCCGTGCACGGGTGACGGCGGTGTAGATGAGTTCCCGGGTGAGGAGCGGGTGGGGGGCGTCCGGTAGCACCAGCAGGGTGTGTCTGAATTCCGAGCCCTGGGATTTATGCACGGTCATGGCATAGACGGTTTCCACGCCGTCCAGGCGGCTGGGCAGCACCCATTTGATGCGGCCGTCGGGTAACTGGAACGCGACGCGCAGCAGTAACGCCGGTTTGCCATTTCTCTCTTCCCGCTTTTTTTCCTCAAGTAATGGCAGGGTCAGCCCCACATCGCCGTTCATCAAGCCCAGCTGATAATCGTTGCGCGTCATCATCACCGGGCGGCCCGGATACCATTCCCGTTCCGGGGCCAGGTCCTGCTGTTGCAGGTGGCGGGTGATACGCTGATTCAGTTGCTCCACCCCAAACGGCCCGCTGCGTAAACCGCTGAGCAGTTGCTGGTGGGTGAGTTGCTTGAGCAATGCGGCCGCCCAACCATCGAACTCTTCCCGTTGTGCCGGTGGTGTCGCCACCGCCTGAAACAGGGCACGTAAACCCGAGTGATCGCCACTGCCGTTGAGCAGCAGGGTTTCCAGTTGCTGGCCGTCGCTGCGCAAGGGGTGGCGATGCAGGCTGTCATCGTACTGTTGAAAAGCTTTGCGCACCTGCGGCAGGTTTTCTTCGTTCACCGCACGCGCCAGTTCGCCGATGCCGGGGCTGTCCTTGGAGCGCCAGTTGGTGCGCAGCATGGCGGTCTGCTGGGCGAGTGCGTTGCCCGGGGCCTGTTCGGTTTCCTGATAGCCGCTGATGTCGGCGCCGCAGGTGTCTCTGACAAATTCGATGGTGCCTTGTTGATAACGCCCCTGGTGGGCATGGCGGCACAAATCACCCATCACAGCGCCGGCTTCCACGCTGGCCAGCTGGTCCTTGTCGCCCAGCAGGATCAGCCGGGTGTGGGGACTCAGGGCTTCCAGCAAGCTGGCCATCATGTCCATGTCGATCATGCTGGCTTCGTCCACCACCACCAGATCCGCGTGCAGCGGATTGTCGGCATGGTGACGGAAGTGACGGCTGTCCGGGCGGGTGCCGAGCAGGCGGTGCAGGGTGGTGACTTCCGTGGGGATGGCGTCACGTACTGCGGTTTCCACCTCGAGTTTTTCTACCTGTTCGCCGATGGATTCGGTGAGCCGCGCGGCTGCCTTGCCGGTGGGGGCGGCGAGGCGAATACGCAGGCGCTGGTTCTCCGTCATGGCCAGGCTTTGCAGCAGCCCCAGCAGGCGAACCACGGTGGTGGTTTTGCCGGTGCCGGGGCCGCCGGTGATGATGCCGATACCGCTGCGGCTGGCCAGGGCGCAAGCCACCTGTTGCCAGTCGGTCTGGTCGCCGGCGTTCGGGAATAATCGGGCCAGGGCGTCGCGCAGACGCTCGGCAGGCAACGGGCTGACCGTGGCCAGTCGCTGGCTGATGGCCTCGGCGACGGACACTTCCCTGGCCCAGTTACGGCGCAGATAAAGGCGGCTGCCGTCCAGTACCAGGGGTGTGCTGCCGTCCTGACTGACCAGGGGGCTATGTTGCAGATCATGTAGCCAGTCATCCGGTTTGCCGGGCAGCAGGGAGACCAGCTCCGGCGGTGGGCTGGTGCCCCACAGCTGGGTGGCCAGTTCCCGGTTTTTCAGGTCCAGACACAGGTGGCCGCTGGCTTGTTGGTTGCTGGTGAAAGCGGCAAGTAGCAGGACGGGGTAACTTGCCTGCGGACATTGCTGGTTAAGAAAGCGGGCAATGGCCACGTCCAGATCGCGCAGCAAACTGTTGTCACGCAGCAGAAGCAGGGCATCTTCCCAGGTGAGGGCGGAGAACAGGTCAGATTGCATGGAAAGCCTCCGACCCAGTTGAAAGTTGAAAGTTGAAAGTTGAAACGCGGGAAAGCCCTGAGCCGGCCGAGCAGGGTCTACGCCGCGATTGATGTGCTGTGGGGCGCGGGCACGGCATTGCAGTGGCAGAAGGGCGTGTTCGCGCTTTTAAACTTTGAACTTTCAACTTTTAACTCTCCCTTGCTTCAAACATCACATCAAGCGCTTCAATCAATCCTGTCGCCGGTCGATCGAACACCGTCCCCGCCGCCGGGCCTTGCAGGCCGCGCAGGAAGACATAGACGGCGCCGCCCAGGTGCTGGTCGGGATCATAATCCGGCAGGCGGCTTTTCAGCAGGCGGTGCAGGGCCAGCAGGTAGAGTACGTATTGCACTTCGTAGCGTTTTTCCAGCACCGCGTCGGTCATGGCATCCAGGGTGTAGGCGCTGTCATCCACGCCCAGCCAGTTGGACTTGTAGTCGAGCACGTAGTATTTGCCATCGTGTTCGAACACCAGATCGATAAAGCCCTTGAGCATGCCGTTGAGGGTATCGGCTTCCAGTCGCGGGCGCGGATGCTGTGGATGGATATGCTGGCGGATCAGGGTGTCCATCTCAGCCACTTTCACCTGGTGGGCAGGGAACAGGAATTCCAGTTCCGGCACATAGGTGTGCAGGGTATTGAGGGCGATCCGGTCGTTTTCCAGCGGCAGGCTAGTGGTGACTGCCTGCTTCCACCAGTGGCGGATCACTTCCATAAAATCTTGCCAGCCCCGGGCCTGCAGTTTTTCTTCCACGCTGGTTTCAAACTCGGCGGGGTCGGCCAGGGTTTGCGTGAAGCTTTGGTTGGCGGCCTGCTCCAGCACATCGTGGAGCAGGGTGCCGGGTGCCGCGCCACGGGGGAAAGCGTGGATGGTATCTGGTAACGGCTCGGCGTCATCGATAACGGTGTCGTCCTGTTGCTCGGCCAGTTGATCGCCGCGCGGGTCCGCCGGGGCCAGGGTTTCCTGTACCTGTTTGAGGGCACTGTAGCTGGCAATCCACCAGGGTTGCCGTTGTCGCGCCACAGGAATTAGCGGCGTGCGCAGGGGCCGTGCTTGCGCTTTCGGTTGATAGCATTCCGGGTTGCTGTCTGGCGCGTTGATGATGGCGACCGCATCATGGGCCACCGGTGTCAGCGCGGCACGCAGGCCGTCGTTGGCCACCCCATTGCCGAACAGCAAACGGCCGATAGCGCTTTTCTCCAGCTGGTTCTGTTTGCCGCGGCCCTTGATGTAGGGCGCGATTCCCAGGGTGCAGGTGTGGCAAGCGCGAGTCAGGGCCACGTAGAGCAGACGCATGTCTTCGGCGAGCCGTTCGTGGTCCGCCTTGTTTTCCACCGTCTCGTCCGGTTCCAGTGAGACATTGAGATGATCGTTTTCGTGGTAGCGTAGCGGCGGCTTGTTCTTGTCCGCCGGGCGGAAGCTGCAGATAAAGGGCAGGTACACCAGTGGGTATTCCAGGCCCTTGGATTTGTGAATGGTGATCACTTTGACCCGGTCGTCGTCACTTTCCAGGCGCAGGATACTTTCCTTGCTGCTGCCGCGGCCTTCCTCAACCGTATCTTCCAGATAGCGGATCAATGACTGTTCGCCATCCAGCTGGGTGGCGGCCTGCTGCAGCAGTTCGGCCAGGTGCAGCAGGTTGGTCAGGGCGCGTTCGCCGTCCAGGCTCTGGCTGAGCCGGGCGGGTACATGAAAATCCATCAGCAGGCTGCGCAGCATGGGTAGCACGCCCTGGGTCTGCCATTGCTGGCGATAGCCGTGAAACTGCTCCACGGTTTCTTCCCAGCGCACTTCATCCTGATTGAGGGCATCCAGTTCCGCGTAGGCCAGGTCCAGCACAGCGCAGGCCAGGGCGCTGCGTACCCGGGTATCGGATTCCGGGGTGGCGCAGGCGTGCAGGATCAGCAGCAAGTCGTGGGCTTCGGGCTGGGCAAACACGGAATCCTGATCGGACAGATAGACGCTGCGTACCTGGCGTTCCATCAGTGCATCGCGGATGGCTTTGGCTTCGGTGCGATCGCGTACCAGGATGGCAATATCGTTGGGGTGCAGAGGCCGGAAGCTGTCGGTTTTCTGAAAGCCGGTGACGCCTTTTACGGCACCGTTAAGAAGATGGGCAATTTCACTGGCGCAGCGTGCCGCCTGCTCATCGCGGTACTGGCCGGCGCTGACCGGTTTTTCCTGCTCGTCCACCCACAGGGTAATGCCGGATTTTTCGTTGTTGTCGACTAACAGAACGTCCTTGCGACCGTTGGCCTGTACCGCTTCAAAGGGAATGGCGTTATCCATCATGAACACATCGCCAAAGGTATTCTGGCTGTAGCTGAACAGATGGTTCACGGCGTGGACCATGGCGTCGGCGCTGCGGAAGTTTTTGTCCAGGGTGTAGTGGTTGCCTTCGGTGGCCCGGCGGGCTTTCAGGTAGGTAAAGACATCGGCGCCACGGAACGCATAGATGGCCTGCTTGGGGTCACCGATCATGAACCAGCCGGTGCCTTCTTGCCCTTCATAGAGTGCGCAAAAGATCCCGTACTGAGTCGGGTCGGTATCCTGGAATTCGTCGATCAATGCCACCGGGAACTGGTCGCGGATGACTTGTGCCAGACGCTCACCGTTGCCGCCTTTCAAGGCATCGTGCAGGCGGCTGAGCATATCGTCGAAGCCCATGGTGGCGGTCTGGCGACGAACCTGATCCACCCGCCGGTCGATCCAGGCGGCGGCATGGGCAAGCAGGTCGGTGCGGGGCAGTTGCGTGTTCGCCCGGCCATCCATCACCGCATCCAGCTGCTGGCAGAAGGCAAAGTCCGGGCGCTGTTCCTGCCCGGCCTTGGTGAGCCTCATGCCTTCATTGGAAAACTTCGCCAGGGTGTCGTAGGCCTTGCCGTTCAATCGTTCGCCGTTGGCATAGCGCTGCAGGGTCTGCAGCATGCCGGGCAGGCTGGTGGTGCGGTAGCTGTTGCCGTTGAGCCATTTGTTATCGCGGGCAGCGCGCACCCATTCGAGAAACTCCGGCAGTTCGTCCGCCAGTTGCTGGCGGGCTTGTTGATCCTTGTCTGCTTGCGGGCCGGTTTGGGTGAGCCAGTGTGTGACGCTTTGCGGTAGTTCTTCCGGGTCGGCTTCTTTCAAACCGAGCAGGGGGCGGCAGGCCTCCAGCAGCGCATCCGGGTTGCCCAGGTTGTCGCTTTGCAGGGCATTGGCGGCGCTGACCGGGAATTTACTAATGATGGTGCGCCAGTAATCTCGCGCTGCCATTTGTTGTTCGTCGCTGGCGTCTTCCTGCAATTCCAGGCTGAACAGGCTGCCGGAATCGAAGGCGTGCTGTTTGAGCATGCGGTTGCAGAAACCGTGAATGGTGTAGATGGCGGCTTCGTCCATCCACTGGGCGGCGGCCTCCAGGCGCTGGGCGCAGCGGGCGCGGTCGTCCGGGGCACTATAGTCGTTAAGCAGTTCTGCCAGTACCGGGTCGTCGGCTTCGGCGTTGCTATCGGCAAAAATGCGGGCAGCATCAGCGAGCCGATCGCGGATACGTTCACGCAGTTCTTCGGTGGCCGCTTCGGTAAAAGTCACCACCAGAATTTCTGGTGGTAGCAGCGGACGTGAAAACCCGTTTTCGTCTCCATGACCCAGCACCAGACGCAGATAGAGGGCGGCCAGAGTAAAGGTCTTGCCGGTGCCGGCACTGGCTTCGATCAGCCGGGTGCCGTGCAGCGGGAAAGTGATCGGAAGCGGACGTTCAATGTTCATGCGTCATCTCCCGGTTCACGCCATTGAGCATGCTGGTAGAGCGGGGCATAGAGTTGTTCGGTCCAGTAGGCGAAGGCGCTTTGGTCGCCGTGGCGAACCGCGAGCAGGGTGTCGAAGTCGGCCCAGGCGCGGGCAATGGCCGGTTCCTTTTCCTGTTCGCCGGTGTGCATGAAACCGGATTCGAACACCTTGCGGGCTTCGCTTTCCCCCCGCTCTTTTTCTTCCCCTTTCAGCCAGGCGAAGGCGGTGGCGCAGGCCACGGGCAGCGGTTCGCACAGGGCTTGTTGCCAGGCGTGGCCCAGTTGATCCAGGCAGTGCTGGGCGTCGCTGCGGTTCAGGTGGGGAAGGGTGATGCGGCCATCCTGTCCCTGGATGTGGGTGGTCAGCGGATGCCCGGCGGCGCAGGCGGCCAGGTGCAGGGTCCAGTCCCGGGTGAGTTTGTCGAAGCGTTCTTTCAGCTTGCCGGTGTGCAGTACCAGCCGTTGGGCATTCGCAGCGGAGCCGCGCAAATCCGTGAGCCAGTCTTCTATCTGCAGCGGGCCGGCGTTGAGGCGGATTTCCTGTTGCGGCTGTGGTGTGCCGCACTCGGCCAGCAGGGCAAAGTAGTGTTCCAGTGGCTGCGACAGGGGCATCAGCAGGCTGTCACGGCTGCCCTCGTCAAAGGGCGCCAGGGGCAGGTCGCCGCTGCCGGCCAGGCGATCCAGAGTGTGGGTCATGGCGTCGCCGGCATGCTCGGGGCCGACGCGCAGGGCTTCACTGAGCAACTGGTCCTGTAACTGGAAACGTTGCAGGCCGTCGAAGGAAAAGGGTTCGCTGTCGTCCAGGACCTGGCGTTGCTGTTTCAGGCGAGCTTTCAGCCGTTGCTCGAAAAAATGCGCCACGGGTTGTTTGAGAAAGCGGCCCAAAGCAGCGCAGGTAATCGGCTCGTCGTTTTCCAGTGGCGGCAGGGGTTGGTCATTGCGGACCTTGTGCGCCTGACCATCGTGGAGGGCGCGCCATTCGTTGGCGTAGGTGTGTAGTGACGTATCGGGGACCGCATCCTGGTCGCTGTGGAAAAAATAGCGGGCGCTGAACGGTTGCAGTGGATGGGATACGGTGAGGGCGTCCACCGGTTCGCCCAGGTCGGTGCGCCAGCGTTGGTTGATATGGTCGCGCAGTTGCGCCACCAGCACCGAGGGCGGACGTTCGCTGTTGTCGCGCACGTTGCGACCGGTCCAGCTGATATAGAGGCTGTCGCGGGCGCTGAGCAGGGCTTCCAGAAACAGGTAGCGATCGTCGTCCCGGCGGGATCGGTCGCCGGGGCGATAGTTGCCCCACTGGCGCATCAGGTCGAAATCCATGGGCTGTTGCTGACGGGGGTAGTCGCCGTCCTTCATGCCCAGCAGGCAGACATGGCGGAAGGGAATGGCGCGCATGGGCATCAGGGTGCAGACGTTGATGCGCCCGGCCATGAATCGTTGCGACAGGCTTTCTGCATTCAGGGCATCGAGTAACGGGCGGCGGGCCACAGTGAGTGGCAGGGGGCTGTCGAAGTCGGCCTCGGCACAGGCGGCCAGCCAGTCGTTGAGGGCATCGCGCAGGCCCGCATCCAGGGTCTGGTCTGCTTCGTCCCCGGGGGCGAACAGGTCATCCAGCAATTGGGTAAAGCGTTGTTGCCACTGTCGGGCGCTGGCGTCTGTACGGCTTTGCTGCCAGTGCTGTTCCAGGGTGTCGAGCAGGCGGGACAGGCGCCCGGCCAGCTCCGCGCCCAGGCCAGCCACTTCGTCCAGCGGCTCGATGCCCATCCAGGCCGGGCCGTCGCCGAGCAGGTAGCCAGCCAGCATCCGTTTCAGGCCGAAGGCCCAGCTGTTCTGCTCGAAGTCGGGCACGTCCAGGGTCTTGCGTTGCGGGCTGTTCAGGCCCCAGCGAATGCGCGCCTGGTCGATCCAGCGGGCCAGTTGCGGCAGGTCGCCTTCGTCGATGCCGAAGCGCTCGCGCACCGCGGGCACATCCAGCAGGTCGAGAATATCGGTGGCGGTGAAGCGCCATTGCGGCAGGTGCAGCAAGGATTCTACTGCCTGGGCCAGCGGCGAGGCGGCGCCGGCACTGCGGTCGCTGAGGGTGTAGGGCAGGTAGCGTGGATCGTCCCGTTCCAGTCGCCCGAATACCGCATCAATGTGCGGCGCGTAGGCTTCGATGTCCGGCACCATCACGATCACATCGCGGGGCTGCAGGGTAGGATCGTTGCTGAAACGATCCAGCAGTTCATCCTGAAGGATTTCCACTTCTCGCTGAGCGCTGTGGCCGATACGGAACTGAAGAGAGCTGTCCATTTCCAGGGGCGGACGTCGGTCCGGCGCGGGCAGCGGCTCCAGATCGAGAATGTCCTGCTGCAACTGTTGCAACAGGGTATGCGGCTCGCGGCTTTCAAACAGATCGATTTGGTTCTGGAAGGCGCTGCGATAACTGTCCGGGTCGTCGTGGTCGTAGAGCAGACCAATAAAGTCCCGGCCCTGTTTGCCCCAGGCGGCCAGCAGTGGATTGACCCGGTTTTCCGGCAGGGCGGTCAGGTGGCGTTTGCGGTTGTCCAACTGGCGGCGCAGCAGTTGTTTGTCTTCGACGATATCCGCCCAGTAATGTTGGCAGGGGTTTTGTACCAGCATCAGGATCTGGCAATGCTGGCTGAGCGCGGCCAAGGCTTCCAGGGCCTGCTGGGGCAGGGCGCTGATACCGAAGATGATCAGCCGGCGTGGCAGGCCCGGCGGTGGCGTGTCCTGTTGTTGAGTGAGTGCAGCCATGAAATCCCGGTGGATGGCGCTGCGGCTGAGGCCTTGTTTGCTGTCATCCATGTCCGTCAGCAGGGCACGCCACAAGTGCGCTTGCCATAACTGGCTGGCGGGAAAGTCATCGAAGGTGTCGCGATCCTGGGCCTTGCGCAGGCGGTCGTTGCTGCTTTCCCAATCTGCCAGCCAGTCCGCCCGATACATCTGATAGGCATCGAACAGATCCGCCAGCCGTTCGGCCAGCTGATGGCGTTTGCGGCCATCCACGTCGTCGGCGAGAAAATGGCGCAGGGGGCCAAAGTGCTCGTTGTTCAGCAAGGCAGGCAGCAGCCGGTACAGGCGCCATAGCAAGCGGGACTTGTCGAAGGGTGAGGTGCGCGGCACCTGGTCTTCACCGAGCACGGTGCGGTAGGCGCCCCACAGGAACCGGGCGGGCATCTGGAACTGGAAACCGGCACTGATACCCAGGGCATCCGCCAGTTGCAGTTTCAGCCATTGGGCCATGCCGTTGGACTGCACCAGAAAGGTTTCCGTTTCCAGTGGTGGCAGTGGCTCACGCTGCAGCCAGTCCGCCACCAGCTCGGTGAGGGTTTCCAGACGGTTGCCGTGCAGCACCATCAGCCCGTTTTGCATGGACATTCCTTGCGCGAAATTGCGTTTGTGCGAAAGGGCCTAGCCTAAGGGAGAAGCGATTGCCGCGCTACAACAGCTAGCCACATCTGGTGCAAAGGAGGGGATGCTAAAGGAGGGAGGTAGCCAGATTGTGTTGTGGGGAAATAATTGGGTGGCAGGGGCGAGTGACGAGAAGCGAGTCTCGAAAAGCAAAAACCATTCTTCGGTTGAAGGTTTTGACTTTCGCAACTCGCTCCTCGCCACTCGCTACTGAATCGCTACAGCACGCTCATCCACCAGTTAAGCCGTTCGCGCTTTTGCGGCTGTGGTTTTTCCTGCTGCTCTTGCGCTGGCGGGGTGTCGGCTTCACTGGCCTGGCTGGGCTGAATGCCGAAGGTCGGATACAGCGATGCCACCAGCAGCATCGCCATGGCTCGGTTAAAGGCGCGCAGACGCTGCCCCTGATGCAGCCAGTTCTTCAGCACCGCGCCAAACAGGTTCCAGCTGCTGATCAGCGGTAATCCGACAATCAGGAAGGTGCCAGCAATGATTGCTGCGCTAAGGGTAAAGTTCTGCGGCTGGGTAAAGGTGGCCACACCGGTGAGAATCATCATCCAGGCCTTGGGGTTTACCCACTGAAACAGGGCCGCCTGCATGAAGGTCAGCGGTTTGGCGTTGTAGCGATTGCTTTTCAGGTTGCGGGTGCGCACCAGTTGCCAGGCCAGATACAACAGATACAAGGCACCGCCCACACGCAGTGCGGTAACGGCTTGTGGGAAGCGGGTTAGTAGCTGACCGAGCCCCAGCGCTACGCACAGCAGTATTACCTGACAGCCGATGGCGATGCCCAGAATGTGCGGCAAGGAACGGCGGAAACCTGCGTTGGCACCGGATGCCATCAGCATCAGGTTGTTGGGGCCGGGGGTGCCGGTCATCACGGCGACAAAGCCGATAAGTGCCACAAACTGTTCCGTCGACATGGCAGTGATCCTTCTTTTCTGAAGATGGTTCAACAGACTAGGTGGACAGCGCAGGTCAATACAGATATAAAAAAATTAAATTGGAGCGGTACAGATTATGTGAATAGCCATCTGTACCGCTTTTTTTGCAAAAAACTGTACCGGTAACAGGCCTTATGACCCTCTATCAAAGTCTGGCTGATCGTTTGCAGGGGCTGATCAGTGATCAGGTATACCCGGTGGGTAGCCGTCTGCCCGGCGTGCGGGTGCTGGCGGAACAGCAACAGGTCAGCGTGTCCACGGCGGTGAATGCGTGCCGGGAGCTGGAACAGCGCGGTGTGCTGGAGGCGCGCCCCCGCTCGGGGTATTACGTCCGGCAGCCGCCGGTGCTGCGCGAGCCTCCCAGGGTGGCGACGGCCAGCCGGAAACCTCGCAAGATCACCGGGCAGGAACAGGTTCTGCAGATGCTGCAGAACGTGAACAACCCGGCGGTGGTCAATCTCGGCGCGGCGGTGCCGGCGCCGGAATTTATGCCGGTGGCGGCCATGGAGCGGGTTTTTCATGGTGTGTTGCGTGAGCAACGGCGTCGTTGTGTGGGGTATGAATTCCCGCCCGGGGCACCGGAGTTGCGCACCCAGATCGCCCGTCGATTGGCGGGCATGCAATGCGCGGTGGCACCGGAAGAGGTGCTGATTACCAATAGCTGCCAGGAATCCGTGGCGATTGCCCTCAAGCTCACGACGCGCCCCGGCGATACCGTGGCGATTGAGTCGCCCACGTATTACGGCCTGCTGCAGGTGATCGAATCTTTGGGGTTGAAGGCACTGGAGATTCCCACCGACCCGGAGCAAGGGATCTCGCTGGAGGCGTTAACACTGGCCCTGGAGCGCTGGCCGGTGGCCGCCTGTGTGGTGGTGCCGAATTTTTCCAATCCGTTGGGCGTGTGTTTGTCTGATGCCCGCAAGCGGGCCCTGCTGACGTTGCTGGGCCGTTATCAGGTGCCCTTGGTTGAAGATGATATCTATGGGGATCTGCCGCTTTCCGGACCGCGTCCCCGGCCCATCAAAAGCTGGGATGATGACGGCCTGGTGTACTACTGCGCTTCATCCTCAAAAACCTTGTCTGCCGGGTTGCGGGTGGGCTGGCTGGTGTCGCCACCGGCGCAGCAGGAACGCGCAGAATATCTGCAGTTCATCAATACCGTTTCGGTGAATACGCCGGGGCAACTGGCCCTGGCAAAGTATCTGGAAACCGGGCGTTATGACCGTTTTCTTCGCCAGTTGTGCGGAGATCATGCATTGGGGGTGGCAAGAATGACGGAGCGGGTCACCCAGCTTTTTCCCCGGCAAACCCGGGTCAGCCGTCCGGCCGGCGGGTTCGTTCTGTGGGTAGAATTGCCCGACGACGTGGACACCACAGAGTTGATGGCGGCCGCGCTGGAAAAGGGCGTCAGCTTTGCGCCGGGGATTTTGTTTTCCGCGTCCGGGAAATTCAGCAATTGCCTGCGGCTCAATTGTGCCGTGAAGTGGGATAACCGGGTGGAACAGGCACTGGTGACGCTGTCGCGGTTGTTGTAACGGCGGAGTGGAAGGCTACTTTGTCGTTACGAGAAGCGAGAAGCGAGAAGATAAAACCGGTTTTGCATTTCGCTTCTCGCAACTCGGATTCTTATGCCTTCGGCGACGTCGCCTGGGTTTGGCTTACATCATCACCGAGCCAAGCACTTCGCGCTTGTCGTCCTGCACTTTGATGACCTGCCCGCCTTCCTTGATCAGGGTATAACGTTCCTGCGTAGCGATGACCGAGATGGAACCATCGGCGTTATAGGTCAGTTCAGCTTCATTGCCCAACCCGTCGGTCACGGTCTCGGTGGTGCCAGCCACCTTGGCGCCTTCCTTGCTGATCGGGTTGGTGCCAGTCCAGAACTCGATGGAGTTAAAAATGATGATATCGCCCAGCAACGACAGGCCGTAAACGGGAATCCACCAGAAGGCAAAGGAAATCCCCTGATTGACGAACTTGTTGTTGGTGGCGTCTGCGTTCCAGTCCTGCACGGTATCGAACAGGGCATTCTGGCCAAGGCAGCCAGTCAGCAGAGCGGCGACAGATACGCTGGTGATGATCTTTTTCATCGGACTCTCCTCGGGTTTGGGTGAGTTCATTATTGCTGTCATTCAGCCACGAGGAAAAGAGGGGAAGCAGGGACAGTGAATAATTAATCGTTAATAACGACGCGATTTAAGTGTCGTGTTGTTGTAAACGCAAGAGGCCGCACCCGTACTCCGGGCGCGGCCTCTTGCATTTAAAGTTAACTACGCTCTCGCGCGCCGTTGTTAACTATTCGCTATTAATTATTAATTGGCGTTACTCGCTTTCCATCTCCGCCAGCTCGTCTTCGAAGAAGAATTTCTCTTCACCGAAAGCGGGTTCCAGGTGGTTCAGCCAGGTGGCGTCTTCGTTGTACTTGGCGAAGAAGGGGCGTTGCACCCAGTCGTGGTTGCGGCCCTGAATGAAACGCAGGGCGAACACTTTCTCGCCGTTGATTTCGGTAACGCCCTGGATTTCCACCTTGCCCGGGTGGCTGGACATGCTCGGGCCTCGCGCGGTGCGGGCGATGCCGGATACCTGTTTCATGGCGTCGCGATAGATTTCCCAGGCCTTGGCCAGGGGCACTTCAAAGTAATGGCGGGCGCCGGTGTCGCGTTCCACAAACATGTAGTAAGGGATGATGCCCAGCTCGACCTGGGTCTGCCACAGGCGCGCCCAGTCGTCGGCGTTGTCGTTGATGTGTGCCAGCAGCGGGCCCTGGGCGCGAATCACCGCGCCGGTGGCGCGTACCCGCTTCACCGCTTCACGGGCGATGTCGGTTTCCAGTTCCTGCCAGTGGTTGTAGTGCGCCATCAGCGCCAGGTGTTTGCCGCTGGCGATCACTTCCTCGAACAGGTCCAGCAGGTCCTGGGCGTCGGCATCGGATACCACGCGTTGGGGCCAGAAGGTGAGTGCCTTGGAGCCGATGCGGATGGTGCGAATCTGTTCCAGTTCCAGCAGCGGCTCGATATGAGCCCGCAGGTTCTTGGTTTTCATTACCAGCGGGTCGCCACCGGTGATCAGCACATCGGAAATTTCCGGGTGGGCCTGAATGTATTTCTTCAGCTGGCCGGCTTCCTTGGTGGCGATTTTCAGGTCGTTATCACCGATGAACTGGGCCCAGCGGAAGCAGAAGGTGCAGTAGCTGTGACAGACCTGGCCCTGGCTGGGAAAAAACAGCACAGTCTCGTTGTACTTGTGCTGCACGCCATCGATCTTCTCGCCGTCCACTTCCGGCATGTTGTGTTCCATCTGCCCGGCGGGGTGCGGGTTTAGCGCTTCACGTACTTCGGCGATGGTGGCCTTGATTTCGGCCTTGTCGCCGCCGCGCATGGCCTCGGCGACCTTGTCGAAGTGTTCCGGGGCCAGCATGCCCTTCTGGGGGAAGGTGAGCTGGTAGATGGGGTCATTGGGGACATTGTCCCAGTTGATCAACTCATTGATGACGTATTCATTGACCCGAAACGGCAGCACATTGGCTACCACGTCCATGGCAAAGCGGGTCTCGTCGTCCAGGCGTTTGAGCGGCTCGATCTTGTCGAGCTGGCGGGCCGTGTAGACCTTGAACCGGCGGGGTTCGTCGTAGGCATGTTCGGCAGATTGAGCCAGCTTGTCGGTGCTCTCACGGGTGTCCTGGTGCAGCGGAATAACCGTATTGGTTTCGGGCATGGTATCGCTCCTCATCATGCGCCGGCATGACGATAACGCCGTCAACACCGGTACACTGGTTGCCTAAACCAGCGGAATTAGTCGTTACTACTGATGGCCAGCGGCGGCTGGCGCTGAGTCGGGCTTGTCTGGCCCGTTTAACGTGCGTCGGCAAGGCGACGCAGAGGACTTGGAACGGATCGCCCCCCAGCCTGATCGGGGAGGAGAGTGGTCATTTGCTGCACGCTGTTTAATAGGCGCCAGCCGACCAGTGTTCCAAAAGAGAGCGTATTCTAGGGAAGCGGCGCGCAAAGCGCAAAGCCCGGCGGATGTGGCTCTCGCCGGTTATGCTATCGTTGAACGGATACCCGCTTCAGAGACGGAACTGAATGCCTTTGGATGTCACTTACTGGACCGCTGAAATCGACGCCTTACTGACGATGCTGGACCCCTATTGGCCCTATATGGCGGCGGCCATTAGTATCGGGTTGGCGGTGACGGTGACGGTGCATGTCGCTCAGAATAAGCAGGATGCCCGTGCGGCGGCGGCCTGGACCGGGCTGGTCTGGCTGGTGCCGGTGCTGGGTGCGCTGCTCTATTACATCCTGGGCGTTAATCGTATTCGCCGGCGGGCACGTCAGCTTACCGGTGGGCTGATTGACAGCAATGATGGCTGGCGCGTTGCAGCCGAGCCGGAACCGGACCTGAAACACTTGAAAATCCTCAGTCGCCTGGTGGGGCGGCTGACCCACTTGCCGCTCACCGACGGTAACCGTATTACCCTGCTGGATGCCCCCGGTGCTTACCAGGCCATGTTAGACGCCATCGACAATGCCAATGAAAGCATTTATCTGGCCACCTATATTTTCGGCAACGATGCCGCCGGTAAACCGCTGGCCGATGCCCTCGCCTCGGCAGTGGCCCGTGGGGTCAAGGTGCGGGTGTTGGTGGACGGCGTCGGTGCTCTCTATTCCCTGCCGTCGGTGGTCTGGCGCCTGCGCCGTGGCAAGGTGCCGGTGGAGCGTTTTCTGTATTCCCTGGCCCCCTGGCGTATGCCGTACCTGAATCTGCGCAATCATCGTAAATTCATGGTGGTGGATCGCCGTTATGGTTTTACCGGTGGCATGAACATCCGCGCCGGCTATATACAACAACCGCCGAAGATTACCGACCTGCATGCTGGCATCGAAGGGCCAGTGGTGGGGCAGCTATTGCGCAGCTTTGCCGCAGACTGGTATTTCACCAGCGGTGAGTTGCTGGACACCAGTTACCGCGGCCCGGCCTGGCTGGGCAGTGTGCAGTCCCGGGGCATCAGTGCCGGCCCGGATGCGGATTTCGACAAGCGTCGCATGACGCTGCTGGCGGCCATTGGCAGCGCCGAATCCCGTATTCGCATCGTCACCCCGTATTTCGTGCCCGACCTGACCTTGCTGGCCACCCTGCAACTGGCGCTGCTGAAAGGGGTGCGGGTACAGATTGTGGTGCCCCGCAAGAACAACCTGCGCCTGGTGCACTGGGCCAGCCTGCATGCCCTGCGCTGGCTGGTCGCCGAAGGGGCTGAGCTCTATCTGTCGCCGCCGCCATTTGATCACAGCAAGGTGATGACGGTGGATCAGCACTGGGTCATGTTGGGGTCGGGTAACTGGGATGCGCGCAGCCTGCGGCTGAATTTCGAGTTTGACCTGGAGTGTTACGGGGAGGCGCTGGCGGAGCAAATTGATGAAGCGCTGGATGAGCGGATTGCGCTTTCGCAACGGCTGGATCAGGCCGGCTTCCGGCAAATGGCGCCCTGGCGGCGGGTGCGCAATGCACTGGCGCACATGATGGAGCCTTATCTGTAGGCACGCAGGGACGGTGTGGCGACGGGGTAGAGTTGAGCCGCAATGGCAAAATGCCATTATTTGTGTGGTCTTGATCACGGTCTCCCGGTTTTAAGGGATACATCGGCCGAACTCTTGGTTATAAAGTAGCCGATTAAACAGGGTGTTTAATCGCCACCCAATACGGATCATTGCGTAACAGCGCGGACGTTGCGCGCAACACTGTCAGGACGATGATGATAAAAAAACTGACAACACTGCTATTACTGGTGCTGGTAGCCATGCCGGCCCTGGCCAGCGATGGGGAATGGGTGCTGGTGACCGACCGGGACGGCATTCAGGTATTCCGCCAGGATGACGGGGACTCACGCCTGAAAACCTTCCGGGGCGTGGCCGATCTGCAGGTGAACGACTTCAACGCCATCGGCGCCTTGCTGGATGATTACGACGCGGTGGCGTCGTTTATGCACATGGTGTCGGAAATCCGTGATCTGAAACGTAACTCCCCCTATCAACGGGACGTCTACGTGACGACACGCCTGCCGTGGCCGGTGAAAGACCGTGATGCCCCCCTGCGGGTGACCTTTTATCAGGAGCCGGACACGCTGGATCTGGTGATGCCCTTTGCGTTGCACGCAGCGGCTTATCCGGAGCAGGCGCACTATGTACGCATGCCGCAAATGGAAGGGTATTACCGGTTTTCCCCGGGCGAGGCGGGCAAGGTGCAGGTGACCATCGAAGTAGTGCTGGATCCGGGTGGCGCATTGCCGGCCTGGTTGGCCAACATCATTCTTCGGGATATTCCGTATTTCTCGCTACGCCGCTTGCAGCGCGTGATCAATCAGCCCCGTTTCCAGGGCATTGCCCACGGGTACTACCAGACGCCGGGCGCCTGGCAGCAAGCCGGCGAGGTTCGTGAGGTGGCCGATGCCACCCGTGAAGCCAAGGCTAGCGCTTCAGGGGTGAGCCCGGCCCCATCAGAGCCCAGATAATCAGGCCGATCAGCGGCACAATCAGCACCAATAGCACCCACAGCACCTTGGCACCGGTCTCTGCGGACGATTGGATAATCATTACGATGGCGTAAATCGCCACGGCCAGTTGTAACAGTCCCAGTAATTTCATCGACATTCCCTTTTTGTCCGACGTGAAACCTTAATCTAGAGGACTTGGGCGAAGCGGTAAATCACCGGGGTGTAAAACCCGGTCAACTTTCCTGACGATGGGGTTGCTGGCGGCGCGTTCCGACCAGCATCAAGCCGCTATAGAGCAGAGCCACCACTGCCAGGCCGGCCCCCAGCAGAACAACACCCCACCAGCCCTGGTGCTCGTAGGCAGCGGCAGACGCCAGTGAACCGGAGGCGCCCCCCAGGAAATACACAAACATGTAGCCGGAGTTGAGCCGGTTGCGGGCGCTTTCATCCAGCGAAAACACCATGTTCATATTGGTGATGTGCACGGCCTGAAGCGCCAGATCCAGCAGCACGATCCCGGCGAGCAGTGCAATAAGCGAGGTGCCGCCCAGCCCCAGTAACCCCCAGGACAGCAGCAGGATCACGATGCCAATGATCGTCAGCCGCTGGCCGTGGCCACGGTCGGCCAGCACGCCGGCGTGGCGGGCCGACAGGGCGCCCGCTGCCCCGGCCAGGCCAAACAGGCCAATGGTGGCATCGTTGAAGCCCCAGGGTTCGGCGGACAAGAGGAAGGCCAGGGATGTCCACAGCACGCTGAACATGGCAAAGCCCAGAAAGCCGAGTACGGAGCGCTGGCGATACATCTTGTACCGCAGAAACAATCCAGCGATGGAGGTAATCAGCTGACCATAGTGCAGCGAGGCGGGCTGGTGGTAGCGGGGCAGCAAGCGCCACAGGGCCAGCGTATTGAGCAACATCAACGCAGCGGCCACCCAGTAGACGGTATGCCAGTCGCCCAGGGAGGACAGGGCTCCCGCCACGGTGCGTGCCAGCAGAATGCCCAGCAACAGCCCGCTCATCACCGTGCCCACCACCTTGCCGCGGGTTTCCAGTGGCGCCAGCGTGGCGGCAAACGGCACCAGCACCTGTGCCACCACCGAAAACGCCCCGGTGATGGCGGTGCCCGCCAACAGCATCGGCAACGAACGGGCACTGGCGCTGATCAGCAACCCGACCATGGCCAGCAGCATCATGATAACAATCAAGCGGCGCCGCTCGACCAGATCACCGAGTGGCACCAGCAGAATCAGCCCCACGGCGTAGCTGGCCTGGGCGGTCGTGACAATGATGCCGGCCTTGGCGTAACTCAGGCTGAGTTGATCTGCGATGGTGTGCAGCAGCGGCTGGGCGTAATAGTTACTGGCCACTACCAGACCGGTCGTGGTGGCCATTAGCAACACGAGAAGCGGGCTAAGTGGCGAAGAGGCGGGCGTGTCGTGGGTCATGCGGAATCCTGGTGTCCGTGCGCGGCGACAGTGTCTGGCAAAGGGGAAGGGGGAGCCAGAGTAGTTAGCTGATCGGATTGATAGAAAAAGGTGATGCAGACAAAAACGGAAAGATGGTGCCCCGGAGACGATTCGAACGTCCGACCTAGCGCTTAGGAGGCGCTTGCTCTATCCAACTGAGCTACCGGGGCTGAAGCAGTGACGATTGTAAGGACTTTTAGTCGTGGTGCCAGTTTCCGGGGAGCAAGCGGCTATTTTGTCGGCGCTTACTCGCCCAGCGGGCGCCGGCGAAGCGGCGGTATCCGCATCGCGTTCGTTCGGCCAAAGCACGCTTTGGAAAGCCCTGACCTCACCCAACTGAGCTACCGGGGAATTATTACGCGGGCAGATTGTACGGAGTTTTGTTCTTGGTGCCAGTTTTAGGCAGCCAAGGGGTATCTCCTGTGGGTCCAATCTTGAGCCCGGAGGTTTTCCGTAGGTCGAATTAGGCCGAAGGCCGTAATCCGACACGCTAAGGTGTCGCCTCTGTGTCGGATTACGCCTCCGACCTACGAAATTGAGCTACCGGGGCTTTAAAGGGGGGTAATTGTAAGGACTTTTGGTTGTGGTGCCAGCCCTGGAATAGCAAGTGGCTATTATTAAACCGGCAATTGAATACGTTGGATCATGCT
>NZ_DS989915.1:1085378-1109692 GCF_000155615.1 Alcanivorax sp. DG881 | reverse complement strand
CTCCTACAACAAAAACCATGCTGGCCCTGCCTTTATATCCTTGCTACGGCATCGCCGCAAACAAGAGCGCCATTACTTGCACGGCTCCTATCTTGCCGGCCACTTTCACGTAACGTTTGCGACAAGCCTGCATCCAATTGATAGCATTAAGGAAATTGAAACAGGTGAAATATGCAGGACACCCACGATTTATTGGTGCGCAGCAGCACGGATTTTCCGCCACTGCGTCGCCATGCCACTTCCGTGTTGCAGGTAAACCTGGGGTATCTGTGCAACCTGAGTTGTGTGCACTGCCATGTGAATGCTGGCCCCACCCGCACCGAGCTGATGGACAAGGCCACCATCGACCTGATTCTTCAGGTCATCCGCAAGCGGGATATCAAGGTGATCGACCTGACCGGCGGCGCGCCGGAGATGAATCCCCACTTTCGCTACCTGGTGCGCGAATGCCATGCACTCGGTGTGGAGGTCATCGACCGCTGTAATCTCACCATTCTGCTCGAGTCGGGCTACGAGGATTTGCCACAGTTTTTGGCTGACCACGACGTACATGTAGTGGCGTCTCTGCCCTGTTATTCCGAAGAGAACGTGAACAAGCAGCGGGGCAAGGGCGTGTTTCAGGGCAGCCTTGAAGCCATTCGCCGCCTGAACGAGAAAGGCTACGGGGACGACAAGGTTCTTGACCTTGTTTATAACCCCACTGGCGCGTCGCTGCCGCCTCCCCAGGCGTCTCTGGAGGCTGACTACAAGCGTGAATTGATGACGCATTTCGGTTTGCGCTTCAATCATCTGCTGACGATTACCAACATGCCTATCAGTCGTTTCGGTGCGGTGTTGCTGGCCCATGATCAGTTCAACGACTACATGCAGCTGCTGCGCGACAGCTACAATCGCGAGACCCTGCCGGCCTTGATGTGCCGCTCCATGGTAAGCGTGGATTATCAGGGTTATCTCTACGATTGTGATTTCAACCAGATGCTGGACATGCCACAAGGTCACCATGAGGGCCATCAGCATTTGTCGAGCTTGTTGAAAGACGACATTGAGGGCGAGCCGATTTATGTGGCCGATCACTGCTTTGGTTGCACGGCGGGCGCAGGAAGCAGCTGTGGTGGCTCGCTGGAATGAGCCGCGTCAGTGTCATCGTACCGGTGCTCAATGAGGCGGACACTCTGGCCGAGTCGCTGACAAGGCTACGCACGGCGCTGGCGGACGATGATGAGTTGATAGTGGTAGACGGCGGGAGTGTCGACCACAGCATCGATATTGCGCGGCAGCTTGCCGATACGGTGCTCACCAGTGATCAGGGACGCAGCTTTCAGATGAATGCCGGCGCGGTATGCGCACGGGGCGTATGGCTCTGGTTCATCCATGCGGACACGGTGCTCAATGCCCGCCATCGCGAGGCGCTGGGTAGCCTGGCCAGTCGCACCCTGTGGGGGCGTTTTGACGTTCGGCTGAGTCAGCCCCGGCCGCTGTTTCGGGTTATCGCGTTCATGATGAATTGGCGCTCGCGCCTTACCGGGATCGCCACCGGCGATCAGGCCCTGTTTGTGCGCCGGGATGTGTTTCGTGAACAGGGCGGGTTTCCCGAGCAGCCATTGATGGAAGATATTGCCCTGTCGCGCCGCTTGCGTGCCCTGGCGCGCCCGGCGTGCCTGCGCCCGCCGGTGATCACCAGCAGCCGGCGCTGGGAGCGCCACGGTGCCTGGCGCACCATCTGGCTGATGTGGTCCCTGCGCTTTCGTTACTGGCGCGGGGCCAGCCCCGAAGCGTTGCACCGGGAGTATTACCGGGGGGATGCTGGGTGAACGACAAGCCCTTGCTGATCATTTTCGCCCGCGCCCTGCACGCCGGTCAGGTGAAAACCCGCCTGATCCCTGCTTTCGGGGCCGATGGCGCCCTGCAGATTTATCGGCAGCTACTGTGGCAGACGTTTGCTGCCGCAGAGGCGTTTCCCGGTGATGTGCAGCTGTGGCTCGACAAGCCGGATGCGCAGTTGCAGCAGGAGGCAACGGCACGGGGTTGGTCCAGTTTTTTGCAGGAAGGTGAGGATCTGGGGGAACGCATGGCTGGCGCGTTATCACAGGGCTTGTGCCACGCTTCCCGGGTTTTGCTCATCGGCAGCGATTGCCTGCTGCTGGATCGGCCTTATTTCGAGCAGGCGCTGGATGCGCTGGGGCACACTCCTGTGGTGTTCGGCGCCAGTGAAGACGGTGGCTATGTGCTGCTGGGCAGCAGCCGGGCAGCGCTCTGGTCCTCTGGGCGTTTTCGGGGCGTGCGCTTCGGTGGTCCCCATGCGTTACAGGACAGCCGGGCCTGTTTTGCCCCGGAGCAAACCGGGGTGTTGGCGCCCCTGTGGGATGTGGATGAGCCGGGCGATGTGGCACGGGCCCGTTCATCCGGACTTTTACCGTCTGTCACTTTTTCCTGATTTGACGGGTGTCAGCGGTGCCCGTGCTTGCTTAAATTTCCAGCTTGTAACACATAACAGGGTTTCTGTAGCTGCTATGGTAGCCGCCGTAAAGGATGACGGAGCAGGTTGATGCACGATAGATCGGTCCTCGATGTCGAGGTCGTTTCCGAATTGCAGGATATTATGGGCCAGGATTTTCAGATGCTGGTCGAATCGTTCCAGCGCGATGGCGAGCAACGCCTGGCCGCGCTGGATCAGGCGTTTGCGGGGGGCGATGCGTATACCCTGCGCAGCCAGGCGCACAGTTTCAAGGGCAGCAGCAGCAACCTGGGGGCCATTCATGTTGCAGGTCTGTGTATGGAGCTGGAAACGTTGGCTTCCAGCGGTGATCTTGCCAATGCGGCCGCTTTGATTCACTCCCTGAAACAACATTTCCAGCAGGCCTGTGCGGCGTTAAACGCCACGTTGGCGTGAAATGGGGCCGTGCAGCGGCAAATTTCAGGCAAAAAAAACCCTCTTCCGAAATTGGGGTGGAAGAGGGGGGTTGTGAGCGCTATTGCTAGCGCCTTGGGGGGATACTGGTTGGCTTGGTGATGCTGTGTAACACCACGTTTTCCATAGAATTAATGCTACCCAGAAGTGTGACGTCGTGCTGTAAAAAGCAGTGAGGAAATGTAAAAGCTTGGGCGCCTTTTGGCGTCGGGATGTAGTCTTCTGGGGCGCGGGTCTGGTGCGGTGGGACGAGCTTGTAAGAGATCTCTTACAAGACTGTAGGAAAAAACAGTTTTTTTCTGCTGTTTTTGGCGTTCAAAAGCAAATCTTTAAAGTCTAACCTTTTGTTTTTTCTGCTATTTTTCTGTTTTGTGTGGTTTTCACCCAGACTTTTAATATTTATTTTACCCACAGAGCAAAATACGGTTGATATAGTGTTTCCGTGCTTCAGGGAATTGAGCACAAGGATTTGCAAGGAATGCAGTACAGGGATGTTGCGGTGAGCGCAAAAGGGTCAGGATGACTCGACGCAAAAAGGGCGGCAGGATGCCGCCCTTTTATTTTGCCTGGAGAAAAGTGATCCGCGCTTAGCGGACCAGCTTCTCCCGCTTGTTCGGCACACCGTCCCACTCTTCAGCGTCGTCCGGCGCATCTTTCATTTCGGTAATGTTCGGCCACTTCTCTGCCAGATCCGCGTTGATCTCCAGGAAGTCCTGCTGGTCGTCCGGCAGTTCATCTTCCGAGAAGATCGCGTTAACCGGGCACTCCGGTTCACACAGTGCACAGTCGATACACTCGTCCGGGTGGATGACCAGAAAATTTTCGCCTTCGTAGAAACAGTCTACCGGGCACACTTCCACACAATCGGTGTGTTTGCAGTTAATGCAGTTCTCACCTACTACGAACGTCATATCCTGTCCTCGCCAGGTGTCTTCATTTTGTACAGCGCCAAGGGCTGATTATAGCAGCAATAGGCACGGTCTCGCTTGGGGTGGCGCTAGTCTAGCGATATGCCCAGAGGCAGGCAAACGCAGCGTTGATATAAGGTAATAGCCCAGAGTGTTATCAGAAGACAACTTGCCGGTTGCCCCTCCTGCAGGTGCGTCGCGCTCTGTGCCTTGCGGATAGCCAGAGTGTCGAATTGCGAGAAGCGAGTTTCGAAAGGCAAACCCGAAAACACGGTAAAGCCTGACGGTTTTCGCTTCTCGTCACCGGGCTTGTCGCGCCACCAACCCAGCGCCGTTCCTGCAACGCTAAAGCAGTCCTCTCAGCTTGTAGAGTGCCTCCAGCGCCTGCTTCGGCGTCAAATCATCCGGGTCCAGCTCCTTGAGGGCGTGCTCCACGGCACTGGGCTCACTGAAAAGGCTGGCCTGGGCCGGCGTTGCTGCCGACGGTGTGGTGCTGGCGGGCGTGGTGTTCACGGCAGAGGCGGACGCCGCCAGGGGTTTGCCTTCTTCCAGCTCGCGAAGTTTATTGCCCGCTTCATGGATCACACTGGCCGGTACACCTGCCAGCTGGGCCACCTGTAAACCGTAACTACGGCTGGCCGGGCCTTCCTGCACGCGGTGCAGGAACACGATACGGTTATCGTGCTCACTGGCGGTGAGGTGGGCGTTATAGATGCCGGGCAGTTGCTCCGGCAACTGGGTCAGCTCGAAATAGTGGGTGGCGAACAGGGTGAACGCCTTGAGGTTGCGCGCCAGGTGCTCGGCGGCGGCCCAGGCAAGGCTCAGGCCATCAAAGGTACTGGTGCCCCGGCCGATCTCGTCCATCAGCACCAGGCTCTGGGCGGTGGCGTTGTTGAGGATGTTGGCGGTTTCGGACATTTCCACCATAAAGGTGGAGCGCCCGCCGGCCAGGTCATCCGAGGAGCCAATGCGGGTGAAGATCCGGTCCAGGCTGCCGATGCGGGCACTGGCTGCAGGCACACAGCTGCCCAGATGGGCAAGCAGGGCGATCAGTGCAGTCTGGCGCATGTAGGTGGATTTACCGCCCATGTTTGGGCCGGTAATGATCACCATGCGGCGGGCGTCATCCAGGTGCAGGCTGTTGGGCACAAAGGCATCGTCCAGCACCTGCTCGACCACCGGGTGGCGACCATCCACGATCTCGATAATGGCATCGTCATCCACCAGTTGCGGGCGCACCCAGTTCAGCGCTTCGGCGCGCTCGGCCAGGGCGGCCAACACATCCAGTTCGGCCACGGCGGCGGCGCTACGTTGCAGGGCATGCAGGTCAGCGGCCACGTTTTCCAGCAATGCTTCGTAGAGACGCTTCTCCAGGGCCAGTGCCTTGCTGGAGGCAGACAGGGCCTTGTCTTCAAACTCTTTCAGTTCCGGGGTGATAAAGCGCTCGGCATTTTTTAGGGTTTGCCGGCGCTGGTAATCCGCCGGCGCCTGGTCCGATTCCCGGCGTGACAATTCGATGTAATAGCCGTGCACGCGATTGTATTTCACCCGCAGGGTGGACAGCTGGGTGCGTTCGCGCTCGCGGGTTTCAATGTCTACTAGAATAGCACCGGCGTTTTCGCTGATGGAGCGCAGCTCATCCAGCTCTTCGTTGTAACCGGGGGCAATCACGCCGCCGTCGCGAATCAGCATGGGCGGATTTTCAATCACCGCGGTGCCCAGTAATTCCACCTGATTCGGAAACTGGCCGATACGCTCGATCAGCTCAAAGAAGCAGTCGGCGGCGGGCAAAGTGCCAATCAACGGCGGTAGCGCCTTCAGGCTGGCATGCAAGCGAGTCAGGTCGCGGGGGCGAGCGGAGCGCAGGGCTACCCGGCCGAGAATACGCTCCATGTCGCCGATGTCATTGAGCACATCGCGGGCGGATTCGAAACACCAGCCCTGGCGCAGGGCGTCGATCTGGTCCTGTCGCTGGGTAAGCGTGGTGCGGTTACGCAGCGGCTGGTGCACCCAGCGCTTGAGCAGGCGCGCCCCCATGGCGGTTTGGGTGCTGTCCAGCACCCAGGCCAGGGTGTGCTGCTCCTGGCCGTCCAGGGTTTCGGTCAGCTCCAGGTTGCGGCGGGTGGCTGCGTCCATGGCCACCGCGTCGTCAAAGCTCTCCACGGCCAGGCCGGTAATGTGCGGCAGCTCACCGCGCTGGGTCTCCTTGGCATAGCCAAGCAGGGCGCCGGCAGCGGCGACCGCCACGGCGGTTGGCTCACCGAAACCGGCCAGATCCTGTACCTGAAATTGCTGACACAACTGGCGGCGGGCGGCGTCTTCGTCAAACTCCCAGCCGGGGCGTTTGCGGGTGCCCGGGCGCTCGGCCCAGCGGCCTAGCAGGCCGTGTTCCTCGCTGAGCAGAAGCTCCGCCGGTGACCAGCGCTCCAGCAGGGCCTGCAGTTGGTCGGCGCCTTCTACCTGAGTGACCACAAAGCGTCCGGCAGCCAAGTCCAGGCTGGCGCAGCCATACTGATTATTGTGATCAAAAACCGCGCACAGCAGATTGTCACGGCGTTCTTCCAGTAGCGCCTCGTCACTCACCGTGCCGGGGGTAACAATGCGCACCACCTTGCGTTCCACCGGCCCCTTGGCCAGCGCGGGGTCGCCGATCTGCTCGGCAATGGCCACCGATTCACCCAGCTTCACCAGCCGCGCCAGGTAGTTCTCTGCCGCATGATAGGGGATCCCCGCCATGGGAATCGGCTTGCCGGCACTCTGGCCCCGTTGGGTCAGGGTAATGTCCAGCAACCGCGCCGCCTTCTGTGCATCACCAAAGAACAACTCGTAGAAATCGCCCATGCGGTAGAACACCAGCTGATCCGGGTGCTCGGCCTTGATACCGAGGTATTGCTGCATCATCGGCGTATGTTGGCTCAGGTCCGCGCTCACGGTTCCTCCGGGGGTATCAGTGGTAGAAATCAAAAGGGGGATGATATAGGGAATGGAGGAAGGAATCATGGGGTCGCTCATAGGGCAGAGGGAGCGGCCGGGGACTCTGTTGTTAGGCAGGTTGATCGGATAGCGGGGGAGATGAAATTAATGTTCCCCGCCCTTGTTACAGCCACCTGGCAAATCCACGGTAGCGATTATTTTGCCGGCATGCCCAAGAGGCTTGGTGTTTTTCGCGGCGGTCAATCGCTTATTGATGAAGTTGCGTTACGTTTTAGGCACAAAACCTGATGATATTGGAAAATATGCGCCCTTCTCCTCGTGTTCGTCTATCCGCCTCAATCGTTGATGTTTTGGATTCTTTCATCGAGTCCGTCAGACCGGAGCTTATCGTCGACCGCAAGGTAGAAGATGGATGCTGTGATCTAACCTTGAATGAGCTGCGAGATCTAATAGAGACGGCGGCTAGCTGTCAATCGCCGAAGGAGCCTCTGTCGATACAGCTGTTACGATACTTGCCAGTAACGGCGGCTGGTGACGTGGGCATCGCTTCGATGACAGCGGCAACTCTGGGAGAGGCGTTGGAGACAGGAGTGCGGTTTTTGCCGTTGGTCTTTACTCTTTTTGACTGCCATCAGTATTCTTCCGGCAATAAAGTCGTAGTGGAAATGCGCTGCCGGCATGATCTTGGAGAAACCTGTAATGCGGTTTTAACGGAGTTACAAGCGGGATTGTTTAGAAATATGGCATTTTTTGCTCAGCATGCCCCGCAGTCTAGCAATAAGACCCGCTATAGGATGCGTTTGTCATTTTCCCATGAGCCTCAGGGTGACAAGCAGGCGTATCGTGAAATATTTGGCGAAGTTCCTGATTTTGGTCAAGCAACAAATTGCTTTTCCCTGAGTAAGCAAGTTCTTCGGCAGTCTTTGTTAACGGCTAACCGCGTTACTCATTCTGCGCTTATAAAAACCCTTGAGGAACGATTACATCGTTATGGAGTTTCTGAATCGGTTTCAGATAGAGTTCGGAATTTGATTCGGAAGGCTTTGGTTGAGGGTGAGTTGTTAACAAGCGAAGAGATGGCTCTTCGCTTGTTTATGTCATCTAGGACTCTAAATAGGCGCTTAGAAAAAGAAAATACTCATATAAGGCTCTTGATGGACCAGGCTCGACTCGAGTACGCCAAGCGGCTTCTTCAAACGACAAGCTTGCCAATTTCCACAGTTGCCAATAAATCTGGTTATAAAAACCCTTCTTCCTTTTCTCGCGCTTTCAAAAGGTATTTTGACGTTTCACCGGGTCAATGCCGCTCCTAAATAGAATGCCGACAGAAAATAATGGCGCCTTCTGCACATTGTTGGCAGCTCATGCACTGAATGCTCTGGTTAGACTCCGTGAAGATTTAAGTGGCATTGAATGGCCGCTAACGACGGAGAGAAAGATATGTCAAATCAGCTTGATAGTAGGTGGGATGCCATTGTTGTTGGAGCCGGGCTCGGGGGCATGAGTAGTGCGGCCTGTCTGGCTGCTGCAGGAAAGAAAACGTTGCTGATAGAGCGCCATACCGTCATAGGCGGTAGCTCCCATGTATTTCGCCGAAAAAAACAGTGGGAATACGACTGCGGGGTGCACTACATGGGCGGGTGCGGTCCTGGTGAGGCTGTGCCTGCGGTAATGCAAGGTTTGGGTCTTGATGACCGGATAGAGTGGCTGCAGTTAGACCCTAATGGTTTTGATACCGTGCGGGGGCCAGATTTGGAGTTCAAGGTCCCTGCTGGCTGGGATGCTTATCTCGATTCTCTCATTCGAACTTTCCCAAAACATGAAAAGAAGCTTCGGTTCTATATAAGGGTAATGCGGAAAATTGGTGAAGGGTTCGATCGTTCATCAATGAATTTGGGGCAGGGGTCTGCCTTTGCACGTTCAAGTGATGCGGCTAAAAAAGTAGGTTGGGCAATGCCCTTCTTTATGATGCCTCATGCCGCATTTCTTGCTAGTTGCGGCTTCGACCCTAAAACACTTCTCGCCCTTTCTGTTCAGGATGGGGCCTTGGCATCAACTCCTTTGGAACTGCCAGTTGGTATGGCAGCAATCTTTCTTCAGGACTATGTTGGCGGCGGGGCCTGGTATCCAAAGGGCGGAGGACAGATGTTCTCCGCAGGATTTGCAGAGGTGATAGAAAGTCATGGCGGTACGATTCTCACTAACACAGAAGTGGAAAAAATAATTGTTGAAGGTGGGGCGGTAAAAGGTGTGAAGCTGAAAGGTGGTGAGGCATTGTCGGCGCCTGTTGTTGTCTCTGGAGGGGATATTAAGCGAACCTATGAAGATCTCGTTGGACGTGACGGAATGACGGATTCTATGGCTAAGAAAGTGGATAGAATGAAAATGTCCACGCCCCTTATTAATGCCTTTTTTAGTGTAAAGCAGGATTTGAGGAAATCTGATAATAGTAACTATTTTATTATCCCTAGCTGGGATGATGCCGGATCACTAATGAGCTTGAAGAACATGGGCCAGCGATTGCTAAAGCCCAAGGGAAGAGAGCCAGTTGAATGGGCAATGGATTATGCAGCTAATCAACCAGCTTATGTTCAGTGCTCAACTAGGCGAGATCCGGACAATATGCGCAGTGCTCCATTGGGACACGGAGTAGTAGAGGTGCAATCACTGGCTCCCTATGATCCTGCAATGTGGGGGATTAAAGGATTAGATGTTTCCAGTGGAGAATATCGCGATAGTAAAAAATATTTACAGGTTAAGGAAATCATACTCGAAGGTTTTGCGCGGCGCATGGAAAAAGCCTATCCGGGTTCTTCATTAAATGTGATTGATGCTGAACTGGGGACGCCAGCTGCACAGGAGAGATTCACGTTTACCAGTGGTGGTAGTGCGTTTGGCTTACAGCCTAACTGGCGCCAGATTGGGCCTTTCCGGCCTGGAACCAAGACGGAGATTAAAGGGCTGTTGTTAGCTGGAGCCAGTACTGTCTGGGGGCCGGGAACCGTGGGTTCAATATTGAGTGGGGTGCATGCCGCGAGTGTGGCCACCGGACGTGACCTTCTGAAAGAAATGCAATCCGGTGAAATGATTGCAGACCGATCACGAATGCGTCAATGGCCAAGTGACTTTGACCCACTTCTTGAGAGTCGCGGTTCGGCTGCAAGAAAAAAACGTGAGGCTAAAGGTCGTAAAAATAGTGCGATCTCGTAATTGGCGGGATACATCCGGCAGAATGATAGGTGACTGATATGAATGATAAATCACAAGAGGCTACAGCACACGGGCGCGAATTTGATGTGGTGGTGTTCGGCGCCTCAGGTTTCGTAGGGAGTTTGACAGCCCAATATTTGGCAGAACATGCACCACAAGGTGTAAGGGTCGCGTTGGCCGGCCGGTCGGAGTCTCGTCTTGCTGAAGCAAGGAAAGGACTTCCTGATGCGGCCCAGAATTGGCCGCTAATTGTTGCCGATGCCAATACGCAGCGTTCACTGGACTCCTTGGTATCCCGTACGAGAGTGATATGTACGACTGTAGGGCCATATCTTCGCTACGGAAAACCACTGTTACTCGCTGCTGCGAAAGCGGGTACGGACTATGTTGATCTAACTGCCGAGGTGCCGTTTGTTCACTTTGCGATTGAGGAGGCGCATGAGATAGCCGAGCAGACAGGGGCCCGCATCGTTCATTCCTGTGGATTGGATTCAGTGCCATCAGACCTCGGTGTTCACTTGCTATATGAGCGTATGCGCCGTGATGGAGCTGGTGCGTTGACTGATACAACGATGGTCGTGAAATCCATGAGAGGTGGGGCCTCCGGCGGTAGTGTCGATACCTTGCGGGTCCTCACTGATCAGTCCGAAGACCCTGCTATTCAACAGTTAGTTACCAATCCGCATGCGCTATCTGGAAGCCCTGGCATTACCCCTGATATTCCGGCATCTCTTGAGCCCAGTGACCTTTCAATTATCAGAGGAAAACGGGTGGATCCATCGCTTAGAGGGACTTTGGCCCCGTTTCTTATGGCGTCGTATAACACCCGTATCGTTAGGCGTTCGAACGCATTACTGGGAAATGCTTATGGCGATGGATTCCATTACGCAGAAACCATGGCGATAACGAGTATCCCAGGGATATCAGGTATCGCAGCAAAAAGTGTTTATGCGGCGACAACCGCATTTGCAAGTGCAATGGGTTTCGGTCCAACTCGCTGGGTCCTGGACAAGATTCTTCCGAAACCCGGTGATGGTCCGAGTAGAGAAAGTCAGGAAAAAGGGTATCTCGTCACGCAAACGTTCACCAAGAGCACGGCAGGTAGAAGATACCGGTCTCAGGTCACCGTCAAAGGTGATCCTGGGTATGTCGGCACTGCAGTCATGCTTGGTGAGAGTGCATTGGCATTAGCGCTTGATAGAGATCGCCTTCCGAAAAGGTTTGGAGTCTTGACTCCAGCCGTCGCTATGGGAGCGATTTTGACAAAACGCCTCCAAGACGCAGGTTTTGAGCTAAATGTAACCGAATTGCACTAATGGAAGACTCGAAAATTAGTGGCGCCGCTTAATAAGGCGGCTGCGTTAATCAACATAAAAAGGCGAGCCATGAAATACTCTCAAACAGGTAAACACCCGGATATTCCGGTCAGGAATGCAGATTTCGGTTTTGCTGATATCCCCAAGTATTGGTTTAACCGTGACCCTCTCTTTACTCATTATTTTACAGGGCTGTCAACGCTTTTTCCTGAAGGGGAGGCTTTTTTTGTTCGGTCTGTCAGGAAATTAAGAGCGAGAGTAAGGGGAAATGAAGAACTTGATAGTCGTATAGGCGCTTTTATCGGTCAGGAGGCAATGCATTCTCGTGAACACGAAGCATTCCATGTCAGTGCACAAAAGCATGGCCTGGACCCTAAATCTCTGGAGGCTTGGACCGGAAAAATACTGGGGTTTATGGAACGTAATTTTAGTGAAAAGTCACAGCTTCTTATAACAACGGCTCTGGAGCACTATACGGCTGTCCTTGTTGTGGAGATGATGAAAGATATCCATGAAATGATGGATGATAAAAACGTTAGGGATTTGTGGCTGTGGCATAGTATCGAGGAAACCGAGCATAAATCTGTGGCCTACGACATGTACGAATACCTTTATGGAAAGGGATGGACGTCGTACTTTTCCAGAGTTTCCATGTATGTATTAAGTCTGTCTACTATCACCGTGGTTTCCTTGGTTTATGCTTTTGTTCTCATGAAAAGGGATGGGCAGCTTTTAAATATGAATTCATATCGACGTTTCTTGCCGTTTGCTTTGAGAAGTTATGTGCGTTTTGCGCCAAAATTTTTAGCCTATCTTCGTCCTGGGTTTCATCCGGATGATTACAATGACGATATGCTGGTTGATAAAACCAAAAAAATGATAGGAATTAGCTGATTTTGAATTCTGCGTTAGTTAATTAAGTCTGTATTGGTCGAGCAATGTTTGTCAGTTTATGGAGGTTTTTGAGGTCATGCTTGTATTTTGGCAACGCAGACCGGCCAAAATTCCTTGGCAGCCCTTCAATAAGTAGAAGTTGGTTAAGAGTAAATAATAAAAAAATGGGCTGTGTGGAATATGTAGGAAAGAATGATGAATGAGATGTAAACATGGGTGCTGCTAATTAGAGGCGGCACTGTCCAAAAGGTGTCTGGTTTGCCTGCTTGTGAACTAGTGGATTTTTTGGTGAGCTAGACGCACCTTCCATTGAGGAGATGAATGGGGAGTATTCAGCTAGTCTTCTTGCACAGCCTAGTTGGCTTTCTGGAGTGGCTGGCCCTCTCATGTTGAATAATCCTCTACAGTCCTGGGAATGTAAGGCTTTTCGACCGAGTGATAGCGATAAGGGTCGGCTAAATCAGCCTAAACACACCTGTGCATCACCGACGTATACTGTCTCAGGTCCGCGCTCACAGGTCCTCCGGGGGAATGCATCATGGTTAAAGTCGGCCATCATAAAGGGATTGGGAAAAGGAATCATGGGAGATCTTCACGGCCGTGAGGCGGTGAAGGATTCGGGGTTCGGATGCTGCGCGTTCTGCGGTTATCAATGCTTGGTATACAGTGCTACCTGGTCAAGGGGAATAGTGGTGGGGGTGTGCCAAGATGCTGCTGTCTTTCAGAAGTGTTCGCAGTAAACGGGGTAGAGACCCAAGTCCCTTGACCCGATTCCCATGGTTACGACGCTTGATCCATGCGCTATGCGTGCACGTCCAGGTTATCAATTATCTTTATATTCTGGGGGTTAGGCCTTTGTGTTTCATCCAGCGCTGTAAGTGGTTTTTCATGAGCTGCCTCACGGTTTTGTCGCAGTCGTTGCCAGTCCCACGGCGAGCAGTAATGCCGCTACCATCAGATAAGGCGCGCTTACCGACATGCTGTACACGAGAGTGCCGGCAATGGGGCCGAGAACAACCCCCAGCCCTTGCATGGCGGTGATGGTGCCGGCGGCGACGCCTTGCTCATGGGCTTCCACCGCATTGGCTGCCAGCGCCGACACGGACGGGTAAACCCAGCCCATCCCGGCTGCGGCGATAGCAAAGCCGAGCCACAGCCCCCAGATCGTTGACGCTAGTGCAGTAGCGCCAAAACCTATAGCGGCGACAATGGCTCCAGTGCGAATCAGACGTGTCGGTTTCCATGCCAGCTTTGTTAGAGCACTCTGTGATAGCACCAGCGTGATACCAACGATTGCCAGGGCGATCCCTGCTGTCTGGGCGGCGGCACCCGGTTCTTGAGCGAGCCGGTCCAAGGCAAAGAAGCCCACGGTGACCTGCGCGATGGCCGCACTGAAGGCCACCAGCATGGGCAGGCGCAGGCGTGGATCATTCAGGCGGGCGGTGTGGTGTGTGGTGGCGCATGGTGTTCCAAGCGGGGCAGTAGCTTCCACAAGGCGAGCAGGGCCAGAATCGGTAACACAGCGGTGATGTATAGAGGTAGGCTCAATCCCAAGGGTGAAAACAGTCCGACCAAACTTGGACCCAGCACCATGCCCGCACCGCTGGCAGCCCCCAATGTAGCCATGGCTCCCGCACGGTGTTCGGGTTCCACATGGTCGGCTACCAGAGCGGCTGATGTTGCTGGCACTGCCGCGTAGAATAACCCGACGAAGCCGCGCCCGAGGACCAGACCGGCCAATGCCACCCATGCTGGCAGCAGGGTGTTTAAGGCGGTGTCGATGAACAGGCATAGTAGTAGATAGCTAATCGCGAAACCGGTGAGCCCGGAAAGCATCACCGTGCGGCGTCCCCGTTGATCACTGAGCCGCCCCCACCACCGCGCCGTAGTAATCCATGCCAGGCCGCCGACAGTCATCGCCAACCCAACGTGCCAGGGGGCGAGGGAAAGTGTTCGTGCAATCGGGCCCGCCAACGCGACGAAAGCCATCATCGCCATGGTGCAGGTGAAGGTTTCAAATAGTAGAGGGCGAAGACTGAACGTTGTTCCTGTGGACACCGCGGGAGAAATGATTTGCTTCATGATCCATTACTGTTCCGGTGATGGAGGTAGCCTTCGTTGTCAGCAGGCGCGAAGGGTACTTTTGCTATCGATTGTATAGGTAATGATTATCATCATCTTAAAAATAAAGAGGTACATTTCCGGATTGAATGAAAATCACCCTTTGCGACGTTAGGAGGTATCGCGAAGTCCATGTGTGCAGTAATCGAGTAATCGGGGACACGCGCCGGTTCGGCCATTGCCTGAAAAAATCAGCTCTTGGGCTGATGCTGGCTCGCCGTGCGTACCCCGATATTTCGACTAACGGTTATTACCAGCGATAGTTAACCGTGCCGATAACGCTCCGTGTTTCTCCGTAATAACATTCTGAGTCATTGCAGTTGGAAAGATATTCTTTATTGGTCAGGTTGCGGGCGTTAACGGCTAGTTCCCAGGGGCCGGTTTGATAACCGATCAGCGCATCGATCAACGTATAGTCGGGAATTTTTGCTGGTGCTTCTTCATTGGCACCATAGGTTGATCCCGTATAGCGGGCTCCCGCGCCAAGCTTCAAACCAAAACCAAACGTGTAGTCAGACCATAACGAGAACTGGTGCTCGGCGTAGTTGAAGGAACGCTTGCCGATTTCGCTTGGGTTGGCGCTGTCGGTGACATCGGCTTCCGGGGTCCAGCTGTACGCGGCCTTGAGGTTTGTATTGGGCAGCACTTCTGCGACGGCTTCCAGTTCGATACCGCGAACGGTGACTTCACCGGTGTTGCGGGGGGCAAAGCCTGTATCGTAGGTGACGTAGTTTTGCCTCACCAGATCGAATGCCGCAATGCTGTAGGTGCTACTGGCGCCTGGCGGCTGGTAGCGCATGCCCATTTCGTATTGTCGGCCGGTTTCAGGATCAAAGGGGTTACCAGTGGCAGGATTGATTGTTGCCGTTGGAGAAAAGGATTCAGAGTAACTGATGTAGGGCGCGAGGCCGTTCCCTACAAGGTAAACCAACCCGGCGCGACCGCTAAAATGTTCATCGGATTGTTTGTCGTTTGAGTTGGTCAATTGGTCATCGTTTTCGATGACGGCGCGGTCAAAACGGCCGCCAAGGGCGAGTACCCAGTGTTCGTCGAACTTGATCTGATCCTGGAGATAAAAGCCGGTCTGTTTGAGTACGGTGTTGGCGTCGATGAACGGTGATGCGGTTAACGTGACTGGCGAGCCATAGACCGGGTTGAAGACATCAATGGGATCGACTGCGCCACCCCAGTAAGCGGTGACATCAAAATCGGAGCGCTGGTAATCCAGCCCCAATAATAGTGTGTGCTGCCAGCGGCCGGAGCGCCAGTGGGCTTCTACCTGGTTGTCCAGAGTGAGCTGGCTGGCGGATTCGTCACTGCCAAACGGTGTGCGGTCTAGCAGGCGGAAATTCTCGGGGGCGCCGGGGTCTCCGGCATTGACGGTAACAAAACGTGGGCTATAGAAACTTTGATAGTCGGTATCGAACTCCCCGTAGCGAGCGTTCTGACGAAGGGTCCAGATGTCGTTGAGGTGGTGCTCGAACAAGTAGCCGATCATCCATTGTTTCTGGTTGTAGCGGCTGAAATTCGGCTCCCCCCAGAATGTGGAGGCGGGGATGTCGCCATTCGGATTGGACAGCAAGGTGCCCTCCAGGGGGAAGTTGCTCCAGTTGGAGGCCACTTTCATGTCCAGATATTCGGCCAACAACGTTAACTGGGTGTCGTTGGAGGGGCGCCAGGTCAGTGAGGGTGCAATGTAACTCCGGTCATTGGGAAGATCATCACCGACGGACAGGTCGGCATCCCGTTTCAGGGCGGTCAACCGGTACAGCCATTTGCCATCATCGTCTGCTTGCCCTGACAGGTCGGTGGCAATTTGCTTGCGATTGTCTGTGCCAATCTGGGCGCTGATTTCACGAATCGGGTCTTGAGTCGGCCGCTTGCTGACCACATTGATCAAGCCGCCTGCGGAGTTCTGTCCATACAATACGGAGGATGGGCCTCGCAGATATTCAATGCGTTCGATGCCGTAATTCTCGGTTTGCCACACAGCCCAGTTCCCGCTATTGCGTAATTGCAGGCCATCCTGATAGAAACCTGGGGAATAGGCGTCAAAACCTCGTAGGTAGACCCAGTCGTATTGCGAGTCGTTACCCCAGGGCGTAGCGCTGACACCGGGGGTGTAGCTCAACGCTTCCTTGAGCGTGGTGGCGCCGGTGGTCTTGACCTGATCGGCGGTGATTACCGAAATGGATTGAGGGATTTCCAGAATCGGGGTGTCCGTTTTCGAGCCTGTCGCGCTTCGTTTTGCGGTAAACCCTTCTACCGGCCCGTAAGCGGACTCACCGATTCCTTCTGCATTGACGGTGACCGGCGCCAGAGTGACGGCGTTGTCTGTGGCTTGCGTCAGCGTCACCGTATTGCTGCCGGAAAACTGAAAACGGATTCCCGAGCCTGTAAGTAACTGCTGCAGCCCCTCGTGAACCGTATATTCCCCGGTTAATCCGTTACTTTTTTTGCCCTGTGTCAGTTCTCCCGCGCCCGCCAGATAAAGCCCGGTTTGTGCTGCAAAACGGTTCAAGGCGCTGGAAAGAGCACCAGCGGGAATATTGAAGCTGGTACGGGCTTGCGACTCTGCCTGGTTTTGTGCGGCGGCAGGTTGGGCCCACAGCAAGGGGCCTGCCAGCGTGATGGCGGTGAGTAGCCCGGTGCCTGTCAGGCGAGAAGCCCGCCTTGCAGGGCCAGTTTTATGCGGTAAATCGGTGGTCTGATACGGTTTGCCAGCGGGCATTTTCAAGACTCCCTCAATCGGTGAAATTTCTCGTTCTTTCCTTTACACGGGTGGGAGTGAAAAAGGGGAAGCCTGAATCGGCATTTTTTTGTAATTGGAAAATGTCAGTGATCGGGTTCCAGGGTTACCCACCACGGCAGCACGCGGCGGGTGCGTATCGGTAGAGCATTTTCCAGCATGGTCAACGTGTGGTCGGGCTTGTCGATGGGGTAAGTGCCCATCACTTTCAGGTTGGCTACCGATGCATCCACTGCCAGATAGCCGTGGCGATACCGGCTCAGCTCCTCCACCAGCTCTTGAAGTGAGATGTTGTCTGCGACAATCAGGCCCTGTTGCCAGGCGACACGTGAATGTTGCGCCTTGTGGGGCTTGGCTATTGCGCTGGCGGTGAAGGAGGTCTGCTCGCCGGCTTGCAGGGTGAGGCGTTGGCCGGTGGTGGCGTTGATTTCCACGGCGCCTTCATAGACCGATATCTGCGTATTTGCGTCCCTCTGCTGCACACTGAAACGGGTGCCAAGGGCGCGCAAGCTGCCTTGCAGTGTGGTCACCACGAAGGGGCGCGCGAGGGCGTCTTTGGCTGTTTCAATGAGGATTTCGCCGTCCCTCAGTTTGATGTGACGGATCGTATCGGTGTAGCTGATATCCACGGCGGTGGCGGTGTTGAGCCATAGTTGCCCGCCATCACTGAGTGTCAGTTGGCGTTGTTCGCCGGTGGCGGTGCGGTAATCCGCTGACAGGGTATGGGCCAGCTGGCGGGCCGTACCTGGCAGTGTTGTCTGGCTCCAGATCAGCCAGGTTGCCACGCTCGCAAGGCCACTGCCAAGAAGGGTTCGACGCGTGATTCGGCTGCTGCGGGTGTCATGGATAATTTGCCTGGCGCCGGTTGTACCGGCCTGTTGTTGCGCCTGCTGAAAGCGTTGCCCTACTTGTTCCACATAGTGCCAGGCTCGCTGGTGCTCCGGGTGAGCATTCAGCCATGCCTGCCATTGGTCCCGGTCTTGCTGACGCACGTCTTCGTCGAGCATGGTGGCAAACCACTGCGCGGCTTGTTGCAGTATGTGATGGGCGGGCAGGTCGGGTTGTGGCATTTAGCTCACCGAATGATGGAAGCGGGCTTCGATTAGCATGCACTCGAGCATTGCCTTGGCCATGTAGCTTTTGATCGTGCGCTCCGAGACATTCAGTTGTGCCGCGATTTGTTTGTAGGTGAGCCCGTCGATTTGGGAGAGAACGAAGGTTTTCGCTATTTTTTCCGGTAAACGGTGAAGCATTTCATCAATTTCGCAGAAGGTTTCCACGATGATCGTGTGTTCTTCCGGGGAAATATTTAGTGCTTCCGGGCGGGCAGCGAGAACTTCCAACCAGGCCTGTTCCACGGATTGGCGGCGCCAAAGGTCGATGCAGAGGCGGCCCGCTACTGTACGCAGATAACTACGGGCGGCGCTCAGATTGTTCAGCGGGCGGGGATTGGCGAGCAGGCGGACAAAGGTGTCCTGGGCCAGATCAGCAGCGAGGGCTGGGCAGCCGACCCGGCGATTAAGCCAGTTTTGGAGCCAGCCATGATTCTCGTTGTACAGCGTTTCCACTGGCAGCGATCCTGTTGTCGCCGACATAAGGCCGCCCCCAGCTTGAGTGATCGAATGATAAGCGGCGAGCATAAATGAGAATAGATATCATTACAATGTCGGGCGCTCAGTGCTGGCTGGCTTGGAGGTCCAACGCTGGGGGCCTTTCTGACTTTGATGATCCAAAGGCAAGCGCAAGCGCTTTAATGGGCGGGCAAGCTGGCCGGACAGGGCACTCTATCCTCTGTATTGCTCACGCTCTTATTTTTCCATGGATGCAGGGTTGCTGGTCCGAGCCTGGTCAAAGAAGGCCGCTGTTTTTAAGTTGTTGCCTGCCAATCCTGCCCTCCGATCCTCCCAATTGACCGTTGATAACCAAACGCAACCAATCTGGTAATGCTCTGCCGCGAAAAAACCGGATGATAGGGTGTTTGTAGCTGCGTGTTTGAGCACCTGGCTGTGAGCGCACGAATAACAATAAGGAGCAGGGAGAATGGCCCGTAAATTGTCCATTATGGATTCCGGCTGGCTGATGATGGAAACCCGCGAGACCCCCATGCATGTAGGTGGGCTGGCGTTGTTCGCGATTCCGGAGGACGCGCCTGCGGATTACATGGAAGGCATCTATCGCTACCTGGTGGAGGTGAATGGAATCTGCCGTCCCTTCAATCAGAAGATCCAGTCGCGCTTGCCCATGCGCATGGATGCCGCCTGGGTGGAAGACAAGACTTTTGATATCGATTACCACGTGCGGCATTCCGCTTTGCCGCGCCCGGGGCGGGTGCGCGAGCTGCTGGCGCTGGTGTCGCGGCTGCACGCCCAGCGTCTGGATCCCAGTCGCCCACTGTGGGAGAGCTATCTGATTGAAGGGCTGGAAGGCAACCGTTTCGCCCTTTATACCAAGATGCACCATTCCATGGTGGACGGGGTGGCGGGTATGTACCTGATGCAGTCGCGTCTGGCTAACAGTGCCGAAGATCGCCTGCCGGTGCCCTGGTCTGGCGAATGGGATGCGGAGAAGAAACCGAGAAAGAGCAGTGGTGCCCCTGCGGCAACTACGGGTATGAAAGGCACGGTGAATAACCTGCGCCGGGGCAGTGGCCAGCTGGTGGACCTGTTGCGACAGCCCAAAGACGGCAATGTGAAGACTATCTATCGGGCACCGAAAACCCAGCTCAACCGGCGAGTGACCGGCGCCCGGCGCTTTGCGGCCCAGTCCTGGTCTCTGCCACGTATCAAGGCAGCGGCCAAACAGCATGGCGGCACCGTCAATGATATGTTTCTGGCCATGTGTGGCGGGGCCCTGCGGCGTTACCTGTTGAGCCAGGACGCGTTACCGGACCAGCCGCTGGTGGCTCAGGTGCCGGTGTCGTTGCGCAGTGCGGACCAGGCGGGCGACGGTGGTAATGCGATTACCACCGTGCAAGTCAGCCTGGGAACGCATATCGCCGAGCCGCTGAACCGGCTGGCAGCCATTCAGGATTCCATGAAAGGGGTGAAGTCCCGGCTTGGCGATATGCAGAAATCCGAGATCGATGTCTATACCGTACTCACTAATGTGCCGCTGTCGCTTGGCCAGGTGACGGGCTTGTCCGGGCGGGTAAGCCCCATGTTCAATCTGGTGATTTCCAACGTGCCAGGGCCCAAGGATCCGCTGTATCTCAACGGCGCTGAAATGTTGGCTTCTTACCCTGTGTCGTTGGTACTGCATGGCTATGCGCTGAACATCACCGTGGTGAGCTACAAGGACAGCCTGGAGTTCGGTGTTATCGGTTGCCGCGATACACTGCCGCATATCCAGCGCTTTCTGGATTACTTTGAAGAGTCGCTGGCGGAACTGGAAAGTTGATTCGGTAACCGTTTTCTTAGGGCCGGGAAGGAAGGCTTGCGGTTGAGTAGCTGCCTACGGGGTAGGCGCTACTCAACAGTGATGCAGGCCTTGCCGCTTTTAGTCCCGGAAGAACCAGCGCACGCCAACCTCGTATTCAGTCAGGTCCAGATCATCGTAATCGCGCAGCGTGGCAGATAGCCCAACTTGCTGGGTGACTTTATAAATGGCTTCGATAAGCGAGGCGGTATCACGGAATAGCACATCTGATTCGCCGATTTCGAGGCCGATCTGCCATTTATCGTTGAATTCGTGTCTGAGCCCGATGTGGTGGTACCAACCGCGCTCGGTAGAACCGTTTTGCAGCTCAAGCTCGTTGTGGTCCGAGCCCAGAAAAATCGCAGTCTGGGCGTTTAACGGGTAATGAACGCCGAGACCAAGCACCGACCAGGATTCTTGCTGTGCGTTTTTTTCCGGCAACCGGACATTCCCTGCGTGGTAACGACCGCGCGCATGGATCCAGCCGAAAGCCGAAGCGCTGGCCTTTAGTGTGCCGGAGCTGCTGTCGCCGAAACCGGAGTAGTCGGTATTTTGTAGGGAGTAGCCGATGTCGACGTAGTCGAAGGTTTCGGAGGCTTGTGCTAATGGGCTAAAGAGAATGGCGGATGCGAATGCAATGCGATAAAGGCTGTGCACGGTGAAGTCCTTGTTTATTTTATTTATGCGGAGGGGAGGATAGCGGAAATGGCTTGAGGATGGGCGAGTAATTACCAGGTAGAGTGAGGCCACCCATCGCGTTTGCCCTGCCAGAAAAGCTGAGCTTGTGGTCTGTGCGCTGCTTTCTCGCTCCTTCCCTTGTTCTTCTTGCCTCCATCTTCCCCTAAAATACCCGGCAACCAACCTCTCTGGAGCAAGATTCGTATGGGCCGCGCCTACCAAAACCGTAAAGAGTCCATGGCGAAAACCTCGGATATGAAAGCCAAGGTATACAGCCGTTATGGTCGGGAAATTTATGTCAGTGCGAAATCCGGCGGCCTGGATCCCTCGGCGAATCTGGCGTTGCGCAGCCTGATTGACCGCGCCAAAAAGGATCAGGTGCCCGGCCATGTGATCGACAAGGCCATCGAGAAAGCCAAAGGCGGTGGTGGCGAGGATTACTCTCCGGCTCGCTATGAAGGTTATGGCCCGGGTGGTTGCATGGCGTTGATCGAATGCCTGACGGACAACCCGAACCGTACCTTTGGCGATGTGCGTATGGCCTTCACCAAGACCAAATGCAAGATCGGCACACAAGGCACAGTGAGTCACATGTTCGATCACGTGGCCATTTTCGTCTTTGCCCATGCGGACGAAGATGCGGTGCTGGAAGCGCTGATGGACGCCGATGTGGATGTCAGCGAGATCGAAGATGACAACGGCACACTGACCGTCTTCACGCCCAATACGGAATACTTCAAGGCCAAGCAGGCGCTGACGGAAGCCTTCGGTGAACTGGACTTCGACGTGGATGAAATCCAGTTTGTCCCGCAGAGCTACACCACCATCAGTAGCGAAGATATGGAGATGTTCGACAAATTCATGGCGATGCTGAATGATCTGGACGACGTGCAGAACGTGTATCACAACGTGGATCTGGGTTAGTCGCACATGCCAATTCGTGACGAAGAGATTCTCGCCGCCGCACAGGCCCTGGCCGGTTCGTTGGCGCAACAGCGGTTGCTGTTGACCACCGCGGAGTCGTGCACCGGCGGGGGCATTGCGGAAACCCTGACCGGTATCGCCGGTGCCTCGGCGTGGTTTGACCGGGGATTCGTGACGTATTCCAACGAGGCCAAGCTGTCGATGCTGGGCGTGTCGCAGTCTACGCTGGACAGATTCGGTGCCGTCAGCGAGGCGACCGCGCTGGAAATGGCGCGTGGCGCGATTAGTCACTCCGGTGCCCATGTCAGCGTGGCGGTGACTGGCATTGCCGGGCCTGACGGTGGAACCCCGGACAAGCCCGTGGGAACGGTCTGGATTGCCTGGGGCCAGAAGCTGGGCTATGCCGAGGCGCGCCGCTTCCAGTTTGACGGCGACCGCAATGCCGTCCGTCAGCAAGCCATCCTCGAAGCCATACTGGGCTTGAATGCCCGCCTCAAGTAGCCACAATCGGGCTATTCATCTTGACCCTGCCGAGGCGGGGTTACGGTAACAGCGATCTGGACAGAAACAGGGAGGTTGCAATGGGCTGCCAATGCTGTTCATAATACTGTCCATATTGTCAGCACTGGTCGAAAGGCCAGATAAGACAGATCAGATACGGTTGGCGTCAATGAGTGACGCGCCGAAAACGGAGAGGGGTCACAATGAGCGATAAAGGTAAGGCGCTGTCCGCCGCACTGTCACAGATTGAGCGCCAATTCGGCAAAGGTTCCGTCATGCGCATGGGCGATCGCAAGCGCGAGCGCATGCCGTCCATCTCCACCGGTTCACTGGGGCTGGATGTAGCCCTGGGTATTGGCGGGTTGCCGAAGGGGCGGATCGTGGAAATCTACGGCCCTGAATCCTCTGGTAAAACCACCCTGACCCTGAGCGTGATTGCCCAGGCCCAGAAAAAAGGCGCCACCTGTGCCTTTGTGGACGCGGAGCACGCGCTGGACCCGGATTACGCGGAAAAGCTGGGTGTGAACGTGGATGATCTGATCGTTTCCCAGCCGGATACCGGTGAGCAGGCGCTGGAAATCACCGACATGCTGGTACGTTCCGGTGCAGTGGACGTGGTTATCGTGGATTCCGTGGCCGCCCTGGTGCCGAAAGCGGAAATTGAAGGCGAGATGGGCGACACTCACGTGGGTCTGCAGGCCCGTCTGATGAGCCAGGCGCTGCGTAAAATTACCGGTAATGTGAAAAACGCCAATACCCTGGTGGTGTTTATTAACCAGATTCGCATGAAGATTGGCGTAATGTTCGGTAACCCGGAAACCACCACTGGCGGTAATGCGCTGAAATTCTACTCCTCCGTGCGCCTGGACATCCGCCGTATCGGCGCAGTGAAGCAAGGGGACGAAGTCACCGGTAACGAAACCCGTGTGAAAGTGGTCAAGAACAAGGTATCCCCGCCGTTCCGTCAGGCCGAGTTCCAGATTCTCTACGGACAGGGCATCAACCAGCTAGGCGAAGTGCTGGATCTGGGTGTACAGCAGGGCCTGGTAGACAAGTCTGGCGCCTGGTACGCCTACAAGGGCGACAAGATCGGCCAGGGCAAGCAGAATGCCTGTGAGTACCTGCGTGAGAACCCGGCCATTGCCGAAGAAATCGAGACGGAAATCCGGGCGCGCTTGCTGCCGGACCCCACCGCTGAAGCGCCGGTGGAAGAGGAAGCTGCGGCTGACGATGAGTGAGCCGCTGACGGAGGCCGAGCTGCGCCAGCGGGCGGTTGCCCTGCTGGCCCGGCGCGATCATGCCCGTCGCGAACTGGTCACCAAGCTGCAGCAGCGGCTGGGTGACCAGCCGGCGCTGGCCGCCGTGCTCGCCTGGTGTGAAGAACACGGCTTTATTGATGACCGGCGCTTTGCCGGTTTTTTTGTGCGTGCCCGCATTGAGCGCGGCCAGGGCGCCTTGCGTATTCGCCAGGAACTTCAGCTCAAAGGTGTGCAAAACGACTGGATCGCCGAAGCGCTGGAGAATGCGGAGGTAGACTGGTTTGCCCTGGCCCGAGAGGTTCGCGCCCGACGCTTTCGGCACTACCCCACTGACCAGAAAGAAAAGGCCAAACAGCTGCGCTTTCTGCAAAGCAGGGGGTTTGATGCCGAACAAAGTTTTGCGGCGCTGGACGTCCCGCAAGACGATTTGGACTGATCGCTGCTTGTTCCGGGGTGTTCGCTAAAACGCGGAGTGAACCGAATCCCTGCCACTGCGCT
>NZ_DS989915.1:1074648-1085275 GCF_000155615.1 Alcanivorax sp. DG881 | reverse complement strand
CGTTGCTTTCTGTGGTGCAGCTGTTCTTGATCGAGGGATGAATCGCGCCGCCAGCGACGCTCCTACGGGGCGCTTATACAAGTCAGTGTCCTCAACGCGTTTTTGCTGGCGGGTGGGGCAGGGTATCCTTGTGCTTTGTGAGCCCGGACTGGGAACCCCATGGAATATCTTTCAGACCCCTGGTTAGCGGCAGCGCTACTGGGCGCCGGTGTACTGGCGGGGTTTATCAATACCCTGGCCGGGGGCGGTGGCCTGTTGATCCTGCCGTTGTTGATGCTCACGGGCATGGGCGCTGCGCTGGCCAACGGCACCATGCGGGTGGCGGTGCTGATTCAGAGCGCGGAAGCGGTTCGCCAGTTCAACAAACGGGGAACCATGCCCTTCGCCGCCTTACCGGCGATTCTGGTACCGAGCCTGCTGGGCACCCTGGTGGGCGCCGTGGCGGCGGCGTTTCTTCCGGAAACCATCCTCAAACCGGTTCTGCTGACGACCTTGGTGGTGGTGGCTTTGCTGATGGTGCTGCGTCCGGCGCAAGTGTCGCCGGGGCCGGATGCGATCCCGCTATCCCCGAACGCGAGCCTGTCCGGGTGGCTCGGCCTGTTTCTGGCCGGTGCCTATGGCGGTTTTGTGCAGGCCGGAGTGGGTTTTGTGCTGCTGGCGGTGCTGGTCGGGCAACTGCAGTATGACCTGCTACGCAGTAATGCCCTGAAACTGGCGATCACTGGCAGTTTTACCGTGCTTGCCCTGGGGATCTTCGTGGCCCGCGATCAGGTTGCCTGGTTGCCGGGGCTGGTCGTTGCGCTGGGTAGCCTGCTGGGCGTGCGGCTGGGTGTGGGGTTCGCGCACAAGGTTTCCCCCCGTGTACTCAAACGCATCCTGCTGGTGATGGTGCTGGCGGTGTGTCTGGCGGCGGCGATCAAGGGCTGAGTTTAAAGTTGAAAGTTCAAAGTTGAAAAGTGCGGGGAGGGCTTCGGTGGTGTTTCCCCAAGTAGATGCGATTCCGGTCTGGTGAGGTATATTCCTATGATTGCGGCGCGGCTCAGGCTAACCCGGACAGCACTGCAGTAGATTCGCGCCTTTCAACTTTGAACTTTCAACTCGCTCTTGCCCCTAAACCCCATCGCAACCGGGCCTTGAGGGCGCTATACTCGGCCCTCTCTGACAGCCAGCCAATGATTGTTTCTCCTATGAAGAGTGCTGAACTACGCCAGGCCTTTCTGGATTACTTCGCCAGCCAGGGACACACCAAGGTGCCGTCCTCCTCGCTGGTGCCCCACAATGACCCGACCCTGTTGTTTACCAACGCGGGCATGAACCAGTTCAAGGATGTGTTTCTGGGCCGTGAATCCCGGGATTACACCCGTGCAACCAGCTCCCAGCGTTGTGTCCGCGCCGGTGGCAAGCACAACGACCTGGAAAACGTGGGTTATACGGCACGTCACCACACCTTCTTCGAGATGTTGGGTAACTTCAGCTTCGGTGATTACTTCAAGCGCGAAGCCATCAAGTTTGCCTGGGAGTTCCTGACGGGCACCCTGGGGCTGCCGGAAGATCGTCTGTGGGTCACGGTGCACGTGTCCGACGATGAAGCGGCGGATATCTGGCTCAAGGAAATGGGGGTCAGCGCTGAGCGTTTCTCCCGGCTGGACGAAGACAACTTCTGGCAGATGGGCGACACCGGCCCCTGTGGCCCAAGCTCGGAAATTTTCTATGACCACGGGGCGCATGTGCCCGGTGGGCCACCGGGATCCGAGGGCGAAGATCTGGACCGCTATATCGAGATCTGGAACCTGGTGTTCATGCAGTACGATCGCCAGCCGGATGGCGAATTGCAGCCGCTGCCCAAGCCAAGTGTAGATACCGGCATGGGCCTGGAGCGTATTGCGGCAGTATTGCAGGGCGTGCATTCCAACTACGAGATCGATCTGTTCCAGGCCCTGCTGCAGGCTGCGTCAAAAGCCACCGGTTGCCAAGACCTGGAAGAGAAGTCACTGCGCGTGATTGCCGACCATATCCGTTCGGCCAGTTTCCTGATCTGCGATGGGGTAATTCCGTCCAACGAAGGGCGTGGCTATGTGCTGCGCCGCATCATTCGTCGAGCTCTTCGCCATGGCCACAAGCTGGGGCAGGACAAGCCGTTCTTCTCGACGATGGTGTCCGCGCTGGTCGAGCAGATGGGTGAGGCCTACCCGGAATTAGGTCGCGAGCAGGCCCGCATCGAAAAAGCCCTGCTGGCGGAAGAAGAGCAGTTTGGCCGCACCCTTGCCGCAGGCATGAAAGTGCTGGAAAGCGCCATTGAGCAACTCGATGGCAAGGTGCTGCCCGGTGAGGTGCTGTTCAACCTGTACGACACCCACGGTTTTCCGCCGGACCTGACCGCTGACGTGGCCCGTGAGCGTGCGTTGACTGTAGACATGGACGGCTTCGAAACTGCCATGGCTGCACAGCGAGAACGGGCGCGTGGGGCGGGCAGTTTCGCCAACGACTACAGCGACCGCCTGAATATTGATGCGGTGACCGATTTCTCCGGTTACGAAAAGTTGGCCGATGACGATGCGGTTGTCGCCCTGTACAAGGATGGCGACGCGGTAGAAACGCTTAATGCCGGCGAAGAAGGCATGGTGGTACTGGCGCGCACGCCGTTCTATGCCGAATCCGGGGGCCAGGTGGGAGACACCGGTGCCTTGATGGGAGGCGATGACAGTGAAACCCGCTTCCTGGTCACCGATACCCGCAAGCGCCAGGCGGCCCATGTGCATGTGGGCAAGCTGGAAAGCGGCACCCTGACGGTGGGCAGCAAGGTGTCGGCCTATGTGGATGTGGATCGTCGCCGTGCGGTGATGCGCAACCATTCCGCTACACACCTGATGCATGCTGCCCTGCGTGACGTGTTGGGCGAGCATGTGCAGCAGAAAGGTTCGCTGGTGGCGGCCGACTATCTGCGCTTTGACTTCTCCCATGGTGAAGCCGTCAGCGAAGCCCAGCGTGAGCAGATCGAGATTCTGGTGAATCGCCAGATTCTGGCCAACACCGCAGTGACCACCGAATTGATGGACATTGACGCTGCCCGTGAAGCGGGCGCCATGGCGCTGTTCGGCGAGAAATACGATGATCAGGTGCGCGTGCTGAGCATGGGCAGTGACGGTTTCTCCAAGGAGCTGTGTGGTGGCACCCACGTGAACCGTACCGGTGATATCGGGTTGTTCCGTATTACCCTGGAAGCCTCTGCGGCTGCCGGTGTGCGCCGTATCGAAGCCGTGACCGGTGAACACGCGCTGGCGGTGATGCGCCAGCAGGAGCGAGCGCTCAGCGAGATCGCCGCCACGGTGAAAAGCTCACCGGACAACGCCGCCGATCGGGTGCGCAGCCAGGCACAGAAAGTGCGTGAGCTGGAAAAGGAAATTGAACGCCTCAAGCAAAAGCTGGCCAGTGGCGCCGGCGGCGACCTGACCAGCGAAGTGCAGGATGTTAACGGCGTGAAGGTACTGGCGACACAAATCGACGGTGCCGATAGCAAGACGTTGCGGGTCACCATGGACAAGCTGAAAGACAAGCTGGGCTCCGCGGTGATTCTGCTGGCCGCAGTGGAAGGCGATAAAGTCGCGTTGGTGGCGGGTGTCACCAAGGACCTGACCGCCAGATACAAAGCGGGTGACCTGCTCAAGTTCGTGGCCGAGCAAGTGGACGGTCGTGGCGGCGGTCGCCCGGATATGGCCCAGGGTGGCGGTAATAATCCTGCTGCATTGCCCGGGGCACTGGAAAGTGTAAAGGGCTGGGTGGCCGGGTAGGGCGACTGGGCTGGAAATACCGGGTATTTCTGGCCTGAAAAACCCACTTTGGGGGCGGAAAAGGTCACAGATCAGGTCCGCCATACCACCTCAACATGAAATCCCGGCGCGTTTCTGTTAAGGTAGCGCGCTCTTTTTTGCAGAAAAAGCGACTTTATGGCTCTTATCGTGCAGAAATACGGCGGTACCTCAGTGGGTACGGTCGAACGCATCCAGGCCGTTGCCGAGAAGGTAGCTGGCTTCCATAAACAGGGTGACCAGGTGGTCGTCGTAGTCTCCGCCATGAGCGGGGAAACCAACCGGCTCATTGAGCTGGCCAACGGCGTTACCGACAAACCCTCTCCACGGGAAATGGACGTGCTGGTGTCTACCGGCGAGCAGGTCACCATTGCCTTGCTGTCCATGGCACTGCAGAAGCAGGGTCTCAACGCCCGTTCCTATACCGGCAGCCAGATTCCCCTGCGCACCGATAATGCTTACTCTAAAGCCCGTATCGAAGAGATCGACGACAAGAAAGTGCGCGCCGATCTTGATGGCGGCAGTGTGGTGGTGGTGGCCGGTTTCCAGGGTGTCGATGGTGACGGCAACATTACCACGCTGGGTCGTGGTGGCTCGGATACCACGGCGGTGGCGCTGGCTGCTGCGTTGAAAGCGGACGAGTGCCAGATCTATACCGATGTGGATGGCGTCTATACCACCGACCCCCGTGTGGTGGATAACGCCCGTCGCCTGGACAGCATTACCTTTGAGGAAATGCTGGAGATGGCGAGTCAGGGCTCCAAGGTCCTGCAGATCCGTGCTGTGGAATTCGCCGGCAAATACAATGTGCCGCTGCGTGTCTTGTCCAGTTTCCAGGATGGCCCTGGGACTCTTATTTCTGTCGAAGACGAGGTTGATATGGAAAAGCCGGTAATCTCCGGAATTGCCTTTACCCGTGATGAAGCCAAGATCATCGTGCGTGGCGCCCCGGATACTCCGGGCATCGCCTACAAGATCCTCGGTCCGGTGAGCGCAGAAAACATCGAAGTGGACATGATCGTGCAGAACGTGGGCAAGGACGGCGCCGCCGACTTTACCTTCACCGTGCATCGCAACGATTTCGTCCGTGCCCAGGAAGCCCTGCGCAACGCCTCCGAAGAGCTGGGTAACCCGGAAATCATCGGTGACGACAAGATTGCCAAGGTCTCCCTGGTGGGTGTGGGTATGCGCTCTCACGCGGGTGTGGCCTCCAAGATGTTCGAAGCTCTGGCCAACGAAGGGGTGAACATCGAGATGATTTCCACCTCCGAGATCAAGGTGTCCGTGGTCATTGCCGAGAAGTACCTGGAGCTGGCAGTGCGTGCCCTGCACTCCGAGTTCGAGCTGGATCAGCCCGGCTCCTGATCGGCATACCGTCAGGTAGGTATGGGGCGACGACCGGTTGGTCTAGCCCCTCTCACGGCAAGACTTGAGAATCTGATTCAGGCATACTACCGGCCCCGTGCCAGGGGTGGGTAAATGGTCTCTGCACCAAGGAGTCGTCACGGACGGCAACCCGCGAGCCTCAGGTACGGAAAGCGCTCACGGAAATGAAAGGACCCCAGGAGGGATCATTATGTTAATTCTTACGCGTCGAGTTGGTGAGACCCTGATGGTCGGTGACGAAGTGACCGTCACTGTGCTGGGTGTAAAAGGCAATCAGGTTCGTATCGGTGTGAACGCACCGAAAGAAGTTGCCGTACACCGTGAAGAAATTTATCAGCGAATTCAGCACGAAAAATCGTCAGATAGCGAGTCTGCCTGATTTTTGAGCTGTATTTTGTTCGCAAAATCGTTATGATGCGCGGCGAGTTTGGTGACAGCGCCGATTAAGAGCGTTCACCACCAAACCACAAGCAGTACCGCATTCCGGAGAGGTGGGTGAGTGGCTGAAACCAGCTCCCTGCTAAGGAGCCATACGGGAAACTGTATCGCGGGTTCGAATCCCGCCCTCTCCGCCATATTAGAAAACGCCCCGCAATGCGGGGCGTTTTTGTTTGTGGCGCTTGTTCTTGCTGCTGGCGACTCTGTTGTTCCGGACAGATGTCGCCCGCAAGCGCGGTTCTCATATTCCTCGTGCTCTGCCTCGACACCAACTTGCGCTACACTACGCCCCCGAAACGCCCCACGAATCTCCACGGTAAAGAAGGTGACGCCATGACCGATACCCTGACCATTGCCCGTCCTGACGACTGGCATCTGCATTTCCGCGACGGTGATTTGCTGGCGGAAACCGTGCCGGCCACGGCCAATGTATTCGGTCGTGCCATCGTGATGCCCAACCTGAACCCGCCGGTGAACACGGTGGCCCAGGCCGCAGAGTATCGTGAGCGCATCATGGCGCAGGTGCCAGCAGGGGTGAGTTTTGAGCCATTGATGGTGCTATATCTCACCGACAGCACCCCGGTGGAGGAAGTGGAACGCGCGGCCAACAGTGATTTTGTGCATGCGTTCAAGCTGTATCCCGCCGGCGCGACCACCAACTCTGCCAGTGGCGTCACCGATCCGGGCAAAATTACCCACCTGTACGAGGCCATGGAAAAGCACGATGTGCCGCTGCTGGTACATGGGGAAGTGACCGATGCGGACATCGATATTTTCGACCGTGAAAAGGTATTTATTGATCGCTACCTGAATACGATCCGCAGCCAGTTTCCGGCGTTGCGTATTGTGTTTGAACACGTGACCACCTCGGAAGGCGTCAACTTTGTGCGCGAAGCCAACGCGCTGACCGCAGCGACAGTGACCCCCCAGCACTTGTTGATGAACCGCAACGATCTGCTGGTGGGTGGCGTGCGCCCGCACAATTATTGCCTGCCGATTCTCAAGCGGCGCCAGCATCAGGAAGCCATTCAGAAAGCGGTGATTGACGGCCACAGCCGTTTCTTTCTGGGCACGGATTCCGCACCGCACGCCCGTAACAAGAAAGAAGCGGCCTGTGGCTGCGCGGGCTGTTACTCCGCGCGAGCGGCACTGCCGCTGTATGCCACCTTCCTGGAGCAGCACAACGCCCTGGATAAACTGGAAGGGTTCGCCAGCCACTTTGGTGCCGACTTCTACCGGCTGCCGCGCCACACCGACACTGTGACCCTGCAACGTAAACCCTGGGACGTACCCGCCGTGATCGACGCCGCCGGTGAGCCGGTGGTGCCGTTCTTTGCCGGCGAGCAGTTGCCCTGGTCGCTGGGCTGATTACCGTGGAAGAACGGATTCCGGTGGTGGTGCTCACCGGCTTTCTGGGCAGTGGCAAGACCACACTGCTCAACCGCTGGCTGAGCGAGCGCCGCGATGTAGCCCTGATCATCAACGAGCTGGGCGATATCGGTATCGACCAGCATCTCACCGGCACCGACGGGGTGTCGGTCTCGTTGCTGGCCGGAGGTTGCCTGTGCTGCGTAATTCAGGGCTCCCTGTCCACCACGTTGCGTAACCTGTTCATGGCTCGCAAGAACGGCGATATTCCCGCATTCACGACGGTGGTGATCGAAACCACCGGCGCGGCGGAGCCCTTTGGTGTGGTGGCGCCACTGGAGCAGGACCCCTGGCTGAAAAAGCGCTTTGTCTGCCAGTCGGTGCTGACCGTGGTCGATGCCCGCGCCGGTGCCGATGCCATTGCTGCGCACCCGGAAGTCCTGGAGCAAATCCACAGCGCCGATGCGCTGCTGCTTTCCAAGGCGGAACAGGCCGAGCCCGCCGCCGTGCAGGCGTTGCAGGCGCAGCTGCATGACCTGAATGCAACGGCGCGGCAATACCGGCTGGATGCCGACTTTCCTGACGCGAGCTTGCTCGATGAATCGTTTCCGCGTCGTTGCCGGGTGACCGGCCTGTTCGCCCCTGTGGGGGGAGCGGCGCTTGCCGCTCAGTCGCTTGCGCTGGTCCCCGCGGAGAAGCAGGCGTCCCGCCATAATCTGTTCAGTGCCTCGCTGCGCTGGCCCCATGGGCTCGACTGGCCATTATGGCAGGCCGCGCTCCAGCAGCTGCAGGCACAATGTGGCGATGCATTGGTGCGAGTGAAAGGGCTGTTGCAGGTGAACGGGCTGGACGGTCCCATGCTGGTGCAGTGGGTGGCGCAACAGGCACCGGAGATGACACCACAGAACCGGTGGCCGGACCAGGATGCCGACTCGCGCCTGGTACTGATTGTGCGCCATCCTCAGGCTGACTTCCCGTCCCGACTGCTGGCACACTGGGAGACGTTGCTGAATCAGCTACAGGTTGCCCCTTCGGCCTGAATGTCCGGTCTGATCACTCGCCCGATTGTTGCGGAGTCCCTATGGGTTACCTGTATTTATCTATCGCCATTGTGGCTGAAGTGGTGGCTACCTCGGCGCTGAATGCGTCCCAGGGGTTCACCCGGTTGTGGCCATCGGTGACGACGGTGCTGGGCTATTGCGTTGCGTTTTATGCGCTTTCCCAGACCTTGCGCACTATTCCCATGGGGATAGCCTATGCGGTATGGGCTGGAGTGGGTATCGTACTGATTGCCCTGGTGGGGGCGCTGTTTTTCAAACAAACCCCGGATTTACCCGCCATGCTGGGCATGGGTTTTATTATTGCGGGTGTGGTGCTGGTCACGCTGGTGTCCAGCACCGCCAGCCATTGAATGGCGCTAATGCATGAATGGCGCTGAATGAATGACAAGGAGAGGTCGTGACGGATCGAATCAATCAGGTAGAGCAGGCGGTGGATCGGGTCATTGAGGCCACCGGTGGCGAGATTCGCCTGGCCATGCCGCTGGGGCTGGGTAAGCCCAACCGGTTTGTGAACGCACTTTATGCACGCGTGGAAGCGGACCCGTCCCTGAGCCTGGATATCTATACGGCCTTGTCCCTGGGCAAACCGGGGGCCGGCAGCGAGCTGGAGAAACGTTTTCTTAATCCCTTTGCGGATCGCTTGTTCGGTGATTATGAAGCGTTGACCTACCTGGCGGCGCAAAAGCGTGGAAACCTGCCCGCCAACATTCGGGTGTTCGAATTTTTCGTGCAGCCCGGCAGCATGCTGGGCAGTGACGTAGCCCAGCAACATTACATCAGCAGCAACTACACGCATGTGGCGCGGGACCTTAACGCACGAGGCGTGAATGTGGTGGCGCAATTGCTGGCTCACCGGCAGGTGGACGGTAACGACGAGTACAGTTTTTCCTGCAACCCGGAAGTAACGCTCGATCTGATGCCCTTGCTCAAGGCGCGCCGAGAAGCCGGTGAAACCATCGTGGCCGTGGGGCAGGTACATCGGGACCTGCCGTTTATGGGGAACGATGCCCGGGTGGATGACTGGCTGCCGGAGATGGACCTGTTGGTGGATGACCCGGAAGGTCATACCCGCCTGTTCAGCACTCCGAATATGCCAGTAAATATTCAGGATCATTTTGTCGGGCTGCACGCCAGCACGCTGGTGCGCGATGGCGGTACCTTGCAAATCGGTATCGGTGCCCTGGGCGATGCGCTGGTGCATCATCTGCGGCTGCGCGAACAGGATAACCCCCGCTACCTGAATGCGCTGAAGGCCTGGACTGTGCCGCCGGAGCATGATGCCTTGATTCAGCGGGAAGGGGGCACAGGCGTTTTTCGTGAGGGCCTCTACGGTTGCAGCGAAATGATGACCCATGGCCTGCTGACCTTGATCGACGATGGCATCATTCGCCGCCCGGTATATGACTGGGCACCACTGCAGCGCCTGGAAATGCACAATCCGGCAACGCCGGGGCTGGCGCTGCTGGATGCCCTGCGCGAGCAATCGGCGATCAGCCGGCGGCTGGATCGCGCGCAGCTGCGTACCCTGAAACGGTTCGGCATTTTCCGCGACGGCATTAGCAAACACGGTGATGAGCTACAGCTGCCCAATGACGTGACCGTGCCCAATGATCTGGACGATCGCACCACCCGTGAAGCCCTGAAAGCGGTGTTCGGCGAAAGCCTGACCGGTGGTGTGGTGATGCACGGTGGCTTTTTCCTGGGGCCCCGGGATTTCTACGCACGCTTGCGGGAGATGACGGACCAGGAGCGCGACAGAATTAACATGACGCGCATCAGTTTCATCAATCACCTTTACGGTGATGAAACCCTGAATCGTTTGCAGCGTCAGGATGCGCGTTTTATCAATACCGCGTTCACGGTCACCTTGCTGGGCGCCGTGGCCTCGGACCAGATTGAAGACGGTCGCGTGCTTAGTGGTGTGGGCGGGCAATATAACTTCGTCAGCCAGGCCCATGAGCTGGAAGGCGCGCGTTCCATTTTGATGGTGCGGGCATGGCGCGAGCGCGGTGGTGAGGCCATGAGTAATGTGGTGTTCAGCTATGGGCACAACACCATTCCCCGACATCTGCGCGATATGGTCGTTACCGAATATGGTGTGGCGGATCTGCGTGGCAAGACCGATGAAGAAGTGGTCATGGCCATGCTGAACGTGGCCGATAGCCGTTTCCAGGTGGAGCTGATGGAGCAGGCCCAGGCGGCGGGGAAGCTGCGCCAGGATTATCAGATTCCCGAGGCGCACCGTCGCAATAATCCTGAGCATCTTCATGAGATTGCCGAACAGTACGGCAAGGAAAGCTTCCCGGTTTTCCCGTTGGGCACGGATTTCACCGAGGTAGAGCAGCGTTTGATGACGGCGCTCACCTGGCTGAAAGAGAAAGTCAGCCACAAGGAGTATTTGAAGCTGGGCCGGAAAGCCTTGTTCAACGAAGGCAGTCCAACCGAGTTTGCGGCGCAACTGGATCGTATGGCGCTGACGGATCCGGATGGGGTGCGTGAGCATATTTTCCAGCGTTTGTTGCTGACTGCACTGGAAGCTACGCAGGAAAAATAGCGTTGCCGATTAGC
>NZ_DS989915.1:1019807-1074623 GCF_000155615.1 Alcanivorax sp. DG881 | reverse complement strand
GCCGTTATTTCTTGTCGTCTTTATGGCTGTCTGCAGGCGCTTTTTTCTCCGGGCGCGGGCGGCCCCCGGAAAGGGCACGCCAGAAAGGAATGCGACGGGTTACGGCAACCATTTCATCGACACTGTCGCTGATGCCGGACAGGCGATCCACCGTGTCACGCAAGCCCACCAGCTCATCCACATGTTCGGAAATCTTGAACACCACCATGTAGAACTCGAGCAGGGCTCGCAGTACCGATGCCGCGACCAGGAAGGTGAGTGGTGCGGCGAAGAAGAAGTAAAAAATACCGCGCCAGGTGGATGCCATAAAGGCTTCCACGCACAGGTACAGCAGGCCCATGGCGATGGCGGCAAGGGCAATGCCGTAGACCCCCGGCATGACCTGGATGATCATGTATTTATCGAACTTGAAGTTGAACAGTTCGCGCCAGTATTGCACTACCCAGAAGCATCCCCGGCGGACTTTTTCGTTGAATTTTTCCGGTGCGGGCGGCTGGAGGGTCTCCTCGCTGGCATCGCGTTGTTGATCTACCATTTTGCGTACTGCTCCTCGACAAAACCGTAGTGGCGTTCGATTGGCAGGCGGCGCCCGTCATCCAGGCGAAGCTCGCCATCGAAGTGACCAAACAGCTGGTTGAAGTTGCTGGCAAACAGGCCCAGGTTGAGGCGCTCTTTGTGGTTTCCGTTGGGGGTGAACTGAAGGTGTACCCGGCCGCACAGGCTGCGGATTGTCCAGGGTTGCATCAGCTCGTCACGGTTGTAATCAAATATCACTCCGCCGGTGGGGACCATGACATCATCGATCCACAGGCAGTTTTCGGAAAAGGTTGTCTCATTGACACCACAGGACAGGTTAAGCCCGACCCGGGTATCACCAACCCGGGTAGACAGGCAGGCCCAGTTCCAGAACGTTTCACGGCGCATATAACCGGCGGAAAAATCATGGTGGCCGTTGGCGTCGATGGCGCTCAGGTCAGTGTGTTTGCCCTGACGTTGTAATGAGCCGGTGACGGCTTTGCCGGCTACCTTGTTGGCATAAACCCAGCCGTTAATACCGGTGCGGGTGCACAGGGACATGGGCTGGTATGCCGGGCCCTCGTTCATATGAGCATCCAGTGTCAGACCATCCAGTTTGATTGACAGGCTTTTGCTCAATGCTCCCTGGTCGTCCTGCTGGTAGCCCAGTCGGATATCCACGTTTTTTTGCCGGAATACGCTTTCGCCCTGTTGCGGCGATGCCGACATGCGCAGGTCCCTGCCCAGGGGGGAGCGCCAGGTGTATTCGTGCAGGGCGCCGGTTTGTGGTTCAAACAGGTAGAAAAAGGCCATGCCCAGGTAGCCGGTATGGGCAAAAGCGCAGCCGGCCAGCAGCTCATCACTGATGATGCCGAAATACTGGAACTGCTTGTAATGAAAATGCCGGGCAAAGGAAGAGGCCGGTTTGCCCATGGGCGTGCGGTAATCCGCCGCACGGCCGTTAATGTTTGCCACGGTTTCCGGGAACACACCGAAAGCAACTCGACCCTGGTTGTCCACCAGTGCCGGCGGTTGTTGTTGAAATGTCATGGGGTTGGCCAGCTGACAGGAACAATGAAGCCCGGTTGGTCATGGTGAGGGCCCGTGACCATGAGCGCGCGTGAATGGCCTTCAACATAGTCAATCACGGTGGCGCGATCAACGAAATTGGTACCTTTGTCTGACATAAAAGGGGTGGGCCAGCACGGGCGTTCAATGATTGACCAGGGGCCGTCCTCCAGCTCGTCGGTGGTGCGCCACCAGCCTCGCTCGTGCCCGGGGTTTGGTTTCACACCGGTGGGAGGGATAGCGCGATGGTAGAAGAGCCTGCCGCGGGTCAGTAGAGCCTGCCCGTGCACCTCCCAGCCTTGTTCGGCCAGCTGGGTGCGGGCAATGTCCGATTGCGAGCGAGGCAGTTGCTGTTGGTAGAGGTGATGCGCCTTGCGGGCCAGGGTGTCGTGGCGATTGGGGCCATACCATTGCTCGGCGGTGGCCAGGTAGAACTTGAGCGCCAACTCCCAGTGCCACAGTTCGCCGCTCAGTCGGTCACGGATCAGCATGTCCAGCTCGCCCAGGGTGCGTCCTTGCTCGCGAATGGGCAGGTTGCTGGCAATGCGCTCCAGCCCCGGGCTGGCATCCACCAGGGCGGCGACCCACTGCTCGAAGATCAGCCCCAGGCGCCGTGGGGCGGAGTGGCTCTGTAATTGAGCAGCGGCACGATGAAGTAATGCCGGATCTGCTTGCAGCTCTCGCTGCAGCAGGTGTCCGGCATCCAGAAAGGGGGTGCAGGGCAACAGGGCGGGAGCCTGAACCAGCCAGCCGAGCTGGCGGAGCAGGGTGTCTGTTGCGTTGTGGGTCATTACACCGATGTAGGCACCGATACGGGTCGTTCTTCACGTTTTTTCAGGGCACTGCGAACCTCGTCAGCCCAGTGCAGCCAGGCTTGTTGATCAAGGATGCCCCGGCGCAGGGTCAGGTAGGTAAACAGGTCACGGTCGCGGCTGGTGTCATCCAGTTTGCTGGCCAGTGACTCGAAGGTGTTTAGCCGTTCACGGCGCAGATCGGCCTGGTCGTCCAGCTCTCGGAGTATGGACGCACTGTCGGACAGATCGCCGCCGGCAATCTTGACCATGAACGCATCGCGGATGCGTGGTGGTGCGGCTGGCTTGCGAAGCCAGCGAATTAACTCGTCGCGTCCTTCATCCGTGATCCGGTACAGTTTTTTGTCCGGTTTGCCGTCCTGGGGGATATGGCGATATTTCACCATGCTCTGGTCGTTGAGCTTCCCCAGCTCCAGATAAATCTGCTGGTGGGTGGCGTTCCATACCAGCCCAATACTGTTGGCAAATTCGCGAGCGAGGTCGTAACCGCTGGCTTCCTGGTCTTGTAGCAGGACAAGTATGGCATGGCGCAAAGACACGGCTCACTCCTCGTTTTTTTGTGATGTAATACCAATTTGATAGTAGAGAGCTGTGTAGTTGCTGCGCAATCCGTTGAATAAGTAGTTTTGTAAAAACTTGGTGAAGTTAGCCTACAAGACCCGGCAAGTGTAAGTATTTGTTATCAAAAGAGATGCACTGTGTAGGCCGTGTAGCGGATAAAGGAAAACGACGTTGCACTTCCATGTCAGTGCAACGTCAGCCGGGGGGTTGTCTTAGCGGGTGCGAGGGGGAAAGGAGAGCAGCATGCTCTCCTGATACTGCGCCGAGGCGAGCAGCTGCTCCGGCCCCAGCTTGGGGATCAGGTTGCTGATCAGGCTACGGCTGGCCTTGCGGGTGGTTTCCACGCCCACGTTGGCGACTTTGCGCAGCACCGGACCGAAACCTAGCAGGGCCATGGGGCGCTGGAAGTACCAGTCGATCGCTTCATCGGTGAGCGTGAGCAGGTAGGCAGCCAGTTCGCGGCGGGCCTTGTCTTCTTCTCCCTCCTGGCATAAGCGGATGACGTCCTTGCACTGGGCGCAGTGCGCTTCGCTGACGGGGAAGGCCACATACCAGTGGTCGCCGTCGGTGGCAGGGTGACGTACCTGATCCATATAGTCGGCGGCGGCCTGGTTCTGCGTCAGGTCCATTTTTTTCGCACTGCGGCCGATCACCAGGTGAGTGGTTTTGCTGATGGTGCTGCAGGTCATGTTGACCACTTTGAACATGCCGGGGCTCAGATCCGCAGCCTGCGCTGCGCGGGTGATGAAGGCGGCCAGGGCTTCCTCGATAAACTGGGCCATGATGGCCTCAATTTCCTTGGGTTCCGGGCGTTTGGCGCCACCGTTCATGCGCTGGATAAAGGCATCAGTACGCTGATGAAGGCTGTCACTGGAGCGGAAGGCCACATGGGGAGTTGTCATTCTTTTATTCCTTTCAGGCAATCAGGCACGAAACCCCATCTTACCCAGCGGGTATTCAGGGATGAATGACCCAAAGTGGTGGCCGGGTGGCTATTTCTTTTTCCCGGCGAATGGCAGATGATTCGCGACCGGCAAGAAACCCGCGTGATGGCGGGCCTGAGGAGAATGTCATGTTAGGCGTCGTGAACGCGGATGCGGACCAGGTAAAACGCTGGTTGCAGCAGGCCAATATCCAGCACTATATCTGTGAGCACTGCCATGCGCTGCACCTGTCTGAGTTGCAGGGCCGTGAAGGGGTGGTGGATGCGCGGCTGTTCGTGGAGGACGATGGCATCTTGCTGACCAGTGAACTGGAAGTGCGCCCGGCCGCTTTGTTTGCAGTACAGGCGGAATTGAGCCGGCTCAACATGGCGTATCCGTCGGTGAAGCTGTTTCTGGACGTGAACGATGATTCCCTGCCCCGCCTGGTGGTGTGCGATCTGCTACTGGGGCGTAATGGGGTGACCTTCGAGCAGTTCATCTATTTTGTGCAGGCGACGGTGGATGCCACCTCGCAATTGCTGGATGAATGCCAGGAGGAAGGTTGGCTGCTATGGCCAGACGACTTTGATCCTGACGCCGGTGGGGCGTTGCACTAACAGCGAGAGGGCACAGCCAGTGCATGATAATGCGGATCTGTTGGGCGGGGTGGGCGGCAGCCCACTCGATGGCCTGATTGATGGGCTGGCCCGGCAGGGTTTCGCGGTGGCGCCCGGCTATTTCCCGGCGGCGCTGGTGCGGGCCTTGCGCGAGGAGGCGTGTTACAAGGACCAGCACGGCGAGTTTCGCCTTGCCGGCATTGGCCGTCGCCAGGAACACCAGAAGGATACCCGCGTTCGCAGCGACCGCACCTGCTGGCTCAAAGGCGATTCGCTGGCCCAGTGCCAGTTGTTTGAAGGGCTGGAAAGCCTGCGGCTGGCGGTCAATCGCGAGCTCTTCATGGGCCTGTTCGAGCTGGAATCCCATTTTGCCATTTACGGGCCGGGGGATTTCTACCAGCGCCACGTGGATGCCTTTAACGGCAACAATGGCCGTTTGCTGTCTGTGGTGCTTTATCTCAACGATAACTGGCAAAGCGAATGGGGTGGGCGCCTGCGTATCTGGCCGGAGGCGGATGCAACCCGTGTGGCCACTGAGGTGGAGCCCCGTGCGGGGACGCTGGTGGCGTTCCTCAGCGAGAAAATTCCCCACGAAGTCTTGGCAGCTACCCGGGAACGCTACAGTATTGCCGGATGGTTCCGTTGCAACAACACTACCGCCGACTGGCTCGATCCGCCGCGCTGATACTGGGCTGCCTGCTGCTGCCGCATCCGGTAGGCGCGGCGCTATGTGCCGAACCGGGGCGTGACGGTGCCATGTTGTCTGGCAGCACCATCAATGGTTATTTTTCCGGTCCGGACAACCAGGCGTTGCCCCCGGGCACGCGTACTCTGACGTTGTCCCATTCCCGTGGCCGGGCTGTGCTGCAGCCCGGCGATCTCGCCCTGTTAATGCAGGTTCAGGGCGCCCCCATCAACACATCGAATTCCCCGGCCTACGGTCAGGTGCGTGGCGATACGCCTGCAAACTGGGCGCAAGAGTGGGTGCGCATCGAGCGGGTGGATGCCGATCAGGTGCGCATCCTCGGCGCGGGCCCGGGGGGTGGGCTGCTCCATCATTATGACAATGCCCCGGCTAACGAGGAACAGGGCCGTCGGCGCTGGCAGCTGGTGCGGGTGCCACAATTCGACAGCCTGAGCCTGGAGCAGGATGTGGCGGCGTTGCCCTGGAATGGCACCACCGGTGGGGTATTGGCAGTGGATGTGCGCCGCCAGCTGGACCTCAATGGCCACACCCTGTCGGTGCGCGGCACGGGTTTCCGCGGGGCGCCGGCGGTGTCGTTGCAGGGGGCGTTGGGGCGGCCGGATGACTGGCGCTACAGCACGCCCAGTGTGGACGATCAGGCGGCGGGCTATGGCCACCATGGCAGCAAGGGGGAGGGCCTTGCTGGCACCCCTTTACTGCTATTGCCCGCTGCGACGCTGGGCTACCCCCAGGGCGATATGGCCAGGGGCGCGCCCGCCAATGCCGGTGGTGGGGGCAATGGGCTGGATCTGGCGCACCAGCAGTTGGGTAACGGCGGTGGCGGCGGTAATGGTGGCGCCGGTGAACAGGGTGCGCCGGAGCAGGGTGGCGGTGAGGGAGGCCACCCGGCGGTGGCAGGCTGGATACTGGGCGGCGGCGGCGGAGCGGCTGCCAAGCGCAACGGCGAGGGAGGAAACGGGGGATCGGGTGGCGGCCTGCTGGTGATTCGGACTGCGCGGCTTGTGGGCGAGGGCCTGCTGGATCTGAGTGGTTTGCCGGGGCGCGTGATCATAGGTACAGGCCGGACGGAGGCCATTGGCGGCGGTGGCGGTGCCGGTGGGACGCTCTGGCTGGATGCGCCTACGGCAACGACGGTATCGGCAAGCATTGAGCAAACCGGTGGCGCGGGTGGCGGTGCCGGGGGCGCTGGCGGGGCAGGCCAGCCGCTGGCGGCCCGGGATGGCATCATGCCGGCTCTGCGCCCGTTACCGGTTTCGGGTGTAGTGGCGGGCTATCGTTGTCGGCCGGCGGGCCACTGGATTACCGGGCAGCTGTTCGACGACAACGGCGCCGGGGAGCCGGCCCTGGCGTTTAACGGCCAGCCGGATCCGGGGGAGCGTCGTTTGGCGGGGTGGGCTGTGAGCCTGGCCGGTGCGGGCAACGAACCCGGCAGGATCAGCACAGTGGAAGGTGGGCATTTCCAGTTCCGGCTTTCTGAAGCTCGCAGCCAGGGGCAACCACTGGCCCTGACCCTGGCTCTGCCAGAACATTGGCACGTCCCGCAATTGCCGGGCCTTAACGGTCAGGCGGGCGAGCATGTCGGCGAGACGCTGCGTTGGGGGTTGCGTGCGTTGCCGGATCAACATTCCGGGCCGTTGTTATTGGGGCTGGTGTCCGAGCCGCTTTGGCGGGGGCCTGACAATCAGCATCTGGAAACGGGCAGCACCTCGGTGCTGCGGTTTGAATACCGTGCCAGCCTTAGCGGGCAGGTGCAGTTCGCCAGCGCCCACCCGGCGGTGCGCAGTTTGCTGATGGACCGCCACTGTTCTGGCAACAGTGAACAATGGCAGAGCGGTAAAAGCCCTGCCTGGACGGTTACGGCGGGTGAGCGGGTCTGTGTGCGTGTACCGATTCTGTTTCAGGGAAAAGGCACGGCCATTTCCGTGACCGCAACCACTGTCGCTGCCGGTGCTCCTGACGGGTTCTCGCTGCCTCCCCAGACTGTCACGGTAAAAATTCTTCCTGCCCCTTGAAAGTAATTTGCAGGCCCCCATTTTCTTATCCAGTGACAACTGGCCGGTTGGAGCAATGCAGACAGTCTTGATGACTGCCGGCGGCTCCGTGTCACATCAACCATTTTTAAACCGTTTTCCAGCGGACGCCTGCGGGGTCTGCTGGTGAGATTGGAATGAGGATAGTGTGATGAATACCGGATTTTCCCTTGCCCCGTTGTTTCGCCATTCTGTGGGTTTTGACCGTTTTGATGAGCTGCTGGACGCGGCGCTGCGTGCTGACCAGTCCAATGGCTACCCCCCTTACGACATCATCCGCGAAAGTGATGGCCGCTACCGTATTGTCATGGCCATGGCCGGCTTTGCGCGCAGCGACCTGGATATCACCGTGCAGGAAAATGAACTGCGCATTCGCGGTAACCTGAAGACGGAACAGGACAGTGAGCGAACCTGGCTACACCGCGGTATTGCCCGCAGGGCTTTCGAGCGCACGTTCAAGCTGGCTGACCATGTGGAAGTGGAGGCCGCCGGGCTGGAAGATGGCCTGCTGACGGTGACTTTGACCCGCGTGGTGCCGGAAGAGAAAAAGCCCCGTGTGATCCCGGTTGACGGTGCGCCGGCACCTACAAAAAGTAATTAATCGCTCACATTCTGTGACGCGGTTTTTGTGACACAGTAAAGGGGCCATTACGGCCCCTTTTTGTTAGTTTCAGGAGTAGTAAAGGCAACGGCTGCCCCAATAGCGCAATGGCATAACCGGTTGGAGCAGTCATCGCTAAAGGATCTGATCACGGCAGTGAGCGGTCTTCAGAAGCACTGCCGGTCAGGAAGACTGGCGCACAGTACGGTCCGCGTACTACACGCACAAAGCGGTCGATTGTTCGCCATTTGTTTGCCACAGGGAGAGGCAGCAATGAAACGACTCTACTATTTCACCAAATCACTCGCGTCCGTTCAGGGCATCACCGGTGAACTGCGTCAGGCAGGGATCGGTGAAAACCGCCTGCATGTCATGGGCACCGACACCATGGCCATCGCCCAAGCTCATGTACACGGCACCACCCCGTGGGAAGAAACCGACATCATGCATTCGGGGTTTCTCGGTGCGATTATCGGTATGGCGGCTGGCTTGTTCGGCGGCTTCTTGCTGGCAGGGCTTGATCCCTGGGGAACCAATCTGGAGAGTGGCGCCATTATCGGCGCGACCCTGTTTGGTACCTGTTTTGGTGCCTGGCTGGGCGGTTTGCGCGGTGTCTCGTCCACTAATCATCACTTGTCTCCCTATATCGATCGGGTCGAGCAGGGTGATTACCTGATGATGGTGGATGCCGATGACGATCTGCAGGCCACCAAGGTGGAAAAGGTCATGCATGGCCATCGCCATGAGGCGGAAGAGGCAGGCCGGGAAGAGCATTTCAGCCCGTTTGATTGAGTGAACGCCGGAGGCCAGATGCAGGACGCCGGATAAAGAAATCACCGCCAAGACGCTTGACGCGACAAGTGGTCCTTACACTGATTGGCGTCAGGCGTCAGGCGTCAGGCGTCAGGCGTCAGGCGTCAACTTTTCCATCCAATAAGCCGCCACGTCCAGCATGCGGTGGCTGAACCCCCATTCGTTGTCGTACCAGGCCAGCAGTTTCAGCTGCGGGCCCAGTACCCGTGTGTGGTTGGTGTCCACCACACAGGAATAGGGCAGGTGATTGAAGTCGCTGGAAACCAGCGCCAGATGGTTCATCGCCAATACCCCCTGTAAATCCCCATGGGCGGCATTGCTGAGGCTCTCATGGACACCTTCCACCGTGACGGGCTGTTCCAGCAGTAGCGTCATATCCACCAGCGACACATTCAGCGTGGGCACGCGCACGGCCATGCCGTCCAGTCGCCCGGCCAGATGCGGGAGCACTTTCCCCACCGCCCTGGCGGCGCCGGTGCCGGTGGGGATCATGTTCACTGCCGCTGCACGCGCGCGCAGCAAATCGCCATGGGCCTTGTCCACCAGGTTCTGGTCATTGGTGTAGCTGTGGATCGTGGTCATCAACCCCTGCTTGACGGTGAAAGCCCGGTCGAGCACATCCACCAGTGGCGCCAGGCAGTTGGTGGTGCAGGAGGCGTTGGAAACGATTTGCTGGCTATCATCAAGCAGGCCGTGGTTAACGCCGTAAACCACCATGGCGTCGGCATCGTCCACCGGGTAGCTCACCAAGACGCGGCGGGCGCCAGCGTCCAGGTGGCCCTGGAGCTGTGCGTGCTGCTTGTAGCGACCACTGCACTCCAGCACCAGATCCACCGCGTGCTCGCCCCAGGGCAATTGATCCAGATCAGCGGTGGCGAAGCAGGGGACCCGGCGGCCATCAATCTCCATGGCATCGCCGTCATAATGCACGGAATAGGGCCAACGGCCATGGGTGGTATCGAAGGCAAGCAGGTGGGCAAGCACATTGAAATCGGCCAGGTCATTGATGGCGACCAGTTCAAAACGCTCCCGTGCCGGGTGTTCACTGAGGGCCCGAACCAGGCAGCGGCCGATGCGGCCGAAACCATTGATGGCAATGCGAATGGTGGGATGGTTGTCCATGGTGCCTCCCTGTCCGCGGATAGGCCGGGCAGGGTGCTTGCGCCTTGCTGGCGGCCCTGCTCTTGCTACTTCGAGTGTAGTCCTGCGGCCAGGGCAGGGCCAGCCTGCTCAAGCTTTAGTCAGATGAACGCCCAGGCCCCGCTGTTCTCTTGCAATAGCCGTGGGCATTCGCCACAATGCGCGCTCGTTTCGCGGCTGCCATGCCCGAAGCGCGTTATGGTCGACCCGTCGGTCCCCCCGCAACGATAAGCTGCGAACCCCGCCAGGCCCGGAAGGGAGCAACGGTAGCAGTGGACTTGTGTGCCGGGGTGTGGCTGGCGGGAAGACCGCTCTAATTTCCCCGCTACACGCCGCTCGCTTTCACGTAACACGTTTCTCCCACTGTCCTCCCCCCGGGAACTTCGATAGCATAAGCGCTCTGATTCCAATCCCTTTGTATTGGTGGCCATGATTGCCGCTGGAGTGCTATGAGTTATCAGGTCCTTGCCCGTAAATACCGCCCCCGTACCTTTGATGAACTGGTGGGGCAGGAGCACGTTTCACGGGCCCTGATGCATGCCCTGGATCAGGATCGGCTGCACCATGCCTACCTGTTCACCGGCACACGCGGGGTGGGGAAAACCACCATTGCCCGTATTCTCTCCCGCTGCCTGAACTGCGAGCAGGGTGTCAGTGCCCGTCCTTGCGGCGTATGCCCTACCTGTCAGGAGATTACCGACGGCCGCTTCGTGGACCTGATCGAAGTGGATGCGGCCAGCCGTACCAAGGTGGAAGACACCCGCGAGCTGCTCGACAACGTGCAGTACGCACCGACCCGGGGCCGCTACAAGGTGTACCTGATCGATGAGGTGCACATGCTCTCGGCGCATTCGTTCAATGCGTTGCTGAAAACCCTGGAAGAACCGCCTCCCCATGTGAAATTCCTGCTGGCCACCACCGACCCGCAGAAATTGCCGGTGACCGTGCTGTCCCGCTGTTTGCAGTTCAGCCTCAAGGCGTTGCCCGCCGAGCAGATTGCCGGGCACCTGAAGACCTTGCTCGACAAGGAAATGATTCGCTACGAAGAGCCGGCGCTGCTGTCACTGGGTAAAGCGGCTCAGGGTTCCATGCGGGATGCATTGAGCCTGACGGATCAGGCGATCGCCTTCGGCAGTGAGCAACTCAGCAGCGAGGCGGTGAACGCCATGCTGGGTACGGTGGACCGCAACCACGTCCTGACGCTGCTGGTGGCGCTGGCGGAGCAGGAGCCCGGTGGTGTGTTGCAGGCGCTGGCGACGGTCAGCGAGCATTGTCCCGGCGAGCTGGCCTTGCTGGATGAACTGATCAGCCAGCTTCACCAGCTGGCGGTGTGCCAGGCGGTGCCCGGCAGTTATGACGAGACCCAGCAACAGCTGGCGGCCGCACTCACTGCGGAACAGATTCAACTGTATTACGACGTGGCCCTGAGAGGGCGCCGCGACTTGCAGGATGCACCGGATAGCCGTGCCGCACTGGAGATGTTGTTGTTGCGCATGGTGCTGTTTACGCCCAAGGGTGTGCTGGTGCAGGGGGACAGCCCCGCCGCAAAAAAGCCTGAAGCGGCAGTGCCGTCGGCAGAGCCCGGCGGTAAGCCGGATTTGCGTGCCCTGCTGAACAGTCCGCCTGCCGCTGCGTCTCACTCAGAACCTGCTGCGCGCCCTGCTGCTCAGCCCCCCGAGCCGGCCCCTGCCACGGTGACATCTGCGCCCGCTCAGCAAACGGCTCCTGTAGAGGCGGCGGCACCTGCGTCTGCGGATGACGCCCCGCCCTGGGATGAGGGCCCGGCTTCTTCTTCTCCGTCAGCGTCGGCGGCCCTGGCCCAGGTAGAAGCGAATCAGCCAGAGCCTGCTGCCGAGGCTGCAGCGGCGGTGGCAGCCCAACCGCAGAGTGACCCTGAGCCAAACGCTGAGCCTGCCCCGGAATCCGAAAACCTGGCGCCATTGGCGGAGCCGACCAATGAGGCGGAAGTGGCCACCTGGTGGGCCGCCTTGTTGTTGCGCCTGGACGTGGATGGCACGGTGCGCAATATCGCTCGTAATGCGGTGTTGATCAGCCGTGAGGAAAGCGTCTGGACGCTGCGCATCAGCCCCGGGCATCAGGTGCTGGTCAACAAGGAGCGGCTGGAAGAATTGAGCGGTGCGCTGGGCAATTACTTCCAGCGACGCATTCAGGTTCAGGTGGAATTTGAGCAGCAGCCGGGCGAGACCCCGGAGCGAATGGCCGAAGCGCGTCGGCAGGAATTGCTGGCCCAGGCCAAGGATACCCTGCACGCCGACCCGGTGGTGCAGCAGTTGGTCACCACCTTTGCGGGGCGATTGGACGAAGAAAGCGTCACCCCGAAAGAGACAGTGGAATAAGTACGCCGGAAGCGAGACGCATGACCCCGGACGCTATAATCAAAATCACAAGCAAAGAACGCAAGAGACTTGACGCGGCAGCGATGCTTTTAGACTGATCATGCGTCATGCGTCATGCGTCATGCGTCATGCGTCATGCGTCATGCGTCATGCGTCATGCGTCATGCGTCATGCGTTAATTTGGAGCAAACCATGGATTTCGATATTAACAATCTCATGCAGCAGGCTCAGGCCATGCAGGAGAAGATGAAGAAAATGCAGGACGAGGCCGCCAACAGTGAAGTGGTGGGCGAGTCCGGTGCGGGCCTGGTGAAAGTCACCATGAACGGTCGGCACGATGTGAAAGGCGTGGATATTGATGCCAGCCTGATGAGCGAAGACAAGGAATTGCTGGAAGACCTGCTTGCCGCCGCAGTGAATGATGCGGTGCGCCGGGTGGAAAAACAGCAGCAGGACAACATGCAGAACATGGCGGGTGGCTTTCCCTTCCCGCCGGGCTTCAAACCCTAAGCACTGCTACGAGACGCCGAGATTGTGAAACACGCGCCGCTGGTCGACCAGCTGATCAATGCCTTTACCTGTTTGCCCGGAGTGGGCCCCCGTTCTGCCCAGCGCATGGCCTATGCGTTGCTGGACCGCGGCCGCGAATCCGGGCGCCGGTTGGGCGATGCGCTCCATGCTGCCATGGACGGCGTGCAGCATTGCCAGCGTTGCCGGAACTATGCTGAAGCAGAACTTTGCCCTGTCTGCGATGATCCGCGTCGCGATGCCTCGCTGGTCTGCATTGTTGCCACCCCCGGGGATGTGCTGGCGTTTGAACAGTCCGGCGAATACCGGGGCCAGTACTTCGTGCTGATGGGGGAACTCTCGCCACTGGATGGCGTGGGGCCCCGTGAGCTGGGGCTGGATGTGCTTGAGCAACGTCTGAATGAAGGGCAGATCAGCGAGTTGATTCTGGCTACTGGCACGACTGTGGAAGGCGAAGCCACAGCCCATTATGTACTGGACCTGGCCCAGGACGCGGGAGTGGGTGTCAGCCGCATCGCCCAGGGGGTGCCCATGGGCGGTGAACTTGAATTCGTTGATGGCGCTACCCTGGCACAGGCGCTGAGAGGCCGCAGGCCCTTTGACGCCTGATAAAGGGCACCTTCCAGGGTGTCTATCGAAAGTGTAAATCTCCTTTTCTACCCGTAAACACAAGCCGCGGTTTCGTCTGGTTTCCCTTGGCGGCTTTCTGTTATGGTTAAACCAAGCAAGCGCTAGGTTGTGCGCAATCCAATGAATCCAAGGAGGTCCAGTGAGCGCCCTGAATTATTTCAATGAAACCCACCAGATGGTGCGAGATACCGTCCGCAAATTCGTTGAGCGGGAAATCCTCCCGGAGGTGGATGACTGGGAAGAAGCAGGGGAATTCCCCCGGGAGTTGTACAAGACGGCAGCGGATGCGGGCATCCTCGGCATCAATGCTCCGGAGGAGTTTGGTGGGACGGGCGAAGACGTCTTCATGAAAATCGCCGCCTGCGAAGAGTTGGTGCGTTGCTCATCGGGCGGACTTTGCGCAAGCCTGGGGTCGCTGGATATCGGGCTGCCACCGGTCTGGAAATGGGGCAGTGATGCCATGAAGCAACGGGTTATTCCCGAGGTGATCAATGGCGACAAAATTTCCGCCTTGGCCATCACTGAGCCCAATGGCGGTTCTGACGTGGCGAACCTGCAAACCCGTGCCGTGCGCGATGGCGACCACTATGTGGTGAACGGCGCCAAGACTTTTATCACCAGTGGTGTGCGAGCAGATTATTACACCGTGGCGGTCCGTACCGGTGACAAGGGATACGGCGGCATCAGCCTGTTGTTGATCGAGAAAGGGACGCCGGGCTTTACGGTGGGGCGGAAGCTGAAAAAAATGGGCTGGTGGGCTTCTGACACGGCCGAGCTGTTTTTCGAGGATTGCCGGGTTCCGGTGGAAAACCTGATCGGCCCGGAAAATGGTGGCTTCTATTGCATCATGAGCAATTTCCAGATGGAGCGTTTGATTCTGGCCGTGACGGCAAACAGCACGGCCCAGTTGGCGCTGGATGAAGCCATGAAGTATGTGAAGGAGCGGGAGGCCTTTGGCCGCCCTCTTGCCGGCTTCCAGGTGACTCGCCACAAGCTGGCGGAAATGGCGACGGATGTGAAAGCCAGTACCGAGTTTACCTACCGGGTGGCAGCCCAAATCGCAGCCGGCGAAAACTGCGTGCTGGATGTGTCCATGGCAAAGAATGTGGCAACACGCTGTGCTGACAGGGTGACCTACGACGCCGTACAACTCTTCGGCGGCAGTGGTTACATGCGTGGCACGGTGGTGGAGCGTTTGTTCCGCGACAACCGGATTCTGTCCATTGGCGGCGGCACCCACGAAATCATGAACGAAGTGATCGCCAAGCAGTTGGGGCTTTAAGAGACGCGACACGCTTCATGCTGTGCGCAACAGCGCGGGTCGAGAGTGTCGCAATCTGAAACGAAAGAGGCCGCGTCCATGAGTGTGGACGCGGCCTCTTTTTTTTTAAGCGTGCCTTGCGTGATGCATGCAGCGTGGTGCGTCTCCCTTTAAGTACACTCCGCCCGCGCCGGTTCCATCTTGCAGCGAACCTTGCGCAGCAGGGTCAGCATGTCCGGGTCGTAGTAGCCTTCGTCACGAAGCTGGTTGCGGGCTTCCTGCATCATTACTTCGTACTCGGCCTTGTCTGCATCGGGGATTTCCACCCACCAACGCTTGTCCACGTGCTGGGCTTCTTTGTCCAGTTGATCGGTGATGCGGTGCAGGTTGTTGTAGAAATACTCCCGGGATTTTTGCGCCATGTCTGCCGGGAATTTGTCTTTCTTGGCGATCAGCTGAATGGTCAGCTGGGCCAGCGGATAATTGATGATGCCACCGTCCGGGCTCAGGCCCTTGTAGAGTTCCAGCGCGTTGTAGGCAACCAGTGGCGCAGCGATCACGTCTACCACCCCATTGTTGAACTTGGTGGAGAAGTTGGTGATGTCCGAGGCAACCGGTGTGGCGCCGACCTGGGAAACCAGCTTGGCCTGGGTTTCATCATATTCCAGCACGGCCACTTTCTTGCCGGCCGCTTTGGCCAGGGAGTTCACCTGGCGATCGTTAACGAATACATACGCAGCACCTGCAGGCGCAATCCCCATGATCTGGTAGGAGCCCTGTGACAGTTTGTCTGCGCTCTGGGGGTGAGAGAGAACCTGCAACACCACTTTCATGTGGTCCATGGAAGGGATGGCACCAATGGAATCAACCGTGCCGGCGTATTTGTTGAACGCCCGGCCGCGGATACCGGTAATCAAGGAGGCATCACAGACACCGGCTTTCAGGTCTTCCGCCGCAATGGCTTCGTTGGTGTAGGGCACCAGCTCGGTTTCCAGGCCCCAGTCCAGTGCGGCGGCTTTCCAGTCTTTCATGGCACCCATTACCGGGCCCACATTACCGACAATATCGAATACACAGATTTTGCGTTTAATGGTCTCTGCCTGCACGGAGAGGGAGGCAGTGAGCGCACAGGCCGTGACAACGGCGGTGAACAGCTTCTTCATCAGTCTCTTCCTGATTGTTATTGCTAGTATTTTGGCTGACGCCGGGAGCGTTTCCCGATACTAGTGCCAGGATCGGGGAACGCAAAAACACCAAGCGTCAGGAATGCGGGATATTAAGTCAATGGCCCGGCCGAGAGGGTGTTTCGCCGTCGGGTACATTCTGGTGCTCTTCTTCTGCGCTGTCCCAGGAAGGGGGCGGTACTTTGGCGTTGCGGCGGACTTCTCCGGGGGTGTGCCCTGTCCAGCCCCGGTAGGCCTTGCTGAAACTGGCCTGGTCGCTGTAGCCCAGATACTCAGCAATTTTTTCCAGTGCCATATCGGTGTCCACCAGGTAGCGGGTGGCAAACATTTCACGAATTTCGTTGCGAAGGCCGCTGAAGGCAAACCCGGACAGGCTCAAATGGCGGCGTACAGAACGAGGGCTCATGCCCAGCTTGGCGGCTACCCGTTCCAGGGTGCTGTCACGGCCGGGAGCGTTGCGGATTTCATGGCGTACCTGAATGACGACCTTGAGACTTTCATCGCCCTGGGCCTGCTCCTGGGACCGGGCCGTGGCCAGATAGTTGGCCACGGTGGCGTCATCATCACGAGCCTGGCGGCCGGATAGTGGCAGCAGTACGCGGTTGTGCTCACAGTTGAATTTCATTTCGATGCCTTCGCCAAGATGCTGGAAACTGGAAGCTTTGGCTGGGCACGGATAATCGTATTCAAACGTGAAACGGCGACAGACAAGCGATGCCAGTGCATGAATGCTGCCCATGTAGATGTTGGTAACAAAAGGTCTTAGTTCGCCTAGCTCCCAGCTGTCATGCAGGCGAATGGAGATGTCTTCGCCTGTGCAGTGGATTTCCATATCCATGATAGGTAATGAAACGCGCAGATATTGCACCACCATATTAACCAGTTTGCGGTAATCCTGTTGGCGAAGCAGGGCAAAACCCAGCAGGCCATGACCCTGTAAATCCAGTTCCTGACCAAAGCGAAATGATGCGGTGTCGTCTTTGAGAAGGGCGTCGGCATGACGGAGCATGGTGAGAAGCTGCCTCATGGTCAGAAAGGCATCCGGGTTATCCAGTAAGGCGGGGTCGATGCGGGCTTCTTTGAGTACGATGGTTCCACTTATCCCGTGTTTTTGTGTGAACCGTAAAAAACGGCGGGCATAGCGAATAGAAATTAGCGGAACGTCCAAAGCCATTCCATTATTTTTCATTTTTCTGCCTCGGCCATATGGCCTGACATTGTTGTTATTTTAGGTGTGATACGCGTCTCATTGGACGCGTTATTGTTACTGGTTTAAACCAGTGTTGCCATTTTTAACAAAAAAATGGCCGCTTTGACTATTAAGTAAATCACGGTCCGTGTAGATCATGAGCACCGCTTTTCAACGCATAAAAATAATCATGGAGCGGGAAAATGCAACGGGAAAATGCATCTAACCTGAAAGCCCGATATCTGCCCCTTTCCAAGGTGTCGGTACCCATAATGCGAAGAATGTATGAGATCTACTCCGGGTACTACGAAAATATAAGCCTGGATATTTTTTGCCAGGATATGGTGGAAAAGAGCGGTATATTTTTAGTGGAGGAGAAAGCAACCAAGCGTGTGGTTGGTTTTTCTACCTTGAAAGTTATCGACATGAACGTGGAGGGTCGCCGGGTAAAGGGCGTGTTTAGTGGTGACACCATCATTGAAGAAAAATACTGGGGTAGCAAAGCGCTTCAAGTGAAGTTTTTCTTCCGGATGATTCGCGAAAAAATACGCCATCCGTTTCGCCCCATGTTTTGGTTGCTGATTTCCAAGGGATATAAAACCTATCTTTTGCTGGCGAATAATTTCCATAATTATTACCCCAACCCAGAGGGAAAGGATCAGCGGTTAGCGCCGCTGGTTGATGCGTACTGCCAATCTCTCTTTTCTGATTATTACTGCAATCAGCGCCGTCTTCTTGATTTTGGTGAGGGGTACACACATCTGAAATCCGATGTGGCGGGTATTTCTGACGAAATGCGTTTGGCGAACGAAAAAATCCAGTTTTTTGAAAAACAAAATCCATCCTGGCAGCGCGGTACGGAATTGCCCTGTATCGGACAGGTTAACCTGAAGCTCCTGGTTAGCTATCCGTTTCAGCTTTGGCAAAAAAAGCGCCGTAAAACCAAGCCTGCAGTGACCGCTGTGGCCTGCGAATAAGCCGGGAAATATCATGTTTGGACATCGTCTTCTGAAACTGGCCGCCTGGCCAGGTGAGCGTCGTTTTGCGGCTGGCCGTGAGCGGCTGGAATCGGTACAGCGACAGAAACAGGCCGCGCTGCTAAAGCGGGTGGCAGCCAGCCCGCTGGGGCATCGAAACGGCATTCGGGGTGACTGGTCGTGGGAGGCGTTTGCGGACCGGCAGCCGGTTACGGATTATGAGCAATGGGCGGATGCGATTACCTTGTCGCGCGAGCACGGTGATTGTCGCTTGATCGATTCCCCCCTGGTTCGCTGCCAGCCAACCAGTGGCTCCACGTCCGCGATTAAATGGATTCCCTATACACGCCAGTTTCTTGGTGAACTGGATGCGGCCATCAGCCCCTGGATTGTGGATTTGTACCGGCAGTACCCCCGGCTGGTGCAGGGGCGGCATTACTGGTCCATGTCCTGGGTGCCCACCTCGCTGCGCGACAATATGCGCGAGGATGTGAATGACGACATTCAGCTGATGTCCATGGGCAAGCGCTTGCTGGCCGGTGCGACCCAGTGTGTGCCGCAGGATGTGGCGCTGGCCAGAACCTCCGATGATTCCCTGTTTGCCACCCTTGCCTATCTGGTCAGCGATCCGGCCCTGTCCATGCTTTCGATCTGGAGTCCCACTTTCGGGTTGGGGATGCTGCGTGCCATGGCGCAGTGGCGAGAGGAGCTGGCAGAGGTGCTTAACAGCGGATCCTGGGGGAACCGCATGCTTGGTGGTGCGGTGGATTCCTGCCCCTGGTCTCCGCAAGCGGCAGCCTTGTTGCGCGAGTGGGACGGCCGGTTAAACGCGGATTTCCTGATGGCGTTGTGGCCAAAGCTGGCGTTGGTGAGTGCCTGGGATACGGCGGCCTCCACGCCGTGGGCGAAAGAGCTGCATGCTTTACTTCCCCAGGCCGCGTTTCAGGGCAAAGGACTGTGGGCCACCGAAGGCGTGGTCACCATTCCCTATGCAGGGCGTTATCCGCTGGCGTATCGCAGTCACGTGTATGAATTTCAGGACCCTACCGATGGCCGTATCTTCGCGCCCTGGGAATTGGAGGCCGGGCAGCAGGTCATGCCGCTGCTGAGTACCGGCAGCGGTTTGTTGCGTTACCGGCTGAAAGATCTGGTGGAAGTGGATGATTTTGTCGGCGGTATTCCCAGCTTGCGTTTCCTTGGCCGAGCAGGAACCACTGATCTGGTCGGCGAAAAAATGACGGCGGCCGCTGTGGATGGTGCCATGGCCGCCCTGGCGTTACCGGAGGAATTGCTACCCGTATGCACGGTGGCGGTGGATCAATCCGCGCAGGGTTTGCCTGGCTATGTGCTGTTACTGGAAGGGGAGAACCCGGCCGTTGCCCAGCACATAGCGGTGCAAATGGAGTCGGCGTTGCAGTTGCACTTTCATTATCAGTTGGCGCGCAATCTGGGGCAGTTGGCGCCTTTGCGCTGCGTTATTCATCCGGGCATGCGTGAGCGTTATCTGCAGCATTGCCGTCAACGCGGCATGATCGAAGGCAACATCAAGATGGAGTCCCTGCAGTACTGGGCAGGGAGGGTGCCGACCTGGCTGGAAGCGCGCTCGGCACAAACAGAGGCACCCGGAGTGACGGTATGAGTTACCGCATCCGGCCTGCCTGTGACCAGGATAACGGGGCCATCCTGGCGCTGCTGCAGGGGACGCCCCAGCACGGCGCGGTGACCCTGAATTTTGAGCGGCATCCGGATTACTTCCGGGGTGCCCAGGTGACCTGCGAACAGCCGGACGTGTGGGTGGCTGAGCCCAAGGGCGGTGCCGGTGAACTGGGCGCTGTCTACAATGTGGGTTGGCGGCACCTGTGGGTGAATGGCGAGGTGAAACCGATTCGCTATGCTCACGATTTACGTATCGCGCCGCAATTCCGTAATGGCCTGGTGCTGCACCGCCTGTTTCGCCAGTTGCGCAAGCAACTGTCCGAGGGCGAGTGGATGCAGACCACGGTGCTGCGCGACAACGAGGCCTCGCTGGGCTCGGTGGCCAGTGGCCGTGCCGGGCTGCCCACCTATTACCCCCACGGCACGATCGAGACCAGCCTGGTGTATACCCGGGCGCGCCATCAGCGGCTGCCAAAAGATGTGCAAATCCGGCAAACCGGTGAAGCCGACCTGCCCGCCATGGCGGCATTGTTGCAACGCGAAGGGGCCAGCAAGCAGTTCTTCCCCTACTGGGATGTCAGCCGGGTACGCGGTGATGCCTATTGTTATGGACTGAACCCGGAAAGCTTTCTTGGGCTATGGGTCAAGGGGCAGCTCAAAGGGGTGCTGGGATTCTGGGATCAGCAGGGTATAAAGCAGACGCGCGTGTTGGGTTATGCCCGGGGCCTGCGGTTTCTACGCCACTTCTACAATACCCATAGCGTGTTGCGCGGTGGCATGAAGCTGCCTGCGCCCGGCGGCATTCTGTCTTATCTCACCTTGCACAGTGTGGTGGTGGAAGATAACCAGCCTGATTTGTTGCGTCTGTTGCTTGATCACGCGGTGGACCGTTTCCATGGCCGATATGATGCACTGGTGTGTGGCTTCTTTGCCCAGGATCCACTGGCAACGGTACCGGCCCGCTACCGCCGTCGTCTGTTGTTGAGCGATCACTTTCTGGTGAGTTATGACGGCGATCCCCGCGAGCAACTCGATGATCGCCTGCCCTATGTGGAAGTGGCGCGCCTGTGAATACCGTGTCGACCCGCACCCTGTCGTCCCGGCCGCCGGTGGATTATATCGGCATGTGGTATCGCGCCCGAGCCGGGCTGGGTATTGATGATCGCATCGAATTTATCTTTATCGATCCGTGCAGTGGTGAACGCGATACTGTCGCCCTGCGTCATCGGGACCATGATGGGGTGGGCGGTATTGCCCAGGCCCTGAAACAACGCGGGGTGGCACAGCCTCCCATGCCGTTGAGCCGCCAGAAGCAGGCACCGCGCTGGTGGCAGCGTTGGCAACGGTTGCCGGACGATCTGCCTGCGGTGGAACCGGTGTGGCGCCGCTGGCGGGCCTTGGCTGGGCAAGCAGAAGCTGAAGAAATCGAAGACAGCCCGGTCTGCGTGCAATGGTTGAATCCGGCGCAGACCCGTGCGCTGTATCAGCGGGCTCACCAAAACAAGGTGTCGGTGAACAGCTTGCTATTACTGGCGTTGCACCGGGCGGTCTGCGAGACCCTGATGTTGCACGGCATTGCCGGTAGCTGGTGCTTTCCGGTGAACATGCGCGGTGTGGTGCCCATGCTGCGCGCGGATATGAACCTGTCCAGCGCGTTCTATCTCACTGTGGATCATGAAGACAAGGCCGCCAGGCTGGACCGTTCCGTGCGTGGCTACCTCAAGGCCAATGTGCACTGGCGGTATTGGCATCTGGCGCGTATTGGACGCTTGATCGGCCAGCGGGGAGTGAACTGGTTGTGTGGGCGCCTGCAGAAAGGGACGCAGCACTGCGGGTCTTTTTCCAGCCTGGGTGAATGGGAGATCGACTTTGCCTCCGCAGGGATGCGGGAAGATACCGTGTTTGCCTGCTGCGGCCCGGGCAGCCCGAGCCATCCGGTCGCCAACGGTGTGATTGTGGTGAATGGCTGCATGAGCCTGTCCCTGAAAGTGCACTCATCCCTGGGCGCGCCGCAAGCCACGGTGCGCCAGTGCTTACAGCGCTGGGTTAATTGGCTGGGAGTGGTTGAATGAAGTTGCCTGCCGGTTTGCGTTCTCTCAGCTTGCGAACACTGGTGGCATTGCTGGCCACCCTGGCCATGGCGATGGCCGTTTTTTCGCTTTATCTGGTGCCACCGGCGCCGCCGCCGGCCAAGGCTCAGGATAGTGTGCTGGCCCTCAATACCATGACTGTGGACTGGCAGGATGTGGTGATTCCGGTCTATAGCCAGGGGCAGGCCACGGCGCGCCATGATCTGCCCTTGAGTCTGGAAGTCTCCGGGCGAATCCAGCAGGTGGCGCCGGCGTTTGCCGATGGTGGGCGAGTGGCTGCTGGCGATGTGTTGCTCAAGCTGGACCCGGAGCCCTTTGCGCTGGAGGTGACCTCACGTCAGAACAGTGTCCATGCGGCGCGTCTGCACCTGGCCCAGACCCGGGCCAAGGCGCGGGTGTCCGGGGCTTCCGGGCGCTCGTCGGCGCTGGGGCGGTTCGAACCGCAACTGGACGAAGCCCTGAGCCGGCTGAGTGCTGCCCGTGCCAGCCTGCGTCAGGCGGAGCGTAACCAGGAACAGACCGAATTGCTGGCGCCGATCAGCGGGCGCCTGAAAGCCGTGCAGGTGATGGCAGGGCAGCATGTGCAGGCGGGCAGCAAGCTGGCCCAGTTGTACCAGGAAGACCAGGTGGAAATTCGCCTGCCGGTCCGTGATGAGTGGCTTGGCTTGCTGGGTATCGTGCCTGGTGATGACAGCACTCTGGAGGCGGTCAGTGTGATCCTTACCGGCCGTTTCGCCGGCAGGGAGGGGCACTGGGAAGGCAAGGTGGTGCGCCGTGAAGGGGGGCTGAACCGCAACCAGATGATGTACCTGATCGTGCAGGTCGCCAATGACGGTCAGTCATTGCCACTGGAGCCCGGTGTACTGGTGCAGGCGGAACTGCGCGGTGCGGCGACGCCGGCGGTGGCGGTGTTGCCCCGTTCTGCCCAGGCCGGTGACCAGTCTGTCTGGGTGCTGGACGACGACCAGCGTCTGCGCCGTCAGTCGGTGGCGATACTGCATCAGGACAGTGACAACCTCTACCTCCACGATGGAGTCAACAGCGAGACGTCGGTGGTGTTGGCCGGGGATCTGCAATTGCTGGAAGGCATGCGGATTGATCCACGCCCGGCCCAGACCGGTCTGGCCCATCACAGCGAGAACAGTGGTGAGGGACATCCATGAATCGTTCCATTGCCTGGTTCGCCAGAAATGGGGCGGTTGCCAACCTGTTGATGATGACCCTGTTGCTGGCAGGGCTGCTGGCGATTCCCCATACCCGTCAGGAAACCCTGCCCAATGTGCCGCTGGACCGCATTGGCATTTATGTGGCGTATCCCCAGGCCACCCCGGAAACCGTGGAATCGCTGGTGTGTACGCCGGTGGAAACCGCGGTGGACGATGTGGAGGGCGGCACTGAGCTGATCAGCGAATCCCGTGAGGGGTTGTGCAGCGTGCAGCTGGATGTGCTGGAAGGGCATGACACGGGCGATGTGCTGGAGCAGATCCGCACGCGCCTGGATGCTCTGGATAACCTGCCCAAGGGGGCCGCACGCCCGCGGGTGCAGGAGCTGATTGTGCGTAACCGGGTGGTGCGGTTGCTGCTCAGCGGCTCCCTGTCCCGTACGGATCTGTACCAGCTGGGCAACCGGGTTCGCCGGCAGCTGCTCAACCGCGATGCTATTTCCAGCGTGGATATTGAAAACCTGCCGGAACGGGAAATGGCGCTGCTGGTCTCCCGTGATGACCTGTATCGCTACGAGCTGACGCTGGATGGTATTGCAGCTGCAGCCAGCCAGAGCGTGCAGCGCATCGCCGGCGGTGTGCTGCGCAGCGACAAGGGCGACTGGCTGCTGCAGACCGGCGAGCAACCTGGTGATGCCCGCGCTTATGAGCAACTGGTGATCCGCCAGTCGGAGCAGGGGGACTTGTTGAGCCTGGGCGATGTGGCCCAGGTGCAGGACGGTTTTTCCCGGGACACCCAGGCGGCCTGGCTGGATGGCAAACCGGCGGTGGCGCTGGATGTGTACCGGGTTGGCGATCAGAACGTGCTGGATGTGGCCGGGGCTGTGCGTGACTACCTGGCAGAAGCGGATCTGCCTCCCGGTGTCGGGTTACAGGTGTGGAGTGACGATGCTCGCCAGTTCAGTGAGCGCTCCAACCTGCTCTGGCGTAACGCCTTGCAAGGCCTGGTGCTGCTGACGCTCATGCTGGCCATCTTCCTGACCCTGCGGCTGGCGGGCTGGGTGGCACTGGGGATTCCCGTGTGCATGCTCGGTGCCTGCGCCATGCTGCCGTTGCTGGGCGAGTCCTTCAACACCATCTCCCTGTTCGCCTTTATTCTGGTGCTGGGGATTGTGGTGGATGATGCGGTGATCGTGGGCGAAAGCATTGACCACCAACGCCGCCAGGGGCTGACCGGGGGGCAAGCCGCTATCAGTGGGGCGCAACGGGTGGCGAAACCGATTTTGTTTGCGGTCATGACCACGCTTTTTGCCTTTGCTCCCTTGTTGTTCCTGCCGGGGCCGGAAGGGGCATTGATGCGGGTTATTCCCATCGTCTCGATGACCATCCTGTTGCTGTCGCTGGTGGAGTCGCTGTGGATTTTGCCAGCCCACTTGAGCCACGATCGTCCGGCGCGGGGGCTGTGGCTGAAATCCGAACAACTGGCTACGCGCCTTAACGATGGTCTGGAGCGCTGGCTGGACCAGCGTGCCCGGCCGATTCTGCAACGCTGCCTGCACTGGCGTTATGTGTTGGTGGTGGTATTCGTGGGTCTGTTTGTTTTCTGCTGCGCGTTGGTTAACAGCGGCTGGTTGACCATGGTGTTGTTCTCCCGGGTGGAAGGCGACCGGGTGATGGCGGAAGTGGTGTTCCCGCAGGGCACCGGTGATCCTCGTCTGGCACGGGAAGTAAGGGAGCTGGAAGATTCCGCCCAGGCTCTGGCTCGCCAGCTGGCAGGGGACGGTGAGGCTGCTCAAGCCGAGGCACCGATCCACATCGATGCGGTGTTTGCCGAACAGGGCGTGCGCCAGAAAACCTCCAACGCTCGTGATCCCGGTGCGCGATACCGGGTTCGGGTGACCCTGGCGATCAGCGGTGATACCAGCGCCCTGCCGCCTCGGGAAATCGCGCGGCGGTGGCGCGATCAGCACGGGGTGATCGCCGATGCGTTGTCAGTGAAATTCCATGCCAGCCTGATGCAGGTGAAACCGGATATTCATATCAATCTGTTCCACCCGGACTTGACGACGCTACAGCGGATGAGCGAGCAGGCGGCGCTGGCGTTGGCGCGCATGGATGGGGTCCACGAGGTGGCCAATAATCTGCATGCCCAGCGAACCATTGTGGATATCAACCTGCGTGAAGAAGGGGAGCGAGCCGGTTTGCGGGCCGAGCAAGTGGGGGCGCAGGTGCGCAATGCGTTCCACGGCATCGAACTGGATCGCTGGTTTGAACAGGACCGGGAGGTGCCGGTGATGCTGCGGCTGGCCCAGGCCGACAGTCGCCAGATTACCGATCTGGAGCGAATGCCGGTGCAACTGGCGGACGGTGAAATGACCGTGCTCGCGGCCGTGGCCTCGCTATCGCGCCGGCAGGCGCCGGCCATGATTAGCCACTATGACGGTCGTCGCAGTGCCACGGTGAGTGCCTTTGTGGATGAACACACCACGTCTCCAGCTCTGGTGATGGCAGAGCTGCGCAAGGCGCTGCTGGATCCGATGATGGCGGCTGACGATAAAGCCGGCTGGACGGTGGCGGGCAAACAGGCGGCGATCAAGGATTTCCTGTCACACCTGTCGATAAGCTACCTGATTGCATTGGCCGCAATCTTCTTCCTGCTCACCATTCTGTTCGGCGGTTATGGCCAGCCCCTGCTGGTGATGGCGGCGATTCCGTTTGGGCTGGTGGGGGCCTTTATGGGGCACTTTCTGCTGGGTTACAGCGTGACACTGTGGTCGCTGGTGGGAATCATCGCGGTGAGTGGCGTGGTGGTGAATGACAACCTGGTATTGCTCGATGCCATCAACGACCTCCGGGATAAAGGCGCATCGTTACGGGATGCGGTCATTCGGGGGGTGAGCGGGCGGCTGCGACCAGTAATGTTGACGTCCATCACCACCTTTGCCGGTGTTGCACCGCTGATGCTGGAAACCAGCGTGCAAGCCCGCTTCCTGATACCCATGGCCGTCTCGCTGGCCTTCGGGGTGCTGTTTGCCACCCTGGTGAGCCTGTTGCTGGTGCCCAGCCTGTTGGTGGTATCCAATGATGTGAAAGGGCTGGTCACGCGCTGGCTGGCCCGCTGGCGAGCGCCGCAGGCATCGGAACAGGATACCGTGGAGATGGCCTATGAACGCGGCCGCTTGTATGCCGGATGGGGAGGGGCCAACCCGTATCACGATGCGGTGCTGGGCTCCGCCTGGGAGGCGGGCCGGCAGGATTATATGCAAGGTCAGGTAGGCGCGCAGTGATGCAGGTTTCTGGCGGGGCTTTGTGCGTCAGGCTTCTGGCGTCAGCCGTCCAGCAAACCCCATGAACGCAAGAGGCCGCACCCCAAACAGGGGCGCGGCCTCTTCGTTAACAGCAAACTTGGCGGTTGTACGCGTTGTGGCGTGCCCCGTGAAGCCTGTTGCGTCTCTCTTTACGCCTTACCTTGATTGGCCACCGCTTCAGCAGCTTTCGCTGCCGCTTCTGCGTCGCCCAGGTAGTAGTTCTTGATGGGCTTCAGGTTGTCGTCCAGCTCGTAGACCATCGGTACGCCGGTGGGGATGTTGAGCTTGACGATTTCCTCGTCGGAAATGTCACCCAGGTATTTCACCAGCGCGCGCAGGCTGTTGCCGTGGGCGCAGATCAGCACCTGTTTGCCCGCTTCGATTTGTGGCTTGATGTCGCTTTCGAAGTAAGGCACGAAGCGGTCGACCGTGTCTTTCAGGCTCTCTGACAGGGGAATCTGCGCTTCACTCAGGTTCTTGTACACCCGGAAGTTGCCGGCGTAGCGCTCGTCGTCCCGCTCCATTTTCGGCGGTGGTGTGTCGTAGCTGCGGCGCCAGATATGGACCTGATCGTCCCCGTACTTGGCGGCCGTTTCCGCCTTGTTCAGCCCCTGCAAGGCACCGTAGTGGCGCTCGTTCAGGCGATAGTCACGGATCACCGGGATCCACATCTGGTCCATGTTGTCCAGAATGCTCCACAGGGTGCGCACGGCACGCTTGAGCACCGAGGTGTAAGCCACATCGAACTCAAAGCCGGCTTCCTTCAGCAGCTCGCCTGCGGTGCGGGCTTCCTCGCGGCCTTGCTCGGTCAGATCCACGTCTTTCCAGCCGGTGAAGCGGTTTTCCTTGTTCCATACGCTCTGGCCGTGGCGGACCAGTACCAGTTTCGTGCTCATTAGCGTCATTCCTGTGCGATTTCAATGCGGCGCAAAGAGTAGCAGAAATGCGCCGGGAAATTGAGCGCCACAGCCCGTATAATCGTTGCAAATTCTGTTGCCGCTGCCGGCAAGGCCTGTCCTGTGTGTTTTTTTGCAGGCCATTTTGCCCTTTTCATGCGCAGCGATGACCTGTGAAAGCCGCTTCAAGGGCTTTTTCATTCCCGGACAAGGCGAAAACATGGCGTATCTTTGGTGCGAGGACAATCAGGCAATCAGTGAATGGCAAGGTGGGCTGACGGCGGGGACCCCGCTGTATCTGGACACGGAATTCATGCGCGAGCGCACCTTCTGGCCGCAATTGGCGCTGGTGCAGGTACACGACGGTGAACAAATCCGCCTGATTGATACCACCCGGGTGGATGGCCCCACGCTGTCTCCGGTATTTCAGCAGCACACCCTGGTCATGCATGCCTGCTCGGAAGATCTGGAAGCCATTGCCACCTTTACCGGCCAATACCCGGCAGCCATCGAAGATACCCAGATTGCTGCGGCACTGAGCGGGGAAGACATGCAGTGGGGCTACCAGAAAGTGGTTCAGATGCTGCTGGGTGTCGATTTGCCCAAAGGTGCGACGCGCACCAACTGGCTGAAACGGCCATTGAGCGACGAGCAGCTTCACTACGCCGAAGATGATGTGAAATACCTGCCGGAAGTGGCGGCGATCCTTGCCGAGCGACTGGACAAGCTGGGGCGTCGCGCCTGGTGGCAGGAAGAGTGCGAACGTTTGTTGAACCAGGCTCGCAGTGTCACGCCTGCCCAGGATGCCTGGCGCAACGTGAAGGGGGCGGGCCTGCTGCAGGGGGAAAGCCTGGCGGTGCTGGCGGCCCTGACACCCTGGCGAGACCAGATGGCCCGGGAGCGGAACCTGCCAAAGAGTTTCGTGCTCAAAGATGCCCAGCTACTGGACCTGGCCCGGGCCAGTCGTAGTGACCGGGGCTTGCTGGCGGATCTGGGCTTTCATCCCAAGCAAATTCGTCGCGATGGTGATGCCTTGCTGGCGCTGATGGAAGAGGGCCGCCGGCAGACTCCGCCGGACCCGTTGCCGGGCCCGCCGGATGCGGCACAGAAGAAACTCGCCAAGACCCTGCGCAACCGGGTAGGCGTGATCGCCGAAGAGATGGACATGAAGCCGGATGTATTGATGCGCCGGCGTTGGCTGGAAGCCCTTATCCGTCACCCGGACCGGGTGCCGGAGCCGTTGACCGGGTGGCGCCATGACATCGTCACCCAACCCCTGCTGGAGTTACTGTAGTGAGTGAGGGAGTGTTGAAAGGCAAGCTGTTTTGTTCGATCTACAAGAGCCGCCGCAAAAGCGGTATGTATTTGTATGTGGATCGTCAGAAGGGCCTGAAAGAGGTGCCAGAAATACTGATGGGGCAATTTGGCCATGCTGAACATGTGACCGACATGATCCTTAACCCGGAGCGGCCTTTGGCCCGGGCGGATGTGGAGCAGGTCATGGGTAAAATCCGCGAGCAGGGCTTTTATCTGCAGATGCCGCCGCCGCCGGATGAAGACCTGTTCATGGCCGATGGCCATCCGGACAAACCGGCCGGGCGTGATGCCTGAGGTGACCCTGCCACTGCGTGCGCAGTTCTGGACCCTGCCACTGGGCGAGCTCAATGCCCGCGAGTGGGAGGCGCTGTGCGATGGGTGTGGCCGTTGTTGCCTGGTCAAACTGGAAGATGAAGATAGCGGCGAGTTGGCGTTTACCAATCTGGCCTGCCGCTTTCTGGATAGCAAAAAATGTCAGTGTCGGGTGTATCCGGAGCGTTTTCAGCGGGTCCCTGACTGTATTCAAGTGACTGAAGCCATTGCCCGGGATACGGACTGGCTGCCGTCCACTTGTGCGTATCGTTTGCGCGCCCATGGCCAGCCGTTACCCGGCTGGCATCCGCTGCTCAGCGAAAAGGCGGGCAGCGTGAAGCAGGCAGGCATCAGTGTGGCCGGGCGCGTGGTGTCCGAGCAGCTTGTGCCGGAAGACGATTGGGAAGAGCATATTGTTCACTGGATCGACTGAATGCAGGTGAGTGCCTGGCAGTGGATTCAATCACACGTGTAGGAGAAGTTGTGACAACACAAGCATATCTATGGGGCTGGTTTGCCTACCTGATCGGCAGCGTCGGCGTATTGTTTGTCTGGTGGTGGCTGACACGCCCGCTGTCACGGTGGGGCAAGGTGCCACTGCGTACCGTGTTGACGGCCCTGTTGCTGACCCCCTGGTCTGTTTCCCCGCAACATGACGAATGGGCGCCGGCCTGGGTGGTTAGCCTGTTCGATGGCCTGGCACAGGAAGACGTGAGCCTGTGGCGCGCTGGCGGGCCGCTGTTGGCCATGCTGGTGGTGGCATTGGTGGTGGCAGCATTTGAACTGTGGCGGCAGCGGCGCAAACAAGCGGCCATGTCGGTTCAGCAATGAGCCAGTGTATTTTCTGCCAGATCCAGGCGGGCACGTTGCCCGCCAGCGTGGTTTATCAAGATGAGCAGGCCATGGTGATTCTGGATCTTTTCCCGATCCGTGAAGCCCATTGCCTGGTCATTCCGCGTGAGCACGCGCCTCTGCTGGAAGGGCTGGACGCTGCGGTGACACACCACTTGATGGATCTGGCGCGGCGGACCATTGTCGCCCAGAAGCGGGCCGGCCTTGCCGTAAAGGCGCACAACGTGGTGGTCAACGATGGCCGTGAGGCCAATCAGCATGTGCCCCATGTGCACGTGCACGTGATTCCCCGTCGCGGCGGCGATACGCTGGTAACGGCGCTGACCTGGGCAACCCGCCTACTCAATGTCTTCGGCATGGCGAAACGACGCAAGCGCCTGGATCGGCTGGCAGGCCTGCTGTCTGAGCACTTCCCCGACAGCGCCTGACGCTCGCTCGCGTGCCGCTTAATGGGGGCGCGGCTTTCGCCAGGCGCGCACCCGTAGTGGCCAGTGCACGGTGCGTGTCTGTGGCCCCCATTGTGTTCGCAGTGTTGCACTGAAGGGGGCCAGCGGACTCTGGCCGGCTCTGGCTGCCTGTACCAGCGCGGACCAGGTATCCAGATAACCAATAAACGTCTCCACGGACCATTCCCGTTTTATGGTGGTATCCGCAAAGTGCAGGGCTGGCCAATGCAGCTGTGCCTGGGGGTAGCCAGCCACCACATCGGCGCGTTCCGCCGGCCACCATGGGCCCAGTGGGCCATCATGGAATGCCCTGACGATCCCTTCCAGACCCTCCACATCGCACAGGCCATAACTGACCAGGGCCAGTACCCCGCCGGGTTTCAGAACCCGCTCAGCCTCGGCAAAGAAGGCGGTTTTGTCGAACCAGTGAAATGCCTGGGCAACGGTGATCAGGTCCACACAGGTATCTGGCAGGGGAAGCTGATGGGCCTGCGTCGCCAGAAAGCTTGTGGCTGAGGCTGGCGCAGCCTGAAGTTGCCGAAGGCTGATATCGGTGCCGATCACATGCTGGAAGTGGGGTTCCAGGCCGCGGCTGGCCTGGCCGCTGCCACAACCCACATCCACAGCAAGATGGCTGGCAGGGCTTTGGGCGCTGAGCCATTCAAAAAGCGTATCGGGGTAGGTGGGACGAAACTGCTGGTAGTGCTGGCCGCGTTGAAACAGGCTGTCAGTCACTGAAATAACCGGTGGTATCAAAATGCGCCGCCCACAGGCGTCCGTCCGCCCGTTCCAGGTCCAGGGCGACACCGGCCAGCAGGTGGCCTTCCGGGGCTGCGCACCAGGCAATGGTGCCGTAAAGGTGGTAGGTGCCGTGTTTTTCCAGCAGGGCAACCCAGAGCTCAACATCCGTATTGGGCTTGATCGGCGCAGGCAACTCCACGCTGATCCCGGCGAGGGAAATATCGTGGGTGGTCAGATACAGGCGATCTTCCGGTGCCACGGCATCCGACCCGGCGGGCAGCAAGGTAAGAGACAGGTTCTCTTCACGGCTGATCCGGGGGTGGCGTCGGTTGTCCATTGCTGTAGCCATATGACTTACCCGTAAATCATTCTGTCAACAACGTAAGCGGCGGTGGCCATGGTGGCAACCACCCCGAACAGGAACAGCAAGAACAACAGGGCGGGCTTGATCGTTTTGGGAAGCGCTTCGGTTTCGCGTGAAGCGCGGGGTTCCTGCGTTTTACTCATCAGTTATCTCCCTGACATATCCGCATACTTTACAGTATCAGTTATTCCGGGACGATAGGAAACTGGGGCCTTGCAGGGCTGGCAACTTGAGCCCTGCAAGGGTTTTTGGCAGTTTGCGACGCTGATCACCCTGTGACGTCTATTTTCTGAAATAGCCAGTGATGCAGGCTGTCAGAGAGCAGCGGCACAAAGGCAACCAGCAACAGGGCCGTGAGCATGACGGCAATGGGCAACAGGTATTTTTCGTAGCGCCGGTAGAAAGAGCCATTGATGACTTTGGCGCTTTCCACCTCGTCATCACCGACGACCTGGCGCGTCAACAGGTGGTTAAGGGCGACGGGTGGAGACAGGTAGCCCAGCTCGAAGGCAACGAGGCTTATCATCCAGAAGTGCAATGGGGCGATGCCGTTATCGAACGCCACCTGGGCGATGGTCGCGTTCACCAGAATGACCGCTCCAAAGGGGTCCATGATCATGCCGATGATGACCATGGTCACCACCAGCAGCGTCATGGCGACCCAGATCGAAGGGAACGTTTCCGGCAAGGCTTCCATGATCCCCGAGCGTTCCAATAGCCCCCCCATGCTGACGGTCAGTGCCATCAGCATGAGCAGCGCACCAATATGCCCGGTGGTTTCATTGGTGGAGAAGCGCAGAGAGCTTTCCAGGTTGGTTCCAACCCCTTCTTCCTTGGCTGGCAGCTCTGATACCTCGCCGTTGGGTTTGAACAGATAATGGATAAGCAGACTGATGCCGAGAATCAGGTTTCGCCAGAACAGCCCGGTTAACGTATCGGAAAGCTGGTTGGCGGAGGTGCCAGATGGAATATTGCCGGCATCCAGTGCGTTGCTGACCAACCAGGCGTCATAGCTTGAATGGATCAGCAGTAGAGCCAGTACCGCGGCGCACAGGTGCAGGAAATGACGGCTGAACTTCTCATAGATCAGCACGGCCAGCATGATCATTGGCAGAATGATGGGCGCATAGTTTTCGTTAAGTTGGGCCCCCAGGATGTCTCTGAAAACCACCACCACGGTGCCAATGACAATGACGTAAGGCAGCAGGGGGACAAGCCGTTTCAGGCTTGCGGGAACCGCTTGTGAGAATGGGGCGATGCGTGCCGGTTCGGTGCGGGCAAACTGACTGTAAATGAAGAACAGTAATAGCGATAAACCGAAGACCTTGATGCCAGAAGTGAACAGTTCATCTGTGGTCACGCTGTTATTCAAGGCGGCGATAATGACCACCAGCAAACAGGGGCGCAGCACAACACCCATGGACCCGGACATGGCCGCCCCGGCCAGTGCCAACTGCTTTCTCGCGCCGGCGCGGACCAGCTCGTGGTATACGGTTGCACCGGCAGCGATGATAAAAATACCGGATGCGCCGGTATAGGCGGTGGGGATAGCGGTAACAGCAAGAATCACAAAGCACATCAGTTCGGGTGACATGCGCCAGGGGCGCAGCACATCGAAAACCAGATGCACCATCTTTGTCTGTCGCAGCATCATCCCTACCCAGATATAAAGCCCCAGGCTGAGAAACATGGTGGAAAATTCCATCATCATGCCCAGGTAGACGCTGGTGCCGTGCAGGTAGCCCTGAGACATGAACTGGATGCTGGCACTGAGGCACATATACGCGTACAGCGGAATCGTTAGCAGTGCCTTGCCCCAGCTACCGCCTTCTTCCAGATCCTTGGGTGGAGAAAAAAGCTGCCAGAGAGACGCGGCGCTGAGAATGGCGAAGCCGCCTATCCAGACTTGATGTAAATAAAAGTGGTTTACCTGGACGCCATCAGCCATCGCCTTGATTTCCTCACTGCGATAGATCAAGGCAGAAGCCAGAAGCAGCACATTGGCAGTGAGCTGGCCGAGGGTGGAGACCAGATGATCCTTGCGGGTGCGTGCCGGGCGCAAAGCGATATGGTGACGGGTCAGGGTGGCCGTCGCCGCGCAAATGAGCAGCAGCAAGCAAAGAATCAGCCGTTTGTAGTCGCCCAGAATGCTGACCACCTGTGCCACACCTCCCTCCAGGGTGCGAAAGGCAATGACGCCGGGGGTGACCTTTTCCTGGACCATTTGGTAGTTTGCCCACTTTTCACGGCACAGCGTTTGTGCGGACTCCAGGGACTGGCGCAACGCCTTTTCATCGATTTCGGTGCCAAAAAAACCGGCGAGGGGGTCGTCGGTCATTTTCTGTTTCTTTTCGGCAAGGGCGCGTTCCAGCTCCCTGTCCAGGTCAGCATCCGCGTTGCAGGTGGGCTCATTCAGGGCGCCGGCACTACGCAGTTGAAAATAGTTGTCCCAGGTGTTTTCACCGATCGAGAGAAGTTGGGAATGAATAACCTGCCCGGAAGCCAGGAAAATCGTCAGCAATAGCAGCAGCAGGGTCGGCAGGGAGGAAAACCACTCTCGGGCGGTACGCCGTTCCATGCGCAGGGATGTGGCCATGTGTTGTCCTTGTTATTTTCCTGTGAGCAAAGATTTTGCAAATTAGCACGCTGGCATAGGTATGGAAAGGCAGTGCTCGATGGCGCAGGAAGGGGGGCGGGCCGCAAAGAGATGAGGGGACAACGTTGCTGACCCCAAAACGCAAAAAGGGCCCGAATGGGCCCTTTTTGCTGTGTCGGTTAGCGTTAGTGAACGCCGACCTGGATCTTCTGGAACAGGAACTCGTGGAGCGAGTCCGACATCAGCGGTACGTAAGAGACCAGCAGTAGCGCAGTCAGCATCACCGCGATTGGCAGCAGGAACTTCTCGTAGCGGCGGTAGAAGCTGCCACCCGGTACCTTGGCGGATTCCACTTCCTCGTCCCCGACCACTTGCCTTGTCAGCAGGTGGTTCAGTGCCACAGGGGGTGATAGATAACCCAGCTCAAAGGCCACCAGGGTGATCATCCAGAAGTGTAATGGCGCAATACCATTGTCAAAGGCAATTTGGGCAATGGTTGCGTTGACCAGAATTACCGCCCCGTAGGGGTCCATGATCATGCCGATAATCACCATGGTGACGACCAGCAGGGTCATGGCCAGCCAGATGCTCGGGAAGGTTTCAGGCAGCATTTCCATGACGCCGGAACGCTCGATGATGCCGCCGACACTGACCGACAGGGCCATCAACATCAGCAGGGCGCCAATATGGCCGGTAGTCTCGTTGGTCGCAAAGCGCAATGAGCTTTCCATCTTGTCGCCCACGCCAGGCTCTGGCTGATAATGCGGATCCATATCCGGGGTTTTCACCAGGTAGTGGATTACCAGGCAGGCGCCAAGGATGACATTACGCCAGAACAGTCCCCAGAACAGGCCTTCCAATTGCTCTGCAGAGGTGCCGGTGGGAATGGCGCCGCTGTTCAGTGCTTCATTGATGATCCACAGGTTGTAGCAGGAGTAGATCAGCAATGGCACCAGGACCACGGTGAACACATGCAGGGATTTCTGGCTCAGCTTTTCGTACGCCAGGATAGACAGCAGCATCACCGGCAGAATGATCGGTGCGTAGTTTTCGTTCAGTTCCGTATCCAGCAGGTCACGGAAGAGTACGACAACCGTCCCCATGATGATCACATAGGGCAGCAGCGGGATCAGTCGTTTCAGACTCTGGGGAACCGCTTCCGAGAACGGCGCAATACGTGCCGGGGCAGTACGGGCAAACTGGCTGTAAATGAAGAACAGGAGCAGTGACAGACCGAAGATTTTCAGGCCGGACGTGAAGAGTTCATCGGTGGTTACACTGTTGTTCAGAGCCGCGATGATAACCACCAGCAAACAGGGACGTAGCACCACACCCATGGAGCCGGACATGGCCGTGGCAGCCAGAGCCAGTTGCTTGCGGGCGCCGGCACGAACCAGTTCGTTATAAATGGTGGCACCCGCAGCGATAACGAAGATGCCGGAGGCGCCGGTGTAGGCTGTGGGCACAGCGGCAACCGCCAGAACAACGAAACACATCAGCTCTGGTGACATTTTCCAAGGACGCAACACGTCGAAGACCAGATGCGCCATCTTGGTCTGGCGCAGCAACATACCAATCCAGATATACAGCGCCAGGCTCAGGAACAGTGTAGACAGCTCCATCATCATGCCGAGATAGACGCTGATGCCGTGGTAGTAGCCCTGGCTGATGAACTGCGCACCGGCGGTAAGACACATGAAGCTGTACAGCGGGATGGTCAACATCGCCTTGCCCCAGGTGCCGCCTTCTTCAAGGTCTTTGGGTGGGCGAATCAGCTGGTAGAGAGCGGCCAGAGACAGCAGCAGAAAGCCTGCGATCCAGAACTGATGCAGATAGAAATGATTAACCTGAACCCCGTCGGCCATGGCGCTAATTTCTTCGCCACGGTACAGCCAGGCAGACATGAGTAGCATCACGTTGGCGGCAAGTTGCCCCACGCTGGAAACAAAGTGATCTTTTCGTGTGTGTGCCGGGCGCAGCGAAATATGATGACGACTCAATGTGGCGGTCGCGGCACAGATCATCACCAGCAGGCAAAGCAGCAGGCGTTTGTAGTTGCCCAGGGTGGTAACCACTTTGGCAACGCCACCTTCCAGGGTTCGGAAGGCAATCACACCGGGGGTGGCCTTCTCCTGAATAAGCTCGTACCGCTCCCACTTGCCGCGACAGTTCGCCCTGGACGATTCCAGTGACTTGCGCAGGGCTGTCTCGTCGACCTCTGTGCCGAAGATGCCCGCGAGGGGGTCGTCAGCCATTTGCTGTTTTTTCTGTTTGATGGCTTTTTCCAGTTCCTGATTCAGGTCTGGATCACGGTTACAGGTGGGTTGCTCCACCATGCCCGCGCCACGTAGCAGGAAATAGCCTTCCCAGGTGTTTTCGCCGATTTTCAGTAGCTGAGAGTGAATGACTTCGCCGGAAGCCAGAAAAATAGTCAGCAGAAGAAGAATCAGGGTGGGAAGGGAGGATAACCATTCCGCCACGGAACGGTTTGCAACAGTCAGAGAAGGTTTATCCATTGTGCACCCGGTTATTGTTATACCGCCGAAAAAGCCGAAGAGGTGAGGGTATCAGAGGACTCAACACCTTAACCTTCGCCTTTCTGGAGCAGCGTAAACGTATTGTTTACCTGATACCCGAAGAGCGGGTAACAGAAACGTTGGTCGTTAGGGAAAAACGGGGCCATCTGGCCCCGTTGGAACATACAGAACTGCTTATTCGACAGGGTTTACGCATTCTGCGCGGGACGCTTCATGCTTGCAGCGTACCTTGCGCAACAGGGACATCATGTCTTTGCTGTAAGTGCCGTCTTTGGTGAGGGCGATGCGCGCTTCACGCAGCATTTCGTCATAACGCAGCTTGTCGGCCTCAGGGATACGAATCCACCACTTCTTGTTCACTTCACTGTTGGCGTTTTCAATCACACGCATGGCGCGGTCAAACTGGCTCAGCATGTATTTACGTGATTGCGCTGCGAAGTCGGCGGGGAATTTGTCTTTCTTCAGAATGACCTGAGCGGTCAGCTGGCCAAGGACGTAATCGATGATACCGCCGTCCGGCTGCATGCCTTTATACAGTTCCAGAGCGGAGTAGGCTGCAATCGGTGCAAAGCAGATATCCACGGAGCCGTTGTTGAAGCGTCCGGAGAAGTTGGTGATATCTGACATTACCGGGGACATGCCCACGCGGGACGCCATATTCGCCTGTGCGGTATCGTATTCCAGTACCGCGATGGATTTGCCGGACAGTTCGCCGACGGTATCGATGGTGCGATCTTTCACGAACAGGTAGGCCGCGCCCATGGGGGCAACGCCACCCACTTCATAAGGGCCGGAAATCAGTTTTTCATTGATGGCCGGGTTGCCGCTGGCGAGCACGGTGATAACGGTGCGCATGGCGTCATAGCTGGGAATGGCGCCGATGGAGTCCATGCTGCCGGTGTAGCTGTTGAACTGGCGACCACGGATACCTGTCAGGACGGCGGCATCACACTGGCCGGCCTTCAGGTCTTCGGAGGCAATTTTTTCATCGGTGTAGGGCTTGAGCTCAAGATCGATGCCCCAACCCAGAGCGGCGGTCTTGTAGTCCTTCATGATGTTATAGATATCGCCGTTGGCACCGATAATGTCGAATACGCACATGGTGCGTTTCTCGGCGGCCTGGGCGGCAGGGGTGAACGTCAATGCCAGAGCGGCAGTGGCGGCTGCAGTTAACGCTTTAACGTAGCGCATGATTGTCTCCTGGTTACTTCTTACAACTTATTCAAAAGCGGCCCGAAGGCCGCAACAGGCTTATAGCAAATCGTCAATATTAACGGAGGGGCCGGATTGGGCCTGGTCATCCCAGAAGGTGCCAATGCCACCGATGGGGGTACGCTTACCGGTATTTTCAGTCCACTCGCGATCTGAGATGCCCTGAACGATGAAGCCGGCAATGGCATCCAGCATGGCGTAATCCGGGTTCAGGTTCTGGCCGTTGGCGGCGTAGTCGCGGATGGCCTTGCGCAGACGCTCGTCATTGCCTTTGCTGAACGCGCTCATGGCGTAGAGGGCGCTACCCAGACGGATACCGTTGTCGAAACCGGCCTTGGCTGAGGCTTCCAGTTCGGCCCACGCGTCGGCGTTTGGCGGAGCCAGCATCGGCAGCAGGTTCCAGACTGCAGCACGGGTGCCGCGGGGCACGCCCCACCACTTGTCGTTCTCCAGGCACTTCATGTTGCGCTCGACCTTGGCGGCGAGATCGCGGGGAACGCCCACCGCACCATCGGATGCGCCATCATTGAGCAGGGCTTGAACGCCGGAGATGTTGCCGACCATCCATACCAGCTCGTCGAAGTCGGTTTTCAGTTTCGGGCATTCGCCGTCTTTCATATCGCCGTAGGCTTCAACCATGTAGTTGTAAGCCTTGTACTGGCGATCAGCGGCAACAGCGGACCAGCGTTTCTGCTCGATGCGGGCATCCTGAGCTTCACTTACCCGTCCATCTTTCACTGAACGCATGTAGCGCAATTCAGCGTCGAGGGCGATTTGTTCGGCACAGGTGGCGGCGGTGGTGAATACCATGGCGCCAAGCTTGCTGGGGTCAGAGCCAACGCGCTCGAAAGACATCAGTAGCGGGGTTTGGGCTTCACCGGTGACACACGCCATGCGTACGTCGTCGTAGGTCATCATGTAGGGCAGCATTTCGGATCGACCGAAGCTGATGAGGACATCGCCGGTGGTTTTGTAGATGACGCCACAGCCTTGCAGAGCCAGGATGGCGCCCCCTACCAAGGCCAGACCGGAATGTCGTAGCATTTTTTTCATGGAAAGAGAACCCATTCGTTAGCTCCTTGTTATTGTTCTCACATAGCGCGGTCAAAGGTACGAAAGTCCGCCAATTGGCACAAGCGGCAATTACAAAAAAGCCTGCAAGCAATTACAAACAATAAATTTGCTATATCATGGATTGTGTTGATCAACCCATGGAATCTACAGGGAAAATACGATTTTATTATGAGTGACCACAGTGGCGTTAAAGACATGCGGGCCTGGCTGGCGGGCGAACGGAGTGGCCTTTCCCTGGCATTGAATACCGCCCGGGGCGGACTGCGTATTCTCGAAACGCTCGGCGTCCTGGGTCGCCAGGGGCTCGGTTGGGCTCTGGGGGATCGCCCGCCAGTGCCGGCTTTGCTGCGTACGACCTTCGAATCCCTGGGCACGACTTACATCAAGTTAGGGCAGTTTATTGCCAGCTCCCCATCGATTTTCCCTGAAGAGTATGTAGAAGAGTTTCAGCGCTGCCTGGACCGTACGCCCCCCCTACCTTTTCATTACATTCGCGAAACCATTGAATCCGAGCTGGGCGCCAGCCTTGAATCGCTCTATCAATTTGTGGATCCCAAACCATTGGCCAGTGCGTCAATTGCGCAGGTTCATGCAGCAAAGATGAAGAACGGCCAGGACGTGGTTATCAAGGTTCAGCGCCCGGGTGTGAAGAATGTGCTGCTGACAGACTTCAATTTTCTCTACTTTGCCGCACGGATTACTGAGCAGCTGGCGCCAGGGTTGTCCCGTTCGGCCATTTCCGGGGTTATTGAAGAATTGCAGGCCGGCATGTTGGAAGAGTGTGATTTCATCAAGGAAGCGAACAACCTGAAGGCGTTCAACGTGTTTTTGCGCGATACCGGGAATACCCAGGCGGTGGCGCCGGAGCCGATCATGTCGCATACCACAGGCAAGGTGTTGACCATGGAGCGCTTCTTCGGCGTGCCGCTGACGGATATGAATGTACTTAAAAAGTATACCGACGATCCGGCAGGCACCTTGATCTCCGCCCTTAACACCTGGTTCTCCAGCCTTATGTTGTGTGACTTCTTCCATGCGGATGTGCATGCCGGAAACCTGATGCTGCTGGAAGATGGTCGGGTAGGGTTTATCGATTTTGGTATCGTCGGGCGGATACGCCGTGAAGCCTGGGATGGCATGGCCACCTTTTTTGATGCTATTGGTCGCGGTGATGTGCGGCAGATGGCAGAAGCCATGGCCGTGATTGGCATGACCCGTGAAGAGGTGGATGTTGCGGCGCTGGCCCGGGACATTGAGGGGCTGCAAGGCTCGCTGGGCCAGGTGGACCCGTCTTCACTGGTGCAGGCGGACCGTAACGACAAGGAGGTGAATCGCCTGCTGATGGATATCGTCAAAATTGGTGAGAGCCACGGTATCCGTTTCCCGCGAGAGTTTGCCCTGTTGCTGAAACAGTTCCTCTACTTCGATCGTTACGTGCAGGTGCTGGCGCCGGAAATGGATATGTTCAGCGATAACCGGGTGGACATGTTCGGTGCCGTTGACGAAATGCCGGGTGGCTTTCTGCACTAATAGCAGCAAGCTACGACCTATGAGCCACAAAAAAACCGTACCTGCGAAGGTACGGTTTTTTTGTTTGGGCCTTGATGCGAGTGACGAGTTTCGAAAATCAAGAGATGGCGTTGTCAGCCTGGTGTTACTGCTTCCTGCTCTTCGAAACTCGAAACTCGAAACTCGAAACTCGAAACTCGAAACTCGAAACTCGAAACTCGAAACTCGAAACTCGAAACTCGTAGCTATCATTCCACCGGATTACTACACTCCGCCCGGCTGGCGTCCAGCTTGCAGCGGATCTTGCGTTGCAGGGTCAGCATGCTCGGGTCGTAATATCCCTTCTTGCGCAGTTGCAGGCGGGCCTCCTGCATCATGATTTCATATTCCTGTTTGTCTTCCTCGGGGATCTGGATCATCCAGCGCTCGGGGACCTTGGCCGCTTCGATTTCCAGGCGCTCCATGATCAGGTGATAACTGTTGTAGAACTCTTCGCGTACCAGCTGTGCCACCTCGTTGGGAAACTTGTCCTTGCGGCCGATCAATTGCATGGTGATTTGCGCCAGCGGGTAATCGATGATGCCGCCGTCTGGATCCATGCCTTTGTAGAGTTCCAGTACTTCGTAGGCGACCAGTGGCGCGGCCAGAACGTCCACTACACCGTTGTTGAATTTATTGGGTGCAGAAACAATATCGGATGCGACCGGTGTTGCCCCGATCTGCGAGACCATCTCCGCTTGCGTGGGGTCATAGTCGAGCACCGCAACACGCTTTCCTGCTGCATTGGCAAGAGTGTTGATGCTTCTGTCGTTAACGAAGACATACGCGCCGCCAGCCGGAGCCAGGCCGAGAATGACATATTCGCCGCTTACCATCTTGTCGGCGCTTTTCGGGCTGGCCAGGACCTGCAGAAGAATTTTCATGTGGGCCTTGGTGGGAAGTGCACCAATGGCATCGATGGTACCGGTGTATTTGTTGAACTGACGGCCGCGTAAGCCGGTAATCAATGCGGCATCACAAATGCCGGCCTTGAGGTCTTCGGCAACGACGCTTTCGCTGGTGTAGGGCTGCACATCCAGATCCACACCGTATTGCAGCAGGCGTGTACGCTGGTCTTCTGCCGCCTTGAAAATTGGTCCTGCACGGCCTGCGATATCCCAGATGCAGATACGTCGTTTGAGCGGTTCGCCCTGGCTGAAGCCCGCCGCTTTCTGCATGGCCTTGATGCGATCATCCAGGCTCCGGTTCTGGTCGAAGGCAATGGCGCGTAACTTTTCTGCCAGCGCGGGGGTTAACTCCACGCCGGGTGCAAAGCTCTCCAGTTCAGCTTGCTGGGCAGGCGTCAGATCAAGCCTGTCATCGCTGAGAGCAAAGGGGCTGCCAATTAGCAGGGAAAGCAGAAAAAGGTGACGAAGAAATCGCACGATAGCCTCCGTGGCCATTATTGTTTGTTGTTGGCATCACGATCTGGTGTTAGCCGTAATAGCGTTACAGCATTGTGGGCAGGTTAGAGGCGGTGCGTCGCTGGCTGATCAGCCCGCCTGCCCGGCGGTGCCGCCAATCGGGCTGATCAATCTTGCGTGGAATTCGGTGCGCGTTGGTTACTCTGCGCTTTGGCTGCATTCCGGCCGGTCGGCTTCAAGAGTGCAGCGTATCCTTTTCATAATGCTCAACATGGCCGGGTCATAATAGCCACTGCTACGCAGTTTGATGCGTGCGTCCCGCATCATGCTGTTGTAGTCGCGTTTCTCTTCATCCGGGAGAGGGATCCACCAATGTGAAGGGATGCGCCCGGCTTCTTTTTCCAGGGCCGTCTGCACGGACTGGAAACTGTCGGCGGCGACTTCGCGGATCAGACCGGCAAAGGCGGGCGGGAAACGATCCGTGTGTGCAATCAGTTGCGCGGTCAGTTGCACGATGGGGTAATCCACAATCCCGCCTGCGGGCTCCATCCCCTTGTAAAGCTCCAGGGCTTGATAGGCAATCAGCGGAGCAGGCAGCACATCGACACTGCCATTGTTGAACTGGCTGGGAGCCGTGGCCAGGGTGCTGGCAACGGGAGTAGCGCCAATTCGGGTCACCATTTTTGACTGGCCGGGATCAAAATCCAGAACCGCCACTTTTTTTCCCGCCACTTTGCCGAGGGAATTCAGGGCGCGATCATTGACGAAAAGGTACGCGGCTCCCGCAGGCGTGATGGCCAGTGTCTGAAATTTATTGCTGACCATGTTGTCGGCCAGTTGCGGGTGGGCCAGCGTGCGTAGCAGAAGGTTGACGTGTTCCAGTGTTGGCAGTGCGCCCAGTGCATCAATGCTGCCGGTAAAACGATTGAACTGACGGGCGCGAAATCCACTCATCAGGGCGGCATCGCAGTGGCCGTTTTTCAGCGAGGCAACCAGTACGCCTTCATTGGTGAATGCTTCCAGGCTGATATCAACATCATAACGGAGCAAATCCACGCGCAAATTGGTGGCGCCGTTATACACGGGTCCGGAACGACCGGATAAATCCCAGAGGCAGATATGCCTTTTCAGCTTTTCGTTTTCCGCAAGGCCCATGGATTGCCGTGCCTGCTTGAGCTGTGTTTGCTGCTTGTCGGTGAGCGTCAGCGCTGAACCATTGGCCGCAGCAACAAAAAGCAGTGCCATGCATAAGTATCGAAACGTCCCCATGACCGATCCTTTGTCATTAGATGAAACGCTTATAGCATGTTGCCGGGCGGCGAAGTTTTACCGCCTGTATGACAATTGTACGAAGCGCCCTGAAGGGCGCTGCGGGGCTGGAATTCTGTGTAAAGTTGGCCTGAGATGTTACTGGGTGATACTGCACTCGGAACGTGCTGCGTTGAACTTGCAGCGAATTTTTCGCTGCAATGTCAGCATATCGCCACTGTAATAGCCCTGGCCGCGAAGCGCGTCACGGGCGTCCTGCATCATGACTTCGTATTCCTGTTTGTCTTTTTCCGGGATGTTAATCATCCAGCGGTCAGGTACCCGTTTGGTTTCCTGTTCAATGCGGCTCATTACCATGGGGTAGGCTTCAAACGAGGCTTCACGAATCAGCTGCGCCACTTCATTGGGGAACTTGTCCAGCCTGCCGATTAGCTGCATGGAAAGTTGCGTTAGCGGGTAATCGACAATGCCACCATCGGGGCTCATGCCTTTATAAAGCTCCAGAATTTCGTAGGCAACGAGGGGGGCCGGGAGGATATCAATCTGACCGTTGTTGAATTTGTTCGGAGCGGAAACGATATCGGTGGTGACCGGGGTGGCACCGATGGCGGCCACCATTTCTGCCTGGGTCTGATCATAATCGAGCACGGCCACACGGTGGCCGGCGGCCTTCGCCAGTGAGCTGATGCTGCGGTCGTTAACAAAAATGTGGGCCGCACCGGCTGGGTAAATGCCCATTACCACGTAGTCACCTTGCACCATATGGCCGGCTTGTTTCGGATGAGAGAGCACCTGCAACAGGGTTTGCATATGCTGGTCGTCAGGCACGGCGCCAATGGCGTCCACGCTGCCGCTGTAAAGGTTGAACTGACGTGCCCGCAGGCCGCTCATTAATGCCGCATCACAGCGCCCAGCCTTGAACTCCTCCACCATCACGGTTTCGTTGGTATAGGGCACCATGTCCAGGTTGATGCCGTATTCCACGGCCAATGCCCGCTGCTCCATGGCGGCATTGAAAACCGGCCCATTGCGTCCGCCAATATCCCAAATGCAGATGGTGCGTTTAAGGGTGCTGCCGGCAGGCATTTGATCGAGACCAACCATCTGGCTGATGGCCTTGAGGCGACTGCGCACCGGCATGTCCCGGGTATAAAAGACGTCTTCGAGTTTTTCGATGGTGCTGTCGCTCAATGTCACGCCGGGCAGCAGGGTCTTGAGTTGGTCTTTCTGGGCCTGTGTCAGTGTGGCGGCACTGAGTGAAGAGCACAGCAGGCTGACAAGAAAGAAAAGCGTGATAGCGGTGCGCATGGCGGTCTCCCTGACGCGGCATTTTTTTTATGAACGTTATAAGTAGCATGCTGTTGCAGGATAAGGGAGGACTTTTGCGCAGGGGGTGGCCGCTTTACGGCAAGCAGCGGCGAAACGGTCAAGGGGGCAAGCTGGGGATACTGACGGGAAGGGGGGAAAGGAAAAGGAAAGGCAAAGCGAGTGGCGAGTTTCGAAAATCTTGATCTTCGCTCCTCGTCACTCGCTTCTCGCGACTTACTTGGGCTGCGCGTCGATGGACTCCCCGTTGACCTCGCGGCTGGCCGGGCCCAGCAGGTACAGGTAAGGAGCCATGATGTCCGCCGGGGTCTTCAGTGTCTGCGGGTCTTCGCCGGGATAGGCAAGGGCACGCATATCCGTGCGGGTGCCGCCGGGGTTGAGAGTGTTGACGCGAATATTGCTGGTATTTTCCAGTTCTTCGGCCAGCACCTGGGCCAGATTTTCGGTGGCCGCTTTGGAAACCGCATAGGCCCCCCAGAATGCCCGGCCCTTGCGGCCCACGCTGGAGGACGTGAACAGCAAGCGGGCATCGTCGCTGGCGCGCAGCAGAGGCAGCATGGCCTGGGTCAGGTAGAAAGCGCTGTTCACATTGGTCTGCATGACGGACTCCCAGGTGCCGGCACCATAGCGGTCCATGGGGGTGATATCACCGAGCATGGAAGCGTTGTGAAGGATGCCGTCCAGGCGGCCGAACTCCTTGTCGAACAGACCAGCCAGTTCCTGGAAATCTTCCGGGCGGGCGACCGTCAGGTTGACCGGTGCCAGGGCGGGTTCCGGCCCGCCAGCGGCCTTGATTTCATCGTAAACCGCTTCCAGTTTTTCCTGGGTACGCCCCAGCAGGATGACTGTGGCGCCATGGGCGGCCAGTGTGAGTGCGGCGGTGCGACCGATGCCGGCACCGGCGCCAGTGACAAGAATAATGCGGTCTTTGAATGTGTCTTGAGCGCATTGATAGTTGAGGGCGTTTTGCTGGATGTCGGTCATGGTGATTCCTGTGTTTCTTGTGCTGCAGGCGTGATGCCTGACGCCGAATGCTTTAATCGTAGGGCGGAAATCCGCGCGAGTCACATGTGTGGCACATAAGCCTGGCCGTTGTGACGTTGGCTGATGGCGGGGGCGAATAATTTGCCTACTTCCGCCCTACGGTTAGTGTGCTTTTTGCTCGTAGAGTTTCTGCAAAAGTGGCAACAGTTCGCTGCCTTGTTCCAGATAATAGTTGGCTTGCCAGCCGCGCGGATCGTCGTCCGCGTCGATGTAGCCGAAGGCGGCCACGGCGGTTTCCATACCCGCGTTCTGGCCGGCCTGAATGTCCCGCAGGTGGTCGCCGACGTACAGGCAGTTGGCCGGGCTGACGTTGTCATTCTGGGCCGCGATCAGCAGGCCTTCCGGATCCGGCTTGCGCTGCTTCACGTGGTCCGGACAGATGACGGGGCCCACCCGTTGGTGGAGGTTGAGCCCTTCCAGTACCGGGCCGGTAAAGCGGGCGGGTTTGTTGGTGACGATACCCCAGGGCAGCTGTTGGGCGTCGAGCCAGTCGAGTACTTCGGCCAGGCCGGGAAACAACACGGTATCCACGGCCAGGTGTTGCTCGTAGACATTGAGCAGTTCGTCCAGCAGAGGCGCAAAGCTGGCATCGTCCGGCCCGACGCCGAAGCCCAGCTCGGTGAGTGCGCGGGCGCCGTTGGAGACGTTGGCGCGTACGGCAGAGTAGCTCACTGTCGGGCGGCCATGCTTTTCAAGCAGGCCATTGAGTACCGTATAAAAATCCGGAGCGGTATCGATCAGGGTACCGTCCAGATCGAAATAAACGGCTTCAAGGCGTTCCATCATTGGCTTGACGCCTGATGCTTGACGCCAGAAGGCGAGGTGGATTCGTCAGGCGTCTTGCGTTCGGCGTTTGGCGTTTTTACTGCGTGCATCAGATAGTTCACGGATACATCCCGGTTCAGCTTGTACACCTGCGTTAGCGGGTTGTAGACCATGCCGGCGGTGTCTTTGACTTCCAGCCCGGCATCGCGGGCCCAGCCGGCCAATTCCGACGGTTTGATCAGTTTGGCGTATTCGTGGGTGCCACGGGGCAGCAGGCGCAGCACATATTCCGCCCCGACAATGGCAAACATGAAAGCCTTGGGGTTGCGATTGATGGTGCTGAAGAACACCTGCCCGCCGGGTTTGACCAGGGTGGCGCAGGCGCGGATGACCGAGGAGGGGTCCGGCACGTGTTCCAGCATTTCCAGACAGGTCACCACGTCATATTGACCAGCGCGCTGTTCGGCGATCTGTTCTGCCGGGGTTTGCAGGTATTCCACGGCCACGCCGGCCTGTTCCGCATGAATACGGGCCACAGCCAGTGGCGCTTCGCCCATGTCGATGCCGGTCACCTCGGCGCCACGGCGGGCCATGCCTTCGGAAAGCAGGCCGCCACCACAGCCGATGTCGATGACCTTCTTGCCCGGCAGGCTGACGCGTTCGTCGATATAGTTCAGGCGCAGGGGGTTGATGTCGTGGAGCGGGCGGAACTGGGAATTCGGGTCCCACCATTGCTCGGCCAGGGCGTTGAACTTGGCGATTTCACCCGCGTCTACGTTCTGCTTGGAGGAGTGAGTCTGGGCTTGTTGTTCAGTCACGGTCGGCTCCGGCAATTTTTTCCTGCCACTGCTGGGCATTGTTGAGGATCAGGGCTTCATTGAGGGTGGTCAGCTGACGGTTGTCCATCAGGCAGCGCCCGCCGACCCAGGTATGGGTGATCTGGTCGCGGGTGGCGGCGTAAATCAGCTGGGCCACCGGGTCATAGACCGGCTGGGTTTCCAGTCGGTTCAGATCCACGGCCACCATGTCGGCCTGTTTGCCGATTTCCAGTGAGCCGATCTCGTCGTCGCGGCCCAGTGCCTTGGCGCCATTCAGGGTGGCCATTCTCAGTGTTTCCATGGCGGGCTGGGCATCAGCCTGCAGGCTCGCGCCCTTGGTCAGGAAGGCCGCGGTGCGGGCCTCGCCGAGCATGTCCAGGTCGTTATTGCTGGCGGCGCCGTCGGTGCCCAAGGCCACGTTGATGTTGGCCTTGCGCAGTTTTTCCACGGGAGCAAAGCCGCTGGCCAGCTTCAGGTTGGATTCCGGGCAGTGCACCACGTGGGTGCCGGTCTCGGCCACCAGCGCGATCTCGTCGTCGGTGAGCTGGGTCATGTGCACGGCCAGCAGGCGTGGCGACAGCAGGCCGAGGTTGTGCAAGCGGGTGAGCGGGCGCTCGCCGGTGTTGCCCACGGCCATCTGGATCTCGCCGGCGGTTTCATGCACATGCATCATTACGGGCACATCCAGCTCTTCGGCCAGGGTGATCACTTTCTGTAGCGGTGCATCGGACACGGTGTACGGTGCGTGGGGGCCGAATCCGATCTGGATACGCGGCTCATGCTGCCATTCGTCCATGGCGTCCGTGGCCAGGCGCAGGTAATCCTCCGGCCCGGAGCCCATGGGGGTGGGGAAGTCCAGCAGCGGGCAGAACAGGCTGGCGCGCAGGCCGGCTTCCACGGTGGCGCGGGCTGCCTGGGCGGGAAAGAAATACATGTCGGCAAAGCAGGTAGTGCCGGAGCGGATCATTTCCGCCGCCGCCAACCGGGTGCCGTCGTACACAAAGCTCTCGCTGATAAAGCGCCCTTCGGCGGGCCAGATATGCTTTTCCAGCCAGGTCATCAGGGGCAAATCGTCGGCGATGCCGCGTAGCAGGTTCATGGCTGCGTGGGTGTGCGCATTGACCAGGCCGGGGATCAGCAGGTGATCCCCCAGATGCTGTTGGTCCTCGCTCTGCCACTTTTCGTTGGCCAGGGCGCTGGGCAGCAAGTCGGCAATACGGCCGTCCTTGACCACCAGGGCATGGTTTTCCAGTACCGTGCCCTGCGGGTCGACGGGGGCAATCCAGCGGGCGTGGACGATCAGGTCGGCCTGATTGTCGCTCATGCATAACTCCTTGATCGAACAGGGGGCTGTGGCCCCGAATTATGCGCCGCAGTATAGCCTGTCACGGCGCGTTTTGCCTTTGCTCTATGGTGAGAAAGTGCTCTCGCACTGGCGAAGAAAAGCCATCTTGCGAGGATCGACGCGAGTATGGCGCCGATACCGTCCAGCTGTGCTATCATCCGGGGCTTTTCCGGGCTTTATGAGCCGGAATTCGCGACGGTAGTGGAGCCGGGTAGGGCGTCTGCCCCCTGAAATTCCACTGCCTATAAGAACAGACTGCACGGGCGGCCATGGGCATCCCGTGAAATCGGCCCCGAAAATGGGCCGGCTTGGGGAAGCCGCAGGGGCTTTCCCAACACCTTGTGGATAGTAAGGATCGCTATGACGGATCTCGCCAGAGAAGTTACCCCGGTCAACATCGAAGACGAACTCAAGCAGTCATACCTGGATTACGCCATGAGCGTAATCGTCGGGCGGGCGTTGCCCGACGTGCGCGATGGCCTCAAGCCGGTGCACCGCCGTGTGCTGTTTGCCATGCACGAGCTGAGCAACGACTGGAACAAGGCCTACAAGAAATCGGCCCGTGTGGTCGGTGACGTGATTGGTAAATACCACCCCCACGGTGATTCCGCGGTATATGACACCATCGTGCGGATGGCGCAGCCTTTTTCCCTGCGCTACATGCTGGTGGATGGTCAGGGTAACTTTGGTTCCATCGATGGGGACTCCGCCGCTGCCATGCGTTACACCGAAGTGCGCATGGCCAAGATTGCCCACGAGCTGCTGGCGGATCTGGACAAGGAAACCGTGGATTTCGTCGATAACTACGACGGCACGGAAAAGATTCCCGATGTGATGCCCACCCGGGTGCCCAACCTGTTGGTGAACGGCTCTTCCGGTATCGCCGTGGGCATGGCCACCAATATCCCGCCGCATAACCTGGGTGAGGTCGTGGACGGCTGTCTGGCGCTGATCGACGACGACAGCCTGACCCCGGACGACCTGATGGAATACATCAAGGGCCCGGATTTCCCCACCGCCGGCATCATCAATGGCCGCGCCGGTATCGTGCAGGCCTACCGTACTGGCCGTGGCCGTGTGTACATGCGCGCCCGCGCCGAAATCGAAGCCACCGACAAGAGCGGTAAAGAAGCCATCATCGTCACCGAGATCCCGTATCAGGTGAACAAGGCGCGGTTGATCGAAAAGATCGCCGAGTTGGTGAAAGACAAGAAAATCGAAGGCATCACCGAGCTGCGCGACGAATCGGATAAAGAAGGGATGCGCGTGGTGATTGAGCTGCGCCGTGGCGAAAATGCCGAGGTGGTGCTCAATAATCTGTACCAGCAGACCCAGATGGAATCGGTGTTCGGTATCAATACCGTGGCACTGGTAGACGGTCAGCCGAAGATCCTCAACCTGCGCGAGCTGCTGGATGCCTTTATCCGCCACCGCCGGGAAGTGGTGACACGCCGCACCGTGTTCGAACTGCGCAAGGCCCGTGAAAAAGCCCACCTGCTGGAAGGCCTGGCGGTTGCCCTGAGCAACATCGATCCGGTTATCGAGCTGATCAAAGCCTCCCCCAGTGGCGCCGAAGCGAAGGCCAAGCTGTTGGACAAGGGCTGGAAGCCCGGCGATGTACTGCAGATGCTGGAGCGTGCCGGTGGTGAAAACGCGGCTCGCCCGGATGGCCTGGATGAACAATATGGCCTGGTGGATGGCCTTTATCACCTGAGTCCGGAACAGGCCCAGGCGATTCTGGACCTGCGTTTGCAGAAGCTGACCGGCCTGGAACGCGAAAAGCTGATCAATGACTATCAGGAACTGTTGGAGCAGATCGCTGAATTGCTGAAGATCCTCGGTAACCCCGAGCGCCTGATGGAAGTGATTCGCGAAGAACTGCAGGCGGTACGTGAAGAATACGCCGACGAGCGTCGTTCCGAGATCGTAGCGTCCCGTCAGGACTTCAGCATGGAAGACCTGATCGCCGAAGAAACCGTGGTGGTGACCCTGTCCAACGGTGGTTACGCCAAGATGCAGCCCATCGACACCTATCGCGCCCAGAAGCGTGGTGGTCGCGGCAAGTCGGCCGGGCAGCTGAAAGACGAAGATTATGTGGAACACCTGCTGGTAGCTGGCACCCACGACACCCTGCTGCTGTTTACCGATGCGGGCAAGGTGTTCTGGCTGCGTACCTTTGAGCTGCCCCAGGGTGGCCGGGCATCGCGCGGCAAACCGATTGTCAATTTGTTGCCGGCACTGGGCAATGAGGAGCGCATTACTGCCATTCTGCGTCTGGATGCGGAAATGGTGCGCCAGCAGAAAGCCGGTGGCGAAGAAGAAGAGATTGTTGATGCGGATGACGTGATCGACGCGGTTGACGATGAAGCCGATAGTGAAGTGGAAGGCGACGTGGAAACGGTGGCCGAAACGGTCCCCGGGCCCTTTATCTTCATGGCCACCTCCAGCGGTATCGTCAAGCGGACCGCCCTGGCCAACTTCGCCCGTCCGCGCAGCTCCGGTCTGATCGCAGTCAAGTTGCAGGAAGGCGAGCATCTGGTGAATGTGGCGATTACCCAGGGCCACGAAGACATCATGCTGGTGGCGCGCAACGGCAAGGCTGTGCGTTTCCATCAGTCCAAGGTGCGTGTGATGAGCCGTCTGGCCCGTGGTGTCCGTGGCATCAAGCTGGCCGAGGGCGTAGATCTGATTTCCCTGATCGTGCCGGAAGAGAATGGCCAGATCCTCACCGCCTCCGAACACGGTTACGGCAAGCGTACTCCGCTCACCGATTACCCCACCAAGGGGCGTGGTGGCCAGGGCGTGATTGCCATGGTGATCAACGAACGAAATGGTGAGCTGGTCGGAGCCACCCAGGTGTTCGGCGAAGAAGACATCATGCTGATTTCCAACCAGGGCACCCTGGTGCGTACCGGTGTAAATCAGGTGAGCACGTCTGGCCGTAACACCCAGGGTGTTCGCTTGATCCGCCTGGCCGATGGCGAAGCCCTGTGTGGCCTGGCCACCATCCCCGAGCTGGAAGGTGTCGAGGAAGAGGAAGGTGAAGACGGCGAGGTGATCGAAGGGGAAGCGTCCCCGCAAGCACCGGAATCCGACGCCAGCGACGACGCTGAGGAATACCCTGTAGGAGCGTCGCTCGCGGCGCGATTTACTTGCGATCAAGAATGATCGCGCCGCGAGCGACACTCCTACAGCGGCTTCGCATGAACTTTTGAGCAACAACCCGAGCCCGGTGTTACCGGGCTTCTTTGATTAACCGGTTTCGAAACACGGAGAAAATGCATGTCCCGCGCCTATAACTTCTGCGCAGGCCCGGCGGCGTTGCCGCAGGCGGTACTCGAACAGGCCCAGCAAGAAATGCTGGATTATCGGGGGCTGGGTCTTTCCATCATGGAAATGAGCCACCGCGATAACGTCTTTGTGGAGATTGCCGAGCAGGCCGAGAAAGACCTGCGTGACCTGATGGGCATCAGCGATGATTATGCGGTGTTGTTTCTGCAGGGGGGGGCATCCAGCCAGTTCGCCATGGTACCCATGAACCTGTTGGGTGAAGGGCAAACGGCGGATTACATCAACACCGGGCAGTGGTCCAAAAAAGCCATCAAGGAAGCGGGTCGTTACGGCAAGATCAATGTGGCGGCCAGCAGTGAAGACACCAACTTCAGTACCGTGCCGCCGCAGGACAGCTGGAACCTGTCTGATAACCCGGCCTATGTGCATTACTGCCCCAATGAGACCATCGGTGGTCTGGAATACAGCTTTGTGCCGGCGGTGGGCGACACCCCGCTGGTGGCGGACATGAGCTCTACCATCCTGTCCCGGCCAGTGGATGTGAACCAGTACGGGCTGATTTATGCCGGTGCCCAGAAGAATATCGGCCCGGCTGGCCTGACTCTGGTCATCGTTCGCAAGGACCTGCTCGGCAAAGCCTCAAGCAGCGTTCCAGCCATGCTCAATTACCAGATCCATGCTGACAACGGCAGCATGTACAACACTCCGCCCACCTATGCCTGGTACCTGTCCGGCCTGGTGTTCTCCTGGCTGAAAAAGCAGGGCGGCGTGGGCAACATGGGTGAAATAAACCAGCGCAAGGCGGAAAAGCTGTATGGTTTTATTGATAACAGCGGCCTGTACAGCAACCCGGTAGAGGTGATCAGCCGCAGCCGCATGAATGTGCCTTTTGTGCTGGCTGATGACCGTCTCGACAAGCCGTTCCTGGATCAGGCTCAGGCCGCTGGCCTGTTGAATCTCAAAGGTCACCGCAGCGTGGGCGGTATGCGCGCCAGTATTTATAACGCGGTGCCGGAAGCGGCAGTGGATGCGCTGATTGCCTTTATGGCAGAGTTTGAGAAAAGAAACGCCTAGACGCCTCACGCACCATGCACCACGCCATGTTTGGCAGGGTTGCAGTAACGGGAAGCGCAGTGAATTGTTTGAAAAGGTGGGTAGGACAATGAATTTGAACGGTTGGCGCCAGATCGTAACCAACGCTCCCACGCTTGTTCGCGTGTTGCGTGAAGCGTGCAGCGTGCTTGCGAGGGCAATATGACCGATTCCCTGGACAACTTGCGTCACCAGATCGATGAGCTGGATCAGCAACTTCAGAATCTGCTTAACGAACGTGCGACCCTGGCCCATAAAGTGGCCGAAGTAAAAACGGCCACCGACCCCAACCCGGTTTTCTACCGGCCTGAGCGTGAAGCCCAGGTGCTGCGTCGGGTCAAAGAGCGTAACCAGGGGCCGCTGGATGGCGAGACCATGGCGCGCTTTTTCCGTGAGGTCATGAGCGCCTGCCTGGCACTGGAGCAGCGCATGAAGGTGGCGTTTCTGGGGCCGGAAGGCACCTTTACCCAGCAGGCTGCTCTCAAGCATTTTGGCCATGCGGTGGAAAGCCTGCCGCTGGGTGCCATCGATGAAGTGTTCCGCGAAGTGGAATCCGGTGCCGCCAACTACGGTGTGGTGCCAGTAGAAAACTCCACTGAAGGGGTGGTGAATCACACCCTGGACACCTTCATGACCTCCAGTCTGAAAATCTGTGGGGAAGTGGAGCTGCGCATTCACCATCACCTGCTGGCCGGTGAGCATACCCGCCAGGACAAGGTGACCCGGGTGTATTCCCATCAGCAGACGCTGGCCCAGTGTCGCCAGTGGCTGGACGCCCACATGCCCGGCGTGGAGCGTATCGCGGTCAGCTCTAACGCCGAGGCTGCGCGTCGCTTAAAGGATGAGTGGAATGCTCTGGCGATTGCCGGAGAAATGGCGGAAGAGTTGTATGGCCTCACAGCGGTGCAGCGCAATATTGAAGATCGCCCGGATAACACCACCCGATTCATCATTATTGGGCGCCAAGACACGCCGGCCTCCGGCTGTGACAAAACCAGCCTGATGATTAGCGGCAAAAACCGCCCGGGGCTGTTGTATGAAGTGTTGTCACCTTTCCGGGAAGAAGGCATTAACCTGACCCGACTGGAATCCCGCCCCTCGCGCACCGCCAACTGGAGCTATGTGTTCTTCGTGGACTGCGAAGGCCACAAGGAAGACGCGACCTTGCAAGCGGTGCTGGACAAGCTGGAAGCGGCAGGCAACACCATCAAGCTGTTGGGTTCCTACCCGAAAGCGGTGCTTTAGAACGCTCGAAGCCTGATGCAGGATGCCTGACGCTGGAAGACATCCTTCGTCAGGCGTTGGGCGTCCGGCATCAGGCCTGAAATTGCGGAGCGAATATGGACTACATCAAACTCGCCAACAACGGTATCCAGCAGCTCAAGCCCTACGAGCCGGGCAAGCCCATCGAGGAGCTGGAGCGTGAGCTGGGCGTCACCGATATCGTCAAACTGGCCAGTAACGAGAATCCGCTGGGCGCCAGCCACAAGGCTCTTCATGCCCTCAAGCATCTTCACGAGCTGCATTTGTATCCGGATGGCGCCACGTTTTCCCTGAAAGCGGCCTTGTCGGAAAAACTGGGTGTGCAGAGCACGCAGCTGACGCTGGGTAACGGTTCCAACGATGTGCTGGATCTGGTTGCCCGGGCCTACCTGCAGGAAGGCGACGAAGCGATTTTCTCCGAATACGCTTTTGCGGTGTACCCGATTGTGACCCTGGCTTGTAACGCCACGCCGGTGCAGGTGCCGTCCAATTTGTTCGGCCACGATTTGGCGGCCATGGCCGAGGCCGTCACCGACCGCACCCGGGTGATTTTTGTTGCCAACCCGAACAACCCCACCGGCACCTGGTTTAATGCCCATGCGCTGGATGAATTCCTGTCACGGATTCCCGAGCGGGTGGTTGTGGTGCTGGATGAGGCCTACGTGGAGTATGTGGAAGAAAGCCACTATCCGAATGGTATTGAGCGGTTGGGCAAGTACCCGAACCTGATCGTGACCCGCACTTTCTCCAAGATCTATGGTCTCGCCGGGCTGCGGGTAGGGTATGGCATCTCCAGCCCGCAGATCGCCGATGTGCTGAATCGCGTGCGCCAGCCGTTCAATGTGAATACACCGGCCCAGGTGGCGGCGGAAGCGGCCCTGCAGGATGACGATCACATCGAGAACTCCCGCAGTGAGAACACCTCGGGTCTGGTGCAGATCGCCGAAGGCCTGCAGACGTTGAATCTTGAGCAGATCCCTTCCGTAGCCAATTTCATTGCCTTCGATTGTGGCCGTGACGCCATGCCAGTCTACGAAGGGCTCTTGAGGCAGGGAGTGATCGTGCGCCCGCTGGGTGGCTACGGTATGCCCAATCACCTGCGCGTCACCGTGGGCACCAGCCGCGAAAATGAACGCTTTCTGGATGCGCTCAAGCATGTGTTGAAGGAAATGGCGAATGGGTAACGTCAAGCCGTTGGTGTCTCCCCCTGTAGG
>NZ_DS989915.1:975694-1019787 GCF_000155615.1 Alcanivorax sp. DG881 | reverse complement strand
CCCCTCTCCTTTTCCCTTGCTGTTGTTCCCCTGATGCTTAGCCGCCTTCAATTGAGCGATTTCCGTAATTACGGCAGCGCAGAGGTGGATTTGTCCCCGTCCCTGAAGTGATCCTGGGGGATAATGGCAGCGGCAAGACCAGTGTTCTTGAAGCCATTTACTTTATCGGCAGTGGCGGTCGTTCGTTTCGGGGCGGTCGTTTGTCGCGCCTGGTGCGCGATGGTGCGGAAGCCGCCACGTTGTATGCGGAGGTTTTAGCCGCTGAGGAATTGCACCGGCTTGGGGTGGATCGCAGTCCTACAGAGGAAGGTGGGCGCTCGAATGTCTGACCCAATTTTTAATCGCATTGCCGTCATTGGCCTGGGGCTGATTGGTGGCTCCTTCGCAGCGGCCGCGCGCGAAAACGGCCTGGCCCGTTCCATCGTGGCCGGTTCCCGCTCCGAGCGGACCCTGGAACAGGGCATCGCTTTGGGCGTGGTCGACGAGGGCAGTCAGGATCTTGCCGAGGCCGTGGACGGGGCCGATCTGGTGTTCGTTTCCACCCCCGTGTCGGCCATGGGGAAGGTGCTGGCGGCTTTGAAACCGGGCCTGTCCGGCACGGCCATCGTCACCGACGGCGGCAGCGTGAAGGGCAACGTGGTTACGGCCGCCCGTGAAGCGTTAGGGGAACATTTCTCCCGGTTTGTGCCCGGCCATCCCATTGCCGGCAAGGAGAAAAGCGGTGTGACCGCCGCCGATGCGCAGTTGTATCGCGATCACCGGGTGATCCTGACGCCCACTGATGCCACCGACCCGGCGGCCACCGCCAAAGTGCGGGCCATCTGGACGGCCATGGGCGCGGAAGTGCTGCAGATGTCGCCGGATTACCACGACCAGGTCCTGGCGGAAACCAGCCATTTGCCGCACCTGCTGGCGTTCTCGCTGGTGGACACGCTGGCCAGGCAGGGAGATTCCACCGAGATCTTCCGCTATGCTGCCGGCGGTTTTCGCGACTTCACCCGCATCGCCAGCTCCGATCCGGTGATGTGGCACGACATCTTTCGTGAAAACAAGGCGGCCTTGCTGCAGGCGCTGGACCAGTTCAGCGATGGCATCGGCCGCTTCCGCCAGGCGGTGGAAAATGAAGATTCCGATGCCCTGATGGGCATCATGACTCGGGCGAACACCGCCCGGGCCCATTTTTTGGCTATGAACGGGCGCACTTCCTATACGCGCGCCCACCATGTTCAGTGTGCAGGTGACGACGTAACCATGACAGACAGTAATGACGCCGCCCAGAATCCCACTTTTGTGGTAACACCGGGTGGTCAGCTACAGGGCCGCCTGCGCGTGCCCGGCGATAAATCCATGTCCCACCGTTCTATCATGCTCGGTTCGCTGGCAGAAGGGGTGACCCAGGTAGAAGGCTTCCTGGAAGGGGAGGATGCCCTGGCGACCTTGCAGGCATTCCGCGACATGGGGGTGGTGATTGAAGGCCCCCATAACGGCCAGGTGACGATTCACGGGGTCGGGTTGCATGGCCTCAAGGCACCGGGTAAAGCGTTGTACATGGGCAACTCGGGCACCTCCATGCGCCTGCTGACTGGCTTGCTGGCCGGCCAGGCTTTCGATGTGGAGCTGACCGGGGATGCCTCCCTGTCCAAACGTCCCATGGAGCGTGTCGCCAAGCCGCTGCGGGAGATGGGCGCCCAAATCACCACGGGCGAGCAGGGGCGTCCCCCGGTGCGTATTCGTGGCGGTCAGCCCCTCAAGGGCTTCCATTACGACCTGCCAATGGCGTCCGCCCAGGTGAAATCAGCCGTGTTGCTGGGTGGTTTGTATGCCGATGGGGAAACGTCGGTGACCGAGCCGGCTCCCACCCGGGACCATACCGAGCGGATGCTGGGCGGTTTTGGCTATGAGGTGCGCCGTGACGGCGCCACCAGTGCGCTGACGGGCGGTGGCACACTGTCTGCCGGCAAGCTGGAAGTGCCGGCGGATATTTCCTCCGCCGCCTTCTTCCTGGTGGGGGCGTCCATCGCGGCCGACAGCGAAGTGACCTTGCCGCATGTGGGCATCAACCCCACACGCACCGGCGTGATCGACATTCTCAAACTAATGGGGGCGGATATTCGCCTGGAAAATCAGCGAGATGCCGGCGGCGAGCCGGTGGCGGACCTGGTCGTCAAGGCGGCGCCGCTCAAGGGAATCGAGATCCCCGAAGCACTGGTGCCGCTGGCCATCGACGAGTTTCCGGCGATCTTCATCGCTGCGGCCTGCGCCGAAGGCGAGACAATCCTGCGCGGCGCGGAAGAGCTGCGCGTGAAGGAATCCGACCGCATCCAGGTGATGGCCGATGGCCTGGCCGCGCTGGGCGTGAGCCATGAGGTGTTCGAAGACGGCATTCGCATCACCGGGGGTGAGTTCGGTGGCGGTGAGGTCCAGTCCCATGGTGACCATCGCATCGCCATGAGTTTTGCCATGGCCGCCCTGCGCGCCACTGGCCCCATTACCATTCATGATTGCGCCAACGTGGCCACCAGCTTCCCCGGGTTCGCCCAGTTAGCGACCCATGCAGGCCTGAAGCTGGAGGTGAAATGACCCCTATTTTGACGATTGACGGGCCGGTTTCCTCCGGCAAGGGCACCGTGGCCCGCTTGGTGGCAATTCGCCTGGGCTGGCACCTGCTGGATTCCGGTGCCTTGTACCGTGTGCTTGGATATCATGCACGAAATCAAGGTGTTGCGCTGGATGACGAGCCTGCATTGATCGCTCTCGCGGAGGATTTGCCGGTGCGGTTTGTGGAGCAGCAAGGCAATACCGCGGTGATTCTTGCTGGTGAGGATGTGTCCAATATCATTCGCCAGGAAAGTGTCGGCGAGCTGGCCAGCCAGGTGGCCGTGCTGCAGCCTGTGCGTGACGCCTTATTGGCCCGTCAGCGGGCTTTTGCCGAGTCTCCCGGGCTGGTGGCGGATGGCCGTGACATGGGCACTGTGGTGTTTACCTCCGCTCCCCTCAAGATTTACCTCACTGCCAGCGCTGAAGAGCGCGCCAGACGGCGCTTTGAGCAGTTGAAGGAAAAGGGCTTTGGTGCTACCCTCGCGACCCTCGTCGAGGACATCCGCACCCGGGATGACCGTGACATGAACCGTGAGGTGGCGCCATTGCGCCCGGCAGACGATGCCGTGGTGATCGATTCCACCACCATGACGGTTGATGACGTGGTAAACCGGATTCTTGATGAGGCTGCCGCACGCCAGTTGGCGTAACGGTAGCACACACTTCGTTAGCGCCCTTCGGTGGACCGCCATCGTGGGGCAACTCTGTGTTAAGCGGCCGATCTGCTCAACCCTGAAAAAGTAAGCCAGCTGGGGAAGGGCGGGTCTCATCTATTGACTAACCCATGTCTGCTGGTTGGCATGTGCGAAAACTTGAGTGAATTTCATGACTGAATCTTTTGCTGATCTCTTTGAAGAAAGCCTAAAGGACCTGGACGTTGCCCGTGGCTCCATTATCAAGGGTACCGTTGTATCCATCGATAGCGACTGGGTAACCGTTAACGCAGGCCTGAAATCCGAAGGCATTATTGCCCGTGAAGAATTCCTCAGCGAGGCAGCGAGCTGGAAATCGTTGAAGCGACGAAGTCGATGTTGCTGTAGACGCCATCGATGATGGTATGGGCTTCACCCGTCTGTCCCGTGAAAAAGCCAAGCGCGCCGAAGTTTGGGGCGAGCTGGAAAAAGCTTTCGACGAAGACGAGATCGTAAAAGGTATGATTTCCGGCAAGGTGAAGGGTGGCTTCACTGTCGACATCGGCCCGATCCGCGCCTTCCTGCCCGGCTCTCTGGTTGATATCCGTCCGGTTCGCGATGTTGCGCACCTGGAAGGCAAAGAGCTGGACTTCAAGGTCATCAAACTCGATCCCAAGCGTAACAACGTGGTGGTTTCCCGTCGTGCGGTGATGGAAGCAGAGCACAGCGCAGAGCGCGAGCAGCTGCTGGAATCCCTGCAGGAAGGCATGGAAGTCAAAGGTATCGTGAAGAACCTGACCGACTACGGTGCGTTCGTGGACCTGGGTGGCATCGACGGCCTGCTGCACATCACCGACATGGCCTGGAAGCGTATCAAGCACCCGAGCGAGATCGTGGAAGTTGGCCAGGAAATCGACGTCAAGGTACTCAAGTTCGACCGCGAGAAGATGCGTGTCTCCCTGGGTCTCAAGCAGCTGGGCGAAGATCCGTGGCACGATATCGTGGGCAAGTACCCGGAAGGTACCCGCGTGAAAGCCAAGGTAACCAACCTGACCGATTACGGCTGCTTTGCCGAAATCGAAGAAGGTGTGGAAGGCCTGGTTCACGTTTCCGAAATGGATTGGACCAACAAGAACATCCACCCGTCCAAGGTTGTAGAGATTGGCGACGAAGTGGAAGTGATGATCCTGGACATCGACGAAGACCGTCGTCGTATCTCCCTGGGTATCAAGCAGTGTCAGTCCAACCCGTGGGATGCCTTCGAGCAGAAGTACCAGAAAGGCGAGCGCATCAGCGGCAAAATCAAGTCCATCACTGACTTCGGCATCTTCATCGGCCTGGAAGGCGGTATCGATGGTCTGGTGCACCTGTCCGACATTTCCTGGGAAGAGCAGGGCGAAGACGCCGTGCGTAACTTCAACAAGGGCGATGAGCTGGAAACCGTGGTACTTTCTATCGACGCAGAGCGCGAAAGAATTTCCTTGGGTATCAAGCAGTTGACAGATGATCCGTTTGCTCAGTATGTTGCTGCTAACGATAAGGGCGCAATTGTTAAGGGCGTAGTGAAAGCAGTCGACGCGAAAGCGGCCACTGTTGAGCTGGCTGAGAACGTTGAAGGTACCCTGCGTGCCAGCGAAATCAGCCGTGATCGCGTTAACGATGCGACCGAGGTTCTCAAGGTCGGTGACGAGGTGGAAGCCAAAATCACCAACGTTGATCGCAAGAACCGTGTTCTTAGCTTGTCCATCAAGTCCAAGGATCAGGCTGATGAGCGTGAAGCCGTCGAAGGCCATCAGGAGCAGCAAGACGCTAACGCTCCGAAGACCATTGGCGACTTGATCAAGAAGCAAATGGAAAGCAGCAACGAGTCATAAACGGCTCCTCCCGGGGGCCGGCATCGCGCCGGCCCCACTGGGCTGGGAGCCCAGGGAGTAAGCTGTAATGGCATTAACCAAGTCAGAACTGATTGAGCGCATTGCCGACCGGCAAGCGCAGCTGTCCCCCAAGGATGTGGAGCTGGCAGTCAAGACCTTGATCGAGCAAATGGCCGATTCCCTGGCCGGCGGTGGTCGCATTGAAATTCGCGGCTTCGGCAGTTTTTCCCTCCATTTCCGCGCCCCCCGCGTGGGTCGCAATCCCAAAACCGGTGCCAGCGTCGAGCTGCACGGTAAATACGTTCCTCACTTCAAACCTGGCAAAGAGCTCCGTGAGCGTGTCAATGAATCGCTGACAGACTCAGGCGAAGATGTTGATAATAACGGCAGTGACGGCAATCAAGCTGCCGCCAGTTAGTGTTGCCCGGCTTTCGAGCCTGGCCAGAAAAGGACGTTCCCGATGCGAAACCTTTACCGGATTCTGGTAATTCTGGCCGTTGTGGCCATTTTTCTTGTCGCCTTCCTCTTTGTTACCAGCAATCGTGATCTGGTGATGATCGATCTCTTGGTAGATGCCTGGCAGTGGCAGGTCTCACTGGGTGTGCTGGTAGTCTCCGTGCTGGCCATCGGCTTGCTGCTGGGCCTGCTGGCCGGGGTTGGCCTGCGTGGCATCAAGGGCCTGTTTTCATGAGCGAATCGTTGTGGCTGATTCCGCTGTTTTTTGTGGCCATTTCTGCCGGTTTTTTCATGGGGCGACGCGAAAGCAAGCGTCGCCAGCGCCGCCGTATGGCATCCCTGTCCAAGGACTATGTGGCCGGTATCAACTTCTTCCTCAATGAAGAGCCTGACAAGGGCATTGAGGCCTTGCTCAACAGCCTGGACGTGAGTGAAGAAGGGCTGGAAACCCACCTGGCCTTGGGCAAGCTGTTTCGCAAGCGGGGCGAGTTTGACCGTGCCGCGCAGTTGCATACTCATCTGCTTGAACATGGCGACTATGGTCGGCCGGTACAGGAAGAAATTCAGCTGGAGCTGGCACAGGATTATCTGGCCAGCGGCATCTTTGATCTGGCCGAACAGGTACTGCTGGAAATGCTGGACCAGGATTGCCAGGCCAAGGATGAAGTGTGCGAACAGTTGATGGGCTTGTACGAACAGGAGCGTGACTGGGTCAACGCTATCAGCATGGGTGAGCGCCTGCTCAAGAACCGTGCGAACCTGGCGCCGGTGTTGGCCCAGTTCTGCTGTGAGCAGGCGGAAACCCTGCGTCGGGACGGCGACACCAATCCGGCCCGCCGCATGCTGCGCCGGGCGTTGTCATTCGATAACCAGTGCGTGCGCGCCAGCCTGGCGGAAGGTGACCTGGAAATGGAGGAATCCAACTGGGGCGCCGCGATTGATGCCTTTCAGCGGGTCTGGAACCAGGACAGCGACTTCTTTGATGAAACGCTGGAGCGCCTGCGAGAGTGTTTTCAGCATCAGGAAAAGGAAGAAGATTTCATCCAGATGCTGGCCGATTACAGTGCAGAGAAACCCAGCACCACGCGTATTCTGTTGCTCTCTGAAACGTTGAAAGAGCGCTATGGCGACAAGGAAGCGGCGGACTTTATCCGTGAATACATGAAGGCCAACCCGTCTGTGCGGGGGCTCAACCGCATCATCGATATGAGCCTGGCCAGCACCGCCGAGGGTGAAGCCCGTGAGCATCTGGACATGCTCAAGCAGGTGTCGGAGAAGCTGCTGAGCGACAAGAGCCTCTACAAGTGCCGCCGCTGTGGTTTTGAAACCCCATTGATGCAATGGCGCTGCCCAAGCTGCAAACGCTGGGGCACCATCAAGCCGGTGGTGAAGGAAGTCTAGAAGCAGCTGTGAGCCATGAGCTATCAGCTGTGAGCGACAAGCTAGGCTGGATTGGATTGGTATATAGGCCTAAAGGCACTGATTTCCTCGGCATTTCTACGAAGCGGCTGTAGGATTCCGCTTGAGGGACGAACCGTGCGAAGCACGGAATCGACCGCAGGGCGATCAGGCATTTCCGGGCTCTACGGGCCTCTAAAGAATGGCCTCCCTTCGGCCTCGCTACGCTCAGGTTCGCACCTCAAGTGGTGCTCCTACAAAAACCGCTCGCAGGACGATTAACGCTTGCCAATGGCAATTCTTGAACCCGGTTATCCCAGCGCCTACCATAGCTCCGCCTACCATCACCCAGGATCTCTGCCATGCCTATTTCCAGCCCCGTTATTGTCGCTCTGGACTATCCCGATGCAGCCCAGGCTCTGGCCATGGCAAAGCAACTGGATCCGGCCAAGGTGCGGGTAAAGGTGGGCAAGGAAATTTTTACCCGCAGTGGCCCGGCGGTGGTGGAATCGCTACACAAGCTGGGCTTTGAGGTATTTCTGGACCTGAAATTCCACGACATCCCCAATACCGTGGCAGGCGCTGTGGCGGCCGCGGCGGACATGGGCGTGTGGATGGTGAACGTGCACGCCAGTGGTGGCCAGCGGATGATGGAAGGCGCGGCCAATGCCATTGCCAATCGCGCCCAGCGTCCACACCTGATTGCCGTGACTGTGTTGACCAGCATGGATGACAGCGATCTGCAGCAGGTGGGTGTGGTGGATGTGCCCAAGGTACAGGTGCAGCGCCTGGCAGAGCTGGCCAAGGCGTCAGGCATGGATGGCGTGGTCTGTTCTGCCCAGGAAGCGGTAATGCTGAAACAGGCCTGCGGATCGGCCTTTGAACTGGTGACCCCGGGGATTCGACCGGAAGGGTCAGACGCGGGAGATCAGCGTCGGGTGCTTACACCGGTACAGGCTCGTGATGCGGGTGTGGACTATATGGTAATCGGCCGGCCCATCACCCAGTCCGCCACACCTACGGATGTAGTCGACGCTATATTACAAAGTCTGGCCTAATCTGCTTACAACACCGTTTGTGGCTGGCGGATAACAGCAGTATTTATGCCTCCTTAAAGTGAGATTTCCATTCAGAATAAAGAATACGGAGATCTCATATGAAACCCTGTTACGTTGCGATTCTGCCTCTGCTGATGGCCCTGGTAATGCCCGCCGCTGCCGTCGAACTGCAGCCTGCCCCTGGCACAGACGCTGTCAAAACCGCCGCCGCAGAACCCGCCAAGGCGGCTGGGGCGAAGGCAGAGAACCGTGCCGTCAATTTGAATACTGCCGATATGGCCGAACTGGAAACACTGCACGGGGTTGGCCCGAAAACGGCCCAGGCGATCATCGATTTTCGGGATAGCCAGGGCGGCTTTACCAGCCCGGATCAGCTGCTGGCGATCAAGGGTATCGGGGAGAAAACACTGGCGAAAATGCGCGACCAGATCGTGGTGCAATAGCACGCCAGGGGCTGATTGCTGCGCGGGAAATCTATCCCGCGCAGCGATTCAGCGAGAGAATCAGGGGTGAGGTTCGTTGTCTTCATCATCCTGATGGTCGATAACACTGAGGTCGTCGACACGATCCACGTCCCGTTCAGGTCGCGGCGCCTTGGGAGGCACAGGCACAGGCTCGCCGTTTTCCTCCGGGTTTTCCGCTTTCCCGCCTTTCTCTCCTTTGCTTTCTTTTTCCTTGCTGGCTTTTTCTGCCTGGGCTTCCACTTCCTCGGTGCTCTTCTCTTCACCGATGCGGAAGGCCGCAAAGCCGGCGTGGACCACCTGGTTAACCGCCATGCCCAGCACTCGCCCGTTGTAGGGGGCGATAATGGCGCTGCCCGTATTGCTGATCGGGTCGGTGACGGTGCCGAGGATCTGGCCCTTTTTCACCTTGTCGTTGAGTTTCACCTCGGAGAGCAGAATCCCGCCCTGGCTGGCACGAATCCATTCTGATTCGAAGAACACCGGCTGTGGAGCGCTCCAGAAACGGCTGGCCTTACGCATCTCCAGGTTTTCCAGCAGGGTTTCAATGGCCTGCACGCCATAGTTCACTGCCTGGGTTTCCAGCCGGTTGGGGCCACCGGCTTCCATGGTCACGGCGACGATGCCGTCTTTAACCGCCGCATCGCGGAGCATGCCGCTGACACCGGGGCTGTGCAACACTGTCATGCCGCCAAAGTGCTTGGCGAAGGCGACCACGTCCTGGTTATCCAGATCCGCGCGTAGCTGAGGCAGGTTGACCCGCTTCTGGGAGCCGGTGTGCAGATCGACCAGATAGTCGCAGTGGCTGACGATATTGCCAAACAGGGAATGGGCCACGCGACTGGCCGCGCTGCCATCCTTGTTGCCGGGGAAATAACGGTTCAGGTCACGGCGATCGCTCAGGTAGCGAGTACCACTGCGAAAACCGTCCAGGTTGACGATGGGCACACCAATCACCGTGCCAGCCAGCTGATCCGGTTCCAGTTCGTACATCAGGCGGCGGACCATCTCGATGCCGTTCAGTTCATCGCCATGGATGGCGGCGGTGAGGCAGAGTTTGGGGCCGGGTTTGTCACCGTGGGCGACCAGTACCGGCACCGGCGTGGCAATGGACGCGAAGGACTGATCCGGCGTCCAGTGCAGGGTGGCAAAGGTGCCGGGTTCCACTGTCTGGCCCAGCAGTGGCAGGGGGGAGGGTTTTTCCGGCTCCGCCTCGGCGTTACCAGACGCTTCGTCTGCGTCACTCTGGTTGCTGTCCGCCCGGTGAGGAGGCTTGTTGGGCGTGTCAGCGTCGGTTTCCTGCTGCCGCTCCAGCGCTCGCTCTTCGTCTTCCATTTCGGTGGCCCAGACGGGCTGAGCCAAGGCGGTGAGCAATGACAGGATGCCCAGGGTTATCCATGACAGGCGTTTGTGCACAAACGGCTCCTTGCGTGTCGTTTTCCGTACGGCCGGCGCGGCGCACCGCGCCCGCGCTAGCCCTGTTGGTCCAGCTCATCCCAGCGGGAGAAAGCCACTTCCAGTTGCTGCTCCAGCTCACTTTGCCGGGCTTGTGCAGCACTGATATCAGCCGGCTCACCCTTGTAAAAATCCGGGTCGGACATGCGTGTCTGTACCGCGTCCAGATCCGCTTCCAGCTGTTCGATGCGAGCGGGTAATTGTTCCAGTTCCCGTTGATCCTTGTATGACAGCTTCTTGCGGGCAGGAGCAGGCTTTTCCGCTACTGCTGCCGGCTTGGCGGCTTTGACGGCTTTTTCCCGCTTCGGTTCCGGACGCTGGCGTAACCAGTCCTGATAGCCGCCCACATAGCTGTTCAATTCACCGTGCTCGAAGACCAGCGTGGAGGTCACCACATTGTCGATGAACTCACGGTCGTGGCTGACCAGCAGCAGGGTGCCCTGGTAGTTGATCAGCTGTTCCTCCAGGAGTTCCAGGGTTTCCGCATCCAGATCGTTGGTGGGCTCATCGAGTACCAGCAGGTTGAAGGGCTTGGTGAACAGCTTGGCCAGCAGCAAACGGTTGCGCTCGCCGCCGGACAGGGATTTCACCGGCTGGCGAACCCGGGCGGGGTCGAACAGGAAATCCTGCAGATAGCCGATCACATGCTTGTTCTGGCCATTCAGGTTGATCACATCGGAGCCTTCCGCCACGTTGTCGATCACGCTTTTTTCTTCGTCCAGGGTGTCGCGCAGCTGGTCGAAATAGGCCACCTGCAGCTGGGTACCCTGTTTTACGGTGCCGCTGTCCGGAGCCAGGCGATCCAGCAGCAGGCGAATCAGGGTGGATTTACCACAGCCGTTCGGGCCCAGAATGCCCACCCGGTCGCCGCGCATCAGGGCCACGGAAAAATCGCGGACAATCTGTTTGCCGCCCACCGCATAGCTGATTTGGTCGGCTTCCACCACGATCTTGCCGGAGTTGTCGCTGCTCTGGATGGTCAGGCTGGCGGTGCCGGTGCGGCTGCGGCGCTGGGAAAATTCGTCGCGCATGGCTTTCAGAGCACGCACCCGGCCTTCATTGCGGGTGCGGCGTGCCTTGATGCCCTGGCGAATCCACTTTTCTTCCTGACTCAGTTTCTTGTCGAACTCGGCATTGGCTCTTTCTTCCGCATCCAGCGCCGCTTGTTTGCCACTCAGGTACTTTTCATAACTGCCGGGCCAGCTGGTCAGCTTGCCGCGATCCAGCTCGATGATGCGGGTGGCCAGTGAACGAATGAAGGCCCTGTCGTGGGAAATAAAGACCAGGGTAGTGCCAAAGTTTTTCAGGAACTCTTCCAGCCACTGGATGGATTCCATGTCCAGGTGGTTAGTGGGCTCGTCCAGCAGCAGGATGTCCGGGTCCTGTACCAGAGCACGGGCCAGCAGTACGCGCCGCTTCATGCCGCCGGAAAGGCCGGCGAAAGACATGTCACCATCCAGATTGAGCTTGGAAAGCACGGTGTCCACCCGCTGGGACAGCTGCCAGGCACCGCGGGCCTCGATCTCGGTGCTCAGCTCTTCGAAGCGGGCCAGTATCTTGTCGTCCCCGTCGCCCAGATGGTGTACCAGCTCGGCGTGTTCGCTGAGCAGGGCGCCTTGCTCCCCCAGCCCTTCGGCCACCATGAAGTGCACGCTGTGCTCCTGGTCATCGGGCACTTCCTGTTCCAGCCGGGCCACACTCAGCCCCTGGGTCTTCTCGATCTGACCGTCATCGGCCTGAATTTCTTCGGCGATGACCTTCATCAGGGTGGACTTGCCCGCCCCGTTACGGCCGATCAGACACAGGCGCTCACCCACGTCGATGGACAGGTTGACGTGGTCCAGCAGCGGTTGTTGGCCATAGCTGAGTTGAATGTCGCGAAGGGTAATCAGTGGCATACTTTATAAATCCAGGCGTCATGAAACGCGCATCACGCAACCCTCAGCCTTCAAACCCAACAACACCGGGCGAACGAGACAATGGCAAGAGGTGAGAGTCAGTGCCTCGCGCCCGGGCCTTTAAGCAGGGAGAATGGGGGCCGGATAAGTACGGCCTGTCCCGGTTGAAGCGGGTCGCGTGTTGCGTGCAGCGTCTATCTAATTGAACGCGCAGTGTAGCAGCTTGTTACGGGCGTGTACTGGTACTTGGCGCCAGGCCGCTGCAGCATGGTCTGGTAAAGAAAGGCTGGCGGCAGGGCCGCCACAGGACAAGAAAGAACAAGGAAGGGAGGGGTAATGTCGGAATTTCTGCGCGAACGCTACGAAGAGGTGGATCTGACGCCGGGGCAGGGCAAGATCACGGCGACGATCTCCATCGGACTGGGTTTTTTGGCGCTGCTGGGAAGTTTCTGTTTTCTTTATCCGGAACTGTTTACCACGCCTGAATTCAGGGCGTTCTATAATGCCGAGATCTTGCGGCTACTGCTGTTTATCGGCATCGGTATCGGGTTTACCTGCGGGTTTTTCAGCGTGTTTCGTCACCAGGAACGGCGTTACGGCATCATCGGCATGGTGCTGGCCTGCATGGCTGCGCTAATCGGTTCCGGGCGCCTGGATGTGCCACCGGTGGATGGCCGCAGCCTGTATGCCGGCCTGGATTATTTTATCCTGACACTGCTGGTGCTGGGGCTGGTCTTTATTCCGCTGGAGCGCGCCTACCCGAAGAACCGGGAACAGAAGACCCTGCGCGGTGGCTGGGTGACGGACATGAAGTACTTCCTGTTCAGCCATGTGGCCCTGCAGCTGATCAGCTTCTTCACCATCATCCCTATTCAGGTGTTGCTGCACGACAAGGTGGATATCGGCTTCCAGCAGGCCATCGCCAGCCAGCCCCTGTGGCTGCAGTTCATTGAAATTCTGATTGTGATCGATCTGGGCAGCTACTGGATTCACCGGGCCTTCCATGAAGTGCCCTGGCTATGGAAATTCCACGCCGTGCACCATTCCACCACCCAGATGGACTGGTTAGCCTCCTCACGGCTGCATGTGGTGGAAATTATCGCCAACCGTTTTATTGGCTATCTGCCGATCTTTATTCTCGGCTTCTCACCCTCGGCGGTGTATGCCTATCTGGTGTTCGTGTCGTTCCACGCCATTTTTATCCACGCCAATGTCCGTTTCCGGTTCCCGGGCGTGCGCTGGCTGATCGCGACCCCGGAATTTCATCACTGGCACCATTCCTCGGAAGACGAAGCCGTAGACAAAAACTACGCCGCCTTCCTGCCCATCTACGATAAACTGTTCGGCACCCTGATCATGCCGGATCGCCTGGCCGCCGAGTACGGCACCCGTGCCAGCACCCAAGTGCCGGAAGGGGTGGTCAAACAGTTCCTGTTCCCGTTCCGCCGGGGCTGAATATGCATTCCCATCGCAACCCTCAAAGATGAATTTATGGATGACGTGATAGACATGCTGCGTGAGCGCCATGACGGTGGTCTGGTGGCTCTGGAACTGCCAGACGAAGACCGGTTGGTGGAAATTGAAGAGCAGCTGCTGATTTCACTGCCGGGGGATTACAAGGAGTTCCTGCTTAACGCCAGCGACATCGTCTGTGGCAGCCTGGAGCCAGCCACGGTGATGGACGACTACGCCCACAATTTCCTCCCGGAAATGGCCGCCAACGCCTGGGACCAGGGCCTGCCTCGCTATTTGATTCCCGTTTGCGAAGCCGGCAACGGCATCTACGCCATGTCCCAGGAAGGGGAAGTGGTGCTGTGGGAGCCGGGTAGCGGCATCAACGAAGACGAGGTGTGGGGCAGCATCTGGCAATGGGCGCGGGAAGTGTGGTTAGAGAGTTAATTAATAGTTAATAATGAATAATTAATAGCTAAACCCTAAACCGACCTGACGTAGCCGCTGTAGGAGCGCATCTTGAGGCGCGAACCGAGCGACAGCGAGGAAAAGCCGTTTCGAGTTACGAGAAGCGAGTTTCGAACCCCAGAACCCGAAACCCGTTCTGTTTTGTCTTTCGCAACTCGAAACTCGTCACTCGCTTCTCAACCCAGTACTATACCCCCGCCAAATCGAGCTCATTATTAATCAACACCACGCATTGCGACGCAAACAGCATGGTCGGTCCCAGGCTGATCTTCTCCGTGCCCAGTCGCTTCAGGCTGTTGAAGCTCTTCTTCGGCATGGGAATGTGATCAGTGAGCAGAAAACAGGGTTTCTCGGCAAAGGTGAGCTCGCGGATGCTCTCTCCCTTGGGGTCCATCATGTACAGCTGATGCCCATCCTCAGCCAGCTCCTTCACCAGCTTTTCAAAGCTCTGCGTGCGCACGGTAATTCCGCTCTCCACGGCTTTCATCTGTTCCTTGCCCATGCCGGCAGAAGCATCCAGCGCCCGCACCACCTTGGCCAGCAGCGCCTGCTCATGAAATCCGCCAATATCCCGCATCTCCGCCGCCACAAAGGTGATGGTGCGGGAATAGTCCTGGGTGCTTTCCAGCACCAGATGCACTACCGCATCGTCTCGATGCGACTGGGCCACAAAAATCGCATTCATCAACGTATGCGCCAGAATCTCGCTATGGGCATCCCCGCCCACGTTGGCGAGTAGAGTCTGGCTGTTAGTGGAGGCCGCGCGGGCCCGGAGAACGAAGGTTCGCATGGTCAGTGGCTCAGAAAAATGTGGAAAGATTGTACATCACAGGAGGCTCTAACGTGATCGCAAGATCGTAAAGTTGCACGCGTCGCTCGTTTTCAGCGGAACGTTCCGCATAATCCGGAACGGGCAATACCAATACGCTGAATGCACGAATTGAACAGGGGCGCTCCTTACTCTTCAGAATTTCTATTCTTTTTAGGGTTGATAACACACTCAAGTCTGATGGCCTCCTGATTGAACTTTCCTAAGGTTGTGGGAATCGAAGGAAGAAAATTCAGGGTGTGCTTGTGCCCTGGATGAAAATAAAAAAGCTGGCCTAACGCTTCCCAGGTAAATGACTCATGTATAGAACTCTCGCGATAATCATGGCGTTTTTGCTGTTTGCCATTCAGTACGGGTTTGCAGAAGAGGGAGTACCTTTAATGCGGCCGGATGGGTCTACAATCACTTTCTATCTGGACAAGAAAGGAGGTCGGCATCTGCTGGTGCTGATGCAGGGATCGGATTGCAATAGTGTGGTACACAGCAAGGTGATTAATGACCGCTTTGCCGCTGTGATCGGTGATGCGGATGTTCTTACGGTGGAAAAATATGCCCTTACCCGGTCGGTTCCCTGGAACGGTTCGGGTGACAGTCCGGAGTGTCCGGCATCGTATTATGAGCATGATTCTCCGAGACAGCGGGCGGACGACTATCTGCAAGTGATGTCATGGTTAGATGAGCAACTTGAATATGACAACATTATTCTTCTGGGGGGGAGTGAGGGGGCACTGGTTGCAGCAATGGTTGCTTCCCGGAGTGATAAGGTGAGTGCGGTTATCACTCTTAATGGCGGAGGCCGATTTTTCGTTGATGACGTTTTTTATAGCATGAGCGTTGATCTTCCACCGGAAGCATTTGAACAGGCAACACAGGGGTTTCTGGAATTTAAAGGAGCCATCGAAAGTTCCGAGAGTATGACTTTTGTGATGAGTGGGCACGGTTTTCGTTGGTGGAAGAGTATGTTGGCTGCAGATCAGACTGAACTGTTGCTGAGTGTCAGCGCCCCTTTGTTGATTATTCAGTCCGAACTGGATAAGAGTGTTTCGCCAAAGCTGGCTTATGATCAAGCGAGGATGCTGATGAAAAACAGGAATAACGTCGAATTTCGCACGGTTAAGGGACTTGATCACAAGTTTCATGATCCTTCTGGAAAGGACCGCACAAGCGAAGTCGTCTCTTCCGTTAAAGAATGGTTAGGAGACAACCAGATAACAAGCGAAATCCGGTGATGACATTGGTGCGCCAGGCAAGGCGCGCAAGGACATTTACCTGGGGCCGCAGTAACGGGAGTGTTTTGAGTGACGAATTTGGGGTCAGATCTTGCCCTGGTCCCCAAGTAGCAAAAGGCAAGGCCTGATCCTAATGGCTGGTCGGAAGGAGGCAAGAGCTGGTAATTGTGCGAGGTATTATCTGTGGCCGTCTGGCTTGTTAAAATTGTCAAAGAGATTGTAAGGAGCGGTTTCATTTTGGGGTATCGGGGTGGATGGATTTTTTTGTTTCTCAATATGTAGGTAAACTGTCTTTTTCATTTTTAGAGCGTTAGGCATCAAAAGCCCAGGTAAAGCTATCCAGGAGTAATGAAATGGCATTGAAAAAATCATCAAAGCAGCTCGTTTCTGAAGCGTCAGAAAAAATAGAAACGCTGTCCTTGGAAGAAACAAAAGCTCTTGTTGGAAATTCAGATGTTCAATTCGTCGATATTCGTGATGTCAGAGAGCTTAACAAAGAAGGTACTATTCCAGGCGCAATACATGCCCCGCGCGGTATGCTCGAGTTTTGGGTGGATCCTGATAGTCCATATTTTAAGCCTGTCTTTGCTGAAGATAAGAAGTTTATCCTTTTTTGCCGCTCCAGTTGGCGGTCGGCACTGGCAGCCGCTACGTTAAAAGAGATGGGGTTGAACAATGTCGCTCACATTTCCGGTGGGTATGGAGCATGGGTTGAATCGGGAGGGAAAACCGTTCCCGTTAAAAAGAAAATATAGTGTTCTTGATCGAGGTTGTTTTTCTTATGAAAGCATTGGGGAGAGACTTTTCTTTCGTCGCGTGCTCTGCCAAGCCCACCCCCTTTAGTGGACATCTTCTCATAACCGTGCAGCGTATCCGCAGTCAAACCTCTCGTTTCCCGTTACTTGGCTTCAGCAGGGAAATGGGAAGATTGGCCTTTTCCTCGATAGCCTGAGTTCAGGAGAAATTCAATGCACACCAACGAACGACCACCGGGTATGAATGAAGCGGATCGTGTGATCCTGTTTGATGGTGTTTGCGTGCTGTGCAGCTACTGGGCACGGTTTCTGGTGCGTTTTGATGCTCGCCGCCGATATAAGCTGGCTACTGTGCAGTCTGATGAAGGGCGTGCGATTCTGGCCTGGTGCGGTTTGCCGCTTGAGGAATTTGATACGTTGGTGCTGGTGGAGAAAGGCGCGTTTTATGTGCGTTCTACCGCCATTATTCGGGTGCTTAGGGGGCTTCCTTTTCCGTGGCCACTGGCGGCGGTCGCGCTGATATGCCCGCGTGGCATACGTGACTGGCTGTACGACCGTATGGCGCGCAATCGCTACCGTCTTTTTGGTAAATACGATGCCTGCGTGCTTCCTTCGCCGGACCACGCAGACCGTTTTCTGGGGGCGAAGTAGGTGATGAATCTTCAGGTCTGCCGTTTTTCCATCGCCTTTATCTGGCTTTATCAGGGCATTGTACCGAAGCTGCTGGGGCCCCATGCGGATGAGCTGCGCATGAATATGGCGCTTGGCCTGAATGAGGCACAGGCGCACCTGCTTTCTTATGTGGGGGGTGGGATGGAAGTGGTGCTCGGGTTGATGGTGTGGGTCTTTTACCGCCAGCGCTGGCCTTATGTCATCACTATTGCGGCCTTGTTCGGGCTGTTCGCTTTCACTCTTTTTGTGGTGCCTGCGTTTACCGTATCTGCATTTAATTCAACCACGGTTAATCTCGCGGTCTGTTCACTGGCGGTCATTGCGCTTGCCGAGCTGCGTGTGATGGAATCCGGAGGCTGACGTGCGCGCAGACAGTGCGACAACCGATCACACCAAAAATGACTCCGAGACGACGATGTTTATTGCAATGAACCGCTTCAAGATCAAACCCGGCTGCGAGCAGGACTTTATCGCTATCTGGAAAGGCCGGGATACTTTTCTGCAAGAGGTGCCGGGCTTCAAGAGTTTCAATCTGCTGCAGGGGGCAAGCACCGAGGAGTACACGCTGTTTTCGTCCCACGCCACCTGGGAATCCCGTGAAGCGTTTGAAGGCTGGACCAGGTCGGATGCGTTCCGAAAGGCCCACGCCAATGCCGGCGCCCGCAAGGATATTTACCTGGGGCCGCCGCAGCTGGAGTGTTTTGAGGTGGTGCTGTAAGCCCAGGCTCCCCGTAGGCGCGTTGCGGTTACCCAATCGAGTTGCGAGAAACGAGGAACGAGAAGCGAAAACCTGACTTTCCCAACGTCCAGATTTTGATTTTCGAAACTCGCTGCCCGCGACTCGTCACGGTTGCTCTATCGCGCCGCCAGCGACGCTCCTGCGGTGGTTAGCGCGGATCGCTGCTTTCGTTGGACTCGCCGTCGTTGGCTTCTGGCGGTCGAGTGTTGTCGTCCCCATTACCTTCCTCTTCTGCCGAATGTGTTTCCAGATTCAGCTGGTCGCCGTTGCCATTGCGGATATGGATGTCCAGTTGGCTGAAGGCGATTTCCACGTTGTGCTCATGGCAGAGGGCGTCGATGTGGCGGTTCAGCTCGTCGGTGGCGGCCAGGCGGTCGTTGATGTCATCCACGTGGACGCGCAGTTCATGGTCCAGGGTACTGGCACCAAAGCCCATAAACAGTACGACAGGTTCCGGGTCACGTAGTACGCGGCGGTTCTCTTTTGCGGCCTGCAGCAGAATGTCGCGGCATTTCTGCAAATCGGAGCCGTAGGCAAAGCCCACCTTGAGGATGATCCGGGTTACGGTGTCGGAGAGGGACCAGTTGATCAGCCGTTCGGTGACGAACACCTTGTTGGGGACCAGGATTTCCTTGCGGTCGAAATCAATCAAGGTGGTGGCACGGATGCGAATGCGGCTGACGGTGCCATCCAGGTTGTTGATGGTAATCACGTCACCGATGCGAATCGGGCGCTCGAACAGCAGGATGATACCGGAGATAAAGTTGGCAAAGATTTCCTGCAGGCCGAAACCCAGCCCGACGCCCAGTGCCGCCACCAGCCATTGCATCTTGTCCCAGCTCAGGCCCAGCGCGCCAAGCGTCAGCATGATACCGCTGGCGACAATCACGTAGGAGAGCAAGGTGGTGGTGGCGTAGCTGGTGCCCTGGCGCAGATCCATGCGTGACAGCACCAGCACTTCCAGCAGGCCCGGCAGGTTGCTGGCCAACAGGAAGGTCACGGCACCGATGACCAGCGAGGCAATCACGTCGCCAAGGCTGATGGGGGAGGTGGTGGCGGCCTGGCCGGCCCCTTCGGCGGTTTCCCACAGCACGATGTTGTCGGTATAGGCGAAGGCATGCAGTACGTCTGCCCAGACCCAATACACCAGCAGGCCGATTGCGGCCACCAGCGCCAGGCGGATCAGGCGCAGGGACTGCTGGTTGACCTGTTTCAGGTCCAGTTGCGGTTCTTCCACTTCCACGGCTTCGGCGCTGCTGGTGTCTTCTTTCTGTTCGGCTTCGCGCTGTGCCACGGCCCGTTTGTAGGAAAGCCGCTGGGCTGCCACGGCGAGGCCGCGCACGGCGGTGGCATCCAGAACGATCCACAGTGCGATCAGGTAGAGGCTGTAGATCATGTGCCCGGTGAGGCGTACCGAGGTGTAGTAGTAACCCACGCCGGTGAGCACGATCAGGGTGAGCGGGGCAAGAATGCACAGGCCGGTGGCCAGGGTCCTCATGGTGCGGCTGTAATGACGGCCGGGGTAGGACTGCGCCACCCAGGGCAGGCTCACCATGATGGTGATCATGGATGCCATCATGATTACCAGTCCGAGCCGGTCATTACTGAGCTGTGCTGGCCACTGGTCACCAAACGCCACCAGGAAGGTAAGGGGGATGAGCGCCAGGCCGGTTACCAGCAGGCGTCGCCGCATTTGATGGTTGTATTCCATGCTCCAGCGGAAATGGCGCTGGGCGATGCCATTGGTTTTAAGCAGGCGGTAGAGCACTTCGAATACCAGCCATAGCAAGGCAATCTGGGCCACGGCAGCGCCCATGACGCTGGTGAATGTGCCAGGCTGCACCCACAAGCCGGCGGCCAGCAGGCCAAGGAAAAGCGGGACAGGTGCCGCAATAAGAAAGGTGTACAGCAGGCTCAGGGGGGTGTGCGCCTGGCTGTCACGGCGCAGGTACCCTACATCCTTGTTCATTTCGTCGATGCGGGTTTTGAGCTTGCTGCGTACCACCATCAGCAGCGCTGCCGGGATGAGCAGTCCGATCAGCCAGACCCATTTGCGGCTGAACAGATTGCCGGTTCCCTCCCACAGGTCGCCCCAGGGCATGGTTTTAACCTGTTCCATCAGTTCTTTTGGCAGTTTGCCAAGCCATTCAAAGCTCAGGGGCTGGTTGCTGGGCATCCAGAAGGTTTGTTCGGAAATGGTGTTGTGCAGGCTGCGGGTAATTTTGCGCAGCTGTTCATGGCTGAGCTGGGTACGAGTGAGGATGGCCAGCTGGCGGCTCAGTTCCTGGTCCAGTTGGTCGTAAATGGCCAGGCGCTCTTCGCGGAGGATGGAAAAGGCCTGCTCCAGTGCCGGGCTCAGGGGTTTGTCCGCCTGGGTCTGTGAGGGCAGGGGGGCGTCATCCAGATCCTGCATGGCCCGTTCGATATCGAACTGGCTGAGGCGCGCGTCAGAAATATCCTTGTCCAGATTCAGTTCGCCCTGATCCTGGGGCAGGCTTTTTTGCTGCTCGTAAAGAATGCGCGACAGCAGCAAGCTGCCATCGAGCATGCGAATCTGGTCGTTGACGGTGGAGGATAATGAACGTGCCTTGTCCAGTTCGGTCTTGGTGTTGACCGCTTCACGCAGCAGGCTGTTTACACTTTCGCTGGCACCAGCCAGTTGTTCACGTAGGGCCCGGTTCTTGTCCATGGCTTTCTGGACCTGGGGGTGGTCCAGCACGCTTTGCGGGAGATCGGTTTCCGGGGAATTGGCGGTTTCCTCCAGCTGATTCAGGCGGCGCTCATTGATGAGTGGCTGCAGGGCGTCCAGTTTTGCTTCGATGATGAGCTGATGCTGTTTGTCGCTTTGTTGTCTCAGGCGGGCGATGTCCTGCTGCTTGTCGACGATGGCCAGCTCCTGGTTGTAGCGCTCGATGCGCGACTCCAGGGCTTTCATCTCCGTGTTCAAGGTGCCCGTTTGTAATTCGGACAAGGCTTCGCCTTCTTCATCCACGCCCTGGTTGAGGCGGGTGCGAATGACGTCCAGCCGGTCCATGGCTTTGCTGATCACGTTCTGGGCCTGTTCCGGCAGGGTCTGGGCACGGGTCAGGTCGCTGTTGGCGTCAGCCAGGTCTTCCTGGTTGGCTTCCAGGGCATCCAGCTCACTGACCAGGGCTTTCACCAGAGCGTCCAGATTTTTGGATGCGTAGTGTTTTTCCCAGTCGGTGTCCCGCTCCTGGCGCAGACGTGTGAGTTCGGCGTTGAGGCGTGTGCGTTGGCTGGCAGCCTGCCGGGAAAAGGTTTTCAGTTCCTTGATTTTTTCCTGGTTGCTGTCGATCTCCTGACGGAATTTCAGGGTCTCCTTGAGCTGTTTTTTGTCGGGATTGTCCGTGCCGTCAGATTTTTTATCACTGGTTTCCGTGAGCTGCTTTTGCAGGTCGCCAACGCCGGGCAGGGAAAAACTGCCAGGCTGCGCGATGGCGAGAACGGGTAGCAATATCAGCAGTGCGACAGGCAGTCGTCGATCCATAACAACGAGGCTCCAGAAAAGTGTTGTTGTCTTTGTATCACAGGGTTGCGTTTATTGCTTTCCCGGTGGCGTGTGCTGTGTTGAAGAGCGGCTTGTCAGGGCATTCGCGGCGTTACAGTCGCTTGATGCGGCGCAGCAGCTGGCGAACCAGTCCCAGTTCCCGGTCACTGGCCAGGGGCAGCAGTTCGTCCACCCATTGGTGGAGGTTTTCGGTCGGCTGTATCTGTAGTGCCGCCAGAAGTTGATGCAGGGCCTGGCGGGTGTGGCCGAAGGTGGTTGGGTCCGCTTCGGGCTGCACTGTCGCCGGCCGTTTGCGCAATTCCCATGCATAGACCATCACGGCCTGGCCCAGGTTCAGTGACGGTTGTGCCTGCGCCAGCGGGATGCTGCTGGCCAGGTCGCAGCGGGCCACTTCGTCGCCGGTCAGGCCGCTGGCTTCCCGGCCGAAGACGATGGCGACCCGCTGCACGCTGTTTCCCTTGCCAGCGACCAGTTCGGCGCAACGATCCGCATCCACATAACGGTCTTTCTGCAGGCGGTGCCGGGCGGTACAGGCAATGCTCAGGTCCACATCGGCCAGCGCCTGATCCAGGGTGTCCACGATCACGGCCTGCTCCAGCACGTCGTTGCTGTGGTGTGCGACCCACTGGGCGGCGCGCATGTCGCCCGGATTAACCAGTCGCAACTCTTTGAAACCCATGGTTTTTATGGCGCGGGCAGCGGCGCCGATGTTTTCCCCGCGGGCGGGTTCCACCAGAACAAAAACGATGTCCATGTATTGTCACTTCTTCATGGCAGGGTGTGCAGGTGCCCATTCTATACGAGGGGCGGGCATGGAGAGGAGCCGAAAAGGGAAGGCGAGCAGGGCGCGGCCTGTCAGGAAATGTCCATGTTTTGTCCGTCTGAGCCCTTGGGTTGGTATGCCGGGTTGTTTATTGTTTGATCAATAAACACAAAAAGTTACATAACCACAATAACGGGAGGGGACCCCCATGAAGAAGCTCGCACTCACCGGCCTGCTGGCCGCAGCTGTTCTGTCATCGCCTGCCCAGGCGTTTCAGCAAATCACCCACAAACGCATTGCCATTGATGCGGTTAACTACATGAAGGCGCACCCGACGACCACGGAGTACAACCGCCTGAAGAGTTGGGTCAACGCGGCCGGCTACAGCATGGACCAGTTTGCGGAAGTGATTGGGCAGGGTGCCTACGACGTGGACGATTTCCAGGATACCTACCTGTGTGGCGCGGTCACCGGGGACTGCGTGTATGCGCCGGTCTTCAATGCCGGGGCCTCCCTGGTGAACTACACTTCCTACTGGCATTTCCAGAACCATACCCGTGGCTCTGATGTTCACGGCAACGACCTGGGCGGTTATAACTACGACCTGCTCACCGTTTGGGGCGATATCGATAACATCGCGGCGACCTGGCTGGTGGGTGACTACATGGACGATGGTAACGGGGGCATGACCGGCTGGTGCTTCTGGAGCTGCGCCGATGACACTGAGTACAACACCTACGGTGTGACCGAAGCCAACTATCGTCAGGGCAGTACGTCCAGCAAGTCCATGTACGATGACTTCGAGGAAATGCCGTTCCAGCCCATCGATAACCTGGGCCAGTACTGGTACAGCCAGTTCCTCGCCAACCCCACGGCCCAGACCCTGGGTTTCGTGATGCACACCACTGACCTGCTGCAACCGCACCATGTGTGGACTACCTCGGCACTGAACCACAGTGGCTGGGAATCCTGGGTGGCGGATTACTACGACAGCGAGAACCTGAACAACACCGCTTTGGTCGATCAGGCTCTGACGGATTTCACTCCGCTTGCTACCGCCAGCAATGACATTCGCCCCTTGCTGACTCAAGGCGGTGCCATGGCTTACAGCAACGGCGGGATCGTGCTGTCCAGCACCGACCACTCGGACCGGGTACAGGTGGCACAGGTGGTGATTCCCCATGCCATCGCCATGGTGGTGCATGTGCTGAATCATGCCGCTGTGAAGGTTAATCCCTGATAAGAAAACGCAACAAGCGGCATGCATCACGCTACACGTAAAAGCACGTGCAGGGAGATGCGTGCCCGCGTTGCACCAATAACAAGATAGAGGAAAACGGCCATGGGATTGCATCGATGGATGTTGGCCATTGGGTTCGCAGCTGTTGCGTTGGCCGGCTATGCCAGCTGGCAGCGTTGGGGACCGTTGCCCGATAACGTGGCAGCAAGCGTGGATGGCAGCGTGATTCCGGCGGCGACCCTGAATGTGTTTGTGGCTGCCGCACAGCGCAGCGAACCGCAGGTCAGCCGTGAAGCTGTGCTCAAGGGGCTGGTGGAAAACCGGTTGTTGGCGGCCCTGGCCCATGAACATGACGACGTGGCCGCCCACGGGCATGCCGACACCAGTCGGGTGGGCTACGATGCGCAGACTCGCCAGGAACAACAACGCTTCAAACTGATTCGTACGGCTTTTGCCGATGACCTGCGGGTAGCGGTGGAAGAAAGCGGCACGACTGACAGTCTGGATTATCTGACTGAGCCGTTGTTGCTGTCTGAGGATGTGTTGGCTCCGTTGCTGTCGCTGGATCAGGCGTTGTACGCCACCATGACTGAGGCCCAGCAGCAGGCGGCCAGCCAGCTGGTGATTGCCCGTTACCGTTTTGCGGAGGATCAGCCAGAGCAGACGCTGACGCTGTGGGATCTGTATCGCCGGCAGAACATCCAGCTGAAAGTGCAGATGCACAACCTCAATACCGGCTTTATCCGTGAGGCGATCAAGCAGCAGCTCACCATGGAGTATGTGTTCTACTGGTTTGATCAACACTCCGGTTTGTCGGCCCGGGCCATTGCGGCAGTGGATGACTGTATTGATGACGCCATGAGCCGCGATGAGCTGCTCCATGACCTGGGGCTGATGCACGATATCCATGACGATAACCCGCAGTTACGGGCTTTGGCGGCTGAAGTGAGCCAGGACCAGATCGCCGCGTATTACCAACAGCACCAGGACGAATTTACCCGTGTGGAGCGTGTTCACGCTTACCACTTGCGGGTCAACAGTCAGGCCGAAGCCGACCGGATTTATGCCGAGCTGCTGGATGTCCAGAAAGCGCAGAAAGCCCAGAAAGCGGATAGTGGGGACCCGGCCATCGCGTTTGCTGACGCAGTCGCGCGTTATTCCGTTGCCGATGACCGTGAGCAGGGCGGGGCGCTGGGCTGGATCGACCGTGATAGCCGAGAGGACCACTGGACCCAGGCGCTGGCGTTTGTGCAGCCGGTGCAGCGAGTGTCACCGCCGTTCCGTAGCCCGGCCACAGACAGCGCGCCTTACTGGGAGCTACTCTGGGTAGACCAGAAAGAAATGGGCTACCAGAGTGTGGACAGCGAATCGGTGCGTTACCGGGCGGCCCAGGCCATCGCCCGGGAGCAGATGCAGCAGCGTTTTCAGACCTTGCTGGCTGATGCCACCGAGGCGGCGACGTTGCGGGTCAACCACGAGGTGTTGTGATGGCGGTGGGTGAGTGCCGGCCAGGCCAGACCGGGAGCTATCAGCGCCAACAGGGGCGGTTGCGGCCTGGGTTGCTGGCCGGGTTGTTGATAGCCGCAAGCGCCAGTGCCTATTGGCTGTTGCCCCCGGCGCCGGCGGCATCGGCAGGCAATATGGCGGCGGAAGCTACTGCGGATTCGAGCCCTGATGCCGGCCCCAAAGTGGAAGCCGCAGCGCCGCCGGCAGCCCTGCCGATGATCGATACGGTGGCGGAACGTTCTCTGCCTATGCCGAAGAAGCGGGCGGATAACGCCCCGTCCGTGGTGCCGACGCCTTCACCCCAGGCGGTAGCGGCCCTGCGTGAAAGTATGCGAAACGGCGACCCGCGTACGCCGCCGCTGGTTCGCAATACGGATTTACGTGAACCGCCCAGCGCGGCGGAACTGGCCGACCCAGCGCAGTATCAGCAGTACGAAGCGAGACAGAATCAGGCGGTTCGTGCGTCTTTCGTAGCGGCAGCGAATCGCAAAATGGTGGAGCTGGAAGGGCTGATCGCCAGGGGCAAGGAATTCGGCATCGCCCCTGAACAGCTGCAAGAAGGGATCGCCAAACTGGACAAGCTGCGTGAGCAGCGCGATCAGTTGGTGGCGCAGCACCCTGAGCTTGCGGCTGAAGAGGAGGAAGCCGGAGCAGAGGGCGCTGAGGATGCGGAAGGCGCCGGCGATACGTCGCAGTACTGAGCGCCCAGTTCGCGGGCGCTGTCCTGAATCTCGCTATCATCCGGTGCCACCGACAAGGCCTGGCAAATACTCTGCCGGGCCTGTTTGCTGTCACCCGCTGCCTTTTGGGCATAGGCCAGGTTGTTCCAGGCGGCGGCCAGTTCCGGCTCATGGCGCACGGCTTGTTCAAACGCAGCCCGCGCTTCTTGCTGCTTGCCCTGCGCCCACAAGGCATTGCCATAGCCAAACCACAGCTGCCCGCTTTGCGGGAAGGCGTCCACGGCAGCGGGCCAGAAGGCGGCGCTATTGGGCAGCGGCGAGATGGCCCGGAACAGCGCATCAGGCTCGGCGCTGGCGGGCAACTGGCCGGCTTCCACCAGCGTGAATCCCCACTGATCGGCCCTGGCCCAGGTGCGAATAAAGCGATTCCAGTGGCTGCTATCGCTCTGGGTGGTGCCGCTGTGCAACACCACGGTATCGCCCTCATCCCGATAACCGGTTACCACGGCGAAGTGCCACTTTGGCCAGCTTGGCAACGCCAGGTTCTGCATCACCAGCACTGGGCGGTTGGCCTGTAATTCCTGAAACAACGCCTCGGCGGATTCCACCGGATAGGCCATCAAGCCGCGGCTGCGGGCTGCGGCCCGCAGCTCAATGCCCAGCGACCCTTTGCGCTCCGGCAACCAGACTTCGTCCACCAGTGCGTCGGCGCTGACTTCCTTGCCTGCCCACTGCAGCATCATCGCCAGGGCGGCTGGGCCGCATTGATAAGCGTCCTGGGGGACAAAGGGCACCACCACCTGTTGATCGGTGTGCACGCTGGCGCTTTGCGGTGGGGGAAAACTCTGGCAACCGCCCAGCGTTAGCAGTGCGGTTGCCAGTAGGGCGGCAACCGGTTTTCCGGAAAACATGCCGCGCAATGCCGTCACCATTAATTGACCGGGTCAATCACCGGGAAGACATCGGTAGCGCCGAGCAGATCCAGAATCACCAGTACCAGGATGATAGCCAGTACCACGCCCAGTACGCCCTGACCGGCTGGCAGCTCTTCGGATTTCTGAGCCAGCTGCTGCAGCTCGGCATCGGTGAGGCGGTCCAGTCGCTGACTGACCTGCTCCTGGTTTACGCCGTATTCGCTTAGCGCCTGAGCGGCCACTTTATGATCCATCAGCTGCATGACTTGCTGCTTCATGGCCGCGCGATCCTGTTGCTGAATCACGGTGTCATTACCAATCATGGCGGCTTGTGCGGCGGGAACCATCAGCACTTGCATAAACAGCAATACAAAGGCACTGAAAATACCGGTAACGCGTTTTGACGTGGTCATGAACCATTCTCCTGTGTTCTTGAAGGGTTATACGCTACCAGTGTGACCGCTATTCAACAGGATCGCTGCGTGATCCGGGCGATCTTTTACAAGGACTTTACCGATGTCGGTGGCAGCAATGCCTTCACGATCAAGATGTTGCAGTGCCTGCCCGGCATAGTCGGCGGGCAGACAGAACACTAGCCCCCCGGCGGTTTGCGGGTCGCACAGGGCGGTAAGCAGGGCGTCGTCCACGGGCTGCGGCTGTTGGCAATGCACCAGTATCTGTCGGTTGGCATCGCTGAGGGTGCTGGCCACACCTTGTTGAATCAGCGACAGCGTGCCAGGCAGCAGCGGTACCTTGTGGCAATCCACCGACAGGGTAACGCCACTTTGCTGGCTGATTTCGTAGAGATGGCCGAGCAGCCCGAAGCCGGTGATATCGGTGCAGGCATTCACGGGGACATCCTGCAGGGCCCGTTGCGCCATATGGTTGCTGGTCAGCAGGTGGCGCAGCGTTGTGTCCAGCCAGGGGCCGTGGAATGCGGCACCATTGCTGCTGTTCGCCTGCATCAGGGCCGCCAATTGCACGCCGCTACCCAATGGCTTGGTGAGGATCAGCCGGTCGCCGTCGCGGGCGCCGCGTTTGTGCCAGAGCTGTGCCGGATCCGCCTGGCCGTTGACGGTGAAACCCGCGGCCATCTGTGGGCCTTCGATGGTGTGGCCACCGACCAGGGTGCAGCCGGCTGCGTTCAGTTCCCGGACGGCTCCGGCCATCATCCGTTGCAGGTCACGGCCCTGCAGGCGCGGGTGGTGCCAGGGCAGGGTAATGTTGGCCAGGGCTGAGTGGGGCCGGGCGTTCATGGCGTACAGGTCGCTGAGGCTGTGCAGGGCGGCAATGCGCCCGAACAGGTAGGGCTCATCGATAAAGGCGGGAAAGAAATCCAGGCTCTGGACCAGCCGCTGCCCGGCGGGCCAATCGATGATGGCGGCATCATCGGCGGCGTCTACACCGGCTTCAATCCCCGGATTAATGACTGGCTGAAGGCCTGCCAGTGCTTCATGGAGGGCGTCGCTGCCGACCTTGGCGCCGCAGCCGGCGCAGTGCAGGGCGTCGGGGTCCGCGGGGGCGGTGGGCATGGCGGGCAGGTGTTGATCGAACTTGGCCATGAAGGCCCGGTCGATATGATCCTTCCAGCGCCATACCCAGTGCCCGGCCACAGACAGGCTGCCGCCACGACTGGCAATGGCATCTTTGCCGCCGGCGGATAGCAGCGACAGGAATCGGGATTGCGGGCGATAGGCAACCAGCGGTTGCCCTTGAATGGCCGCGCGCAGGTTGTCGGCCAGTGTGCGCGCCTGACGAACCGCGTAGACCCCGGCCTTGGGCAGGGATGTGGGAAAGGCGGCGCAGTCACCGGTGGCAAAAATGCGTGCATCGGAGAGCGTCTGCAGGCTTTCCGTGACGCGTACAAAACCGCGCTGGTCGCACTCCAGCCCGCTGTCTTCCAGTATCGGCAGGCCGCGCACCCCCGTGCACCAGAGCACCCATTGGGCGGTTAGCGGCTGATCTCCCATCTGCAGTTGCTGTTGTGCATCACAGTGAACGCGATTGTGGGTATGCAGGGCGACGTTATGGGCTTGCAGCCGCTTGCGCATCTTCTCGCGCACGCTGGCGGGAAAGCCGGGCAGCAATTCCCCTCCGGTGATCAGTTGAATCTCTGCCGGTTGCTGGCGGTTCTGAAAATGGTGGGCCATGGCCAGTGCCATTTCGGTACCGCCGGCACCGGCGCCGACCACCGCCAGTGAGGGCGTTTGCCCGCCGGCGTCGCGGCAGAGTTGTTGCCAGCGGGTATAAAAGCTGGCCACCGGTTTGACCGGCACAACGCTGTCGTGATCGTTGCCGATGGGCGAGAGATCCGGCGTGGCGCCCACGTCCAGGCTCAGCCAGTCGTAGGCCAGCTGGCTGCCATCGCTGAGCTGTAATTGCCGTTTCTGTGGATCAAGCTGTGTGACGCTGGCCTGAACAAACCGGCAGCCGCTGGCCTGGCACAACCGGTACACATCCACATGGGTGTCATCCAGCGTGTAGTGGCCGGCGATCAGCCCCGGCAACATGCCGGAATAGGCGCTCAGGCTGTCCGGGGACACCAGGGTCAGGCGTACGCCGGGAATCGGTTTCATGGCCAGCATGCGCAGGGCCAGCGCATGGCTGTGGCCGGCGCCGACAAAGACCAGGTCGTATTGAGCGGAAGGGCTTATCACAGTTGCAGGTCACCTTGCAGATAGCAGCGGGCGGTGCCGCTGAGGGTGACGCGGTCGCCTTTCAGCTGGCAGTGCAGTTCACCGCCACGGGCAGAGAGCTGGCGGGCATGGAGCGTGTTTTTGCCGAGTTTGTCCGCCCAGTAAGGCACCAGGGTGCAATGGGCCGAGCCGGTGACCGGGTCTTCCGGAACGCCTTTGGCCGGGGCAAAAAAGCGGCTGACAAAATCACAGTCGTCGCCGGGCGCGGAAATCATTACCGCGAAGGTATCCAGCGCCGCGATGGCGGTGAAGTCGGGTTGAAAATTGCGCACCTGATCGGCGCTGTCCACGATGATCAGGGTGTCCCGGGCTTGTAGCACCTCGCGAATGGGCAAATCCAGCGCCCGGGAAAACGGGGTGATGTCAGTGAGCGCGTGGGCCGGCCGTGACGGAAAATCCAGGCTTAATGTCTGCCCGCTGCAAGTCACGAACAAGGGACCGGAGGCGGTGGAAAAACGCACTCGCTCACCGGGAAAGCCCAGCGCATTGAACACCACCCAGGCGGTGGCCAGGGTGGCGTGGCCGCACAGGTCGACTTCCACCTGAGGGGTAAACCAGCGCAACGCGTAGCCTTGATCGTCGGGGACCAGAAAAGCGGTTTCCGAGAGATTGTTTTCCAGTGCGATGTTCTGCAGCAGGGCGTCATCCAGCCAGTGTGTCAGCGGCACCACCGCGGCCGGGTTGCCGGCAAACAGGGCGTCGGTAAAGGCGTCCACTTGGTACAGTTTCATAGTGCGACTCGTGTTTGCGTTCTTCTGGCGGTGTCGGTCAACCGCTTGCCGGGGCCTTGCTTGCTGAAACACCGTGGCCCGGTTGCAGCCTCAGGCGCTGTCTTAGCGTGCGTGACAGGGCATCCACTCCCAGATTGAGCAACACCGTGGCCAGGATCAACAGGGCGGTTCGGTCAAAGCGGAATTCCGCCACGCTGGAATCAATATAGAAACCCAGGGTGTGAATGCCAAGAATCCCCAGTACCGCCGTTTCGCGCATGATCACCTCCCAGCGATAGAGCAGGAAAGCGAGCAGGTTCGGGCTGATGCGTGGCAAGACCTCCCAGGCGTAGCGGTTGATCCCGGTCGGCGCGTCCGCCCGCAGGCGCAGGGTTTCACTGAAACGGCCCGTCAGGTGGGCGACGATGGCGCCGGTATGCAGGGCAAGCGCAAAAATGCCGGGCAACATGGAGGGGCCGAGCAGGATCAGGAAAAAGAAGGCGAGAAAAAACTCCGGTGTGGTGCGCAGCACCACCAGCAGGCCATGGCCCAGCATACGGCTGACCCGGTTACCGAATAACGGTGAGGTAAGGGGAAACAATACCAGCGCCAGAATGCCGGTGAGCAGTAGCGCGGCCAGGCCCAATACGCTGGTCTGCCACAGGCCGGGCCACAGTTGTTGCTGCCAGAGCATGGCAAACCACTGCCACAGTTCCAGCAGGCCACCGCCGTGACGCAGGGGGGCAGGCACCAGATCCACGGTGACAAAACGCACCAGGGTGGACAGGTTGCCGGTGAAGACCGGGGGCGCCCACACCACGGCGGCGATCAAATACAGGGGAATCAGCGCCGGGCGCAGCCACCAGCGCAGGGTGAAAATCAGCGCGAAAAACAGGTACAGCAAAGCCGCTCCCTGATCGTAGACCCCTTCACGAAAGGCGGTTTCCAGATGGAAGCCCAGGGTAGGCAAACCGATAAAGCCGAGAATGGCGGAGGCGCGCAAGGCGCATTCCAGCCGGTAACTGCCGTAGGCCTTGAACGCCTGCCAGACCAGTGGCAGCCGGGCGAAGAAAAAGCGGCTGACGGCGGAGGTGCTGGCGGGCAGGGAATGAGCGGGGGCTGGGTCCGATTCCTCCAGAAATTCGCCGAATACCTTGGCAAAGATACCCGCATAGGGAATGGCGATGGCCAGTACCCCTGTAAGCGTGCTCAGGCCGGCAACCTGTAGTAGCAGCAGGCCCCAGAACAGCTCGTGGACGGCACGGATGCTGGCGGCAAAACTGCGTACCGCCCGCGACGACCAGCAGACTGCCATCAAAAAACCGAACAGGGCAGCCAGCGCGGTGCCTTGCCAGGCAAAGGCCAGGGTATTGGCCAGCGCCTGGCCCAGCTGCTCGGTGGCGAAAAAATCCGGGGTCATAAACCCCTTGGCCATGCGCAGCAGTTCCTGGCCAGGACTGGAGCGGGCGATCTCCATGTCGGCCAGCAACAGTGCCACCAGGCCGGCCAGGGCGAGGCCGCCGGTGGTGCGCCGCCAGCGACTGGCTGTGGTGTTCAGCGGTGGGCTGGCGGGAGGCATGGTAGGGCGTTCACTGCTACGCATCGTCCTGATACAAGGTATCCAGATCGCTGAGGGACAGCGACCGGGTGGCGGCGTCGAGGACGATTTGGCCCTGGTTCAGGCCGATGATCCGGTCGCTGCAGGCCAGTGCCAACGCCTGATCATGCAGGGCAATCACGGCACTGTGGTGGCGAGCCAGTGACAGGGTGAGCAAGGCAAGGCCCTGGTGTTCGTCCAGACTGGAAACGGGTTCGTCGGCGAGCAGAACCGGGCGTTGCGTGTAAAGGGCCCGGCCCAGTGCGGTGCGTTGCGCCTGGCCGCCGGAGAGCTGATCGACGCTGGTGAACAGCTTGTCGTGAAGCGACAGGTCGGCCGCCAAAGCGCCCACCTGTTCGCGCTCGTGTCGACTGGGAGCAAGCAGGTTGCGCAGATTGGTGACGGTGCGGTTGCGCGACAGGGCGCCCATGTAGATGTTGTGGAACACGCTTAGCATGGGCACCAGGGCGCCCGCCTGGGGGCACCAGGCACAGACGCTTTCCTGCTGGCTGCGCAGGGCATTGAGAAGGGTGGACTTGCCGGCGCCGGAGGGGCCGAGCAGGGCGACTTTTTCGCCCTGCTCAATGGTCAGCGTCAGGCTGTCGAAGACAACCTGATCGCCATGCCCCAACCGGGCCTGCTGGAAATGGAACACGCCGGAACTTGCCTGTGGCCGTTAGTCCAACAGGCCGATGGCGCTGGCGGTGTCCTCGATGGGGGCATAGTCCGCATTGGAGGCCGGGATAAATTTTTCCCGGGGGAAAGCCTGCAGCAGTGCCGGATCGTCGATGGACAGCAGGGTTTCGGTAACGCGCTGGCTGAAGCCTTCGCCGAAGCGCTCATCCAGATCGCCGCGCACGGTCCAGTGGTAGTCTGGATAGGTGGGGGTTTCCCAGATCACGCTGACCTTGCTGGTGTCGATTTTGCCTTCCGACAGCTCGCGCTCCCAGACTTTGAAATTTACCGCGCCAGTGGCGTAGGCACCGCTTTGTACCAGGGCGATGGTGCGGCTGTGGTCGCCGGAGAAACCGACTTTCTCGAACAGGTCTTCCGGCGACTTGTTGAAGGTATCGCGCAGATAGAATTCCGGCATCAGGCGGCCGGAGGTGCTGCCTTTGGAGCCGAAGGTGAATGACGGCTGTGCAATGAAGTCGTCGCCCAGCGTGTCGACGGGCTCAAGCCCGGTGCTGCTGTTGGCAATGAAATAGGATTTGAACGCGGTGTCTTCCTGGCCCTGGGCGATGGCCTGGGAACCGGGAACAAGACGTCGCGCCTGTACGCCGGACAGACCGCCGAACCAGGCCATTTGCACTTCATCGTTGCGGAAGGCAGTCACTGCGGCAGCGTAGGATTTCACCGGCACGTATTGCACGGGCACGCCCAACTGTTCTTCCAGGTAAGCGGCGATGGTACCGAACCGTTTTACCAGCTGGGATTCATCCTGATCCGGAATCGCCGTAAAGGTGAAGGTATCGGTTTTGGGGTCATTACAGGCAGAGAGCAGCAGGGCAGCAGCCAGTGCAGCCAGAAATTTCAAACGCATTGTTGTCTCCGTTCAATAGGGAGGCTTACCGAACTTTATGCGGGAAAACGCACGGATACGATTGCGGGTTCGGCCATACGCAGTCGTGGCAGCAGTATAACGGCTTGCGAGGGGTTTTGCGTTAGCGGTTGTTGAGGAAATCGCTGACTTCGGCGCGGGTGCCCTGGAAGACAATGGTGCCTTCGCGGCGCGACAGCATGTAGTCGTACATGGGGTCGTAATAATCGGCGAGCAGGCTGTGAATCCATTCGCGATGCAACTCGGTATCGCCGCAGGCGGTTTGTACGGCCAGGGCTTCCTGGAGTTGCTGGCGAAGCTGTTGATGGCGAATGCCACCCAGGCGGCGGCGAATGCGATCCATGGCTGCCAGCAGTTCATCGCCAAGCTGCTTGAGGGCATTCTGCTCACCGAAGTAGCGGGCATATTCCTGTAACGGCCCGATCACGTAATCTTCCAGGGTGACCTGTACGCGGGCGTCCAGGGATTCCTCAATGACGATGCGTGGCTGTGCCTTGATCTGGTCTTGCAGGGAAAAAGGCAGATGGCAGCGCCCGATCAGCTTGCTTTCGTCTTCCACCAGAATGCGGGCAGGCTGGGCGGCACGTTGTTTTATCAGGGCGATGGCCAGGCTGTTTTCAAAATCAATTTGGCCGGGTTGGCCGCCGGGGCGTCGGCCGAAGGAGGAGCCGCGGTGGTGGGCCAGCCCTTCCAGATCGATGGCGTTGGCCTGTTGTTCAATCACGCGTGTTTTTGCACAGCCGGTACGGCCGCATAGCACTTCCAGTGGCAGGCTGGCGATACAGGCTTCCATTTCATCAATCAGAAATCGGCGCAGCGCCTTGTAACCACCAGTGATCAGTGGTGCATCGATGCCTGCTTCGCGTAGCCAGGCCTGGGTGGTCTGGCTGCGCAGCCCGCCACGGAAGCAATACAGGTAGCCGTTGGGGTTGGCCTGCCACCACTGCTGCCAGGCCCGCATACGCTGTTCCCGTTCCTCGCCGCTGACCAGCTTGTTGCCCAGATCAATTGCCGCCTGCTGGCCCTGCTGCTTGTAGCAGATGCCAATCTGGTGACGTTCGTCATCGTTGATCAGGGAAATATTGGCCGCACCGGGAAAGGCGCCCTTGGCGAATTCCACGGGGGCGCGCACGTCCAGCAGGGGCGTGTCATTCAGAAACAGGGAAAGGTAATCACGGGTATCGTCTCGCATGGGGAGCGAGTTTAGTGCAGTGGCATGCAGCACGCTACAGGCAGCACGCAACAACACGGGCCGACGCTGGAAAGCCTGAAACGTCAGAGGCCGCGACCAGACTGTGGGCGCGGCCTCTGACGTTTCGTCCTGCTCGAAAGCCGGACGTGTTGTTGCGTGCAGCGTGATGCCTGTTGCGGCTGCTATTACTCCGCCGGACGGATCTGGCCGGCCAGGTGGGGTTTGATCCCGTCCTTGGCGAGCAGACGGAAATCGCTGCCGCCGTCGGCCGGCTTGTTCTCGAACTTCACGGTGGCGGGCACGAACATGGGCAATTTGAACTGCACGTCCACGGTGAACGCGTCTTCCGGCAGCTGGTTCTGCAGTTCGGCCAGGCAGCGGGCCTTGGACCACATGCCGTGGGCGATCTGGCGTTTGAAGCCGAACAGCTTGGCGGACAGCGGGTATAGATGAATCGGGTTGCGGTCACCGGAGACGGCGCCGTAGCGGCGGCCGATATCCCCCGGCACTTTCCACTCCACCGTGTCGGTGGCCGGTTGCGGCTTGGGTGCGTCTTTCTTCTTGCTGCTGCTACCGCCGCCGCTGCGGAAGAAATTCACGGACTCACTTTCCCAGACTCGCTCGCCACCGGTGCTGACGCTGGTGAAGATGGAAAATTCGTAACCCTTGTCGACTTTCTGCAGGTTGCCCAGAAAGCACTTCACGTTCAGTTGCTCGCGTTCTGCAATGGGGCGGTACTGGGTGATGCTGTTGCGTACATGTACCAGGCCCATGGCGGGGAACGGAAAACCGTCGGTAAGAATCAGAGCCATATGCAGCGGGAAAGCGTGCATGTGCGGATAGGTCACGGGCAGTTTGCCGTCGGCGGCAAACCCGCACACCTTCCGGTAAGCAGTCAGATGCTTTTCATCGAGGGAGACGTCATTCAGTCGCAGGCCCACGTCCGGCAAGGTGGGGTTGCTGCCGGGCTTTACGGTGGCGCGCAATACGGCCTTGGCGAAGTTGATCACCATGGGTGGTGAATTACGCAGTTCGCGGAATTTGACCTCACTCATTACTCAATCCTTTCCCGTTGATTGCGTTGCAGCGTAGGCAACGGTGGCAATGCAAAAGAGTATAGAACAGGGCAGGCGAGTCGCTATTGGCCGTATAGACAGGCGGTCTGGTGAGTTAAGCACAGGGGCGCGGCGCAAGGTCGTAAAGTGTGAAGTGTGTTCAGGAATGGCTCTTGTCCGAGCGCCACATGCCTACGCCGAAGTAAATCAGGCGCAGTTGTTTCTCCGCGGTGATCAGCACTTCTTGCTGGCCGGTCTCATCAATTTCTTCCAGTTCCAGCATTTCCTGTGTCAGCGCGGTGACGTTGTTGACGACCAGCCCGGCCATCATTTGCAGGTCTTCAGCATTAATGTGATTGAGGAAGGGGAAGCGCGCCATGTCCATGGCCAGTTCGTTGGTGAACATGCGGATTTCACGGCGGATGGCATTGCGCATGGTGGGCGTGCCGCTGGCCAGTTCCTTGGAGACGAACAGAAAGTGCGCCCGGTTGTTGCGCACATAGGTGAAGTAGGTCTCCACGGAGCCACGCAGCATGCGCTCGTTGGGCAGTTCCTGCTGACGCACCTGGCGCATCATTTGACGCAGGGTACGGAACGACTCGTCCAGCAGCGTGAGGCCCAGGGCGCTCATGTCCGGGAAATGACGATAGAAGGCTGTGGGCACCACGCCCGCTTTCTTGGTGACTTCCCGCAGACTAAGGGCGGAAAAGGGCGCCTTTTTAACCACCAGCTCCAGCGCGGCCGACATCAGGGCTTCACGGGTCTGGCCCCGTTTGGGCTTGCGAGATCTGCTGGTGCTTTCCGTCGTCATTGGTTTTTGCCTCCAAAATCAGCTGCTTATTCTCTTCTGTGCGGGCTGGTGATGCAACCAATTCCCCTTGAGCCTTTGTAACACCATGATAGGCAAAGACTTTATTTTTTTAGTGAACATGTGTTGACGGGAAAGGGTGTGTTGTGAATAATGCGTACAACTGTTCACTTATAGGGCCTGACCCCATGAACTCGATGACACTGACATCCAACCGTTTTCAGCAAGGTGTTAACCGCCTGCTGCAATCCCGTGTGGCGGAAATTCTGTCTTATCCCCACGGCGTTGACCGTTATCTGGAAGTGTTCAATCCGCTGTGGTCTGTTAACGAAGTGCGCGCCAGGGTAGAAGCCGTACGCTACCTGACCAATGACAGCGTGACCCTGACCCTGCGTCCCAACCACAACTGGGAAGGCTTTATTCCGGGTCAGTTTGTCCAGCTTTCCGTGACCATTGATGGCAAGCGTCAGACGCGCTGCTATTCCCCGGCCAATTCCCTGCACCGTACCGATGGCTGCATCGAATTGACCGCCAAAGTGCACGCTAACGGCTTTGTTTCCCGTCATCTGCGTGAACAGCTGAGTGTTGGCGATGTGGTAATCCTGTCCCAGGCGGATGGCGAGTTTGCCCTGCCGGAAGAACGTCCGGAGCAGGTGCTGTTGATCAGTGGTGGCAGCGGTATCACCCCGGTGATGTCCATGCTGCGCACCCTGTGTGATGAAGGCTTTGCTGGCCCGATTACCTTTCTGCATTACGCCAATAGCGCCGCCGACATGATCTACGCCAGCGAGCTGGACGAGATCGCGCGGACCCACGACAACGTGACCCTGGTGCGCTGCTTCAACAATGACGGTGAACAGGGCGAGCTGTCGGGCCTGTTTTGCCGTGAACATCTGTTTACCGCTGCGCCAGAATTTGCACAGGCAACCACTTTTCTGTGTGGCCCGCCGCCGATGATGGCCGCGGTGGAGAAAGTCTGGGAAGAAGACGGCTTGGCAGAACGGCTGCACAAGGAGCAGTTCACCCTGGCGGCGCCGCAGATCGAAAGCGACAGCGCTGAAGGCGAAGTGCGCTTCGTACAGAGCGAGAAAATGGCCATCAATAATGGCGCTACCCTGCTGGAGCAGGCCGAGTCCGCCGGGCTGACCCCGGAATCCGGTTGCCGCATGGGTATCTGCCACGCCTGTACCTGCCGTAAGACGGCTGGTGAAGTCCGCGATATCCGCACCGGTGAGATCACCAGTGGTGAAGAAGACATTCAAATTTGCATCAGCGTGCCGGTGGGCACGGTGACGCTAGACATCTAAACGGAATTACCCCAACCGAAGCGTCCCGAGACGAATCTTCAAACCGGGTTTAAGGAGAAAGCACATGAGTATTTTCAGTAACTTGAGCGCCGAACAATTCGAGACCATTGGCCAGGAACTGGACGCCATTCGTAATCGTGAAATGGCGGACCTGGGCGAAGAAGATGCCACCTATATTCGCACCCTGATCAAGCGTCAGCGTCGTCTGGAGATTGCCGGGCGCGGCCTGTTGATGGCGGGTTTCCTGCCGCCGGCATGGCTGGCCGGTGTAGCTTGTCTGTCTGCCTCCAAGATCCTGGACAACATGGAAATCGGCCATAACGTGATGCACGGCCAGTACGACTGGATGGGTGATCCGGCCATTAACTCCAAGGTTTTTGACTGGGACAACACCTGCACCAACACGGCCTGGAAGCAGACCCACAATTTCGAGCACCACACCTTCACCAACGTGCTCGACAAGGACCATGACATTGGTTACGGCATCCTGCGCATGTCGGAAGACCAGGAATGGGAGCCCCGCTTCCTGTTCAACCCGATCCTGGCAGGCATCCTGGCTACCTTCTTCCAGCACTTTGTGGCGATTCAGAGCCTCAAGCTGGAGGACTACCTGATCTACAAGACCAAGACCAAGGAAGAGGTGAAGGCCGAATTCAAGCCGACCTGGAAGAAGATGCGCAAGCAATTGGTCAAGGACTATCTGTTGTTCCCGGCCCTGGCGGGTCCGTTCGCCCCCTTCGTGTTCGCCGGTAACCTGACGGCCAATGTGGCGCGTAACCTGTGGTCTTCCCAGGTGATTTATAACGGTCACTTCCCGGAAGAGGTGGAACAGTTCCCGGAGTCCGTGATTGAGAACGAGACCCGTGGCCAGTGGTATGTACGCCAGCTGCTGGGCTCTGCCAACTTTGAAGGCAGCCGTCTTATGCACGTGATGAGCGGCAACCTGAGCTTCCAGATCGAGCACCACCTGTTCCCGGACATGCCGGCGCATCGTTACGCGAGAATCGCCCCGGAAGTACGCGCTATTTGTGAAAAACACGGCCTGCCTTACAACACCGGGTCGTTCATGCGGCAATCCCTGAGCGTCTGGAAACGGATCTTCAAACTGTCCCTGCCCAGCAAAACGGAAGGCGACAGCAAGAAAGGCCCGCTCAATGGTCTGCGAGCCAAAGTGGTGTCCCTTACCCGTGAACCGCAGTCAGAAAACCGCAAGGCTGCCTGATCGCCCCAGCAGCCTGCTAGGCGGTTTGATCTCCTGGTTCGGGCCGGTGCTGCGCTGGTTCCGGCCCTGCCATCCTTATGCTACTCTCAGTGATTCTGAGAGTAGCTTTTTTTGTATTGGGGACAAGGCAACGCATGGCAGAAATGACGGATTCCGGTGTGCTGTTACGGATGGCCTACAAGGCCATGGTAAAAGCCGGTATTGATGCCGATGCCGTGTTGGCGGAGGTTGGGCTCGACAAGTCCATTTTGCAGGTCCCTGACCTGCGTACCCCTCATGATGCCCAGGAATGGTTCTGGCAGGCTCTGGAAAAAGTGTCTGGCGATGAACATATCGGGTTGCATCTGGGTGAACATATTCCCGTCTATAAAGGCCAGGTGCTGGAGTACCTGTTCCTGTCCAGTCCGACCTTTGGTGAAGGCCTGAAGCGGGCGCTGGATTATCAGCGCTTGCTGTCCGATGCCGCCCAGGGGGAATTGTTTGAGGAAGGCGATCGGGTTTTCCTCAAGCAGATGATCTGGAGTAACCGTCTCAGTCATCTCAATGAATGCATGATGATGGGCGTGATCAAGTTTTTCCGTTTCGTTACCGATGATGCGTTTGAGCCGGTGGAGGTGCATTTTGGCCACGCCCGCCATGCGGATCAGCTGGAATACGAGCGCCTGTTCGATTGCCCGGTGAAATTCGATATGCCCAGTGTGGGCATGTATTTCGATGCCAAGGTCATGACTCTGCCATCCGCCCATCACGAACCGGAGCTGTTGCACCTGCACGAACAGCTCGCCAGTGAACAGGTCGCCCGGCTGGAAAAACAGGATTTGGTCGCTCAGGTGAACCGGCTGATTGGTGAATTACTGGAGTCCGGCCACGCCAACCTGGAAGAGGTGGCGGAACGGTTGGGGATCAAGGCGCGCCAGTTGCGCACGCGGCTGGCAGATGCCGGCACCAACTTCAACCAGCTGGTGGCCGACTACCGTTGCCGTCTGGCCAAACGCTTGCTGGCCGGTACCGATGAATCCATTGATGAAATTGTCTATCTCACCGGCTTTTCCGAGCCTTCCACCTTTTACCGTGCATTCAAACGCTGGGTGGGGATGACCCCCATTGAATACCGCAAGTTGAAAGCGGAAGAGGACGCGCTGGGCTAAGGTAGTAGTCAGGCTTTAGTGAAATAAAAAAGGCGCCAATGGCGCCTTTTTTATTGCGCTATCGCTTGGCCGCCGCCTGTTTAAAGCACCATGGCCGCCAGCCACCCGGCGGCAATCAGCGGCAAGTTGTAGTGCAGGAAGGTAGGGATAACCGTGTCGCGAATATGGTCGTGTTGGCCGTCTGCATTGAGGCCGGCGGTGGGGCCGAGAGTGGAATCTGATGCCGGTGAGCCGGCATCACCGAGGGCAGCGGCGCTGCCTACCAGCGCTGCCGTGGCCAGGGGAGAAAAGCCCAGTGCCAGGCAGAGCGGCACATACAGGGTGGTGATGATGGGAATGGTGGAAAAGGACGAACCAATGCCCAGAGTCACGAACAGGCCAAGCAACAGCAGCAGCGCGGCAGCGATAGGCGGGCTTTGCAAGCCACTGGTTACCGCTTCCACCAATACGGGAACCTGGCCGCTGGCATTCACCACAGAGGCGTAACCGTTAGCGGCGATCATGATGAAGCCGATCAGGGACATCATTTTGACCCCCTGAGTGAAGGCATCCTGGGAATCCCGCCAGGGCACCACGCCGCCCGCTGTAAAGACCAGAAAACCCACCAGTGCGCCGAGAATAATCGAGTCGCTGTAAAGCTGCAGGGCCAGCGCCGACGCCAATGCCAGGGCGGCGACGATCACGTTGCGTACCGAGAGAGGGGCGTGCTGTTCTTCACCGGGTAGCTGTACGGGCCGGTAGTCGCGGGGTTTGCGGTAACGGATGATGGCAAGCAACAGGCCAACCACCATGCCCGCAGCGGGCAGTAGCATGGCCAGCGGCAGGGTGTCGTTGGGTAACTCAAGGCCGGCCTTGGCCAGGCTGGGGCCCAGTTGGGTATGCAGGAAAATACTGCCGAAGCCCACTGGTAACACCATATAAGGCGTGATCAGGCCAAAGGTCAGGATGCAGGCGGCCAGCCGGCGATCCAGGCGCAGCTGGTGCATCACTTCCAGCAAGGGGGGCACCAGAATCGGGATGAAGGCGATATGAATGGGCACCAGGTTCTGGCTCATGATCGCGGCTGCCAACAGCACGGTGAGCAGCAGGGTGCGAATGCGGCGAAGCTGGCTCGGCGCCGGCGAGCGGCCAAGTTTTTCGATAATGCGCCCGGCCAGCCATTCGGTGATACCGGAGCGGGCGATGGCCACGGCAAAAGCCCCCAGCAAGGCATAGCTGAGGGCAATGTTGGCACCGTCGCCTAACCCGTCAGTGAAAGCGGAAAGCGTGCTTTGCAATTCCAGTCCACTGCCCAGTCCTGCCACCAGAGCGGCGCACAGTAGCGCCAGCACCACATTCATGCGGGCAAGGCTGAGGCCCATCAGAATCAATACGGACCAGACAATGGGATTGAATAACGGATTCATGGTGCCTCCACCGGGCGTGCTCTGAGTCTACCGCGAGGCGGCGCAGTCTAGCAGGGGCGGCGAGCACTTCCTAACCGGGTATGGGGCGTATTGGCGTCGCTACCCCAGGATGGAGTGTTAATAATTCCAGTGTAGTTCGGCAAACAGGGTGCGCCCCGGGTAGGGGTAATAGGCGTAGTAACGCGCATCTGTCAGGTTGTCCACGCCCAGCGCCAGGCTGAATTGTTCGTCAATCTGGTAGCGCCCACGAAGGTCCAGGACCAGATAGTCGTCGGTGAAACCAAAGCCTTCTGCCTCACCATCGCTGTTGTCCAGGGTGTCATAGGCGTCGCTGGCATAACGCAAGCCGCTGCTCAGGGCCACCTGTCGGGTGGCTTGATAAAGGGCCTGCAGGTTTGCTCTCCAGCGGGGTACGCCGGGGAACTGTTTGCCTCTGGAGGACGGCAGAGTGGCGTTGTTCTTGATGGTGGCCTGGGTGTAAGACAGATTGAAATCAACGGTGAGGTCGTTGAGCAGCAAGCGGGGCCAGTGGCCGATAAATTCGATGCCCCGGGAGAGCACCCGATCGATGTTCTGATAATTGGTGATGCCGGTGAAGGCATTGGTCTGGCGGAAAATGGTGTTATCCACGTCGTTTTCCCACAGGTTTATGGTGATCGTCGCCTCAGGAAAGAAACGCTTTAGCATCAGGTTTTTGCTCAGGCCGTCTTCGGTTTTCAGGTTCGGATCAAAGGCGGCGTTGAAGTTACCGGTGTTATCCAGGTTGCCCTGATACAGCTCGCCAACGGTGGCGAAACGGTATGCCTGGCCCACTGACAGCGTAGACAGCCATGATGGGTTGAAACGGTAGCTCAGGCTGGCCTTGGGTGAGAAACGGGTTTCATGCCGCTCCGGGTAGTCGGCCATTAACCCGGGCAGGGTCAGGCTGCCCTGGCTGGCATGCCACCATTCCTGGCGACCGCCCAGTGTCAGTGCCAGTTTTTGCGTCAGCGCCCACTCGTTCTCGATGAACAGGGCCTGGGTTTGGGTTTGGCCCCGGGAGCGGCTGGTCAGGGTGGGATTCAGGGCGGTGCGCCAGGCGCTGGTGGCATAACTGGCCAGATCCAACTGGTAACGGTCAAAGTGATAGCCGAACGCCAGCCGCTGGCCCAGCCAGCGGTGGTTATGCCGGTGCCCCAGGTTTAGATCCAGGGTTTGCCAGCCGGTACCGAGGTCTTCGATCTGGGCGCCAGGACCGCCCCTGGTGGCCAATTGGTAATTATTGGCGGAGATGCGGATATCCTCGTCCAGCAGGTTGTAGGTCGAGATAGCTGTTTGAATATCCCACCCCTGGCCGAGGTCGCCTTCCAGCTCCAGCCCGACCAGCAGGTCTTGTCTATCGGTGGTGTTCATGCGCTGCCCGAAAACCGTGTAGTCGGCACCGTCAATGTTAACGGTGCCGTCGTACACCGGGTTGCCCTGGTTGTCGTGCAGGTAAGATTCAGGGTCCAGTGAATCGCTGCGCCGGTTCAGGTAGGCGAGGGTAAGGCGGGCTTGCAGGGACTCTGTTAGATCGTAGCCAAACTTCAGTTTGAGATTCTGTTCGGTAATGTCTTCTGAGGGGCCGGCGTTGTACACGTAACCGCCAGGGGAATAGGGGGCCGCGCCGGTGACGGGCGTGCCGGAGTTGCTTCCCTGGGGGGAGCCGGTGATGCCATAGGTTTGGGGCTGGGCCTTGTTGCGCAACTGGCTGGCCGCCATCAGGACGCGCCATTTCCCGCTGTGGTTGCCGACCATGGCATTGAGGCGGTTGCCGGGATAGTCGTCCTCTGTGCCGTAAGCATCGAAAGCTTGCAGGAAGGCGCTGGCACTCAAGTGTGCTTCGAACTGGTCCGGCATACGCGTGGTAAAAGCGACAACGCCCCCCAGGCTGTTGCCGCTGTAGCGGGCCGAGTAGGGGCCATAGAGGATGTCGACACTGTCAATTTCCCGGGGCTGGATGGCATCCCAGCGTGGCGCGGTGGCGAAATTGGCGCCGAGAAAGTTGCTCAGCAGAAGCCCGTCGCTGTAGACCAGCGCGCGGGGGGTCTGGAAGGTATGCATGTCGCGAAAGGTGAGCAGTCCATTCTGGTCGCCGATAAAACGTTTACGGACCACCAGATTGGGTTGGTATTTGATTACGTCTTCGCTGTCGGCGGTGTTGATTGTCGCGAGCTCGGAGGCCGTGATATGGGTGTTGAGTGCGACGGGCTGGCTTTCCAGGGCGGGCTTGTTCCCGGTGACCGAGATGGTATCCAGTTCATTGGCGTGTGCGGTAACGCTGGCCAGCAGCAAGCTGCCGATAATAAGACGTTGCATGAAACCCCCATTTCATCCTGAGGGCCATTATTCGCGTAAGTGACTGCGGTAACAATGTGGTCATGCTGGCGGGCTGTGAAATGAGGCCGGAAGGGGCGAACGCCCCTAACGATTTAACGGTCCGTGCGGTGTGATTCACCCTCAATGGTGTCACCGTTGAGGGGGGGCCGGTCATCGTTGCTGCCCGGCCGCTGCTGGAACGGGTTGGTGTCTCCGCCAGGGTAGCTGGAGCGGGTGTAAGCAAACCCGGCTCCTTGCACGGTGGTGAAGCTTTGCAATGAGCCTTTCTGGATGACTTTGTTGGCCATCCAGCGGCGTGAGCCGGGCAGTAGCAGGGCAAAGCCCACGGTGTCGGTAATAAAGCCGGGGGTGATCAGCAGGGCGCCGCCGAGCAGCAGCATCATGCCTTCCACCATTTCCTGCCCGGGCATTTCACCTTGTTGCATGC
>NZ_DS989915.1:973477-975531 GCF_000155615.1 Alcanivorax sp. DG881 | reverse complement strand
GTCCTGTTTACCGTCAATAGTCAGTATGTGGTCATGATTGGACCTGAATTCAAGGGGCAGGTTCCTGCGCGATGGTGTGCTCCAGTTGCTGGCGAAGCCAGCGGTGGGCCGGGTCGCGTTGCTGGGTCGGGGACCAGATCATGTAGATGGGAACCGGCGGCAGTGCAACGGGGAAGGGCAGTACTTGCAGCTGCATGGTTTCGGCGTACTGCTGAGCGAGCCGGTCGGGGACGGTGGCAATCAGGTCCGAGCCGCCGCAAACCGCCAGCATGCTGGCAAACTGGGTAACCCGGGCCCCGGTGCGCCGCTGCCAACCGGGAGCATTGAGGATTTGATCCAGTGGTAGCTGCCGGTTGCGGTTCGGCAGCACTACATGTTCCGCATCCAGAAATTGCTGTTTGTCGCAGTGTCCCTTGATATGAGGGTGACTCCGCCGGGCGATGACGACCAGTTTTTCTTCAAGCAATACATTGCGCTGCAGGCGGTCGTCATCGGCCACAAAGGCATCCACGGATAAATCCGCCCGGCCCTTGTGAAGCTCGTCGGGCATGTCATCGTCGGCAGCAATGATTTCCAGTACCACATGGGGAGCCTGCTGTCGGAGCGTGGCCAACAGTGGGCCGAGCACCACCATTTCAAAATAGTCCACGCTGAGAATGCGAAAATGACGCTGGCTGGTGGCCGGGTCGAAACGGTTTTCCGGATTCAGGGTGTCGCGCAGGGCGACCAGCTGCGGGCCAAGCTGATCATGTAGCTCCCGGGCCCGGGGGGTCGGTGTCATGCCGTGGTGGGTGCGAACAAACAGGGTGTCGCCAAAGGTGTGGCGCAGGCGCTGCAGGGCAGCGCTGATTGCGGGCTGGCTCATGCCCAACGATTCCGCGGCACGGGAGAGCTGGCCGGCTTCCATGATGGCATCGAAGACGGGCAACAGATTCAGGTCGATACTGCGTAAATTCAGTTTCATGGATATTACTTATACCAAATATCAATTAGAAAGATAAATACAGTCTGTCTAGTTTGGAGGTGCGCATAACAACAACCGGGAGAATACCCATGGACCAGATACTGACCTTGTCAGTCACCACCTTCATCGTTATCACCGCCATCTGGGAAGTCTTTGCGGGCCGCACCCGCGAAGGAAGAAAGACTCGCCAGGACTGGAAAGTCGCGTTTCTTGCCACTTTCATGATGGTGGCTATTCAGCGCCCGCTGATGCTGCTGTTGATTACTCTGGCGCTGACCGGTCTTTTCCCGGCTAGCGCTGGTTCTCTTGCCTGGCTGCAAAGCGAGTATTTCTGGCCGACCCTGATTGCCTTCTTCTGCATCGAAGAATTCCTGCATGGCTCTTTTCACCTGTTTGCCCACAGTCGCCGCCCGAAGAACAAGGCGCTGCAGTGGGTGCAGGCGTTCTACAAGATGAGCCATCGGCCCCATCACCTGGCTGGCGGCCAGGACAGCAAGGGGCAGCTGTCTGTGACGCAGACCTTTGTGAATGGCTGGGCCTGGTGGTTCATCATGCCTAACTACGCCTTCCAGCTGGTTTGTCTGTATTTGGGCCTGGTGGAAGTCTTTCTTGTGGCGACGGCCTTTAAAGGTTTGTGGGCAGCCCAGACCCATGTGAACTGGAACTGGGATCTGTACTTCCACAATCACAAATGGGCCTGGGTGCGTAAAACCATGTGGGCACTGGCACACGTGATTACCTTTCCGACCCAGCATCACCATCACCATTCCCGTGGCCCGAACTCCGCCAAGAACGTGACGGCCACCCTGGCCATCTACGACTGGCTGATTTTCGGCACGCTGGCCATCGAGAAAGAGAAACCGAAGATGTATGGCTGGCGCCAGAATGATGATGAAGCCAATAGCGTGTTGAAGCGTTACTTCTATTGGGATGTTCGCAACTTCATGCCCGGTGGTGCGGTAAAAGCCAAGGCCCGAGCTGAAGCGAAGGCAGCCAAAAAAGCACAGAAAGACGTGGCCGAAGCCGCCTGATCAACCTCGACTCCTCGTGCTATCCACCTCGGGAGAGTGTGGAATATAAAGACCTCGCC
>NZ_DS989915.1:885596-973397 GCF_000155615.1 Alcanivorax sp. DG881 | reverse complement strand
CTACAGCGGCGCTGTAGAAAGCTTGGCCTGCAGCCCACAAAAAAGCCGCACCTTGCGGCGCGGCTTTTTGTGGCTTCTTGCGTGTAGCGTGAAGCGTGAAGCGAGTTGCCTGCTGCGGGTTTAAGCCCCCAACAGCATTTGACCACACACGCGCACTACGTTGCCGGTCAGGCCCTGGGAGGCCGGGCTGGCGAAGAAGGCGATGGTTTCGGCCACGTCCACCGGCTGACCGCCCTGGTTCATGGCGTTCATGCGACGGCCCGCTTCACGGATGGTGAAGGGAATGGCGGCGGTCATCTGGGTTTCGATGAAGCCCGGTGCCACGGCATTGATGGTGATGCCTTGCTCGGCGTATTCATCCTTGAACGCATCGACCATGCCGATTACCGCAGCCTTGGAACAACCGTAGTTGGTCTGGCCCAGGTTACCGGCAATGCCCGCGATGGAGCTGATGGAAATGATGCTGGCGCCCTTGCCCAAACCGCCGCTGGAGAGCAGGGCTTCGTTAATACGCAGCTGGCTGGCGATGTTGATGTTCAGCACCATGTCCCAGAATTTCTCCGGCATGTTGCCCAGCATCTTGTCGCGGGTTACCCCGGCGTTGTGGACGACCACGTCATAGCCGCCAATGGCTTTGGCTTTTGCCGCGATGGCTGCCGGTGCTTCGTCGGCGGTGATATCCATTTCCAGGGTGTCGCCACCAATCTGGGCTGCTACCGCGTTCAGGTCGTCGGCCATGGGCGGAATGTCCAGCACGGTGACGGTAGCGCCGTCGCGGGCCAGTACTTCGGCAATGGCGGCACCAATGCCGCGGGAGCCACCGGTAACCAGGGCTTTCTTGCCTGCCAGGGGCTTGTCCCAGTCAAATTTGGCAGCTTTGAAACCGGCTTTGGTAACACGTACTACCTGGCCGGAGACGTAAGCGGATTTTGGTGACAGGAAGAAGTGCAGCGGGGACGCCAGCTGCGCTTCGGCGCCTTCATCCACGTAGACCAGCTGGGCGGTGGCGCCTTTCTTGATTTCCTTGCCCACGGAGCGGGTAAACCCTTCCAGTGCACGCTGGGCAACACGCGCGGCGCCAGCCTGTTTTTCCGGAGTGCGACCGATCACGACAACGCGGGCGCATTTATCCAGCTTGCGAATCACCGGGTGGAAGAAATCCCACAGGGCTTTCAGTTCGTCCGGGCTCTGGATGCCGGTGGCGTCGAATACCAGGCCTTTGAATTTGGCATCGTCATCGCGGCTGGCGGTGTAGTTGTCCGCATCCACGCCGAGCTTGCCGGCTTGCTTCTGCAGGTCAGTGGCGTTGGCGGTATTGGCCAGCACAGCGACCTGCGCGTCCGGCGACCCTTTAAGGGTGCTCAGTACGCTATCGATGCCGGTGGAGCCATTGGCGGCACCTACCAGAACGCGGCCCTTGATAAAGGACGCCTGGCCAGGCTGCCAGCGCTCCAGAATAACCGGAATCGGCAAGTTGATTGCGCCGAATAGCGCCTTGCCCATGGGAGAGTTGGCAATCGTCTGATAGGTATCGCTCATGGTCCTGTCCTTTTCCATCGAATGATGAATGTGTCCCTTTACCTTTAGGGTAAGCGGAACGGGTTTAAAGGGGTGCCGCGTAAAGATGGGCAGAAAATACGCCATCTTTCGTAGGGCAGGAAATCTGGCCCTGTCGCACACTGGCGCGTATTGAATCACTGCAGTGTGACGGGTGTATTGACCGGCCCCGGTCGTCAAACAGTCGTTTGAGCCAATGAGGCCGGCACGGTTGGGGGTAGACTGCGCCCTGTCGAGTGAATACCGTGGCCAAATTAGCCACCGTCGTCGTCATTGATGACCGTCCATCTCTAGAGGAAATGATTATGCTGGCAGGTAAAGCCGTTCGTAAGGTCGCCATTATTGGTGGTAACCGTATTCCGTTTGCCCGTTCCAACAGCGCCTACATCGACACCAGCAACCAGGACATGCTCACAGCAGCCCTGGATGGTCTGGTCGATCGCTTCAAGCTGCACGGCGAGAAGATTGACGAAGTGGCCGCTGGCGCCGTTATGAAGCACGCCCGCGATTTCAACCTGGTACGTGAATCGGTGCTGGGTTCCAAGCTGGCGCCGGAAACCCCGGCCTATGATCTGCAGCAAGCCTGTGGAACCGGTCTGGAAGCCGCCATTCTGGTGGCCAACAAGATTGCCCTGGGCCAGATCGACTGCGCCATCGCCGGCGGTGTGGACACCACCTCGGATGCGCCGCTGGGTGTGAACGAAGATGCCCGCAAAGTGTTTATGGCGCTGAACCGTGCCAAGACCAATGGTGAGCGCGCCAAGCTGGGCTTGAAACTGCTGAACCCGAAATCCCTGATGCCCGACATCCCGAAAAATGGCGAGCCACGTACCGGCCTGTCCATGGGTGAGCACCAGGCGATTACTGCTGCAGAGTGGGGCATTCCCCGTGAAGCGCAGGATGAACTGGCATGGCGCTCCCACCAGAACCTGGCCAAGTCCTATGAAGATGGCTGGCAGGATGACCTGGTAACCCCGTTCAACGGGCTGGAGCGCGACAACAACATGCGTGGCGATTCCACCCTGGAAAAACTGGCGACCCTGAAGCCCTGCTTCGGTGGCCCGAACGGCACCATGACCCCAGCCAACTCCACACCGTTGACTGATGGTGCTTCTACGGTTCTGCTGGCCTCTGAAGAGTGGGCCAAAGAGCGTGGCCTGCCGGTGCTGGCTTACCTGACTATCGGTGAAGCGGCAGCCGTAGACTTCATCGGCAAGAAAGAAGGCTTGTTGATGGCGCCGGCGTACGCGGTGCCCAGCATGCTGGACAAGCTGGACCTGACTCTGCAGGACTTCGATTTCTATGAGATCCACGAAGCCTTTGCATCCCAGGTACTGTCGACCCTGAAATCCTGGGAAGACGAGACTTTCTGTAAAGAGCGTCTGGGCCGCAAGAAGGCGCTGGGCAGCATTGATCGCAGCAAGCTGAACGTGAAAGGCTCCTCGCTGGCAGCCGGTCACCCGTTTGCTGCCACTGGTGGCCGTATTATCGCCAACGCCGCCAAGCTGCTGAACGAAAAAGGCTCCGGCCGTGCACTGATCTCCGTGTGCGCAGCAGGCGGCCAGGGTGTGGTAGCGATTCTCGAGAAGTAATCGCACGCCCGCTAATAAAAAAACCGGCCACCTGGCCGGTTTTTTTTATGCCGCTCTGCGGCTGCAGCACGGATCACGCATCATGCAACACGCGACAACCGCATCGGGTCGTCGCTCCTGTCCTTTCCTCAAGACACGTCTTGGCCTGCATCCTCCATGAATCCGTTATCACTGTGTTGGCTGCGGATTTTTCTACAGCACCTGCATGGCGCCGGATAGCAGGGTGCGAATCACATCCTGCTGTTTGCTGACGCCCATTTTACTGTAAATGGCTTTTAGCTGTGAGCGTACCGTATCCACGGATGTGCCATTGTTTTCCGCGATCTGGCCGGGGCTGAGGCCGTTGGTGAGGGCAATGGCCACATTGGATTCTGCCTGGGTCATTTCATAGAGCGCACGCAGGGTTTCTGCGGGGATGTTCAGCGGCGAATCAGGGTCGGAAATATAGAGTGCCACAGAACCGTTAGTGGGCTCACCGCCGTCTGGTGTGTTGTCTTCATTAAGGGTGGCGAGCATGACGGTCAGCGCGTTGTCCCGGTCCGGGTGGTGCAGCCCGATGGCGGTGTTGCGGGTGTTGATCTCTCTGGGGTCGGCTTTGGCCTGTTTCTGAATCAGGCAAGTAAGCTTGGCATCTTCATCCGCGTAGTGGGCTTTAACGCCCGTGCCGGCCAGGGCCAGCGCGTTATGGTGGGTGAGCAGGGCATCGGCGACCGGGTTGCGGTAGGCCACGGTGCCATCCGGTTCGAGAATGATCAGCCCCAGCATAAAACGCGATAACGCACTGTGCAGGGTTTGTTGGCGCGTGCGCAGGCGATGGAATTCGCGGTGAATGCGGATGGCGCGTTTGAAGTGCGGATAGAGGATTCGCAACTTGGCGATATCTTCGTCGGAAAACGGCTCAGCATTGAATGATCGGTGCAGGCCAATGCCCACGTGCCATTCCTTGTCGTGGTAGATATTCATGCCGGAGATAAAGCCAATATCATTGGGCTTGAGAATCAGCCGGAAATAATAAGGGTGTGCGTCTTTGACTTCCCGGGAGTCGATGATCTGCCGGGCCAGGCCGACAGGTTCGTCGCGCTGCGCCTGGAAGGTGTAATCGTATTTGCCCATGCCAAAGCGGTAGGAGGTCACCACGGCTTTCGGTAAACCGTGATAGCCGATCATGCTCCGGGTGCCGCCCTGGTGATCTTCTATAAAAATGGCGCCGGAGCGGGCATCCATGATTTCTTCGCAGAGCAGGGTCATCACCCGGTTCCAGTGCCCCGGATTGTAGGACGCCTCGTACACTTCCCCGACAAAATCCAGTAATCCGTCCATACAGACAGGTTCCCCTGTACCGCAAACCCGTCCCCCCATGGACAGGTTTGCGGTGTTCTTCGAGTGGCCAGCTCGGCCTGCGTCCTGTCGGTTGAGTGCTGTAAGCCACCGACACCCGGAACGCGAATCGTTATAGGAAGAATATAGCGTATCCCTGCTGGGAAGATAACCGCGTCACATTCCTGTCGAGGTGGGCGGAGGTGATTCGGACCCGGCTCAGGCAGGGAACCTTGGTCTGCAGGTTGCAGCTATGCGTTATGCTTTTTCCGACAGCAATGGAAATACGGTAATCAGCGGGAACTGGACGTAGGAAACGCACTCACAACAGATACGTATTCAAAAACATACCGATCAGGAGGTGCCATGAAGGGGGTATCCATTCAGCGTCAATGGAGTAAGGGGCTGGGCGTTCTGCTGTGCCTGTTATTGAGTCGTGTGGCGCTGGCAGAACCTGCCGCGCTGGATGCACGGCTCTCGGATTATGCCTACCCTTATCTGGTACAGACGCTGCCAGTCAGTGATCAGCAACAGCGCCTGGAAATGGCGTATATGGATGTAACACCGGAAAATGCCAATGGCGAAACGGTGCTGTTACTCCACGGCAAGAACTTCTCCGGGGCGTATTGGAAAACCACCATGGAAGCCTTGCTGGAGCAGGGCTATCGCGTGGTGGTGCCGGACCAGATCGGTTTCGGCAAGTCCTCCAAGCCGGCCCATTTTCAGTACAGCTTTCAGGTGCTGGCGGATCAAACCCGGCGTTTGCTGGACACGCTCAAGGTGGACAGCGCGACCGTAGTGGGCCACTCCATGGGCGGCATGCTGGCTACCCGCTTTGCCTTGATGTTTCCGCAGCGCAGTGATGCGCTGGTGCTGGTGAATCCGATTGGTCTGGAAGACTGGCGCCCGGTGGTGCCCTGGCAGTCCGTGGATGCCTGGTATGAAGGCGAGCTGAAGAAAACCCCGGAAAAAGTGAAAGCCTATATGACGGCCAGCTATTTCGATGGTCAGTGGAAAGACGATTATGCGCCCTTGCTGACCTTGCAGCAGGGCTGGATTCGCGGGCCGGATTACCCGCGTATTGCCTGGAATTCCGCCCTGGCCTACGACATGATTTATAGCCAGCCGGTGGTGCAGGATTTCCCGCGATTGGCGGTGCCTGCCTTGTTGATTATCGGCACCCGGGACCGCACCGCGCTGGGACGTAACCGGGCACCGGAATCAGAGCGTGCGCAACTGGGGCGCTACGATCAGCTGGGCAAGAAAGCGGCGCAGCGCATACCCGATGCCACTCTGGTTGAACTGGAAGGCATTGGCCATGTGCCTCAGTACGAAGCGTTTGATGCCTACCGTGACGCCTTGCTGGGTTTTCTGAAGGACCACCAGAGCTGATTGAGGCAATGATTGTCTGAGGCATTCCCGGGGAGCGCAGTATCAGCATGCTTTCGCTGCCCGGGGTTGCGCTGTTAGAGCCCCGGCTTAGTGGTTTGCATCGCTATCGGCCACGGACGTCACCGGCTGAATGGACACCGGCACGCCACTCATGAAGGCCTGATTGCTGAGTTTCTCAAAACTGCCGGGCCCATTGGGCAGTAGCGCGTTGATATTGACCCCCGGGTGTTGCTGCGCCACGCGCATCCCCGGTGTGTGCCGGTTTCCCCAGCCATGCGTCATGGCCACCACTCCTTCTCGCAAGCTCTCATCGCTGCGCACTGCCACCTGCACCCGCCCGTATTCATTACTGGCCTCGACGGCGTCGCCGTCGCGAATACCCATGGAGTGAATATCTGCCGGGTGCATGTGCAGTGCATTGCTGGCATGGGCGCCGCGTTTCAGGCCCGGCACATTCTGGTACCAGCTGTTGTGCATGTAGTTGGTGCGCAGGTTGATCAACCGGAAGGCTGGTGTCGCAGTGGTCAGAGTTTGAAATTGCTGATCGGCCAAGGCCATGGCCTCGGCAAACAGCGGCGGGCAGCAATCGACCCGTTTGTCGTCTGTCTGAATGAAATCTGTATAGAAGCGGCCGATAGACTGAGTATCCAGTACGGCGGTGCCGCAGGGTTGTTGGGCCAATGTCTCCACACTAAAGCCGGTGCGCGACAGCATGTGGTCGAGCCGGGCGAAGGGCCGTGGCGGGTCCTGTTCCAGCATGGGGGCGTGCCGCCCCATAGCCTGCAACAGACGCGACAGAATCCACCATTCTTCGCGGCGCTGTGCGGCGGGGGGAACCACCGCGTCAGTGTATTGCACATAGGGCTGGTACTGCATGCCCAAGCCGCAGATATTCAGGTCCGGGCGTTCCAGCATGTCCGCGGAGGGTAGCAAGTAATGCGCGTATTCTCCGGTGGCGTTGCGAAACAGGTCGATGACAATCAACAGGTCCAGCTTTTCCAGCGCTTGGCGCCAGCGGGCTTCGCCGCCCACGCTGAGCAGGGGGTTGCCGGCGATGACTACCAGGGCGCGAATCGGGTTGTCATCATCAAGGATCATGTCTGGCAGCAGGTTGCCAGCCAGGGCGCCGCGGATATGGCGCATTTCCCCATGCTGGGAGGGGAAGAATACGTTATCAAGGCGGGCGCGGCCGGCCTTGGCAGCGGGATAGAAGCCTTCGCTGTAGAAATTGCCGCCGAGCTTGTCCAGGTTGCCGGTAACGAAGCTCAGCATCTGCAGTAGCCAATAACAGAGTGTGCCGTGCTGGCCCATGTTGACGCCGGTGGACATGTGCACGGAGGCACGCTCTGCGCCACTGAACGCATCCGCCAGGTCACGAATGGTGTCGGCGCTCAGGCCTACTACGCTGGCCACGGTATCGGCGCAATAGGGGGCAATGAACGCGCGCAGGGCCTCGATGCGGGTGCCATGCTCACGGATCACGCTCTCATCGAAACGGCCCAGCCTGTCGATCTCATGGAGCAGGGCGGCCATCAGGTAGAGATCCGTGTCGGGAAGGATTTGTATCACTTCTCCGGTTTTGGGGCTGGCGGATTCGATCTGGCGGGGGTTGATGTAGAAGACCCGGGCGCCGCGCTGGCAGGCGGTACGGATCTTGGCCATGGGGTCGGCGATGGAAATAAAGCTCATGTGTGAGACTTTCGGATTTTCGCCGAACATGAGCAGGCAATCGGTGTTCTCGATATCCGGTACCGGGTGCAGGGTGCTGGTGCCGAACACGGCTTCGCCGGCGGCAAACTTGTTGGCGCAGTCCTGGGTGCCGGAGTTGAAAATACGGCGGCTGCCCATGGCCATGAAAAAATCGCCAATGGCCTGGCTGCCCAGGGCATTGAAGGCCGAGGGGTTGCCAATATAGCCGCCGATGGCGTCGGGGCCGTACTGTTCGTGTATCTGTGACAGGGTGGCGCCGATGTCCGTGACAATGCTGTCCCAGTCCCGGGGTTGCCATTGGCCCTCACCGGGCCGGCGGCTGCCTTGCCGTGCCAGGGGCTGATCGAGGCGATCCGGATCCTGGTGGATGGCCAGGTAGTTAATGCCCTTGTGGCAGGCAAAACCTTTGCTGACAGGGTGGGCCTTGTCCGGCTGCAGGCGGGTGACTTTCCCGTCGGCGATCTGGGCGATCAGTGCACAGGAGGGTTCACAGACCCGGCAAAATGTTGGAATGGATTTCATGGCAGCCTCCCTGACGATTCAGTCAGGCTAGCCAATCGCGCCCGGGCAGGACATGACCGTTCCACTCATTTGTGGCGTTGCGGTCACGGGGCGGGCACGCAGGGTCAGGAGGAAGGCTGTGACAGGGCGGCCATGATCAGGGCAATGGACTGCTCGCTGACGGTCTCGATATCTTCCCGGTTCACGTAAATGCCATCAATCAGCAGGCGGCACAGGCCGTGGACCGTGGCCCAGCTGGCCTGGGCCACGCGCAGGGAATCCGTTCTGGCTGGCAGGCGACCGGCCAACAGTGTCGCCAGCCGCTCGGCGTAGTGCCGGAAGCTACGGTAGGCGATGGTCTTGAGTTCATCGGTGGGCTCGCCACCTTTCCAGATGGTACGCCCGAACATCAGTTCATATTGTTCCGGGTTTTCAGTGGCAAAACGCAGGTATTCGCGGACAAAATTCTGAATGCCTTCCTGTGAGCCGGCTTCTTGCAGTTGGCTGTTGATCATCTCGTCCAGTTGCCGGAAAGCCTGGGTGGCCAGGGCGCAGAGCAGGGCGTTCTTGTCACGGAAGTGGTGATAGGGCGCGGTTCGGGAGACGCCAGCCCGCTCGGCCAGCTTGCGTAGGGACAGGCCTTCGATGCCCTGTTCATTGAGCAGGGTATTCGCTTCCTGCAGCAGCGTCGCATGCAGGTCGCCGTGGTGATAGCGCGCGGTCTGTGTCATGAGTCTCCTGCCTTTGCTTGTGCCCTATGCGTGGTGGCGTTGCATGAAGCCGGTTGTGGCTCTGTGGATCTTGACACTGTCAAAATAACCGCTTAACTTGACGCTGTCCAGATTAATCAACGCGTAGCCATCTGTGGTGCAGATGCCTTTGGAGACAACACCATGACAGCCAACCGCTATTCCAACCTGCTTTCCCCGCTGGATCTGGGGCATACCCAGATCAAGAACCGGGTGATTATGGGCTCCATGCATACCGGTCTTGAAGACCGTTTCTGGCAGTTCCCCAAGTTGGCGGCCTACTTTGCCGAGCGGGCCCGTGGTGGCGTTGGCTTGATCGTGACCGGTGGTTTCAACCCCAACAAGAAAGCCTGGTTCTACCCCTTTGCCGGGCTGTTCAACAGCCGTTTGGATGTGCGCAACCACCGCAAGGTGACTGATGCGGTGCATCAGGAAGGCGGCAAGATCGCTCTGCAGATTCTCCATGCGGGTCGTTACAGTTATCACCCCTTCTCCCGTTCGGCGTCTGCCATTAAAAGCCCGATCAACCCCTTCAAGCCCAAGGCCATGTCCACCAAGGAAGTGGAGCAGACGGTCAAGGATTTTGCCCATACCGCATGGCTGGCCAAGAAGGCCGGTTACGACGGTGTGGAGATCATGGGGTCCGAAGGCTACCTGATTAACCAGTTTACCGCGTCGTGCACCAACAAGCGCAAAGACAAGTACGGTGGCAGTGCGGAAAACCGCCGCCGTTTCCCGGTGGAAATTGTCCGCGAAGTGCGTAAGCGCTGCGGCGACGATTTTATCGTCATGTTCCGTATTTCCGTGGTCGATCTGGTGCCGGACGGGGCCACCCGTGAAGAAGTGCTGGCGTTGGCCAAGGAAGTGGAAGCGGCGGGTGCCAGCCTGCTCAATTCCGGTATCGGCTGGCACGAAGCACGCGTGCCCACCATCGTTACGTCTGTGCCCCGAGCGGCTTTTGTGGAAGCGACCCGCCAGGTAAAAGACGTGGTCTCCATTCCGGTGGTGGCCTCCAACCGTATTAACGACCCGGACGTGGCAGAAGCCATTCTGGTCGCTGGCCAGGCGGACGCGGTCTCCATGGCGCGCCCGTTGCTGGCGGACCCGGATTTCGTCAAGAAAACCGAGCAGGGCAAGGCGGATGAGATCAATACCTGTATCGCTTGTAACCAGGCGTGCCTGGACCATACCTTCCAGCTCAAGCGGGCGTCCTGTCTGGTCAATCCCCGTGCCTGCCACGAAACCGAACTATTGTACCTGAAGACCGCCAAGCCGAAAAAAGTTGCTGTCGTTGGTGCCGGCCCGGCGGGCTTGTCCTGTGCCACGGTGGCGGCAGAGCGAGGCCATGCGGTGACCCTGTTTGATCAGGCGGGGGAAATTGGTGGTCAGTTCAATATGGCCAAAGTGGTGCCGGGTAAGGAAGAGTTCCATAACACCATCCGTTATTTCAGCAAAAAACTGGAAAGCACCGGTGTCACCATGAAGCTGAACACGCGGGTGGAAATTGCTGATCTGGAAGCCGCGGGCTTTGACGAAATTGTTATCGCCACCGGCGTGCTCCCGCGCACCCCGGGGATTCCCGGTGTGGACCACCCCAAGGTGTTGTCTTACGTGGACGTGCTGCGTGGCAACGCCCAGGTGGGCGAGAAAGTGGCGGTCATTGGTGCCGGTGGTATTGGCTTTGATGTGTCCGAGTTTCTGGCCGAACATCCCCGCGAAGGCGAACAGCCATTACCGGAGTGGATGAAAGAGTGGGGCGTGGATATGGCGGGTGACACCCCCGGTGGCCTGGTGAAAGCGGCACCGGAAAAACCGGCTCGCCAGATCACGTTGCTGCAGCGCAAGCCGACGCCGCTGGGTAAGGATCTGGGCAAAACCTCTGGCTGGGTACACCGCGCCACGCTCAAGTCCCGCAACGTGGAAATGCTGAAAAACTGCAGCTACGAAAAAATTGATGATGCGGGCCTGCATATCAAGATTGGTGAAGAAAGCCGGGTGCTTGACGTGGATAACGTGATTCTTTGTGCCGGGCAGGAATCCCTGCGTGAGCTGTACAAGGAAGACGGCAAGAACTTCCACCTGATTGGTGGCGCGGATCTGGCGGCCGAGCTGGATGCCAAACGCGCGATCAAGCAAGGCGCGGAAGTGGCGGCGAAGTTGTAAAGCAGGTGCTAGCTTCTAGCGGCTAGCAACGAGAAAAACAAAAAAGCCCCGGCTCACGTCGGGGCTTTTTTGTTTCGGTGACTGCAGAGGCCGTCACCATTTATGCGAAGCTCGAAGCTCGAAGCTCGAAGCTCGAAGCTCGAAGCTGTCAGTTATTTGCCCGCAGACGGCGGGTCTTGAAGCTGCCGACGCCCATGGTTGCGATAACCTTGAACAGGGCGAGTAGTACGCTCTCGTCCGGCTTTGGGTCTTTGCCTGTGCCCATGCGATGCAGCTGGCGGGAGAACCAGGACACTTCCATCATGGCCATGTTATCGATGGTCTTGATACCGGTTTTGCGCGGGGTAACGCGGCTGACAACGCCACTCTGACCCGCCAGGATGGCGTTGGGAAGATCCGGTTCCACGGCCAGGGGGCGGGCGATGCCGATGATATCGGTGGCACCGCTGTCCACGGCTTGCGCCATGGCTTTGGCCGAGCGGAAGCCGCCGGTAACCATCAGCGGAATGGAAACCCGCTTGCGGATTTCGTTGGCGTAATCCAGGAAGTAGGCTTCCCGGTTGGCGGTACTTTCCCGTACGCCCTTGGCACCGGCCATGGCCGGGTTCTCGTAGTTACCACCGGAAATTTCCAGCAGATCGAGACCCTCGCTGGCCAGTGTTTCGGCCACGGTCATGGATTCTTCTTCGCTAAAACCGCCCCGTTGGAAATCGGCGGAATTGAGTTTGATGCTGACAGGGTAATCATCGCCAACGGCCTGACGGATAGCCCGGTAAATTTCCAGCGGGAAACGCATGCGGTTTGCCAGTGAGCCCCCCCATTGATCGGTGCGGCGGTTGTGATGTCCGGAGAGAAACTGGCTAACCAGATAGCCGTGGGCGCCATGAATTTGCACACCGCTGAAACCGGCTTTTTGACAGATGCGGGCGCTGGTGGCGAACCGCTGGATGATCTCCTGAATTTCCTCTTCGCTCAGCGCTCGGGGTGTCTTGAACGCGCTTTTCAGCTCCTTGCCAAAGGGCACGGCTGAAGGGGCAAGCGTGTCACCGCTGGCCAGCATGCGGGGAATCTGTTTGCCGGGATGATTGAGCTGTACCCAGATCGCCCCGCCGCGGGACTTGCCAGCCTCCGCCCAGCGTTTCAGCAATGGCATGTCACGCTCATCGTCCACTACCACGTTGTTCGGCTCGCCGGTGTGGCGTCGGTCGATCATGATATTCCCGGTAATCACCAGGCCGGTGCCACCCTGGGCCCAGCGACCGTACAGGCGTTCCAGTTTCGGGGTTACATGGTTATCGATGGTGCCGAGTGCTTCGCTCATGGCCGATTTGCCGAAACGGTTGGGCAGGGTGACTCCGCAGGGCAATGCCAGGGTCTGGCCGAGAATATCAGCGTGGTTCACAGTGTCTCCTCCGATGGCGACGAACAGTGGCGACAAGGGATGTCGCAACGATATAGTTTGATGAGGATCAAACTATAAGTTAGTTTTATGACCGTCAAACTATTTTCCCGGGAGGTGCCGGTTTTGGCACAGAAAGACACTGTGACGGCGGAGCAGCTTGCTGCAGCCTTTCGTGCGCTGTCCAACCCTAATCGGTTGCGCATATACCAGGTGATTGTGGATCACTGTCGCCAGCATGGTCAGGCGGATCTGGCCAAGGTACCTGCCGGCTGTGCGTTTGGGGATTTTATGCAGCGGCTCAATATTGGCGCACCGACGGTGTCTCACCATGTTCGGGAGCTGTCGGAGGCCGGGCTGATTCGTGTGGAGCGTGAAGGGCGCCGCCGGTTCTGCCATGCGGAGCCAATGATGCAGGAACGATTGGCTCATTTTTTTGAAATGTAACGAATACAGGGGCAGGGAATGACAGCGGATCAATGGGCGCTTTGGGGTTGTGGCATCTTTTTTCTCGTCGGCTTGCTGACCGGCGCCTGGAAGTATGTGCAGGTGGCCAATAGTGAGAAAGCCCGGGCGCATTACTATGTGGACATCGCCCACCGTGCCAGCTTGATGTATGCCTTTGCATGCCTGGTGCTGGAGCGCTTTGCCTTGCTCAGCGTTTGGGAAGACTGGGTGAACACCCTGGCGGTGCTGGCCTGTCTGATTTTCTTCGCTCTGGCCATCGGCAGTTATATTCTGCACGGCATGCTTAAAGACACCCGCAACCAACTGCAAAAGCCACATAGCATGGGCACGGCCACGGTACCGCAGGCGGCCATGACGGTATTTATGCTCGCGCTAATCGCGGCGGAAGTCGGTGGCTTCGCCGTGTTGTTCGCGGGCTTTGTGATGAGATGAGAGGGAGCTACGAGCCTGGATAAGGACGTGAGAAAAGTCCCCAGAGTTTTCCTTTTCAACGTTTCACTTTGAACTGAACCCCGCGGGCATGGCGGTTATCGTGTGTCACCGTACCCAGCCCGCGTTGCAGCTTGAAGCGTGTCGCGCCTCTTATCAAGTGCAATAACGCCCGTACTGGCTTAGTGCCTTGCTGCTATGCGGGTCCACGGTATCAACCCAGACCTGCATGGAATCCTTGTTGCGATTGTTTTGCAGGTTGCTGAAATCCCCGGCGGTGAATTCGCCGAGCAGGGTATCCCCTTCCTGGGGCGTGATGCCATCCAGCTGTTTGACCAGCACCATGCCCTTGCTGGAGTTCAGCAGCATGTAGTCGCAGCTCTGGCTGATAATCACCGTGGCTTGCTGGTTGGCATGGGCAGCGTTGCCCAACATCATGAATCCAGCCAGACCGGCCCCCATCATGGTGTATTTGAATGCAGACATGTGGCTCCCTTCCTTTTTATTGTCCCACTCCACCTTCTACCTTTCACTTTACTGCCCCGCCGCGGGTGAACCTGTTGTCTAATCGCGGTAAAGCTGTAACCCGGTGTTGTGTTTTTATTGCGTTCCATCTGCCTTCGATACTGGCACACATGATGGCAGGGCAACATCATCGTTATGTCTCTTTGTGCAGTAGGGAATAAGGCTGAGGTGCTGAGGCGGTGTAGGGCGAATTTGCTTGAACGGCGTTATTCGGTATGGGGCGGCCGTTGTGCGCGATCAGCGATGAAAAAAGCCGCTTCTGATCAGTCAGAAACGGCTTCATTCATTTGTCGGCAAAACGTCTGGAACGTTACTTCAACTCTTTGGAGCTCAGTCCAAGCACACGTCGAGCGATAACCAGTTGCTGAATCTGCTGGGTGCCTTCGAAGATATCCAGAATCTTCGAATCACGGGCCCATTTTTCCAGTAACTCGTCTTCGGTGTAGCCCAGGCTGCCGGCCAGTTCCACACAACGCAGGGTGATGTAATTACCGACCCGGCCGGCCTTGGCCTTGGAGATGGAGGCTTCCAGGGTGTTGGCTTTCTTGTTGTCGGCCATCCAGGCGGCTTTCACTGCCAGCCAGTAGGCGGCTTCCCAGTCAGCTTCCATCTTGTAGATTTCGGCTTCCACCGCAGAGCAGTTGTCCACGGGTTTGCCGTAGTCATAGGAGATGCTGTCTTTGAGCAACTCCTTGATGCGCTCCAGGGACGCCTTGGCGCAACCGATGGCCATGGCGGCCACCAGCGGGCGGGTGTTGTCGAAGGTCTCCATGACACCGGCGAAGCCTTTTTTGGTGTCGATTTCCGGGCTGCCCAGCAGGTTTTCTGCCGGTACCCGGCAGTCCACGAAGTTGATGGCGGCGGTGTCGGAGGCGCGGATGCCCAGCTTCTTCTCCAGCCGGGCCAGTTCCATGCCGGGAGTGCCCCAGTCCACCACGAACGACTTGATGGCCGCGCGACCCAGTTTCGGATCCAGGCTGGCCCAGACCACCACGCAGTCGGCTCGTTCGCCGGAAGTGACGAAGATCTTCTCGCCATTGAGAATGTAGTGATCGCCGTCTTCTTTGGCGGTGGTGCGAATGGCAGCGGAGTCGGAGCCACAGCCGGGTTCGGTAATGGCCATGGCGGCCCACTTGCCCTTGAAGCGTTCCAGCTGTTCGTCGTTGGCCACGGCAGCAATGGCTGCGTTACCCAGGCCCTGGCGGGGCATGGCGAGCAGGAAGCCGGTATCGCCGTAACACATTTCCATGGCACCCAGGCAGACGCCCATGTTGGCACCATTTTTGACGCTGCCGTCGTTCTGCACCTTGCCGCTGCCGGTGGTGGCGGCGCCGGCGGAGTTAGCCGGATCGCCTTCGTTGAAGCCATCCAGCACTGAGGCGAGCATATCCAGCTCTTTCGGGTATTCGTGCTCACCGCGATCGTATTTGCGCGACAGCGGGCGGAGGGTGCTTTGGGCTACCTGATAGGCGTTGTTGATCAGGGGTTTGAACTTCTTTGGAATCTCGATATTCATGGTTGTCTCCCTCCTTACAGGTGCAGGCCGCCGAAGGCGACCCCCACAGCACGCAGATCCCGATACCAGCGTTCCACCGGGTACTCTTTGGTAAAGCCATGGCCGCCGAGCAGCTGCACGCCGTCGGTGCCGATTTTCATGGCTTTATCCTTCACCAGCGTGCGGGCCAGGTGAGCTTCGCGCTGGAAGCTTTTGCCCTGTTCGGCACGGCTGGCGGCGCGGTAGGTGAGCATACGCATGGCATCGAGCTCGATGGCGATATCGGCAATCATGAAGGCCACGGACTGGCGATGGCTGATGGGTTCACCAAAAGCGGTGCGCTCGTTGCAGTAGGGGCCAACGTAGTCGAGCACAGCCTGGCTGGTGCCAATGGCCATGGCGCACCAGGCGAGGGTGCCCAGGTCCACGAAAGCGCGATAATCAAAATCGCCATTACCCAGGCGGTTGTCCGCCGGGATGCGTACGTTATCCAGTTTCAACGGGCGCTGACCGCTGGCGCGGATGCCCATGGCGGGATCCTCTCCGGCGGTGAGTCCGTCCGTGCCGCCTTCCACGATAAACACCGCCGGGCCGTTATCGGTTTGCGCGGCAACCAGGAAAATTTCCGCTTCGGCCGCCAGCGGCACCAGGGATTTTTCTCCGTTGAGAACGTAGTCGTTACCGTCCTTGCGGGCAGTGGTGGCCAGCACCATGGGGTCGAACAACGGGCGCGGTTCGCATACCGCAATGGCGGCTTTGGGTGGATTCTCTTCGGCGAAAGCGCTCAGGTATTTGTCTTGCTGCTGAGCGGTGCCCCACTGGGTCAGGGCATTGGCCACGCCCATGGGGGCGAGAATCGCGACGGCCTGGCCCATGTCGCCACGGGCCAGATCTTCTGCCAGCAGCATGCTGGTGACGGTGGACTTTTCGGTGGCGGCGCCGCCCAGGGATTCCGGTACCGCGAAGAAATTCAGGCCCAGTTCCAGTGCCTGGACAATCACGTCTTCGCTGGTCTGTTGTGCGGCGTCTGCGTGCTCAGCCTGTTCGCGCAGTACGTTGGTGGCAAAGCCCTGCACGCTGTCGCGGATCATCTGTTGTTCGTCGGTGACACCAAGATCGAACAGGTCACGGGTATGGCCCGGGGCGGTAAGGCGCTCGGGTTTGTTGCCTGAGTTACCGGACTTGAATGCACGGGCGGTGGTGGTCAGTACCTGGAAGCCGCCTTTGGTCAGGCTGTAGGCAAGCCGCTCAACGCTTTTACGCATGCCCATCTTGTCGAGCACCTCCGAGCTGGCCAGGCGGTTAAGCGCGGTCAGCGCATAACCCACTGCATCTTTCGCCATGATGGAACCTCATTGTTATGTCTATGGATTGCATTCGATTATGGAGAGGTGAGCGACGGTCACATTGACCAGTGTGACTGACAGGTCGGGCATAGTAGCAACCGGCCTGGCGCCACAGACCTAGTCATTGGCGGACTTAGAGCGTATGGGAGGTTTATCGCGCTACCAGCGACGTTCCTTCGGGAAAAGGGCGGGGGGAGCTTCTTGATGTTCCGTTCAACTTTCCACGTTGAACTTTCAACCAAACCTCGCGGGCAGGGTGGCTGCGCCATGGCACCCATCCCTCCCGAGTTGCAGTGTGTTACCCGCTGCTAATCTTTTAAAGGTTTTCGTACCGGTTCATATCGAGAATGCCAGCCTGGGTTGGCTCGTGCTCTTCCAGATACTCATCCAGCGCGTGGAAATACTGCCAGAATTCCGGATGAGTACGGCGGATACCGTAGGCGTCGACCAGTTTGGTGAAGTCCTCTTCAGTTTTCACTGCGTTCATTTGGGAGACGAACGCCTGCAGCTGATCATCCTGTACCAGGAACATGAAATTGGGATAGCTCGCCATGACGCCGGGGTACAGGGTCAGTGTATCCAGTGGCGGTTGGTAGCGCAGGGACTCGCCCATCATGAACGCCACGTTGCTATGGGCACGGTTGCGGAACAGGGAGTAGATTTCCTGCTCTCCCTGGCTGCCCTGTACATGCACCATGCTGACTTCCGGCATAAAGTTCACCGCAGGCAGGTTGGCGGCACGGCGTGAAGAAATGGCACTGAGCGTGTGGTCGGCATGCTGTTTCCAGGCGGATACATCAGCACGCTGACAATCCTCGCCGTCACAGCGGTTGATCGGATCTGGACGGGCGTTGAGTTCAGCAAAACGCGTCAGCAGCGTGTTGTTAAATTCGTTCATGGGCGTGCTGGTGTCGAACGGAATATTGGTGGGTAGATCGGTATCCACTGACTCATAGCTGATCGCCAGACGCAGTTGGCCGGTGTTTTGATACCAGTTGGCCAGCACGGTTTGGCGCAGCTCTGCCGGGAGGTAACGAAGCGTGTTTTGTTCTGCGCCGTTGCGGATAAGATCAAAGTAGAGACGGGTCTGCGCCTGATGGGAGACCGATCCGAACACATTGAAATTGACCACAAGGTTGTAATAACTGCGCTCGAACAGTGGATAGTCCATGACCCAGGTGGTCAGCGGCAGGTCACCAATCAGCCCTTTACGCACCGAGGCGTTATCGTGGTGACGGAAGATGGTCAGCAGGGCATTGCGATTATCGCCATCACCATTCCACACGGAATCCCAGCCCGGACCCTGTGGTTCATCGGTTTCGTAAGCCTGTTTGCGGGCTTTCAGATAGTCGTTGCGTTTGCCGCTGTATTTCAGCCATTCCGAACCGAGGGACAGCAGGTCGTCATCCTGGCCGGGCAAGCCGAGCAAGTCGCTGACCTGGGCACGGTAATCTTCATCGGTGATGTAGAGATCCTGATCCGGCTCCTGAAACACGGCCCAGAAATGGTCGCGGATCACATCGGTGGCCACCTGGCCGCGGCAAACCGGGCCACGAATAAAGGTGCGCACAAAATACTCGGCTTCATCCAGCATAAACTGATAGCGGGCACGGGCAGGAATGTCGGAAAAAGTGACGAAGGGATTGGCGCGTTGTTCATAACCATAACCGGGCAGCTCTTTTACTTCCCAGTCGGTGCCGAAAAACTGTTTTCGGGTCCGCGCCAGTTTGTCCTGGGTCAGGCCCAGGGTGATATGGGTTTTGTGCACCAGCGTGCCGCGGACCGGGGCTATGCGGTACCAGAAATTCTCTGGAGGCATTTGATTGGGGCGATCGGTGGCAACCCGTTTGATCGGCTCCCCAGGGGGCGTGCTGGAGCGGTGAAGCTGGAAGAAGTGGGCCGGTTTGCTGTCTTCTCCCTTGTCCAGATACAGGTGAGCCAGGAACAAGTGCTCGTATAACCAGCGAGCCACCAGCTGGTGTTTTGGATCGCTCTGGTTAAGGAAGGCCTCCCAGTCGTCGATCAGCTGTTGCTCTTCGGCGGTGGGGGTGATCACTTCCGGTTTGAAGCTGGCACCGTGCTCCAGCCAGCGGCTGATGGTGGCAAATTCGCTGTCGGTCAAGCCGGCCACGGCCAGTGGCATACCTTCCAAGGGGTGGTCGTCAGCGTAGTCGTCGAATTCATCCGGGGCGGGGCATTCGTTCTGCCGGCTCAGCCCCAGGGCGATATCGTCGGGCAGCTTTTCATTGGGATTGAAGGTGTGCTGCTTGCCCAGTTCGAGCATTTGGTACAACAGGGATGCCTGCATGCCTGAGGTGCTGTCGATGACGGAATAGAAACCCTTGTCACGCCATTGTGCGGTGGTCTGGGCATCCTGGAAAAGCCGGGTGGGGTCGACGGTGTTTTTGCGCCCACCGTTGTAGACCTTTTGTTTGCTGGCACCGCGATCAAGGCCTTCCACAGCTTCCAGTTTCAGTTGGCAGGGGGCATCGTAGCAGCCGTGACAGGCCAGGCATTTGTTCTCAAAAATGGGCCGGATATCGTCGTGATAATTGGGCGATTGGCTGGAAGCAACGGGGCTGAGAGCGGGGGCGGCCTGGGCCGAAAACGAGAACAACATCAATCCAAGTGTCAATGTAATGCGCTGAAGCCAGTGCTGTTTCATATGCCCGAATCTCCCTGTGACGAGCGCACAGTGTAGCGGGGGCAGACTGGCCGGGCCACGGTTACGCCGCCTTGAACGCATGCTGCTTTGTAAAAAAAGGGAAAGTCGTTGTGCTGTCAGGCAGAGGGCCGCTCACAGCATCCAGAACATGGTGGCGGCCCAGCCGATCAATACGGCGATGACGGCCGCGGCGGTGAGCTGGTGGCGCAGGTGTCGGTACCAGGTGGGCAGGGTGTCGTTGAACACCATTTGTTCGGTGCCCCATACATACATGAGCCCGGCGGCGAGCATGGGCAGTGCCAGCTCCAGGGGCAGCAGCAGGGCAAACCAGCCCAGCAGGGCAGGCATCAAACCAAACAACAGGGTGGGGTATTGATTGCTGTCGGCCATCTTGTCCAGGGCGCGGCCCCAGTGAATGGCTCCCAGGAAAGTAATGACAATGGCGGCGTAGGTGGCGAGGGCATGCAGGGCCCAGTTGCCCGTCTCGGCAACCCAGGACAGGCCCGCCAAGCCATAAAAGGGGATGAGCCCAGCGTAGGACAGCCCTTTGGCACGACGGATGTTCTTTTCCAGACGTGTGCTCACAATGTTAATCCCGACGGGTGTTTTGTGCCTATTATTGCTCGTTCAAGGTGAAGGTCAGGACAAGGCGGCGTAGCCATCCCAGGGTTGGGCAGTGAGATGCTTGGGGAGATACAGTGGATGCGCCGGTTCCCCGGAGCTGTTCAGGCGAATGCAGTGCATGGCGGGCAGTTGTGGTGCCACCTGCAAGGCACGGTCATTGAAGCGACCGTGATTGCCCCAGGCGGCCACGACCAGGTCTGCCTGTCGCGCCAGGCGGCGCAGCCACTGGTCATTCTTCGGGCCCACCGGGTCAGCAGTGGCGAACAAGTCCTGCGGGTAGGTGGCCCGGTAGGCGAACAGATTGGCCACACACAGGCCGGAGTAGCCCCAGTCACGGGCAAAACCCATGCAGCGACGGATGGTGGGGTCGTCCTGGCGGTGGTCTGCGGTGGAGGGATTGAGGCCAATCAGCAGCATGAAGTCATCACCGTCACCCCACTGGCGCCACAGGGCATAGCGATACTGGCGACAGCGGGAAAAGTTGGCGCGACGTTGCAGGTTATCGGTGGTCTTGGTCATGGCTGCGCATTGTAAGTCTCTGGCACAGTAAACGCTAAAACTCACAACAGGTTGAGAGTATGGAATTTCAGGATGTGATGGCCCAGCGCCACAGTGTGCGGGCATTTACCGACCAACCGGTGAGCGATGCGTTGCTGAACGAGTTACTGGCAAGGGCCAGCGGGGCGCCCAGCTGGTCCAACACCCAGCCCTACCAGATCGCGGTGGCCCGCGGTGAGGTGCTGGAAAGTCTGCGCCGCGAATTGCCGGAGCGGTTTGATCAACTGATGGCGCTTCAGCGGGCGCCCATGGTGAAAAAGCTCAAGGCGCTGGTGACGAAAAAAGGGATGCCGGATGGCGATTATCGCCCGGTGGTGAAATACCCGGATGACCTGCAGCCGCGCCGGGTCGCCACCGGTCACGGCTTGTACCAGTTGCTGGGCATTGGGCGGGAAGACAAGCAGGCCCGCCACGAGCAGATGGCGGCGAATTTCCGTTTCTTTGATGCGCCAGTGGCGCTTTTTGTGTTTGTGCACGAAGGCCTGGGGGTCTACAGCGCACTGGATGCGGGGATTTTTTTACAGAGCCTGATGCTGGCCGCCACGGACGAAGGGTTGGGAACCTGTGCCCAGGGGGCGCTGGCGTTATGGCGATCGCCGCTGGAAAAGCATTTTCAGTTGCCCGGTCAGTACAAGTTATTGTGCGGTCTTTCGCTGGGCTATGAAGCACAGGAAACCATTAATCAGTTCCGCCCGGACCGCCAGCCGCTGGATAGTTTGCTGATTGCGGAGAAATAGCATAGAGCGGCTGATAAATGACGCATGACGCATGACGCCAAAAGCCTGACGGTTGACGCTTAAAATCTAAGGATAAAAGCGGCGGCGACTTCCTGAAAACGTGTTGGTTAGACAGCCGAGCCGTGGTGGCTAGTTTTGGTTTGTCGGGCATCAGGCCTTTGGCGTCCGGCTCTTCGCTATAAATCTTGTCGGTCGACTTTACCCAAGGGCACAGAGAGGCCGAAGGCCGTAAGTCGACACCTCTGTCGGTTTACGGCTGAGCCTAAACCGACCTACTGTTGTGTAAAGACGCGCAGGATGGGAAAGCGGTGGTAACCGAAAAAAGCCATCTTGCGCTGTTGCTCCCCGGCGGCGAACGAGCCTTCCAGGTTGCTGGCGTGGCGGCGGTCGCCGTTGGCGAATTCCGCCACCAGATAGTCGTCACGCAGAATGCGTTGGCCGCCGGCATCGTTTTGCAAGGCAACCAGTGCCCATCGTTCACCGCTATCACTGCTCAGGCTGCTGGCGTCCAGCAGGATAAAACTGCTGCTGTCCGGTTCCAGCGGGTTATCCCGATCAAAGTCGGCATTGTCGGTAATCGCCAGTGGCGTATCAAAACGCAGAACGGCGCTGTTCTCCGCATGGAGGGGCGCCGTAAAGCCCAGCGCCATGGCGCAGACAGCGCCGGCAAGAAGGTAATGACGTTGCCGCGTGTTGACGGCTTTGTTGCCCCCGCTTCTGGGGGTGAGTAAGCGCAGACGCATCGCCGGGTTCTCCGTGGCTGGCCAGTAGAGTTCCTGATTACCCGTGTTGTTTGGTGATGATGCCGTGAAACCCCGGCAATGAGGCTGAATCCATGGGCTGAGTATGGTTCCGGTGCGGGCCGGGCGACCTTCAACATGGTTGACGGATTACTCCGGTCACGGCCCCGCGAGCAGGTATGGAGCGCGGGCCGTGACGTCAATAGAGACACACCGGTTCTTCGCGTTGTTGCTTGAAGCGTGCAGCCTGTTGCGTCTCCTCAATCAATGAATCTCGATACGTCGGCTGCCCTGGTGATGGTGCTCGTGGCGAGGGATGCTGAGTGACAGTACCCCGTTGTGGAAGACGGCATTCATTTGTTCGGCATCCGCATCGGCCGGCAATGTCAGCATGCGCTGGAAGGGCCCGAAACGGCGCTCACTATAATGGTAGCCGTCGCGGTCATTTTCCTGGATGGGGGTTTTGCTGCCGCTGATTAGCAACATGTTGTTGTTCAGCGTCACATCCAGATCGGATTTCTCCACGCCGGGTAATTCCGCGGTAATCAGGTAGTGGTCGTCGCGCTCCAGAATATCCAGGTTAGGGCGCAAGGGGGCGTTGGGTTGGGCGTGTGGCGCCGGGGTCGTCCAGGCCATGTCGCCAAGCATCTGTTCGAACCAGTTGTCGAACTCACGTTCCCAGCGCAACAAGGGGTGGCCGGGTTGTCGTTGCGGGAGAGGCCGCTCGCGGTTGCCCTCCTGACGAAGCCAGTTCCAGGGTGTCATTTTATGCATATCCATCGCGCGTCCTCCTGTGGGGGTTGGAATAAACGGTTGGACGATGACCAAGTGCTTCACCTCTTGTTATGAGGGAAATGGTGGCGGCTTTCAATGCCCCGGTTCTATAACCAATGGCGATTCTTTGACCGACTGGGCAAAAACGCCCCCTTGTAATCTGCCGGCTTCGGTGTCACAGATGAAAGAAGAAGGATGAGGGCAGAGCGTTTCCGGTGAGGGATGTTTTGCCGCTCAGACACATGGAACATGTACCGAAAAGGAGAGCAGTCATGTCTGACCATCATGTCTACAAGAAGGTTGAATTAGTCGGGTCGTCTCGCACCACCATTGAAGACGCCATCGAGAATGCGCTGGTCACGGCCAGTGAAAGCCTGGAGTTGATGGACTGGTTCGAGGTAACCGAAACCCGCGGCCATATCGAGAATGGCAAGGTGGGGCATTATCAGGTGACGTTGAAGGTCGGCTTCAGAATTTCCGGATCCTGAAATTGGACGCCGGACGCTAGAAGCCACAAAAAAACCGCACCCTTTCGGGCGCGGTTTTTTTGTATAGAACCCGGCGCGGAGCTGGGCCTCTCAATCACGAATTAACGACTTTCGTGTTGCAGCGTGTTGCGTGAAGCGTGCTGCGTCTCTTCTTACACCATTTCCAGATCCAGAGCCTGCTGGCAGACCCGCGCGGTGCGGATCACGTGCAGCTGCTTTGGTGACAGATCTTCTGGCAGTTCCACGGTGCTGTGGTCCTGGTGGATCTTGATCGGACCGATCAGGCGGCTGGGCAGTTTGGCTTCGTTGGCAATGGCGCCAACGATGTTGCCCGGTTTCACGCCGTGGTCGTGGCCAACTTTGATCCGGTAGCGGCGCATGGTCTTGTCGCTGCGACCCTTGTCGTTCCGGTTACGCGGGTTGCGCTCTTCACGGCGGCCACCCACATGGGCGGACTCGCGACGGCGCGGCTCTTTCACCATTTTCGGTTCTTTCAGGATCAGCGGCTCACGCTTGAACATCATGGTGGCCAGGGCGGCAGCCATGTCGTTGTCGCTGATGTCCATGGCGTCACGCAGCTGGTTGACCAGCGCACGGGCTTCGTCAACGTTGGCTCCAGAGGTGAAGCCAGCCAGCTGTTCCTGGAAGCGGGCAATGCGCTTGGCATTCAGGTCATCCACGGACGGCAGCGCCATCTTTTCGATGCTCTGACGGGTAATGCGCTCGATCTGACGCAGCACGTGTTGCTCGCGACGGGCCACAAACAGGATGGCGTCACCCTGGCGGCCGGCACGGCCGGTACGGCCAATGCGGTGCACGTAGGCTTCCGGGTCGCCGGGCATGTCGTAGTTCACCACGTGGGTGATCCGCGGCACGTCCAGACCGCGAGCGACCACGTCGGTGGCGATCAGGAGGTCAAAACGCTTGTCTTTCAGGCGCTGTACGGTTTTTTCCCGTTGCTGCTGGGGAATATCGCCGTTCAGGGCTTCGGCACGCAGGCCGCGACGGTTCAGCTGCTCAGCCAGTTCCAGAGTGGCCTGCTTGGTGCGCACGAAAACCAGCACGGCATCGTGTTCTTCGGCTTCCAGAATCCGGCACACGGCGTCCAGCTTGTTCAGCCCGGCCACCGGCCAGTAACGCTGGCGGATGGTGGTGCCGGTGGTGGCGCCGCCATTGTCGATGCGAACCAGTTTGGGTTGCTTGAGGTGTTGGTCGGCAACCTTGCGAATGACCGGCGGCATGGTGGCGGAGAACAGCGCCAGCTGACAGTCATCGGGAGTACGTTCGAGTACCCATTTCACATCGTCGATGAAGCCCATGCGGAGCATTTCATCGGCTTCATCCAGCACCAGGGCTTTCAGGTTGTTCAGTTTCATGGAGCCGCGTTCCATGTGATCCATGACGCGGCCGGGGGTGCCGACAATAACCTGGGCGCCGCCGCGCAGGCCTTTCAGCTGGGTGCGGTATTCACCGCCGCCGTAAATGGGCAGAACCTGCAGACCTTTGATGTCTTTGGCAAATTCTTCACACGCAGTGGCGACCTGGATAGCCAGCTCGCGGGTAGGGGCCAGGATCAGCATCTGCGGTTCACGCAGGGCCGGATCCAGACGGGCCAAAAGGGGCAATGCAAACGCAGCCGTTTTACCTGTGCCGGTTTGTGCTTGGCCCAGAAGATCGTGTCCATCCAGCAACAGCGGGATGGCTTGCGCCTGAATCGGCGAAGGCTGCTCGAAGCCCTGACGGGCGATCGCAGTGAGCAGAACCTCGGGCAGGCCTAAAGAGGCGAACCCGGAACGGGAATCTGACATGTAGTACCTATGGATTAGGGGGAGGGGCCGAGCGAGGGTCGGCGAGGGCGCGGAGTATACGCAGCTAATGCGCAAATTGCACGTTTTTTCGCCAATCACCAAGGTGAGATGAAAGCGGGCAGCCCGGCTGGCTCAGAGGGTGCAAGCGCGGGAATATGGGCAGGGCTCAGGGCTGAACGGTACGAAATTGGCGGCTTTGGGGTGGCCTCGCCCGGTTGGGCGGGGCCACGTTAGAGCTCGCTTACATGGGCAGCACTTCAACGGTGCCCAGATACTGCAGGTAGCGCTCGGCGGCTTTGGGGTTGCTGGCGTTCTTGTTGCCGGTGCCTGCTTCCAGGAAGTAACGGCCAGCGGCGGGCCACTGGATGTTGACGATGCCCTTGTCATCGCTGGTGACGGACCAGTTTTCCTGACTGTCACGGTAGCGGGTGCCGCCGGGAACCAGTTCCACCTTGATGCCGGCAGCCGCTTTGCCGTCCAGCAGCAGTTTCCACTGGGCGGTTTCGCCAGCGTAGAGGTCATTGGGGTGGGTCAGCAGTTCCAGCTCCAGGCCTTTGCCGGTGGGTTTCAGGCCGGTTTTGTTGGGCGCGCCCAGGGTGGCATAGGTTTCCAGACGGTTGAGCACTTCCAGCAGTTTGACGTCAGTGGCGTCTTTGGGCAGCTCTGCCAGCAGCTTGTCCGCGTCTTTGCCCCGGCTGCGCTGGCGTTCGCCATCCACTTTATAGGACACGAAATAGCCGGGCTGGGCCACGCTGATCCGGTAGCTGCCTTCCTGTTCCAGCTGTACGTCAAACACGCTGCGGGTGTGCATCCTGGTGGCGTTGTCCACGGTGGCGGGCTTGCCGTCGGGGCCGGTGACTTGCAGACCGTCGACGGGGTAGGCCCGCTCGAAACCGAAGATCTCATTGGAAATGCTGGCGTCCACGGTAATCCACTGGGGTTCGGACACGGTGGTATGGCTGGGCAGTAGCCACAGTTTGTGGGCCTGGGCGGGCAGGGCGGTGGCCAGCACCAGGGCGGCCAGTGCGGCTTGATGGAAACGGACTCGGATCATGGTGGTGCTCCTTGAGTAGTCGGTGTTATTGAGAGACGGTCAGGGTCACGGTGCCCAGTTCGTCGGTGCCTTTAACCTGTTGTTGCTGCAGTGTTTTTTCGGCTGGCCATCGGAAGGGCAGTTTCACCACTTCGCGGCCCCCCACTTCCCGGGCGGCTTCTACCACCAGGGTGTACTCACCGGCGGGCAGGGATTGCAGGGCGTCCAGTTTGCTGAAATCCACGGTGTGCGTGCCCGGTGAGCGGGTGGCGCCGGTGAGGCCGTCATAGGGGGCGGACTGGCTGCGACCGGTGCGTCGCCACCACTGGCGGATATCCTTGAGCCATTTTTCCTGGTCGTCGTACCACAGCCCCAGTGGTTCCAGGGTGCTGCGGTCGGCGTTTTCCACCCAGAAGGCCACATAGGGGGCGTGGTATTCGGCCACGCGCTTGCGCGGGACTTCCACGTCCACCGAAAAGGTATCCGCGAGGGCCTGGCTGGTTAGCAGGGGGAGCAGAGCGAGGTAACGCAAGCGCATGGGAAGGTCCTTTCTTGTCTTAAATGGCGGTGTTTAGTGCATGAAAAACACGATCAACAACCAGGGCAGCACCAGCCCGGCCACGGTGACCGGCCAGGTGGCCGGGCGCCGTTTGGCGTGAAGCATCATCAGGCCCAGGCCGGTGAACGCGAAAAGCAGGCTGGCCACGGCAAAAATATCGATAAACCAGATCCACACGGTGCCGGTGTGGCGGCCTTTGTGCAGGTCATTGAAAAAGGCGATCCAGCCCCGGTCTGTGGTTTCTGCGAGTACCGTGCCGTTATTCATATCAATGGCCAGCCAGGCATCGCCGCCGGGGCGAGGCATGGGCAGGTAGATCTCGTCGGCGGCCCATTCCGGCTCTCCGCCGGTGTGCTGCAAATCCATTTTCTGCGCCAGCCATTGCTGGACGGCGGCGGGCAGCTGGCCGTTCTTTTGCTCCGCGAGCGCGGATAACAGTTCGGCGGGTAGCTCACCCTGATGCTCGCGGATGACCGGGTCGGCACTGATCTGGCTGGCGTGGTTGAGGGTGATCCCGGTCAGGCTGAACAACACTAGGCTGATCAGGCAGATCGCAGAGGTCACCCAGTGCCATTGATGGAGTTGTTTCAGCCAGAAGGCTTTGCGTTTTTTATTCACGGTGGCGTTCGGTCGTTCGCAGCAGAGGGGGAGATGTTAATGAGAATGGTTATGTTTAAATACAGCAATCTTCGTAAAGAATGTAATGACAGGCGGGGTTGAGTGAATTCTATTCAATAAAAAGCTGGCCTGCCTTAATGATAATTCTTATCATTCGTGAATGAATGCCATTGCCCAAATTCCTGCCCGCCTGCTGGTCATCGAAGATGATGCGGTACTAAGCGGCCATCTGCGTGACTACTTTTCCGAGCGTCACTATCTGGTATCCCTGTGCGCGGAGGGCCCGGCGGGGCTGGAGGCGGCAGCCTCCGGTGACTACGATTTGGTGCTGCTGGATATCCTGTTGCCCGGGCTTAATGGGCTGGAGCTGCTCAATGCCCTACGCCAGCAAAGCCCGGTGCCAGTGATCGTGGTGTCTGCGTTGGGGGATGAGCAGGCCCGTATTCAGGGCCTGATCAATGGGGCGGATGATTATCTCCCGAAGCCGTTCAGCATGGCGGAATTGGCGGTTCGGGCGGATGCGGTGTTGCGGCGGGTGGCGCTGGAACGTGTCCGTCCGGAAGACGAAGGGCTGGAATCCGTGGGCAAGCTGGTGCTGCGCGAGCATGACATGGTGGCGTTTTACCGGCACACGGACCTGGGCCTCACCAACACCGAATTCCGGTTGCTTCAGGTGTTGCTGGAGCACCGTGATGCGGTGCTCAGCAAACCTTTCCTCTACCAGGCGGTGTTGCACCGGGGCTGTGGTCGCCATGACCGTAGCCTGGATCTGCACATCAGCCATGTACGCCGCAAATTGCGTGACGTTGGCGCCCCGGAATCCGCGGTGCGAACAGTCTGGGGGCAGGGCTATACCCTGATCACCGACGCTCTGTGATGTTGAAACGTTATTCCCTTCTTTGGCGCCTGGCGCTGGTTCTGGTGATTGTCGCAGTGACTACCATGGTGGCAGGCACGCGTATTACCGGTGTCCTGCGCGATGATGCCCAGCTGTTGAACGAGCGGGCGATTGCCATTATGCAAGGTTATGCCGCGGCGGCGGAGCAGGCCTGGCTGACCGGCGGCCAGGCGGGAGTAGATCAGTGGCTGGCGGACATGAGGGCGCGTGAAGCGGGTGACATCGCTGTTATCAGTGCCACAGACCAGTCGCTGAGCAGTGTCCCGTTGACCGAGCAGGAACGGGCCGGGTTGCGCTTTCAGCGTGGCGTGGATAGCCGCATGAGTTTTCGCTACGGCAAGAAGATGCCGTACCTGGGCGTGCCGTTTCCCGTCGCGCCGGAACAGGGCAGCCTGCTGATGCAGTTACCTCCCCGTTTGCGCCCGGGCACCTACTGGCCCTGGGTCGAAAATCTGCTGCTGGTGGGAATGCCCACGTTGTCTGCGTTACTGCTGGGTGGGCTGTTGTTCTGGCGTGCTCGTGTGCCCTTGAAAGCTCTGCAGGCGCAAGTGTTGGGTTTCAAGGATGATACCCAGGCACGCGTGACCGGCCCGCTGGCAACACGTGGGGATGAGTTCGGGGAGCTGGCCCGCAGTTTCAATCATATGGCGGAACAGGTGTCCGGGATGCTGGAGACCCAGCGGCAACTGCTCAATGACATGTCCCATGAATTGCGCACCCCCTTGAGCCGTTTGTCCGTGGCGCTGGAAAGCCAGATGAGCGAAAACGAATTGCGTCAGCGGGTGGAGCAGGAGCTGCACCACATGCGCACTCTGGTCGATGACACTCTGGCACTGGGATGGCAGGACACCGACACCGGAACCTCCGGCCTGGAATCCCTGTCGTTGCCGGCGCTGTGGGAGATGATTGTTGAAAATGCGGCGTTCGAAAGTGGTTGGGACAAGTGCCGTTTCCCCTGTGCGCTGCCGGACGACGCTCTGGTGTACGGCAACCTGAATGTGTTGGCCCAGGTGTTTGAGAACCTGGTCCGCAATGCCATTCGCCATTCCCCGGAGCAGGGGTCCGTGCAATTGCTTGGGCAATGGGAAGAGGGAGCCTGGCACCTGCAGGTAGTGGATCAGGGGCCGGGGGTGCCGGACGACAAGCTCGACCGAATCTTTGCGCCCTTTGTGCGTCTGGATGCCGCCCGGGCTGACCGTAGCGGCTTCGGGCTGGGGTTGAGCATTGCCCGGCGTGCGGTAGAGCGGCTGGGCGGTGAGCTGTGGGCACACAACGGCACCCCGGGCCTGTGCGTGCATCTGCGGTTGCCTGCCCCGCCACTTGTATAAATTGTAAATCTCCTTTCGTTACAAATAAGAATCAATATCATTCCGTTTCGTGAAGTGGATTCATTGCTGCTTCCTGGGCCCTGTATGGCCTGTTTTCCGGGGGAACTGCATCGATTCTTCGCCGCTTGCCTGTCAGGCCGCGCGGTGAAAGGGGGCGGTTTGCACTCCGGTTTGATGTTGTTGCTTACCTTTGAGGAGTAAAGACCATGGGAATGCGTTTGGGGACTTTGGCGTTGGCACTGGCGGCTGCCAGTGGCGCCGCCTGGGCAGAGGATGAGGTGCACGAGCTGGGGCAAGTGTCCGTGACGGCAGGGGGGTATGTTCAGCAGGTGGAAGATGCGCCGGCGTCGATCAGTGTGATCAACCGGGAGCAGATCGAAGAGCGCTTCTACCAGGACACCACGGACGCCTTGCGTGATGTCCCTGGCGTGATTGTCACCGGTGGTGGTTCCGGTGATCGCGGTACCGATATCGTGATTCGCGGCATGCCGTCCTCGTATACCCTGATCATGGTCGATGGCAAGCCGGTGTCCACCCGGGAAAGCCGACCCAACGGCAGCGCCGGGTTCGAGCAGAGCTGGCTGCCGCCGCTGCAGAGCATTGAGCGTATCGAAGTGGTCCGTGGCCCCATGTCCACCCTGTATGGCTCCGATGCCATGGGCGGTGTGGTCAATATCATTACCCGCAAGGTTGAGAAAGAGTGGGGCGGTTCTGTGCAGCTGGACGCCATCATCCAGGATGATTCGCGCTCCGGCGACAGCCAGCAGGGGAACTTCAGCCTGAGTGGCCCGTTGAAAGAAGACCTGCTCGGCCTGCAGGTGTATGGCGGCTTTTATAACCGCCAGGAAGACCTGTTTGTGGATGGCTATGAACAGAAAGACCTGCGCAATCTGACCGCCAAATTAAGCCTGACCCCTTCGGATGAGCACGACTTTTCCGTGGAGGCGACCCGTACCCAGGACAGTCGCCAGGGGCTGATGGGGCGTAGCGCTGCGTCCACCGGTTGTCGTGGTGGCTGTACCGACAATTTCAGTGACCATAACCGTGAATCCTTCGCGCTGACGCACACCGGTCGTTGGGCCATTGGCACCTCGGATACCTACATCCAGCGCGAAGAAGCAGAAAATGAAGGCCGTGAAATCACCATTACCAACACCAATGCCAAGACGGCGCTGGTGATGCCGATGGGCAACCATATGGTAACGGTGGGGGCGGATTTTATTGAAGAAGAACTGCAGGACAAGACCACCAACCGGATCTCGGACCGCACCAAGGTCGACACGTCCAAGTATGCCCTGTTCGCAGAAGACGAGTGGATGTTGACCGATACCTTTTCGGTGACCGCAGGCGCACGGATGGATGATGACAGGGATTACGGCACCAATGTGAGCCCGCGTCTTTATGGTGTGTGGGGCTTCAGCCCGCGTTGGACACTGAAGGGCGGTGTCTCCACTGGCTTCCGGTCTCCCTCGTTGCGGGAAATTACGCCGGATTGGGGGCAGGTCAGCCGTGGCGGGAACATCTACGGTAACCCGGACCTGGAACCGGAAACCTCTGTTAACCAGGAGCTGGGCCTGTACTTCAACGCTGGCCGGTCGCTGATGGCCAACGTGACCGTGTTCCATAACGACTTCAAGGACAAGATTACCCGTATTACCTGCCCCATCAGCATCTGCCCGGACGGTCCGAACCAGTTCGGTTCCGATCCCACTTATCGGGTCAATGTGGATGAAGCAGAAACCCAGGGGGTGGAAGCGGCGCTGTCCACCACGTTGGCGCGGGTGGTGTCCATCAACCTGAGCTATACCTATACCGATTCCGAACAGAAATCCGGGGAATATAAAGGCGAGCCACTGAATCAGCTGCCGGAACATCTGGCCAGCCTGAACGTGGACTGGCAAGCGACAGATACCGTTTCACCCTGGGCGACAGTGCGTTACCGCGGTGAGGAAAGCCAGCCGACCACGGGGCCGTCAAACAGCGCCATCATTGCGCCATCCAATACGCTGGTGGATGCGGGGATTGGTTTCCAGCTGACACCGCAGACCAAACTCAACACAGGCATTTATAACCTGGCCGACAAGGAAATCTTCTATGAAGAATACGGCTATGTGGAAGATGGCCGACGTTACTGGTTGGGTGTGGTAACCAACTTCTGATGTCCGCCTGAGGCATCAGTACCTTATAGAAACAACAACGCCGGCGAATGCCGGCGTTGTGCGTTTTGCTGCGCTCAGGATTACATTTTTTCCTGAATGCGCGTGCGGAAGTCCGCATCGTACTGGGCCAGTTGGGCAATCTGGTTATAGGTGCTCAATTCCAGGCCACTGTCCTTCACGGCTTCCACCATTTTTTCCTGTGCTTCTTTCTGCACTTTCATGGCTTCTTCAGGCTTGTCTTTTTTGGCCTGCAGTTCCTTGGAATATTTCTGCTGGATGCCGGACATGTCCTTCTGCGCATCGGCAAACGCATCGAGCTGTTTGTCACTGAACTCAGACGCCTTGGGCAGCTGCTGCATTTGCTGTTGCTGCATCTGTTGCTGCTGGCTCTGTGGCGCTTGTGACGCGGGGGCACCGGCTTGCTGCGCGGTGGCCGTGCCTGTGAAAGTCGCGGAAATCATCAGGGCGCCGAGCGCCATCATCCGTTTGCTCATGCTATATCTCCTTGTCAATCGCCCCGAAATTGCCGGGGATTACGGTGTTACCGAAAAGTGGCCGAAGCCAAAATACGGCGGCACTGGAAAGTCCGACCGCCGTCAGCGTGTAAGTTCGGCTTGAAATGTTAAATCGTGATTCACAGTGAAGCAGTTCGCGTATGCGGTGTGGATCAAGCGTGTTCCTGAGTTCAGACAACGCTTTCAATTCAGGCGGTTAATCGTTTCAATAAGGGACAGGAACGCTACGAATCAGAGGCTAGCGATCTATAACAATCATAACGAGGAGAGCAGGATGCTGAGTTCATTCCCTTTGTCTGCCCGCAACATTGCGCGTGGCGCAGTATCGGTCGGTTTGCTGGTGGGCGCCGTGGCGGTGCAGGCAGAGATGTACGCGGGTGCCCAGGTCAACCTGATGAAAATTGACCGTGGTGCGGTCAGCGACGCGGAACTCACTGCGCTGACGTTGCGCGGCGGGATGGTATTGCACGAGCTGGTCAGTGCGGAACTGCGCCTGGGGGCCGGGCTGAGCGATGATTCCTATCGCAATATTGATGTGGAGAACGACTTTTTCTACGGCGCCTATGCGCGCTTGACCCCGCCTCTGGAAGGGCCGGTTCAACCGTATCTGATTGGCGGCTACGGGTATGTGGAGAATGATATCAACGGCACCACCCAACGTGATGACGGCAGCTCCTATGGGGGCGGCTTCGACCTGGGCGTGGGCCAGCACTCCACGCTGAATGTCGAGTATTTGCGCCTGGTCGACAACGATTTTGGCAAGCAGGAGCTGATTGGTTTGGGCGTGAATTACTCGTTCTGATAGCGTACCACGGGGTGGGGCGATGGCAGCGACCTGGCGTCGTGCCATGTCGCCCATATCCCGTTTCGTTATAAAAGTATCACTATATATTCCTTTATATTCTTCCTCGAATTCCTATCATGGCACCTCGACATTCCCGTTTGAGGTGCTGTAGATCATGGGTAGTGCACAGCTGATTACACGTTTTGGTGACAATACCGCCGGCCTGTCCAAAGAGACGCTGGAGGAGCTGAACCGTGTCTATCGCCCGCTGAGCTTTGCGGAGCGCATTCGTCGTGTCTACGAGGATTTTCCGCCGGATCGCATCATGGTGACCTCGTCTTTTGCGGCGACTTCTGCGTATTTCCTGCACATTATCTCGACCATCCGCCCTGAGCAGCCGGTGCATTTTATCGATACGGGCTACCACTTTGCGGATACCCTGAAGTACCGGGATTATCTGGTCGAGAAATTCGGTCTGCAGGTAGTCGATGTGACCCCGGACCCGGATCATCATCAGGTGTCCCAGGAAAACCGTATGTGGGAAACCGATCCGGACCTGTGCTGCCAGGTGAACAAGGTCAACCCGCTGGAAGAAGCCAAGGAAGACTACGATCTGTGGATTTCCAGCCTGATGGGGTGGCAGACCGAACACCGTGCCGGCCTGGAAGTGTTCGAAGAGCGTCGGGGCATGATCAAGTTCAACCCGATGATTGATGTCACCAAGGAACAGCGTGACGCCTATATCAAGGAGCACGACTTGCCGTTTCACCCGCTGGTGGAGCAAGGGTTCGACTCTATTGGCTGCAGCCACTGCACCTTCAAGGGTGAAGGCCGTGAAGGGCGCTGGAAAGGCAACAAGAAAACCGAGTGCGGCATTCACATGTAGTGATGCCCATCACGATGACGAACCACAAAAAGCCCCGCAACTGCGGGGCTTTTTTTGTGGTTCGTCGCGTGCTTGAGTGAACGTTATCCGTCAGGCGGTCATGCGGCTGTGCCCTTGTCGTAGCCATCCACATCGCCGATCAGGCCGTCCATTTCTGCCAGAAACTCGCGGTTGTCGTGATCCCAGGGGTGGAAGCCGGGTTTGAACCAGTCCAGCCAGGGAATAATCACCCGTCGTAACCCGCCGGGTTTGAGCCACTGAAATTTGAATGACGTCCACCAGTCTTTCAGGCTGAACAGCTTGCCGGTCTTGTACATGTTGATCACATAGAACGGATAAAACAGCGAGAAGAAAATCACCGTGGCCAACACCAGCCCGCTGGCGCGTAGTAGCCAGGATTTGAAGCCTCTGCCGAAGGCGGTGATAAAGACATCAAAGGCCACCGCCTTGTGTTCCGTTTCCTCCAGTGCGTGCCAATGCCAGAGCTTCTGGTATTGCGGGTCCGAGCCATCAATCAGCTCCGGTTCACGCAGCAGAACATCGGCCAGAATGGCGGTGAGATGTTCCAGTGCCACGGTGGCGGAAAGCTGCATGGCATTGGGCAGGAAACGGGAAATCAGGCTTAGCAACCGGGTAACGATGGCCTCCTGTTTATCCACCGGTAAACCGGCGGCGACCATCTTCTGGTTGTAGTCCTCGTGCTCGCGGCCGTGCATGGCTTCCTGGCCGATAAAATTGCGCACGGCTTCCTGTAGTTCCGGGTCATCGATCTGATCGCGGTATTTGCGCACGCTGTTGATGAAGAAACGCTCCCCTTCCGGGAAAAACAGCGAGAGGGTATTGAAGAACTGGGAAATGCCCGGGCCCTTGTCGTGCCAGTTCAGAACGGTGTCGTCCGGCACGTGAAATTTCAGGTTGCGACGGACGGGCATGATGTGCATTTTCATTGTTATATCACCTTTATCCATGGTCCTGCCTTCTACTAAACGCCTGTTGCTGCTGAATTACAATTACACTGTGACAGTCAGATACGTAATTGAAACAATGACGGGATAAACGGTGCGTCAGCGACAGTCAGGCAGTAACGGTGAGGGTTGAAACAGCGATGCGAATGGGGTGGCGGCTCTGGCTCAGTGCGGTGGTGTGTATGGTGGCAATCGCCAGTGCCTTTCATGTGTTTCTGCTGGATCGGGTGGGCGTGCCTGACAATGGTCTACGGGTGACGGAGGTGGCACGGGATGGTGGCCGGGATTGGGTTATACGCCTATATGGCAGCGTGGGGGCAGACGCGGAGCGACGGCGCTGGCAGGAAGTTGGTGACAATTATCGCATTGATATCGAGCGCCGGGGTGACGAGGGATTTGTGCTGGATATTGCCTACCGACCCGGCTCACAAGGGCGCCACCGAGTGCGCCAGCGGGTACGCCTGGCAGAAGGCCCCACCTTGGTGGCGGCATTCGGCCAGGCGTCGGATGACGGCGAAACCCGTATTATTCTTGATCGGGTGAAATAGCCAACGCGGCTGGTGTCATCTCTTGGGCGCTGTCGTTCTCATCATTCGGTGTGCGCCGTAGCATGACCACGACCCCCACCGCTGTCAGCGCCAGTATCACAGCGCCAATGGCCGCATTGGCATGCAGTGCCAGATTAAAGCCGGTTTTGGCTGCGGCCATGAGTGGTTGCGCGATGTCGTCAGGTAGCTGGGCGGCGGCACCGATCGCGCCGCCCAGGGTGTCGCCTGCCGCCAGGGCGAGCGTGTCGCTTAACCCCTTGGGCATGGCTGTCAGCATATGGCTGCGGTACAGCGCTGCGCCAATACTGCCAATCACGGCGATACCCAGCGCCATGCCCAGTTCGGTAGCGGTTTCCGATGTAGCGGAGGCCGCTCCGGCCTTACGGGCAGGAGCGGCACTGACCACCATGTCGGTGCCGAGAATCATCATTGGCATGACGCCAATGCCCATGATGGTCATGCCTGCAATCAGTAGGGGAATATGCGACGGGTTCTGTACCGGTAGCATTAACAGCAGGCCGATCGATGCCATCACCAGCCCTGCACTGACCAGCTTCCAGTGGGGCAGTCGGCCCGCCAGCCTTGGTACCAGTAATGAGGCGGCAGTTTGCAGCACGGCAGGCGGCAGCATCACCAGCCCGGACTCCAGCGGTGACAGATCCAGCACCCCTTGCAGGTACTGAAAGACCATCAACCAGGCACCGGATAGCGCCAGAATGGTTAGCAGCATGGCGGCAACAGAGGTGCTGAAGGTGCGATTGGCAAACAACGCCAGATCAAACATGGGGTCTGTCAGGCGCCGCTGACGGCGGACGAAAATCACCCCGACGAGTAATCCCGCGGCTATGCTGATCAGCGGCATTGCGGTAATGCCGTTGCGCGCCATGTCCTTGAGGCCGTAAATCACGGCCAGCACCATGGCCACGGATAACAGGGCGCTGGTCCAGTCCTGGGCGCCGGCCTCTTCATCCCGGAATTCCGGCAACAGCAGGGGGCCACAGATCAGCAGCAACACCATCACTGGCACACCGAGCAGGAACACCGAACCCCACCAGAAAAACTCCAGCAATGCACCGCCGACCAACGGGCCGATGGCGCTGCCGACGATAAAGCCGGTCATCCAGACGGTGATGGCCAGAGTGCGCTCGCGCTCGACCTGGAACATGTTGCGCAGCAGCGACAGGGTGGAGGGCATCAGCGTGGCCCCGGCAATGCCGAGCAGGGCGCGGGTGGCAATCAGCATTTCTGCGCTGGTCGCAAAGGCTGCCATGGCAGAGGCAATACCAAAGGCGGTGGCACCGGTCAGCAGCAGGCGCCGCCGGCCAATCCGGTCGCCCAGCGTGCCCATGGTCACCAGAAACCCGGCGATCATGAAGCCGTAGATATCCAGTATCCACAGCAGCTCCGCGCTGGTGGGTTGCAAGTCAGCACTGAGATGAGGGGCGGCCAGATGCAGCACTGTCATATCCAGTGCCAGCAGTACGGTGGGCAGCATCAAAACAGCAAGCCCCAGCCACTCGCGGCGGGTGGCGGGTTGGTAAACGGTAGACATCATCTTTCCTCGTAACAGGGGCTCTATCTGGTCGTTCCTACTGCCGGTTTTTCGACACGGTGAGGCGCGAAACGAAACGGTAGCCTAAAGCCTCAACCTGACTTGAGGTCAAGCGCTGGCAGTGTTCATGGGTGAGGCGTGCGGAGGCGAGTATATGACCTGCAAGTGAGAAATGGGTTTCATCAATCTGAAAAAGAAAATATCGACCGCCTGTTGAGTGGGTACAGCGATAATTTTCACGTAAATGAGGTCTGGCCCATAGCGTAAAGCGGCATAAAAAAGGGCGCCAGATGGCGCCCCGAGCTCTCCCAATTAGCGTGTGTGGGGAATTACAGCCCCCGGTTTTTCAAACGGTTGGCGTGCTGACGAAAGACACTGGCCGGGTTGGTCTCAAAGGGGCTGACCAGACCGGCCACCTGATTGACTTCATCAAGATGGTTCATGCGGTAATCGTCACGGATCACCAGGCCCAGGTGGCTGGAGCAGCTGGAAACCAGGCCGTCATTTTTTTCGCCCAGATAGAGCAGGGCAAGCAGACCCATGCCGGCGTCGCTGATGTCCAGCACGTTGGTCAGCGGTTTGGCGCCGGACCAGGAGTAGTAGCTGACGCCGTTGCTGCCTTGTTCCGGCGCTTCGCCGCAGGCCTGTTGGGGAAGCCCTTCCGGGTAGTGGCTGTTGAATTCGCTGCTGCCCTTTGTGGATAGGGAATACAACGCCGCCAGGGAATCCTGGTCGTATCCGCCGCCGGAAATCAGGTCGAGAAAGCCGACCGCCGCGTTGACGATGTCACCCAGAAGTTCCGCGGTGAGCGGCAGGTTTTCCTGTACGCCCAACAGGACATCGGCCATGCGTGCACCGGTGTGCGGTCCGGCTACAGAGGTGGCAGAGGCGACATACTGTGGGTAAACGGAGGCCACATAGCGTACCGTTGGGCCGCCATGGCTGTGCCCGATCAGGTTCACTTTCTGCGCGCCAGTGGCGGCGAGAATATCCTCGACCTGTCGGGCCAGCTGTTCGCCGCGTACTTCGGTGCTGTTGGCGGCGGCAACCTGGGTCACATAGACTTCGGCACCGCTACGACGCAGTTCTTCCGGGATCCGGTACCAGTAGTTGTAGCCGACGATATCGTCGAAACCGAATAAACCATGACTGAGAACAATGGGATAACGGGTTTCGGTGTAGGTATCCTTGAATAGCCAGTCAAACCAGCCTGCCTGGGCAGGCATGCTCATTGACAGGCTTAACAGGAACAGCATAAGGCTCAACGCTCTGGTGAGCGCCTTGAAGGGAATTGTCATTGTATTTTTACCTGGCTCGTTATTGTTATCGGCGGTACTGCCGTTTCTGCGCCGAGCGTTCCCTGGTCAGGGAGTGTGAACACCTTAAGGCAGATGAAATCAAAAGTTAACACAGCTGTTAATATTAATATGTTATAAGGAAATGTTTTCCCGGTGTTAACTGTGTACGGTATTTTTTCCGGTTATTTTCATTGAAAACAGCGGTTTGTAGTGAGCTTATGGTTATGTGGCGAAATGTCTGTAAAGTAACACTGGTGTTAATAAAGGCGATTGGTGATGAGTGAGGGAGCGGCGCAGCGTCGGGGGGGCGTAGCGGGCAACAGCAAGGCTGAGGCAACACGTGCGCGGATTTTGGCGGCGGGGCGCACGGTCTATGGCGAACAGGGCATGCATGGCACCACCGTGCAACGAATACTCAAGGAAGCGGGCATTTCCCGGCCGACCTTCTATAAGTATTTCGCCTCTGCGCCCGAGGTGATTGATGAGATTGTGCAAAGCTGCAATGCAGAAGTGGAAGGCTTGTTTGTGAAAGTGTTTGCCCAGCCCCAGAAAGCCTTTTATGACTATCTGCCGATGGCCTTGAGTGGCTATTTGAACTGGGGGCGCTCATTGGGGCCATTGATGATTGCCCGTTTTCGGGAGTTGCATGATGTGTCTTCGCCGGTATCGCGTTACCGCGATGCGCATAACGAGCGCATTGTCATGATTCTCCACGAAGCCATGAAGGCCCATGGTCGTACGCCACCGGATAGTCTGGCGCTGAAAACCCTGGTGCAGGGCATCGAGCATCTGGGGTATCAGTTCTGTGCGGAAGCAGAACACACGGACATGCCCCGCTATATCACCGTTATGGCCCGTCTGTGTGTGAGCATGCTTGGGCAGCGGGAAGATTGGGAGGCCATGCTGGCCTCTCCGTTCTTTAGTCGGCTTATGGCGCTGGAGGGCTAAGCTGTCCATCAGTGACGTTGTCACGGCATGAAATAAAAAGGAGAACATCATGTCACGTATTCAGTGGGCGCTTGTCCTGCTTGTGGTTGTATTGGCCGTGGCGTTTGCCGGGTTATTCTGGTCGCCGGTTACCACGGTCCCGGGTAGCAGTAGCGGCGTGCAGAACGTTGCCTTGTTTCCCGGCTCGAATACCCCGGGTGCAGCGCCTGCTGCCGACAGCTTTCAGGCTGCTTTGAGCCACGCGGAAACACTGGCTGCCATGCCGGCATCGCTGCGCGGCACCGAGGTCGATGGCCAGCTGCAAACCACAGCGGACGGTGAGTTAGTAGTAACGCCGGACCTGCGTCGGGTGTTCGATTATTTCCTGTCCGCCCAAGGGGAAGAGCCTCTGGAAGATTGTCAGGCGCGCCTGGCAAGTTATCTGCAGGCGTCTCTTCCGGCCGAGGCCGCGAACGAGGCTTGGCAGTTTTTCCAGCAATACATGGCACTGGGGCAGGCGATGGCGGCATTGCCTCCCCATGATGGTTCGCCTGCCAGCATCCGCACTGCGGTCAAACAGCGTCACGATCTGCAAGTCGCTTACCTGGGCCAGCAAGCGGCGGAGGCATTCTACGGCATGGATATCGCTTACGACCGTTATATGGCTGACCGTCAGGATATCCTCGATAACCCTTCTCTCAGCGATAGCCAGCGACAACAACAGCTCCAGGGGTTGACGCAATCGTTGCCGGCTGCCATGCAGAGCATGCTGGCGGAAACCCGCGGCCCGGCGCAGCTGGCGGCGCGTACCCAGGCGTTGCGAGAGCAGGGGGCCAGTGAGGCAGACATTCGCCGGTTACGGGAGCAGCAGTTTGGCGCGGATGGCGCCGCGCGTCTGGAAGCGCTGGATCAGCAGCGTGCGCAATGGGGGGCACGTTATCAGAGCTACCGTGAGCAGCGGCAGGCGATTATCGACAGTGGGTTATCGCACCTGGATCAGGAGACTGCACTGGCGCGCTTGCAGCAGCAAATGTTCAGTGACCAGGAATTAGACCGGGTTGAGGCGCTGGATAGAATTCAGGCCCGTTAACGCGTCGGTTCCGCTGGACGGTTGACGTTGGCATCCAAATATTGAAAAGCAGACATCCATGCTCTTTTCGTAAACGGATTACAGGATTTCCCCTGCGCACTCTTCAAAAGAGCTGCCGGGATAGCCGCAGCCTTTCAGGCTGTGTTTTTTGCGTCAGGCATCCGGCGTTGGGCGTTTGGCAAGGTGCGATGTCTTCGCGATAAGCCAATCAAACGGCTTGAACGTGTTTTCACTTTCATCCACGGAAAACAAACAAGCCACACGGTTATTCGTGTGGCTTGTTTGTTGTTACCAGGGCTCGAATCAGAATTGAAAGCGCAGCCCGGCGCCGAACATGTCGATGCCGGCATCGTTGTCGAAGTGCATGAACTCGCCATACACATACAGCTTGTCCATCAAATCAATGGTGGCGCCCACACCGCCAAAGGCATCGGTGGAGGACTCATCATCCTTGAAGGACGGGTGCTTTACGTCGAAGTCGGTGTTGGCCACACCGCCTTTGCCGTAGAGGCCCACGGGGCCGAGTTCAAAGCTGAGCAGGCCGGCAAAGGTGACTGCGCCACCTTCAATCTTGGTGCCGTTGTCCGCTTCCAGTTCACCGAAGTCGTAATAACCCACTTCCGCGCCCACCAGTTCGATGGGACGCCAGCCCAGAAACAGGCCGCCGGAGGTGTCGTCATCATCAAACTCGACATTGTCGATTTTTTCGTCGGTGCCGGAATTATAAATCCCTGCGCCAACATAGAAGCCCGCGTTGGCCAGCGGGGCCACACTGAGAATGGCAGCGCCAGCCAGTACTTTTGTTAGGCGTTTCATAAGCATCACTCCCTGAAAAAAAGTGCCTTCAGTATTACCCAGAATAGAGCCGGTGTGTATGGGGGAGGTCACATTGCGTTACCCCGGCCTGTGGCTGACAGGAGGGGCTGGCGTCGCCTGGCTGAATTTGCTTTCCTTGAGGCAACGACAGGGAGCGGGCTTCCGGTATTCGGAGCAGCGGGGGAAAGCATGAAGCGATGGACGCAACAGGCGCGACGGTGCCAGTGGGGATTACTGGTGGGGCTGGGGATGATGGTGTCAGCGAATCCGTTGATTGCCTCCACTCCACCTGCCGATTTGCGTCTGGATTTGCGCACGGATGTCGGCTGGGAGATGGACCATTTTGTTCACATGGGGGAAGACGTGAGTGAAGCCCTGTTGATGCAGGCAGGGAATACGATTGATCTTGCCGTGTTTACCCACAAAAGCGTTCCTCACCGCTGCATGCTCGATTTTTCCCATGATTATTGTGACGACCGAGGCTATCCGGATACCTGGGGGCGGTCGGTGGAGCCGGTACTGTGTGTCGGTACAACCCCTGCGTCCCGGGCGTTGTTGGCGGAGCAGCATGCTGATGCCAATACGCTCTGCGTCACCTTTCGCGGGGGCTTTTCCTATCCGGCAGCGGGTTCAGATGTGGCGCCGGACCTGGCCAGCCACTACCGCGCCCGAATTGGCGACCCCGAACGCGGGGCAGATTCCGAGGCCGTGGCGCTGACGGTGACTCTGACGCTGGACAGTGAAGATCCGCTGCATCGGTTGTCTCCGGGCTGCTATGGCGACGTTTGTATCGGCGACACCCTCTCCAGTGTGCAGGCGACCACCAAGGTGCCGTTGGATATTGTATCGGGACAAAGTGCCTGTGGCCGTGTGCGCAGCGATCTGTGGCCAGCCGGGCTGTCTGCTCAGTTCAGAAACAGTCGCATTGCCCGGCTGGACGTTAACCCCCCGTCAAACATTCGCACTGATACCGGTGTGGCGCTGGGCGAATCACCGGCTTTATATGAAATGTATCAGGGGGAGCTGGACGAAACCCTGGAAGCAGGCCCCGGCTCATTGCCGGTAAAGGCGGTGTACTGGCAAGATCCCGGTGAGAAGGGCCTGCGGTTTATCTTCGACAGTGACATGCAACTCACCGCGATGGCCACAGGCGGTGAGTCGCTGACGGAGGACTGGCCGTGCCGTTAATCGCTTCGTTGTTGCTGCTGGCGGTTGGGGTGACGGGGTGAGCATGCCAACGACCGATAACCTGCCGGGCTTCGACGGCATCATTTTCGACCTGGATGGCACCCTGGTGGATTCCCGCCTGGATTTTGCGGCCATCCGTGCGCACCTGAATTGCCCACCGGATGTGGGGGTGCTGGAATTTATCGACACCTTGCCAGCCAATGAACAGGCAGCGGCCCACGCCGTGGTACTGGAATATGAGCGTGCCGGGGCGGAGCGGGCCACTTGGATACCGGGCGCACAATCCTGCCTTGAAAGGCTGTCGGTGATGGGGATTCCCACGGCTATTCTTACCCGTAATGCCCGAGTCATTGCCGAGCTCACAGTCACCCGGCTGAATATTCCTGTGCAGCGAGTGCTGGCACGGGAAGATGCCCCGCCAAAACCCGCTCCGGATGGCTTGCTCGCGATTGCCCGGGAATGGGGTATGGCCCCTGCAAGCATTGCCTACGTGGGGGATTTTAAATATGACCTGCTGGCAGCCCGCAATGCGGGCATGGTCGGTGTTTATCTCGACACGGATGGCCTCAATGCCCATGGCCATCTTGCCGACCGGGTTATTCGCCATTTTGATGAGTTTCTGGTGGGCTGAATCTCTGTGAGTGCCCCTTTTGCGTCAAACACCATCCGGTTCCGCAGGCTGGGTGCGTGATAGAAAGTCGATCGGTTTTCCGCTGGGTACTCGGATGGCTTCCTCCTCGGCCATGACAATCTGTCCGCCAATGATGGTTGCCGCAAATGATGGCGGTAGAGTCGACGAAGGCGTCCGAATGAATGGCCGGCAGGTCATCATTAGGGTTTCTGCGAATCATTCTTTTCTCCTTGGTCATTCAGTGCCCGGGTAAACCAGTCTTTTGTCTGTTTCCAGTGTTTCCTGCCGTAAAGCTCGATGAACTTGCGGGTCATGTGGTTGTTGTCGTCGTCCAGGGCGGCCAGTCTTTCGCGGATAAAGCTCTCACCAAGCGGGATCCCGCATATTTCGGTAATGCAATGTCGCCACTCGGTATAGGAGTCAGGCAGGGGAAAGCTCATGGTTCTTCTCCGAGAAGGTTGTTGATCGGGTATGTAATGTTATAACATTACATAAAAAGGAGAGCATCATGCCTCGCACCATCAGTGAGAAGGCGCTGCTGACTATGAAGGCGTCGCAATACATGAACGCCAGCCAGCGGCAGTTTTTCCGCAAACGTCTTGCTGCCCTGGCTCACGATTGCGAACAGCACATCGGCAGTGCCAGAAATAATCTGCAGACACCGGCCCAGGCTGACCCATTGGACGCCGCTGTAGAGGAGGAGACCTGCCGCCATCAGCTACGCTTTATGGCGCGCCAAGAAGCCTTGCTGGGGAAAGTTCGTGGCGCCCTGAGGCGGCTGGAAAACGGGGATTACGGTTACTGCAAAATCAGTGGTGAACCCATTGGTCTGCCGCGGCTGCTGGCCCGTCCTACTACGGAATACTGCGCCGAGGTGAAGGCTCGCCTTGAGCAGAATGAACGACATTATGCCCATCAACGAATTGGATAGAGACATGACAAGCCAGCAACCCAGCCCCATTCGCCAGCTTCCCGTTACCGTGTTGTCAGGGTTTCTCGGCGCGGGAAAAACCACTGTCCTCAATCATATTCTCAACAATCGAAGTGGCCTGCGCGTTGCCGTCATCGTCAACGACATGAGCGAAATTAACATTGATGCGGCACTGGTTAACCAGAACGTGTCACTGAACCGCTCGGAAGAGAAACTGGTGGAAATGAGCAATGGCTGCATCTGCTGCACATTGCGAGAGGACCTGTTAGTGGAAGTGAACCGCCTGGCTAGGGAAGGCTCTTTCGACTATCTGGTGATTGAGTCCACCGGAATTTCAGAACCCTTGCCCGTGGCAGAAACCTTTACGTTTGAAGATGAAAACGGGGAAGGGCTGTCCTCCGTGGCCCGGTTGGACACCATGGTTACGGTGGTCGATGCGGTTAACTTCCTGCGGGATTATCGTAGTGCCCGCACGCTTCAGCAGGAGCAGGAAAACCTTGGTGATGAAGATCATCGTAATGTGGTGGACCTGTTGGTGGAGCAAGTGGAATTCTGTGACGTGCTGTTGATCAGCAAGACGGATTTGGTCACAGAAAAGGAACTGGAGGTGTTGCAGGCAACCTTGCGGTTGTTGAACCCGGATGCCCGGATTTTGCCCATTCGCCACGGCATGGTGCCGCTGGAAGCGGTGCTCAATACAGGACGGTTTGACTTTGAAAAAGCCCAGCAGGCGCCGGGGTGGTTAAAGGAAATGCGTGGCGAGCATTTGCCTGAAACCGAGGAATACGGGATTAGCAGTTTCACCTATGAAGCGCGTCGGCCGTTCCATCCGCAGCGATTCTGGGACTTCCTGCAGCAGCCCTGGCCGTTGGGAACCTTGCTGCGCTCCAAGGGCTTTTTCTGGCTGGCCAGCCGGCCACACTTTGCGGGTAGCTGGAGCCAGGCCGGTGACATTGTTCACCATGGCCCGGCCGGCATGTTCTGGAAAACCGTGCCGGAGCAACACTGGCCCAGTGACGAAGAATACCGCGCGCTGATCATGGAGAAGTGGCAGGAACCTTTCGGCGACATGCGCCAGGAACTGGTGTTTATCGGCCACAACCTGCAGCCAGACGAAACCCGCAAGGCACTGGATGCCTGCTTGTTGACGGAAGCGGAAATGCTTCAGGGCAAGGCGCTGTGGGAGCAGCTGGACGATCCCTTCCCGCAATGGGAGGTGGCAGGGTGATGCAAGCTCAAACGGTCACCGTCACGCCTCCAGGCTGGCAAGGCGCACCGGAGGTGACGGTACTCGCGGATATCTTCGAGGATGATGTGCAAGTGGCCGTGTGGAATCGGCCCAGCCCGGTGGGGCAGGATGTGGTGGCCCTGGCCTGCGAGCAACGGCTGGCAGTGAAAAGCTGGTTGGACATCGCTCAGCTGGAAGCGACCCTGCTGCGGTCCCTGCCGCACGAAACCTATGCTCCCTTGAGAGAGGACCTGTTCTTGTTAGCCGATATGGTTGCCTGTCTGTTCGGGGTTGACGGAGTCGGTCTGCGAGTGACCGCGTTGCGCAAACCGATGTGCCCACGCTTCCACGTGGACCGGATCCCGGTTCGCATGCTGTGCACCTATGGCGGGGCGGGCAGCCAGTGGTTGCCCTCCCCACGGGTGTCGGACCAGCTTTTAGTGCCCGGCTGTGATCAGAGTGCGCTTTACCAGCAACAACACGTGGAGCAGCTGGAGGCTGGGCAGGTGGCCCTGTTCAAAGGAGAGACATGGCGGGATAATCCGGGAGCGGGCGTGGTCCATCGGTCCCCGCCCATGTCTCCCGGCCAGCAACGCTTGTTGGTCACTCTGGATATCTAGGCTGAAAACATGGCAGTGAGTCGTACCGAGCAGATTCTTAACAGCGCTGAACAGCAATGCCTCAAGCAGGGCGTGCGGATGACGCCCCAGCGCAAGCAGGTCATGTCGTTGATGCTGGAGCAGGGTGGTCCGCAAACGGCCTATCAGCTGCTGGATCAGTTCAAGGCTCGTTACCAGAGCAATGCGCAGCCGCCTACTATGTATCGAGCGCTGGATTTTCTGGTTCAGCAAGGCCTGGCCCATCGGCTTAGCTCCACCAACCAGTATCTGGCCTGTGATCACATCACTTGCCAGCATGGGCACAGGGGAACGGTGTTCCTTTTGTGTGATCAGTGCGGCGGCGTTCAGGAAACTCCCATGGCGGGGTCAGCGGTGGACGCATTACAGCAGACCCTGGACGAAGTGGGTTTTGTCATTCAGCGCGAACCCCTGCTGGAAGTGCATGGTCGTTGCGTGGATTGCGCGGCGTCGTAAACAAACAATCGTTTTTCGGGAGACGGCAATGCAACGTTTTCGCCTGGACGCGATGGCCATCGGCCTGTCCAGTCTCTGCATGATTCACTGTGTCGCCAGCCTGGCGGGGCTCTTTGCCATCGGCCTGTTATCCGTTTTTGGCCGTGTCGAGGAAGTCTTTCATCTGGTTATGCTCGCCATCATCGTGCCGGTCAGCCTGCTTGCTATCGGCATGGGGTACCGCCGACATCGCTGGATCTGGCGGTGGATGCCATGTGGCTGGAAGGCACCTTGACGGTCTCATCGCAAGACACCGAATACGGCACAGCAGGGTATGTGCTGGAAGGTAAAAGTGCAGAACCCTTTACGGGTTACCCTCGGTAACGCTTCTGCTGTTAACGCCTGGCCGGCGGGCCTGTTGCTCTCTTCCCCTCTCTCTTTTTCACCCTGTTCCGTCCTGTTTTTTCTCTTCACGTTGGCGTTCGTCGGTCCAAAAACGCTTTTCCGGCCTGATCCGTGACGTTTTTGGCTCTTTGTCCAACCTTGTTACATTTTACATACTGGAGAGAATGTAAAGCTTCAGATAGTCTCGAAAGAGCTGAATAAAAATACACCAGAACAATAAACCCCCCGGGAGAGAGGGACCATGGATATACTCCAGCTGCTGGTCAGCGGGGTCGCTAACGGCTGCATCTACGGGTTGCTGGCACTGGGCTTTGTGCTGATCTACAAAGCGTCAGAAGCGGTCAACTTTGCGCAGGGTGACATGATGATGCTGGGGGCCTTTCTGGGCATTACCTTCATCAATGCCGAGTATGCCGACCTGCCATTCCTGATAGGCATTACTCTGGCCGCCCTGATTCTAGGGATCTTTGGTTACCTGTTGGATCGCCTGGTATTGCGCGCCATTTTTGGTCAGCCGCAGTTCGCCATGGTGATTCTCACCATCGCTCTGGGTTTTCTGCTGCGTTTCGCCGCCGGTGTGATCTGGGGGCATGATCCCGCCTCCCTGCAAACGCCCTTTGTCGGCAAGGTGTGGGAATTCGGTGAACTGATTATTCCGGTGGTGGATGCGTTGATTATCACCACCACCGTGGCCCTCACGTCCATTCTCTATTTCTTCTTTGCCCGCACCCGCCTTGGTGTGGCCATGCAGGCCAGCAGCCAGAACCAGATGGCTGCTTACTACATGGGCATTCCGGTGAAGCGGATCAACGCCATCGTCTGGGCGCTGTCCGGGGTGGTGGCCGCCATTGCCGGGGTCATGTTCGCCGCCAAGGGGGCGGTTGAGCCGTCGGTGGGGCTGCTGTTTGGCATCAAGGCGTTTGCCGCTGCGGTAATCGGTGGCCTGGGGTCATTGCCCGGTGCGTTACTGGGCGGGTTGCTGGTAGGCATCGTGGAACCGTTCGCGGGCCGTTACTTGCCTTCTGGCGTCGGTCAGATTGCTCCTTATGTGCTGATGCTGCTGGTGCTGATCCTGCGCCCCGGTGGCCTGTTTGCACAGATCAGCCAGAAGAAGGTGTAGGCCATGAGCAACCGTTTTAAAAGCCGTTACGACGACGATATCAATCTGTTTGAAGGCCGCTGGCACATGGCCCAGTACGCGATACTGGCAGCGTTGTTGCTGGCGGCGCCCTGGGTGCTCGGCAATTACTACCTGGGGGAGCTCACCGCCGTTCTGGTCTGGTCGCTGGCCGGGTTGGGGCTGATGCTGATCAGTGGCCACACCGGGCAGGTGAGCCTTGGCCATGCCGCGTTTATGGCGATCGGTGCCTTTACCAATCTGGCGCTGATGCAGCGAGGCTGGCATTTCCTGCCTGCGCTGCTGGCCAGTGCGGTGACCTCCGGGGTGGCAGGCGCCGTCATTGCCCGGCCGATACTGCGCATGAGCGGCATCTATCTGGGCATCGCCACCCTGGCGTTGAGCATCATCGTGGAAGATGTGTCGATCATGGCCGAGCCGGTGACCGGCGGGGTCGCCGGGGTGTTTGCTCCGCCAATCAGCCTGTTTGGCATGGAGATCGATCGCTACGCCACGCCAGAGGCTTTTTATTATCTCTGTCTGGGAGTGCTGGTGCTGGTGACGCTGGGCTACCTGAACCTGCTGCGTAGCGCCTCGGGCCGATCCTTTCTGGCGGTACGTGACAGCGAGGTCTCTGCCCGCGCACTTGGCGTCAATGTGGCCCGCGCGAAAACGCTGGCGTTCAGCTTGTCCTGTGCCATTACCGGGCTGGCGGGTGCGCTCTACGCTCATCTGGCCCAGGCGGTGAACTATGAAAGCTTCCTGGTGCTGATTTCCATCACGCTGCTGTTGCAGGTGGTGATTGGCGGGCTGGGTTCAGTACACGGGGCTTTCTTCGGTGCCATCGTGGTGGTGCTGTTGCCACAGGTTATCGCCATTGCCAGTGATTACCTGGATAACACCGCCGGTATACAGATCGCCGCCTACCCCGGCCTCGATACGGCCCTGTTCGCGCTGTTGATTCTGCTCATGGTGATTTACGAACCCCGCGGACTCTATGGCGTCTGGTTCAAGGTGCGTACCTGGCTGCAACTGTTTCCCTTGTATCGCAAAGGCATGTTCCGACGCACCCGAACTTACCTGAAAACGGAGCGCCAACGATGAGTCTGTTACAGGTCAAGGATCTTTCCATCTCCTTCGGGGGTGTTAAAGCGGTGGACGGGGTGAGCTTCGAGGTGAAGGCCGGCGAAGTCTTTACTCTGGTGGGGCCCAATGGGGCCGGAAAATCCACCATCTTCAATCTGATTAGCCGTCTTTATGAACCGAGTGCGGGGCAGATCATCTTCGATGGCCAGGATATCACTGGCTTGCCTGCCCACGACGTGGCCGGGCTGGGGATCGCCCGCACCTTCCAGAATATCGAGTTGTTCGATCACTCCTCGGTCTTGCAGAACCTGTTGATCGGCCGGCACTGCCGCCGACAAACCCGCTGGTTCGAGGAATTGTTGTTTTTGCCCAAGGTGCGACGCAGTGAGCGTGAACAGCGTCTGTTGGTGGAAGAGGTCATCGACTTTCTGGATCTGGCGCCGTACCGGGACAAATTAATCGCAGGCTTGCCTTACGGCGTGCGCAAGGTGGTGGAAATCGCCCGTGCACTGGCCAGTGAACCGAAGCTGATTCTGCTGGATGAACCGGCTTCCGGCCTTAGTGTGGAAGAAACCCAGAACATGGCCTGGTGGATCGAGGACATGCAGAAAGATCTGGGGCTTACCGTACTGATGGTGGAGCACGATATGAGCCTGGTGTCGCGTGTCTCCGACCGGGTGCTGGCGGTGGCAGAAGGCCACCCGCTAGCCATGGGGACCGCTGCCGAAGTGCAGGCGAATCCGAAAGTGATTGAAGCTTATCTGGGTACGGAGGCCACATCATGAGTGACGCGGCAGAGAAAACCCTGAGCGCCCAGCCCCTGTTGCAGGTGAAGAACCTGGAAGCGTTTTATGGCCCGGTGATGGCCCTACGCGGGGTATCCATCGATGTCCATGAAGGCTCGGTGGTCACCATTCTGGGTGCCAACGGTGCCGGCAAGACTACCCTGATGAAGACCATTTCCGGTGCGTTGGCACCGCGCAAAGGCAGCGTCACCCTGGCTGGCGAGACCATCGACGGCAGCGAACCGGACAAACTGGTACGCAAAGGCATTGCCCATGTGCCAGAAGGGCGAGAGGTTTTCCCGTTCCTGAGCGTGGAAGAAAACCTGGTCATGGGCGCCTATATTCGCCGTGACAAGGCCGCAGTCCGCCAGGATATCGAAATGGTTTATGACTATTTTCCTATCCTCAAGGAGCGCCGTAGTCAGGCGGCAGGCACCTTGTCCGGCGGCCAGCAGCAAATGCTGGCCATTGGCCGTGGGCTGATGTCGCGCCCTTCATTGATGCTGCTGGATGAGCCTTCGCTGGGCCTGTCGCCACTGCTGGTGCAGGAAATCTTCGAGATTATCCGCCGGCTCAACAAAGAGCAGGGCGTAACGTTATTGCTGGTAGAGCAGAATGCCCAGGTGGCACTGAATACGGCAGACCACGGCTACGTACTGGAAACCGGGCGCATTGTCATGGATGGCAGTGCCGACGATCTACTCGCCAGCGATGATATTCGCGAATTTTATCTGGGCCAGTCGGCGGGGGATGACCGACCGGAAAAACGCTGGAAACGAAAGAAGACCTGGCGCTGATGATGACTAAAAATAACACCACACCCACTCAGCTCCACGGTTGCGATACCGTGGTCAAACTCTGGCGAAAGCAATGCCTGGAGCGGGGCAGTAATATTGCTCACCGTGAAAAGGATCTGGGCATCTGGCAAAGCCATAGTTGGCTGGATTATTACGAAAAGGCCCGCGCCATTGGCGTTGCGCTCTTGTCCCTGGGGCTGGAGCGTGGTCAGCCAGTATCCATTCTCAGCGAAGACAACAAGGAATGGCTGTACTGCGATCTGGGTATTGCCGGTGCGGGTGGTATCAGTAACGGCGTCTACACCACCGACAGCCCCGAGCAGCTGGCCTACCTGATCAACGACAGTGAATCGGCCTTCCTGTTTGTGGAGAACGATGAACAGCTGGACAAGTACCTGACCGTGCGTGATCAGGTGCCGACCCTGAAAAAAGTCATTGTTTATGACCGCAAAGGGTTGCGGGATTTTGACGATCCCATGGTCATGTTCCTGGATGAACTTTACGCACTGGGTGAACAGATCCCGGATGCAGAAGAGCAGTTCAGCACCTGCATTGCCCAGAGCCAACCCGATGACATCCGCATGCTGATCTACACTTCCGGTACCACCGGGGCGCCCAAGGGGGCCATGATCAGTCATCGCAATGTGTTGTTCCAGCTGGCCGCCGGCGAGCAGGTACTCGATGCCCATGAAGACGATGATCAGCTGTGTTTCCTGCCCCTGTGCCATATTCTGGAACGGCTGGTGTCCGTGGAGCTGCCCATCTACAAGGGCTGCACGGTGAATTTTGCAGAAAGCCCGGAAACCGTCTTTGAAAACCTGCGTGAAGTGTCTCCCCATACCTTTGCGGCGGTGCCGCGCCTGTGGGAAAAGGTCTACAGTTCCATGATGACCCTGCGTGACGAAGCCACCGGGTTCGGTCGCTGGTGTTTCGATCGTGCGGTGGCTGCCGGCGAAGCCTGGCATTGCGATGGCAAGCGCAATCCGCTGTCGGCCCTGCAATACCAGTTCTGGAACCTGCTGGTGCTGCGCAATGTTCGTGACCTGATCGGCATGAACCGCCTGCGTCGTGGCACCACCGGCGCGGCGCCCATCGCCCCGGAACAGATCCGCTGGTTCCAGTCACTGGGGGTGCCTTTGTTCGAAGGCTACGGCATGACCGAGACCACCGGTGTGGCCTCGCTGAACAGTGCCAAACGCGAGAAGGTGGGCACTGTGGGTGAAGCGCTCCCCGGAACCGAGGTGCGCATTGCCGACAACGGTGAAGTGCTGGTGCGTGGTGATCACGTCTTTGCCGGTTACTGGCGGAAACCCGAAAAAACCGCCGAAGACATCCGCGATGGCTGGCTGCATACCGGCGATGTGGGGCGCCTGGAAGACGGCATGCTCACCATTACCGGTCGCCTCAAGGACATCATTATCACCGCAGGGGGCAAGAACATTACGCCGGCAGAAATTGAAAGCCGGATGAAGTTCTCGCCCTATATTTCTGATGCCGTGGTGATTGGCGACAAGCGCAAGTATCTCACTTGCCTGATCATGATTGATCAGGAGAACGTGGAGAAATACGCCCAGGATCGCCAGGTACCGTTTTCCAATTTTGCGTCACTGTGTCGAGCCAAAGAAGTGCTGGACCTCATCGACAGTGTTATTCAGGACGTGAATAAACAATTCGCCCAGGTGGAACAGATCAAGTATTTCCGCCTGATCGATGTGCTGCTCACCGCTGAGGATGAGGAGCTGACCGCAACCATGAAGCTGAAGCGTTCCTTCGTGGAGAAAAAACACAAGCACCTGATTGATTCCATGTACTGATGGTACGAGAGGAGAGTGCATCATGAAGAAGCTCTGTCTGGCGGCTGTAACCGCCATGGCCCTGGTGGGCTGCAGTGACAACAATAACAAGGAAGACGACAAAGCCGCAGCCGAATCGGTGCGTGGCGTGACCGACACTGAAATCAGAATTGGCGGCATGCACGACCTGTCCGGGGTATTCGCAGCGTTTTCTTCACCGGCCGTGCAAGTGGCCAACGACATGTTCGAAGAAGTGAACGAACAGGGCGGCATTCATGGCCGCAAGATTCGTTATATCGTCGAAGACCATGCCTATCAGGTTCCCAAGGCAACGCAAGCGGTGAACAAGCTGGTTAGCCGCGATGAAGTCTTTGCCATGCTGATGAGTCTGGGGACGCCCCATAACCTGGCGGCGTTTCCGATCATGGATCGCAACAAGGTTCCCAGCGTCCTGCCGTTATCGCTTTCCCGGCAGATGGAAGAAGAAGGGGACTTCCGCTACCGCTACGTGCTCGGCCCCAGCTACTACGAGGGCGTATTGCAGGGCGTGAACCGGTTGGTGGAAGACGAGGGCATTGAGAAAATTTGTGTGATGTATATTCCCTCTGACTTCGGTGAAGAGGTGAATCAGGCGGTTAACGATGCAGCAGACGCCAACGATGCACTGACTCTGGCTGAGAGCTCATCTCATCGCCCGGATGAAAGTGATTTCAGCGGTACGCTGGCGCGCCTGCGCGATGCCAACTGCGAACTGGTGGCGGTAGCCCTGCCTGTGCGCCCCATTATCACCGTCGTCGCGACAGCCAAACAGATGGGTTGGGATGATGCCAAGTTCATCGTATCCCAGGCGGGCTTCCACTCTGCCGTTGCGGCGGCACCGGGTGGTGTTACCGAAGGGTTGTACGGTGTTGCTTCCTGGGAGGACATCGTCAGCCGCATGACCCATGTGCCGGAAGCTGAGGAGTGGGGCAAAGCCTACAAGGAGCAATATGGTGAACTGCCCAGTGGTGGCGCCGTACTCGGTCGTGTTGGTGCCATGCTCATCATCAACGCCCTGCGCGAAGCCGGCCCGGACCTGACCACGGAATCTTTCCTGGATGCGCTGGAATCACTGAAATTCAGTGACAAGGTAACCGGCGTGGAGACGGAGATGAGCGAGACTAATCACCGCGCGGGTAGCGGGATTATTCTGTCTCAGGTTCAGGATGGTATCTGGCGGCCTGTTGCCGAAATGGAATAACCCTGCTCCTGAGTCGCCAAGGCCACCGTTCCCTAAAAGGGGGCGGTGGCTCTGTATTCAGGTCTCCCTCCCTTTATTCATTCCCTTCGTCGTCCTCGCTGACCGGTTCCATGCTGGCAGGCTCTTGCCTTTGATTCATGCTGTTATTCGCATCATCTCAACGACCACGGTAGATTAGCCCCTGATTGGCAGGCTTTTCAGTAAGCCGTTAAAAGGGACAAGCATGAATACACCTGAATCGGACCCGCTGCAGAAAAACGCGCGGCTGGAAACCCGTATCACTGCCGAAGCGCTACGTCAGTTGCTCGGCCTCTCACGCCGTTTGACCTGGTCCAGGCTGGCGGTGGTGTTGCCGGTGGCGATAGTGCACTACAACGCGGTGCCTCTATTCTGGCTGGTGTTATGGGTGACGATGATGCTGGCGGGCATCCTTTTTCATGAATACACCGGACAACGCTTTCGTAACGAGGGCTGTGACGATGCCCGCTTGCGCGATTGGCAAAGAATATTGCTCATCAGCCGCTTTTATCTGGGCACGGTCTGGGGCGTCGCCATATATGGGTTCTATCAGGTGGATACGCCCGCCCTGCAGATTTTTCTGGTGACGATTGCGCTGGTGTTGAGCATTGGCAATATTATTCCGGCGCATTACAGCCTGCCCCTGTATCACGTTTATGCCGGGCCGATTTTTCTGGCGTTGACTCTGGTGTTTATTGGCCAGAATGAACCGTTTTATTGGGTGTTGGCGCTGATGATGGTCTGGGTCTTTCTGGCCGGTGCCCGGTTTGCGCGCATGCTTAACCGCTCTTTTCGAGAACAGATTCGATTGCGCTTCGAAAGTGATGACCTGTCTGCGGCGCTGGCAAGAAAAACAGAAGAGGCGGAGCAAGCGACCCAGGCCAAGTCCCGTTTTCTTGCCGCTGCCAGCCATGATTTGCGTCAACCACTGCACGCGTTGTCGTTATTCGTTGATGTGCTCCATGAAGCGAAGAGCGATCAGGAAAGGGCGCGTATCTTTCCCCGGGTTCTGCTTTCAGTGGATGCACTGCGTAAGCTGTTCGATGCGCTGCTGGATGTGTCCCGGCTGGATGCTCGAGTGGTGGAGCCGGATATCTCTCATTTTGATATTGGCGCTCTGCTTATCGAACTTGCCGCTGAGTTCCAGCCTGCGGCGCAAGAGAAGGCATTGAAGCTGGTTGTGCACGCTCATCCGCAAACGGTAATGACGGATCGAGTGTTGTTAGCGCGCATTCTGCGCAACCTGATCAGTAATGCTGTGCGTTATACGCAAGCCGGGGGTGTATTGCTTAGCCTGCGCAACCGCTCAGGCAAGTTACTGGTTCAGGTATGGGATACCGGCGGGGGGATCGATGTGCATGACCAGGACATGATTTTCCAGGAGTTTCATCAACTCGATAATGCCGGACGTGATCGTAATCAGGGGCTGGGACTGGGGTTGGCGCTGGTTCGCCGGATCAGTGACCTGCTAGAGCACCCGTTGACCCTGCGTTCGGTGCCGGGCCGGGGCAGTGTATTCAGCTTATCCATTCCCCGGGGTAGCGCCAGCCTCGCCGCACAGGAACGCGTGGGCGTCCCTCTGATGCACAGCTGGGATTTGTCCGGTCGCCGTATTCTGGTGATTGATGATGATGTGGAGATCCTGGATGCCATGGAAACCCTGTTGGGCAAATGGCAGTGCGATGTGCGAGTGGCGGCGGATTTGGGCGAGGCCCTGGAAGCGTTATCAAAAGACGATTTCAAGGCTGAACTGGTGCTGTCTGATTTGCGTCTTCGTCACGGTAATTCCGGTATTACGGCGATCAATCAGCTCCGTGAGCAATGCGGTTATCCATTGGCGGGGGTGCTGATTACCGGCGATACCGATGCGGAGGTGCTAACCATGGCGGCGGCCAGTGACTATGAGGTTTTGCAAAAACCGTTACGACCGGCTCAGCTGCGCATGATGATCCACAACGCCTTGCCGGAGAAAGGAAAGTAAAGCCCTACACTGACTTGGCGAGAATGTCCCGGGTAACGGCATTTTGTACGCAGCTGGTGCTGTTACTGGCACCGAGTATCACGAACAGGGCGCTGACATGGGATTTCACGGTGTGCTCGGTGAGAAACAGGGTGCTGGCGATTTGTTTATTGGAATAACCCTGTGCCATCAACTGCAGCACATCGTACTGCCGGCGGGTAATGCCACTGGTTTTCAGTGCCAGGTTGGCTTCTGCCTCCAGCGGAGGGCGGCGAGTGCTGAGTCGGTTGATCTGTTGTTCAATGTGATCGGGCAAATAGATATCCCCCTCCAGCACACCGTTTAAGGCATCCAGCATCTGCTGGCTGCCGTAACTTTTCGGAATAAAGCCCAGCGCCCCCAGTTCCAGCGCCGAACGTATCTTGGCGGCATTGTCTTCACCGGATACCACGACCACCGGCAGGCGTAGTTTCCGCTCCCGCAGGCTTTGCAGCAGTGCTATGCCATCCATGCCAGGCATACACAGATCGATTAAGGCCAGATCCAGTTCTTGCGGATGCTCCAGTGCCTGAATGGCTTTTTCCACGCTGTTGGCTTCGGTGATCTGTATTTCCTTATCCAGCTTTTCCAGAATATGACGAATGCCATCCAGGAAAAGTTGGTGATCATCAACGACAAGAACACGCATAGCGACTCCGGTAAATCATGCCTCTATACATTAAAGCACAGCAGGAAAAAACGAGATTCATACTAACGAGGGAAGATGTGTAAACCCGATCCCCCCACCATGGTGCCACAGGGGAAACCGAACAGCGGAGCTTGCTCTAAGCAACGCGATCGCCATGTTGTCAGATAGAGGGAGAGGGTAATGAAAAGCAGAACGGGATTACTTGCCATGTCGGTGCTGGTGTTGGCTGCCTGTGGTGGTGGCGGAGGCAGTAGCGGCGGGGGCGGTTCAGCGGGAGGTAATGGTGGTGGAACGACCCCGCCGGCGGCGTTCAACACCAGCGCTACAAGCCCCTCCGACGGGGCAACCTTGCAGGCGGACTTTCCCCTTTCGGTACGTCTGGATGCTCCGGTGGATCCAGCCACGGTGGATGCACTGAGCTTTTCGGTTACCGCTGGCGTTAACCCGGTGCCCGGCAGCTTTTCGTATAGTGAGGACAACAGGGTGATTGTTTTCACCCCGGATGCGGATCTGGTCAATGGTACCGATTACACGGTCACCTTGAGTCCGGATATTCTCAGTGCCAGCGGTGACGCTCTGGCCACCACGACCTGGACATTTACTGCTTCGGCTACAGCCAATTATGGCTGCACGATTACCGCTCCGCCGGCAGCATTGGGGGTGGATGCCTATTACACAAAATACTGCGATGCTGATGGCATTCCGGTGCTTGGCGGCGCCCTGCTGCCGGATGCGGCCTTGCAACGCGCCTGGTCACAGGCCCGTTATATGCTGAAAATGCGTCAGGACCTGCTTGAAGAGATGGTCAACCAAGGCACCCGCATTGCGATCGTTTCGAAGGATGAAGGGATCACTGATCTGCCGGAATACGCCAACCTGGACACCACGAACCCGCTACCCGGTGGGCAGTTATGGGATGATCGCTCACGGGGATTCGGGGCGGTTCCGGGGCGGCCGGTTTCCAGTGGTGCGGAAGAAAATCTTCTGTGTCTGGGGCTGGGGGATGATCGCTATAATGGTGAAAGCATCTTCGTCCATGAATTTGCCCATTCCATTCACCTCATGGGGCTGAATTTTGCGGAGCCGGGTTTCGAGGCAGAACTGAATGCGGCGTATGATGCCGCCATGCTCGCGGGTACTTATGACAACACCTATGCGACTGAGAATGCCCAGGAATATTGGGCGGAAGGGGTGCAGAACTGGTTCAACCTGAATCTGGAAGCGATCCCATCCGACGGAATCCATAACGCAATCAACACCCGTGCTGAGCTGAAAGCCAGTGATCCCACCTTGCATGAACTGCTATCCCGGATTTTCCCGGAGAACTGGGGAGCAGACACCTGCGTATACCCCTGACTTTTTCCTTATTGGAACGCGGCGCCTTGGGGCAGACAAACACGTAATAGCGTTCCGAAGGAGAAGGCCCTCACTGGTAACCCGGTGAGGGCTTTTTTTTGGTTCACCGCGGAATTGAGTGATCATCCGGTTTCAGAACTTGTCTTGTTATCCCGACTTGGCAGCCGCTGAACGCCGGATACCCGACGAAGGACGCTTGCGTTCAAAACCTGAAAACCTTGTTGGCCACCATACTCTCTGTGCAAAGTGCATTACCCGATTATTGCCATCAATGATGGCCCTGACAATTCCTTGAAATACCTCTGAAAAGAGATGCCGGAATAACGACAGCCTCTCAGGTGATGGAGGTTTACGTCAGGCATTCGGCGTCGAGCGTTTGGCAAAGTGCCGGGTATTCGCGATAAACCAGGCTGATGGCGAGAAGCGTGTTATTCACTCTAATCCGCGAAGAAGCTTTTTGGGGTTGTGCTGGCTGGGGGCTCTGCTGTGAGCGGCCTTAACAGGCTATTTGCTCTGCCGCAGCATGGCCCAGTGTCGTACCGAGGTCCCGGGGATCTCGTCTTCATGCACGACCTCAAAACCGAACCGTTGATACAAGGACACATTGTTCGGGTTATGGGTATCCAGGTAGCAGGGCAGGCCTTGCTCATCCAGTCGATCCAGTGACGGTTGTAGCAGCGGCGTCGACAATCCGCGACCCTGCTGCGACGGATCAATGCCGAGCAGCAACAGATACGCATGAGGCGCGCTGAGGGCACGATGGTGTACCGCCTGCATGGCCTCGCCTGCCTGCATCTGGCGTTTTATCGCGCCGGGGCCTTGCTTGAGCATGGCGCGCACCGCGCCGAAGCGCAGCATATCGGCCACGCTGTGCCGCAGGGCTGACGATGGCAGCCAGACAGCAGCGCCATCCTGCGGTTGCTGGGCGGTGTGTACCTGACCGTTTTGGCTGGCATGGGCAACCAGAAAACGGAAAGTGTAGTACGCCCGCGCTTCACGTTGCGACGGGTTCGGGAAGAAGTAGACAAACAGGGGGTCGTGGAAAAAGGCCCGGCTGAACATGTGGGCGATGTCGTTGAGGGGCGGTTGTGTCGTTGTCATGGAAGGTATCCGGCTGCGTCATGGAGGAGCATACCGGAAAAGAACAGGCCCGGTGCAGCCTGTTGTATGCACCGGGCCGGGCTGGCCTATGTTCAGGAATGCGAGGCCTGGCTTTGGCTCCCTTCGTAGGGTTCGCCGCCGCCGGGAAAAGCCAGACGCAGGTTGTTCAGCCAGGTAGTGCCAAACTGGCGGAACAGGGAGGCGCTGTTGTATGGAATACCGTAGCGGTCGGCCAGTGCCCGCACCCGTGGTGCCACTTCCTTGTAGCGGTTACTGCACATGTCCGGGAACAGGTGGTGCTCAATCTGGTGCGACAGGTTGCCGGAGAGGATATGGAACAGCTTGCTGCCCTCGATGTTGCAAGAGCCCAGCATTTGCCGCAGATACCAGCGACCACGGGTTTCTCCTTCCACCTGCTCCAGGGTGAAGTTGTGGGCCCCGGCGGGGAAGTGCCCGCAGAAAATAATGGTGAACGCCCAGATGTTGCGGATCAGGTTGGCCACCGCATTGGCGCCGGCCACCATGCCAAACACCAGCAAGGGCGAGAAGGGCACGTAGAAGGAAATCGGGATCGCCACCAGTGCCGCCGCCAGCGGCCAGGCAATATAATCCTTGGCCACCTGTCGCCAGATCTTGTAGCCGATACGCTTTAACAGGGGTGTAAAGTCCTTCAGCTTGTTCTTGCCTTTCAGGTGGTCATCAATGGCCTGCTCATGGACAGCCACGCCTTCCTCGAACAACAGCATCAGCAGAATGAAATAGATCGGCTGCAACAAAAATGCCGGCTTCCATTTCTGCATGGGTGTTACCCGCATGATGCCGTAGCCCACATCCAGATCTTTTTCCAGCACATTGGTCCAGGTGTGGTGCACCACATTGTGCGAATGCATCCAGCGGTCCGAGGGGCTCATGGTGTCCCATTCCCAGGTGTTGGACTGGATTTCCGGGTCCTTCATCCAGTCCCACTGGGCGTGCAGCACGTTGTGGGCAATCTCCATGTTTTCCAGGATCTTGGCGATGCCGAGCGCGAACACGCCCAGGCCCATGAGGGTGAGTGCCACCGGCCAGGTGGCCAGCGCGTGTCCCCAGGCGGGAATGAAAAACAGCGACAGGTAAATCACAAAGCGGGAGCTTACCGCCATGGTGCGCTGGGTCTTGATCACCTTGAGGATATAGGCGCGGTCACGGTCGCCCCGGGAATCAAACACCTCGTTGCGAATGGCTTCCAGCTCGTTACCGAATTCTTCGATCTGTTCATCGGTCAGGTCGACCGGGTATTGATGGGTTTTCATTATTCTTCCCTCACAAATCCAGTTCGCAGTCGCCGGCGGCGGCGCAGATGCAGGTTTGTACAATGCTGCCTGCTTCGTTCAGTACCTCGCCGGTGCGCAGGTCACGCACACACCCGGAAACCAGGGTGGTGTTACAGGTATGGCAGATCCCCATGCGGCAACCGTGGGGCGGGTTCATGCCGGCCGCCTCGGCCACTTTCAGCAGCGGGGTGTCGCTGTCGCCTTCGGTGTCCACATCGCTCTGGGCAAAGCGCACACGGCCACCCACCGCATCGGCGGGCACCTCCGTAAAGGGCGCGCGGAATCGCTCCACATGCAGCCGGCGGCTACAGCCCGCCTCGGCCATGCATTGCTCGATCGCTTCCAGCAGGGAAGGGGGGCCGCAGGCGTACACGTCCCGGTCTTTCCAGTCCGGGCAGAGCGCATCCAGCTGTGCCGCGGAAAAACGGTTACGGCTCGGGTCTTCGCCTTCACGACTGTAAATCAGATGCAGGTTATAGCGATCGTTGTAGCGATCCATCGCCTTCAGTTCCTTGCCCAGCACCACATCAAACTCGTGGGGGGCATAGTGGACATGGTGCGTATCCGGCAGGCGCCCCTGGGCAATCAGGCTGTTGATCATGCTGAACGCGGGGGTGATGCCGCTGCCTGCGGTAATAAACAGCGGCTGAATCGGCTGCGCATCGGGCAGATAGAAATCCCCCTGCGGCAGGCCGATGGGCAGGTAATCGCCTACCTTGATATTGCGCACGATGTGGTGGGAGATAGTGCCCTTGTCGATGGCCTTCACCGTGATCGTGAAGCAGTCGTCTTCGCGCTCGGGGGGCGAGGAAATGGTGTAGGTACGGGTGTAATGCTTGCCATTGGCAGGGATCCCCACTCGCACATGCTGCCCCGCCCGGTGCCCGCGCCAGTTCAGGCCGGGTCGCAGGGTGAGCGTGCGCGCGTCTTTGGTTTCATCCCACACTTTGACTACTCGGGCCTGCAGCTTGTGGGTGGTCCACAGCGGATTCACCAGCTCCAGGTAATGGGAGGTGCGCAGTGGCCAGGCAAAATAATCGGTGATGGTACTCAGTCGAGACCAGATGGATGATGATGCACCTGGCTCTGGCTGGGTGGGTTGACGCATAACGGTTCCTCTTTCGTTGTCATTATTCGAGGTTGTCGCTAACCCGGCATGCAGGTGCTGTTGCAAGCGGGGGCATGGCGTGAACAGTGCCGCTGAGGGCTGCTGTCACCGTCCGTTCCTGTTCATTTCGTTACCGGTAAAAACTGCATGCCGGAACGTTTGAGTATCCTCCTCTGCCAAGTCTGCAGGCCAATGGCCTTAACCGAATCTGTACGTAAACCCTGTGCAGAAGAACAATGTTTACGCTGTGTTAATGAACATGTGTTCACATTCGGCTTTAGCGTAAAACTACTGCTGCCATGCTGTCCAGCCTTTCTTTATGAGCGGTGCGAGCTTTCACCGGTGGCACGCCTGTGTGCGCGCCTGTCGGGGCCGAAAACAGGGCGGAATGGTTAAGTTCCTATGGGAAAGTAAGAGAAGGCTTACAGACGTCGGTTAAATATGTGGTGATAATTTGATCATCTGCTACGAAGAATTGCTGAAGAAAGTGCCCCGTATGGATTCTTACCGTGGCAGGGCAAGTGTTCACCAAAGGGGATAAAGGATGCATTTGCACCTTGCCTGAACCTGAACACAATGAAATCGAATACTGCTGCTGATTCCTCGTTTGCCCCGGCCTTGGCCGGGGTTTTTATTATCCGCAATGCCGCCTCTGTTTGATTCTTTGGCCCGTTCATGAAAGCCAGGACGAGCTCCGCGATTTGGCTCTCACGTTTCTCTGTTGTGGGATATGCTAGTGACCCGATAGCACAACCCGACGGAGATTCCATGGCTAACCCAAAACAACAATGGCTGCAGGCCTTCACCGGTGGTTTTGTCGCCACTCTGCTGTTCCATCAGGGCGTGCTGGCCCTGTTCTGGCTGGGCGGCCTTATTCCTGCCTTTCCATGGAACATGACCCCGGTGCCGCCACTGGGTGTACCACAAGTGATTTCCCTGGCCTTCTGGGGTGGTGTGTGGGGCTTGCCGGTGTGGTGGATTATCCGCCGTTGGCAGAGCATGAAATTCTGGCTCAGCGCCATCGTCATCGGTGCCATCGGTCCGACTCTGGTGGCCATGCTGCTGGTGTTCCCCATGAAAGGCCTGGACGTGAATGCCACCAAGGTGGTGGGCGGTCTGATCGTCAATGCCGCCTGGGGTCTGGGGCTGGCCGTCTGGATGCAGTTCAACCGATCGCGCGGGTAATCCATCTCGCCAGTGATTGTCGGCGCCCTCTCGGAGGGCGCCTCCTGATCCCGTCATTAGCCGCTCCACCTCTGACCAGAAAACGTCATTCGCCGATCGCTGGCGGCTGACGACGTCACTCTCGAATCTTTCCTTTGCCCTCTCTCTTGGCCCCTCGCTATTACGGAAATGAAGTTGTTGCCGCTGGGCCGATTTCCGGCAGTCATGTCGTTAACCCTGTCGTGATTGTGATCCGGTTGCCGCTTTTTTAGTTGCTGCACTCCCGTTCTGAATTGAATTCATGGAAGTGTCACCTGTAGCACTTAGGTTTGCCGCTCCATTAATTGTTATTCATTAGAGGTATGTGATGAGTTTGTTGCCCGGATCGCGATGGCGGAATGCTGGCCTGGTTGCTTTGATGGCCACGTTTCTGTCCGCTTGTGGTGGTAGCGGAAGTAGCTCAGGTGAGCTGACGGATAAGCCCGACGAGAATAATGCTCACAGTTATTCCGTAGCGGTGATTCCCGACACCCAGAAATACTCCCGCTATTCCCCAGAGCGTTTTATGGCACAAACGCAATGGATTGCAGATAACTACCAACAACAGGATATTGAATTCACCCTGCATCTTGGGGATGTGGTAGACAGGGCGAGAGACCCGCAGGAGTGGGTGTTTGCCCGCCAGGCACTACAAGTGCTGGAAGCCAATGCTGAAACCCCTTACAGCGTGTTGCCAGGTAACCATGATGTGCTCAATAGCGGGCAGTGGGATGACGAACGAGCATTGCCCGACGAGCCCTACCTGACCCACTTCCCGGCAAGTTTGCAGGCGGGTAACTATACGACTTTCCAGGGTACCGACAGCACGGGTTTCAGTAGCTACCATATTTTTTCTGCCGGTGAGCGCCAATTTATGGTTCTGGCCCTGGACTGGCGCTCGTCCGATCAGACTCTGGTCTGGGCGCAATCCATTCTGGATGAACACCCCGAGCTACCGGTCATTCTCACCACTCACCAGTTGCTGAATATTGCGGGTGACGGAGAAACCGCCATCTTCACTGATCATGGTGCCAGGCTTTGGGAAAACCTGATCCGCAGCAATGACCAGATCTTCCTGACCTTCAATGGCCATCACCACGGTGAAGCCATGATGGTTGGGAAAAACAACTATGGCCGTGATGTGGTCATGCTGGTTGTGGATTATCAATCAGGGTACTGGGGCGGCAATGGCATGATGCAACTGGTGGGGTTCGATGAAGCCAACGGCAAGCTCGATTTCCGTTCTTTCTCGCCCTGGGTGGCCGCGATACCGGAAGATCAGCGCCAGCCTCAGGATGAGCTTGCGCGCTGGGAGTTCAGTGTTCCCATGGACTTCGACAGCCGTTTCAGTCAGTTCAACGAGCACCATGTCGCCAGTGAACCGGGCAACATCGACGGCACCCAGGCTTACTGGATCCTGGACCGGGACCATCAGGTCACCACCACCAGTGGCGAGGTACAGTTCCTGGATGCTTCAGGCAATAACAACAACCTGGTGCTCATGGCGCACAACGATCCACAAGGGCCGGTGGCTGATTTCTTTGAAGTGGCTGCACAAGCTCCGCCCTTTGGGTATGCGAACGGTGCAGCGCGTTTTTCAGGTAACAACGATATCGGGGGCTACTATCTTGAATCGAATGCACCTGGGCTGACCTTTGAGAACAGTGCATCGGGCAAGTCGGGTTACTTGCCGACCTATACCATCGAGGCAATTGTGAAGCTCCCGGAAGGCTGGGTTTCTGAAGACAATAGCTGGTCGGGCATTCTTAACCACCGCCCGCAGATTTCACAAGTGTGCAGCTATCACGAAATCGCATGCGGTGGCAGTGACGCCTCTCTGGGCCTGAATGTTTCATCGCTGAAAGAGTTCCAGTGGGTGAGTACATCGCAAAATGGCAAGGGTAGCGACAACTGGTCCTGGGAAGTCATGAACGAATACTGGTACCACATCGCCTTGGTTAACGATGGCGAGAAAGTGCAGATGTATGTGGATGGTTCGCTGGTTATGCGCACCGGCGTTGATGAACAGAAAGGGCTGATTGTCGAGCCGGGCCAACCCTGGTCCATCGGGATCAATAGTTGGCAGGGTGTCGCGGGTAACTTGTTTGCCGGTGACATTGCTGAAATTCGGATTAACAATCGGGTTCTGGACAGTGGCGAATGGTTACTGAACCAGTAATGCGCGTTAGCTAAACCCTGCCAAGTCGGGTTCCCGGTCAGTCGTTCAACGCACGGGAAGCCCGACCTCCTTTCGTTCCATGCAGAAAGCTGCATGATCGATGACCCCGCCTGCCTTTACTGACAACACCCGTGGTGTGAACTGCCACCCACAACGCCGAAATTCCGTGCTAGCGTAGCCCCTCGCCAAAATGAGGAGCGATCAATGTCTCACACTGTCATGGTCACCGGCGCGTCCGGCTATATTGCTGGCTGGATCGTCAAGGATCTGCTGGAAGCCGGCCACACTGTGCACGCCACCGTGCGCAACCCCGACAAGGCCAAAAGCGTGGATCACCTGAAGCGCCTTGCCGAATCTGCGCCCGGCACCCTGAAGCTGTTCAAGGCAGATTTGCTGGATGTGGACAGTTTTGATGCGCCCATGCAGGGTTGCGATATCCTCATGCACACCGCCTCGCCGTTCGTGCTGGATGGCTTTACCGATGCCCATGAAGCGCTGGTACGTCCGGCCGTGGAAGGCACCCGCAATGTGCTCAATGCCGCTAATCGCTGCGACACCCTCAAGCGTGTGGTGCTCACCAGCAGCGTGGCCTCCGTGTACGGTGATGCCACCGACATGAAGGGCAAGAGCGCCTTCACCGAAGCGGACTGGAACAGCACCAGCAGTGTCAATCACAACCCGTATCAATATTCCAAGGTGGCTGCGGAGCGCGAAGCCTGGAAAATCCACGATGCCCAGGGCGGCGATGCAGCCAGCCGTTGGGATCTGGTCACGATCAACCCGGGCATGGTGTATGGCCCGTCACTCACCAACGCCAGTAACTCCGCCAGTATCGGTACCCTGCTGGACATGGGGCGCGGCAAGCTGCGCACCGGTGTGCCGGACCTGGAATACGGCATGGTGGATGTGCGTGAAGTGGCTCAGGCGCATCTGCTGGGTGCGTTTAGCCAGCAAGCAGAAGGCCGCTATATCCTGGTTAGCGAGTCGGTCACCATGCTCGACATCGCTGCGATGCTGCGCAAGCAATTTGGCCGCAAGTATCCCTTCCCGATGATGAAAGTGCCCAAGCCGGTGGTATGGGCGGTCGGCCCGTTCATGGGCCCGGTGACTCGCAAGTTCATCAGCCGTAACGTGGGGTATCCACTGCGCTTCGATAACAGCCGCAGCAAAGCGCTGGGTGTGAACTACCGTGCAGCCAGCGAGACCCTCAAAGACCACTTCGAGCAGGTGCTGGAAGATGGTCTGGTGCGGCGGCGTTAAGTAATGTCACGGATCAGCTTGCATGACGAATGGCCTGCCATCCCTGGCGCGGGCGTTCGTCATGCAAGTACTGGCATCATGTCAGTACTTGCCCCCTGCGATGTTGGCGGTGGGCCTGTTAACACTACCGAGATGATGCCTGTTGAGCCCCAGAAGCCGTCAATTTAGGCATGAGGAGTGATGTTTGGTGACTCCAAATGAGTGACGAATAACGACGAGTGACGGCTTTTGGGGCTCAACCCGAAGGGCTGGTCCCTTTTTCCGCCCAGCAGCGCCATCCGTTGTTTATGTAGAATGACTACACGGCACACCGGCTGACACCACTGGACGAAAAAATGCATCCAGCAGGCGTTATCTCGGTAGTGTTACCAGGCCCTAGCCCAGCGCGTAATCCGCTTGCGGCGTTTCGCTGGTAGCGCTCTGCAATTGCTCCACCAAAGCATCCACCTCATGCTCGGCCTGACGAATAGACGCGGCCAGCCGTTCCCCGCCTTCTTCCTGATGCTCAACCGCAATGTAGTGAATGCGGGTAATGCCGATAAACTGCAGCACGGTAGTGAGGCCTGGTTCCAGATGATTCAGGTGGGCCAGATCGCCGCCGGGATTGAAGCCCGCGCCGCCCCGTGACGACAGGATGACCGCGTGGCGAGGGCGATCAGCCAGCAGCGGGGTGAACGGATCCTCCGGCCGGGTTTCGTCATACTCCACCGTGCGGCCCATGCGCACGATCTGGTCGACCCATGCCTTCAGTGCAGCGGGCATGCCAAAGTTATAAAGCGGCGCGCCAATGACCAGCACATCTGCCGCAATCAGCTCCTCAATTAACCGATCGCTTTCGGCCAGCACGCCTGCCATCCAGGGCTGCTGATTGGCGGCTGGTGTAAAGGCCGCTTCGATCCAGGGTTGATCGATAATGGCTGGAGGGGGAGCGCCCAGATCCCGCTGGGTGACGGCGGTGTTCGCAGAGGCCGCTTGCCAGCGGCTGATGAAGCGTTGTGTCAGGCGGCGGCTGATGGAGCCGTGGGCGTCTTGACCGGCAAGGCCGGGGCGGGCGCTGGCATCCAGTTGCAGAAGGTGTGTCATGGTGGGCTCCTTGTTTTGTGAGTTGAACTCATTCATCGTTAAGCACAAGACAAGCCTAGTGCCGGCTAATAAGGCGCCACAAACGATCATTATTTTCATTAATAGATGAGTTTAATTCAGTCATGAGCCCTCGCCGGTTACCGTCCCTTTCTGCCTTGCGCGCTTTTGAAGCCGCCGCCCGCCATGAAAGTGCCAAGCAGGCCGCCAGTGAGTTGTCTGTTACGGCCACGGCCATCAGCCACCATATTCGGGGCCTTGAGGAATCGCTGGGTGTGGCACTGTTTGTACGCAAGCCCCGGCAGTTGTTGCTGACACCACAGGGCCGCGAGCTGTTTGTGTCACTGGAGGCGGCCTTCGACAGCATTGGTGACGCGGTGGACCGCGTGAAAGCGGCGCCGACCCGCCTGGCAGCAACGCTGTCCACCACGCCAGCGGTGGCCGTGCGCTGGCTGTTGTCGTGGGTCTGCATGCTGCGTGATGCGCACCCGGAAATAGACCTGCGCATCCACGCCTCCCATGAACCGGTTGCCCTGGACGGGGTCACCGCCGACCTGGCCATCCGTTATGGCGATGGCCACTGGCCGGGGCTGGTGGCGGAGAAGCTGTTCGATAACACCTTTATTCCGGCCTGCAGCCCTTATCTGAAACTGGACAACATGGCGGACTTAACCGACCACCCCCTGATTCACTTTCGTCCACACGGCGCCCTGGCGGCTCCCATGGACTGGGCCGGTTGGCAAAAACGGGCCCAGGTGGCGGGGCTGGATGTCAGTGCCGGGCTGGTGTTTTCCGACGAAACCCACGCCATCTCCGCCGCCATCGGCGGGCAGGGCGTGGCCCTGATGAGCCGCACACTGATTGCCGATGAACTGGAAGAAGGGCGACTGGTTCAGCCCTTCGGCCCGGAACTGGAAGGCAAACCGTTCTATCTGGTGTACCCGGAAAATCGCCGGGATGACCCGGTGATTAGGGCGATTCGGGATTGGGTGATGGAGGTGCCGGGCGGGTTGTGTAATGGACTCGAGCGGGGCGCCGATGCGTCTGAATGGTTTGACTCGAAGAGTGCTTCACCGGGCACGAAATAATCCAGTCAGCGGTGTCGCTTCTGTTCATGCCAATTTCCTAGCAGGTTAATGATGACAAAGGTTTACCTGACTCCCTGTTTTCTCTATAAATAGAGCCTTTTCGGGGAGCCGTGGCGTCAAGCAGGAAGCCACTGGCAATAGCGCTTTCGTGCGCTATCAGGGAGGAGTTCGTGACAACACAACAGGTCGATGGCCATGCATTCCATGAGTCTTTCGCCAAGGGGAAGGCGTCAGGCCGCATCACCATTGATGCCAGCGCCGTGCGGTTCCGCAATGACGCAGGCGCTGTCGCGCTACCGCTTGGTGGCGTCAAGGCGCGTCTCGGTGGCGCCAGTGATCGTCTGGTGTTTTTCGAGCACCCGGATTACCCCGATTGGCAGCTTTACACCTCCGACCGTTCCGTATTGAAGAACCCGCATTTCCAGCAGCATAAGGGCCTGTCGCGGCAGGTCGCTGGCGCTCGTCGTCTGCGCATTTTCAACTGGAGCGTGCTGGGGACGGTCGCCAGCCTGGTGGTGGCCGTGCCGTTGCTGTTTGTCCTGTATATGGATGTTATCACCGGCTGGATCGCTCCCACCCTGCCCGCCGAGTGGGAGCAGTCGCTGGGCGAAAGTGCCCTGGCCCAATACCAGATCGGCCAATCGATGATTGAGACAGACGCGGCCCGGGAATCACTGGATGCCCTGATCGCGCCTTTAATGAAAAGCGCCGACAACGACCGCTACGACTTCCACGTTTATATCGCCAATGATGCGGAGCTGAATGCCTTCGCCTTGCCGGGCGGCTACATCGTGTTGAACTCCGGCTTGCTGTTGCGGGCAGACAACGCCAGTGAAGTGCTGGGTGTGCTGGCCCATGAAATATCCCATGTGACTGAGCAGCACGGGGTCAGGCAGATTATGGCCCGTGCCGGGGTGGCGCTCACGGCGCAGGCATTGCTCGGTGACGTCAACGGCATGATGGCCATGATAGCGGCGGCCACGCCCATGCTACTTTCGCAGAGTTACTCCCGGGATTTTGAATCCGATGCGGATGAGCACGGCTTTGATTTGCTGGAAAAGGCAGACATCGACCCCAATGGGCTGGTGTCGTTTTTCGAAAAAATCATGGAAGAAGAAAAAGCGCGGCTGGAGAAGCTGGAAGACGAAGAGAGCAAGGCCGTGATGGAAAATATCATGCCTTTGCTCAGCAGCCACCCGGCAACCGCAGCCAGAATTGAAAATATGGAATCCATGATTGCCGGCTCTGATGGTCAATACCGCAATCTGGATGCAGAGTTTCTGGCCCTGCAGCGGCAGGTCCGGGAAGCCGTGGCAGCCATGCCGCGGAATGACAACGACAACAGGGAAAAGGATGACCTGAATGAAAACACGGAACGCGAACTGGGGGAAAAAGAATGAAAGCTGAAATCAAGGGGGGCGCGGCGTTTTCCTATATTGATATGGATCTGGAGCCCGGTGAAAGTGTGATTACCGAGTCTGATGCCATGTCGAGCATGGATGCCCGGCTGGATCTGAAAGCGATTTTTAACGGCGGCCTGTTGCGTGGCCTGCTGCGCAAGTTTCTCGGTGGCGAAACCTTGTTTGTCAGCCGCTTTAGTAATCACTCCGATAGCCCGGCGAGGCTGACAGTGGTGCAGCCTACGCCTGGTGAAATCCGTTGCCATGAACTGAAAGACGGCAGCCTGTTCCTGCAACCCGGAGCGTTCCTGGCGTGCGAGGAAACCGTTTCATTGGGATTGCGCTGGGCCGGCTTCATTTCCTGGATTGCCCGTGAAGGCTTGTTCCGGCTGGAAGTGAAAGGCACCGGCAAGGTTTGGTATGGCGCCTACGGTGCGCTTCTGGATCGGGAAGTGGATGGTGAATTTATCGTTGATACCAGCCACCTGGTGGCCTACGACCCGACCATCAAACTCAAGCTGCAGCTTGCGGCAGGCCTGTTTTCCAGCTTTTTCAGTGGCGAGGGCCTGGTGACACGGGTACAGGGAAAAGGGCGCGTGGTGATTCAGACTCGCTCAATCAGTGGAATCTCCAGCTGGGTTAATCCCAAGCTGCGCTAATCGGGGGAAAATAATGGATATTGAATTGTTGCACCGCCCCGGTAACGCGGCGGCCAGAATCAGCCTGGCAGAAGGCGAAAGTTGCACCGCCGAAGCCGGCGCCATGATTGCCATGAGTGGCAACATGGCCATTGAGACCACCACCCACAAGCGGGGCAAAGGCGGTTTGTTGAAAGCGGTTAAACGCATGGTGGCCGGTGAGTCCCTGTTCCTGAACCACTTCTCCGTACCCAGTGGCCAGGGCGAAGTAATCATGGGCACCTCGTTGTCCGGTGACATGATGGAATATGTGCTGGATAACGAAAGCCTGATTGTGCAGGGCGGCTCCTTTCTCTGCTGTGAATCCGGCGTCGAGATTGACCTGGGTTGGCAGGGGTTCAAGTCACTGTTATCCGGGGAAAGCATTTTCTGGCTGAACCTGAAAGGCAGCGGGAAACTGGTAGTGAATTCGTTCGGCGCCATTTACCCGGTAGAAGTGGATGGCGAATACATCGTCGATACCGGCCATATCGTGGCCTTCAATGAAACGCTGGATTTCACTATTACCAAGGCCGGCAGCAGCTGGCTGCAGTCCTTCCTCGGCGGGGAAGGTTTGGTGTGTAAATTCAAGGGCAAGGGAACGGTGTGGTGCCAGTCCCATAACCCTGACAGTTTTGGCTGGGCCATGTCGCCAGGCCTGAAACAGCGTCGCGCATAGGAGGCATGACATGAGCGAGACAGTGGATATTCGCATTCACCATGATTTCGATGAAACTGCGTTGCAGCAGGCCATTACCGGCTTTGCCGCGTTGTTCAAAACCGAAGAAGAAAAGGCCTCAAAAGTGCTGCGCAGTGCGCCAGTGGTTATTCGCAAGAATGTAACACCGGACGTGGCAGAGAAATTCCGCACCGCGCTGCAGAAGCTGAATATTGGTGTGACGCTTGAACAGGCGGCCAGTGAAACCGTTGCAGAGCCTGCGCCTGCACCTGTCGCCGATAACAATGCCGCCGGGGACGTTGCGCCCAGCAATGACGGCAGTGCCGTCATCGAAAGTGACAAAGATCATCCGGGCTATGCCTTCAGAATTGAAGGGCGCCCGGACTTCAGTTTCCTTACCGTTACTGTGCCAGCCAACCAGAAGATCAAGGTAGAAGCGTCCGCCATGGCCACCATGGATACGCACCTGGAAATGAAAACCCGCATGCGCGGTGGCCTGGGCCGGCTGATGACTGGCGAATCCATTTTCATCAACGAGTTCACCGCAGCCGGTGGCCCGGGTGAAATTGGCATTGCGCCCGCCGCCCCCGGCGACATGGGCCATGTTTTTCTGAACGATGACACCATTTACCTGCAGAACTCCGCCTTCGTGGCCGCTGGGCCAGAAGTGGAAGTGGAAAGTAAGTGGCAGGGGCTCACCAAGGGCTTCTTCTCCGGCGAAAGCCTGTTTCTGATCCGCGCCAAAGGCCAGGGCGACCTGTGGTTCAACACCTACGGGGCCATGATCGAAATTGATGTGAAAGGCGACTACGTGGTCGATACCGGCAACATCGTGGCGTTCACCGATGGCCTGGACTACAAGGTGTCCAAGGTGGGTGGCTACAAATCCCTGTTCTTCTCGGGTGAAGGCTTTGTTTGCCGCTTTAGCGGTGAAGGCAAGGTGTGGATTCAAACCCGCGGGGTAGATGCTTTCCTCAGCTGGTTGCACCCCTACCGGCCAGCTCCCAAGAAAGGCTGATCGCCGCTACGGACCGGAATCGGCATTCTGATAAAGCGAGCCTCCACCAGAGGCTCGCTTTTTTTGTTCTTCGTGGATTAGAGGGAACAATGCTCTTCCCGCCGTTTGCTTGCCGTATTGCGAACCCCTCACACGTTGCCGGACGCCTGGCAAAAACATCCGTTCAGTGAAGCCTTCGCGATGTAAACATCGCTTCCCTCAACCCTCTCAGACTTCGGGATTGGTGGGAAAACATGCTCGCATGGTGAAGACGCTGGTACAGCGCTGCTTCTCTTCAGTGAGCCGCATTACGGTCAGGGCGGCGCATCTTGTGCACCACAGCGGCACACCGGTGCGAGCATGTTGGGCACCAAAAGTGCGCAAATCAGGCTGTTGAGCTGCGCCAGGTGGCAGGCTAGCCCGCCTTTTGGCACAGCTCGGCCAGCTTCTGGTCCAGCATATTGAGGATGTGGCGGCGGCTGATAACGCCGACCACCTTGTTGGCCGCATCCACCACCGGGTAGATCTTGGGCTTGGCGGCCAGCATTTGCTGGGCCAGGCTAAGCACGTCATCGGTGAGCGATACCGTGAGCACCTCGCTTTGCATCAAGTCTTTAACCGTGGCCACGCGCTGGTTGTGATACACCACCTGCAGCGCCGCCTGCAGGCATTCGCGCTCACTGATCCAGCCCACCAGCGTACCGGCGTCATCGGTGACCGGGCTGCCCAGCATGTCCAGTTTGATCAGGTTGCTGGAGGCTTCCACCACCGGCATCTCCGGGTGAATCGTCGCAAAACGCGTGCTCATCAGGTCTTTGATGGATACAGAATCCATGGGGGCTTACCTCTTGCTCTGGTCCGGGACCACAAAGGGTTCGGCCAGCACTTTCGCTGGCCACCAGGCACGTTACTGCGGGAACCATGCCAACTTGCCGCAGACGATGCTGGCTCCCTTTTGTAGGAGCGCCACTTGAGGCGCGAACTTTTTACTCCTCCCCAAAAAAACGTTGCTTGACCTCAAGCCGACTTGAAGTGGCAAGCTAACCGGTAATATCAAGACAGCGCCTCCCGGAGAGTGAGCATGAACCGTTCAACAGAGACACCCGACAACCCGTCAACGCTGTGGAAAAGCGTGGGTGGGCGCAATTGGGTGGAATCCCAGCGGCTGATTGATCACCTGTTCAAACCCATCGAGGGCTTGCTGGCTGAGGCGGTGGAATGCCAGTCGCCGCAGCGCGTTCTCGATATCGGCTGCGGTACCGGCGGCACAACTCGCGCGATCAGCCGTTATACCCGGGGTGAGGGGCAGGCAACAGGCGTCGATATTTCCGAGGTCATGATCGAGGCGGCACGGCAGGGTACGGAAAAGAACGGCGCAGAAAAGGCGGGCGTAGAGTTTATCTGTGCCGATGCAGAGACCCATGATTTTGGTGAAAGCCGGTACGACATGCTGGTCTCGCGCTTCGGCATCATGTTCTTCGACGATCCTATCAAGGCCTTCCAGAACCTGAGGCGTGCCGCTACCACAGACGCCCCCGGGCTGTTCGTGGCCTGGCGCTCCCCGCAAGAAACCCCCTTCATGACCGCTGCCGCCCGGGCGGCCAAATCCATCGTCACGCTGCCACAACAAGCCCCGGACGCCCCCGGGCAGTTCGCATTCGCAGACGCCAAACGTGTGGAAAGCCTTCTTGAAGCTGCGCACTGGCATCACATCAGCATCGAACCACTGGATTTCGAATGCACCTTCCCCGAGAGCGAGCTGGTCGGCTACTTCACCCGCCTGGGCCCGCTCGGCCGCGTTTTCCCCGACCTGGACGAAAAGACACAAGCCCGTCTCATTACCGTGGTCAGAGAAGCCTTCGAGCCCTGTGTGTTCGGCGATACCGTGAAATTCAACGCCGCCTGCTGGCAGATCAAGGCACGAGCATAGGAGGCGTAGGAGCCCCACTAGAGGGGCGAATCATTACTTTTACCGTTGATCCCCAACACAGAAACAAAGCCTCTGAAGCTTATTCATTTATTTGCGCTCGAAGATTGTGTACATTCGGAACTGGATCACAAATAGAAAGATACCAATAACAACGGCTGGCCAGGGTGGCACGGCCTGTAATGTGACTCAGGGGAAGGGATGCCAGTCCGGTTATCACCATATTCAGCACTACTGCGCCCGTTTACCGCCAAACGGGAGATAAGCCTGTGGAATTAGGCGTTCTACTGGCTATCGCCATTGGCGTCATCCTGATCCTGGCCCAACAGAAACGGGCCGGCGGCGGAGCGTCTACCTTCGGCTATCGCCGCAAACCCTATCTGCTTTCCAAAGCCGAACGCTCTTTCTACGGCGTGCTCACTCAAGCCGTGGGCGACAAGGCCCTCATCTTCTCCAAAGTCCGCGTGGCGGACGTGCTTGCTCCCCAGAAAGGCCTCAACCGATCCAACTGGCAACAAGCCTTCAACAAGATTTCCGCCAAACACGTCGATTTCCTCCTCTGCGACCCACACGACTGCGCCGTAAAACTGGCCATTGAGCTGGATGATGCCAGCCATGGTTCGGCCAAACGGCAGAAGCGGGATGCCTTTCTGGAGCGAGCCTGTGAATCGGCTGGGTTGCCGCTGCTGAGAATCAGGGCGGCCAGGGGATATGGGGTGGCAGATATTCGTCAGCAGGTTGAGGCTGTGCTTTTTCCTGTGCAGTACGATTCGTCCCAAGAGAAATCCGAGCAGATTGAAGGGCAGAGCGTTGAAGTAACGGCCAATGAGCAGGAAGGGGCAAACAAGCAGATCGAGCGACAAGTAGTTAAGCCGATAGAGGCTCCCTCTGGTGTGGACGTCGCTGCTCAACCCGTTGCGCGTGCTTGTCATCAGTGTGGTGAGTGATGGTGCTGCGCAAAGCTCGCTCAGGGAAGAATGCAGGGCAGCAGTTTTGGGGGTGTAGTGCATTTCCGAAGTGTCGGGGTGCGGTGAAGTGTTGAGTCTAAGGCGCACGGGGCAAGACCTGACCCTAATGTTCCTCACGTGACCTGCGCATCGCGTGAAATAAAAAGGTGAACAGTCGCATGAGACCAAGGAAAAGAGATGGTACTTGGAGAAATTGAAGCTGGTCTTTCAATCTGGGACAGGGTTTCTCGTTGGTGGAAGAAACAGCCAGAAGAGGAAGAGCTAATCGCCGAGCGATTTCTTAATCTGTTTGAGAGTCATGGTGTACACAAAAATCAGATTCCACGTTTCTTTGGTCATGATTTGTCAATTTCGGACATGCAGAGCTTGGACCAGTTAACACTGAAGCTGACAGAATCAGCATTAGATGATGCATGTGAATTGTTTAACGCAAATAGATCTTGGGTGGATGGTGCCTCAGGGAAGATTTACCCAACATACAACTTTTATAAGCGGCCAGCAGTGTTTAAAGATTTTGTTTTGAGCCTTTTGGGGGACCGGAAAGATATATTTCTCTATGCGTTTCTTTTGGTGCCTAGAAAATGTGAATACCCAGATGAGGCTCTTTTGGTTATTCAGGAAAAGGTAGGGGCTGTTGGTGATAATGAGATAAGCCGGTTTTATCTTTGTAATGATTGGTCATTCTGTTACTGGAAGGCGAGAGCAGATTTGACTGCCTGCTTGGCAATTTTGGCAAAGCAGGGGATTTACACAAAAGGCGTCTATGTAGATGGCGATTCTCTTGATGAGATACAAGGTGGAGAAACGCTTTTGTCTTGGTGTGGTGAAGGTGCTTGGAAGGTAAAAGGTGAATGGTGGGATGCGGAAGACATGGTGTATCTGCCAGATCTTTACCTGCAAGGTTTAAATCATCGTGATGGATATTCATATGCTTCGGCCCTATCACGATGGCTGGATCTTTGTGACAAGGGTTTTATGAGTACGAAGCCATATCCAGAGCCATATCGGGATGTGTTCAAAGAAAGGTTGGAGAAGTTAAGGGCTGAATGAATTTTTCGGGGAAGCAGGGATAAGCTATTTCATGGTGCTAAGTGTTTGAATCTTGTCTTAGCGCACAATGCAAGACCTGACCCCGGTTCCCAAGAATTATATGATTTGGAAAAAGTGAGAATAATGGCTAGTACACTAGATGAGATATTTCTTGAAAGAAAAAAATTTATTGTGGTTGGTCTGACCGGGCGTACAGGGTCGGGTTGCACTACTGCTGCCTCAATACTAGAAAAAAGGCGTTCTGATCAGTTTTTTCCTAATCTTACTGATGTTGTACAGAGCGGAGTTGATTTCTATAAGGGTTTGAATCGTAGAAGGTATGAGATACTAAGGAACTACGCTGAGGAAAACTGGAGCGGATTCATATCGATAAAAATTTCAGATCTTATATCCGCATATTTTATGAGAAAGGATAAAGATAAAGTTGTTGATTTCATATTTAAGCATAGAAATAAAGAGAAAATTAATAAGAGCGAGATCTCCAGTGCTGTAAGCAGTGTTGTTGAGTTAAGGAATGACTTGGTTAATAAGTATGCTAAAGATATATCGATGCTTCTGGATCATGATGGTGATGTTGATGTGTCTGGGTTTACTGATAAATCGTTCTTGCGACTTTTGGTTAATGTTAGAAGGTTTACGAGAGATCTAAAGGCGGCGTTGACAAAAATTGACGAGGGGCTTTACGTTGCGGCGTATCAGAGTGCAGGCAACTCATTGAGGCGAGTGGGTGATATCGACCTAGATTACAAGGCTCAACCATTTAATAAGCATGCAATATTTACGTTGCCTATTACAATTAATCGAGTAATTAAGTGCTTGAGAGAGCTCAGAGATCCATGTTATGTGGTTATTGATGCTATCAGAAATCCCTACGAGGCACGGTTTTTTAAGGATAGATATTCTGCATTCTACCTGATTTCTATTAATGCTCCAGATGACGCAAGAACAAGGTATCTTCATCAGGTTCACAAATTTGACCCGGATCAGCTTTCTTTGCTTGATGAGACGGAGTCGGGTAAGGCTTTTAGGAGAAGTGAGCTGTATAGCCCAGATGACTGGGCTGAGAAAATTACTGTTACAGATGTAAGAAAATGCCTTCAGTTTTCAGATATTCATATTTTTAACCCAAGGGGGGAGATTTCAAATACAAATGTTCTTAAATCACAGCTCCTATGGTATTTCTCTCTTATGCTTCACCCAGGCTTGGTTTCTCCTACATCAATCGAAAGGGTGATGCAAATAGCTTTTACTGCAAAAATGAATTCGGGATGTATCTCTAGACAAGTTGGCGCGGTTGTAACTGGTGATGACTATTCAATAAGAGCTGTTGGTTGGAATGATGTTCCTGCAAGTCAAGTTCCATGTGCATTGAGAAGCGTGAAAGGTGCTCTAACGGAATTCGATCATGTTGCGTATAGTGATTATGAGAGAAACAACGTTGATTTCAGGGGGCAGCTTGAGAAAAAGAATAAAATTCTTTTGGATGATATTACCGATTTGACTGGAAGGCCTCTCTCATATTGTTTTAAGGATACAGAAAATGATTTGAGAGGGGATAAAAATCAAGTACACACTAGGTCCCTTCATGCTGAAGAAAATGCCTTTTTGCAGATAACAAAGTATGGTGGGGCCTCTGTTAGAGGGGGGAAACTGTTCTCTACAGCGAGTCCTTGTGAGCTTTGTTCTAAAAAAGCGTTACAGCTTGGAATAGAGGAAATCGTTTTTATTGACCCTTATCCTGGAATTTCACGGGATCACGTCATGGCTAACGGGGAGCACAGGCCAACGCTTACTCAATTTAAAGGTGCTGTTGGTACGGGCTATCAAAGGCTATATGAGCCACTTATGGCTTATAAAGATGAGCTTGCTTATCTTGCAAGTCAGAGTTAGCTTTTGTGAAGCTGGGGTCAGATACCCTCTTGAACTTCAATCCCCGCCATTGGTATTTCTGCCTTAAAGGGCTGGCCTGATTTCAACACACCATAAATCAGGTGCACCAGTTTTCGCATGCTCGCGCCTACGATGGCTTTCGGGGTCAGCCCACGTTGTTCTAGGCGTTGGGCCATGGCGATGATGACGGGGTTGTGATGCTTGGCAACCATGCCAGGCATGAACAGCGCCTTTCTGGCAGCGGTGTGTCCGGCCCTAGATAAGCTGCTCCGGCCATTCAGGGAAGTGCCTGACTGTTTCTGTCGAGGTGTGACACCGATAAACGCGGCTAGGGCCTTTGCGCTTTTAAAGCGTCTGACATCTCCGATATAAGCCAAGAACTGGGCGGAAGCTCGCTTACCGATACCAGGAATGCTCTCCATCAGCTCGGCGTCATGTTTCAGCTCGGGGTTGCCATCAATATGGTCATCAATCTCAGATTGTACATTCTTGATTTCGCTATTCAGCCAATCAATATGCTCTCTAACCATATCCCCAACGCTGATTACCGATCCCTGATCAATGGCCTCAAGCCTGTTCAGCTCCTGCTGACGCATATCTATCAAAGCTTGTAGTCGGTCAACCAAGGCGCGTAGTTCTCGCACAGCCAGGCTCGGGGGTTGCCAGAGTTGAAGTTCTGCTTTCTGTGCAAAACGGGCAATGAGTTTGGCATCCGCTTTGTCTGTCTTGTTTCGGCTTAATTCACTTTGGGCGAAACCCGTTATGCGAACTGGGTTTACGACACTTATTGCCCAGCCAGCATCAGCGAGCATTGTCGCGACTCTTTCGCTGTAAGGGCCTGTAGCCTCAAGAACAACAGGCGTTGTTTTTGGCAGGTCGCGCTGTCTTAACCATCTCTCCAATTCACCATGACCTGCTGGCGTGTTCTTAAGAACTTTGGTTTTGGTCTTGTTGGCAGAGACAACGCAGATATCGAGTTTCTTCTTGGACACGTCGATACCAACGGCATGCTCATGTCCACTCCCCCTAAACTGAGACAGACCTGATTAGAGTTTTCTGGGAATATCACATCTCAGGAGACGACTATGAAGAAATCACGGTTTACTGAAACTCAGATCGTATCAATCCTCAAAGAGGTCGATGCGGGCATGAAAGTCGAGGAGATCTGCCGAAAGCATGGCATCAGCAATGCCACCTATTACAACTGGAAGAGCAAGTACGGTGGCATGGAAGCGTCGGATGTGAAGAAGCTCAAGGAGCTTCAGGACGAGAATGCCAAACTCAAGCAGATGTTTGCTGATCTGAGCCTGGAAAATGCTGCCCTGAAGGATCTATTCGAAAAAAAGGGTTGGTGACAGCGGAGAGACGCGAGTCGGCAACGACTCTGGTCGAATTTGGATTATCGATCACTCACGCCTGTAAGCTGGTCGGTCTGGGGCGGGCGAGCTACTACCGCAAGCCCCGGGACTGGCGTGTAGCGGATGCTGCTGTCATTGATGCGCTGAACGAGCAACTCAAGAAGTCACCGAGGGCAGGCTTCTGGAAGTGCTACAAGCGCATTAGGAACAAAGGCCTGCCTTTCAACCACAAGCGTGTCTACCGCGTATATTGCCAGATGGGCCTGAATTTGCGCAGGCGCACGAAGCGAGTATTGCCCAAGCGTATCGCCAAACCGCTGGAGGTCAGCATGTATCCGAACAAGCAGTGGGCATTGGATTTTATGCACGACACGCTTTATTGCGGCAAGCGCTTCCGTACGCTGAATATCATCGATGAGGGCACTCGCGAGTGTCTCGCCATCGAAGTGGATGCCAGCCTCCCGGCAGGACGTGTAGTGCGGACGCTGGAGCGCCTTGAGCAAGAGCGTGGGCTGCCAAACCAGATCAGGGTGGATAACGGGCCAGAGCTGATCGCAGCGGAGTTCTATGACTGGTGTGAAGAGAAAGGCATTGAGGTCGCCTACATCCAGCCTGGCAAACCGCAACAGAACGGCTTCGTCGAGCGATTTAACGGGTCGTTCCGTTATGAGTTCCTGGACGCCTATCTGTTCGAGAGTCTGGGCCAGGTTCGGGAAATGGCCTGGCTGTGGATGCTGGATTACAACGACGAGCGTCCGCATGAAAGCTTGGGTGACATACCGCCAGCGGTGTATCGCCAGAAAGTAGAAAACTCTAGTTTAGGACTGCCTCACTAAAGGGGGAGTGGACACTCATTCATCATGATCTTCCTCGTATCCAGGCTCTGGGCATGCTGCCCGGCCTAAGTTACCCTTCGAAATAGATGAAAGAGACAACGGACCGACGGACTTATCTGACCCACAGGCTAATTGCCTAAAGTCTTGCCAGTCTCAGTCGGCCCGGCCGATTCATCAGGGTTACCATCCTGTTTTATCTCGGCATCTTCAAGATACGAGGTCTTTCATCGTGCATAGTGTTTTAACGCACGCTACAAGACCTGACCCCAATGCCTCAAATGCCCAATGCCTCTGAGCTTAAACTCGAGAAATTCATGAAATCTTTCTTTCTAATGTTGAGCATGTCATTGCTTTTTGAGGCTGTGATCGCCTCCGAAGATAATGGGAATTTTTCTGTAGCTGAGTCTCGCCCGCTGGTTGCTGACAAATATAAGAGCAGTTTGGGGGATGGGTCTTGTGAAGCGGGAGTTGTAGACAAATCGACTTTATCACTGATTAACCACACGTTTTGCCGTTATACCCCCAAATTTGATAGCCAATACCGAAGAGCATTGAGAGACGAGCCTTTCCTGGCAGGAAATGTAACGCTGAGGCTTGAGGTGAGCGGTGATGGGACGGTATCTTCGGTGGACATCATGCAGTCGGACCTGGATCACTCTGACCTTGAAAGACGCTTTCTCATGATTGCCTCTGCCATGAAGTTTCCGGGTATTGGGCCTGGCGGCTGGAAAGGAGAGTACACCCTCCGGTTCTCTCCCTGATTTTGGCCTGTGAAGAAAAAGCGAAACGCGAGGGTCAGGTCTCCCATTTCCCAAATACTGATCACGTGTAGTGGTTGATCTGTGAAGTTAAAAAGAAAAGGACACCCCCCAATGGCGATGAGTAGAGTGTCCCGGGACGGGGCATCGGTTCAATAGTATCCTTTCCCTCTACGCACCTTATGAGTTGAGTTTATCGACAACCATTTTGGTGGTGAGCAGACATACCGGTTCCCTGTTGCATAAATACACCCCTGATCCAGTTGTGAACTATCGCTATGACGGCCTCACTTGATTGTCTGTATTCCTTTCGGCGCTGTCCCTATGCCATGCGTGCCCGCCTGGGCGTTTGGTTTTCGGGTTTGCAGGTTGAGCTGCGGGAAGTGACCTTGAAGAACAAGCCTGCGCAAATGCTGGCGATAAGCCCTAAAGGCACCGTGCCCGTTTTGCTGCTGGCCGATGGTGCTGTGATTGAAGAAAGCCGGGATATCATGGTGTGGGCGCTGGAGCAGCAGGATCCACAGGGGCTTTTAGACGCAACGGTCCTGGATCAGGCGAATGCGTTGATTGAGCAAAACGATAATGAGTTCAAGTATTGGCTGGATCGTTATAAATACGCCGACCGCCATGTCGAGATGACTCAGACCGAGTATCGGCAACGGGGAGAGGCCTTTCTTCAGGTTCTGGAGTCGTTGCTGGAGAGCAGCGCTTACTTGCTTGGGGATGCCCCGACCATCGCGGATATTGGTGTGATGCCGTTTGTCCGCCAATTCGCCCATGTCGATCGCGATGTATTTGGCCAGCTGCCTTACCCGAATCTGCAGCGGTGGTTACAGGGCTGGTTGGAAAACCCACTCTTTCTGCAAACCATGATCAAGCTGCCGGTATGGCAGGAGGGCGATGAGGTGGTGGTTTTCCCTGCTCGTCCCTGAGTGATGCCCGGGCCTTGTCCCGTGCGTTAACCCGCTCGCAAAGGGTGCTAGAGCAGCGACCAATTGACCTGCTTGCCCGACCGTACGCTATCAATACCCATGGACAGATCAGGTATACTCGCGGCTTTTATCTCGTTGGGTGATGTTTCATGCAGGCCTCGTCTTCTTCCGTTCCCTCTTATGGCTGGCGCCAGCGTCTGACCGTTTGGCTTGAGTCCTCGTTATTCGCGAACAGCATTACCGCGCTGATTCTCCTGAATGCCATTATCCTCGGGGTGGAAACCTCCGCGGTGGCCCAGGAGCGGGCAGGGCAGTGGCTCAGCCTGGTGAATCAGTTGATTCTGGTGGCGTTTACGGCGGAGATCGCGCTCAAGCTGGTGGCTTTTGGCCCGCGTTTTTTCCGCTCCGGCTGGAATGTGTTTGATTTCCTGATCGTCGCCATTTCCCTGGCGCCAGCCTCCGGGCCTTTGGCCATCTTGCGGAGTTTGCGCATTCTGCGGGTGCTGCGCCTGCTGTCATCGGTGAAGCGGCTGCGTATGTTGGTGGAATCCCTGATGCAGGCGTTGCCCGGCATCGGCTGGACGGCGGCGCTGTTGCTGATGATGTTCTACATTTTTGCGGTGATGGGCACCGAGCTGTTCGGTGAGGCGTTTCCACAGTGGTTTGGCACTCTGGGCGCCAGCATCTATAGCCTGTTCCAGATCATGACCCTGGAAAGCTGGTCCATGGGGATCGCCCGGCCTGTGATGGAGGTGTACCCCATGGCCTGGATCTTCTTTGTGCCCTTCATTTTGATTTCCAGTTTTATGGTGCTGAACCTGTTTATTGCCATCATTGTGAGCGCGACTCAGGAAGTACACGAAAGCGAGCAGCGCGCCGAGCGGGAAGCCAACAATCTGGTTGCCCACGATGAGCGCCAGGAAATGCTGGACCTGATGCGCACCATGCACGCAAAAATCGTGGCACTGGAAGCGGCCCAGCAGAACAAGGCCGATTCATAAGTCCGCCTGTGGCGGCGCCAGGGCCGCCACTGATGGTCAGGCAGGTCTGCACCGTATCGCTGCCTGGCCGAATCTCCCGCCCCGTTGCCTCATTGAGTAAGCTTGGCCTGCTAGCTCGTCTGCGCTTCCTTTACCGCATCCTGAAAAGGCGATGACGACGTAATGTTCGAGGCGTTGAGCTGTTCCACAATCTTCTTGAGCTTGTGGCGCTGTCTCATGGAGGTCAGCTGTTTGGTGTCCCAGGAGGCGGGGCTGAGAGAGAATTCACTGGCGTTGTAAGCCAGATCGAAGCCCCGCTCGGCGCCGATGGGTTTGTTCTCGGGGCCATAGATACCGATCAGCCGCAGGGTCAGGTGGGTGAACTCCAGATCTCCCTGGGGCATGTGCCCGTCCATCTTGATGCCCTCACAGCGGGCGATGCGCTCAACCAATTCCTTGAACGTGCCGATATGGGAGAAGCCGCCCGGTTTAATCGGGCCCTGGCGTGTGTTCTCCGACACATTCACTGCGCCTGAAGTGGGATTGTGTCTTTCCGGGTTTTCGTCGCCCTTGTTGTACTCCTGCTCGAAATCCGTCACATCCATGGTGATGGTGCCCTGGGAGGTATGGAGTTCGGCGATGATGTATTGCACGAAAACGGATTCGGCGCTCATGTTGCTGATCAGGCAGAGCGCATTGATGTCCTTGTTGCGCCCACGATTAATGATCAGGCGCGGGCTGCGTTGCCGGCGGAAACCCAGATAGAGGAGTTGCGCGTAAACGATCCAGATAACCAGTGAGCTGAAACTGGCGACGACAGAAAGGATTTTTTGATGCTGTGCAATCCAGTCAAGCATGAAGGCTTCCTCCTTGATGCAGGCTGATCACGCGTTGCCGTCTTGCCCTCTGTGGTGGAGAAAGCAGCGCTCACGCGGCGGTGAGTACGCGACTTGAATGATGCTCTGTTGTCGGCGGCGCTTCAGCCTGTTCTGGTGACAGAACCGTTACTGTACCGAAGGCACGGTGGGGGAGACGAGGGGCAGAAAGGCCCGGTTATGCAGAACAGGTCAGTCTGGTGTTAAAAAAAGAAAAACCCCGGCGGGTAAGCCTACCGAACAACAAACGAACAACAAGACATCCACAACTTGGCAAGTCTCCTACGGATCAGGTGGTGGCTGGCTGATGTCTGGCTACCCGTAGGCTCAGTATTCTGGAGCACTGGATCAGTATGGCGACGGTGACCTGAGCGGGCTATCAACAAGCCGCACCGGGCGACACGCCGTACTACCCTGGGATTGGTAGGCAGACGAGCGGCATTTTCCTTCCCGCGTGCGGATTTTATACTACCTGGTAGTATAAGTTCGTCTGCGTGAGGTTTCGTATGGCAATGGTGAAGAAGAGCATTACTGTGACAGAGCAGCAGGATAGCTGGATCAAGATCCAGATCGAGACCGGACACTACGGTAATGAGAGTGAAGTGGTGCGTGAGCTGATTCGCGAACGCCAGTTGCGCGAGCAGGAAGGTGCTCGTGAGGTGCAGGTAATTCGCGCCAAATTGCGCGAAGCGGAACAGGCTGGTTTTACGAGGCAGAGTTCAGATGAGCTGCTGAAAGAGATCCAGGACGGATTGGGAAGGGATGACGTATAAACTCAGTAATGCGGCCAAAAGGGATGTGGCTCGAATTTACTGGCGCGGTGTTGAGATATTTGGTGAAGAGCAGGCGGTTCGGTATTTTGAGGCTCTGATTCAGCGTTTTGAGCGTATCGCACAAGCACCTCGTCTCTACCCTTCGGTTGAGTATATTCAGGAAGGTTATCGTCGTAGTGTCTGTGGAGTGGATAGTATTTACTATCGAGTCAATGGCAGTGTGGTCGAAATCATGCGGGTGCTTGGGCGCCAAGACATTGATGAAAATTTGTAGGCCCAACAAAGAAAAACCCCGGCGGGTAAGCCGGGGTTTTTTGTTTCCAGTCCTGCCCTTGTGAGGCGGGCCGGAAATGCGTTGCCGGGCCTGAGCGCCGAATTGCATCCGGCGTCAGGCTTTGGGCATCAGGCGTTTATCAAACCCGTTCAATGACGGTAGCAATACCCTGACCCAGGCCGATACACATGGTGGCAAGACCGATTTGGCCGTCTTTCCATTCCATGACGTTCAGCAGGGTGCCGGTGATACGCGCACCGGAGCAGCCCAGCGGGTGACCCAGGGCGATGGCGCCGCCGTTCAGGTTCACTTTCTCTTCCATCTTGTCGATCAGCTTCAGGTCCTTGGCCACCGGCAGGGACTGTGCAGCGAACGCTTCGTTCAGTTCTACATAGTCGATGTCGTCGATGGTCAGGCCAGCACGGGCCAGCGCTTTCTGGGTGGCCGGTACGGGACCGTAACCCATGATGGCTGCGTCACAACCGGCAACGGCCATGGAGCGGATCTTGGCGCGGGGCTTCAGGCCCAGGGCCTGGGCACGCTCGGCGCTCATCACCAGCATGGCGGAGGCACCGTCAGACAGGGCAGAGGAGGTGCCGGCAGTGACGGTACCGTTGGCCGGATCGAATACCGGACGCAGTTTCTGCATGTCTTCGATGCTGGCGCCGGGACGGATTACTTCGTCGATTTCGCACAGCACTTTGTGACCGTTCTGGTCGTGGCCTTCGATGGGCACGATTTCGTTGTCCCAACGACCCTGCTGGGTGGCTTCCCACGCCAGGCGGTGTGAACGAACGCCGAAGGCGTCCTGTTGTTCACGGGTGATGCCGTGCATCTTGCCCAGCATTTCCGCGGTCAGGCCCATCATGTTGGATGCCTTGGCAGCCACTTTGGACATTTCCGGGTTCAGGTCGATGCCGTGATCCATGGCCACGTGGCCCATGTGCTCTACACCACCGATAACAAATACATCGCCGTTGCCGGTCATGATGCTTTGTGAGGCGGAGTGCAGTGCCTGCATGGAAGAACCACACAGACGGTTCACGGTTTGTGCAGCGCTGGTGCGCGGCAGACCGGCCAGCATGGAGATGTTACGGGCGATGTTCATGCCCTGTTCTTTGGTCTGGTTTACACAGCCCCAAATTACATCTTCAGTGAGCTGGGTGTCCCAGTTCGGGTTACGGGCCATCAGCGCCTGGATCAGCTGGGCTGACAGTTTTTCGGCACGCACGTGACGGAACTGGCCATTACGGCTCTTGCCCATGGGGGTACGGACCGCATCGACGATAACAACGTCTTTTGGATTCAAGCTCATTTCTAAATCTCCTGTGTCCGTGGCTTAGGCGAAGAAAGACTCGCCCTTGGCGGCCATGTCTTTGAGCATCTGTGGTGCTTCGTAGATGCCACCCAGGTGCGCGTACTTGTCACACAGCGCGACGAATTCTTTAACGCCAACACTGTCGATGTAACGCAGCGGACCGCCACGGAAGGGAGGGAAGCCGATGCCGTAGATCATGGCCATGTCGGCCTCGGCAGCGGAACCTACGATGTTGTCTTCCAGGCAGCGAACGGTTTCGGTGCACATGGGGATCATCATGCGGGCAATGATTTCGTCCGCATCGAATTCCTGGGTGTCCGCAACGTGCGGCTTGATCAGTTCGTAGGTGGACTCGTCGACAACCTTCTTGGTTTTGCCTTTCTTGTCCAGCTCGTACTTGTAGAAGCCGATGCCGTTCTTCTGGCCGTAACGCTCGTTTTCGAACATGACGGTAGACACATCTTTGAAGTCGTACTGCATGCGCTCGGGGAAGCCTTCAGCCATGACCTGGGCCGCGTGAACACCGGTGTCGATGCCAACTACGTCCATCAGGTATGCCGGGCCCATGGGCCAGCCGAACTTCTGCATCACTTTGTCGACAGCCTGGAAATCGGCACCGTCGCGCATCAGCATGCCGAAGCCGCCGAAGTAGGGGAACAGTACACGGTTCACCAGGAAGCCGGGGCAGTCGTTAACCACGATGGGGGTTTTGCCCATTTTCTGGGCGTAGGCCACCAGGGTGCCAACGGTTTCATCGGAGGTCTTTTCACCACGGATCACTTCCACCAGCGGCATCATGTGTACCGGGTTGAAGAAGTGCATGCCGGCGAAGTCTTCCGGACGCTTCAGGGCGTCAGCCAGTTTGGTGATGGAAATGGTGGAGGTGTTGGAGGCCAGCACGGTGCCCTCGGTCACTTCGCCTTCCACTTCCGCCAGTACGGACTGCTTGACCTTCTGGTTCTCGACAACCGCTTCAACAACCACGTTCACGTTGGCGAAGTCGCCGTAGTTCAGGGTCGGGCGGATGGAGGACAGCACTTCGGCCATTTTGGCCGGCTTCATTTTCTTGCGATCAACGCGCTTGGTCAGCAGTTTGCTGGCTTCGCTCATGCCCAGGTCCAGCGCCTTGTCGGCGATGTCCTTCATGATGATCGGGGTGCCTTTGGAGGCAGACTGGAAGGCGATACCGCCGCCCATGATGCCTGCGCCCAGTACCGCAGCCTGGTTGATCTCTTTGGAGGCCTTGGCGGTTTTGCCGTTGACCTTTTTCACTTGCTGGTCCGCCAGGAACAGGCCGACCAGGCAGGTCGCCTGGGAGGACTTGGCCACTTTGGCGAAGCCTTTGGCTTCCACTTCCAGTGCTTTGTCGCGGTTCATGCCACCGTGCTTTTGCATGGTGTTCACGGCCGCTACCGGTGCCGGGTAGTTCTTGCCAGCCTGACCCATCACCATGGCGGTGCAGGTCTGGAAGGCCATCATGTTTTCCATGGGCGGCAGTTTCAGCGGCTCGAGTTTCTCGGCGCGCTTGGCGCGGAAGTCGATCTTGCCGGCCAGGCACTGCTTGACCAGATCGATGGCGGCGTTTTGCAGTTCGTCGTGAGCGACGACCGCGTCAGCCACGCCGTCTTTCAGCGCTTTGTCGGCCTTGTGCTGGCCAGCAGCGGCGATCCACTCAACAGCGTTGTCCACACCGATCAGGCGGGGCAGACGCACGGTGCCGCCGAAGCCCGGGTACAGGCCCAGCTTCACTTCCGGCAGACCTACCTGGGCTTTTTCGCTCAGCACGCGGAAATCTGCAGCCAGGCACATTTCCAGGCCGCCACCCAGGGCGATGCCGTTAACGGCTGCCACTTTGGGAATGTCGAGATCTTCAAAAGCGTTGAAGACTTCGTTGGATTTCAGACACCAGCCGGCGATTTCATCTTCCGGCAGCTTGAACATGTCTGTGAATTCGGTGATGTCGGCGCCAACAATGAAAACCCCTTTGCCGGAAGTCACGATCAGGCCTTTGATGTCGCTGTTACCTTTAACAGCTTCCACAGCCTTACCGAGGTCTTCCACGGTTTCCTGATTGAACTTGTTAACGGACTCGCCCTGAAGGTCAAACTTCAGTTCGGCGATGCCGTCGTCAAGCAGTTGTACGCTTACGGCGTTGCCTTGATAGATCATAGCTTCTGCTCTCCAGTCCCAAAGTACGCGGTTTAAATGACCGCTTTGGTGTGCCCCAGGCCCCGAAATTCGGGGTGGGCGCGTTGTTTATATGGCATTCATGTGAGTGTTTGCTTACATAAACAACGAAACTCGTAGGCCCGCAAGTATAGGGAAGCGGGATGACTTTTTTAGCCCTAATTTGTGACTATCTGGTCGGGTTGGCGATTGCGGGGCGCCGTATGGCGAAAATTTCATCACTTGCTCCTTGTGTTCGTGCTGTTCGGGCGACGCCGTGGCAGACTGCCGGGCTTGAGCTT
>NZ_DS989915.1:838687-885494 GCF_000155615.1 Alcanivorax sp. DG881 | reverse complement strand
CGCGCCACCAGGTCACCGAGCACTGTCATGCCCATGGACAAACCCAGCTTGCCCAAGATCACCCGCCGGCCGCAGCACACGCCGGACTGGCCCGATGTGCCGCCCATGCTGGCGCGGATTCTGGCCGGGCGGGGGGTGACCGATCCGGCACTGCTGGACCTGGGCCTGAAACGTCTGCCGCATCCTGAGCAGTTCATTGGTTTGCGTGGGGCTGTGGCGTTGCTTTTACAAGGGCGAACTGACCATTGGCGCATCTGCATTGTGGGTGACTACGACGCGGACGGTGCCACGGCCACCACGCTGATGGTGCGGGGCCTGGAGCGGCTGGGCTACCCGCGCCCGGATTTCCTGGTGCCGGACCGGTTTGAATACGGCTATGGCCTGTCGCCGGCCATCGTCGATCTGGCCAAAGAACTGTATGACCCAGACCTGATCATCACCGTGGATAATGGTATCGCCAGTGTGGATGGGGTGGCCGCTGCGCGAGCGCAAGGCATGCGAGTGCTGATTACCGACCATCACCTGCCCGGCGATACCCTGCCGGAAGCGGATGCGCTGGTGAACCCGCGCCTGCCCGGTTGTGAGGATTTCCCCGCCACCAACCTGGCCGGGGTCGGGGTGGCGTTTTATTTGTTGATGGACCTGCAGCGGGCGTTGCGCGAGCAGGGCGTTGCTGCCAGCGCGCCGATTACCGATCTGCTGGACCTGGTGGCGCTGGGCACGGTGGCCGATGTGGTGGTGCTGGACGATGCCAACCGGGTGCTGGTGGAGCAGGGCCTGCGGCGGATTCGTGCCGGCAAGGGCTGCCCGGGGATTCGTGCGCTGCTGCAAGTGGCAGGCCGGGACCCGAACCGGGTATTGGCAGCGGACATGGGCTTTGCTGTGGGCCCAAGGCTGAATGCGGCGGGGCGGCTCACTGACATGACCCAGGGCATCGCTTGTTTGTTGGCGGAAACCGATGCCGAAGCCACCGAGATGGCCCAGGACCTGGACACCATCAACCGGGAGCGTCGCTCCATCGAGCACGGCATGCGCGATGCGGCCATGGAGGAGGTGGCCCGGCTGGATGCGGACAACCTGCCCGCAGGCCTGTGTCTGTATGGGAAGGAATGGCACGAAGGGGTGGTAGGGATTCTTGCCTCGCGAGTAAAGGAAGCGATTCACCGGCCGGTGATTGCCTTTGCCCCGGCCCAGCAGCGTGGCCAATTGAAAGGCTCGGGCCGTTCGATACCCGGTTTGCACCTGCGTGATGCGCTGGATGCGGTGGCCACGGCCAACCCCGGGCTGCTGAGTAAATTCGGTGGCCACGCCATGGCGGCGGGGCTGTCGCTGGAGCTGGAAAAGCTGGACGCCTTCAAGGCGGCCTTTGAAAAAGCGGTGGGTGAGCTGCTGTCTCCGAAAGCGCTGGAGCGCATTGTGGAAACGGACGGCGAGTTGGAAGACCACGAGCTGTCGCTGACGAATGCCGAATTACTCAGCCACCGTTTTCCCTGGGGGCAGGGGTTCCCGGCGCCCAGTTTCGATGGCGAATTCGAGGTGCTCAAGCATCGTATCGTCGGCGAACGCCACCTGAAGCTGACGCTGGGCCTGCCGGGCGTCAGCGGGGTGATTGATGCCATTCATTTCAATGTGGCGGTGGACGCGCTGCCCAGCCGTATCAACAAGGTGCGCGGGGTGTATCGCCTGGAGGTCAACGAATTCCGTGGCCAGCGCAATCCCCAGCTGCTGTTCGAGCATTTGATTCCGCTTTAGTGGGTTGGATCCGGTGGGGTGTCGGATTACGGCTACGCCTAATTCGACCTACATAACCCGCCAGCCCCCGTGACTATGTAGGTTGAATTAGCCTGAAAGGCGTAATCCAACATTGGGCCTCGAATCGAAACCGCTTTATGTTCCCCCCCCATCGACTCCTGCAAAATTGTCGACAATGCTGTCGGCGGCCCCGGTTTTTGCTAGCATTGCGCCTCGCGCTCACCATCGGGCGCCTGTTTTACCAGGGTACGGCCCAAAAGGCCGTGCCGGCATTGACTGCGCGGGGTGGCTATCGTCCACCGCCGTGTTGTGTCCTTAACGGAGGGGACTCAAATGAAGACCATACACAAGCACCGCCTGAAGGTGGTCAACGAAGTGCAGGAGCTACGCCTGCCCGAAGAAGGCAAGGTACTGCGGGTGGATTACATCCCCCAGGAAGCGGTGATTTTCATGTGGGTGGAAGTGGACGCGGATACCGTGATCGACACTCCGAAAGAAGTGCGCACCTTCAAGGTGTTCACCACTGGCTCGGGCATTCCCAACAATGCCAGCTATATCGGCACCACCATTGATAACATGAAGGGCGAGGCTCACCACGTTTACGAGTTGAGAGACTGACGTAGGTGTGTCCGGGGCCTCGACAAAGCCGCTGTAGAAACGAAGCGTAGCGGAGTAACGCAGGTATTTCCGTGCGGCCCGAAGGGTGAGCGAAGCGAATAACTCCTCTTGAGGGACGAATCCGAGCCTTGGCGAGGAAACAGGCGATGCGGGTGTCACCTGATCATTCTGGAGATCCCGGTTGCTCTGCTGCTCCGAACCGAATCCGGGGCAGACTCTGCGGACGATTTCCACGCTGACGCGTGGTTCGTCCCTCAAGAGGAACTCCTACAAGCGGCTTCGTTATAAACGTGCGGGTCGATGCCCCTAGGGCCCGGGGATGGTCTGACCCTCGTCAGCTAACCCGCAAACCGTTAGACTGCGCTGTTTTCCGCGTATCAATTCTGCCAAGCACTTATTCTAGAGAGACGTAATGGAAGTCAATCCGCTGCGAACCCACCTTTCCGACCTGTCTGAGCGTGTCGAAGCGCTTAGGGGGTATCTTTGACTACGATCAGAAGAGTGAACGTCTGACCGAAGTCGAGCGCGAGCTTGAAAACCCGGATGTCTGGAACGATCCGGACTATGCCCGGGCCCTGGGCAAGGAACGCGCCCAGCTGGAAATGGTCGTGAACACCATCAACGATGCCTCCCAGGGAGTGGAAGACACCTCCGCCCTGTTGGATCTGGTGGTGGAAGAGGGGGACGAAGACACCCTCACGGAAGTGGAAAGCGACCTGCGGGATCTGGAAAAAATGGTGGCGGATCTGGAATTCCGGCGCATGTTCTCCGGGCAGATGGATGCCTGCAGTGCCTATCTGGATATCCAGGCCGGTTCCGGTGGCACCGAGGCCCAGGACTGGGGCGAGATGATGCTGCGCATGTACCTGCGCTGGGGCGAGGCCCATGGTTTCAAGACCGAGCTGGTGGAAGCCTCCGCCGGCGATGTGGCCGGCATCAAGTCTGCCACCATCCGTTTCGAAGGCGAGTACGCCTACGGTTGGCTGCGTACCGAAACCGGTGTGCACCGGTTGGTGCGCAAGAGCCCGTTCGATTCCGGCGGCCGCCGCCATACCTCGTTCAGTTCGGTGTTCGTGTCCCCGGAAGTGGATGACGATATCGATGTGGATATCGACGTGGGCAGCATGCGGGTGGATACCTACCGGGCCTCTGGTGCCGGTGGTCAGCACGTTAACCGGACTGATTCGGCGGTGCGCCTGACCTATGAATACACTGATGAGGGTGGCGAAAAGCACACCCTGGTGACCCAGTGTCAGAGCGGGCGTAGCCAGCACCAGAACAAGGATCAGGCCTTGAAGATGATGCAGGCCAAGGTCTACGAAGTGGAAATGCAGCGCCGCAACGCGGAAAAACAGGTCCAGGAAAGCAACAAATCGGATATTGGCTGGGGCAGCCAGATCCGCTCCTATGTACTGGATGATGGCCGCATCAAGGATCTGCGCACCGGCGTAGAGAGCCACAATACCCAGCAGGTATTGGACGGCGCGCTGGATCAGTTTATCGAAGCCTCCCTGAAAGCGGGATTGTGATGATGCTGGATGCCAGATTGCTGGCATCGGGCGCTTTACCGGAAGCCTAACGCTATGAGCCAAGACGAAACCACACCGAATGCCGACGCCTCTCAACAGGCTGCTGCCGAAAACCGTCTGATCGCAGAACGTCGCGCCAAGCTGGCCGAGCTGCGCGAGGGTGGCAATCCGTTCCCCAATCATTTCCGCCGGGATTCCCTGGCCGCCGACTTGCAGGCGCAGTATGGCGAGTTCACCAAGGAAGAGCTGGAAGAGAAGAATATTCAGGTGGCAGTGGCCGGCCGCATGATGCTGGACCGCAAAGCCTTCAAAGTGCTGCAGGACATGTCTGGGCGCATCCAAATTTTTGCGCCCAAGGATGAAACCCGCGATGTGCGCAAAGAGACCAAGAGCTGGGATCTGGGCGATATCATCGGGGTGCGCGGCACGCTGTGTAAATCCGGCAAAGGCGATTTGTATGTGATGATGGATGAGTACCTGCTGCTCACCAAGTCACTGCGTCCGTTGCCCGAGAAGCACAAGGGCCTGACCGACACCGAGGCCAAATACCGCCAGCGTTATGTGGACCTGATCGTCAATGAAGATACGCGCAAGGCGTTCCAGATTCGCGCCAAGATCGTGGCCGGTATCCGTAACTTCCTGGTGCAGAAAGACTTTGTGGAAGCCGAAACCCCGATGCTGCAGGTGATCCCCGGCGGCGCCACCGCGCGCCCCTTCATCACCCATCACAACAGCCTGGACCTGGACATGTACCTGCGCATTGCGCCGGAACTGTACCTGAAGCGGCTGGTGGTAGGCGGCTTCGAGAAGGTGTTCGAGATCAACCGTAACTTCCGTAATGAAGGCCTCTCCACCCGGCATAATCCGGAATTCACCATGCTGGAGTTCTATCAGGCATACGGTGATTACCATGACCTGATGAACCTGACCGAGGACATGCTGCGTACCCTGGCCGAGACGGTACTGGGCACCACGGATGTGGCCTATCAGGGAGATGTGTACGATTTTGGTAAACCGTTTACCCGGATGACGGTATTCGATTCCATTTTGCATTTTAATCCGGATATGGATGCCGCCAAGCTGGCGGACCCGGACGGCGCCCGTGAAATCGCCACCGGGCTGGGTATTCCGCTCAAGGATGGTTACGGGTTGGGCAAGGTGCAGATCGAGATCTTCGAGAAGACGGTGGAACACCGCCTGAAAGATCCCACCTTCATTACCGAATACCCCACCGAGGTGTCGCCGTTGGCGCGCCGCATGGACGATAACCCCTTCGTGACAGAGCGGTTTGAGTTCTTTGTGGGTGGCCGTGAAATCGCCAACGGTTTCTCCGAGCTGAACGACGCTGAAGATCAGGCCGAGCGTTTCCGCCAGCAGGTGGAAGAGAAAGCCGCGGGTGACGACGAAGCCATGTTCTACGACGAAGATTACGTGGTCGCGTTGGAGCACGGGCTGCCGCCGACGGCCGGAGAGGGCATCGGCATCGATCGTCTGGTAATGTTGTTCACGGATGCTCCGTCGATTCGTGACGTGATTCTATTCCCGCATATGCGCCCCCAGGGGCGGTAATGGCGGTTTTTTCGGGCGCGTGTTGCGCCCGCCGTTTGCGGGTTTGAGGTCGGGAGAGCGACACACAAATTCAGGGCTGACAACAAAGGCTGGCTGTGTCCATGACAAGTGCAATTCAGTACCAGGGAAGAAAAGCGCGCCGCACCGGTAGCGAGCAGCGCCGACAGGCAATTCTTGAGGCCTCACTGAGCATTATCGTGCGCGAGGGTATTCGTGCCGTTCGACACCGTGCGGTAGCCCGTGAAGCGGAAGTGCCGCTGTCGGCGACCACCTATTATTTCAAGGATATCTCCGACCTGATCGCAGACACCTTCACGCTGTTCGCTGAGCGGGCCATGAAGGAAGTGATCGAACCGTTCAAGGAACAGGCGTTCGGGCTGATGTCACAGTTTTCCCGCGATAGCCTGGACAACCCGCAAGAGCGGGATCGACTGGTGAAGATGCTGGCGCAAATGATGGCCGCCTTCATCGTGGATGAACTGCAGAATCGTCGTGACCATGTGGTGGCCGAACAGGCGTTTATTCAGGAAGCGATTCTGGATGCCCGGCTGCGTGAACTGGCGGACATGTACCTGCGCCAGCATGTGGAGACGCTGACCATGGCCTGCGAACTCTTCGGCTGCAAGGAGCCAAAGCTGGACGCAGAGCTGATATTTGCGACCTTCCTGACTATCGAGCAGCGCTTGCTGGTGCACCCGGAAAAAATCTCCCAGGAGTTTGTCGAGAAGCGCATGTACAACATGTTGGATAAAGTCGTTCCTCTCCATGGTTGATGTGGATGCCGCGAACACGTCTGGCAGCAAGATCGTGCCGTTAGAGCCGGGCTGGAAACGGCATCTGGCGGGCGAATTCGAGCAGGATTACATGGCGCAACTGCGTGCCTTCCTGGCGGAGCAGAAGCGAGCGGGGAAAACGGTTTTTCCGCCGGGGCCGGATATTTTCAACGCCTTTAACCTGACGCCCTTTGAGCAGGTAAAGGTCGTGATTCTGGGGCAGGACCCTTATCACGGGCCGAACCAGGCCCATGGCCTGTGCTTTTCCGTTCAGCACGGCGTAAAAACACCGCCGTCACTGGTGAATATCTACAAGGAAATTCACCGGGATCTGGGTTTCGAGATCCCTTCCCATGGCAACCTGACCCATTGGGCTGAGCAGGGCGTGCTGTTGCTCAATGCGGTGCTTACTGTCGAGGCTGGGCAAGCCGCTTCGCACCAGAAACAGGGGTGGGAGAGGTTTACCGATGAAGCCATCGAACACTTGAATCGTGAGCGTGAAGGGTTAGTGTTTCTGCTTTGGGGCAGCCATGCTCAGAAGAAGGGACGTCTGATCGACCGCGACAAGCATTGTGTGCTCTCTGCTCCGCATCCTTCGCCGTTATCCGCCTATCGGGGCTTCCTTGGCTGCGGCCATTTCTCCCGTGCCAACCAATATTTGCTGCAGCAGGGCAAAACGGCCATCGATTGGTCGGTGCCTGAAAATTAACGATTAATAATGAATAGTTAATAGCTGCGCGGTTGGTCGCCTCGGTCTCTTCAAGCCCAGGGGCCGCGCCTATAGCATGAACGCGGCTTCAGACGTTGCTGAATAGATGGGGTGGCCCGCGCAAATGATTAACTGTTAATTATTAACTATTCACTGCTTTATGGAGTTGTCGTGTCTGACTGCGTGTTGTTTTCCGAAATCGAAACCCGCTGCGGGCGTGTGATCGCCCGTGCCACCCTGAATGCCCCCAAATCCCTGAACGCGCTAAGCCTGGAGATGATCCAGTTGCTGAGCGAGAAGCTGGATGCCTGGGAGCAACGTTCTGATGTGGTGGCGATCTGGCTGGATGGCGCGGGCGGCAAGGCGCTCTGCGCGGGCGGCGATATCGTGCAGATGCACAAGTCCATGGTGAAACACGCGGGCGAAGGGCGTAATCCGTTTACCGAAGAATATTTCGCAGCGGAATATGTGCTGGATTACCGGCTGCATACCAGCGCTATTCCGGTGATCGTCTTTGGCGACGGTATTGTCATGGGCGGCGGTATGGGCCTGTTGCAGGGTGCCGACTTCCGCCTGGTGACGCCGCGCTCGCGCATGGCCATGCCGGAAATCACCATCGGCCTGTTCCCGGATGTGGGTGGCAGCTGGTTCCTGAATCGTCTGCCCGGCCGGGTGGGGTTGTTCCTCGGCCTCACCGGGGTGCACATCAACGGTCGCGAAGCCGTAGAAATTGGCATGGCGGACCGCATGGTGGACGCCGATGCCGACAGCCTGCTGGATGCACTGGCCGAGCAGGATTTCGCGGATGATGAAGCCGAAAACCGCGCGGTGATCTACCGCTTGTTCAAGCAGCAGGCGGCGGACATGAGTGATCTGCCTCATCCGTTGATCGACCATCTGCCGTTGATCAACCGTTTGTGTGATGGCGAAAGCATCGCGGTGGTTACCGAGCAGCTGCTGAACGTCAAAGAGCGCGACCGCTGGCTGGACAAGGCACTGGGCAACCTGGAGCGCGGTTGCCCGCAAACCGCCCACCTGGTGTGGGAGCAGCTGGACCGCTCTACCTATTACGATTTGGCTGAAGTGTTCCGCATGGAGTGGTGCCTGGCTGTGCAATGTTCCCTGCACGGTGACTTCCGCGAAGGGGTGCGGGCCTTGCTGATCGACAAGGACGGCAAGCCCGGTTTCCGTCACCGTGATGTGGCGTCGGTGCCGAAAGACTACATCGAAGGGTTCTTCCGCTGCCCGGCGCCGAAGCATCCGCTGGCGGCCATTGATAGTTGATAATGGATAATTGAGAACGACGCGAGCCGGATTTCATGGTTCGTAAAGCAAAGAGGCCGCGCCTAAACATTGGCGCGGCCTCTTGCGTTTATTGCCACGACCAACCCGCGCGCTATTCACGATCACCTGAATTCCCGATCCCTCATTGGTATGAATTTCCCTTAAAAGCCTTGTTTATTGTGTGGAGCTGGTGAGAATGGCTCGCCAAAATATGCAATAAATCACATTTATGGGGTAAAGGGGATGACACAGAGTCCATGGACGGTCAGTGGGGTGCTGGCGGGCCTGTTGCTGCTGGGGGGGTGTGGCGGCGAGGGTAATGACAAACCGCGTATGCAACCAACGCTGAATGAAAGGGTGGCAACGTTGGCACAGCAGCAGGGTATTAGCGGTGATCCCAGTACGGGGCGGAGTATTCCGGATATTGCGTCGCCCAAGGCGCAGCTGGGCATGCAGCTTTTCTTCAGCAAGGGGCTGGGCGGTGATCTGGATTCCGCCTGTGTTTCTTGCCACCACCCGATGCTGGGTGGTGGTGATGATCTTTCCCTGTCTATTGGTGTGGAAGCGGTTCAGCCGGATCTTCTGGGGCCGGGTCGTCTGCATCTGAACACTGGCCACCACTACGATGGTGGCCCGACGGTGCCTCGCAATGCTCCTTCTACCTTCAATATCGTGTTCTACGATGATGTGTTGTTTCACGATGGCCGGGTGGAAAGCCTGGACAAGACCCCGGGCCTGAACGGTGCCGGTGGCGGTATCCGTACCCCGGACTCTCCTTTCGGTGTGGCTGACCCGGATGCCGGTGCCAACCTGTCCGTGGCCCAGGCTCGTTTCCCGGTGACCTCTCCGGAGGAAATGCGCGGCTTTGTTTTTGAGGCGGGCAACAGCAATGCGGACCTGCGCAGCCATCTTGAGCAGCGACTGCGCGGTACTGATGCGGCACTGACGCTGGTGACCAACAATTGGTTGGATGAGTTCCGTGAGGGATTCGAGCAACCGACGGCGAATGCGGACACCCTTATCACCTACAGTAATATTGCCGAGGCGCTTGCTGCTTACCAGAATTCCCAAGTGCTGATCAGCACACCCTGGAAAGCCTATCTGGAAGGGGATCGGCTGGCGATTAGTGACCGGGCCAAGCGCGGGGCCCTGCTGTTCTATAAGTCCGTCGAGAAAGGCGGAGCCGGTTGTGCGGGCTGCCACAGTGGCGACTTCCTCACCGATGAGCAGTTTCATGTAGTGGCCATGCCCCAGGTGGGTCGTGGCAAGGGAGATGGTCCGGATGGCAGTGAAGATTTTGGCCGTTTCCGGGAAACCGGTGATGCTGACGACAAATATGCTTTCCGCACGCCGCACCTGATCAACGTGACCGAAACCGGTCCCTGGGGGCATGCTGGTGGTTATACCTCGCTGGAAGCCGTTATACGCCATCACCTGAATCCGCAGCAGGCCATCGACAACTTTGACTTCAGTCAGCTTGATCCGGCCGTGCAGGTGAGCAATATGACAGCCAATACCCAGAAGGCGCTGGACCAGTTGGCCAGCCTGCGACTGGCAGGTAAGTCACAACTGCCGGACACAGTGTTGAGTGATGAGCAGGTGGATCAGTTGCTGGCGTTCCTGGGGACGCTCACCGACCCTTGTCTGAAAGATCGTAACTGCATGGCAAAATGGATCCCGGATAACACCATCGCCGACCCGGACGGATTGCGGCTGCAAGCCCAGTCGTCACTCTAGGGCTGAGTGTCGCGTGTGGTGCGATGTGTTGTGGCGAATGCTGCCATCATCGCGCCGCCAGCGCTCTCCTTATGGATTGCCGGTCTCTGTTTTCGCAGAGTTCACCGCTTTATAACGCAAGAGGCCGCGCTTAATGCCAGAGCGCGGCCTCTTGCGTTGGACGATAATAACGATGCGGGTTAACTATTGCTTATTAATAGTTAACCGAACTTTTAATCTTTCCAGGGCAATGCATAGGGCAGGGTGCCGAGCTGGCTGTCTAGCGGTTGCTCGTCCTTGAACAGTACGCCGTCGGTGTCGCGGCGCAGTACCACCAGTGCGCTGTGCCCGGCATGATTGCGGGCGCTGCTGACTACTTCACCGGCAGCCTTGCCGTCGCTGTTGCGAAGAGTCTCGCCGGGTGCCAGGTCCACCTCGGCGGCGTAGTCAATGCGCTGCATGCGCTGCTTGAGTTTGCCCTTGAAGTGCATGCGCGCGACGACTTCCTGGCCGGTGTAGCAGCCTTTCTTGAAATTCACTCCGGCGGTGACGTCGTAATTAAGCACCTGGGGCAGAAACAGGTCTTCTGCGCCGGGATAGACCATGCCTTCGCCCGCGTCGATGTCGGCTTGACGCCAGCCGTTGGCATTGGTGGCGGCACGATCCAGGGCAAGCACGGTCCAGACGGATTCGGCCTGTTCGGTGTCAGTGATCAGCAGGGCGTGATCCGTATTGGGGTAGCGCAACCAGAGGCCCTGTCCGTTACGTCCGCTCTGGCCGGGTTCGGGTGAGGTGGCAGGCAAGGCGCCGCTCAGTCCCATTAGCACCGCTTGCTCGTCGACCTGAAATTCCACCTTGGCGCGCAGACGGTACTTCATCAGTGACTTGATCACCGCCTCGCTTTGCCCGGCGGGGCAGAGCATCAGGTAGTCATCACCGTCTTGCACGATGCGTACGCTCACCAGCCCACGGCCTTTCAGACTCAGGTGCATGCCGGTGAGGTGGCCTCCGTTGTCCACTTCATGGAGGTCACAGGAAAGCTGCCCTTGCAGGTAATGGCCCGCTTCCTCGCCGTAGGCGCGGATGACGGCCAGGTGATCGCAATGGCTTAATGCCGGTGCGGTGCTTGCCTCGGCATGGTCAGCGAGGGGTTGGGCGGCGATAAACTGGGACCAGCTCATGGTGCTCCTGTCGTTTGGGCATGTGTGTCTTGGCGTGTGACGCCGAAGAGTCGAGAAATCATCAGGCATGATAGATAATGCGCGCACAGCCTGAAAGCCATGGTTGGTAATTGGCGCAAGACGCCGGAGTTTCTGATCAGGATAGTGCAGAAATGAGTAATGAAGACCTGAAACGCAAATATCGCTGGCAGTGTCGCCGGGGCGCCTCCGAAGTGGAGGTAGTGCTGTACGGCTATCTGGATGACCATTTTGACGCGGAGCCGGCCGAGCGCCAGGCCCAGTTCGCCACCTTGCTTGCCTGTGAAGACGCCGACATGTTCGAGTGGTTTACCTATCGCAGTGAGCCTGCGGACCCGTTGTTAAACGAGTATGTGCGTCATGTCCTCGGCCTGGTCTCCACGAAGAAAGGTTAAGCTCGGCGCTTCCCGCTATCCGGCGCGCCTGCGCTGGCTGGCGATGTTGGTGGTGTGGCCGGCCATTATGCTGTCGTCCTTGCCTGGCTGGGCCATGCTGGTGTTGCTTGGTGTATTGCCGGTGATGCTGTTGGGCTGGCGCCTGCCACAGCCGGAGGCGCTGGAATTGCACGCGCAGACGTTGACGGTAATGGGGGAGCATACCCAAGTGATGGAGCAGCCCCTGAGGGTCATTCGCCATGGCCCCTGGCTGGCCATGCAAACGCCAAAGGGCTGGCTGCATGTGTTTGCGGATCAGGCGTCGGTGGCAGAGTTGCAGCCGTTTTATCAGTGGCTGTGGACCAACAGGAAGAGCAATTAATAGTTAATAATGACTAATTAATAGTTGCGCGAGCAGCGTATGTAGATTTCAACGCATAGAGACCGCGCCCAGCTCCTGGGCGCGGTCTCTTGCCTTTCAGAACAGAAAGGGGCAGTTCGCGACGTTTTTAACTATTAACTATTCATTGTGTCCGGTGTCAGGATCGTGTCCCTGGTTTCTTCATTCACACCGGGAAAATCACGCATGAAATGCAGGCCGCGGCTTTCCTTGCGTTGCATGGCGGAGCGGATGATCAGTTCGGCGATGACGACCAGGTTACGTAGCTCTAGCAGGTCGTTGCTGATGTGGTAGTTGCTGTAATACTCGGCGATTTCGCTCTTCAGCAGTTCGGCCCGGTGCAAGGCTCGCTCCAGGCGTTTTTCTGTTCTCACAATGCCCACGTAATCCCACATGAAGCGGCGCAGCTCGTCCCAGTTGTGGCTGATCACCACGTCTTCGTCGGAGTCGGTGACCTGGGAATCGTCCCATTCATTGTCGTCCCGGGGCGTGGGAAGGTTATGCAGGTGTGCGCCGATATGGTCGGCGGCGGCTTTGCCATAGACGAAGCACTCCAGCAGGGAGTTACTGGCCATGCGGTTGGCGCCGTGTAGGCCGGTGAAGCTGGTTTCGCCGATGGCGTAGAGGCCGGGCACATCGGTTTGTCCGTGTTCGTTGATCATTACGCCGCCACAGGTGTAGTGGGCGGCAGGCACCACGGGGATCGGGTCGCGGGTGATATCCAGTCCCAGCTGCAGGCACTTGGCGTACACGGTGGGGAAGTGCTCGATGATGAAATCTGCTGGCTTGTGGCTGATGTCCAGGTACAAACAGTCCGCCCCCAGCCGCTTCATTTCATGGTCAATGGCGCGTGCTACCACATCCCGGGGCGCCAGCTCGCCGCGTTCATCAAAGCGGTTCATGAAGCGTTCGCCATTGGGTAGCAGCAGGTGCCCGCCTTCGCCGCGAATGGCTTCGGTGATCAGGAAGCTTTTCGCCTTGGGGTGGTAGAGGCAGGTGGGGTGGAACTGCATGAATTCCATGTTCGCCACCCGGCAACCGGCTCGCCAGGCCATGGCGATGCCATCGCCGGTGGCCACATCTGGGTTGGAGGTATACAGGTACACCTTGGAGGCGCCGCCGGTGGCCAGTACCACGGAGCGGGCCAGGATAACGTCGGTTTCCCCGGTTTGAATGTTGTGTACGTAGGCGCCGCAACAGCGTTTTTCTTTGCCCTGTTCCCCGTTGGGGGCGTCGTGTTCCTGCACGATCAGGTCCACTGCCACCCGGTGTTCAAAACGGGTCACGTTGTGCTTCTGGCAGACCTGTTCAATCAATGTGCCGGAAATGGCTTTGCCGGTGGCGTCGGCGGCATGAATGATGCGCCGGTGGCTGTGGCCGCCTTCGCGGGTCAGGTGGTAGGGCAGCTTGCTGCCGTCACCGCTGTCGAAGCGGGTGAAGTCCACTCCCAGATCAATCAGCCAGCGGATGGCGTCGGGACCGTTTTCCACGGTGAAGCGCACGGCATCATCGTGACACAGGCCGGCGCCGGCCACATGGGTATCGGCCACGTGGCTTTCCAGTGAATCTTCCTGATCCAGCACCGCTGCCACGCCACCCTGGGCGTAGTAGGTGCTGGCACTGGTGAGCTCTCCTTTGGAGAGCAGGGCAACCTGACACTCATCCGGCAGGCGCAATGCGGCGGTGAGGCCTGCAGCGCCGGAGCCGATAATGAGTACATCGTGTCGGTAGGTAGCCATGGAGAATCCTGTTGTGAAGAGCCCGGTTGGGTGGGATATGCGGTGGCCAGTATAGCGGTGAATTCGGCTCTGGCTAAATGACCAATGCTGATCTATCCCCCAAATGGGGTATGCGGTTTTGTGACAGAGTTGTTATTTTCCTGTGACTTGGGACAGCGCTGCTTTCATTGGGGGGAGTGGCGTACGGAAAATCAGTATCGGGGAACACTATGAGAAGGGTACTAAAAGGGCTGGCAGCCAGCGCGATAGCGGTGAGCTTGTTGAGTGGCTGTATGTCCGCAAATTACTACACCGAGCAGGGCACGCCGATTACGCAGGACACTATTGATCTTTTCAACACCAATCCGAATAACCCGATTATTCCCTACGCCAAGGGAAAAGCGACTTATGATGCCTATCCGTGGGCCAGTGAAAAGTTCCAAAAAAGCCTGAATGAGAAGCCCAGAAGTAGTGCCAATGATGAATTGGCCCTGGCAGCGGATTACTGGTTGCATGAGGGGGATATGCCGCCGCTGGATATCACTGTAACGCGCCAGCGTCCGAAAAATAGCATTGCTACGATTGCTACTGTGGTGGTGACTACGGTGGGCTGTTCATTCAGCCTTTGTCTGGTACCCATGGTGGCACCGCAGCAATTCGATACGACCATTGAAATGCGTTCGGAAGGAGAGCTGGTGTACAGCGCCAACGCTCACTATCGCGGCACGATTTTCATGAGTTGGTTTCCGCTAGGGAAATTGCGAGGTACCCAGAAAGTCACCGATGCGGCCTGGTATGCCTCTTTCTTTTCCCATGAAGAAAAGCTGACGCGAAGTATTGTTGCTGAAGAGCCTCTGTATGACTCGCTCAAGAAATCAAAGGATGTGGACAAGCTGGCCGCCGCGCTGGATAACCCGCAACTGAAATTCTATCGCCCGCTGGTGTCCACCCATTTGGCTGAGGTGTTGGCGGGGCGCAAACGTAACGAACGCCTCAAGGCCTATGCGGCGATCGTCGAAAAACACCCCGAATTTGCGGATGACATCCAAGGCAATGAGCGCCTGCTGTTTGTGGGGCCGGCGGATTTGCGGGTGATGGATGTGCTCAAGGAGACCTACCGCAAGCGCTCGGCCCCGGCCATGGCGGCGAGTATCAAGGCTGCGGGCCAGCCCTATGGCCTGTTTACCCCTGAAGAATCCAGCTGGTTGACCAGGGAGGGGCTGCCTGCTGACGTGGTGGCGGCCATGATCGAGGTCAGTGAACCGAAGGCGGCACCGGGGGCCGGACCTGCTGGCTTGATGGCGGCCGCCGCCCCGGGCGGGCAGGCCGGGGCTCAACCGGTGGCCGGCACCACCCTGGAAGCCACGGCCACGGAATGTTCCAAGGCGTATGCGGCCAAGAAGGTCTGCGAAACCCTGCCCGGCGATCCGTTCGGTTTGCTGATGCGTGGCTGTATGGCCCAAGTGAAAAAGAAATTCGGCGGTAGTGGTTGCTCCATTTTCTAGTCTTGATGTCCCCCCCCCTCGCCAGATTCGTCCTGCCTTGCGAGGGGGGCTCGGTTTACCTGATCTTGAGAATGCGTCTGATTTTCAGCTTTATTGGAACCATCAGCGTTTCTGCCTGTCCGATTCTGTCCTATAAACACGCCACCGCATTGGCAAAGAAATGTTCAAGCAATGTGAAAAGGTGGCGAAATCGCGCTCATGGTGTAGCCGCCACGCCGGCAACTGCTACAATGGCGCGTTTTAGCGGGTCGTCATAATACGGCCATGGTTACTTCACGCGTTTCGCGATAGATCCGGGGGATCGGTGTCAGACGAAGAGTTGGTCAAGAAAGCCAAAACCGGCGATCAACGTGCCTTTGAGGTGCTGGTGCACAAGTACCAGCAGCGTCTTTTTGCGTTGATTAGCCGCTATGTGCGTGACCAGGACGAGGTCCAGGATGTTGCCCAGGAAGCCTTTATCAAAGCCTGGCGCGCGCTGCCCCGATTCCGTGGAGACAGCGCCTTTTATACCTGGCTTTACCGTATCGCGGTCAATACTGCCAAGAATCATCTGGTGTCTGCCAGCCGGCGGCCGCCGGGCTCTGACCTGGATGCAGCCGAAGCCGAGCAGTACGCCGGTGCAGAAATGCTGCACGAAATTGGAACCCCGGAGTCCCTCGTGTTGTCAGAGGAACTGGAGGCGGTGATCCATGCAGCGATCAACGAGCTGCCTCAGGAGTTGAAGACTGCGGTGACCCTGCGTGAATTCGAGGGCCTCAGCTACGAGGACATTGCGGTCGTCATGGAATGCCCGGTGGGCACAGTTCGGTCCCGGATCTTCCGGGCCAGGGAAGCAATTGACACAGCTGTCCGCCCGCTATTGGGCTCACAGCGCGGCGATAAAGGGTGAGAGTATGAACAGGGATTTGGAAACGTTGTCCGCGTTCCTCGACGGTGAAACCAGCGAGCTGGAAACCCGCCGGGTGATGCGTGATATCGATGATAGCGAGCTGGATACGCTGGCGCGCTGGCAGCTGGCCAGCGACGTAATGCATGGTCAGGCTTCCATGGCAGTGCCGGCGGGTTTTAATGCCAGCCTGTCTGCTGCGTTGGCAGACGAAGCGGTGCCGGCGCGTCGTCCGGCATGGCTGGGTGGCATGGCGCGACTGGCTGTGGCGGCTTCTGTGGCGGCGGCCACCGTGGTTGGCTGGCAGACCTGGGAAGGCAGCCAGGCGGTGAATGGTTCTGCAGCACCGGCTCTGGCCGCTGCGGCGCCGGATAACCGCATCAGCCGTCCGTTTGGTGAAACCTCCCTGGTTTCCCAGGCGTTCAAGACCAGCAATGTGACGGCGACCCCCGCTACTGCAGTGCCGGTCTCCCAGCCCCGTGTAAACAACATGCTGCTGCGTCATAGCGATTTCGCAGCGCGCCATAGCGGCCAGGGCATGATGCCCTTTGCGCGCCTGGTCAGCATGGATGCCCGTCACGGGGCCCGCTAACGGATGATGCTTCGAGCTCTTGCCTTCTCTCTGACCCTCTGCTCGCCAATGGTGGCGCTGTCTGAAGTGGCGCTGGCGAACCCCTCGCCGGCGCAGGATCAGCTCCAGTCCATGGCACAGGCCAATCGCTCCCTCGATTACACCGGCCGTTTCCTTTATCAATTTGGTGCCGAAGTCAGCACCATGGAAGTGAGTCATGCGGTGATAGGTGGCCGTGAGTTCCAGCGGCTGACCCATCTGGATGGCCGCCTGGTGGAGGTGCTGCGCCGGGGCGACGAGGTGGTGTGTCTGCACCCGAACGGCACCCTGACTCGCATTAACCGTGAGAAGGGTGGCCCCTTGGCCCTGGGCGACCGGATCGCCAATGATGTGCCGGAGCAGTACAACATTCTGGTGGATGGTGATGGCCGCGTTGCCGGCCGTGCGGCCACGCGTATGCGTGTGGCGCCCCTGGATAACCACCGTTACGGTTACCGCCTGTGGCTGGATAACGACAGTAATCTGCTGCTGAAATCGGAAGTGGTTGATGGCAGTGGCGTGGCGCTGGAGCGAGTGGAGTTTGTCACTCTGACGCTGGCGCCGCCGCTCACCGAGCAGGATTTCGCCATCCCGGAAACCGTGAAAGAAAGCGATCTGAAACAACTGGCGGATTCTCACCCGTCTCACCAGTTGTCGGTGGATGCGAAATGGATGCCGGCGGGGTTTACCTCCGTGGATAAAGACTGGCGCCAGGGCGGCTCCGACCGCGAGCCGGTGGCAGCACAAGGTTACAGTGACGGTCTGGCGGCCTTTACCGTGTTTGTGGAAGCGGTGGGTGACAGCACCGTGGAAGAAGGCGTGAGCCGCGTAGGCCCTACGGTCGCCGTTAGCCGCAGGCTCACGGCCCCCAGTGGAGCCTACCTGGTGACGTTGGTGGGCGAGGTGCCGCAAAACACCGCAGAGCGGGTGATTGAAGGCATCAGCGTGCGAGACAGCCAGCCCTGATGTTGCAGGAGCAGGGAGTCGTCGTGGCGGTAGAGCCCGGGGCTATCTGGGTAGAAACCGTGCGTGCGTCCACCTGTGGTGCCTGCAAGGCGAAAGCCGGTTGCGGGCATCACCTTATCAATGAACAGCAGTCCGGGCAGCGCGCCCGCCTGCGGGTTCCTTCTCAAGATTCTCACCAGGTTGGCGATACCGTTAATGTGGCCTTACCCGAAGGCGCGCTGATGCGTGGTGCCCTGTGGGTATATGGGTTGCCCCTGGTGTTGCTGTTTACCGGTGCCTTGCTTGGCTCGGCGCTTCCCGTCGAAACCGTCGATACGTCTGCCTTGCTGGGTATGGCGGGGCTGTTTCTCGGTTTTGCGGTCAACCGTGTCATGAGCCGCCGTGCGGGGCATACTCTGGCTTATCAACCACGCTTGGTGCCATCCGGGGACGATAGTTGCCAGGCTGTGGTGATTAAGCCTGCATCGCAATAACAGGCCGCGGACAAGGCCTGACAAAAGGAGACTTCAATGCGACGAGAATTTCGTTTCGCAGCAGTGTGGCTTGTAATCCTGAGTGCCGTACTGGCGGCATGCTCCGACCCTGCTTCTGAACCTTCCAGCGAACGCGGTGAACCCCTGGTGACCGGCCTGCCTGATTTTACCCGCCTGGTTGAAAAGGAAGGGCCAGCGGTGGTGAATATCAGCACCGTGACGCACCGGGATGAGTCTTCTGCCGCGGATCAGCTCAAGCAGCTGCCGGAGTTTTTTCAGCACTTTTTTGAACAGTTCGGTGGCGAGGGTGACATGCCGTCGTTGCCGGAGCAGGACGATACCCGTTCGTTAGGGTCCGGGTTCATCATTTCCGCTGATGGTTACGTGCTGACCAACAACCATGTGGTGGCGGAAGCGGATGAAATCATGGTGCGCCTGCAGGACCGCCGTGAGTTGCCCGCCGAGTTGGTGGGAGCGGATGAGCAGAGCGACCTGGCTTTGCTGAAGGTGGATGCCGGTGATCTGCCGGTGGTGGACATCGGCTCCTCTGCGGATTTGAAAGTCGGCGAATGGGTATTGGCCATTGGCGCCCCGTTTGGCTTCGACAGCAGTGTGACGGCCGGTATCGTTAGCGCCAAAGGGCGCAGCCTGCCCAGCGACAGCTATGTACCCTTTATCCAGACCGATGTGGCGATCAATCCAGGTAATAGCGGTGGGCCGTTGTTCAATCTGAGCGGTGAAGTGGTCGGGATCAACTCACAGATTTTCAGTCGTTCCGGCGGCTATATGGGCGTGAGCTTTGCCATTCCCATGGACATGGCCATGGATGTGGTCAGTCAGCTCAAGGATGGCGGTAAAGTCAGCCGAGGATGGCTGGGCGTGCTGATTCAGGAGGTTGATCGGGATCTGGCCGAGTCCTTTGGCCTGGATTCGCCCCGCGGTGCGCTGGTTTCCCAGGTGCTGGTGGGCTCCCCAGCCGAGGCGGCCGGGGTGGAGCCGGGCGACGTGATTACCCGGTTCAACGATGAAACCATCTACCGCTCATCGGAGCTGCCGCGTTGGGTTGGCCTGGTGAAGCCCGAATCGGATGTGGACATGGTGGTGATCCGCGATGGCGAGAAAAAGACCTTGTCGGTGACCATCGGCCTGCTACCGGATAACCCGGAAATGGCTCTCAAGGGCGGTGCTGAATCTGATAAGGCGTCACCCGCGGTGAAGCTGGGTCTGGCCGTGCGGGAAGCATCAGCGTCGGAATTGAGCCGTCTGGACCTCAAAGCCGGTGTGGTGGTGACCCAGGTGAGCGAGGGCCCGGCCCGCCAGGCGGGTATTCAGGCGGGGGATATTCTGGTGACCCTGCACAATACCCCGATCAACAGCGCGGCGGATCTGGCCGATGCGGCGGCGGCCTTGCCGGAAGACGGCACGGTGGCGGCACTGGTTAACCGTGATGGCACTCCCCGTTTTCTGGCACTGAAGCTGCCATAACCCCTTTTTCAGGGCCTGATACAGGGTTTTTCGGCGCACCGGACGGTGCGCCGTGCAACTCCCCCCCGATATCCGCTAGAATCGCGGCCCATTGTTTGTCGTTTTGAGTATCACGGTGTGTTGTCCGGCGCAGGGTTGGGCAGCAGGACGGTTCTTTCTGATCCTTGGGGTGTGACCACGGGGCGGGGAGTGCCGGTGCGGCAACGACTTTTTGTTCAACAGGCCTTATGACTGACATCAAGAATATCCGCAACTTTTCCATCATTGCCCATATCGACCATGGCAAATCCACGTTGGCAGACCGCTTTATCCAGGTTTGCGGCGGCCTTAGTGACCGTGAGCTGAAGTCTCAGGTGCTGGATTCCATGGAGCTGGAGCGGGAAAGAGGCATTACCATCAAGGCCCAGAGTGTGACCTTGTACTACAAGGCCCGTGATGGCGAAACCTACCAGTTGAATTTTATTGATACGCCGGGCCACGTGGATTTTTCCTACGAGGTCTCCCGCTCCCTGTCGGCCTGTGAAGGGGCGCTGCTGGTGGTGGACGCTGCCCAGGGTGTGGAAGCCCAGTCCGTGGCCAACTGCTACACCGCCATTGAACAGGACCTGGAAGTGCTGCCGGTTCTGAACAAGATCGACCTGCCCCAGGCCGAGCCGGAAATGGTGATCAACGAGATCGAGGAAATTATCGGCCTGGATGCCCATGATGCTTGTCGGGTGTCGGCCAAGACCGGCGTGGGTGTGGATGATCTGCTGGAGCAATTGGTCGAGCGTATTCCCTCCCCGGAAGGCAAACGCGAATCGGACCTGCAGGCTCTGATTATCGATTCCTGGTTCGATAATTACATGGGCGTGATCTCGCTGGTGCGGGTGAAAGAAGGCTGCCTGAAAAAAGGTGACAAGATTCTGGTGAAATCCACCGGGCAGACCCATGTGGTCGACAGCTTGGGGATCTTCACTCCCAAACGCACCGAGACCAAATTGCTGGAAGCCGGCGAAGTGGGCTGGGTGAGCGGCAGCATCAAGGATATTCACGGTGCCCCAGTGGGGGACACCCTGACCCTGGCGAAAACCCCCAATGTACCGGCCTTGCCGGGCTTCAAGAACGTCAAGCCGCAGGTCTACGCGGGTATGTTCCCTGTGAGCGCGGATGACTATGAAGATTTCCGTGATGCGCTGGCCAAGCTGACCCTGAATGATGCCTCCCTGTTCTATGAGCCGGAGACGTCCGACGCGTTGGGCTTTGGTTTCCGGGTAGGCTTCCTTGGCATGCTGCACATGGAAATCATCCAGGAACGGCTGGAGCGCGAATACGACCTGGATTTGATTACCACGGCGCCCACCGTGGTGTACGAACTGGCGCTGGTCTCCGGCGACATCCTGCACGTGGATAACCCGTCCAAACTGCCTGAAGGCGGCAAGATCGAGGAGTTCCGCGAGCCTATTGCGCGGGTCAATATCCTGGTGCCACAGGAGTTTGTGGGTAATGTGATCACTCTTTGCGTGGAGCGCCGTGGTTCACAGATCAATATGCAGTATCTGGGTAAACAGGTTGCCCTGACCTACGATATTCCCATGGCGGAAGTGGTGCTGGATTTCTTCGATCGCATCAAGTCCGTGAGCCGGGGCTTTGCCTCCATGGATTATGCCTTCGAGCGATTCGAAGCCACCAAGCTGGTGCGGGTCGATGTGTTGATCAATGGCGATAAAGTGGATGCGCTGGCGATGATCTGTCACCTGGATCAGTCTGCCTACCGGGGCCGTGCCCTGTGTGAAAAAATGAAAGAGCTGGTGCCGCGCCAGATGTTTGATGTGGCCATTCAGGCGGCCATTGGCAGCAAGATTATTGCCCGCCAGACCGTAAAGGCTCTGCGCAAGAACGTGACCGCGAAATGTTATGGCGGTGACGTATCGCGTAAGAAGAAGCTGCTGCAGAAGCAGAAAGAAGGCAAGAAGCGCATGAAGCAGGTGGGGAATGTGGAAATCCCCCAGGAGGCCTTCCTGGCCGTGCTGAAGGTGGATGATTAATTAATAAGCGCAAGATGCCTGATGCCGAACGCTTGATGCAAAACCTCAACGCGTTTGGTGTCCGGCTTCTGGCATTGGGCGTTATGTCGGAGATTTCTGTTGGATATTGATATCGGTTTCTGGTTGACCCTGGCGTTGGCGATTACGGTTGTCGTCTGGCTGATCGACAAGGCTCTGAAATTGAAGAGCAAGGGCGGCCCGGTGGCCAGTGTAGTGGAAACCTCCAACTCGCTGATTTCAGTGTTCTTCGTGGTGCTGGTGATCCGTTCATTTATTGTTGAACCGTTTACCATTCCCTCCGGCTCCATGCTGCCAACCCTGAAGGTGAATGACTTTATTCTGGTTAACAAGTTTGCCTATGGCCTGCGTTTACCCGTAACCAATACTAAAATCATTGCAACCGGTGAGCCTGAACGCGGTGATGTGATGGTGTTCAAGTTCCCGGAAAACCGGAAGCAGAACTTCATCAAACGTGTGGTGGGGTTGCCCGGTGACACGGTTCAGGTGAAGGATAACGTTCTGACGGTGAACGGGGAGATCGTTGATCGGGATCTGGTGAATGAATGGGCTGGCCCGGGTGTGTGGCGCAAGCAATACGTTGAGCAGTTGGGTGACGCGACTCACCTGATTTGGCAGGAAGGCAAAACCAACCCCTATACCGGACGTCAGCTGCCGCAGGCACGTACCCAGGGAGAATGGACGGTGCCGGAAGATGCCTACTTTGTGATGGGCGACAACCGTGATAACAGTAACGACAGCCGATTCTGGGGTATAGTCCCTGAGGGGCTGGTCGTGGGGGAAGCGTTCATGATCTGGATGCACTGGAAACCGGTTTTCTCTCTGCCCAGTTTTTCTCGTAATGGCGCTATTGATAAGGTGGAGGCAAACTAAAATGATGACAACAACGCCCTCACGGCAACGTGGGATGTCGATGATCAGTTGGGCAGTCGTGCTGATTGTTGTGGCTATCCTGGGGACAGCAGCATTCCGTATGGTTCCGGCCTATATGGAGCACAACACGATTTCGACAACCATCCGCTCAGTGCTGCAGGACAGCAAAACAGCACTGATGTCCCCGAGTGAAATACGCGCAGGGATCGACAAGCGGTTTACTATTAACCAGGTCGATGTAATTCGTGTCGATGACCTGGCTATCGCCAAGGAAGGTGGTGTGCTGACCGTGTCCACAGACTATGAAGTGCGCGAACCGATGTTCTACAACGTGAGCATCGTGATGACCTTCAAAGACGAGTTCAAGAAAGACGTTCGCCAGTGAACGGTGACCTTAACCGGCTGATGGCCCGTCTGGGCTATCAGTTCCAGGATATTTCCCTCCTCGAGTTGGCGCTGACACACCGTAGTGTCAGCCGTCACCGTAACTACGAACGGCTGGAGTTTCTCGGTGATGCCCAGCTCGGGCAGATTATCTCCGTTGCCCTGTTTGAACAGTTTCCTGAAGCTGCTGAAGGTCAGCTGACCCGTATGCGTGCGTCTTTGGTGCGTGGCCAAACGCTGGCGTTGGTGGCACGGGAACTGGGCTTGGGGGAATACCTGGTGCTGGGTGGCGGTGAGTTGAAAAGCGGCGGCTTTCGTCGTGATTCCATTCTTGCGGATGCGTTGGAGTCGATTATTGGTGCCATGTTGCTGGATGGTGGCGAGTCCCGTTGCCGTGAGGTTGTGCTTTGCTGGTTTGCGCCACGCCTTGACGCCATTTCCCCGCAAAGTGCCCAGAAAGATGCCAAAACCCGTTTGCAGGAATGGCTGCAGGCGCGCAAATTTGAATTGCCGACCTATGAAGTGACCCAAGTGGAAGGGCTGGCACCGAAACAGACCTTTGATGTGCAGTGCTCACTGGATCAGGTGCAGCAGATATTTATCGCCCAGGGCGCGAGCCGCCGCAAGGCTGAGCAGGAGGCCGCAAGCCTGGCGCTTGAATGGCTGGAGCAGCAGTATGACTGATACCCCAACGTCCCAACCCGATGACTCCCAAGCGACCCGTTGCGGCATGGTGTCCATCGTCGGGCGTCCCAACGTGGGGAAATCCACGTTGATGAACCACTTGATCGGCCAGAAAGTCAGCATTACTTCACGTAAGCCGCAGACCACCCGTCACCGTATCCACGGAATTCTCAGCCGGGACAACTATCAGATTATCTTTGCCGATACGCCGGGTATTCACACGGGACAGGAAAAGGCGCTTAACCGCGCCATGAATGAAGCCGCAGTGTCCACCCTGTTCGGTGTGGACGTGATCTGCATGATGGTGGATGCCATGAAGTGGACGCCGGCGGACGAGCACGTGCTGTCCCTGTTGCCGGAAAAAGATCAGGTGCCGGTGCTGCTGATCATTAACAAGGTCGATAACGTGGATGACAAGGCCGCCTTGTTGCCGCATATCCAGACCTTGAGTGAACGTTACCCCTTCGATGCGGTGATTCCTGTCTCCGCATTGCGCGAACAAAACCTGGTGGAGCTGGAAAAGGCACTGGTTCAGCGCTTGCCGGAAGGGGAGTTCTGGTACGAGGAGGATCAGCTTACCGACCGCAGCCTGCGTTTTATGGTGGCGGAAATTATTCGTGAAAAAGTGGTCCGCCAGCTCGGGCAGGAAGTGCCCCACCAGGTGAGTGTGGAAGTGGAGATGTGGGAAGATGGCCCCCGCGTCACCGAAATTTCCGCCGCCATTCTGGTGGAGCGCCGCGGCCAGAAGAAAATTCTTATTGGTGACAAGGGCGAGCGCATCAAGCAGATTGGCATTCAGGCCCGTGAAGATATTGAACGCCTGATCGAGCGCAAGGTGATGCTCAACCTGTGGGTGAAGATCAAGGCGGGCTGGTCCGATGATGCCCGCGCGCTGCGCTCGCTCGGCTACGATGAGCCGCGCTGAGACGTCACTGCAAGCCGCCTGGTTGATTCACCGGCGGCCTTTTCGTAATACCAGCCTGACGGTAGACCTGTTTCTTCCCGCGCTAGGCCGCATTGGTGCGGTGGTGCGCGGTGGCCGCAAAGACCCGTTGCTGGCGCCGTTTACGCCCCTGTGGGTAGCGCTGAAGCCCTCCGGTGAGATGTATTCCCTGCGGGCGTGCGAGCCACGGGGGAATCGACTTATGCTGACCGGCAAGGCGTTGTACTGCGGGTTTTACCTGAACGAGCTACTGACGCGACTGCTGCACCGGGACGACCCCAATCCATCGGTTTGGCCGTTATACGAGCAGGCTCTGTCCGACTTGCAGACGCAGACTCCGTTCGACATTACGCTGCGGCAATTCGAATTGGCGGTGTTGGAGCAAATCGGTTACGGCATTGCTCTGGATCAGGATGTTCACGGGCACGGGCTGGATCCCGAGGCGTTATACCAGTTAAATCCTGAGCAGGGTTTGGCGAAGACAGAAACCGGGGGCGGTTATGCTGGCGCAGACTTGCTGGCCATTGCCCAAGGTGATTGGCATCCCGCTTCGCGCAGGGCAGCATTGAGTCTGTGTCGACATTTACTGGCGCCGCATCTGGGCAACCGGCCACTGAAAAGCCGGGAGCTGTTTCGGGAGAAATGAAAGCTAGAATCAAAATACGAGTTACGAGCTAGAAGCTAGAAGCTAGAAGCTAGAAGCTAGAATTCTGGCTCGCCCTCTACAGGTCGGCCAGAAAAGAATGCGTTTAAGGTGAGTCTTATGTCCAGAGTACTTCTCGGCGTCAACATCGATCATATCGCCACTCTTCGCCAAGCCCGTGGCACCCGCTACCCTGAGCCGGTACAGGCTGCGCTGGTCGCGGAGCAGGCCGGTGCGGATGGCATTACCGTGCACCTGCGTGAAGACCGCCGGCATATCAATGACCGGGATGTGGAACTGCTGGCGCAGACGCTGCAGACCCGCATGAATCTGGAAATGGCGGCCACTGAAGAAATGGTGGGCATTGCCTGCCGCATTCAACCGCCGCATTGCTGCCTGGTACCGGAAAAACGTGAGGAGCTGACCACCGAAGGTGGGCTGGATGTGGCGGGCAACAAGGCCTGGATTGCCCAGTGTTGTCAGCGGCTGGGGCAAGCGGGTATTGAAGTGTCGTTGTTTATTGATGCGGATAAAGCGCAAATTGCTGCTGCCCGCGAATGCGGCGCCCCGGCAATCGAGATTCATACCGGTGGATACGCCGATGCAGAAACGGTGGACGCACAGCAGCAGGAGCTGGCGCGCATCCGTGAAGGCGTGGCGTTTGCGCTGGAGCAGGGGTTGGTGGTCAACGCTGGCCACGGTCTGCATTACCACAACACCTTGCCGATTGCAGAAATTCCGGGCATCAACGAGCTGAATATTGGCCACAGCATTATTGCCCGGGCGGCAATCACCGGGCTGGATGAAGCCGTGCGCAGCATGCGGGCCTTGCTCGACAAGGTTTAGGCACTGCATCCAGCGAAACATCGGAGTCTAGCCCAGAGTCATGACGTCGCCCTGGTCCTGCCAGAGCTGTTCCAGTGCACAGATTTCGTCGCACAGGGCAGAGACCCGCGGCCCCAGGCTGGCGCGGTCGCTGCCGGTCTTCAGGGCTTCTTCCAGCTGCCGAGCGCTCTGCTCCAGGCGGGGCGTGCCGCAGTAGCGGGTGGCGCCGTGGAGCTTGTGCACGCGTTCCAGCAAGTCATCGTTATCGTTCCGGTCGAAGGCGGCTGAGATAGCGGGCCGATCTGTTTCCAGACTATCGAGCAGCATTTTCAGCATTTCGTCGGCAAGATGATCCCGCCCCCCGGCACGACGACGGGCCAATTCAGGATCGAAGACCTGATCGCTGTTGGCGTTACTGTCAGGGGCTTGCGGCAGATCATCCGCGGTGCTATGCAGACGCTGGCGCGTGGCGGGTTTTCCCTGAACCTGGCAGTGCGGATAATCCTCCAGCCAGTGGGAAACACTTTCCGGGTTATTGCACAGCACCAGAATCGGGGTGCCAAGGGCAGCGAGGTCATCCAGAAGTTGCTGCAGGTCGATGCCCGGTGCCTGGCTGGGCAGGCCGACTACCAGAAAATCACTGTGGGACAGCGCACCCTGATCCAGCGTCGCCATGAGATCGTTGAGGTTGTGCTGTTCATGGATGCGAAGCTGCAAGTGGCTGAGCATGTGGTACAGGCCCAGCCGGCCGTATTCATCACTTTCGATCAAGGTGGCGGTGCAGCCTACCAGTGCATGGGGCGGCTGCTGGGGGGGCTGCTTTGGATCCCGCTCGGTGCGCAGGGTGAACCAGAAGGTGGAGCCACGGCCCTCGCGGCTGTCGATACCAATCTCGCCGCCCATGCCCTCCACCAGGCGCTTGCTGATGGCGAGCCCCAGCCCGGTTCCACCTTCCTGCCGGCGGGCGCTCTGGTCGGCCTGGGTAAAGGCGCTGAACAGGTCTTTCTGGGCTTCCGGATTCAAGCCGGGGCCGGTATCGGTGACGGTAATCTTGATGATTGCTTCTGCCCCCCGGTCTTCCTCCAGCATGGCACGCACTACCACGGAGCCCTGGTCGGTAAACTTGATGGCATTGCTGACCAGATTGGTCAGGACCTGGCGGATGCGCAGCGGATCGCCCAGCAAGGCGACCGGGACGTCTGAGTAGATAATGGCCGCCTGCTCCAGGCCCCGCTCCTGCGCCATGGGGGCGAGCAAGGTCTGCACGTCCTCGATCAGGTCATGGAGGTTGAGAGGGGTGTGATCGAGGGACAGTTTACCGGCCTCGATTTTGGAAAAATCGAGCACGTCGTTGATGATCGCCAACAGGGATTCCGCACTCTTGTGAATGGTAGAGAGGTAATCCTCCTGGCGCGGGGTCATGGGAGAGCGGTCCAACAGTTTGGTGAAGCCGAGAATGCCATTGAGCGGGGTGCGAATCTCGTGGCTCATGTTGGCCAGGAACTCGGATTTGATATGGCTGGCTTTCAGGGCTTCCTTGCGTGCCATGTCCAGTTCGATGTTCTGGATCTCGATGGTTTCCAGGGTTTCGCGCAGATCCTGGGTGGCCTGGTCCACATTCTGCTGCAACTCGGTCTGGGCGTCGGCCAGTGCCGCGACCATCTGTCGCAGGGCGGTTTCCAGTTCCGATAACTCACCTTTGGCCTGGGTGTGAATGGCCATACTGAGATCGCCATCGCGGATACGTTGCACCGCACTGACCATGTCGCTGATGGGCTGAGTCAGCTGGCGGGAAAAGCGCAGGGCGGGAACCATGGCGATCATGATCAGTGCCAGCATCACCAGAAACAGGGTGAGCAGATTTTCCAGCGTGGACAGATATTGCCCCTGCTGGGAAAACTCCACGGTGAGCTGGGCGGGCAGCACCCCGCTGAGATCCCGATCCAGCTGCCAGCTGGTATCGGTGGTGACCCGCCCCTGTGCATCGGGTGCCGCGCCGTCAGGGGCGGGGCGTAGCCGAGGCCCGGCGTGCAGGGTGGGCCGGCCATCGTTGAATACCAGGGTGGCGGCCCGGACGTCCTGTTCCTCAAGCAACTGGCGTAACAGGTTCTGCTGTTTGCGCTGGCTGTTATGGGGCAGGGTTTCCAGCTGGGCGGCGTAGCTATCGGTGACCAGTTGCTGACGTTGCGCATTGGTCTCGCGGACATCCACGATCCGGTTGACCATGGAATAGCCACCAATGACCAGCGCCGCCAGCAGGGCGGGCAGGGCGGCCATGAACATCAGGCGTGAGCGAAGGCTTTGGTTGACCATGAATCCCCGATTGCTGTTGTTTTCCCCATTATGCCTGAAGAGCAGCAACATGCAGCACGCTCCGCGCCACCGTGTTGTTGCGTGAGGCGTGCAGCATAAAGCGGCTTTTTAGGTACAATACGCGCCATGAATCATAAAACCATTGAACAGACCGTGGGTAATACGCCCCTTGTGCGTCTGCAGCGCATGCCCGGCAAGACCAGCAATACCATTCTGGTCAAGCTGGAGGGCAATAACCCGGCCGGCTCGGTAAAAGATCGCCCGGCATTGAACATGATCCTCAAGGCGGAGCAGCGCGGACAGATACAGCCCGGTGATACTCTGATTGAAGCCACCAGTGGCAACACGGGCATTGCCCTGGCCATGGCCGCTGCCATGCGCGGTTACCGCATGAAGTTGATCATGCCCGCCAACCAGAGTCAGGAGCGCCGTGATGCCATGGCCGCTTATGGCGCCGAGCTGATTTCGGTGAGCAAGGAAGAGGGCATGGAAGGTGCCCGCGACCTGGCCCAGGCCATGCAGGCCCGTGGCGAGGGTACGGTGCTGGATCAGTTCGCCAACCCGGATAACCCGCTGGCCCATTATGAAAGTACCGGCCCGGAAATCTGGCGCGATACGGATGGCGGTATTACCCATTTCGTTAGTTCCATGGGCACCACCGGCACGATCATGGGGTGCAGCATGTATCTGAAGGAGCAGAACCCGGCTATCCAGATTGTCGGCCTGCAGCCTACCGATGGTGCGTCCATTCCCGGCATTCGCCGCTGGCCGAAGGAATACCTGCCCTCCATCTATGATGATTCCCGCGTGGACCGTGTTGTGGATATGGATCAGGACCTGGCCGAGCGCACCATGCGCAGGTTGGCCCGCGAAGAAGGCATCAGCTGCGGTGTATCATCCGGCGGCGCCGTGGCCGGTGCGCTACGGTTGAGTGAAGAGCTGGAAAACGCCGTGATCGTGGCCATTATTTGCGACCGGGGCGACCGTTATCTGTCTACCGGGGTTTTTAATGCCGTTGACAGTTGATAGTGGACAATTGACAGCGAAAACAGGGAGAGCATGTGAACGTATTGGTCTTTGATATCGAAACCATCCCCGATCTGGATGGCGGGCGCCGCATCTACGACCTGGATGGGCTTAGCGACAAGGACACTGCCAGCGCCTTGCTCAACCTGCGCCGTCAGGAGAATGGCACCGAGTTTCTGCGCCTGCACCTGCACCGTATTGTCGCCATTTCCGTGGTGCTGCGTTCTGCGCAAGGGGTGAAAGTGTGGTCCCTGGGCGATGAGAACAGCACGGAGAAAGAGCTGATCGAGCGCTTCTATGACGGTATCGATCGCTTCACCCCGAACCTGGTGAGCTGGAATGGCGGTGGTTTCGATCTGCCGGTGTTGCACTATCGCGCGCTCAAGCATGGTGTTGCCGCTCACCGTTACTGGGAAACCGGCAACGAAGACACCAGTTTCAAATGGAACAACTACCTGAGCCGTTACCATCAACGCCACCTGGACCTGATGGACGTGCTGGCCATGTATAACGGGCGCGCCAATGCGCCGCTGGACCAGATCGCCACGTTGCTGGGCTTCCCGGGCAAGATGGGCATGAGTGGTGGCAAAGTCTTCGAGGCCTTCCAGGACGGTGACCTCAAGGGGATTCGTGATTATTGCGAAACCGACGTACTCAACACCTGGCTGGTGTATCTGCGTTTTCAGTTGATGCGCGGTGAGCTGGACGCTACCGGTTACGATCAGGAGCTGGCGTTGCTGCAGGACTACCTGAAGGAAGAAGGGCATCCGCACTTCCTGGCGTTCCTGGAGACCTGGCAGAAGGCATCGGCGAGCTGAGCTGATGCCGCTGGCGTCACAAATCTGACGCCAGCGGCCTGAAACGCTACAATCCGCACCACATTGGCAGCCTGCGTTGCATGGCTGCCCACTCCCGGATTTACCCCCAGAGTATTGAGATCTTCCATGGCACGACGTCGCAAGCAGTTACCGGAAACCCCGGAGCCCGCCAGCATTGAAACCCTGAGTCACGATGGCCGGGGCATCGCCCGCCGCGATGGCAAGACCACCTTCATTGATAATGCGCTGCCCGGTGAAGAGGTGATGTTCAAATTCACCTACATGCGCCGCAAGTTTGATGAAGGCAAAGCCGTGGAAATCGTCACCGCGTCCCCGGACCGGGTAACCCCGCCTTGCGAGCACAGCACCCTGTGCGGTGGCTGCAGCCTGCAGCATATGAGTCCGGCAGTGCAGGTGGCGCGCAAGGAAGCGGTGTTGCGTGAACAGCTGCAGCATTTTGGTGGCCTGGAGCCGGAAGAGTGGCTGCCGCCGCTGACCGGCCCGGTGACGGGGTACCGCAGCAAGGCCCGTCTGGGTGTGAAGTACGTGGAAGCCAAAGGGGAAACGCTGGTGGGCTTCCGGGAAAAGCGCAACAGCTTCATTGCCCAGCTCCGCACCTGTGAAGTGCTGATCCCGGACGTGGGGCACCGCCTCTCTGAACTGCGTACCCTGATGCACAGCCTGGAAAGCCGCAGCCGCATTCCGCAGATTGAGCTGGCCGCCGGGGATGACGATGTGGCCCTCATTATCCGCCATCTGGACCCATTGCCTGAGGCAGATCAACAGGCCCTGGTGGGCTTCTGCCAGAATCTGGGCTGGCACTGTTATCTGCAACCGGGCAACGAAAGTACCGTGCACCGGGTCTGGCCGGAAGACGGTGAGCAGCGTCTGTATTACTCACACCCGTCTGCCGGGGTGGAGTTGGCCTTTCATCCCACCGATTTCACCCAGGTGAATGCAGAGATTAATCGCAAGATGGTGCCTTTGGCACTGGACTTGCTGGACATCTCACCAGAACACACGGTGCTGGACCTGTTCTGCGGCCTGGGGAATTTCACCATTCCCGCCGCCAAGCGGGCCGGCAAGGTGGTGGGTGTAGAGGTCAGCCAGGCCATGGTGGAGCGTGGTTACGAGAATGCTCGCCGCAACGGCCTGGAAAACCTGGAGTTTCACGCCTGGGACCTGAGCCAGGACGTTAGCGGCCAAGCCTGGGCCAGACAGGCGTATGATCGTATTCTGATCGACCCGCCACGCACCGGCGCACTGGAAATGGTGAAGTTGATGCCCCGCCTTGGTGCATCAAGGATTGTTTATGTGTCATGCAACCCCGCCACACTGGCCCGTGATGCCGGGGAACTGATGGCGCTGGGCTACCGTCTTAAAGCGGCAGGTGTGATGGATATGTTCCCTCACACCACCCACGTCGAGTCCATCGCTGTATTCGAAAAAGCGAAGAAGAAGTAGCAGGTTCTGCCATGGTAACGGTAAGGCGACAGCCCTCAGAAGGTTCCATAGTTCACTGGCGCGACTGGATCACGCAGTTGGAAGATCGCGCCCCGGTCCGTGACCGTGCCTTGCTGGAACAGGCCTGTGAGCGCGCCGAACAATGCCAGCTGGCCGGTGAGGCCGCGGGCCGGGTGTGGCCCTATGGCAAAGGCTGTCTGGATATCGGCCTGGAAATGGGCGAAGTGTTGGTGGATCTGGGAGCCGACAGTGACATTCTTCCCGCCGCTATCCTTTACCGGGCCGTGCGCGAAGGGCAGATCACGCTGCTGGAAGTGGAAAAGGAATTCGGGCCGGATGTGGCCAACCTGATCGAAGGCGTGCTGCGCATGGCGGCGATCAGTACTTCGCTCAACCCCACCCGCAAGGCCGTGCTGGGCCAGCAGGATGGGCAGCTGGATAACATGCGCAAGATGCTGGTGGCCATGGTCGACGACGTGCGCGTCGCCCTGGTCAAGCTTGCGGAACGAACGGTGATCATCCGTGCGGTCAAGGAGTCGGAGCCGGAGCGCCAGCGCAAGGTGGCCCAGGAAATCTTCGATATCTACGCGCCGCTGGCCCACCGGCTGGGCGTTGGCCAGTTGAAATGGGAGCTGGAGGATCTGTCCTTCCGTTACCTGCAGCCGGGCGCCTACAAGAAAATTGCCAAGCTGCTGGATGAGAAGCGTCTGGTACGTGAAGAGTACATTGATAACGTGCTGGAGCACTTACGCGGCTATCTGGAAAAGAACGGCATCAGTGGCGCCGAGGTCAACGGGCGCGCCAAGCACATTTACAGCATCTGGCGGAAAATGCAGAAAAAGCACCTGGACTTCGGTGAAGTCTATGACGTGCGTGCGGTGCGTATTCTGGTACCGCAAGTACGCGACTGCTATGCGGCGCTGGGTGTTGTGCATTCCCTGTGGCAACACGTGCCCAAGGAATTCGACGATTACATCGCCAGCCCCAAAGGCAATGGTTACCAGAGCCTGCATACGGCGGTGGTCGGCCCGGAACGCAAGATGCTGGAGGTGCAGATTCGTACCTTCGATATGCATGAAGAGGCGGAGCTGGGTGTCTGTGCCCATTGGCGCTACAAGGAAGGCGCCAAGAAAGGCAAAAGTGGAGTTACCGATTACGAGCAACGGATTACCTGGCTGCGTCAGGTGCTCGAATGGCACGAAGAGCTGGGTGACGACAGCCCTGATGCCATGGTGGACGAGCTGCGCCACGGGCTGGTCAGCGACCGGGTGTATGTTTTCACCCCGGAAGGCCATGTGGTGGACCTGGAAGCGGGGGCCACGCCGGTGGATTTCGCCTATCACATCCATACCGAAGTAGGGCATCGCTGCCGGGGCGCCAAGGTGAACGGTCAAATCGTGCCGTTGAACTACAGCCTGAATACCGGTGAGCAGGTCACTATCCTCACCACCAAAGAAGGCGGCCCCAGCCGTGACTGGCTGACCCCGTCACTGGGCTATGTGGCGACGTCATCTGCCCGGGCGAGAATCCAGCAATGGTTCAAGCGTCAGGACCGTGATGTGCATATCGTTCAGGGTCGCACCATCCTGGAAAAGGAAATGTCGCGGCTGGCGCTGGAAAAAGTGGATCTGGATACCCTGGCGCCGCACCTCAATCTGAAAACCGGTGACGACGTATTGGCGTCGCTGGGTGCGGGCGATCTGCGCCCGGGGCATGTGGTCAATCAGGTGCAGGCCCTGCAGCCGGACCATAACCAGCAGGAAATGGAGTTTGTTCCGGCCAAGCCGAAAGCGTCCACCAGTGGTGATATCACCATTCATGGGGTGGGGAATCTGCTTACCCATATGGCCGGCTGCTGCCAGCCGGTGCCTGGTGATCAGGTCATGGGCTTTATTACCCAGGGGCGGGGCGTTACCGTTCACCGCGCCGACTGTGAGAAGTTGCTGGCCATGCAGGGTGATGACCCTAACCGGGTAATCGAAGTGACCTGGGGCGAAGCCGACCGAATTACCTACCCGGTGGATGTGTTTCTGCGCGCCTGGGATCGTCAGGGCCTGCTCAAGGACGTGATTGCCGTGCTGGCCAATGAAAAGGTCAACGTGACGGCCGTGCATACCCAGTCCCATCAGGATGACAACACCGCCACCATGCTGCTCACCCTGGAAATCGCCACCCTGGGGAACCTGGGCAAGGTGCTTGCCAAGATGGATCAGCTTAAAGGCGTGCTGGAAGTTCGGCGCTACAAGAAATAGCAATTAATAATTGATAATGAATAGTTAATAACGAAAACCGAAGGGCATGCCCGCGCCAAGGGTTTTGCCTTTCGTTATTAATTATTCATTCCGGTTCTGCATGATTCGCAAGCCATGCCACTATCAGCAGGGGAAAGCATGTCTACTACTCCCATCGACTCCCTCCTCTCCATCATGTCCCGCCTGCGCGACCCGGAAACCGGCTGCCCGTGGGATATCAAGCAGGACTTCGATTCCATTGCGCCTTATACCATTGAAGAAGCCTTCGAAGTGGCCGAGGCGATTGCCCAGCGGGACTATCCGGAATTGAAGGAAGAGTTGGGCGACCTGTTGCTGCAAGTGGTTTTCCATTCGCAAATGGCGCGAGAGCAGGGGCTGTTCGATTTCAATGAAGTGGTTCAGGTGCTGTGTGACAAGATGGTACGGCGCCACCCTCATGTCTTTGCGGATACCGAAGCGGGGGATGAGCAGGCGGTAAAGGCTAACTGGGAACAGATCAAGGAACAGGAACGCGCCGGCAAGGGGCGCGAACACGCCAGCGCCATTGATGGTGTGCCGGAAGGCCTGCCTGCACTGCAACGGGCCGGCAAGATTCAGAAGAAAGCCGCCAAGGTTGGCTTTGACTGGCACGCACCGGAACCCGTACGTGAACAGGTTGACCGGGAGCTGGCGGAGCTGGACGAAGCCCTTTCAAACGGTCACAAAGAGGCCATAGAAGATGAGTTCGGCGATGTGCTTTTTACCCTTGTAAACCTGTCACGCCATCTGAAAATCGACCCGGAGCAGGCACTTCGCCGGGCAACCAACAAGTTTGAACGGCGCTTTCGCACCATGGAGTGCGAACAATCTAACCCTTTGAAATCATTAGATGAAAATGCGTTGGAAGCCGCCTGGAAACAGGCGAAAAAATCTGCAGATTGACCCCTCCGATCCCCTTCTTGTTCCTGTGAAATAAAAACTTCACATAAGAGAAACTTTTCAGTCATCCACTCTCCCCATACTGCGCCACCAAGCAGTAAACGTTACCTCGCTTGGTTGGGGTTTCAGTCACGCTGTTACTTTGCATACAAAATATTGCCTGATTGAAGGAGTGTTGGAATGAAGAAGAATTTGCTTGCGATCGCTGTGGGGGCTGCCGTAGCTATGCCTAGCCTGGCCCTGGCCGATGGCCCGACTGTTTACGGTAAAGTTAACGTTTCCCTGGAAAACGCAGAGTTTGATGATGGCGTAAACCCCAGCGAAGATGCTTGGGAGCTGAACAGCAACGCTTCACGCCTGGGTGTTAAAGGTGATTTCGATCTGGACGTGGCTGGCCTGAAAGCTATCTACCAGGCTGAGTTCGAAATCAGCGTTGACGATGGTGATAAAAGCGGCCAGACCTTCACCCAGCGTAACATCTACGGTGGTTTGAAAGGTGGCTTCGGTACCCTGAAGGCGGGTAAATTCGATACCCCCACCAAGAAAGCCCAGGGCAAAATCGACCAGTTCAACGATATCGGCGGTGATATCAAGAACGTCCTGTCCGGCGAAAACCGGGTTTCCAACATCATCCAGTACAGCACGCCTGCTCTGGGTGACCTCGTAACCCTGAACGCTGCATTCATTCCTGCAGAAAACAACGACATCGACGGCGACGGCGATCCGGAAACCGGCCTGGCTGACACCATCTCTGTGTCTCTGGTTGCTGAAAAAGACATGTTCTACGGTGCCATCTCTCACGATGCGGACATGACCGACGAGCTGATCACCGATGAAACCGGTACCAGCCCAGCCATCGACATCACTCGTGTGGCTCTTGGCCTGAAGCCGGGTAACTTTGAAGTTGGCGCGCTGTTCCAGACTGCTGAAGAAACTGAAGCGGACGGTGAAGAAACCTCTTACATCCTGAGCGGTGCTTTCAAGATTGATCGTGTGAAGCTGAAAGCCCAGTACGGTATGACCGAAGGTGATGTGTCCGACGAAGAAGCGACTCAGGTAAGCCTGGGTGCAGACTACAAACTGGCCAAAGCCAGCAAAGTCTACGCTTACGGTACACAGCTTGAGTTCGATCTGGCTGACACTGAAGAAACCATCTTCGGTATCGGTATGGAACACAAGTTCTAAATAAAAAAAGCTCAGGCAGCTCCGACTGCCTGAGCAGACTTTCCTCGACGCAAGTAACAGTTGCCCGCCTTTTGGCGGGCTTTTTTTGGAGTTATTCAGCGGTCCCCTGGCCTTTTAACAGGCTTACTATGAACCTCCCGCACTTTGCATGACGCTCAATGCCGAATGCCAGACGCGAAACCACACAAACAGAAAACGAAACCCTGCTACCGCGGCGCTGTAGGAACGTAGTTCCGTGCTGCCCAAAGGGGGAGCGAAGCGAATAATTCCTCTTGAGGGACGAACCTCGGCAAGCGAGGGAATTCCCGTAGGCTGGCTTGTTCCGCAGATAAAGTCGGACGCCTGCCTGATAACCGCTGCCTGACGATTAAAACAACGGGGAAAGTGTCCTCATTGGTCACGGTTAAAGGGGGTTTCGGTTATTCCAACAGTCATCGGGTTTCAGGCGCCAGCAACTTCACGCTGGAATGATGCTTTCTGGAAAGTTTGCAATTAGATAGTGCACTATTTAATATGGCGCTATGAGTAAAGACGCTGAATCTGACACTACATTGCTCGACCTGGATATGCAGGTCTGCTTTGCCCTGTATTCCGCCCAGCTGGCGATGAACAAGGTCTACCGCAAGCTGCTGAAGACGCTTGGGCTCACGTACCCCCAATACCTGGTGATGATGGTGTTGTGGGAGAAAGATGGTCAGTCCGTGTCGGAAATCGGTGAGCGGCTGTATCTGGATTCCGCCACGTTGACACCCCTGTTGAAGCGTTTGGAGACCGCCGAGCTGGTGCAGCGCGCTCGCTCCCGGGCGGATGAAAGGCAGGTAGAAATTCGGCTGACCGGGCAAGGAAAAAAACTGCGGAAATCTGCAGAAGCGGTTCCCGAAGCCATACTTTGTTCAACCCGGTGTGAGCCGGACCAGTTATTGCAGCTTCGCAATGATCTGCATTCGCTGCGTCGCCGGCTGGCGAGCAACGACCTGGCTAACTGAGACGGCAAAGACCATTGAGCAATGACTTTTGTCCTTTTTTACGGATAAATAAATAGCGCGCTATTAAGTAGCGTGATGAAACTGCAAGGAGAATGATGATGAGCCTGGAAAAAGTACTGTACGAAGCGAAGGCAACGGCCACCGGTGGTCGAGATGGCAAGGCGACCAGCGATGATGGCCAGCTGAATGTAAAGCTGGCCACGCCGAAAGCGTTGGGCGGTTCGGGTGGCGAAGGCACGAACCCGGAGCAGCTGTTTGCGGCAGGGTATTCCGCCTGTTTTCTTGGTGCCTTGAAACTGGTTGCCGGGAAAGCCAAGGTGGCACTGCCAGATGAGACGTCGATTACCGGGCAGGTCGGCATTGGCCCGCTGGGTGGAGGCTTCGGGATTCAGGCCACACTGAATGTCCATATTCCAGGCCTGGAGAAAAGCGAAGCGCAAACGCTGGTGGAAAATGCACATCAGGTTTGCCCGTACTCCAATGCCACTCGTGGCAATATCGACGTGGAACTGGTGGTGACGGTCTAGGAAGCCTCTGAAAACGCCCCCTTGCGGAGGTGTTTTCAATAAAGCGTAAAAGAAGCAGCCTGAGGGCTGCTTTTTTGTGCTCGCTTCGTTTTACTGGTGTGAAAAGCGGTGGAACCGGGCTTCTGCCGTTGAGTCTGATGATAAAGCCCAACTTGAGGATACGCCCATGATGACCAGAACCCATGCCCTCCTTTCTTCACTATTGCTGGGGGCTGCTTTGGCCCTTGCCGGTTGTGATCAGCCAGAACCTGATGCGCAAGGTTTGCCGGATGATCGGGCGAAACAGGAAAACGCCCAGCAACGCGTGCTCGCGGGGAAAGTCATGTATCGCGAGCGCATGGCGATGCCGCCGGAAGCAACCGTAACGGTAACGCTGGCCGATGTATCCCGGATGGATGTCCCGGCCAGAATGATCGCTGAACAACATATTGATAACCCTGGAAATGTGCCGGTGCCTTTCGCGTTACGCTATGACAAGTCTTTCGCCGATAACGACCATCCGATGGCATATGCAGTGCGTGCGGAGATTCGTGATGGTGATGGGCGTTTGCTTTGGACGACGACTCAGCGGCACACGGTGGAACTGGGCGACAAGGAAGCGAACCAGAACATGACAGTCATGCTGGAGCGCGTCGATGCAGAAGCCCAGGCCCAGCCCGCTAGCAGTAAAGCGCAGGCCAAAGCGGATGGGGCCAGTTTCTGGGCGGCCGGTAACGAACCGGGGTGGCACCTGGCTGTTTACCCGGAGAAACGGCTGGTCTTTGTGTGGGACTACGGCAATAGCAGCATGACGACGCCGAATCCGGGGGCCAAAACCGAAGGGACGGAAACCATTTACATGGCGAGTACGGAGACCGGCGCCTTGAAAGTGGAAATCAGCGAGCAGCCGTGTGAAGACGTGATGAGTGGAGAGGCCTTCCCTTATCAGGTGAAAGTCACGCGCAATGGCACGCTGTACAGTGGCTGCGGGCAGGATCTTTAATCCGGTACCGCGCCGGTTTCTGCTAGCATTGATACTGGCGGCCGGAAGGGGTCGCGGTTAATAACGAAAAAGGACGGCCGGAATGTTGAGTTACGTGGCCCTTGGCCTGCTGGTTTTTGTGGGGCTGGTGCTGTTTTACGGCATCATCGCTATTCACGATATCCCATACGATATTGCCAAAAGCCGTAATCATCCGCATCAGGACGCGATTCATGTGGCGGGCTGGGTGAGCTTGTTTACGCTGCATGTGCTGTGGCCGTTCCTGTGGATCTGGGCCACCCTGTATCGGCCTGAGCGTGGCTGGGGCTTTCAACAGGTTCAGGCGCAGCAGCGAACCGACGAGACGCTAATCACTGCGCTCCAGGAAAAACTGGATGCGCAGTCCGAACGGTTGACCTTGCTGGAGCAGGCATTGGCAGAGAAGAAAGAGCATAACGACGGGGGCACTCTCTAATGGAAACCCTGTTACTTCTGACGTATGCCGCTATCTGTATTTTTATCTTCAAAGTATTCAAAGTGCCGCTGAATAAATGGACCGTCCCCACTGCGGTACTGGGTGGCATTGTGCTGGTGGGCGGGCTGGTACTGCTGATGAATTACAACCACCCGTTCACCAACAAGGTCCGCCAGGTGTATGTGGTGACGCCGCTTGTATCGGAAGTGCGGGCACGGGTGCTTGAGGTGCCGGTGAAGGCCAACACCCGGGTGAAGCAGGGTGAGCCACTGGTGGTGCTGGACAGTACGCGCTTTGAGGCAAGAGTGGCGCAGCTGGAAGCGCAACTGGCTGACATGGGCCAGCTGGCCCAGGGTAATGTGGCCGCAGTGGCGCAGGCTCGGGCCAAAGTTAGCCAGGCCACGGCTGAACGGGATCAGGCGCTACATAAATTACGTCGTTACGAAGGCGCGCCCACCGCCTTCAGCAAGCAGCAAATTGATACGCAGTTTGAACGCACCGTGGCGACCAGCGCGGACTTGGACGCGGCGAAAGCTGCTTTAGCAAAAGCAGAGACCGAGTTGAATGGTTCTGTGGATGGTGATGACCCTTCCGTGGCCGCGGTTAAAGCGCAACTCGAAGAAGCCCGGTTCAACCTGGAAAACACCGTCATCAGGGCACCGACCGATGGTTTTGTCACGCAATTGGCGGTGTTGCCGGGGATGATGGCGGTGCCTCTGCCCCTGAAGCCACTGGCCAACTTCGTCAGTGATCAGGAGCGCCGTTTTGTTGCGGCGTTTCGACAGCAATCCCTGTTGCGGCTGCAGCCGGGGTATGAGGCTGAACTAACGTTTACTTCCCTGCCTGGGCAGGTCTTTAGTGCCAAGCTGATCGAAGTGCTGCCTACTATTGCCGAATCTCAACTGGCAGCGGGACAAGCGCTGGTTGGTGGGGAAGCCTTTCAGCGCATGGATAATGAAACACTGACGGTGATTGAAATCGAGAAAAGCGATGCGGTGGATTCACTTCCATTGGGTGTCAGTGCCCAGGCTGCGGTTTATTCAGATCATGTTCATCATGTGGCGGTTATGCGTCAGATTCTGCTGAGAATGATGAGCTGGCAGCATTATCTCTATCTGGATCACTGACGCTGGTCGTCACAGTCCCCTGATGTTTCAGCGCGGGCGGCCTTTGGGTCGCCCGTTTTTGTTGCGGGGGCGAGTAAATGGTAGATAAACCGGCCCACGCCTAACCAGAGCAGCAAACTGAGTGACAGAAAGAACACGCTGCCATCGTTGTAGAGCGCGCCGGCGAGTGGCCCGAACACAACGCCGCTGACTAGCAGGGCCATGAAAATGGCCAATTGTCGACGGCGGCGCAGGCTGTCAGGTCGGCTGTCTGATTGATTGTGTGGGGGAGTGGACATGGTAATGAACGGTTCGGTCACAGAAGGAATTACCTTACCATAACGGCCTGTGTTCTATCTGTCCCGGAGGCCACCCATCGACGGTTACCCTGTCCCCGCATCGCCGATTGACCGCGAAATCATCATCAATAAAAGCCGTTTCATTACCTGGCTGAGACCGGTTTCTCAGCGCGAAGAGGCCATGGCGTTTGTCGATGAGGCCCGGCAACGCTACCCGGATGCGTCCCACCATTGTTATGCCTATTTGCTGGGAAATCCTGCCTCTGCTCAAGCCGCCATGAACGATGATGGCGAACCATCCGGCACCGCAGGCAAGCCCATCTTCAATGTTATCCAGCACAAGGGCATGAGTGATGTGCTGGTGGTGGTGATCCGTTATTTCGGTGGGGTAAAGCTGGGGGCAGGGGGATTGGTTCGTGCTTATGCTGCCGCGGCGGAATCGGTGCTGTCGGCAGTGGAACGTGTAGAACACACACCGCAGACGTCCTTGCGGCTTGATGTACCCTTTGCGCTGGAGCAGCGCGTTCGGCTCTGGGCGGAGCAACATGCTGCGCAAATAGGGGAGGTGTCCTATGGGCAACACGTCAGCATGGAGGTGCTGTGTCAGACCGCAGATTGTGACGACCTGCTAGAACTGTGTGCGGCAGAGCAGATAACGGTGGTCCGCCCCGGATTATGACCGCTTTGTACGCGGCCATGTCGTAATCCGCCCTTTTCCCGGGCAGGCTGAGTCGGCAGGGTAACAAGAAAAGGAGCGTTATTATGAGTGATAAGCCTGTGATTGATCCTAACCCCAAAAAACTACCGGACATTCTGGCCTCTCTCCCAGCCGGGACGCCCATTGTGATGCTTAATTTGCTGCGTTTTAAGGAAAAGGCCATCTACAAGGATGGCGAGGCGGACTACAGTGGCCGCGAGGCGTACCAGAAATATTCCGACGTGGCGTTCGGCAAGGTCCGTGGTGTGGGCGGTGAAATGGTGTGGAAGGGCAAGTCCCTGGCCGGGGTGATTGCACCGGAGAATGAACAGTGGGATGAGGTTCTGCTGGTTCGCTACCCTTCCAAAGAGGCTTTTGCGAGCATGCTGGCAGACCCGGAATACCGTGAAGCGACCAGGCATCGTACTGCAGCGCTGCACGAAGCACGGTTGGTGGCGATGGAGGAAAACTGAAAGACCCGGAGGGCGAGGCCTGAAGCGCCCATCTGCTGCGCCTTGCCTCTAGGAAAGGGAACCACCCTGTCCGTCGAGACAAGACACAACAGCTGCACGCTTCAGGTCTCGCTGAGCACGCAAGGAGTTTTTCAGAGGTTCCTTAATAACGAAACTGGAGTGGCCTCGATGGACAGGGTTAATAATCACGCTTGATAGTAGCCTTATGGTTTCGTTATTGATTATTCACTATTAATTATTCATTGGCGTTCCCATGACAAACCAACCTGTAGGCATTCCCATCCCCGGCGGCCACACCATGCGTGCCCGCTGGCTACGCCCTGACACCCCTCATCCGCACAAGGCGGCGGTGATCGCCATTCACGATATTTTTGGTTATACCGACGATATTGAGCGCATCGCCCAGCGGCTGGCGGATAACGGCTACCCGGTGTTGGTGCCGGATCTCTATGATTTGCCCGGCAGCAAGGCGTTATGTGTGGTGAAGACCCTGAAAGCCCATGAAACCGGCAAAGGCCCGGCGTTTGCCCAGTTGGAAGCCTGTCGTGAATGGTTGCTGGCACAAAGCGAAGAGCCGGTGACCCAGGTGGGGGTGATGGGTTTTTGTATGGGTGGGCGATTTGCTGTGCTGTATGCCAGCCAGGCCCCGGTGCAGGTGGTTGCGCCTTTTTATGGCGGGATTCCCAAAAAGGCCGAGACCTTGCGCGGCATTTGTCCTGCCGTAGGAGGCTGGGGCAAGCAGGATATGCTCTACGGTGACCATGGCGAGCGTTTGGCGAGCCATCTGGAAACCCTCGGGGTGCCCCACGATATCCGCAGTTATGACGATGTGGGCCATTCCTTCATGAATGACCACCAGACCTTCACGTTCAAGAAGCTGGGCCCCTTGCCGCCGCTACGATCAAAATTCGACGCAGGCGCCTCAGAGGACAGCTGGCAACGTGTGCTGGCGTTCTTCGAGAAAGTCTTCAGCGGTGAGCTGACTGCTACGCCTGCGGCATGATGCCTACGCCAAAAGCCCCTCAAGTTGCCCGGCCGGTTTTGTTTGGTCGGGCGTCAGGCATTCGGCACCAGGCGACTTCGTCTCCCTGCCCCTCAATACCGCGATGAGCCCTTACTTATCGCAGGCACCGAGCCATTTGGCTTCGCTGTGGGTGGTCATGGACTGTTTGTTGCCGGTGACCGTGGTACTGGTGGTGTAGTGTTTGGGATTGTGCAGCACCATTTCGCCGCGAATTTTGGTGGGGGTGTTGCTCCCGGGCATCTTGCAGCTGGCGCTCCAGTGCAGGGTATTACCGCTGCGATTCACTTCGCCAGCCCCGCAGCCTCCCTGTTTCCAGCTATCGCGCATGGCGATTTCCGGGTTCGCGGCCTGGGCCTGGGTCAGGCATTCCTTGCGAACCTGGTTGCGCATGGCATCGGGGACTGCAGGTGAATTCAGTTTGGCGGTGATCTCCCAGAGCCCGGGGGTGAGTTCATTGGCCTGGGTTGCCAGCGAGGCAAGGCTCAGGGGAAGGGCAGTCAGCAAGCACAGGCCAAATCGGGTAGCAGTATTCATAACGATTCCCTTCGCGAGTACAGGTTAAGGCTGATCCCCGAGCTCGCGCCAGCGTCGGTTCAGGCGGGGCGCTGGCTGAGGGGGAATTCGCATAGATCCGCGATCAGGCAATCACCGCATTTGGGCTTGCGGGCGATGCAGACATAGCGGCCATGCAGAATCAGCCAGTGATGAGCATCGCGCAGAAATTCCTCCGGCACCAGTCGTACCAGCCGTTTTTCGACCTCCAGCACGTTTTTGCCCGGGGCAATACGGGTGCGGTTGGATACCCGAAAGATGTGGGTATCCACCGCCATGGTGGGGTAGCCATAGGCGGTATTCAGCACCACATTGGCGGTTTTCCGCCCCACGCCGGGTAGCGCTTCCAGCTCCTCACGGGTGCGCGGGACCTGGCTGTCGTGCTGTTCGATCAAAATACGGCACAACTGGATGATGTTTTCGGCCTTGGAGTTAAACAGGCCGATGGTCTTGATGTACTCTTTAAGCCCGTCGACGCCCAGCGCAAAAATGGCTTCCGGCGTATTGGCGACCGGATACAGGCGTGCGGTGGCTTTATTCACCCCCACATCCGTGGCTTGGGCCGAGAGCACTACGGCAACCAGCAGCTCAAAGTCCGACTGGTATTCCAGTTCAGTGGTCGGGTGCGGGTTCTGGGCGCGCAGACGGGAAAAAATTTCGGTACGTTTCTCGCGGTTCATAGCATCATCCTGTGTTCGCGGGGCAGTATAGCGGATGAAGCGGCGGCTGTGAGGGGGAGGATTCTTCATCGCAGTGGCCTGTCGGGCCTGCAAGAGCGGGTCGAAGAAGGAGAGTTAGATGCAGTTTTCCGCCATGGAAACCCTGATGATTGCCCTGTTAGTACTGGGCACAGGTCAGTGGCTGGTACACCGGATTTCCATTCTGTCACGGCTGAATATGCCGGAGCCGGTGGTGGGGGGCTTGTTGGCTACCATCATCGTGACGGGCCTCCAGATCGGTGGTGTTTCCCTGACATTCGATGAAAGCATGAAAGTGCCCTCCATGCTGTTTTTCTTCGGGGCCGTCGGCTTGGCTGCCGATTTCCGCCTGCTCAAGCAGGGTGGCTGGGCCATGTTGCTGTTTGCGGTGCTGGTGATTGTGCTGGTCGCCTTGCAGGACCTGGCCGGGGTTGGCATGGCCAAGTTAATGGGGCTTGAACCCTACTATGGGCTGATTGGCGGCTCGGTCACCATGACCGGGGGCCATGGAACCGGGGCGGCCTGGGCCAGTGTATTCGAGAAGGATTTTGGGCTCACCGGTGTGTCCGAACTGGCAGCGGCATCCGCCACGTTTGGTCTGGTGTTTGGTGCTCTGCTGGGTGGCCCGTTGGCCATGTTCCTGATTCGCCGCTACCGCATTGCCGCACCGGCCCACGGGGCCGCAGACGATGATGCGGCTTACGACAAGGCTGAACGGCCACACCCGATTTCGGCGGGCAGCGTGATCCGCATTCTGATGCTGCTTTCCGTGGGCGTTGTGGTGGGCAAGGTGGCGGCCGAGGAGTTTGCTTCCGTGTTCCGCCTGCCGACTTTTGTGTGGGTGTTGTTCGTGTGCATTTTGCTGGGCAATACCGCACGCCGCTTGTGGCGCGTTAACGACGCCACCATCGATGTGGTGGGGAATACGGCGCTGGGGATCTTTCTGGCGATTACGCTGATGAGCCTGCAACTACTGCAGTTGGTGGACCTGGCGTTGCCCATGTTGGCCATGCTGGTCGGTCAGGTGCTGCTGGCGCTGGCGTTTATTACCTTTGTGACTTTCCGTTTGATGGGGCGCAACTATGATTCGGCGGTGCTGTGTGCCGGCCATTGTGGCTTTGCCATGGGCGCGACCCCAACCGCGGTCGCCAACATCCAGGCGGTAACGCAGCACCATGGGCCGTCGCCGTTGGCGTTCATTATCGTCCCGGTGGTGGGGGGCTTTATCGTGGATATTGCCAATGCCACGATTATCCAGACATTCGTGTCTGTGCTCTCGGGGTAATCGCCAGTTGGCGGGTTTTCTACAGCGCACCGGCAAGACACAAAAAAGCCCGCATTGGCGGGCTTTTTTGTGTCGAGTGGGAGACTTACTGAATCACCACGTCACCGTCTTCAATGCGCAGGCGTTCGCCGGGTTTCTTGTCCATGCGAATCGTCTCTTCATTGTCATTGAAGGTGTAGGTCACGTCATAGCCTTCGGTGCGGCTTTTGTCTTCCATCACCGTGTTACAACGCTGTTCCGTGGTGGTGTAGGTGTTTTTTTCCTGCATCCCTTTCTGGATCTGGTTACCGGCGACACCACCGGCAATCGCACCGCCGGCTGTTGCGGCGTCCTTACCGCTACCACCACCAAACTGATGACCAACCACGCCACCGATCACCGCACCGACCACACTACCGGTGACCCGGTGTTGGTCTTTCACGGGTTTTTTGCGCTCAACATTAACCTGCTGACACACCTCACGCGGTTCCTGCCAGGTCTTCACAATGGGGTCCACATTGACCACTTTGGCATAGCCTGATTTTTGCGGGGTTACTGCCTGATAAGCACCATAACCCACGCCTGCGACGGCCACGGCACCCACAATACTCAGGGTGGCAATTGCTGCGCTTTTCATGGCTCACTCCTTATTCCGTTATTTCCCTGTTAGAGCCAGTCTGGCACAGAGAGTTCGCCGTGAAAGGGGGCTCAATTGCAAAAGAGTGTGAAGGTAAAAGGCAGGTAAAAAATCACCGCAGCGTTATGCTATTGTCCGCCTGTGCAGCGGTTTGCAGTGCCAGGATCGGGAACAATTCTGGCGCACGGGTCAGTGCTCTCATTGGGTTATTTTACCGCCACGATTCATGACTATTCACCGTCACAAAGATGCATACAAGGGGATGTATGGAACAGAGTGTGGAGACAAAAGCCGCTGCTGCTGCGCAACTGGATGGGCAGTTGCAGGCAGAATATTTCCACCTCACCAGCTTGATTGATTCGTTTGATCAGAAGTCGCTGACCATCAAGGCCTGGAGTGTGACGCTGGCTGGAATTCTGGCGGGGTCAGGGGCGTTTTTTGACCGCCCGGCGCTGCTGTGGGTCGGGGTAGTGGGAAGCTTGCTGTTCTGGTTGGTGGAAGGGCACTGGAAGGCCTTTCAGTCCGCGCATTATGCGCGTATCGAAAAAATCGAAGCGCATTTTCGTGGCGAAGTGGACGAAATCGCCCCCTTCCAGAGCGCCGATAGCTGGGAACGCAGCCGCCGCGCCGGCGGCATGAAAGAACTGCTGCGCATCCTGCGTTGGCGGCACGTGTTTCTGCCACACGGGTTGGTGGCGGTGGCGCTATTGGTGGCAGCGTTGGTGCTGTAGGAGCGGCGCTCGAGCCGCGAAAACGGTTGCCGTAGGAGTGTCGCTGGCGGCGCGATAACAACAGCGGCGGGTTGCGAGAAGCGAGTTTCGAAAAGCAGAATCTCAAAGAGCAGACGTTTCAGGCTTTCGCGACCCGGAACGACTTTATCGCGCCGCCAGCGACGCTCCTACGCAGGTGCAGTGGTCCGGTTAACTGACTTTCCCGGTGGTGCGTACCCGGCGGCTGACTTTGGGTTCGTCGCTGGCGTTGCGCTTCTGGGCTTCCTTGAGATGTTTGTCGATGACGTTCTTGCCGGCGATGATCAGGCCCATGCCCAGGAAGGCGCCGGGAGGCAGGACGGGCAACAGGAAGCCGCCATAGTTGTCGATGACAGTGAGTTCCCAGTTGGCCGCCATGGGGCCGAACAGCAGCTGCTTGTTGGTGAACAGGGTGCCCTG
>NZ_DS989915.1:715007-838182 GCF_000155615.1 Alcanivorax sp. DG881 | reverse complement strand
GGGCTTATGTCGAAAGGAAACAACGAAGCAGTGGGGCGCTTTGGGAGTGACCCGGAGGGCGCCAAGCTGGGCTCGCAGAGCGGTGTTATTTCGGCTTGGAATAGGCCCGCTATGCCTGCGCCAAAATGCCTTGCTCTACAAGCCCAGCTTGACGCTGAATGCGTAAATCCTGCCGTGAGCTGGCACCCGATTTTTCTGTAGTTCACATCACTCATCACAGGTCTCCACCGGGGTGGTGTCCGCAGGGGCACTGAAGAGATTGTTCTGGTTGGCGTCGAAATACTGCAGGGCGCGGTGCACCGCACCGACAACGGCGCGGGGGGTAATGGTGGCGCCGGTAAAGCTGTCGAAGTCGCCGCCGTCTTTTTTCACAGCCCAGCCGGACGTGCCGGGGCTCTCCAGAGAATGGCCGTTGAAACCCAGAATCCAGTCGGATTTTTTGGTTTCGATACTGTCACCCAGGCCCGGGGTTTCATTATGCGGCGGAACCACACGCACGCCCTGTATCTCCCCGGCAGTATCCACCCCGACAATCAAGGCAATGGCCCCACCGTAACCGTCCGGCGCGGTGGCTTCCAGCACGGCGCCGTTGTCCTCGCCATTAAGGCGGGCCCGATAGAGGTGGTGCTCGTTGCGGCCCAGTAGCGGATCGCTCACGGTAATACGGTCGGTGAGCAAATCGTTGTCGTGTTGGTCGTGGGGCATGACCTGGTTCAGCGATGTCATTAGCGCTTGTTGTTTATTGCAACGGACCTGGTCCAGCGTGGCTTCGTTGGTAATGGCCAGGGTGGCGGCGGTACCGATGGCAAACAGCCCGAGGATGACCGCGTTCCTGGTGATGGCATGGCGCATCATCAGCTGACACCTCGATTGGATGACTTGTGCCCGTAGGTTCGCGGCTGGGTGTAGTAATCAATAAAGGGCGCAGACAGGTTCAACAGCAATACCGAAAACGCCACCGCGTCCGGGTAGCCGCCAAAGCTGCGAATCACCCAGATCAGCAGGCCGATCAACAGGGCGTAAATCAGGCGGCCCATGCGGCTGGTGGCGGCACTGACCGGGTCGGTGGCGATAAAGAACGCGCCTAGCATGGCGCCGCCGGAAAACAGCTGGAAGAGGGGGTCCGCAAAGCGCACCGGATCAATCAGCCAGGCCAGCAGGGCAGGCAGGCCGAGACCGGCGAGAAAGCCCAGCGGAATGTGCCAGGTGATGATCTTGCGGCTGATCAGATACAGGCCGCCCAGCAGAAACGCCAGATTGACCCATTCCCAGCCCAGCCCGGCAAACTGGCCATGCAGAATGCCGTGGCTGGCCAGTTCGCTTTCACTGACGGCCCCGGCACTGTGGGCCGTGCGGAACGTGTCCAGGGGAGTGGCGCCGCTAAGGCCATCCACCGGAAGCTGCCCGGTGAACAGCTGCCAGCTTTGCACAAACGATAGTGGCTCACCGGGCGACAGCCACTGAGTCATGGCCACCGGGAAGGAAATCAGCAGCAGTACATAACCGACCATGGCCGGGTTGAAGGGGTTCATGCCTAGCCCGCCATAGAGCTGCTTGGCCACGATAATGGCAAAGCTCACCCCTATCAGGGTCAGCCACCAGGGGGCGGTGGGCGGCAGGGCGAGCCCGAGTAGAACCGCGGTGACCACGGCGCTGTAGTCTTTCAGGTAGAAGGCGATGTTGCGGCCACGGGCTTTCAGGAACAGCGCCTCGCTGACCAGCGCAACGATGACCGCCCACAGCACATTGATCACCGAGCCCCAGCCAAACTGCCAGGTGAGGACGGCAAGGCCGGGCAGGGTGGCGTAGATCACCTGGCGCATGAAGGCACCGGTGTTGTTCTTCACTGTGGCATGGGGTGAGGTGGACGTAATCAGGCTCATAAACACACTCCGTGTGCAGCCTGAGGCCGGATGCCCGATGCCAGACAAAGAGCCGTTGTAGAAGACTGTTTGCAGTCGATCCGACAGAGGGGCGTATTAGCGAAATTCGCTTGCAAGCATGCTGCTACGGGAGGGAGGGCGCGCATCAGGCGTCCAGCGTCAGGCGTCAGGCTTATATTCATTCTGCCAATCCTTGTTCTTCTACCGCCTGCTTGAGCGCCTTGCGGGCAATCTGGGTTTCGCTTTCCAGGGCCTGGAGTTCCGAGCTAAGGGCTTCCAGAGTGTCTTCCGAAGCGCTGCTGCGTTGTTGTTCCAGTTCCTGCTGCTTGTCGGCCAGGGCGCTTTCTGCGCGGGCGGCTTCCAGCTTCAGGGTTTTCAAATCCTTGCCGGTGTGAGCGCGGATGTCGGCCTTGGCTTCTTCAACCAGGGCATCCAGCGCATCGCGGGCGTTGTCCGCCTTGGCCTTGAGCTTGTCGATCTTCACCTGCATGGCCTGGAGTTCGTCGGCGTTGGCGGTTTCGTTGCGCTCGGCCCGCTCGTAGGCGGCGTGGGCTTCCTTGTACTGCTTGTGCGCCATGTTGTAGGCGGTTTTCAGGCCTTTGAGTCGTTTCTGGCGCTTGGCTGCCTGCTCCGGGTCGACTTCGCTCAGCGACTGCGGTGCCTGCTCTTCCGACACGGCTGGGCTGTCAGTGGTGGCGGTTGCTGCCGGCGCCGCTTTCGGCGTGGGCGGTGCTGCGGCCTTGGCATCGCGTAGCTCTGCCTTTAGCTGATCCGCGATGGCTTTCAGGCGAGCGACTTCGGAGTGCAAGTCTGCCGCGTTGTCGGCGCCATCTTCGTCGGCCTGCTTGGCGGCTTTCACCGCCGCCTTGTAGGCCAGCGACGCATCGCCAACTTGCTTCTTCAACGCCGCCACCGGGTCGGGTTGTTCCTCCGCTGTAGCGGTAGAGGGTGAGGTGGGCGCGGGGGAGGCGGGTGCGTTTGCCTTGGCGTCACGCAGATCGGCTTTCAATTGATCCGCCACCGCTTTCAGACGATCCGCTTCGGCACGCAGGTCTGCGGCGTTGTCAGCCCCGTCTTCGTCCGCTTGCCTGGCGGCTTTGACGGCGGCCTTGTAAGCGGAGGAGGCGTCTCCGACTTGTTTCTTCAATTCGGCAACCGGGTCTGCTTGAGCAACCGGTGCGGCAGCGGCGGGCGCGTTGGTCTTGGCTTCGCGCAGTTCCGCCTTGAGCGCATCCGCGTTGGCTTTCAGGGTGTCTGCCTGGGCTTTCAATTCGGCCACATTGTCAGCGCCTTCCGCTTCGGCGGCTTTGGCGGCTTTCACTGCCGCCTTGTAGGCGCTGGAAGCATCGCCGACCTGCTTCTTGAGTTTGGCCACTGCATCTTCTGCCGGAGCTGCCGCAACGGGGGCGCCGTCTTTGGCGTCACGCACAGCCGCTTTGGCTTTGTCGGCCACGGCTTTCAGGCGGTCCACCTCGGCTTTCAGTTCAGCCAGATTATCGGCGCCTTCCGCCTCGGCGGCCTTGGCCGCTTTCACCGCCGCTTTGTAGGCTTTGGAGGCGTCCAGTGAGGCTTGCTTCAGCGCGGCCACATCAACAGTACTGGCGGCTGCCGGGCCGGCTTCCTTCTTCTTGCGGTTGGCTTCCAGGCGCGCCTGTCGGCGGGCTTCTTTTTCCGCCTGTTCCTGTTCAATGCGTGCCTGCCGCGCTTCGAAGCGCTGGCGGGCCTTGTCGGCTTTTACCTGGTCCGCCGCCTGCTGGCGTACTTCGCCCTTGGCGTAGCGGTAATACTGCACCAGCGGAATATGGCTGGGGCACACGTACGCACAGGCCCCGCATTCGATGCAGTCCATCAGGTTGTGGTGCTGGGCCTTTTCCAGATCGTCGTTCTTGGCGTGCCAGTACAGTTGCTGGGGCAGCAGGTTGGCCGGACACACTTCCGCGCAGGAGCCGCAGCGTATGCAGGGTTGTTCCGGCGGCGGTTCCGGCAGCTCTTCCGGGCTGGCGGCGATGATGCAGTTGGTGGTTTTCACCACGGGCACGCCCGGGTTGTGCAGGGTGAAGCCCATCATTGGCCCACCCATCACCAGCCGGCCGATGTCCAGGCCCGCCAGATTGCCGTGGGCCAGCAAGTCGCGCACGGGGGTGCCCAGCAGCACCTCGTAGTTACCGGGCTGGCTGACGCCATCACCCGTAAGCGTGGTGACCCGCGAGACCAGCGGTTCGCCATCGCATACGGCCCGCTTGATGGCATAGGCGGTGCCCACGTTCTGGCAGACCACGCCCACCTGGGCGGGCAGCTGGCCGCTGGCCACTTCCTTGCCGGTGAGCAACTGGATCAGCTGTTTCTCGCCGCCGGAGGGGTATTTGGTGGGTACCACACGCACTTCGATATCGCAGCCTTTACAGGCGCGCTTGATCGCGGAAATGGCCTCGGGTTTGTTGTCTTCGATACCGATCAGGGTGCGGCGGGGGTTGAGCAGGTACTGGAGAATATGAATACCGGTAACGATTTGCTCGGCACGCTCACGCATCAGGCGATCATCGGCGGTGATGTAGGGCTCGCATTCTACCGCATTGATCAGCAGCTGTTCCACGCGCTGATGGTCGCCCAGGTTTACCTTGATGCTGGTGGGGAAACCCGCGCCGCCCATGCCGGCGATGCCCGCGTGGCGGATCAGGTCGACCAGCTCGGCCGGGCTTTTTTCGGTGTAGTCGGCAATACCCTGATGCTCAACCCACTGGTCTTCGCCATCCGTGTCGATGACGATACACACCGCATCCATGCCCGATGGGTGCTGGATGGGGCGCGGGCCAATGGCGCTGACCGTGCCAGAGGTAGGCGCATGGATAGCTGCACTGACAGCGCCAATGGGCTCGGCAATCATCTGCCCCTTGAGGACCTTGTCTCCGGGCGCCACCAACGGCTTGGCCGGCGCGCCGATATGCATGTTCAGCGGTAGCACCAGCTGCTGCGGCAGCGGACCGGGGACGATGGGCGTGCCGTTGGACAGATGTTTCATTTCCGGCGGGTGGATGCCGCCATGGAAGTCATGAATGGATGCTGGACGCCGGATGCCCGACGCCAGACGGGCAAAAACAGAGCGCGTTTTTCGGGTTTTGTTTGTTTGCGCCTGGCTCATGGCAACAATCTCCGACCATGCACGAGCGGATCAGAGTGGCACGGCACAAGCGTCATGCGTCCGGCGTCCGGCGTCATGCGTCTCATAAATTCACCACCTCAATGCGGCTGTCCGGGCGCTCACCGATACCCGCCGGGCGCTGCCAGCCCCAGGTTTGCAAGGTCTGCTTCACTTCCAGCATGTCGATACAGTCCACCGGGCAAGGCTCTACACAGAGGTCGCAGCCGGTGCATTCATCAACGATGACTGTGTGCATCAACTTGGCGGCGCCGACGATGGCATCCACCGGGCAGGCCTGGATGCATTTGGTGCAACCAATGCACTCGTCTTCGCGGATGTAGGCGACCTTGGCCACGTTGGCGTCTTCCGCGCCTTCATTATCCAGCGTCAGTTCTTCACGGCCGAGCAACTCGGACAGCGCCACCACGGTGTCCTGTCCGCCTGGCGGGCAGCGGTTGTGTTCTTCGCCCTCGGCAATGGCTTCCGCATAAGGCCGGCAGCCCGGGTGGCCACACTGGCCGCACTGGGTCTGAGGCAGCAGCGAATCAATCTGCTCGACGATCGGATCGCCTTCCACCTTGAATTTTTCCGAGGCAAACCCGAGCACAGCACCGAACACCGCCGCCAACGCCAACAACGCTGCCACAGCAATAAGAACCGCCGTCATGAGCACACTCCATGTGCCGCTGGACGCCGAGTGCCAGATGCCGGACGCGGGAAAACAGTGCGTAGCAGCACAGGGTTGGCGATTATCGTGAGGCACCGCGCCCCTGTCAGGCGTCGGGCATCAGGCGTCAGGCGTGTATTCATAACTTGATCAACCCGGAAAAGCCCATGAATGCCAGTGACATGAGACCGGCGGTGATCAGGCCGATGCTGGGGCCGCGAAAGGCTTCGGGTACATCGGCCACGGCAATGCGTTCGCGCATGGCGGCAAACAGGATCAGCACCAGGGAAAATCCCAGCGCCGCCCCGAAACCGTAGGTCAGCGAAGACATAAAGGTGGCGTCTTCCTGGCGCACATTCAGCAGGGCCACGCCCAGCACCGCACAGTTGGATGTGATCAACGGCAGGAATACCCCCAGCACCCGGTAGAGCAGCGGGCTGGCTTTCTTCACGAACATTTCGGTGAACTGCACGGCCACCGCAATCACCAGAATAAAGCTGATGGTGCGCAGGTATTCCAGCTCGAAGGGCACCAGAATGTAGGCCCAGGTCAGGTAGGCAAGCACGGAGGACAGCGTCAGCACAAAAGTGGTGGCCAGGGACATGCCCATGGCGGTTTCCACTTTATTGGACACCCCCATAAACGGACACAGCCCGAGGAACTGCACCAGCACGAAATTGTTTACCAGCACAGCGCTGATCAGAATCAGGACGTACTCAGTCATGTGATCGCAGGCTCGCTTGCCGAAAAATAGAGGTAGACGCCATGTTTACATGGCATCAAGGGCGCATAGTATGAGGCAGCGCCTTTATACGCTCAAGAATGATAGCGAATAAGCTTAATAGACAAGGGAGTACAGGTCATTGGCCGTCTTTTGAACAGTTGACCCGGCTTTTGCCACTATTTTGCGGTTGAAGGAGGGCAAACGGTTGCGGTGGGCCGGTCAATCCAGTATCCAAGACAGACGAAAAACCCCGTACCCGTAACCTGGCTGATTGGGAGAGACCCGTGCCCGCTTTACCCCGCGATTTTGACCGTGACGGTCTGCTCGAATACTCCGTAGTTTTCACCGACCGTTCCCTGAACCATATGTCACAACGCTTCCAGCAGGTGATGCGGGATATCTCATCGACCCTGAAACAGGTCTATAACGCGCATTCCGTGGCAGTGGTGCCCGGTGGCGGCAGTTACGGCATGGAAGCGGTGGCCCGTCAGTTCGCCACGGATCAGTCCTGCCTGGTGATTCGCAACGGCTTCTTCAGCTTCCGCTGGAGCCAGATTTTCGAGATGGGCAAGATCCCGTCCAAAGAAACCGTTCTCAAAGCCTCCCCGGTTAACGACCAGCCCCAGGCTGCGTTCGCCCCGGCGCCCATTGAAGACGTGGTCGCTGCCATCAAGGCGGAAAAACCGGCCATGGTGTTCGCCCCCCATGTGGAAACGGCCTCCGGCATTATTCTGCCCGATGACTACATCAAGCAGGTGGCCGAGGCAGTGCATAGCGTCGGCGGCTTGTTCGTCCTCGACTGTATTGCTTCCGGCACCATCTGGGTGGATATGCAGGCGTGCGGTGTCGACGTGCTGATCAGTGCGCCGCAAAAAGGCTGGAGCAGCTCGCCCTGCAGCGCCCTGGTCATGCTCAGCGAAGCGGCGGACAAGCGCCTGCACGAAACCACCAGCACCAGTTTCGCCTGCGATCTGCGTAAATGGCGCGACATCATGATCGCCTATGAAAACGGTGGCCACGCCTACCACGCCACCATGCCCACCGATGCGTTGACCGGTTTCCGCGACACCATGATGGAAACCGTGGAGCGCGGCCTGGAGACCGTTAAAGCCGAACAGTGGCAGCTGGGCAAGGCGGTACGCGCCCTGATGGCCGAGCATGGCTTTGCCAGTGTGGCGGCACCGGGTTTTGAAGCCCCGGGTGTGGTGGTGTCCTACACCGGTGACGATGGCATCAAAAGCGGTGCGGCGTTTATCGCGCAAGGCTTGCAGACCGCTGGCGGTGTGCCGCTCATGTGTGACGAACCGGCGGACTTCAAGACCTTCCGCGTGGGCCTGTTCGGCCTGGACAAGCTTGGTGATGTGGATGCGGCAGTGGCCCGCCTCAAGACTGCGCTGGAACAGTTGCCGTAAATCGCTCTATTTGTACTGCGCCCCAACGTACTGTCGTTGGGGCTGTTTCCCGGTTTCTTCTCTCCGTTTCTCCCCAAGTAATGCACTGAATATTTCCTAGGTATTCCCGTCGTGCTCGTGCAGTATGTGAGGCTTGTCACAAAAAAGCCCTGCACTTGCACAGATGAATAATCAGTGGCTTCAAGTGTTGCCGGGCAATAATGGTGTAATCATCCTTGGGGGAAGAACATGCGTAATTACCATCGTCTAATGGCGGGCGGGGGCCTGCTGCTGTTGATTGCCGGCTGCAAGTGGGAGCTTGCCGATACCAATGTGGCTCTGGAAGGCGGAACGTCTTTTACGTTAACCCGGAGCCTGTCTACGGATAGTTTTTCCAACACTGGTGAAAGCTCTAACCCAACCAGCTGTCTGTCATTGCCGCAAAGCTGGGATCATGAGGTGGCGGCGGAATTCACCACAGAGCTGGGGACTGATCCAGAGCTGGCTGTCACTGAGCAAAGTAGTGCGGCGCAGGATCTTGAAGCAAGCGTGCCCCGTGCTGGCTATGAATGGCACTGTTATTCGGCGTTTGGGTCTGACACTGTGCTGGGGTCAGCACAAGGCTCAGTGACGTTTACCCTGACACCGGAGGGTTTCGATGCCCCCGTTCAGCTAATGACCTCTTTGGGAACCAGAATATCTGAAGTGAAAAGCGCGCTGATCGTTCAGGATATCTTTCCGGGCAGTCTGCCTGAGGGAGAGCCGGTTAGACTGGAGGCTGCTACGACTATCAACGGAGAAGGGGACTTCATTTCCTCTGGTGATAGAGTGTTCTCGAGCCAGGCATTCCAGGGAAAATTATTTGTTGCCGGTTTTAATGGCTTGCCGATTACTGCCATTTCTGACGATGGTGATACTTTTACTGGATCGCCAGCGGATACGTTGTTGGCATTTAGCGGCCCTCTAACGGTTATCAACGATGAGTTGCTGCTTCCTCTTTTGGGCCCAGATTCTGTTTATATTCTCTCTACTACAGATGGCAATAACTGGGAAGAGCTGGATACCACGATTGCTATTTCCGGCCCGGCCTCTGTGGAGTCGCTGACACTTGATGAAGCCAACAATCGCTGGCTTCTTGTGACTGATGAAGAGGCAGGGCCTAATGCGTATTACTTGTCTGCCGAGCAAGGTGAAAGCCGCTTCACGGTACTCTTGAATCCAGGTCCAGCAAGCGCTTTGTCGGTCGATTCACTGTATAAAATCCAGGGCGCAAACAAAGAATTCATGTCACTGGCTGTGGATGACGAAGGAATTAAATTGGTTCGCATGGGGGCAACAGACTGGGCTGTCACCACGCTGCGGGAAACGTCAGAAATGCCAGAATCAGTCATCGGTCTGGTGAATGATGGCATGTTGTATGTCGCGGTTGGTGGAGACGGGGACAATGCAGGGTTTTACCATCAGGCCTTGTCCAGTGAGTCCGGCTTGCAAGTGGTTTCCGAGTTGCCTGCGTTCAGCGAAGCTTACGATTTCCTGCTGGCGGGGAATACTTTGGTGTTAGCTACGGATAGCGATCTGCTTGTCAGCAATAATGATGGCGCTACCTGGGAGCCTTTGCTGGCGGCGCCGCTGAATGAGGAAATTGGTGAGGGCTGGGCTGTTCAAACCGTGCAGATCCATGCAATTACCGACGCAGAGTTGTTGGTGTCTGTGGAAATGGTCGCACAAATTGGATCCAGTAGTTCGCTGATATCCATGCTGAAAATCAATCGGCAGAGTGGCGCCGTTCGGATAATGGGCGGCAGTGGCACTAAAGGCACACGGACCTCCCCGAACACACCGAATAACAGCTGGAAATATCTGGGAAGCGTGGAAGGTAATCATTATCGCGCAGCGTTCGATATTGAGACGTTAATGGTAATGGAACGCTTTGCATTGACTGCAACGGTAAGCACGGGGCAGCAAGGAGTGAACAGTGAGAGTAATGGCGGCGGTGGCGGAGTGCCCGCTAGCCTGCTTTTTACCCTGATACTATTGGGCTGGAAGAAGCGCCGCCGTTCCTGAGCTTGAAGTCAGCGGCGAGATTGGAGGAGAATTTGCACTCACCTTCACGTTTCCAGGAATGAGATTGAAGGACGCAGGGGAGGAGCATAATGACTGAAACGCACACTGTCATTTTGCTCCATGGCCTGGCCAGGACCAGCCGTGCCATGAAAAAAATGGAAGGCGCTCTGTTTGATGTCGGTTATACGGTGGTCAACCAGGGTTACCCCTCTACCAAACTCCCTATTCAAACCCTCGCGGCGGAGACCCTTCCCGCTGCTTTAGCGCAATGCCCCGACGAAGGCAGCGTCCATTTCGTTACCCACTCCATGGGTGGCATTCTGCTGCGCCAGTACCTCAGCGAACACACCATTCCCCGCCTTGGCCGAACCGTCATGCTCGGCCCGCCCAATCAGGGCAGCGAAGTGGTGGACCGTCTTGGTGCCTGGGCGCCATTCCAATGGTTCAACGGCCCCGCCGGCAGCCAGATGGGCACCGGCCCGGACAGCATCCCCAGCCAGCTCGGCCCGGTGAATTTCCCGGTCGGTATCATCGCCGGCAATCAGACCATCAATTTCCTGCTCTCCACGCAATTACCCGGTCCGAACGATGGCAAGGTCACCGTGGAAAGAACCAAAGTCGAAGGCATGCAGGACCATCTGGTGCTGCCGGTTACGCATCCATTCATGATGCGTAACAAATCGGTGATTGAGCAGGTAAAGGTGTTTTTGGCGACGGGGGCGTTCAACAAGTAGGGGTCGCGACTCCCCTTTTCAGAGGAAGCTTCCGTTGAACCCGGAAAGGGAAATGCCAACATGTTGATTTAGTGGATCTTTGATTTTTCTGTCTCAGAGTTCAAAGGAAAAGAGTTATAAGGAACGTTCCGCATAACTCCGTGTAGGAGGTTGGCTATAGCATCTTAACCTATTGTTATGGCAGGGTTTTCATCGGGGTGGCGCTCCTTGGTTTCAGAGTTATGAGGAACCGAGTTATGCGGAACGTTCTAACTAATACGCTGTTAAGTTTTCCTAGGGGTATCTAGCCAATGCCAAGATCTTTTGGCTTAGTCGACAACAAAGTACAAGAAACAGAGTATTTTCTCGATCGCATACTCTCATCTGGATTCAACATCTATGGCTTGAAGTTCGATACGGTGGCATTTGCCGGTGCAGCAAGAAGTATCACTTTTGCTATGCAGTCTTCTTTGACAGGGATGCCCGAGTTCGACAAATGGTACGCAGAGAAGCAAGAATACTTGGGTGCCCAGCCTTTGTGTTCGTTCTTTAATCGCCTGCGAAGAGTCACGCAGCACATTGGCGAAAGTCCTATAGGTGGCGGTCACTCCTCCGGCGGAGAGATGGTTCATTATTTTTCCGAGTTCAAGGAGTTAGGAAATATTCCTGAGCAAAATGTAGCCGTGGCATGTGAGCAGTTTTACACGCTGTTGTTGGAATTAGTTTATGAGTGCTATCTGGAATTCAATCCACTCATCAATGGGCAGTGGCGATTTACAAAAGAGCACTTCCAGTCGTTAGGGCTAACAATCGAAGATGCTGAAGAAGAAATAGGGCTTCCAAGAGGCTGGTCAGGAGTATCTGGATTCAGTGAAGAAATTCGTTGGAAGTATCTGCGTAAAGAGGTTGATGGTTGCAATGCGCAGCCACAATTTGAGAGATGGCTCGGGAAAAGGGTTCCCCATCCAGACGACGAGATATAAAAATTTAACAAGGCGCTGTTGCCGGACAATTTTTCCACCGCTTCGCGGCTACAAAATTGCCGCAAAGCTCAGCGTTAGAAATACAAAGGCATGGATATGGATCAAGAAAAAATAGCGAAGGGATTTTATATGTCGCTATGCAGTCATGAGGAAATCGAGCGCATATTCAATGTCTCATCCGCTAGTGACTATCTATTGAAAATTAGAGCTGACGCCACTGTTGATCACGTAAGAATTTGCCGTGTATTTAGGCGAAGGATGGCCGATGCAGGTGAGAACTGGTGTTTCAATGGCTATTTTGATACCGGGCCATTTGACAACTACGTCAAACACCTAGCAGATGAAGACTATACTGCAGCAAAGGAATTAACGGCTGGGTTTGTTTTCTGCAATAAGCCAAATGGCCAAATTGAAAAGACAGAATTTGGAAATATAATCACGATATCTGAATCACTAAGATACTTTTTATATTTTATGAATCTAGCAATCCTAGATCATGGCGATGCAGAAGTGCCCCAAGATGTTAGAAGTGCCGCAATAAAAATTGCGATTAGAACAATGCTTCAAAGTGAAGCTCTTGATTTTGACCTCGACCCTAGAGGTGAAATACCCAAACAAGTCCATGATAACGTTCAGCTTCATACTGATCGACAACTGGAGTTCATTGTTGGGCATGAGTTTGCTCATCATTTTCTTGGGCATTTGAATGATGCAAATTTGATTGAGGGTACGTATTTATCTGTTCGGGAGCTGGGCGAAAAGACTCATAAGTTTTTCTCATATGCCCAGCAAGATGAACTTGATGCTGACATTACTGCAATCGAAAGGCCGGTTTACACTCCTGACATGAGAGCAGATCTTGTAAATAGAGCTTTATTCTTTTTTGTGTACTTGCACATCTATCAAGGCGTGAAGGACCAAATAAGTCCTTCTATGGGTCGTGCAAAATCACATCCCGATCCGATCGACCGATTTCATCATATGTATAACCATTTTAAGGATAGTGTTGAGCTGGATGAGGAAAACTTAAAAAGTCTATTGGAGCTAAGTGACATATACAAAGAATCTTTGGTTGAGGATGTGGCTTTAAATTTTGAGTCATATGAATTTTATGGCTCGATATATCTAGCACAATGGCGCGGAAAAGTGCTAATTGATCGTGTTGATTTCTAACAAGCGCATGTTGTCGGACTGGTTTTCCGCTGCGCTCCAAAGCAGCCGCAAATGCGGGCGTTGGGCGGCAAGAAGAGGAGCATTGAATCGGCGCGAGGAAGGAGTATGATAATGTCATACCTCTGCCATGTTAGGAGCACCAGCCATGAGCATGCACCGGAAAACCATCACGCTGACCGAACAGCAAGACGGCTGGGTGAAAGCCCAGATCGAAAGCGGCCACTTTGGCAACGATAGTGAGTACATCCGCGATCTCATCCGAAGGGACCAGCAGACTAAAGAACGTCTTGCCATGCTGAGGCAAGCCCTCGCTGAGGGTGAGTCCAGCGGGGAACCGAAACCGTTGGATATATCGGCTATCAAGGCGGCTGGCCGTAAGCGGATTAAGGCTGCCGATTAGTGCTTACGTTGAACGTCACGCCGAGGGCGGAATCCGATTTTATCGGGATTTGGGTGTATGCCTGTGAGGAATGGGGCGTTGATCAGGCGGATAATTACGTGGATCGGCTTGAGGCCGGCATGAAACGGCTGATTGATCATCCATCGCTTGGCGCGAACTACGACCATGTTTTTTCTGGGTATCGCAAATTACAGGTCGAGCATCACGCTGTTTTTTATCGACTGCTTGAGTCGGAAGTGCTCGTTGTTCGTGTGTTGCACGAGCTCATGGATGCACCGGAAAGGCTTCTGGAGTAGTCGGAGTTATATTTTCGGCGCGGCTTAAATATTTCCATCCAGCACCGTGCTGTTGTCTCCCAACAAGTAACTGCACTTGGAAGAATTACTCGCTGCGCTCCTGATTTTCCAGAATCAATAGGGCCATGTCTCCCATTGGCTCTTCGGCTTTCGGGAATCAAGATGTTGAGCGTGCCTCCGTTTTTCCCTGACCTTTCGGCAGGCGATAAACGTTGTCGGATTACGCCTTTCAGGCTCTCTGTGCCCTTGGGTGAATTCGACCTACCTGAGTGTGTGGAAATGGGGGGTTGCTGGCTCCGCCGCTGCGAATGAAACCCTGCCTTGTTGTGGTACAGTGGCCACAAAATCCCAACCCGGACCCTCCCTATGCTCGTCTACCTTCTGGTCGCCTGTGATCGTCTTGATGAAAAGCAGGAAAAGAAGCTCAAGCGGAACCTGGCTGATCTGCAAGCTGCGTTGCAGGCGTATGCCGAAAAAAATGAAGCGGCCACGCTGATGGATGACTGCGAGAGTGAGGAGTGTGAGGACTGGGTGCTGGGCATTCGCCTGCCGGTGAAGAAAAAGATCCAGCTCAAGGAGCCGGTGAATCTGTTTAATGACCTGGCCAAGCAATTCCACATTGATTGTGAGGTGGGTTCCATTGAGGACGATCAGCGGGACCCGGTGAGTTACTTTGGCAAACGGGAAGGCATGGGGGATGCGTTTCTGATTGCGGAGTATTTGGGGGTGTGACGTACTTGTCGGATTCCGGAAGTTTGTGTGATTTGTCGGATTACGCCTTTCAGGCTAATTCGACCTACAAAAACCGTGCTTCGTAGGTCGGGTTAGGCGTAGCCGTAACCCGACACCTGCGTCGCCTTCAGGCGGCGTTTTCCGGTTTGCTTTCCTGTGTTGTCGGGGCGTACTGATTGGCGTCGGTGGTGTATTCCGCGTGGCCATAGTCCACCAGTAGTTCCTTGATTCTCTTCACCAGTATCTTGTCGGCGATTTTGTTGGCCACCGGTATGTCCTGCAGCGTTCTGTAGGCGATCAGTCGCGGCAGAACGAACAGGTTGCCCACGGTGAACAGGGCATAGTCGATCAGGTGTGGTTCCACACCCATTTCCTGTGCTTTCGATTTGTCCTTGCTGCCCAGGAATGCCTGGGTGAAGAAGACCTTGGAAAAGCTGCGCTCCACCAGATTGTGCGCCTGGCTGAGCAGTTTTTTGTTCTTGGCCCGGTACACAGACATGGTGGCGCGGGTGAGTTCGCCGCAGGTCTCGTCGTCGTAGCCTTCGCGCAGGGTGCCGGAGTAGGTGAGCATGGTGTTGATAATGTCCGGTGCCTCGGCGGGTAGCAGTTCTTCGGGCAGCCCGAGTAAAAAGCACTGATAGCGTGACAGTTCGACGATGGCACGCTCGTTGGCGGTGAAATGTTTACGCCCTTTGCGTAGCGCCTTGAAGGCGGCGAGATAGGCGGGCATGGTGCCGGCGGGCATCTGGTCTACCTGGGGAATGGGGATGCCGTAAACCGCCGGGTCCCAGGGGCCGCCCTTGTCAGTGGTAGCGCGTTTGATGATGTTGAAGCGCACCATGGAGTGCATCAGGCGGACCATGGCGGCGGCCTTGAAGCCGGGGCCAAAGCGTTCCAGTGCGCCGGGCAGGGTGGCGGTGGTGAAGAAGCTGGCGGTCTCGTTGATGCGCTGGTTCACCGAGTCGTTGGCCAGGGTGCCGGTAATGGCCATGGGCAGCCCGGAGTACTTGTTCATGAAAGTGGCGACGAAGGCGCCACGGATCACGTAGGGGGCCAGGTTGGCCATCTGGTTGCGGCTCAGGCGGGCGCCTTCGCGGACCAGCTCCATGTCTACCCAGTCCGGTGTTGTTTCCATGGCGGTGATGAAATCGATCAATTCCTGGGGGGCATTATCCACGGCCCCCAGGCCTTCATCACAGGCCTTCTTGAGCATGCTGATCAGGTTGCGAAAGCCGTATTCCGGCATTAGCGCGGCATAGGCATCGGAGACGGTATCGCCGAGCAGGGTGTAGGCCCGGGCCCGTTCCACTTTTTCCTTGTCGGCAAGAATGTCTGCACGGTATTTGCGCGCGAAATGTCCCGGTAGCGAACTGCGTGTGTTGATGTCATCAGTAAAGCGTTCCGGGGTGACATCGAAATCGATATCGCCGTACAGGGAGGGAATGCGGGTTTTCTGCGCGCGCACTTTTTCCCAAAGTGCATCCAGTGACTGTGCCATCACTAACCTCTAAAACGGCATTTAATGTATGTATACATTGGGTTTACTTCGTGCCGGTGACAATGACAGGAAACCACAAATGTGAGAACTTGCTGGTTTTTGGCCTGAATGGACAGAGAGAAATGAGGGGAGGGGAAACACGCGGCAGGGCTTTGTTTTTTCTGGGGAAACGGTTGTCCGGTTGGTGTTTATTATTGGGTGTGCCCCTCTTCCGATAGCGGCAGAGGGGCACTTCCGGGTGGGTGATAAGGCGGGTTATTTCTGCTCCGCCATGGCTTCTTTGTAGAGTGATTTGCGCGGCTCAGCGAAGACCTTGCGCAGCATGGGTTCGAAGTAATCCAGTGGCAGGATTTCTCCGTCTGGATCGAAGGCGGGGGAATCGTATTTGCTGACGAACTCCAGGGTCTGCCGGTAATGCGGGTGATCCTTGAAGTTCTCGCGCATGTCGCGATTCATGCCCAGGTAATGGAAGAAGTAGTAACCCTGGAAGATGGCGTGGTGTTTCACCATCCAGTGGTTGGCATCGCTGACGAATGGTTCCAGCAGCACGGCGGCCACGTCGGCGTGGTTGAAGGTGCCCAGGGTGTCGCCGATGTCGTGCAGCAGCGCGCAGACCACGTATTCGTCATCCTTGCCGTCGCGATGGGCCAGGGTGGCGGTTTGCAGGCAGTGCTGGAAACGGTCGATCTTGAAACCACCGAAGTCACCTTCCAGCAGGCGCAGGTGCGTCATGATGCGATCGGACAGGCCTTTGCTGAAATCGCCGAAGGACTTGGCGATGATCTGCCAGTCCTCGCCGGTGCCGTCCTTCATGTGGGTGAACTGGGCGCGGGGTGCGGTCATGTCATTCATGGTGCGCTCCTTATTCCGCGTAGCCGGGGTTGTTGCGGTCCAGCTTGCGTAGCAGGCCGGGCCACGCCAGGTTGCCGCCCATTCCCTTGGTCACCTGTGCTGCTGCTGCTTGATGGTGTCGACGATACCAGCGGGGATCGGGGTCAGTGGGCGGTTGCCGGACAGGGCTTGCAGCTGGATTTCGCAGGCCCGTTGCAGGATGTACATGCCCAGGAAGGTATCAGCGATGGTGCTGCCCACGGTGAGCAGACCATGGTTACGCAGGATCATGAAGTTGGCGTCGCCCAGGTCGGCTTGCAGGCGCGCTTTTTCATCGTCGCGCAGGGCCACGCCTTCGTAGTCGTGATAGGCCAGGCTGGCCAGCGGGAACAGGCTCTGTTGCGACAGGGCCAGCAAACCTTCCTGCTGGGCGGAGACGGCGACGCCGGCGGTGGTGTGGGTGTGCATGACACAGGCGGCATCGTCGCGCACGGCGTGGATGGCGCTGTGGATGGTGAACCCGGCCGGGTTGATGTCGTAATCGCTGTCGTCGAGCTTGTTACCTTCCTGATCCACGCGCACCAGGCTAGAGGCGGTGATCTCGTCGAACATCATGCCGTAGGGGTTGATCAGGAAATGATGCTCGTCGCCGGGGATGCGGGCGGACAGGTGGGTAAAGATAAGATCATCCCAGCCGTGCAGGGCGATGAGCCGGTAGGCGGCGGCGAGATCCACGCGCAGCTGCCATTCTTCGGCGCTGACGCTGCCTTTCTTGGAGGGGACGGTGGCTGGGTTAATGGTGACCTGGCTGTTCATGTAGCGCTCTCCCGTTATGTGGGTCTTATTTGGGTCAGGGACCCTTATTTAAGGTAATCGATTTTCCAATCCCTTGAGTGTAGGCCCGGGGTTAGGGAGAAAACTGTCAACTGGTTTACAATTGCTCCATGACGGATGCCTATACGGTGCTGCGGCACTGCCCCTTACTGGCCGGATTTCCCGATGCTGCCCTGCATGAAGCGGCGCGGCACGCCCGGGTGCGTTCGTTTCAGGCCAACCAGCCGATTTATGAGAAGGGCGAACCCCAGTCCAACCTGTGTGTGATTGCCGAGGGCCTGGTGCGGATCAGTTCGGTGAATGCCCAGGGTCAGGAAGCCGTGCTGATCATTTTTGACAGCGGTACCTGGTTTGGCGATGCGGTGTTTTCCCCCGGTACCGGGCGGGTCTATGGCGCCACGGCCCATGAGGCGGCGGTGTTGGTGGAAGTGCCGGGCCCTTTTTTCCGCGACTTGCTGCAACGTTACCCGCAGAGCTACCCGGTGGTGCTGGATCTGATCAGCCAGCGGCTGTGGTCCGCCATCTCCATGATTGAAGAAGACGCGCTGCGGGGGACTCAGGCGAGGATCGGGCAGCGCTTGCTGTTCCTGTCGCAAATGCAGCGGGGTGGCAAGCCGGAAAGTGGACCGGTGACGGTGCGCCTGACCCGTGAACATATTGCCAACATGATGGGGATGACCCGCCAGGGCGTGCACCGGACGCTCAAGGCGTTTGAGGCACAGGGGCTGATCACGCTGGGCTATGGGCGCATTACTATTGAAGATGAGGCGGCGCTGCGGGAGCACTTGGCGACGTTGAATTGATGCTAAGTGCAGGATGTCGGATTACGCCTTTCAGGCTAATTCGACCTACTTACAGTATTCCCCACATACGACTCGTAGGTCGTGTTAGGCCGAAGGCCGTAACCCGACATTCCTGCTGTGGTTTGATTTCAGACAGACATAAAAAAACCGGCGTTGGCCGGTTTTTTTATGTCGCTAATTAGCGCACGTCCGTTTAACACACTTCCATGCCCGGTTTGGCGCCGCTGTCCGGGCTGAGGATGTGAATGTCATCCCCGCCGGGGCCGGCGGCCAGTACCATGCCTTCGGAGACGCCGAACTTCATCTTGCGCGGTGCCAGGTTGGCTACCAGTACCACCAGTTTGCCTTCCAGCTCTTCCGGTGCGTAACGCGACTTGATGCCGGCGAAGACGTTGCGCTCGCCCAGCTCGCCCACGTCCAGTGTCAGCTGCAGCAGCTTGTCGGCGCCTTCCACGTGAGCGGCCTTGGCCACACGGGCCACGCGCAGTTTTACCTTGAGAAAATCATCAATGCTGATGGTGTCGTCGTCTGCGTCCGCTTTTTTCGCGTCTGCTTTCTTGGGCTTGTCGGCAACCGGTGCGGGTGTGCTGTCCTTGGAATCCGCCAGCATGGCTTCGACCTGCGCCATGTCGATACGGTTGAGCAGAGGTTTGAACTTGGCGATTTCATGGCCCAGCAGCAACTGGTCCGCGTCTGCCCAGGTAAGCGGTTCCACCTGCATGAAAGCTTCGGCACGCTCGGCCAACGCCGGCAACACCGGTTTCAGGTAGATCACCAGCAAGCGGAACACGTTGATGGCGGTGCTGCAGATGGCCAGCACTTCCTGCTCCTTGCCTTCTTCCTTGGCCAGACTCCAGGGTGCCTTGTCGGCGATGTAGCCGTTGGCGTGATCGGCCAGTGCCATGATTTCACGCATGGCCTTGCCGAATTCGCGTTTCTCGTAGAAATCGGCAATGCGTGGGCCCGCTTCCTGGACTTCGCGCACCAGCATCATGTTGTCCAGGTCGGTACTGAGCGTGCCGCCGAACTTCTTCACGAAGTTGCCGGTGCGGCTGGCGATGTTGACCAACTTGCCGACCAGGTCGGAGTTCACTCGCTGGGCGAAGTCTTCCAGATTCAGGTCGAAATCATCCACCCGGCTGGAGAGTTTGGCGGCGAAGTAGTAGCGCAGGTACTCCGGGCTCAGGTGGTCCAGATAGGTGCGGGCCTTGATGAAGGTGCCGCGGGACTTGGACATTTTGGCGCCGTTCACGGTGACAAAGCCGTGGCTGTAGATGGCGGTGGGTTTGCGCAACCCGGCGCCGTCCAGCATGGCGGGCCAGAACAGGCCATGGAAGTTGATGATGTCCTTGCCGATGAAATGGTACAGCTCGGCGGTGGAGTCCTTGCCCCAGTAATCGTCGAAGCTCAGGCCTTCGCGATCACAATAGTTCTGGAAGCTGGCCATGTAGCCGATGGGGGCATCCAGCCACACGTAGAAATATTTGCCCGGGTAGCCGGGGATCTCAAAGCCGAAGTAGGGGGCTTCACGGGAGATATCCCAGGGCTGCAGGTCTTCGATCCATTCCTGCAGTTTGTTGGCTACCTGCTCCTGCAGGGCGCCGGAGCGGGTCCATTCGCGCAGCAGAGGCTCGAACTTGGGCAGGTCGAAGAAGAGCTGGGTGGTTTCCTTTTCCACCGGGGTGGCGCCGCTGACCGAGGAATAGGGATCGATCAACTCTGCCGGGGTATAGGTGGCGCCACAGACTTCGCAGTTGTCGCCGTACTGGTCTTCGCTCTTGCACTTGGGGCAGGTGCCCTTGACGAAGCGATCGGCCAGGAACATGCCTTTCTGTGGGTCGTACAACTGGGTAATGGTCTTTTCCAGGATGTAACCGGCATCCTTGTTGCGCTGGAAAACCATTTCTGACAGCGCCCGGTTCTCGGCGCTGTGAGTGCTGTAGTAGTTGTCGAAATTCACCTGGAAGTCGGCAAAGTCCCGCTCGTGGTCCGCTTTCACCTGGGCAATCTGTTGCTCCGGGGTGACGCCGTTTTCCTCGGCCTTGAGCATGATGGCGGTGCCGTGGGCATCGTCAGCGCAGACATAGGTGCACTGCTGGCCACGGAGCTTCTGGAAGCGAACCCAGATGTCGGTCTGGATGTATTCCAGCAAATGGCCGAGATGAATGGGGCCATTGGCGTAGGGAAGGGCACTGGTGACCAGTATCTTGCGGGGAGTGTCACTCATGGGAACGGTATCGATTTCCAAAAAATGGGTGGCCTATGATACGGGGGCTGCCGGGGTTTTTCATCCTGTGTTCTTCGCTGTCTGCGGTGCCGGTTTTGTACGCGTGCTGACGGCCATACCAGGAACGGCACCGCTGGAGTGAACGGGCGTTGTGGCGGTGCGGCGATGTGCTAGGGTTTGCGGTTAGTTGTGAGGGGGTGGGCAATGTCGCTGAGAGTTCGTATTCGCTGGTTACTGGTGGTCTCTGCCGCTATTTGTGTGGCGCTGGCAACGGTGGCCCTGTACTGGGTAAACCTGTCGTTGGTGGATACCCTTGCGGAGCGCAATGCGGAACGTGAGCTGGGCAAGGTGGAAGCCGCTTTCCTGGACCAGTTGTCGGTGTTGCGGGTACGGGCGCAGGACTGGAGCCAGCAGCCCGAGCAGGCGCCGCTGAATCAGGGGGGCGTTGGCCACCTGGACCTGATGATGGCGCTGGATAACGATGCCATTCGTTGGGATAACGGGGAGCCGGGAGTGAATTCGCCGGTGTTCGAGACCTTGGCGCAGCGTTTCACTGAACAGGGCTGCATGCCGATTTGGGGGGTGGTGAAGGTAGAAGGCAGGCCTTTGCTGTTCAGTACCGCGGTGGAAAATGGCTGTCAGGCCTATCTGCTGGGGGTGTGGCTGGATAGCGGCTGGTTGAGTTACCTGTCCGAGCGGGTAGGGCATGCCTTGTACGTGCAGGAAGCCCAGAGTGACGGCCAGTTAATGCGGGGTCTGGGTGAGGTGGAAGGCGGGCAGTTACAGGGGCGTTTTCCCATTCCGGATTTCCTCGGGGGCACGCCGTTGGCGGTGATTGTCGAGATCCCCCATGACGGTTACCAGAGTATGCTCTATGCGGTTTTGTTGGTGGCGCTGATTATGGTGGTGCTGACCTCGATAACCGTGTTCGTCATCAATTGCCGTATTCAGCCCATGCTGTTTGGGCGTTTGCGGCTGGTGCATAACGCCGTGCGATCGATTGCCCGTGGTGGGGCGCTGGACCAGCGTGTACCGGTGCTGGGCCGCGATGAGATCGGTGCCCTGGCGGAAGACTTCAATGCCATGGTGGACAGTATTCACCATGCCCAGACCCAGCTCGCGCAAGCCAGGATGCAGGCAGAGGACGCGAGCCAGACCAAAAGCCAGTTTCTGGCCAATATCAGCCATGAAATCCGCACGCCAATGACGGCCATTCTCGGTTACACCGAGCTGTTGCGCGATGGCTCGCTGAATGCCACAGACAAGCGGCGCTACCTGACCATCATCCAGCACAATGGCGATGCGCTACTGGCGCTGATTAATGATGTGCTGGATCTGTCACGGATCGAGGCTGGCCAATTGCACCCGGAACAACGGCTGTTTTCTGCCCGGGTGCTGCTTGATGAAGTCATCGACAGCTTGCAGTTGCGGGCCACCGAGAAGGACATCGACCTGCGTATCCATTACCTGACGGACTTGCCGCCAACGGTCAGTGGGGATGCGTTCCGCCTGCGCCAGATACTGGTCAACCTGATTGGTAATGCGGTGAAGTTTACCGAGCGCGGGCGGGTGCATGTGGGGGTTAACTGGGATGAAGAGGCGTCGCGTCTGAATGTGTCAGTGGAAGACACCGGGATTGGCATCAGTGAAGGCGAGCTGAGCCGCATCTTCCTGCCCTTCTCCCAGGCGGATGCATCGCATACTCGTCGCTATACCGGTACCGGTCTGGGGTTGAGCATCGCGCGACAATTGGCCCGTGCCCAGGACGGTGACATCCAGGTCTTCAGCACCCTGAACCAGGGTAGCTGCTTTGTGCTGGATATTCCGCTGGTGCGTGCCTGTGACACGGTTTCACAAACCGCTGGCGACAGGCCGGATGCCCTGCCTGCGTCCCGGGAAGCGCTGGCTGCGCTGGAGGGGGTGCGGGCGTTGCTGGTGGAGGACAACGAAGTGAACCGTCTGTTTGTGCGCAAGGTGCTGGAGCAGGTGGGCATGCGGGTAACCGAAGCAGAGCACGGGCGAGAAGCCTGTGCGGTCTTTCATGGCGCAGACGGCGCTTACGACCTGGTGGTACTGGATATGCAGATGCCGGTGATGGATGGCTATGAGACTGCGCAGGCCCTGCGCGATCGGGGGTTTGATGGGCCTCTGCTGGCTCTGACGGCCAACGTGCTGGCGGTGGATCGCCAGCGCTGCCTGGAAGCCGGTTGCAATGCCTTTTTGGGTAAACCGGTGCGGGTCAGGGAGTTGCTGGCGGTGTGCGCGCAGCTCCTTAACCCGTCAGAGGTTTCCGTTAGCCGCTAATGTTTCTGGAAACCTGGGGAACCTCTGGATAACTCCTTGCATGCTCAGCGTGACCTGGAGCGTACAGCTGTTGTGTCTTGTCTCGACGGTAAGGGTGGCTCCCTTTCCTAGAGACAGGGCGCAGCAGATGTGCGCTCCAGGCCGCGCCCTTCGGGTCTTCCAGGCTGCCCCGCACTCGTTGTTGCGCTTTTTCGATGGATGGACATACACCTTCAAAAACGCGCCTAGATTGCGAGCCAGCCTGAAAGACTGAGCACGTAAGGAGTTATCCAGAGGTTCCCTGGCCACGCCTGAGTGCATCGTGGACCTGTTGTTGGGAGACCGGTTTGCTGAGGTAGTCATCCACACCCGCGTCACGGGCTTTCTGCACATAGTCACCGGTAGCGTGGGCCGACAGGGCGATGATCCAGCAGTGCGGTGGTGTCTCCTGGGCGGTTTCCAGGGCACGAATTTCCCGGGTGGCCTGGTAGCCATCCATCACCGGCATCTCACAGTCCATGAAAATGATATCCCAGTAATCCGGGTGGTTGCGGACCTGCTCTACAGCCTGGGCTCCGTCGCTGACCAGCGTGGCATGGATACCTAACGATTTGAGGATGCTGTCGATCACCAGCTGGTTGACGGCATTGTCTTCCGCCACGATCACCTTGAGCATATTGGCGCGGTCCAGCCGGATCAGTGGCTCTTTCGCGGTGGAGGGAGCACGCGATTCGTCGGGGCCGGTGAGCAGGCTGCGTTTCAGCGCCTGACAGGAAAAGGGCGTTTCTATCAGTAGCAAGTCTTCCGGCAGGGTGTCGCTGAGCGGCTGCCCGGTGGGATGCAACAGCACCAGTGCCGGGTTGTCGAAGTGAGCGCGCAGGCGTTCTACGTAGTGGGGATCTTCCAGCACAGGTAGTTCCGCGATGAGATAGTCCACGGCTTGGCTGGGGCTGGCAGGATCAAGCGCGGTAATGACGTCACGGTATTCCAGCGTCTTGGCGCCCCAACGGCTGAGAATCTGCGAGAGGCTTAGCAATTGCGGAGCAGTGCTGGAGATGATCGCGGCGGTCCGGTTTGCCAGCACCGGTTGTTTCTGAATTTTTTCCACTTCCACCGGCAGGGATAGCCAGAATGTGGCCCCGCGGCCCAGAGAGCTGGAGACGCCGATGTCACCGCCGAGCAGCTCGATCAACCGTTTGCAGATCACCAGCCCAAGGCCGGCGCCGTTGTGTTTGCCCTTGGCGGACAGATCGCTGAACGCCTGGAACAAGGACGACTGCTGGCCTTCATCCAGGCCGATCCCGGTGTCGACCACTTCAATCATCAGCACGCACATGCCCTTGTTATTCACCGGTTGCTTCAGGTTCACGTGCAGGGCGACGTGACCGCGGTCGGTGAATTTGAAGGCATTGCTGAGCAGGTTGGTAATGATTTGCTTGAGGCGAATCGGATCGGTTTTGATGCGTTCAGGTACCCGGCTGTCGATATGAATATACAGCGGCAGGGATTTTTCGCTGGAACGCAGGGCAAACAGCCGCACGCAATCATCGACGATGTTTTCCAGTGCAATAGGCTGGTAATCCAGCTCCAGTTTCCCGGACTCGATCTTCGAGTAATCGAGAATGTCGTTGATGACGGTCAGTAACGACTGGGTGGACTGATAAATGGTGCCTACATATTGCGCTTGTTGATGGGTCATGCTGGTGCGGCGCAGCAGGTCGGTCATGCCCATGATGCCGTTCATGGGCGTGCGAATTTCATGGCTCATGGTGGCGAGGAATTCGCTTTTGGCGTGGTTTCTGGCGCCGGCCTTGAACGCTTCCATTTCCGCGATGGCCCGGTCGCGCACGGAATCGGAATGGGCTTCCTTCAAGCGGTTGATGCGCCGGGCGAGAGCCAGGGAAAGCAGCACGACTTCCAGAAAGACGCCTATCTGTACCAAGTTTTCGGTCAGAGAATTGCGTGGAACAACGCCGTATTTATTCAGTGCCATGGCCGCTGCGCCGACAATAAAGCAGGACCAGGCAATGGTGAAAATGCGCGCATCCGGGTCGCCGGCGCGGGTGCGAATCAGGCCGACGAAGAAGATACTGAAATCCATCAGCAAAATGGCACTGACGGAAATCGGAATCAGGAAAGTGCGGCTGGTAAAAGGCGCCGCGAGAAAGAGTACGGTGCCAATGCCCACCAGCATTTGCAGCCACATGGCCAGGCGCGGTGCTTTTTCCCGTAGCGACAGAAAGTGCAAGGTAAAGAGTGGCGGAAGCAGCACAATCAGGGGCAGCAGGTAATGAATCATGTACTGGCTGATCAGGGTGGAATGCGGCCACAGATAACGGTGGGCATAGCCATGCAATACCGCCATGAACAGGGTGACCACGGCGGACCAGCACACATACAACAAATAGACTTTTTCGCGAATGGAAAAGAACAGCGACAGGTTATAGAGAATCATCACCAGCATGCCGCCGAAGAAAATTCCCTGCACCACGCTTTGTGTTTGCGTCGAGGCGTTGTAACTTTCCTGTGACAGCAATTCCAGTGGCAGCTGGATGCTGTGTGCAGAGGCGACCTTGAGGAAAATGTCGTTGTCGGTGCCTGTGGGTAAGGTCAGCGGGAACGCGGGCGTTGGGGCTGTGCCTGGGCGTACGGAAAAATCCCGGTCCATGCCTGCCTGAAAGTGGGCGACCAGCGTGCCGCCGGCATCGATCTGGTAGACATCCACTTCACCGAGCATGGCGTAGTCGATTTGCAGCTGCCAGTCAGGATGAAGTCGATTAAGATTGCGAACTGAGAAGCGGAACCAGCAATGATCGGTGGTAAAGCCTAAATTCGGCGTGCTGGCTCCGGATGGTTGCCAGGGCAGGTCGGTGCGCTGAAGAATGGCATTAATGCCGGGTGACTGATCCGCAGGCGTGCAGAAGGTGTACAGGCCCTGATAGGGGTGCATGTGTTCCTGCTGTTCGCCGATGATTTGGGTGTCCGGTCCTTTGGCTGAGGCCAGGGAAGACAGGCAAATCGAGAAAAAAGCGACGAACAAAAGCAGAGCGGCTTTCGAGTCCTTGAACAAAGTGTCTTTATCCTGAATAGACGGGGTGACATCACCTCTAATCAGTGATGCTAGCAGCGTGAGCCGGGGGGCTCAATGCAGGGGGAGAATAACAGATGACAGGGATAGTGAACCGCTTTGCGGTGGGGCCAATTACCGGTGAGTCAGGGAAAAGCCATGTGCGCCTTTTCGGGGCATTGCCGAAAGGGGAGCTGGGCGCGGGCAACAAGCTTATGTGGGGGCGGGTTCGCTGGCGCAAACAGGGGGGCGGCAGCTGGTCTGAACCCCGTAAGTTTCGCCTTAATGGCAACTTCGATGGCTCCGGGGTGGTGGTGATCAACGGGCTTGAGCCTGGCACCCGCTATCAGTATCAGGCCGGTTGGGTGAGCAGCGAAGAGGATGGTGCACCACTGGACTGGCACGCCATTGAGAGCGGCTGTTTTTCCACCGACCAGCCCACGGCTGATCAGACAACCTTCTTGTTTGGTTCCTGTTGTTACCGGTTTGTCGGGCTGGATGGGATTATCCAGGATGATCGCGCCGACAAGATTTTTGCGGAAATGTCGGTGCAGGCGGAGCAACACAAACCGGATTTTGTCCTGTTTGGTGGTGATCAGGTCTATGCCGATTCCATGTACAGCATTGGCGCGGCGGCCACCCGTGACGATTTCGATTCCCTCTATCGGGCCAGTTTTTCCCAGAAGCACCTGGCCAAATTGTTAAGGGAAACCAACAGCTACATGATCCTGGATGATCATGAAATTGAGAATAACTGGCCGGCCAAGGCCGACGCCGAGTTATGGACGAACAAGTATCCGGCAGCGATCAAGGCATACCAGATTTACCAGGCATCTCATTCCCCGGCGGCCCCATTGAATGAGGCTGGCACCTATCTGGACCGTGACCCGGATAAGTTCTGGTACACCTTTTCCCGTGGTCCGGCGGATTTCTTTGTAATGGATGTGCGTACCGAGCGGGTGCTTAGCCGCTGGCCCTGGCAACGCAAGATGATCAGCGAGGTGCAGGAGCAGGCGTTCGTCGAATGGCTGGACCGTGACCCCGAGCGCGTCAAGGTGCTGGTGACTTCCGTGGTGATGTTTCCGGAACAGCGGCGCCCGTTTCGTGGCAAAGATGCCTGGGAAGGCTTTCGCCATCAGCGCCAGCGACTACTGGCTGCGATGGCAAAAAGTGCGAGCCAGAAACTGGTGGTGCTTAGCGGTGATGTGCATGCTTCCCTGTATGCCAGTTTGACCTTGAACGGTGGCAAAAAGGTACATAGCTGGACATGTTCCGGGCTGTTCTGGCCCACCGCCTTGTTTGCGTTCCGCTGGTATCGCCCGATGATTCGGGTGCCGGGGCTGCTCTATAGCGGCTGGGGGCGCCCGTTGGGGCAAGTCAGCGTGCCGGGTGAGGTCTTTAGCGACAATGCATTTTCGGTGGTGTCCTTCGATGACAGGGGCGCCCGATTTGCGTTGTTCGATCGCCGGAACCGGCCAGTGCCGGATGCAAGCCGAACCATCGAATGGTAAGCGGTCCGTGAGAGAGGGTGGCGGGTTTCTCATGCTGCCCATGGCGAAAAGCTTACATGAGTTGGCGCTTTTTTCGTCTTACCCCGGGTAGGCCGTTTCCCTAAAGTGGATCTTGCAAGGACGCGATGGAACACGGATGTTCGATTTCGGCCCGGTACAGCCTAGCCCGCCAACCCCAAATGGCGGGCTTTTCTTTTTCTGGGGTGTCCTCTTTCCTGTTTTCCCCTTTGATTGCCCATAACAGAACACCGATAATGTACCGCTTCACAGCAGGAGTCGGTCATGTCTGAGCAAGTAGAACAGCGGGAAATCCTCAAAGCCAAACTCAATCAGGAAACCGCCAAGGCTAGCTGGAAAGAGCTACAGCCGTTCTTTGCCCGTGGCCAGACGGTCTATGTGGCGCCGGAACTGGATTTGATTGAAGTCGCACTGGCGTTTTCAGACGATGAGGCCGCGCAAATTGCCCTGTGGCGGGACAAGGCCCAGGTCGACAAGGTTACCGATGAGCAGGCAGCGGCGTGGTTCGCGGCAGATAAAGGCTTGTGGACAGTGGTGCTACCGCCCTGGGTGCTGGTGCAGCCGGAGTCCGTGCAGTAACTCGATCTGTTGCCACAGACTCGTCGGCAATAGAGCGTTTGTCACGCGGTAACGCTGCCCAGTGGGTAACGCTCCTGGCATCTGGAATGCCGCCCCTTTCGATTCCTACTTTCTTGCTCGACCCTGACTTCGCGTCCCTCACTGCGGCTTATGCGGTGGGGGGCGAGTCCTGATGCCGTGTCCGGTACTCGCCGGGGGGCAGCCCCAGCCACCGTTTGAAAGCCTTGTTGAATGACGAGGGATCTTCATAACCCAGCTGCTGCGCGATCTCGGCAAAGCCTGCTTCGCTGTAGCGGACCAGTTGCTCGGCCAACTCTGCGCGGACTTGATCCAGCAGATCCCGGAACCGGGTATGGTGCGCGTTCAGGCGCCGCTGAAGGTTCCGCACGCTCATGTTCAGGCTATTGGCCAAAGCCTGCTGGTCGTAATGGCCTTCCTCCAGTTGATGGCGCAGGCGTTCGCGAATCAGGTCAATCAGGTGGTGATCGCGCAGGGAATTCAGGGTCTTGTCGCAGTGGATCAGCGCTTGCTGAAAACGCTCGTCATCGTGATTGGGGTTGAGCGTATCGAGAATGTGGGCAGGGAACAGCACCTGATCGTGCTCGCGACTCGCGGTGACCGGGGCCTTCAATAAAGCGCTGAATAGCTCGGTATGGGCAGTGTTCTCTCGCAGGTGAACGTGGACGTCTTCACTGGCCTGCACGCCCAGAGCCACGTCTGCCAGCCGCAAAAAACCACTCAGTACGGCATGGGTCTGCATGGTATGGAGTGGGGCGTCACCATTGGCAGCGCAGCGCACCGCAACATACTCGTCTTGCAGGTGAATGGTTACTTGCTGGGCTTCCGTGAGTAGCGGCCAGTACTGTTCCAGGACTTTCAGCGCCTGCCAGCCATCGCGGTAGTAGTGCAGGGCATCCCCCAGGGGGGCGATATCGGGGAGGAGAATTTGTTGGCCAATGCGAATGCCCATGGCCGGGTCACCAAGTTTCCTTTCCGCCTGCTCGAACAGCCGATGAATCGCGGACACGTCCAGACGCTCATCATTCTCGGTCAGTAGAGATGCCGGCAAACTGGCGTTGGTAAACAGTTCCAGCAGATCGAGCCCTTGGCGCTGCCAGTAACGCAGGTCACTGCGGAACATGGAGATGTGTTTGCTGAACATGGGTTGCCTCTAATCTTTTATTCTTATGTCGTTGTTTTAAAACGGCATTGGTTTTTGGCGACACACTCCCTGTTTGGCTGGCGTCTGGCGCCATATGTTGCTCTTCCTCTCCCTCGTAAGGTAGCCACTTCGTACGATAGTACATCGCTCTGTGCGTAATAACGCACCATTTTGCGATATATGTGGCGCGAAAACCCTCAAAACGGTGACTTACGTCACGCTTTTGTCCTGATGTTAGGGAGAGAGATAATAATGAATACAACTAAGAACAAGTTCGTAGATGTGCCGGCGGCTCGCCTGCTAGCGCCGCTGGCCCTGGCCGTATCACTGGCCGCCTGTGGCGGTGGTGGCAGCAGTAGTGGTGGTGGTGCTAATGGTGGTGGTGAGAACCCGGTGGGCTATCAGTTCCCGCAGGACATGCCAGCCGATGTACCGCAGCAGGAAATCGCCTGTGGTGGTGACGACGCCATCATGTTGGATGCGAATAACATTACTGACAGCGCCAAGATTGCTTTCCTTGATGCTCAGGACGGGGATGTGATCGCGTTCCCGGAAGGGCGCTTTGACCTGAACGATACGCTGACCCTGGATGGTGAACTGGGTGGCGCACGCATTGCAGACATTACAATTTGTGGCCAGGGCATGGACAAGACCATCCTGGATTTCAGCAATTCCGTAGGTGATGACGGTCTGTTTATCACCAACATCAATGATGTGGAAGTCTACGGCCTGGCCGTAGTGGAAGCGGCCAACAATGCCATCAAGTTCCAGCATGCTGATGGTGTGCGTATCAACTACACCGCGACGGTATGGCAGGGTGAGCCGGACAAGGGCAACGGCGCTTACGGCCTGTACCCGGTAGAAAGCAGCAATGTGCTGGTGGAAAACAGCTACGTACGCGGTTCTGCGGATGCCGGTGTCTATGTGGGGCAGTCACAGAACATTGTTGTGCGCAACAACGTGGCCGAATACAACGTGGCGGGGATCGAAATCGAGAACTCCACCGGTGCGGACATGTACAACAATATCGCCCGTTTCAATACCGGTGGTTTGCTGGTATTCGATCTGCCCATCGGTAATGGCACCTATGGTTCTGGTGTGCGGGTCTTCGGTAACACCGTGACTGAAAACAACACCAAGAACTTTGCCAATAGCAGCAGCAACCCGGGTGGCGTTCATATCGTGCCGCCGGGCACAGGTGTCATCGTTCTGTCCACTGACGATGTGGAAATTTTCGATAACGAGATTGCCGATCACGATACCCTGGCAGTGGCAGTGACCAGCTTCTTTATCGCCGATGAAAACGCGGCGGGTCCCGATTATCAGTCCATCATCGCCGACGGTTGGCTGCCAGTTGTGCGCAATATTCATGTGCACGATAACGCCATCACCAATGCCGGTTCCGCACCGAATGGGGCGTTGATTCAGGACATGATTACGCTGTTCACCCTGACTCCGGAACTGCAGTGGCCGGGCATTCTGTATGACGGTCTAGGCGAGCAGCTGGCTAACAGCAGCGCTTTGCTGCCAGTGGCTGACGCTTATGAAGAGGGCGAGAAGGTTTGTTTCCAGAACAACGGCGACACCCTGATCGGCTATCCCTACGACCCGGCCACCGCTGCCACCATGTCCGGCCCGACGCTGAGCCCGGCAGTGGGTGCAGATCTGCTGGATTGCAGCCAGCCGGCGTTGCCTGCGGCCACCTTGACCTTCAAGGGTGAGCAGTTTGGTTGTGGCGTGGATGACACCACCAGCGAGCACTGCAAGCCGGCCCCTGTTCTCTAACGTTTGTTTATCTTTTCTACCTGTCTGATTTCGGGGCGGCCTGTCGCCGCCCCGAAGCAGGAGTCATGACATGAAAACATTAATGCAGATTTCTCTGCTTTCTACCGCCGCAATACTGACCGCCTGTGGCGGCGGTGGCGGTAGTAGCGGCGGTGGAGGTGCTGGTACTGGTGGCGGCGACCCGGTGGCCAGGAACTGCCAGATCAGTGACAGCGCGGACGTAAACTGGGACGCACTGGAAAATGACAACCTGGAAAAGCTCTCGGACTACAACCTCTTTACCAGCAGCTGTGACCCCACCCGGGATGCCCACGGTGGCATAGCCTATGACCTGAATACGCCTTTGTTCTCTGACTACACCAGCAAATACCGGTTTGTGTTTGTGCCGGATGGACAGAGTGCCACCTACAATGAAGACACTGTTTTCGACTTCCCGGTGGGCACCGTTATTACCAAGACTTTTGCCTTGCCGGCGGATACCGCTTACCGCGGTTATGATCCGCAGACGAGCACGGAAACGTTGCTGGAAACCCGCCTGTTGATTCATCGTGCTGGCGGCTGGACCGCGCTGCCTTATGTGTGGAACGCAGACGGCACCGAGGCGACCTACCGGGTTCAGGGGGCACAGTTGCCCGCGACACTGGTGCACAACGGTGCCCAGGAATCCTTCACCTATTCCGTGCCCGACAAGGCGCAGTGCAAGCAGTGCCACAGCCATGATACCGGCGATACCAATGTGTTTATTCCCATCGGTCCCAAGGCCCGTCATCTCAATGGTGATATGGACTATGGCAGTGGCCCGGAAAACCAGCTGAGTCACTGGAGCGACGCGGGTATTCTCAGTGGCCTTCCGGCTCTGGATCAGGTGGACAAGGTGCCGAGCTACCACGATGCTGATGCGGGCTTGATCAGTGGTTACAGCGATGAACAACTGATGGCGGCGGCAAAAGGCTACCTGGATGTGAACTGTGCCCATTGCCACGGCGTGGGAGGCACTGCGGCCTACACCGGTTTGCAGCTGGAGTTCTGGCGCGACTATGACACCGAGAAAGAAAAGCACGGTGTCTGCAAGGGCCCCATCGCCTATGACCAGGGTGAAATGACCTACGACGTGGTGCCGGGTAACGCAGACGAATCGATCCTGCATTTCCGCATGGATACCACCAACCCGCAGGACAGTATGCCGCGCCTTGGCCGAGCGCTGATCCATGAGGAAGGTGTTGCTCTGGTGAAGGCCTGGATCAACAGCCTGCCTGACGCGTCCTGTTCCTCCAAGTGAGGGTGATGCAGTGATAGCAAGAAACGGTCTGTATAGCATCTTGTTATTGCTGCTGACGGCTTGTGGTGGCAGTGGTGGCGGTAGCGATACGGCCGCCACGGCACCTGAGCCCGAGCCGGATATCACCGACCCGCGCTGTCTTGCCGACAGCGACGGGCCGAACTGGCAAGCGCTGGCGGAAGTGAATTGCCCGCGCCTGTCCCAGTATCAGCTGTTTTCTGATGGCCGTGATCCTCGTGTGGGCCCCACTGGGCCGGGGCTGCCATTTGCCCCGGCCAGTGGCCTTTTTAGTGATCATGCCACCAAGTACCGATTTGTTTTTCTGCCCGAAGGGAGCACGGCACAATACCGTGACACTTTTGGGCTGGTATTCCCGGTGGGCACCGTGATGGTGAAAACCTTCGCCTTGCCGGTCAGCGCTGCCGGGGGCGATGACCGTCTGATGGAAACCCGCCTGTTGATCCACCGGGCCTCCGGCTGGGTGGGGTTGCCGTATCAGTGGCAAGCGGATGGCCAGGATGCCACGCTGGCACGGACCGGCAAGGTGATCGACAGCTATGTCATGGTCGACGGTGTGCAGCAGGATTTCCGCTACCAGATCCCCGATGTGCTGACCTGCCGCAAGTGTCACCAGGGCCGCACTGACAATGAAGTGATGACCCCGCTGGGTACAACGGTTCGTCAGTTGAATCATGATTTTCCCTACGCCGGTGGAGCCAAAAATCAGCTGGTTTACTGGCAGAAAAACGGCATGCTGGCTGATGCGCCTGCCCCGGCAAGCTGGCCCCGCGCTGTGGATTGGCATGACACCAGCGAACCGCTGGACCTGCGCGTGCGTTCCTATCTGGATACCAACTGCAGCCATTGCCACAGTGATGTGGGCAGCGGTGCGCTGTCGGGCCTGCGGCTGGAAATGTGGCGAGACCCTACCGATTACTTCTATGGCATCTGCAACCGGGCGCAGGGGTATTACGGTGGGCCGTTGGGCCTCACCTACGATATCGTGCCCGGCAATGCGGCTGACTCGGTGTTGCCGTTCCGGCTGGGTGCTCAGCGCCATACCGATAATGCCAAGGATATGATGCCACCGCTGGGCCGCAGCCTTGCAGACCACGATGCGGTCGCACTGGTGCGCCAGTGGATTGATGCGATGCCCGCGAAAGCGTGCGCCACACTGGATTAAACTCCCGCCTGCTTGCGTCTTTCTGCGCTGGCTGCTCTTGTTCACCCCGCAACTCGCGATAACGTTTTTTGTGCTGTCATCCTGCTGTCCTGATGGAATGGTTTGATTACTTGAAACAGCAGGCTGGTATTGGCCGCGGCCACCGGTATAGAGTGAGCGAAAGGGCCTGCAGGGCGCGCCCGGCCGGCCTGGTGAAAGCCCGGAGAACGTGACCTCTCACGTGATCCGGTTTTACGTAGCAACGTTGCATCGTCACTTTGCATAGTCACTTTGCAGAGAAACGGTGTAGAGAAACTTTGCAGAGTCACAAGGACGCCGGAGGTTTCGATGCAGGATGACATCGCTCAACGCCAGGCGCTGTTGCAGGCCCAGCTGGAAGGGCAGGTCACTGCCCACATCGGTGCTGACCACCAGTCTCTGTTTCGCAGCTTTCTCGCTGCCTATTATGAAATGAGCAGTCTGGCCGCGCTGACGGCCCGGCCCCCGGAACAACTCTTCCATATCGCCCAGCAGCACTGGCTGATGGCGCACCAGCGCCACCCCGGCGAAACCCTGATTCACCTGAAGCCTCCCTGTCGCCCCGGCGGCCTTGCCGCGTTGCGCACCGTTACCGATGACGTCCCCTTTCTGGTGGATTCGGTGGCCATGGCTGTGCGTGATGCCGGCACCGCCATCGACTGGACTGTGCACCCGGTCATTCAGGTGCGACGCGATGCCCATGGGCATCTGACCCAGGTCACGGGGGTGGGTGATGGCGAGCAGCCGGCGGAGTCCATGATCTACGTGGAATTCGAACCGCTGGCAGACGACGAGGATTATGCCCGCCTGCAGGACATTCTCGAGCGCGTGCTGGGTGATCTGCGCGTGGTGGTGGACGACTTCGAGCCCATGCTCGACAACCTGGAAGCGACCCGCAGCAACCTGTCGGCCAGTTACCCGGAGCGGGATCAGCAGGAGTTACAGGAAGCTACCGGCTTTATCGAATGGTTGTCCGAAGACCACTTTACCTTTCTGGGATATGCCCGCTCCGAAGCGAAAGCGGTGGACGGTGGCATGCAACTGCATCTGGTGGACGAGGCCGGTCTTGGTCTGGCGCGACCCGGCAGTCCTTACGCCAACGCGGATGAATTTATTGCGCCCCATGACGAAATGGCCAAATACATCCGCCATGGTCGTCTGGTGGTCGTAACCAAAGCCAATGTACGCTCGCCCATTCATCATCCGCACTATATGGATGTGGTATCCGTGAAGCGCCTGGCCGCTGATGGATCGGTGGAAGGCACCGACCGCTATATCGGGCTGTTTTCCCTGGATGCTTACATCAATCGTCCCCGGGACATTCCACTGATTCGCCGCAAGGTGAATTACGTGCTGGACCGTTCCCGGTTGCCGGAACGCTCGCATTCCGGCAAACACCTGCGCGATATCATTTACCAGCTTCCCCGCGATGAGCTGTTCCAGTGTAGTGAGGAAGAGCTGTACGACATCTGCATGGGTATTCGCGCCCTGCGTGATCGTCATCATCTGCGGGTATTCATGCGCCGGGACCGCTATGGGCGTTTTTATTCGTGCATGATTTACCTGAGCCGCGAACGCTACTCCCGGGAATTGCGCGACAAGGTCACCGCCGAGCTGATGACGCTGTGCAACGGTCGCTCCGTGGAACGCACCGTGGATTTCCTCCGCGAAGGGCTGGCCCGGATTCACTGCATTGTGCGTATTCCCCAGGGCACACAGCTGGCCATGACCGACAGCCAGGTGGAGCAACGGCTGATTGAAATTACCCGTTCCTGGTCGGACCAGTTACGGGAAGTGTTGCGCGAAAGTGGCTACCAGGATGAGCAGGGCGACAAGGTGGGTAGCCGGGCCGATGACGGGGCTGCCCTGGCCCTGCGTTACGGTGACGCCTTTCCCCTGGGTTACCGGGAAGCGCACAGTGCCGTGGAAGCCGCCGCCGACCTGCAATACCTGACGCAGTTGTCTGCCGCCCAACCGGTGCTGCCCAGCCTGGCCATTACCGATGCAGACGGTGCGGCGTGCCCGACCAGCCTGCGGCTTTATAGCCTGAATAATCCCATTGGCTTGTCCGATGTGCTGCCCGCACTGGAGAATTTTGGTTTGCGGGTAGTGCGCCAGAACCCGACCCGGGTGACGCCCCGTGATGGCGATCCCCGCTGGATTCAGGTTTTCGACGTGCAGGTCCACGGCGAGTGTTCCCTGGGGCCGGCCCAGCAGAAGCGCTACTTCGAAGATGCTTTCCTGCAATGCTGGAATGGCCATACGGAAAATGACGGCCTGAATCGACTGGTGTTGCTGGCGGGCCTGAATGCCCGCCAGGTGGTGTGCCTGCGTACCCTGACCAAATACCTGATCCAAACCGGGTTGCCGTATTCGCAAAACTATATGGAAGAGTTGCTGGCGGAACATGCGCGCATTGCCCGCTTGCTGGTGCAGCTTTTCGAAACCCGCTTTGACCCGCAGCTGACTGACAGCCGTCGTGATAATGAAGGGCTGAAACTGGCACAGAACCTGGACCATGAACTCGATGGCGTGGCGTCTCTGGATGCGGACCGGGTGCTGCGGGCGTTCCTGAGTGTGGTGCGCGCGGGCCTGCGTACCAATTTCTATCAGCAGGACGCGGGCGGGCACGACAAAGCCTATGTCAGCCTGAAGCTCGATCCGAAGCAGGTGTCGGAGTTGCCGCCGCCGTTGCCCATGTACGAAACCTTTGTGTATTCACCCACCATGGAAGGCATCCACTTGCGTGGTGGGCCGGTGGCCCGTGGCGGCCTGCGCTGGTCCGACCGGCGTGAGGATTTCCGCACCGAGGTGCTGGGCCTGGTCAAGGCGCAAATGGTCAAGAACGCCATCATTGTGCCGGTGGGGGCCAAGGGCGGTTTTGTGGTGAAAGGCGGCACACCGGGAGATCGGGACGCGTGGCAACAGCAGGGTATTGCCTGCTACAAGGAGTTCATCCGTGGCCTGCTGGACCTCACTGACAATCGCGAAGGCGACGCGATTGTGGCACCGGAACAGGTGGTGCGCCACGACGGCGATGACCCCTATCTGGTGGTGGCCGCGGACAAGGGCACCGCGACCTTCTCGGATATTGCCAATGGCCTGGCAGATGAATACGGCTTCTGGCTGGGCGATGCCTTTGCCTCTGGCGGCAGTGCCGGTTACGACCACAAGCAAATGGGGATTACCGCACGCGGTGCCTGGGAAAGCGTCAAGCGCCATTTCCGTGAACAGGACAAGGATATCCAGACGCAGCCGTTTACCGTGGTGGGGATCGGCGACATGGGCGGCGATGTGTTTGGCAACGGTATGCTGTTGTCGGACCAGATTCAATTAGTCGCGGCCTTCAATCACCTGCACATCTTTATCGACCCAAACCCGGATCCGGCGGCCACCTTTGCCGAGCGCCAGCGCCTGTTCACGACCCGGGGCGCCACCTGGGATGATTTCGACCGCGAGGCCATGTCCGAGGGCGGCGGTGTCTGGTCGCGCAGCGCCAAGAGCATCGAACTCAGTGAACCGGCCTGCCAGGCGCTGGGCATCAGTGAACGGACGCTGACCCCGGCAGAATTGATCATGGCGATTCTCAAGGCGCCGGTGGAGCTGCTCTGGAACGGCGGTATCGGCACCTATGTGAAAGGCAGTAACGAGAGTCATAGCCAGGTGGGAGACCGGGCCAACGATGCCATTCGTGTGAACGGCAAGGAACTGCGCTGCCAGGTAGTGGGTGAGGGCGGCAACCTGGGGCTCACGCAACTGGGGCGCATTGAATTTGCGCTCAATGGCGGGCGGATCAATACCGACGCCATTGATAACTCCGGCGGTGTGCACAGCTCTGACCGGGAAGTGAATATCAAGATTCCGCTTAACCAGCGTTTGCGTGACGGGCGGCTGGATCGCGATACCCGCGACCCCTTGTTGGTGCGCATGACCGACGATGTGGCCGATGCGGTGCTGCACGACAACTACGTGCAGAGCCTGGCTCTAAGCCTGCTGGAATACAACGCGGCGTCGCGGCTGGATGAGCACGCCAACCACCTGCGTACGCTGGAGCGTCAGGCCATGCTGGTGCGCACGGTGGAGTACCTGCCGGATGATGAATCACTCAGCGAACGTCGCACCCGCGGCAAAGGGCTGACCCGCCCGGAACTGTCGGTGTTGTTGTCCTATACCAAGAATGCGCTGTTCGATGCCTTGCTGGCGTCGGATGTCCCCGATGATGCGTTCTTTGACCAGGACGTGCTGCATTACTTTCCGCAGGAACTGGTGGAATCCTTCGGCGATGATCTGCTCAACCATGGCCTGCGCCGGGAGTTGATCGCCACGGTGCTGGCCAACGCGGTGGTCAACCGGATGGGGTTCGCCTTTGTGCATCGGTATGCGGATGAGCATGGCTTGTCGTTGCACCGTTTGGTGAAGGCGTACGCCATGGCCCATGCGGTGTTCGATGGCGACCTGTATTGGGCGCCGGTGGATGGCCTGGACGGGCGCGTGGACAGCCAGGTGCAGCTACGGCTTTATGGTCGGGTGATCGGGCTGATGAAACACGTGACCACCTGGCTGATTCATTACAAATGGGGGCGGCGTCCGGTGGCAGAAGCGGTGGCTCGCTACCGCAAGGCCATTGCCGAGCTGGAAGGCATGCTGCCTGAGGCACTGCCGGGCAGTTATCGGCAGGAATGGGATCAGGCCGTGGAGGGCATGAAAGACGATGGCGTGCCCGAGAAAGAGGCGAAGCTGTTAGCCAATACCATGGTGCTGGGGTGTGCCCCGGATATTGTTGAGCTTGCTTCGCTGGCCCAGGTGCCGCTGAAACTGGCGGCGGAAGTGTACTTTCTGGTGGGCGATAAGCTGCAGATTCTGTGGCTGCTGTCGTCGATTCTGGATCTGTCCGTGCAAGATCGCTGGCAAGCACTGGCCCGTGCCAACCTGCGCGAAGATTCCTACCGCCTGCACCGCCAAGTAGCCGCCAAGGTGCTGGAGTATGAGGGTGACAACGCCGCCGCACGCTTTGCCGCCTGGGAAGAAAAATCCCGCCGCAAGGTGGCCTTTGGTATCCACCGTTTGCAGACCCTGCAGGCGGATGGCCCCCACGACTTCATGACACTGGCGGTGGGGGTGCGGGAACTGCGTAAACTGCGAAGCCTGTAACTCGCGGAAGTCGGTACCACACGGAATGCACTTGAGTTGGCTGGTCTCTGCATATACTGTACAAAAAGACAGTATATGCAGAGGTGAAGTTTATGCGCGCAGCGAACCGGGGCACCTTGAGCCAGCTACCTGGCCGTTTTGCCGTCAGCCATTCTGAATCGGATAGCCCTCCGGTGAGCCGGCCTACTCGCTATCATCGCGAAAAAGCCAGCAGCATCATCATGACCAATCGTAGTCCGGACCTGCCGTTCGAGCAGAGTATCAATCCGTATCGGGGTTGCGAACATGGCTGCATTTATTGCTATGCCCGTCCCAACCATGCCTATGTGGACTTATCACCCGGTCAGGATTTCGAGAGCGAGATTTTCTGCAAGGATAACGCTGCGGAGGTGCTTCGCGACAGCCTTCGTAAACCGTCTTACCGCTGTCGTCCCATTGTGCTCGGCACGGTGACTGACCCTTATCAGCCCATTGAGCGCGAGCGACGCATTACCCGCGAGTTATTGCAGGTGCTGGTGGATTGTCAGCATCCCTTTAGCCTGATTACCAAAAGCACCCTGGTGCTGCGGGATCTGGACCTGATTGCGCCCATGGCCCGGGCCGGGCGTGCCTCGGTGGCTGTTTCGGTCACCACGCTGGATAACCGCCTGAAAGGGGAGTTGGAACCCCGTGCCAGCGGCGGCAAGGAGCGGCTGAAGGTGGTCCGCGAACTCAGCCGGGCCGGCGTGCCGGTAACGGTGCTGGTGGCGCCGGTGATTCCCTTCATCAATGACCATGAGCTGGAAGACATTGTGCATCAGGTCGCCATGGCAGGCGCCCAGCAGGCGGGGTATGTGGTGCTGCGCTTACCCCATGAAGTCGGGCCGCTGTGGCAGGAATGGCTGGCGGACCATTATCCGGACCGGGCCGAGAAGGTCATGTCGGTAATGCGTGATCTGCATGGCGGGGCCATTTATGACAGCCGTTGGCACCAGCGTCAGAGCGGGCAGGGTGCCTGGGCGCATCTGCTGCGTCAGCGTTTTGATTCCGCCTGCCGCAGTGCCGGGCTGGCGGGCAGGGAGTCGCTGGATCTGGATACAGGCGGCTTTGTGCCACCCGGGCCCCATGGGCAGTTGAGCCTGTGGGGAGCCGTTTAGTAACTCCGGGTTATTTACCTTTGTCGGTCTTTCCTTTACTTTAGTGACCCTTGGTTACTAATTTGCATTGACGGCGCGCCCGCTTCCGGTGTGCCTGACAGGAGAGTCCGATGAAAGCGGTATTGATTACCGGTGCCAGCGCCGGCATTGGTGAAGAATTTGCCCGCCAACTGGCGGTTCAGGGAAACAACCTGGTGCTGGCGGCGCGGCGTCTGGATCGATTGGAAACATTGGCCAGTGAGTTGCGCCAGCGCCATAACCTGGAGGTCGTGTGTATCGCCTCCGACCTGGCCCTGGCCGGTGCAGCAGAAAAACTGGTAGCGGATATGGCTACCCATAATGTGGAACTGACCGGCTTGATCAACAATGCCGGTTTTGGCGACCGGGGCGATTTTTCCGATCTGCCACTGCAGCGTCAGCTGGATATGATTCAGGTGAATGTGACTGCCCTGGTGGATCTGACCTGGCGGTTGGTGCCACAGCTGAAAGCGTCCAGCCATTCCACTACGGCAGGGCAGGGAGCGTTCGTGATCAATGTGGCGTCCACCGCGGCGTTCCAGGCCGGCCCGAACATGAGTATCTATTACGCTTCAAAAGCATTTGTGCTGTCGTTTTCGGAAGGCCTGTATGAAGAGCTGAAAAAGGAAGGCGTGGCAGTAAGTGCGCTTTGCCCCGGTGCCACGGCGTCCGAGTTTGCCCAGGAAGCCAACATGACCAACACCTTGCTCTTCAAGGCCGGCGCCATGAGCACCGAAGCGGTGGTTAGCAAGGCGCTGGCCGGCCGCCACCGAGCGATCGTGATTCCTGGCCTGAAGAACCTGCTGATGGTGTGGCTCGGCAAGCTGTCGCCCCGTATGATTACCCGCCGACTGGCTGGATTATTACAAGCGTGAACTCTTGTCCTTTTCAGCGCGCCCGCTCCCCGGAACAGAAAGCGGAGCGGCGTGCACAAATTCTTGAGGCGGCGGCGTTGTTCTTTGCCGAGCAGCGGTTTGCGGCCATCAGCCTGGCGGCCATCGCCCGCCAGTCCGGTGTGACCAAGGCAGCGTTGTACCGGTATTTCCCTTCTAAAGAAGCGCTGTTTCTGGCGCTCTATTTGAGTGAGCTGGATGCCATGGTCGAGGCGCCTCTGCCGCAGGAGGGGCCCGCCTGGGCGGCAATCAGTGAGCTATTAATTGCCCGCCCATTGTTCTGCCGGTTGACCTCTATTCTGCATACCGTGCTGGAGCACAATCTGGATGAATCACAGGCACGGGAATTCAAGCAGGCCTTGCTGGCCAGTTTTGCGCAGCTTGCCGCACGCCTGCAGCGTGACTTTGCCCTCGAGGGTGACCAGGCCATACGTTTCCTGATGCAGGTGCAGCAATCGGTGATAGGTTGCTGGGCGGTGAGTCAACCGGCACCGATGGTGGCCACCGTGATAAAGACGCCCCCGCTGGATGTGTTTCAGGTGGAATTCGGGGATGCACTGCGCACTCAGTTACGAGCGTTACAGGCTGCGCTTTAAGGGTAGGGCAGGATGGAGAGTATGGCTGAACGGTTTGGCGTGGATTGTCTGTATGACCGGGCAGAGAAGCCCGTTGCAGTTTTGCTGCTGGCACACGGTGCCGGCGCTGCGATGGACAGCGATTTCATGAACACCATGGCCGCAGCGTTGGCATCACATTCGGTGGCGGTGCTGCGGTTTGAATTTCCCTACATGCAGCGCCGTCGTGACGAGCAACGACAATTCCCGCCGGACCGCGCACCGAAATTACTGGCGGCGTTCGCCGAGCGCGTCAGAGAAGCTCGAAGTCTGGCGGCTGAATTGTCTGAGATTCCCGATGGCGCGCTGCCACTGTGGATCGGCGGCAAATCCATGGGCGGACGCATGGCCTCCATGCTGGCCGCTGAGGGCAATGGCGTGGCCGCGCAGGATGTGGCTGGCGTTATCGCGCTGGGCTACCCCTTTCATCCGCCCGGGAAACCGGAGAAAACCCGCATTGATCACTTGCCGGCGCTGACGGCTCCGGTGCTGGTCTGCCAGGGCGAGCGGGACCCCTTTGGCAAACCGGACGAGGTGTCGGATTATGGCCTGCCGGAGCGGGTGCAATTACACTGGCTACCCAGTGGCGATCATGATTTCAAACCGCTGAAACGCAGTGGATTGCAACAACAGGACCTGATCATTGAAGCCGCAAGAGCGGCGGCAACGTTTATGGGTTCTGTGTCGTTCCAGTAAGGATTGTTCAAAACACAGGAAGTGGGGGAAACATGGAAGTGTGTGGGTATCACCGTGAGCGCCCGGGCAGTTGGCGCTGCTCTGGTTGTAGCACGTTTTATTGCGGGCAATGTGTGCCCGGTGGGGAAGAGAATTTCAACGCAGGTCAGCCTCGTTGCCTGTTATGTAGTCAGCGCCTGGACTGGCAAGGGGATGGCAAGCCGGGCACGCCTTTCTGGCAGCGTTCCGGCGATATTCTCCGTTACGGATTCAAGCCGCCAGCCGTGTGGCTGATTCTGGCCGTGGGCGCGGCCAGTGTGCTGCCTATGGGGTTGCTGACCGGTCTGTTGCTGCTGTTTCTTAGCTTGATGTTAACCGTCTATGCGCTTTTTGTGATTGCCGCCGTGGCAGCTGACGAATGGCAGCCACCTTCACCCTTGGACGTGATGTCGGAAGGCGGATTGTTGTTAAAACAGATTGCACTGATGGTGGTGCTATTTGTTGGGCCGGTCCTGTTAATGCCTTCTTCGATGGTGTTGGGGATGGGGCTATTGGCGCTGGCCGCGCTGGTATTGCCTGCTGCGCTGATGATTCTGGCCGTAAGCCACTCATTGGGTGCTGCCCTGAATCCGCTGCGCTGGTTGCAACTGATTGTGACCGTTGGTGTTTCCTATTTATTGCTGTGGTTTGCGGTAATGGCGGTCACTGCTGCGCCGTCGATACTGGAAACTCGCAGTGCCCCTGTCTTGTTCATGTTTCTGGGTACCTGTTTTTCTGTGTACACCACTCTTGTGGCGGCGGCCATGATGGGGGCGCTGTTGAACGAGAAAGCGCGAGCTCTGGGGTTGGCCTGGGATGAGCCACGCGGGCGCTCCCTGTCAGTGGATGATTTCGAGGTGGCGGAGTCCATTGGTGCTGCCCATGTCTATGCGCAGGAAGGCCGCTTTGAGGATGCGCTCAAGGGAGTAAACCGGGGGCTTGCCAGTGCGCCGCTCCATCAGGACCTGAACTGGCGGCGATTGCGGTTACTGCATTTGTTGAAAAAAGAGAAACCCTGGGAGCAGCATCTGGCGAGGTTTTTGCGTCAGCAGTTGAGTAGTGGCATGGAAGGGTCTGCGGTGCAAATCTGGCTGGAAGTGCTTCAACAGCGTCCGGGTTTTCGTTTTGATGACGACCCCGCATTATGCCTGTCGCTGGCCCGTGCGTTGCACGAACGTGGCCGCTTGAAAGACGCCCAGCATGTATTGATGAATCTGCACCAGCGCGCGCCGGATTTTCGCCAGCTTGGGGATGCTTATGTATTGCTGGCGCAGTTATATCTGGAACACCAGGCTGATCTGGTCCGTGCGGGAAAGTTGCTGCAGTTTGTGTCCCGCCGGTTTCCCGAACAGTTCAACAGCCAGGCGGGGCAGCAGACACAGTCCATGTTCAAGCGTTTGCAAGCTTCTGGCTAAGGGCTTTCAGGCGAGGGTGTTGCCAGTCGCTGGCTTGCAGGGCCGTCACAATGGCGGTGGCCTTGTGACGTTGCTTCTGCCGGCAAGCGAGTTCCGCCAGCAGTAATTGATAGGGCGCAGGCAAGGCCTCGGTTTGTCCGCCCAGTTCTTCGAATTCTTTCCACACCTGACCAAGCAGGGCATCACTGCCGGGATGTTCGCGCAGGGCTTTGATGCTCTCCATCATGGCGCCGGGCAATTGCTGAAGGCGCGCCCCCATTTCCAGGAAAAAGCACCACTGGGGCAAGCTGGTGGGGGTGCTGTGCAGCTGTTGGCGACAATGGGTCTGAGCGTCAGAAAAGCGGAGTTGTTCGGCCAGTTGTTGGCTCAGCCTGGGCACGGGAGCCTGACGACGCGTGTCCCGGGCGGCGCCCTTCTGGGTGTCAGATGCTGCCTTTTTGGGTCGGGTATAGGGTAGGCAGAATGCAATTGCCAAGCCGGTGAGCAGCCCGCCGGCGTGGGCCATATAGGCCACGTTGGTCTGGGCGGTGGCGGACTGCACCAGCTCCCAGCCTAGCCAGACCGGGAATAGCACCAATGCCGGGGCGCGGAAACTGCCGAATAAAAAACCCAGACTGTAGAAAAACTCCAGCCGCTGCAGGCGATAGGTACCGACAAATAACCCCATAAGGCCGGAGATAGCGCCGGAGGCGCCGACCAGCGGTATGCCACTGTGTGGGTCTTTGGCAATAAACAGCAAGGCGGCGCCAATGCCGCTGATCAAGTACGCGCCAATAAAGCGCAAGCTGCCCCAATGGCGCTCCATGGCTATGCCGAAGACAATCAGGAACAGCATATTGCCGAGCAGATGAAACCAGCTACCGTGCATGAACTGTGAGCTTAGCAGGGTGGTGATGCTCATCTCATTGGGGATCAGCCCCCATCGCATGGTGGAGTCGTCAGCCAGCCAGCTATCCAGCTTCTGCCGCAGGTCTCGCCATTGAGAGGGGGGAGGCTGTTGTTGCCACTGTTGCTGCACATAGTGCGCGAATTCCCTGTCATACCAGCCGAATGACCACATTAGATCCGGGCCGCGGCTATCCATGGAGATGGCATCGGCGTAGCGGTTGCTGTCCTTGTGCATCAACCATTGCAGCAGCAGGGAGGCCTCATGGTCTGCCAGCCGGGTTTCCTGTTCTGCTGTCAGTGGTTCGTCACGCTGGTAATCACGGTGGGTGGTCCAGGCGTAAATCAGGGTGTTGATCAGGATCAGCAGAATGCAGACCCAGGGTGTGGTGCGGCGACTGTCCTTGTCACCAATTGGTACGATTAGCATTATTCTTGTCCCCTTCTATCCCGGCTCCAGTGTACCGCAACGGCAGGAAGGGTGAAGCCGGGTCGAGAGAAGCCGGGTTGTGGCCGGGGACAGGAAGGGGGCGGGCCTTACTTCTGCGGTTTTTCGCTGATCCACAGGTTGATAGTGCCTTCGACCACCACGGTGCCATCATCGCGCATGGCTTTTACGGTCACGGGCAGGTTGCCGGGCTTCCAGTCTTCCGGGTTGGCTTCTGCGGTGGCGGTAATGTTGGTGGTGGCCTTGGCGGTGTAGTTCACGTTCATGCCTTTGGGAATCCAGCGCAGGTGCTTGGGGACTGAGGCTTCAGCCATGGCGCCCATGGCGCATTCCAGCGCATTACAGATAGCGATGACGTGAACGGTCTGGATGTGGTTTTCCACCCCTTTGCGTTTCTTAAACGTAACCTCACAGAAATTCGGACGCAATTCAGAGATAGTGGGTGTGATGGTCGCGAAGTACGGCGCTTTGCGGCTGAAGACCATGGAGAAAAGCTTGCGCCCGGCGGGCAGCTTCAAGGCTTTTTCGTACATGTTCAGCAGGTAGTTATTACTCATGGGGCGGGCTCCTGAAATCAATGGGCTTAGGGAGCCTCTGAATAACTCCTTGCATGCTCAGTCTTTCAGGCTGGCTCGCAATCTAGGCGCAATGTTGAAAGTGTGTGTCCACCCATCGAGACATTGCAACAACGAGTGCGGGCCAGCCTGGAAGACCCGGAGGGCGAGGCCTGAAGGGCCCATCTGCTGCGTTTTTTCGCTAGAAAAGGGAACCACCCTGATCGTCGCGACAAAACACAACAGCTGCACCCTTCAGACCACGCTGAGTACGCAAGGAGTTATTCAGAGGCTCCCTTATTCTCCACAGCCGGGGGAACGCTGCAATGGGTTTTGGGGCGCCACGGCCCGGCCCAACTGCTACCATGGCGTCAGGATTTCAACATCAGCGGCATCAGTGAGAGGGGACGGACGTGAAAGTCACACAGGCATGGAAGCGCAGTAGCTGGAAAATCAAGACACTGTTGATTCTGGTCAGCCTCTATCTGTTGTACGCACTGCTGGGCTTTTTTGTTGCCCCTGGTCTGGTGCGTGACAACGCCCGTGATGCGTTGGCCGAGTTGACCGGCCGTGAGGTGGTGATCAGCGAAGTGAAGATCAATCCGCTGGCGCTGAGTGCCACCGTCAACGGGTTCGCCATCAACGATGAACAGACCGATGTCCTGTTGGGCTTCAATCAGCTTTATGTGAACTTCGAGTTGTCGTCGCTGTTTCGCTGGAGTTGGCATTTCAGCCAGGTCGACCTCGATGGCCTGACGGTGCGAGGTCAGCGCAATCCAGGTTCTGTCTTCAACTTTGACGATGTGCTTGCGCATATTGATAGCCAATTAACGGACAGTGCCGAGGACGTTGAGCCTGAGCCGGCCCCGGAAGACGCCGGGGCACTTCCCAACATTTCCGTGGGTGCGTTGGCCCTGACCAATGGCGACCTGCGCTATACCGAAGCCGCAGGCAAGGAACCCCATCAGTTGGTGCTGCCGGTGGCGTTTACGGTGACCAATTTCTCCACCGTGGCAAAAGGGGAAAACCAGAACGGTTACGCCATTCGCCTGGAAGGCCCGGATGGCGGTGCATTCGATTGGGATGGGCGTTTTGAATTCTCGCCATTCCTGGCCCAGGGTCGCTTGAGTATCGAGAAAGTGGACCTGGTGTCACTGGCAAAACTGGCCCAGGGCGAAGTGCGTTTTACCGTGCCATCCGGTGAACTGGATCTGCAGACGGACTACCTGTTCACCACGGAACCGGGCACACGGGTGGTGGTGAGCAATGGTGAGCTGACCCTGCGTGAATTGCAGATTCAGAAACCCGGTGAAGACGCGCCCAGTGTCAGCGTGCCTGCGTTGACCGTGACGGGCATTGCCGTGGATAGCGAGAAGCAGGAAATCACCTTGCCGGAGGTGAGTCTCAGCCAGCCTGCTGTGAATGCGGTCCTGGCTGCCGACGGGCTGGATCTCGCCACCTTGTTCCTGCCGGTGGACCCGGAAGAAGCGGAGCAGCGCAAACAGGAAGTGAAGGAAAAAGCGCAAGAAGCCGCAGAGCGCATTAAAGAGGCCGAGACGGTTTGGGTGACGAATCTGGGAACGCTGAAAGTGGATGGCAATACGTTCCGCTTCACTGACCGTACCTTGAATCCACCGCAAACGGTGAGCCTGACCGACGGTGAGTTCACGCTGAAGAATCTCATTCTGGGTGAAGAAGCCACCTTTACCTGGGAGGGCAAGGCCCAGATTCAGGGGCAGGGCGCGTTGACACACTCCGGTGAGGGCCAGTTGGCGCCGCTGTCGGTGAATGCCAAGGCGGCGCTGGCCGGCCTGCCGTTAGCACCGTTGTCGCCCTGGCTGGAGCGTGAAGCCCCGCTGAAAGTGGCCAGCGGTCAGCTGGATCTGGATTTGCAGTCTGCGGTGAAAGGCGATGGCCCGGATATTACCGTGAATGGCAGCGCCAGCATGGCCGGTTTCAATTTGCTGGAAGGCGGCCGACCTCTGATCAAGGTCAATAAGGTGCAGGTGAGCAAGCTGTCGCTGGACACCGCCGCACAGCGGGTGCGCGTTGGCGAAATCGGGCTGACGGGCATGGACATGCTGCACCAGGTGGACGCCCAGGGGCGAGATGCCTCTACCCGCATTGAGGCCGCGATGCCATCGGGGAGCAGCTCGTCGAGCGCTTCATCTTCGTCTTCCTCAAAACCCTGGCAAGTGACGGTGGATCGCGTGCGTCTGATCGGCAGTCAGGTACGCCATGAAGACCTGTCGCTGAGCCCCAATTTCCGTATTGGCTTGTATCAGCTGTCGGGCACGGTGAGCAATCTGGATACTCGGCCGGGCAGCACTGCCAGGCTGGACCTGAATGCGCAGGTGGACCGGTATGCGCCGTTTTCCATCAAGGGGCGTTTGTCTCCGGAACCGTTGTCTACGGACATGGTGGTGTCGCTGAACAATTATGAAATGACCAGCCTGACGCCGTATACCGGCCTGTACCTGGGGTACAAGGTGGAGAAGGGGCAGCTGGGGGTGGATACCGAAGTCACCGTTGAGAAAAACCATCTGAACAGTGTCTCCGATATTCTTGCGGACCAGTTCTATCTGGGCGAAAAAGTGCCCAGTGATGAAGCGGTGAGGGCGCCGGTGAAACTGGGCCTGTCGGTGCTGCGCAGTCGTTCCGGTGAAATTACCTTGCCGGTGAAAATGTCCGGTGATCTGGATGACCCCAGCTTCAGTGTCAGCGGCATGATTCTGAAAGTGTTGACCAACATTGTGGTCAAGGCGGCCACGGCGCCGTTCTCCGTGCTGGCCGGGCTGGCCGGTGGCGAGAACCTGGAGACCATTGTGTTTGACCCCGGCACCGCCGAGGTGGGTCCGCAAACTTCCAGTTCCTTGCAAGCCCTGGCCAAGGTGCTCACTGAAAAGCCGCACCTGCACATCGGGTTGGTTGGTACGGTCAGTGCGGAGGATCGCACCGCGCTTGCCGATCAGACGATTGGGGACGATGTGGCCGGTGATGACTGGCCGGGTATTGAGGCGGCCGTGTTGGAAAAGAAATGGCGCCGCAAGCTGATCCGCCGTTACGAGTCTGACTATGACCGCGATGTGGAAACACTGGTCAGCGCGCCCCTGCCCGAGGATGACGATGAGCGGGACAGTGTACTGGCGCGCAGTGCCTGGGATGCCATGGTCACCGCAGAGGCGCCCTCAGTGGATAAGGCACAGCTGGTGGAGCTGGCACGTTTGCGTTCGGAAAATGCCAAGGCGGCGCTGGTGCAGCAGTTCCAGATTGAGCAGTCCCGGGTGTACCTGAAAGAATCCAAAGTGGATGGCGCGGTGACCGGGCTGACCCTGACGCTGGAAAAATAATCGGTGGCATTAATCTGGGAAACGGAACAGGACGGCGCGCGCTACGAGGTGAGGCGCGCGGGGCAGACTTTGCGGCTGTATGCCAACGGCGTTCAGCATTCGGAGTTTCACCCCAAGCGTTTACTTACGGGCAGCGTGTGGGATTTGCTGTGGTTGCCGGCCCTGCTGCACGAACCGGCCCGGTTCCGCCGGGTGTTGGTGCTGGGACTGGGGGGCGGTTCGCTGATTCCCCCCATCCGCAAACTGCTGGATCCGGATGTATTGATGGCGGTAGAGCTGGACGGAGCACACTTGCAGGTGGCCCGCGAAGTATTCGGCATCGAGGCGTTTGGGGTGGAGACTTGGCAGGGGGATGCGCAGCAGTGGTTGCGTGATTATCAGGGGGAACCGTTCGACCTGATTATCGAAGACCTGTTTGCGCCCAGTAACGAGCAGGTTAGCCGGGCGGTGCCTGCCGATGCTGACTGGCTGGCCTGCCTGCGCGGGAACCTGTCGGCGCATGGTTCCCTGATCATGAACTTTGGCGATTGGCAGGAATACCGCGACAGCCCGGCCTCGGGCCGCCGGGCCATGAAAAGTTTCAGCAGCCGTTTCCGCTTATCATGCAGCGATTGCCATAACGCGGTGATCGCGTTTACCCGCCAGTCGGCGCGCAGCATTCACCTGCGCCGGCGCCTTGCCGCGACGCCGGCATTGAGCCATGCGAAAGCGGCGGCGCGGCTGGATTACCATATTCGCCAGTTGGACTGACCCGGGTTTGAGGTCAGTCCTTGTCCAGCATGGTCAGGGAATACAGCCCGTCATTTTCTTCGCGGGTTAGCAGCTGGTTGCTGCGGGGCTGGTCATCGTGCATGCCCACGAGCAAGGCCCGGTAGGTCAATACTGCCTGCACATAATCCCGGGTTTCACGGAACGCGATGGACTCGATCCACACATCTGCCGGGACGCCGTCTTCGGCGTTCTCCAGCCAGCGATTCACCCGGCTCGGGCCCGCGTTGTAGGCGGCCAGGGCCAGCACTCGATTGCCGTTGAAATCGTCGAGGAGCTCCGCCAGATAGCGGCTGCCAAGGGTAATGTTGGTGTGTTTGTCCTGCAGGGTCTTGGTGGTGGGCTTGCCCATGCTGGCGTCTTTGGCCACCTTGCGGGCGGTGGCAGGCATCAGTTGCATTAGCCCCATGGCGCCGACCGGTGAGCGGGCCAGCGGGTTGAACGCGCTTTCGCGCCGGGCCACGGCCATGGCCAGCCAGGGATCCAGGTCATGGGGTTTGGCTTCTTCCTCGAACAGCGGCAAATACGCGGGTGGAAAACGCCATGCCAGGGTGTTCCAGGCCTTGGCCTGAATGGATGCCTGTACGGCCAGGTCGTACCATTTTTGCGTCAGGGCGTAATCGGCCAGTTCCGCCAGCTGTTCCTTGTTGCTGTGCCACATCAGCCACATCCATTCCTGATGCGCCAGGTAGGGTTCATCCTGTGCTCGCAACATGCGGATACGGGTGATCGCCGGCGGCGGCGTGAACGTGGCGGAGGGGGTGTGCTTCTGTTCGGAGAAACGGTAGGGCTCGCCCAGGCGGTCTGCGGCCAGGAAAGCGAAGAAATTACGTTGTTGGGCGGCCTGCTGATACAGCTCACGGGCCTGATCCGGCTGGTCTGTGTTTTCCAGTGCGCGGGCGCGCCAGTAGAGCCAGCGGGAGTCGTTACGGTCCTCCTGGGGCAGGCGCATGACCCACTCATTCAGGGCGTCCCAATCCTGTTCAATCACCGTGCGCCTGGCGCGCTGTGCCACCAGTGAGGTCTCCGGGTGGCTCGCCAGCCAGCTATCCAGCCACTGGCGGTTCGCTTCCACCCCGCGGATGGTGGAGTACCAGGCGATGCGTGTACCGGCGCGCTCGCGCAGTGCTGCGTCGGTGAGGCCCTGTTTTTTGCTCTGCGTGTCGAACCATTTGCGCGCGGCTTCGGTGTCCTTGTAGGCCCAGCGGCGCAGGCCGGCGGAGAGCAGCGCCTGACGCTGCGATGCCGGCAGGTTGCGAGGCAGGTCAACGACCTTGTCGGGGTTGCTGTACAGCGTTTGCAGCCATTCGCTGGCGGTGGCGTAGGGGCTGTCTGCCAGCATCTTGTCCAGGTAGCGCATCAACCCGGCGCTGTTGCCATCAAAGGCCAGTTGCTGGCGTTCCCAGATTTGCGCATCGCCGATGACACCCGCGTCGCGGGCGGCGTTGAACAGCGGGTCGCAATTGTTGGGGCGGGACTGGCCGGTGGCCCAGAGTTCTTTGCCCGCCTGCAGGGCGGCTTTTTGAACGGCTTGGTCGCCGGTTTCCCATTGCGCCTGGTGGTAATAGCAGCGCAGTGCTACCCCGCTGGGGGCACTGTCGGTAATGGCGAGTAGTGCCTGCCATTTTTCCGCTTTGCCGTAGGCGACAGTGGCGAGCTGACGAATATCCTGGGGGAGCGGCGAATCCGGGTACTTTTCAGCGTACTGCGTTACTTTGTCAGGGCTGAGTTGAGGCAGGGCGGCGCGCAGCCGGTGGAAGTCGAGATAGGCTTGCAGGGGGTGCTGCTCTCCCAGGGCCTGTTGCTGACGGGAAAGGGTTTCCCAGTCATCGTTGCGTGCTGCGTCCAGTGCTTGGTGGAAGTTGTCGCTATCCGTAGCGGCAACGACCAACGAAGAAAACAGACAGCTGGCAAACAGTGCTACAGCGCGAGTTAATGGCGCAGTGCGAACCATTTGTGCCTCCACATCGTCGGAATGAATGCGCCAATTCTACCGGCCTCGCTAGGTGCTTGGCGTGGTGATTATGTAAAACTTGAGCAAGACCCTACTTATGGCTCAGCGCGTGAGTATGCCGTTTGCCGTACCCGTGTCCGGACCTGTGTGATTTGCACTATACTGCCGCCGCTGATTACCTGAGCCGGAGCCCATGGAAAATACGACCCAATTATTGCTGCGCCAGTCCGATGCCCTTGCCGGGCGAAATGTACTGGTGGTGGATGCCAACGACCCTGCACTGAAAACCCTGGCAGTGGATGCCACGGTGCATGTACATGCGGATGATTACACCATTGGTGCGCAGCAGTGGTCGCCGGCGCCCACAGTGCCGGAAGGGACAGATTTGCTGGTGCTGCCGTTGCCCAAATCCATCGACCGGTTACGGTTCCTGCTCAACTGGCTGGCCGGTGAAATTACGGCGCCCACCGAGCTGTGGCTGATTGGCCCGGCCAAGGGTGGCATTCGCGGTGCCCTGAAATACCTGGATGCCCATGTGGATGAATCGGTGCTGGAAGATAGCGCCCGCCACTGCAAGCTCTATAGCGGTTTATTGCAGCCGGGGGAGAAGCAGTCCCTGAAAGCCTGGGGTACCGTGCTGGAGGTGGCGGATCAGGAAGCCATCAGTTACCCGGGGGTGTTCAGCCATGGCCGTCTGGACGAGGGCAGTGCGCTCCTGCTGGCGGCCATGGAGGCGCACACGCTGGGTAAGCCAGGGAAGGTGATTGATATGGGCTGCGGCGCGGGTGTGATCAGCGTTTGGCTGGCTCGTCAGGGCTGGCAGGTACAGGGCGTGGATGTCAGTGCCAGCGCCGTGGCGGCCAGCACGGATAGCCTGGCCCGCAACGGCCTGCAAGGCAGGATCATGGGCGGTGATTTGTTCTCCCCGATTCAGGGGCGCGTCGATATGGTGGTTACCAATCCGCCGTTCCATGACCGCCGCCAACGCACCACGGATATCACCCGTCGGCTGATTGCGGAAGCACCTTCACACCTCAAGTCAGGTGGCGTGCTGTGGTTGGTGGCTAACCGCGAATTGCCCTATGTGCAGTGGCTGGATGATGCCTTCAGTCATGTGCAGGTGGCCAGCGAAACCACCCGCTTCCGCGTTTACCGGGCGGTGCTGTAATTAAGCTTAAGCAGCAAGCAGGCGTTTACAGCATCCGTTCCCGGGCCATCCAGGCAATGCAGTTTTCCAGCATGGTGGCCAGTGGCACCTGATCATTAAAGCCCAGCTGTTCTACGGCCTTGCTGCCGTCGGCATGCACGCGGCTGGTGATCAGAGCCACTTTTTCCGGAGTGAGGCGGGGCTCTTCACCGGTGAACAGGCTGCCGATGGGGTAGAGCTGGCCGGCCAGTTTCAGCACTGCGGGCGGCACGGTGCGCTGCGGCGCCTTGCGCCCCAGCTGGCCGGCAATGGTCTGGACCAGAGTCAGGAAACTGGCTTCCACGCCGGCAAGAATATAACGCTCCCCGCAAACACCGTGCTCCAGCGCCGCAATATGGGCCCGTGCCACTTCTTCCACCGCACAGAAATTCCCGCCGCCTGGGGGCACGCCGGGCAGTTTGCCGTCGTTGATCATGCGGATCATCTGTGACCAGTTGTGGGTGTCACCGGCGCCAATAATGCCGCAGGGATTCATGATCACCGCGTCCAGTCCCTGACGAATGCCGTTTTCCACTTCCTGTTCTGCCAGAAACTTGGTGCGGTTGTAGCCGATCCAGTCATTGGCGGCGTTGGAAGGTGTTAATTCATTGATCGGGTTGTCCTGAATGCCCCAGGCAGAGATGGACGAGGTATGAATAAAGCGGCCGGCCACGTTTTTCAGGGCCGCGCTGACCATGGCCTGGGTGCCGAGCACGTTGTCCCGGTATTGTTGCTCATTGCCCCGGCGCCACAGGCTGGTGTTACCTGCCACGTGAAAAACCGCATCCGGGGCAGCGGGCATGACCAGGGCAAGTTCGGTGGCATTGTCCAGTGGTGCCTGGACGACAGATACGCCCTTCTTGGCATGTAAGGTGCTGGCATCACTGTTGGGGCGTACCAGGGCAACGACATCCCATTGTTTGTCGAGAAGCTGGTCAATGATATGCCCGCCGAGAAACCCCCGGCCCCCACTGATAAATGCCACTGGCATGGTTGGTATCCTTCTTTGGCTGACGCTTGTTTCCTCTTCTATACGCACTGAAACGGATGCTGGCAACTGCTTTGTCCGCCCGGTGACTCGCTTTTAAAGGTTCATCGTGGGATTGAGTGATGAGCCGATTTCAGGATTTGTCTCATTATCTAACCCTGGCTGCAGCAGAACGCCGGATGCCCGACGACGGACGCTTGCATTCAAAACCTGAAAATCTTGGCTCCTATGCGCTCTTCGCAAAACGCATTACCCGATTATTTCCTGAATAATGGCCCTGACTATTCCTCAAAATACCCCTCAAAAGAGGTACCGCAATAGTGACAAACACTCAGGCTATGGGGTTTGACGTCAGGCATCCGGCGTTGAGCGTCCGGCAAAATGCAGGATATTCGCCATAAGCTAATCAAACGGCTAGAAGCCAGTTATTCACTCTAATCCGCGATGAACTGTTTTAAACAGCCACTTGTCGAAACCTTGACGATTTCGCTCCAACACTGGCTAAGTCGATGGGTTTTGACTATATTGCCGTTTCAAAAGGCGGGTGTAGTTCAATGGTAGAACGGCAGCTTCCCAAGCTGCATACGAGAGTTCGATTCTCTTCACCCGCTCCAGACATAAAAAAACCGCCTTTTGGCGGTTTTTTTATGTCTGGGCTAGATGCAAAACGCTTGATGCCGGATGCCAGACGCAATAAATCGAAAGTCACATCACTGCTGCCCTTGTTGACGCGTTCCCTGTGCCCCCAATTTTCATGCCCGCAAGGCCTTCCCAGCAAAATGGCCGTGGGGTTTTGACTTTGGGTTTTAGGCATCCAGCATCCAGCGTCGAGCTCCGGGCGCCTTGCGTTCCATCTCAAATCCCTGACCTCCCAATCACACCGAACAGGACAGGTGCCGACCGTCGAGTCGGAAAAGCGCGCGGATTTCGTATTCGCTCCCCAGTCCGCTGGCGGCATCGCTGGCGTGCATGATGTCGGGGTAGCAGTGGGCCCAGGCACAGGGTTTGACCTGTTGCTGATGTGGAGTCTGCGGGTTGCGTTTGCTGGTGGCGATAAAGGCATTCTGCTCTAAGTTGAACAGAACATAGCCCTGAAATTCGGCCCGGGCGGGAAGGCCCATTTCTTCCAGAAAATCAGACATCCAGCGGTGATGGCTATCGGTGCTCATGGTGGCCTCCTGTTTACTCCGTGCGGGCTCGCAGGCGATAGGCGCCGCACACAAGGTGTATCACCGTAAGTTACGTCAGCCGTTGCAGAGGATGGATAGGCGTTGCTTGTCGTTTTGTCGCGTTCTTGTGATTGATCTCGTGTGAAGGGAGCACTACTGGATGGGCATTGCACGACAGAATAACTGTACATAAAGGCAGTGTTTTGCCATGCTTGCCAGACTGTGGATTTCCGGTGTGTTGTTATGTCTGCCCTGCCTTTTTTCAGTGAGCGTATTTCTGCGGGGTTCCCGTCTCCGGCCCAGGGGTATCTGGATGAGCACCTGGATCTGAGCCGGCTATGCATCCGCCGGCCCGCGTCCACCTTCCTGTTGCGTGTGGAGGGGGACTCCATGGTGGATGCCGGTATTTTTTCCGGGGACATCCTGATTGTGGACCGCTCACTGGAAGCCGTTGCGGGGGATGTGGTGGTAGCTTCGCTGGATGGCGAATTCACGGTGAAAGAATTGCAATTGCAGCCCACACCGATGCTCAAGCCCCGCAATCCTGCCTATGCGCCGATACCCATTGGCGGCGAGGGTGTGGACCTGTTCGGGGTGGTGACGTTTTGCCTGCACGCCTTGCGGGGCGGCGGGTAACGGCCATGTTTGCCCTGGTTGACTGCAACAGCTTCTATGCCGCCTGTGAACGCCTGTTCCGCCCGGATCTGCAGGGGCAGCCTGTGGTGGTGCTTTCCAATAATGACGGCTGCATTGTAGCCGGGTCTGCGGAAGCCAAGGCGCTGGGGGTGAAAACCGGCATGCCGGTACACCAGGCTCGCGATTTGATTGCCCGCCACAAAATCGTGGTTTTTTCATCCAACTATGCCCTTTACGGGGATATTTCCCAGCGGGTGATGGCGACCCTGGAAACCCTAGTGCCTCAGGTGGAGGTGTATTCCATTGATGAGGCGTTTCTGGATCTGTCGTTGATGGGGGAGGCCGAGCTGTTGCCGCTGGCGCAGCAGGTACGAGCGCGTATTGCTCGCTGGGTCGGGGTGCCGGTGTGCGTGGGGATAGCGCCCACCAAGGTGCTGGCCAAACTCGCCAATCACGCCGCCAAGCGCTATCCCGCCACGGGCGGTACCGTGGTGCTGACCGACCCGGCGCGCCGGGAAAGACTGCTGGCGTTAACGCCGGTGTCCCGGGTGTGGGGAGTGGGTCGCCGGTTGTCGGGGGGCCTTGAAGCGCTGGGTATCGAGACGGCACTGGACCTGGCCCGGGCGGATAGCGGCATGATCCGTCGGCGGTTTTCCGTGGTGCAGGAACGGCTGGTGCGGGAGCTGAACGGGGAACCCTGTCTGTCTCTGGATACGCAGCCTTCGCCCCGCCAGCAAGTGATCCATTCCCGTTCTTTTGGTGAGCCGGTAACCGCCTTGCCGCCGTTACGTCAGGCGCTGAGTGACTTTGCTTTCCGGGCTATGGAGTCCTTGCGCAAGGAGAATTTGTACACTGGCCGGGTAACGGTCTATTTGCGCACCGCCCCGATGGGCAAGCCCCAACAATTGTTCCCCGATACGCTTAGTGCCGCCTTGTCGCCCGCCACGGCGGACACCCGCGTGGTGGTGCATCAGGCGCTGGCCTTGCTGGCGCAGTTATGGAAACCAGGGTACCGCTACGGAAAAGCCGGAGTGATTCTCACCGACTTGCGCGGACGTGATCAGATCCAGGATGGATTGTTTGCGCAGCAAGGGGAACCCGATGACAGGGGCAACGCCTTGATGACGGTAATGGATACGATTAACCAGAGCGGTGCCGGCAAGGTGTGGTTGGCGGGGCGGGGCATGCAGACGGATCAGCGTAGTGCCTGGGCCATGCGCAGGGCGCACCTGTCCCCGGCCTATACCAGTCGCTGGTGTGATTTGCCGGTGGCACGTTAGCAGGCATCTTTGTGTGTGAGTGTCAGGGACCCCGCTTCAGTATTTCCACGTTGATTAGGATCCGGTCCAGCGGCGTTGGGTGTTGGCGTGGGCCTGCGGCTTGATGCCCATTTTCACAGATGAGCGGGGTGAGCCCCAGAGAGCCGCGCCGGCCACTTTGAAGGCCAGCGGGCTCTGTCGATAATGGGGTGTGGCTTACTGGTTGGCCACCGCGGTCATGTTTACCCGATCCAGCATACGCTCTTCGATACGGTCCAGGCGTGCTCGGCAGTCGCGGAAGGTGCGACTGATGCACGTGGTATTGGCCACCATATCCAGTTTCGGCCAGGTCGCCTGCTCGCCTTTGCGGATATAGTTCCGCACATCTTGCAGCGTGGGGTTATTCAGAACACGCAGGGCGTTGAGCGGCTGGCGGGGCGGGATCATGTTGATGTCGCCGATATACTTCTGCGTCACCATGCTCTTCGCCTTGTCGATCATCAGCCCCATGTCGTTGGACGCCACCCGGCGCTGCACCAGCTGCAGGCCATAGCGCAGGTTCATGGAGACGTTGCGCAGGGCCCAGTCGCCCAGGGTGCTGAGGGAGCTGTCGGTGTTTTCGTTGCGAGACAGAAACGGCACCACATGGGGGTTGGTCTGGCTGACGATGGAGTGGTTGACCCCGTAAAGGCGGGCCAGCCGGCGAATGGGCAGGTCGTCGACGATGGAGCCGTCAACAAACTTGCGGCCGGGGATGTAGGGAACCCGTTCGCCGTCGATGTTCTTTGCCCACAGGGAAACCGGCGGGTAGATGCCGGGAATCGCACAGGAAGCCAGCGAAGCCTTGCGGATCAGCACATTGGGCGAGGTGCGCCAGTTCAGCAGGCGCGCGTGCTGGTTGCGGTCATAGGGGCTCACGGTAATGTTGATTTCGCGCCCGGTGTGTCGATAGGCCTCTTCGAAGGTCATGTCGGTGATGTTTTCTTCCAGGCAGGCTTCCAGATGGTCGCCGTCCAGCACCGGGGTGCCGCGTACCAGACCTTTCCAGCCCAGCACCTTGAAGGCTTCCAGATAAATGTTTTCCGGCTCCAGTTTCACCTTCAACTCTTCATCGTTGTGAGTGCCCACCACTGAGCCGATGATGCTGCCGGCACTGGAACCGGATATCACCGAAGGCAGCAGGTTCTGCTCCCACAGGCAGCGGGCCACCCCAATATGGAACAGGCCCAGGGCTGCGCCGCCGGACAGCATCAGGCAGCTTTGTCCGAAGGCCTGGCCGGTGGTCTCAAAGAAATCGAGTTTTTCTTTCAACCCGAATTCCTTGAAGTTGCTGTCGCACAGATAGTTCAGGGCGGTGGAGACTTCAGTCAGGTAGTTTTCGATCAGGCGTTTGGTGCCCACGCGGCTGTGCTGATACAGGCGCGGGTTGGAAATGTTGCCCAGATTGCCGTGCAGGCCTTCGTGCAAATGGAAGACCAGCTTGTTCACGTCGTTGCGTTCACGGGCCTGGCGAATCTGCCAGAGACGGTTACGAATCAACTCGTAATCGTAATAGGGGGAACGGTCCACTTCCTTCCATTCGTCGGCGCCGGAAAGGCGGTCGTGTTCCTGGCTGGCTTCATACCATTCGTCGTAGGTCGTCGCGTTATCGATGGCGCGTTCGAGCTGCTTGAGGGTGCCTTTCATTGAGGCTCTCCACCATTCATTGTTGTCATTGAGTAATGTCAGTATAGACAGGAGAGAGGGCCAGGTTTAAGTGTTTGTAGGACAAAAAGCACAGAGGCGCAGATAAAAGCGTCTGTTTTTATGAGTGTATTTGCGCATTGCCAGGCTTGGCCCGGTATTGGCCCGGAGTCATGGCGGTGTGGCGTTTGAAACTGCGCTGGAAAGAACGGATATCGGAATAGCCCAGGGCGGCGGCGATATCGGCCTGGGGCAAGGTGGTGGTGGTGAGCAGGTGACGTGCCTGTTTCAGGCGCACGTCATCGAGCAGTTTTTGCCAGCTCTGGTCTTCGTCGGCCAGCCGGCGATGCAGGGTGCGTACATTCATGCCCAGCCGCTCGGCAACGGTTTCCTTGCGAGGCAGGGAATGGCCAATGGCATCCTGAATACACTGTTTGACCCGCTGGCTGAGATTGGTGTCCACACCCAGTTGGTTCAGTTGCTGGATGGCGTGGGCTTCCAGCGTGGAGAGTAGCAACGGGTCCGGTTGGCGTATGGGCTGCTGCAATAATTGCGGCGCGCCGACCAGGGCGGAACAGGGTTGTTCAAACAATACATCGCAGAGAAACACGCGCCGGTATTCCTCTACCTGTGCCGGTGGAGGGGTGGGGTGTTCCAGCCAGACCTGATCCGGTGCCAGCAGATCGTTGCCGGTGAGCCAGCGGGAGTAGCGCACCCATGAGCCGAGAACGTTATCGATCAGATGTTGACGTGCGGGTTGCTGGCGATACAGGCAATCCCAGCGGATGGCTACCTGGTGGGCATCGACAGTAGTGTCTGTGGTGCCCATGTCGCCGACCAGCTTTTCGTACAGGCTGACCTTGGATAACGCTTCCTGAAGTGTGCTGGCACTCATGGCGATATAGCCGATCACATTGTAGGAACCGGGCTGCACAAACTCGGAAGTGTGTAACCCGAACAGGGGATCGGCGGACTGGTTGATGAGGGCGTGCAGCAGGGTCTGAAAATCCTGCCCATGAATGCGGGTATCCGGTTTCTGGATATGGCTGGGGTCCAGGTTGGCCTGCTGTAGCGCTGCAGCGGTATCCAGCCCACGGGCTTGCCCGTGAGCCAGGTACTGCTGGAGTGCTGCGCTGCAAATCTGGCCCAGTGCGTCCATGGAGATGCCCGATCAGTTCAGTTCAAAGGTGATTTGTACCTGAGCGGAAATTTCGGTTTCGCCGGCCCGGTAACTGTCTGCGGCACCGCTTTCCTTGCTGCGAGCCATCATCATCACCGGTTGCGGGTGGTGGATACCCTGAGCGGTGATCTGGAAGGCTTCACCCAGATCGCGGTCGGCGGCTTCGGCAATAATTTCTGCCCGTTGGCGGGCATCGGCCACGGCTTTTTTCAGTGCCTGGTTGCCCAGCTCGTCGCGGTTGCTGACCTCAGCGCCAGTGGGGCGGATGTTACGTACGCCCTGTTCTGCTAACCCTTCCAGCAGTTCGGCATAGGTTTCAAGGCCATCAACCTTGAAGCTCACGTCGCGGCTGACCTGATGGCCAATCAGTTTGCGCTCGGGTTGGTATTGCCATTGGGGAGAGACACGCATGGTACTGGCAGTGACGGATTTTTCTTCAATATCCAGATCATCGGCCAGATCCAGCATATTGCCGACGGCGTCGTCCACGCGGTCTTTCATGTCGGCAATATCATCACCATTTTCACTGGCGGTGGCGACCACGGTGAAGCGATCCGGTTGGGCGTTGATTTCGCCGCTACCGGACACGGTAATGCTGTCGCGGGTGGTATTGATGGTGGTGTTGTCGCAACCGGTCAACGCCAGTGTGCCAGCGATCAACAGGGTCGCAGCGGATACAACTTTCATGATATCTCCTTGTACTGCCGTGCAGGCGGCAAAGCTCTATTTTGCTGATCGGTCAGGTTTACGCAACTCATCTCGCACAAACCGTTTAAACGAATGGTTTCCCTTACAAAACGCAGGGCAAAGGTCCCCTTGGTTGTTGGTCCGTTAGCCCCTATCATCGCAGCTCGTGAGGCAGAGGCAATCGGTGAGTACAGTCATGAGTTCAGCCATGGATAAATCGGAGCAGCAGATTCGACAGCACCTGGGCGATTTTATTCCCGAGGATCTGGGTGTCAGCCTGAATCAGGTGAATGGCATCAGTGCGTTTCAGTTGAGCGATGCTGCCGTGACGGCCACGGTGACTCTGGGCTATCCCTGCGACAGTATTCGTGACGCGCTGATTGATGCCATTCACGCCCACATGGCCCCGGTGCTGGAGCAGCGCTCCCTGTCAGTGACGGTGGAAAGTCGCATTGTGCCGCACCGGGCGCAAAGCAGCCTGCCGGCGCGGGACCAGGTCGCCAATATCATCGCCGTTGCGTCCGGCAAGGGCGGGGTGGGCAAATCCACCTCGGCGGTGAATCTGGCGCTGGCATTACAGGCGGAGGGTGCCCGTGTTGGATTGCTGGACGCGGACGTGTTCGGGCCCAGCCAGCCGTTGATGCTGGGGCTGCCCGACGGTACCCGCCCACAAGTGCTGGAAGGCAAATTCTTTGTGCCGGTGGACGCCTACGGTTTGCAGACCATGTCCATGGGGTACCTGACAACAAAGCAGACACCGGTGGTGTGGCGTGGGCCCAAGGCCAGCGGCGCGCTGGTGCAGATGATGGAACAGACCCGCTGGCATGAGCTGGACTATCTGTTGGTGGATTTGCCCCCCGGCACCGGGGACATCCAGCTGACGCTGGCCCAGAAAATCCCCGTAGCCGGTGCCGTGGTGATTACCACGCCCCAGGATATCGCCTTGCTGGATGCTATCAAGGGCGTGGAAATGTTCCGCAAGGTGGATATCCGGGTGCTGGGCATTCTGGAAAACATGGCCATGCATGTCTGTAGCCAGTGTGGGCACCAGGAGGCTATTTTCGGTCAGGGCGGTGGCGACAAGATGGCAGCGGATTATGACACTGAGGTGTTGGCTGCGCTGCCATTGTCCCTGCGCATCCGCGAGCAGTCGGACAAGGGCGAACCGGTGATGCAGGCGTTCCCCGACAGTGACGAGGCTGCACTTTACCGGGCAGCAGCCCGGCGCCTGGCGGCCCGGCTATCACTGACGGAAGTCGGCAAGCGGGCGTTTCCCAGTGTGACGCAGCATTGAACAAGAGCCTGATGAGGGGGCCGGTCGGCTGCGTCAGACATCTGGCATCCGGCGTCCGGCGTCTATACCATTGGTCGCTTGAACGCTAACCACTCTGAAACATTGAGGCGTAAATGACTATTAAATCGGATCGCTGGATTTCCCGCATGGCTGCTGAGACGGGCATGATCGAGCCATTTCAGGCCGGGCAGATTCGCGCGGATGAGAACGGCGAAAAGCTGATCTCCTATGGCGTCTCCAGCTACGGCTACGATGTGCGCTGTGCCGACGAGTTCAAGGTGTTCACCAATATCCATTCCGCCACGGTGGATCCGAAAGCGTTCGATGAGCGCAGCTTTGTGGATGTGAAAGGCGAGTACTGCATCATCCCGCCGAACTCCTTTGCGCTGGCCCGCACGGTGGAATATTTTCGCATTCCCCGGAATGTGCTGACCATTTGTCTGGGCAAATCCACCTACGCACGGTGCGGCATTATCGTTAATGTCACGCCGCTGGAACCCGAGTGGGAAGGGCATGTGACGCTGGAGTTTTCCAACACCACGACGCTGCCGGCAAAAATTTATGCCCACGAAGGCGTGGCGCAGATGTTGTTCTTCGAGTCTGATGAGGTGTGTGAAACCTCCTACATGGATCGGGGCGGCAAGTACCAGGGCCAGCGTGGCGTGACCCTGCCACGGGCCTAGTCTGCAGCAGCCTGGGAATCAGCGGGCGTTGATTCGGGTTCCAGTTTCGGGCCGTTGTAGTCGATCATGATCATTTCGGCTTTCAACAGGGTGCTCTCAATGTGTTTTGCCTGCACCACCATGTAATCCAGCTGCGGCGCTACCCAGAACAGGGTGCGCCGTTTTTCTTTGCTGTCCCCGGTGCGCTTCTTTTCCACCAGCAGGGTATCCAGTTTGCCCAGCGGTGTTTTCAGGATTTCCCTGTCGATCACTTCAAAATGATGCTCGCGCACTTTGTCGCCGTACACGCTGGTCACCGAGTAAGACTTGTCGCCGGTGGCAAACACGCAGCGCCCGCGTAGCAGAATCGTCAGCTCATCCAGCGTGTCGTCGGGAATATCCAGGCTTTCCTTATCGTCTTCGGATTCGTTGTGCACCCGTGGCGGGTTCCACTCAAAATCCATGTGGTGAAAGCGCCGCTGACCGAATCCCTTGAACTCATGCACGTAGCGCGCTGTGCGGGGCTGGCAGTCACGCCAGTGAAAATAGCTTTCCTCGGTGTTGCTGAGCAGAAACGATTTCGCCTTGAGCAACATATGGTAGTAGTCGTCGCCCTCTGCCGGTTCCAGCACCAGTTCGGCTTTGACCGGGGTAGGCAGCTTGTTCACATAAATACGGAACTCGGCAGAAAAGGGGGCCAGGGGTTCGTTGGCTGTGGCCAGGCCGCTGGCCAGCACCAGCAAAAGTGAAATCAACCGCACGCTCAGAGTCCTTTCAGTGATTGCAGGGTCATCAGGTGTTCGCCATCGTCGTTTTTCTGCATCAGCTGCACCAGCGTATAGTCATGACCCGGTGCGAACCACATGTAGGTCTGCCGGTCGCTGTTCTTGCCGCGTTGGCGCTGCACTTTCAGTGTTTTCACCTTGTCGCCGTCGATGGTCAGTGTTTCCGCGCCAGTGACGGTGTAGTGGTGGGTTTTCTGCGCACGTTCATCGGCCACCTGCAGTTCTATTTCTTTGGCGCCGTCGCGCAATTCGCACTGCAGGGCCAGGGAGACGGAGAGTTCATCGGTGGCGTTGTCGCTCACGTCGTAGCTGCGCATGGGTTTGTCGGTACGTTCGCTGGCGGCCACGCCGGTCTGGCGATCAATATGCAGCTTGGCCTCTTTGACCTTGCCCAGTCCGCGGCGCTCGTAACCGTAGTAATTGCTCAGCGGGGTGCAGCCTTGCCAGTTGAACAGGGCGGTTTCGCGAATCTCGCCGAGCCAGTTTTTGGCGTGGACTTCCATTTTCCAGAGCCCGTCCTGAACCTGGCTGAGAGAGCGGGTGGCGACGATGCTGAATGGAATGCCTTCGCTTTTCAGGCGGTAGTCCAGACGGAACGGTGATGGCGTTTCGTCCCCGGTGGCGGCGGAAGAAAAGGCCAGATTCGCCAGCAGGATACCAGCGAAAATCAGGGGTGTGCGTAGAGGGTTACGCCAGTGCGTAACCCTGCGCAGGGAGTGGCTTCCCATCCAGTACGACTCCGTTGTCAGTCAGTTCCAGTCTATCTTGTGCCCGCCATTGCAGCACTTGAGGATAGAGCAGGTGTTCGCGTTGTTGTACACGCTTGGACAGGGAATCAACGGTATCGTTCGCATGCACCGCAATGGGGGCCTGGGCAATCAGTGGGCCGCCATCCAGCTCTTCAGTGACGAAGTGAATGGAGCAGCCGTGTTCGCTGTCGCCGGCTTCCAGGGCGCGGGCATGGGTATTCAGCCCGCGATATTTGGGCAACAGGGAGGGGTGGATGTTGATCAGTTGACCGGCGTAATGGCGTACAAAGACAGCTGAAAGGATGCGCATGAAGCCGGCCAGCACGACGGTATCCGGGGCGTAGGGGGTGAGCACCTCGATCATGGCCTGGTCGAACTGCTCCCGGTCCGGGTAGTCGCGGTGATCCAGGCTGGCGGTGGGGATGCCCGCCTGTGCGGCCCGCTCGAGGCCGGCGGCGTTGGCGCGATTGGAAAACACCACGGCAATCTCGGCGTCGAGGGTACCTGCTTTTTGGGCATCCATGATCGCTTGCAGGTTGGTGCCTGAGCCGCTGATCAATACCGCCAGCTGGTGTGTCACTCTGGCAGTCCGTCCAACACTACGTCCGGCTCGCCGTCGCCGGCCTGGATTTCGCCGATCAGGAAGGCGTTTTCGCCTTCGGCTTCCAGCAGGGCGAGGGCGTCGTCCACGTGGCTGGCGGGGACAGCGATGACCATGCCGACGCCGCAGTTGAAGGTGCGGTACATCTCAAAGGCGGGTACCTGGCCTTCCTGCTGCAACCACTGGAACACGGCGGGGAATTCCCAGCTCTTGGTGTCGATCACGGCACGGACGTTGTCCGGCAGCACCCGCGGCAGGTTTTCTGGCAGGCCACCGCCAGTGATGTGTGCCATGGCGTGGACTGGCACCTGTTCAATCAACTTGAGCAGGGATTTCACGTAAATGCGGGTGGGTTCCAGCAGGTGCTCGATCAACGGCTTGCCGTCCAGATCGATGTCAGTGTCTGCCTGGGCCATGATGCGGCGGATCAGGGAGTAGCCGTTGGAGTGAGGGCCGGAGGCGCCCAGAGCGATCAGCTTGTCGCCGGCTTCTACCTTGCTGCCATCCAGTACGCCGTCTTTTTCCACCACGCCGACGCAGAAGCCGGCCAGATCGTAGTCTTCGCCCTCGTACATGCCGGGCATTTCCGCCGTTTCGCCGCCGATCAATGCGCAGCCAGCCAGTTCGCAGCCTTCGCCAATACCGGTGACCACGCTGGTGGCGATTTCCACGTCCAGCTTGCCGGTGGCGTAGTAATCCAGGAAGAACAGGGGTTCGGCCCCGCCCACGATCAGGTCGTTAACGCACATGGCGACCAGGTCTACCCCCACTTTTTCATGACGGTTGTGGTCGATGGCCAGCCGCAGCTTGGTACCCACACCGTCAGTGCCTGCCACCAGAACCGGTTTTTTGTACTTGGTGGGCAACTCGCAGAGGGCGCCGAAACCGCCGAGACCGCCCAGCACTTCCGGGCGACGGGTCCGCTTGGCAACAGGGGCGATGCGTTTAACCAGCTCGTTACCGGCGTCGATATCGACACCTGCGTCACGGTACGTCAGTGGCCGTTTCTGTTCGGTCATGGGGGGCTCCGGGTTGGTGAAGGCGCGTATTCTAGCAACGGGCCTGCCTGCTGGGGAACCTCTGCGTGACGCCTTGGGGCGTTAAACTCAGCGAAAGCGGGTTTCGTCTGACTGAGAAGGTCGTTTCGCTCAGTGATTTGCCCTGTGATTTGCCGGAAACGGGTTCGCGTGGCTGAGGTGAATAGGTGATAATAGCGCGCTTGAATTTTCGGTTGGAATGAGCGCCCATGCGTTTTATTGGATTGTTGGCCGTGTTGTTAGGATGGAGCCTGCTGGCCCAGGCGGAATCGCTGGATACAGTGCAGGTGCCGGTGGATGGCCGTGGCGACGCGCAGCGGCAGGACGCGCTGGCCGAGGGCCTGGAGCAGATGCTGGTGCGTCTGAGTGGGCAGCGGGATGTACTCAATGAGGCGGTGGCCAGTGAGGCGGCCTCGCGGCTGGATCGTTGGGTGACCCGCTACGATTACAACACGCTGGATGATGGCAGCAGTGCCTTGCAGGCCCGTTATGACGTGAATGGCCTGATGGCCTTCATGGCGGAGCAGGGCGCATCGGTGTGGGGAATACCCCGGCCCCGGGTGCTGCTCTGGCTGGTGGAGCAGGGCGCAGGCCGCGGCGAGATGGTGGTGGAAGGTCATCCGCTTTATGCGCAGTTGGTTGCGCAAGCCCAGCGACGTGGCCTGACCCTGGTCATCCCGCAGTGGGATAGCGAGGATCAGGGGCGTTTGGACGTGGCGGACATCCGTGGCCGGTTCGATCAGCAATTGCGTGACGCCTCCAGCCGCTACCCCCATGAGCTGATTGCTGCTGCGGTGCTGTACCAGGGTGAACCGGCCACAGTGAGCTGGCGAGTCCTGAAAGACAAAAGCACTCTGGAAGACGGCCGGGAGAAAACGGCGAACGACGAAGAGGCTGTTACTGCGTTGATCGACCGTGTCACCGACCAGCTGGCCGCCCGCTATGCGGTGAAAGGCGCAGTAAGCGATTTGCGTACCCTGTTGGTGGTGGATCAGGTCGACCAGCTGCAAGACTGGTTCACGTTACAGCAGTTTCTGGCGGGCCTGAGCGGGATGCGCCGAGCCTCACTGGTACAGGCCTCCGCTACCACGCTGACCTTTGGGCTGGATTTCAGTGCCAGCGACGAGCAGCTGCGCAATCTGCTGGAACTGTCTCCCCAGCTGCGCGCCTGCCCGGATCCGGCGGTGGCCGGCCCCCAATGGCATTACTGCTGGCGTTGATTCGATGAGTGCGCAACTTCCCCTGGCCCTGCAACTTCGCGAGGGCAATGCCCTGGATAATTTCCACGCGGGCCCCAATGGCGCAGCCGTTGCCGGGCTGCATGAGGCCGTGGAAGGTGTCGACCGGCAAGCCTTTTTCTGGGCCGGTGACGGGCAGGGCAAAAGCCATTTGCTGGAAGGTGCAGTGCGTCTGGCCCAGCACAATGGTCTGGATGCCTGCCTGCTGCCTGCCAGTGAAATTATCCCACTGGTTCCCGACGTGCTGGAATCCATGGAACAGTTCGGATTGCTGGCCATTGATGATTGCCAGTTGTTTGCCGGCCTGCCTGCCTGGGAAGAAGCTCTGTTCCACCTTTATAACCGGCTGATGTCGTTGGGCGGACGATTACTGGTCACCGCCAATGCGTCGCCGGGAGCCATGGGCTTGATGCTGCCTGATCTGGCTACCCGTCTGGCAGCGGGGCCGGTCTACCGGCTGATGTCGCTGGAAGACGAGGATTTACAGGCGCTATTACAGGAAAGAGCCAGGGCGCGAGGCTTGCGGCTGGAGCCTGAAGTGGCCCATTACATCGTATTGCGCAGCGAACGTTCCGCTGGCGCCTTGATGGAATTATTGAGCGATCTGGACCGTCTGGCCCTGGCGCAACAACGCTCTGTCACGATTCCCTTTGTCAAGGATGCGCTGGGGTGGTAAAAATGGGCGCTTAACGAATAAACAACAGTTCGCTACCTGAATTGGCGATATATTGCACTTGATTACATTGGGTTACACGTTCGTGCGCGCTTGGCAGCCGACACGATGCCTCCATTTGTATACCCGCAAGCGCAAGATCCACATTAGAACAATAACGCCAGGCAAAAAGCCTGCAGGAGAACAAAATGCGCCACTTTGGGCTACAGCAGTGCCTTGCTGGTTGCGCCTTGATTGTTGCGGCCACCTCCCATGCAACCGTCTATGAAATCAATAACACGAGTGATGCAGTGGTTACTGTCGTGGCCGTGGATGGCGATGACACTGATAGCGTTTGGGATGAAACCACCCACTGGGAGGTGACGACCAGCAACGCCGGTGGTACCTGCACCTTGCGAGAAGCCCTTTATGCCAGCAACTACCGTATTGCCGTGGGGGCCTGTGAGGCCGGAGGCGCCAGCGATACCATCAAACTTCAGGAAGGCAAGGTCTATACCTTGACCGAGGGTGAGTTGCCCGTCGGCAATGGTGAGCAAATCAAGTTCACCGAAGACACGTCGGAGGACCCGGCTGTGACAACGGCCGATATCGAGCCCCTGGGCAACCAGGTCCAGTTTGATCTGATCCTCGATGCTTTCGAAGAACCTGAAGGCAAAACCCTGCCGGTGATCACCGCAGCAGGCAATTCCCGCTTGATCCACGTCTACGATGGCGGCGCCATGTCGCTGACCAATCTGGAACTGACCGATGGTAATGCCGGTGCCGACAACGGTGGCCTGATTTATGCCATGGGGCCGGTCATTATCGCGGCGAACGTGTCCATGAATCAGGGCATGGCAACGAACGGCGGGGCCATGTATCTGGAGGAAGGCTCCGGCCTTGCCTTCAGCGCCGGCGGGCGCTTTGAAAACAATGTCGCCACCGGTGTGGGCGCGGTCATTGCCACCTCGGATACCTTTAATGGTTCGATTATTGGCTATGATTTTTATATGGCCGATAACGAAGCAGGGGCGGGCGCTGCCGATGCCGGCATCATCCACATGGACGGGGACCCGGATGCCACTGTGACCCTGGAATTGGCCAACGGCATGGTGGTTAATAATGCCGGTGGCGTGCTTAACGTGGTCTCCACGGATCACGTGGCGGTGCTGGCCAACATGACTATCGCCTTCAATGATGGTGTCGCTCTCACGTTGGCGCAAACCCAGTTTGATGACCCTGCCGATGCGACAACGCGCGATATAATTCTGCATAGCGTCTTGGTGGGTAACAGCGTTGGTGCTTGCGCTGGCCCGGTGCTGGACGGCACGGCCAGCCCGGCAGACGCGGCAGCGCGCCTGCTGTTCACCATTACCGATGATGCTAATTGCCCGGAGCCTGAAGAGCAGACCCTGGGCACGCCCGTGACCAATAACCCCAATACCGCGCAAGCGGATATTTTCCTTGGCATGGATCGCGTGCCTTGCGCCGGTACTGGCGCTGGTGGTTGCACACTGATGACTGCCGAAGAGATCGGTGGGCCTTACCCTGGCTTGCTGCCCAACCCGACCCCTGCAGCGTTGGCGGGTGATCCCATGGCGCCCAGTCTGTTTGATCGCGCCAGCCCGGAAACCGCTACGGTGGACCAGTGTGAATCAACCGATAACCGCGGTAACTCACGCGGTGGCCCGGCGGGGCGTTGTGATGTGGGGGCGGTGGAATTTCTGCGGGCGCGAGCACAACCGGATGAAGTCGATCTGATCAGTGGCCAGTCAGTACTGGCGGATGTGCTGGAGAACGACCGCAATGATACCGAAGTGGACTGTGGTCTGCTGGAAGACGTAGTGGTAGCCGAAGGGGTGTGTAATATCGGCGAGACCGACTGCATTGCTGACGCGATCCAGGATCGCTGTCTGGTAGTGGTCGCTCAGCCAAGTCGGGGCTCGGCCCGAGTTGAGATCGATGCCGATGGTTATCCCCGCATCCGTTACACACCGAGCTCGTCTTTTCACGGCGTGGACCAGTTGCGCTACGAGGTAGACAAGGACGCCTTTTTCGGTGGTACGGACCTTGGCCAGAACCAGAGTGAAATCACTAACCTGGTGGCTGAACCTGCCAGTGGATTGACCGAGAAAAAGAGCATTGGCGCCCAGGGCGGCATGATGCTTGCCCTTCTGGCCCTGGCTGGGCTGATTCGTCGCTATCGCCTGTCGTTAAAGGGAGCGCTAGCTCTGGTTTCTGCCTTGTTCAGCGGTCCTGCGTTGGCGGTGGATATTGAGGTGAACTCTCTCGTCGATCAATTTCCGCCCATTACCAACGATGGAAAATGCACGTTACGCGAAGCGCTGGAAAATGCTGGAGGCTCCGGCAGCCCGGATTGCGCCTATGGCGGCAACTCGTCTGACCGGATTCTTATTCCGGCTGGCGAGATTCACCTGGCCACAACCCTGATTATTGAGGGTGGCAGTGTGGAGTTGGTGGGCAAGGGGGTGCGCGACGTGGACCCTGCGGATGATGAAGAGACGCTGACCCGAATTATCGGCAACGGCACGGAACGTCTTTTCGAAGTGGAACCGCCGAACCCAAGTTCAGGGCACCCTGGTGTCACGTTCCGCTATCTGACGCTGGAAGACGGGGTGGCGGCGGGTAGCGGTGAGGCCGGCAGTGGTGCGGTGATTACCACCGGTGGCTCGGTGATTTTTGATCGTGTGGTGATTACCAACAACCATGCCGATGCCTCTGCCGGGGTGGCCTATGTGCGCTCCAATGCGGGTAATGAAAAGCTGGTGACGTTCAACCGCGCCTATGTCCATAGCAACACAGCCGGTGTGGCCGGGGGGGTCGTCTCGACCACCACCCAGAACAATGACAACGTCAAGATCGCCATGGTCGACAGCACCTTCCAGGGCAATGAAAGCGTGACCAAAGGCGGCGTGCTGGATGCCAATATCAATGCTGGCTCCGTGACAGTTTCCAACAGCACTTTTGTCGATAATATGTCGCCCCAGGGCGCGGCGCTGGATCTGAGCAACATCGTGGTGGGGGCGACCATCATGAACAGTACCTTCATGAATAATGCCGGCGGCGGGCTGGGCATTGATCTCGGCGATGCCCCTTCAGAAATCCAGATGGCCAACAGCATTTACTTCGACAGTGGGGCGGCGTGCACCAGTGGCGCCACTGTATTGCACGAAAGCCACTACAACGCTTTTTCCGATGCTGCCTGTGGAGCAACAACAGAAAGCAATAACCAGGCATCATTGGGAAGCGCCGACCTGGATAGCACGTTAAGTGGGGAAGACGGGGTGGCGGATGATTACACGCCACCATTCCTGTCCATGAGTGACCCGGAAAACGACGCCATCCTGGTGGACAAGGGCAATGATGAAACCCTGGTCAGCGGCACTGGAACGCCTCTGCGTTGCCGTTCCGTGGATTTGCGTGGCATCTCGCGAACCTCCGGCGGTCGTTGTGATCTGGGTGCCTTCGAGTACCAGAAAATCACCGCCGGCGACGATGAAGGCACCAATAAGAACCGCCCAAATCGCCAGGTGGCGGTGGATATTCTGGATAATGATCTGGCCAGTGATGGGGCCGAGATTCTTTATCTGGATGAGGTGGACCCCAGCCTGTTCCTGGCTAATGTATTCACCTTTGAGCATGCCGAGATTGTGACAGGCTCGGATCCGGTGAAATATGCGGGCACTGGTGATCAGTACCAACCGGACATGACGGAAAAAACACGTTATGTACTGAGCGGCGCGTCTGATCCGAGTGTGGATGGTGCAATCATTGATTTCGTCTGGCTTTATTATAACGAAGACCGTGACGGCTACGATCTGCGCTGTGGCGAGCCCATTTCCCAGAAAGTCATTAATGCCAATCCGGACCTGTTCGAAGACGGGGATGTGGCGGATGAATGTGTAGTGCTCTTTACGCCCCCGACGACAACGGGTTTTGAGTCCAGTGTGTGTCAAAGCACCGACGACAATCCACTGAAAATGGCGTTCCTGTACACGTTTGAGGACAGCAATGGCGTCTCGGTCAATGCGACTGATGCGGCGACAGTGGTGATGACCATCAACGACAAGGCGCCCGCTCTGGACAACCAGTCGAAAATGAACCAGCCGGGGGCAACGGTGAGGTTCAACCTGACCGCATCAGATCCGGATGACCCTGACGCGGAAATTGATTGGAGCAATTACGATATTTCTGTCAGTCAGGCACCGAGCTTTGCGAAGAAAGATGAAAACGGCAATGTGGTGGGCGCCGGTTTGTTTATCGACAATGACAACGGCACCGTCACCTATATTCCGCAGAGCAATTACAACACCTTCAAGGATGTTTTCACCCTGACGGTTGAAGACACCAACTGCGGCACCGTTTCGCAGCAGGCCACCTTTACGGTTTCCTATCCCAACGATGAAACCTCTGCCGGGTCAGGTGGCAGTTTTGGTTGGGCAATGCTGGGTGGGCTAATCCTTTTGCTGCGTCGCCGAGTGGCGGCGTAGCACCCGACGCAGGGTTTCCCACACCACAGCCCCGAACAGCATGCTGAACATCAGCAATACAAGCTTGGGAATGTCCACCAGGGTCCAGAACAGAATATCGATGCTGGTGGGTTCCAGGTTCTGGAAAACGATAATGATGGCCAGAATCGCCAGCAGAATCTGCAACGCGCCCATGGGGTGAGCTATCAGCCAGTGCCCGGATTTGCGGCCGCTACGGACCACCAGTGAGGGTTTTTTCGCGTTTGTTTCATCCATGATCTAGCTCCTTCTTTCATTTCCAACTCTAGTCTAACTCGTGCTTGTCCGGCTACCTCCCTATACTCTGGCTATTCGTGCAAAGGAGAGGTGAATGGATATCAGTGCCGGTTGGGATCTTGTGGTGATTGGTAGTGGCCCTGCGGGTGAAGCGGCGTCGATGCAGGCGGCCAAGAAAGATCTAAAGGTGGCGATCGTCGAGGATCAGTCGTCGTTGGGCGGGAACTGCACCCACTGGGGCACAATTCCCTCCAAGGCGTTGCGGCATCAGGTACGCCAGGTGATTCGTACCCAGCGGAATCCCTTGTTACGCGGCATCATCAAGCCCCGCGAAATCCGCTGGCAGGACCTGATTGCCCGCACCCGCGAGGTAATAGACTCCCAGGTTCAGGTTAGAACGGACTTCTATGTCCGTAACCGGGTCACCGTGTTCGGGGGCCGCGGCGAGATTCTGTCGCCGCAAGAAGTGCGGGTCGATGACCACGCAGGCCGCCAGCACTTGCTGAAAACCCGCAATATTCTGGTCGCCACAGGGTCACGCCCCTACCACCCGGATGACGTGGACTTCTCTCATCCGCGCATCTACGACTCGGATACCATCCTGACCATGGACCACACGCCGCGGCATATCCTTGTCTATGGTGCCGGGGTCATCGGCTCGGAGTATGCCTGCATCTTCACCGGGCTCGGCATCCGGGTAGATCTGGTGAACTCCCGTGAGCATTTGCTGGATTTTCTGGATACGGAAATTTCCGATGCCCTTAGCTATCACCTGCGTGAGCAGGGCTGCACCATTCGCCAGGGGGAACACTACAAACGGGTGACGGCGGATGACGAGGGCGTAACGCTGGAACTGGAATCCGGCAAGAAACTGCGCGCGGATGCCTTGTTATGGTGTAACGGCCGTTCCGGGAACACCCAGAATATTGGCCTGGAAAACGTGGGCGTTGAAGCCAACAGTCGTGGGCAGCTCAAGGTCAATGAGCGCTATCAGACTGAGATGGACACGCTCTATGCCGTCGGTGATGTGGTGGGGTGGCCATCACTGGCTAGTGCCTCCTACGACCAGGGGCGCTTTTGTGCGGCTGCCATTGCTGGTGACGAAGTGCGCCAGGTCACGGATGTGCCCACGGGAATTTACACCATTCCTGGTATCAGTAGCGTTGGGCGAACCGAGCAGGAATTGACCGAAGCCAAGGTGCCCTATGATGTGGGCCAGGCTTTCTTCAAGAACCTGGCCCGGGCGCAAATTACCGGCGAACGGGTGGGTATGTTGAAAATTCTGTTTCATCGCGAAACATTGGCGGTGTTGGGTATTCACTGTTTCGGCTACCAGGCCATGGAAATCGTCCATGTGGGCCAGGCGATCATGCGCCAACCGGGTGAAAACAACACGCTGGAGTACTTTATTGATACCACCTTCAACTATCCAACCATGGCGGAGGCCTATCGGGTGGCGGCGATCAATGGGCTGAACCGGATCAAGCGATAAAGAGAAGTGAAAGTTCAAAGGTGAGAGTTGAAAAGTGCGAGGGGTCCCGGTTTTACCGGCAGGCACCTTGTCCGCGACTGCTTGAGCAAAAAGAACTAAATAGTACAGCTTTTTAGCCAGCAGCACGGTCAGGCGGGTTTCATTTGGGGCCCCTACAATTTCCGCGCTTTTCAACTTTGAAGGTTAAACTATCTCTGGTGTTTTCCCGCTTCAATAAAGAACTCCCGGTTGCGTTGGCGGGCCTGCCCGTTCTTGCGAACCAGCACCTGGGTAGCGCCGCTGCCGCCACGGTTGGCGGGTGTGCTGTGAAAGGCCAGCACCAGGTAGCTTTCTTCCAGCCAGTGCATCACGTAACTTTTCAGAAAGCCGGGCCGTTCGCTGTGCAGCCCCTTGCCGTGGCTGATCAGGACGGTGCGCATGCCATTGTTGTGGGCATTCTCCAGAAACTGCTGTACCAGATTGCGGGCATCCATCAAGCGAACCCGATGCAGGTCCAGCACATCTTGAGGCTCATACTTGCCCAGCCGTAATTTGCGGTACACGCCTTCCTGCACGCCATCTTTTTTTAGTCCGACGATATCCAGTGGCCCGACGGGCTGCACCTGTTCGGGAACGGTCAGCGGGTTGCGGTCTTTGCGATCGTCCACGGCGGCGGCACGACGTAATTGTTCACGAATAGAGGGTTCACGACGGGGTGTACGTTCCTGAACCCGGTTGTCCGGCTTTATCGGCGTAACATCCGCCATCTCCTGGCGAAACAGATCATCGTCGGAGGCCATGGAACTGCTCCACAAAATTCATCGTCTCTGACTTGCATGGTACACAAAGCCGGCGGAGACTGGGAGTAGCAGACTCCCTGAGAAGGAGGGGTGTGATGGAACGTCGACGATTCAGCCGGCCCAGGCTGAGGGTTAATGTGCGAGTGTGCGCCGACCAGCGGCCAATCGGTCATATCCTGAATATTACAGATCAGGGGGTTTGCCTGGCGGGTAAAGGCGTACCACCGCAAACCTTGCAAGAGATGGTGTTGATGCTGCCTTTCAACCTGTCCGGACAGCGTGAACTGCATGTGAGCGCAGAACCGTTATGGCATAACTATCTGGACAATGGCCATTGGCGGGGCGGGTTTCGTCTGGCAACGGACGAGCAGACCGCAACCATGCTGTCGAAGCTGGTGAGCCGTTACGGGGAATAGCGGGGAGGAGCGATCAGCGGTTACTGCAAGGCCGGGAAGGCGTAGCAGTAACCGGGCCTTATCTCTTTCGGCAACCCTCGTCGAGAAACCGGTAACGCCCAGGGTTGATCAAAAGGCGATATAATCAGTAAGCCTGTGGACGTGGGCGGTCCCGGCTTTCCTCTCCTTTCTCATCATCATGTCTGTGACGCTTGGCATCTCGCTTGCGGCGCTCACGTTCTGCACGCTTGTGCTCTTCTTCCCACTCATTCGGGTCGTAGTCATCAAATTGGCGACGACTCATGGTGCCACTCTCTTTCCAACGTTAAAGGATACTTGCCGTTTTGCAGGTCAGCTCCGTACTGCCACGAATGCAACCTGCCATTGGATATATAGCACTAAAAAGTGGGGGGTAGAAGGGAAAAGGGGCACCATTTATCGGTACCCCGTCATCATGGCGAAACAGGACGAGGATCAGCGGCCGTAGGTCTGGTCCAGATAGTCGAGAATGGCCTCGGATTCGAACAACTCCTTGCTGGTGTTCGGGTCTATCAGGTAGGGCACAGCGATTCTGCCGGCCCGGGCCAGCAGATCGACCCGGTTGCGCTGGCTGGGGGCATAGTCCATATCAAGGCGTTTGCGCACCACCGGCAGCACCCAGTCCTGCCATTGGTCGCGACCACACTGGCGTAGCAGGTAGGGCAGCTGCAGTTCGGTCAGTCGTTCACGAACCAGGCGTGCAAAGGGGCTGGCTTCGAAAGAATACAGCTCCAGCGGTTTCTCCGGCGCCTGGCTGTCCAGGCAGCGGATCCCGCGGCTGCCACGGGGGGCTGAAGCGGCCACTGCGGCGGCGGTGCGCAGACGCAGTTGCCAGCTTTTCGGGGCCGGCCGGCCACCATATTGCTGGTAGAGGTAGTTGATGATGGCGGCGGATTCATACAAGGCTTCGCCGGTGTTGGGGTCCATCAGGTAGGGAAATTGCTGCTTGCCGCCCAGCCGTTCCACCAGGGGGCGATAGCGGTCGCCACCTTTCGGGCAGGGGAACATCATCACGTCCAGGTCCAGATCCGTTAATGCTTCGCGAACCAGGCGACAGAACGGGCAGCCTTCCATGTCGTAGAGCTCCAGCGGCTCGTGCGGGCGGTTGCTGTGGCCTTTGCTGGCAACACCGCGGCCCTGTTGCAGCGAGGAGGAGAGCAGTGAACGAAGAACCTCTGTGCTGTGTGACATGGCGAATACTCCTGAAACGAATTGGCGCGACCATACCATGTGATCGGGGACATTCATTGGCCGCACGGACATCAAGCTTTTCAATGACTTGCAGCCTTGCCCGTTCCGCTCACGGGCGCTGTTAACTCCTGTCATTGAGACATTGGAGTGGCTGGGGCACTCTTGCCACCCTATACCGGGCTCTCAAGCCCTTCATAACCCGTCAGCAAACGCTGATACATGCCTGAGGCAAGAGGAAGGTTCCATGACCGAAGCCTATATCTATGATGCCATTCGTACTCCCCGTGGTCGGGGCAAGAAAGATGGCTCTTTGCATACGGTTAAGCCGCTGGATCTCGTAGTAGGCCTGATCGACGAAGTAAAAGACCGTTTCCCGAATATGGACACCAACCGCATTGATGATGTGCTGTTGGGTGTGGTGACCCCGGTCGGTGACCAGGGTGCCTGTATCGCCAAGACGGCGGCGCTGGCAGCGGGTCTGCCGGATACCGTGGCGGGTTATCAGCTGAACCGTTTCTGCGCGTCCGGCCTGGAAGCGGTGAATACCGGTGCCCAGAAAGTGGCATCCGGTTGGGATGACCTGATTCTCGCCGGTGGCGTGGAATCCATGAGCCGTATCCCCATGGGCTCCGACGGTGGTGCCTGGGCGATGGATCCGATCACCAACTATGAGACTGGCTTTGTTCCCCAGGGGATCGGCGCCGATCTGATCGCCACCATCGAGGGCTGGAGCCGCCGTGATGTGGACGAGTTCGCTGCTCAGTCCCAGTCCCGCGCTGCCAATGCCTGGGAAAAGGGTTATTTCGAAAAATCCGTAGTGCCGGTGAAGGACCTCAATGGCATGACGGTACTGGCCCAGGACGAACACGTTCGTGCGGGTACCACCGCCGATGCGCTGGCCGGGCTGAACCCGTCTTTCGCCATGATGGGCGAAATGGGCGGTTTTGATGCGGTTGCTTTGCAGAAGTATCACTGGCTGGAAAAGATTAACCACGTTCACCACGCGGGTAACTCCTCAGGCATCGTAGATGGTGCTTCTCTGGTAGTGCTTGGTAACGAGAAAGTGGGCAAGGATTACGGCATGAAGGCCCGTGCCCGGGTCGTTTGCACCGCTATCAGTGGTGCCGATCCAACCATCATGCTCACGGGGCCTGGCCCGGCTGCCAAGAAGGCGCTGGCAAAAGCCGGCCTGAAAGCCAGCGATATCGATCTGTGGGAAATCAACGAAGCCTTTGCGGCGGTGGCCATGCGCTTCATGAAAGACATGGATATCACCCCGGATATCACCAACGTCAATGGCGGCTCCATCGCCATGGGTCACCCGCTGGGTGCCACTGGTGCCATGATTCTGGGCACCGCACTGGATGAACTCGAGCGCCGCGACAAGAAGTTCGCATTGTGCACCTTGTGTGTAGGCGGTGGCATGGGTATCGCCACCATCATCGAGCGTCTGTAAGCCGCGTCGAACGATTTCGGAGTAAAGATATGAGTGAACAAACTGCTATTCGTTGGGAAAAAGACGCGGACAATATCGTTGTTCTGACCCTGGATGATCCCAACCAGTCTGCCAACACCATGAACGAGCTGTACGGCAAGTCCATGGCGGCGGTGGTCGAGCGTCTGGAAAAAGAAAAAGACGAGATTGCCGGGGTGATCATCACCTCTGCCAAGAAAACCTTTTTTGCCGGCGGTGACCTGCGTGATCTGCTGAAGGCGCGCAAGGAAGATGGCCCGCAATTTCTGGCCGGTGTGACCGAGATCAAGGGTCAGCTGCGGGTCCTGGAAACACTGGGCAAGCCTGTGGTCGCTGCCATGAACGGCACGGCTCTGGGTGGCGGCCTGGAAATCGCACTGGCCTGTCATCACCGCGTTGCCATCAATGACAAATCCGCCCAGTTCGGTCTGCCGGAAGTGTCTCTGGGCCTGTTGCCCGGCGGCGGTGGCGTGACCCGTATCGTGCGCATGCTGGGTATCCAGGATGGCCTGATGAAGGTGCTGATGCAGGGTCAGCGCATGAAAGCGGATAAAGCCCAGAAAATTGGTCTGATTGACGAGCTGGTGGCGGATCGCGATGCGATGATGGTCAAGGCTCGCGAGTGGATCAAGGCAAACCCGAAGGCTCAGCAACCCTGGGACCAGAAGGGCTACAAGATTCCGGGCGGTGACCCGAAGAACCCGAAATTTGCCGTTAACCTGCCGGCTTTCCCGGCAAACCTGAAGAAGCAGCTCAAGGGTGCTAACTACCCGGCGCCGCTGGCGATCATGTCTGCGGCCATCGAAGGCGCAGCGGTAGATTTCGATAACGCCTCTCTTATCGAAGGCCGTTATTTCGTGTCGCTGGTGACCAGTCAGGTTGCCAAGAACATGATCACCGCGTTCTTCTTCAACCTGCAGGCCATTAATGGTGGTGCCAGCCGTCCCGATGGCATTGAAAAATTCCGCGCCGAGAAAGTGGGTGTTCTGGGTGCCGGCATGATGGGTGCAGGCGTGGCCTATGTAACGGCCCGCTCCGGATCTCAGGTGGTGTTGAAGGATATTTCTGCCGAGAACGCGCAGAAGGGTAAAGATTACTCCCGCAAGCTTCTCGACAAGGAAATCTCCAAAGGCAAGATGACCGAGGAGAAGAAAGAAGAGATCCTCGGCCGCATTACTGCCACTGCAGATGCCAAAGATCTGGAAGGCGTGGACTTCGTGATTGAAGCCGTGTTCGAAAACACCGAGCTGAAGCACAAGGTGTTCCAGGAAATTGAAGACGTGGTTAATCCGGATGCGGTGCTGGGCTCCAACACCTCCTCCTTGCCGATTACCGGCCTGGCCAAAGGTGTGAAGAAAAAGGATAACTTTATCGGTATCCATTTCTTCAGCCCGGTAGACAAGATGCCGCTGGTGGAAATTATCTGTGGCAAGGACACCTGCCCGGAAGCACTGGCCAGGACCTACGATTACTGTCTACAGATCAAGAAGACCCCGATCGTGGTCAACGACGCCCGTGGTTTCTTTACCACCCGTGTGATTGGTACCTTCGCCAATGAAGGGATCGCCATGCTGGGTGAAGGCGTCAATGCCCAGTCCATTGAACAGGCGGCCATGCAGGCGGGTTACCCGGTGGGTACCCTGAACCTGATCGATGAAATCAACATGGAAACCGCACTGAAAATCGGTAAAGCGGCCCGTGATGATGCCAAGCGTGAAGGGACTGAGCCGCCCGCAGAGCACCCGGCAGAAGTGGTCATGAAGAAGATGGTCGAAGAGCTGGATCGCCCGGGCAAGCTGCAGGGTAAAGGCTTCTACGAGTATCCGGAAAATGGCAAGAAGCACCTGTGGTCCGGTCTGGCCGATGCGTTCGGTGGCAGCAAGGACATGCCGTTCGAAGACATCAAGGAACGGATGATGTTCATCGAGTCCCTCGAAGCGGTGAAGTGCTTTGATGAAGGCGTGATGGACTCTGTGGCGGATGCCAACATCGGTTCTATCTTCGGGATTGGTTTCCCGGCCTGGACGGGTGGTGTGATGCAGTACATCAACCAGTACGAAGGTGGTTTGCGTGGTTTTGTTGCGCGGGCTCAGGAGCTGGCCAAGCTCTACGGCGAGCGCTTCAACCCGCCGGCTTCACTGGTAGAAAAAGCGGAAAAAGGCGAAATCTACAAGTAACCCTTGAGATTGCGCTCCATAAAAAGCCCGGCTTATCCAGCCGGGCTTTTTTTATAGCTGTCCGAGGGCAGGCTCAGGCTTCTTGTTTGTTGCGCCAGGCATTGTCAGCCAGCGGCGGGGGAGGCAGGGGCGCTGTTGTGGTGGGTAACAAGCCTGCTGTTCAGCCAGGTGCGCAATTCACTGGGGCGCAAGGGTTTGGGCATCAGGGTGTCGCCGCCAGCATCCAGACACTGCTGGAAGCAGGCTTCACTGCTGTTGCCGGAAATAAACAGGATGGGGATATGGGCATTTCCATTACGCACGTCCCGGGCCACGGTGAAACCATCCAGAATGGGCAGTTCCACGTCCAGGATCAGCAGGTCGATGTCCCGTTGATGGTATAGACGCAGTGCGGCCTCACCGTCTGCGGCCAGCACATACTGGTGGCCGAGCTCTTCGATGATGCGGCAGATGATCAGGCTGACAGCCTTGTTGTCTTCAACGACGAGAACATTCATTAGTGATTTTTATCGTAGACAGCGCGGGATAACAAGGGTGAAATCTGTGTGAAGGGCGGTTTTTCACGCCAGAATCACCTTGCAACGGTTTTGCAGCGGTAGACAGTATGTTAATTCCGGCCAGTTTCTTTATGATTGACGCTCCCGGGCTCTTTGAAAACAGCAGGCCGGCAAACAATAAACGTGCCGATGACAATGCTGACGGGCGCGGTTTCGCTTAATGGTAATGCCTGGAGTTTCTGAATAACGCCACACAGGCTCAGGCTTTCAGGCGTGCTCACATCAAAACGCGGTTTTGGCGGTGTTTGTATGCCTCCCAGGACCTTGCAAAAACGGGTGTGTGCCAGGCTGAAAGCCAGCGAGTGTGAGGCCTGAAGGATAACGCTCCTTCCGGGCCTGCTGAAGATACACGGTGTTATCCAAAGGTTCCCCTAAGGTGTGAGGGTGGAGGTCGATGTACCATCGCAGAACGATCAATATTAATCGGGTGGTGAAGCTGTTGCAGGGCGCGGCCCGCTCCGGTGCCAGCATTCCCGAGATTCTGGACAAGTGTAATATTCCCCGGCAAATGCTGGATGATCCGGATGGAACCATCGAGCGGGATACCTTCATCCGGATGATGCTGCTGATCATGACTCAGACTCAGGATGAGTTCCTGGGGTTTGGGCAGGGCCGTAAATCGAAGCCCGGCACCTTTTCCATGATGGCCCATGCAGTGATCAACTGCCCGAACCTGGGCTCTGCCGTGGAACGGGGCATCCGCTTTTATGACCTGTTCGAGTTGAGCCTGCAGTCCCGGATCGAGCGCGATGGTGAGGTGGCCAGGCTCGTTGTGGTCGCTGATCCGCGGCTGGACTTCCGTGAAGTGATTATCGAAGCGTCCCTGTTTATCTGGCTGCGCTTCATGAGCTGGCTGGTGGGCAAGGCCATCGAGCCTCAGCAGGTTAAACTGGATTACTCGGATGTGCGCAATGATGAGGAGCATCGCTTTCTGTTCGATTGCCCCATCGAGTATATGTCCGATCAGAATGCGGTGACGTTCCGGGCGGACTTCCTGGATTTGCCGCTGGTGCAGAACGAGCTGTCTTTGTCCAAGTTCCTGAAGGAGTCGCTGGCCCAGCTATTCGACGGCAACATTCATAATGTGGGGCTGCCGGCACAGATTCGCGCGATCATTTCCAACGAATACGGCAACAGCTTCCCGGATTTCACGGAAATCTGCGGCAAATTGAACATGACCCCGCAGACCCTGCGGCGTCGGCTCAAGGAAGCCAACACCAGCTACCAGGAGATCAAGGATGCCATCCGCAAGGATGCGTCGGTGTATTATCTCTCCAAGCCGGATCTGAGCATCGACGAAATCGCGTTGCTGATGGGCTTTAGTGAAGCCAGCTCGTTCCACCGGGCCTTCAAAAAGTGGACCGGGAAAACGCCGTCCAATTTCCGTCGAGAGCATTTTGGCGTCAATCTGTAACAGGTTCGCCATGCTTGATCTCACTAACGATTAGCCCTGAGACGTCCATGACAGTTAATGATGCCGACACGGCACGCCTGCTGGTGACCTGCCCGGATAAGCCGGGAATTATCAGCGCGGTGAGTACCTTCCTGTACAACCACGGCGCCAACATTACCGATTTCGATCAGCACTCCAGCGACGCCCATGGCGGCACCTTCTTCCTGCGCCTGGAGTTCCAGACACCAGAACTGGATTGCTCCCGGGAAGCGCTGCGCAATAACTTTGCCAGCCGGGTGGCCGAACCCTATGGCATGCAGTGGCAAATCAGTTACGCCAGCGAGAAAAAACGCATGGCGGTGTTGGTGTCACGGCACGATCATGTGTTGATGGATCTGCTCTGGCGTACCTCCCGGGGCGATCTGCCTGCCACCATTCCCATGGTGATCAGTAATCATGATGATTTGCGCGATGAAGTGGAGCGCTTCGGCATCGAGTACCATCATATTCCGGTCAATGCAGACAATAAGGCGGAGGCGGAAGCCGAGACCCTGGCCAAACTCGACGGCAAGGTGGATGTGGTGGTGCTGGCCCGTTACATGCAGATCCTCAGTTCGAATTTTGTCTCCCATTACCCGCATCGAGTGATCAATATCCATCACTCCTTCCTGCCGGCCTTCGTGGGGGCGAACCCTTATCAGCAGGCCCACGACAAGGGCGTAAAGCTGATCGGTGCCACCAGCCACTACGTGACGGAAGATCTGGATCAGGGGCCGATTATCGAGCAGAACGTGCAGCGAGTGAGCCATCGTCATTCAGCGGCGGAATTGCGCTCATTGGGGCAGGATGTGGAGCGGCAGGTGATGTTGCGTGCGGTGCGCTGGCACCTGGAAGACCGGGTGATCGTGGATGGCAACAAGACCGTGGTGTTTGTGAAGTAACGCGGCCAGGCGGCACGCTACACGCCCCACGCTAAGAGAGACCCATCGCGTGCAAGCGTGAAGCATTCTGCGTGTTGCGGCTTAATTGCTATAACGCAGGCCAATGCCCATGGTGCCGTAGCTTTCAGACTCAAGCTGGGTCTGCTGGTAATCCACGGTCAGGGAAAGATTGTCGAGCAGGGGAACGGCAAGGCCGGCACCCAGATAGGGAGCAATGCCGCTCTGGCTGTCGCTAACGGGGGCGTCATTTACCGTGTTGACAGTGTTACCGCTACCGTCCAGCAATATTCTGTCCTGACGATTCTCCAGCTTGAAATTGTAAATGTAGCCGCCGCCTCGGAGGTAGAGCCAGTAAGGCGATTGCCACAGCGCCCCGACCGTAAAACCGCCCAGATCCAGAGAGTTTTCTTCCTGTACCCGGACGGAGCTTGCTCCGGCGTTTTGTTCGGAAACACTGGGCGCGCGGGTAAACTGGCTGTCATTGGAGACTTCGCTTTGGCTGACGAAACCGCCTTCCAGCCCGAAACGGCTGTTTTTTCCCAGCGTTACACTGTTTAGCCACATACCAATCTTAATATTCAGCCCGTCCGCCGTATCGAATCCGTACGGGTCCATATCGGCCCGGAGCATCTGGGCTTCAGCGTAGAAATCCACATCCGGTGGGGCCAATTCTTCGTCAGCGTGAGCGAGGGGAATCAAGGCACAGAGGCCCAGAGTCAGCGGCAGTGTTATTTTCATTATTGATCCAGCCGTTGTGATAAGGACAATGGGCCACATTGTAACCAGCGCGAGACCTTCATGCACAGTGACTTGTTGAATTCCCAGTCCGAGACCCTGCTGGCCCTGTGCCGGCCGGGTTTTGAAACGGACCTGGCTGCCGAACTGAATTTCCATGCGGCAGACCAGATGGTGGCGGGTTACCCCCGCGCCACCGCCAACAGCGGGTACGTGTTGTGGCACAGCCAGCAGGGGGCGCTGGCCAGCCTGCAGGATAGCGGGCTGATCTTTGCGCGCACCTTGAGCGTGTGTGTGGGCGAGTTTTCGGATATCGGGGATGACCGTATTACCGCGCTGTGGCCTCTGCTGGAGCAGGCCGGGCCGTTTTCCGAGCTCTATCTGGAGCACCCGGATACCAATGAAGGCCGGGAATTACAGCGTTTCCTGCGGGGATTCCGCAAGGCACTGGAACCCCGCTTGAAAAAAGCCGGTTTGCTGCGAGCAAAGGCAAAACAAAGGGTTCACCTTTTCTTCAGTGACTCCCACAACGGCTGGGTCAGCACCAGCCCCAGCGCCATACCACTGGTGGAAGGTGGCGTGCTGCGCTTGCGATTACCTGCAGAGGCGCCCAGCCGCTCTGCGTTGAAAGTGGAAGAAGCCCTGATCCGCTTCTTCGGCAGTGCCGATGCACTGAACGCCAGGACGGCGGTGGATCTGGGCGCCGCTCCGGGCGGCTGGAGCTGGCAGCTGGCACGGCGGGGGATTCGTGTTCAGGCGGTGGACCACGGCAAGATGGATCCGCGCCTGCTGGATGAATACCCGGTGCAGCATGTGTCCGGAGATGCGTTCACCTGGCGCCCGCGCAGCAAGGTGGATCTGGTGGTATGCGATGTGGTGGACAAGCCCGCTCGTACCCTGCAGCAAATGGAAAAGTGGCTCACGCAAGGCTGGGCCAATGCTGCCCTGTTTAATCTGAAATTGCCGATGAAACGTCGCTTCCAGGAAACCTGGCAGCTGCTGGAAAAGCTCACCACGGCCATGGAGCGCATGGAGCATTTGGGTGAACCAGTGATCAAAGCCGCCCATCTGTATTACGACCGGGAAGAAATCACCGTTTGGGCCAGCTTCCACCGGGATTACTGACGGTGAGTACCGGGCGCGGCCGGACCGCCCCTTTGTTTGCCACCCTGGGCATGTTGTATTTCGCTCAGGGTCTGCCCGCAGGGTTACTGGGGAAATCCATGCCTGCGCTGGCCCGTGATGCAGGGCTGTCGCCGGAATGGATTGGCCTGCTGGCATTGCCGGCTTTGCCCTGGGCGCTGAAGTTTATCTGGGCGCCCTGGGTCGATCGCTGGGGCAGCGGCCGCCCCAATCACCGAAAACGCTGGATCCTGGTCTGCCTGACCGGAGTGATGAGCGTACTGACAGCGGCGGCCATGCTGCCTCAGGCCTGGTTGTTCGGCGCAGGGTTCGCCGTCCTGATCGTGATGCTGTTTCTGCTCAACCTGTTCAGTGCCACCCAGGACATTGCCACCGATGGTCTGGCCGCCCGGCTACTGACGCCGAGGTTGCGTGGCCTGGGTAACAGCGTTCAGGTCAGTGGTTACAAGGTCGGCATGATTCTGGGTAGCGGCGCCTTGTTGATTCTGGTCGGCTGGCTGGGCTGGCAAGCTACGCTGTTTACCGTTATTGCGATGTTGCTGTTGGTGGCGCTCACTGCCTGGCGATTTGATGAGCCTCTTGAACCGGTGCGCCCACGCAAACCGGTGACCCTGCGGTGGTGGCTGCGTCAGTTGGCCCTGTTTTGGCGGCGGCCGGGGTTGGTTGTCTGGCTGGTGATCCTGCTTGGCTACAAAGTGGGGGATGGTTTTGGCACCCGCATGATCAAACCATTCCTGGTCGATAGTCACTGGACCCTGGCTGAAATCGGCACCCTGGACCTGGTGGCTTCATTGGTCGGGCTGGCGGGTGCCGGGTTGGCGGGGTTGATAATGATGCGGTTAAGTCGTCGTGTGGCGCTGTTCGGGTTTGCCGGTTTACAGGCACTGTCGTTTATTGGCTGGTGGTGGGTGGCAAGCTGGGGGGCAGACACCCCGCCGCCGGAGGTATGGATCTGGGCGGTGGCGCTGTTCGAACAATTGGCGGACGGCCTGTCTACGGTGGCGCTGTTTGTGGTGATGATGGATTACTGCCGCGCCGGTCATGAAGGCAGTGACTATACAGTGCAAGCGTCCGTGCAACTGTTCGCGGTAGGGGCGTTCACGCTGGCCAGCGGTTTCAGTGTGGCCTGGCTGGGCTACGCGTCGCATTTCCTGCTGGCGGCCGCACTCAGTGCAGCCGTGATCGGCCTGGCGGCGTTCTGGACGCCCCCGGCTCAGCCGGAATGGGCCGATACCGGCAGGTCCTGACGGGTGCTGAAGACCACATCGGTGGCGTTGCCGCCTTCACTCATTTCCAGCAGGGCGGGCAGGGCGCGGAACACCTCCAGTGTCAGGGTTTTGCCTGTCAGGTTGGCATGGGCCAGCGATTGTTGATCCGGTCCGGTAACGGTGAGTACGGGGACGCCTTTTTCCATCTCCAGTTTTCCATCAATGGCCGGTACCTGACGGTCCATTCCCGGTCCCAGAGTCACGGTGCCACCACTGTAGGCAAGTTTGCCGCTGATGGCGCTGATCTCGGTGCCTGCCAGTGACAGCTGGGGCAGTGAAATATCGAGCTGCCCCTCGGCTTTACCTTGCGGCAAAAAGTCATTGAGCAAGGCGATCGGGATACTGGCTTGCCAATGCTCGAAACGCCAGTCCCCCCAGTCTGCTCCGGCCCACCCGGTGGCATTGACCTGACCGGACTCAAACCCTAATTCCAGCCCGGGGGTCAGGCCGCGCCAGTCCAGGCGCCATGTGATGTCCAGCTGTTGCCCTTCCCATTGCGCTTGCCCCTGCCCATTCCACCAGAGTCCATAGAGTTTGGGAGGCGGGAGCGAAGCATTATCTGTGGCTGGAGTGGGTAGCAGTGGCGTCATGACGGCCGCTGGCATCAGGGCAACCAGAAAGATTCCGAAGGCAAGCAAAAAAACGAGAATAAGGCCGGCCACCGGGTAGCGAAGGGACGTCATCGTTATGGCTCCTTGAATTATTGTTATAAACCCGCTGTTGCGCGAAATACGACTTCTTTGTAATTCGACTTTTTGTCAGTGAGAAAAAAGACTGACTGATGCTCTGTTCATTTATCAAGCGTGGCAGGGAGAATCGATGAATATCGCCGCCCTTAAAAGGCAGTCACAAATAAACTTTGAATCAGATCACGTTAATTCTGTCGGCGATGATAAGAAAGATGACAAAGCGGCCGAAGTTTTGTCATTAGCGGTCAACTGCTGGAAAAGCTCTTTTTTTGCATGCATAAAATCAGGGTGGAAAAAAGACAATGGTGAGTGGTCGAAAATTAAAGTACGCCGTTTTAATGAGGCGCCATAAATAAAATCCATACAGTTAGGTGTGGAGGGCTGATCAATCGGCCCATTAGGCTCATTGAAAATAACAATACGCTATATGGATGCTTGTAACTTTGTCCTGCCTGTTTGTTAAGGAGAGCCGGAAGTCGTGTTTGGCGGGCAGCTTATACTGTAGTAACCACGGGATGGTTTTTTACAGGTCACGGTCCTTTTTCAAACAAGAGAATAAAAAGGGATACGGTCGAGGGATTGATAAATGTTTAAAATCAACAGTATGGCTTACGAAGTTCCGCTGGTTTCCGGACGTTATGCCGAGCGCTTTGTTGAATTCATGGAAGGGCGGGGGATAAGCCGGCAGGCATTGCTGGAAGGGACCTCCCTGGAAGCCGTTCTGGCACAGCCGCAGGGTGTGTTACTAACCATGAAACAGGTAATTGAACTGATGGGTAATGCCCAGCGTTTTCTCCCGGATGAACAGGCCGGTTTCGAATTTGGGCAACAGCTGGATCTGCAGGGGCATGGTCTGCTTGGATTTGCGTTATTAAAACAGAAAGATTACCGCGAACTGGCCAGCATGGTGGTGCAATACCTGCGTGTCTCCTTGCCGATTCTCGACATGAAAGTCTCTTGCAGTGGTGAAGATCTACGTATTGCACTGCAGGATGTCTGGGAGCTCAACGAGCTGCGTCCCTTTATGGTTCAAGTCTATATGGGCAGCATTTATACGCTGACCTCGCTCATTGGCCGGCGCTTCCATTTCGAGTTTGATTTTTGTACTGCAACAAGTGAGGAGAAATGGAAAAAAATTGCGCCTTCAGCCTTTTTATCCTTTGGTGAGAAGAGTAATCAGGTGGTGGTCCCCCTGTCTGGTCGGCCTGCCCGGGATGGTAATAATGAGCTCGCCTATTATCTGGCCAGTGCCCGCTCAAAAGAAGAGGTAATTGACGATGAACACATGGAGGTAGTGGCCAGAGTTCGCCAGCTGGTTATGAAATATCCCGGTCGGGAAGGCTCTCTGGAGCGTGTTGGTGAGCGCCTGGGGATGAGTGCCCGTTCTTTACGCCATCATTTGAAAAGTGCAGGGGTGTCGTTTCATCTTATTCGAAGTCAGGTCAGAAAGACGTTTGCCAACCGTTACCTGAAAGACACCAATATGCCTTTGCAGAAAATCGCTGAAGTGCTGGGTTACAGTGATCAAGCCAGTTTTACCAAGGCCTACAGGAGCTGGACAGGTGAAACCCCGGGCGATATGCGCCGTGGTGTTGCACAATCGTCCCAACGTTAATATTCCACAGTGTGATTATCTTTATAACAGCAGCATCAGAAGCCCTGATGCTGCTGTTTTTATTTGTGGCCCGCTGTCTCAGCTTTCATGAGTAAAACATCACACCTGACTCTTTTAACAAAAAATACGTCACTCATAACAATGCACCTGAAGGTGGCTTGCGAATAATGACATTCATGTGCTCGTGAGCAAATTCACTGTTGCCTGTGAGAAAACTGCTCAGCGTTTTAACGTTGCGGGTACATAGGTCGCAGCCAGGCGGACAAGACGCCATTTATGCGCTGCGGTATACGCCTAAAAATATTGAGAATAAATCCAAATGAGGAGTTACTCATGATCCCCCAAAACATGACCTTCGGACCGTTCAAGATGCGGTCACTGGCAGCAGCAGGTTTGCTGGCCGCCAGTGGTGCAGCATCAGCGGTACCGGTTCAATCCGATATGTACTTTCAATGTACATATCCTCTGATTGGTCAGCAGCCGCTGACAGCCGACATTGCAACGGATATGCCTGAAAGCATTGGTGTTGGTGAAGCCACAGGGGCTTTCACCCTGAACATCACTGCGACTGCCGAAGGGAATACCTGGCAGGGCCTGAGCCTTGTTGGCGCTACCACCATCGAAGGGACTGCCGAGGCAGACTCTACCGTGAGTGGTAATTCACTCAGCTTGCCGTTGACCATTCCTCTCAATATTCCGGTTACCGATATTGCCGGGGTTTCCGGTCCCTTTGATCTGGTCGCCACCGGGGATACGCCATCGCTGACCTTCACTGAAGACAATGTGGGCGTGGTTGATATCTTCGTGGAAGAGAACATGACTCTGGCCATGATTGCCCGCAAGGCCGACGGCTCCTATGTGGACTTCGGTTCTGCCTGGCATGACCCGAACAATCCTGAAGTCTTCCTGGTGGAATGTGCCATGGACCAGGCGCGCATGGATGAAAATGGCGTGACCAATCTGCTGCATTCCTTTGACGTTGAAGCCGGTGTGGCCGAGCAGAACATTGCCGTCAACCCGGAAGAGCTGGACTTTGGTCAGGTGCAAGGTGGTCTGACTGAAAACCTGAGCGTTACGGTTGAAAACTCGGGTGGCGAAGCCCTGGGTATCAACGGTATCTCCATCACTGGTGCCGATGCTGGCTCCTTCATGCAGACCAATGACTGTACCACTGTCGCTGCAGGCGAAAGCTGTAACGTCGATGTGACCTTTATGCCTACCGGCGAAGGCGCTCGCAACGCGGCTCTGGAAATTCAGTCTGATGATCCGGATACCCCGACAGCCTCTGTTGCGCTGATGGGCCAGAGTGTCATGGCTGCTGAAGCTGACATCGCAGTAGATCCTGCGTCCGTCAACTTTGGTTCTGTCACCGTGGGCTCCAGCAAGGACGGCAGCGTCAGCATCCTTAACGAAGGTACTGCTGCCCTGAACATCAACAGCGTGTCTGTTGGTGGTGCCAATGCCAGCGAGTTCATCCAGAGCCATCAGTGTGCAACCATTGCGGCCGGTGATTCCTGTGATGTGGATCTGACCTTTACTCCTGCAGGTGAAGGCTCCAAAGGTGCCACTCTCACTATCCAGTCCAGCGATATGGATGAGCCGAGCGTAGACGTTGCGCTGAGCGGCTCTGGTATCAGCGACGGTGGTGGTGAAGTTGAGGTTCCCTATGCCCTGACTGGCAGCACGCTGATCAAGAAAGCCTACGGCGACGTTGATCTGTCCGGTGCCATTAACGCCATGCTGAACCTGGCTACCGGCGACTTCACTGCGGACCTTTCTCTTGAGCCTACCAGTGGCAGCTTCCGTATCCTGTACGGCTGGAAGCGTGTGACTGCCGAAGCTGACATCGAGTTTGAAACAGTGGGTGAAACCACCGGTAACCTGAATGGCGGTGCGCTGACGGCAGAAACCCAGATGTACATCAAGCTGCCGACCGTGAAGATGTCCATCTTCGGCTGGTCCCTGCCGGTTGGTGGTGGCGATGAGTGCCGCACCTCCGAGCCGGTTTCCATCCAGCTCAACACTCCGGAAGGCGAAAGCTTCGATCCGCTGGGAACCGGTGGCAACCTCACCGGTACGTATGACCTGCCGGGTCTGGAGAACTGTGGTGGCCTGACCGATCTGCTGAATGTCTTTATGGCTGGCAGCGGCAACACCATTGACCTGTCCCTGACTCCGAACCTGCCGTAACAGTAACGACAAGGGTGTCTCGCGTAAGCGGGGCGCCCGTTACGGATTCGGAACAAGCAACACGCTGTGCCCGGCCGGGCACAGCGTGTTTTCTAGCTCACGAATTGCTGCCTAAGCCAGATGCCTGGGCTTTGTTTTAGGCAGCAATTTATACGGAAATAACGATGGCATTTTTATCCCTTCACAGGCTGTACCCCGTATTTCTGGCGGCGGCGATACTGATGATGGCCGGGCAGGTCATTGCGGTCCCGGTTAACGCTTCGCTGGAATACAGCTGTGTTTTCCCGCTGATTGAAGAACAACCGCTCAGTGTGGAGATATCTGCCGATATGCCTGAAATCATTGCTCCGGGCCAATCCACCGGCGCTTTCCAGATTCAGGCAAACGCGCAGGTCAGCGCAGAATCCTGGAATGGTTTGAGCTTTGTCGGTACCCACGTGTTGGCCGGTAAAGTTGAGGCACAATCTTCCATCAGCGGTCAGGGTGTTGATCTTCCTCTGACCTTGCCAATGACAATCACAGATAAAACCCTGCCTGACGAAATAGGGGCTTTTACCGTGGCGGCCTCTGGGGAAACGCCACCGCTGACGTTCACTGAAGCCAATCAGGGTGAAGTGAATATCCGGGTTGGCGACCTGGTCATGTTGCTTCAGCCCAGGGACGGGAATGGCAATCCTACCGGGCTTGGGGATTTCGAAAGCGAATGCACATTGATGCCGGGTCAGGATGATGTACTACACACCTTGACAGTCACTGGCAGCAACAACACCGAACAAGATTTTGAGTTTGCAGGTGAAAGCCTGATCAAGGAGAGCGCTGTTTTACCCCTGGAGGGAATGCTGCAGATCAGCAGTACAGCGGCAGGCTCCAGTCTGAGCGGTGAGCTGCAGCTGGAAGATTCCAGCATCGACGTGAGCATTATCCGTTTTTTCAAAACCCTGAGCCTGGATGCCCGTGTGAGCTTCGACACGGTGGGCGAGCTTGGCGGTACGGTGAGCAACGGCAATATGACTGTGCAGCAAGAGATCAGCATGACACTGAATAACCTGCGCCTGAAAGTGTTCGGTTTCCCAATCAGTCAGAACAATGGCCAGAGCTGTACGACCGGCGAACCGGTTGCCCTGTCTCTGTCTACGCCGGCAGGGGAAAGTTTTGATCCACTCACCGGTGGGCGTCTGACCGGGAAATACACGCTGCCGGCGTTTGCCGGCTGCGGGGTGATGACGGAACTGGTAAACCGGTTTCTGGCCGGCCCAGACAATACCCTGAACATCATGATGAGCCCGCAGTCATGAAGCTGACAGGCAAATTCCCGATACCCGAGAAACCAGGAAGGCATGGCATGATGATTCATATTGAGCGACGACTTCTTTCCGCTGCAATGGCTGCCAGCCTGTGGGGCCTGGTGATGTTGATGCCGGTCAATCCTGCCCATGCCGATGACAGTTTCTACCTGCCCCCTGAGCCCTTGCCCGCCGGCTTGCCCGGCGATGTTATACGATCCCGATCTTCCCTGGCTGGCCCTCCTGGGGCACGGGCGCTGGCTGACGCCTGGCAGGTCATGTACATGTCCACCGATGGGCTGGGTAAGCCGGCCGTGGTGACGGGTACCGTTTTGGTACCGAAAGGGGAAGACCCGGCAGCGGTACCCATCATCGGTCTGGCTCCGGGAACGGCTGGGCCTGCCTTTCGTTGCGCGCCCTCGAAGATGATCGACAAGGGGGCCTATTACGAGCAGCCGGCCATCAACGACATGCTGGCGCGGGGGTATGCGGTGGCAGTGACGGATTACGTGGGGTACCACCCGAACCCTGCCACCACGTATATCGTTGGCGAATCCATGGGCGCGGCATTGCTTAATGTGGTGCGTGCAGCGCAACGGTTACCCGAGGCTGGCCTGTCTGAGTCCGCCCCGGTCATGTTACGTGGTTACTCTCAGGGCGGCGGTGCTGCCATGTGGGCCGGGGAGATGCTGGGCAGTTATGCCCCGGAATTGAATTTGCGCGGTATTGCAGCAGGTGGAGTGCCTGCCAACCTGGCCCAGGTGGCGCTTCCCTTGAATGGGCAGGACGGGTTTGGGGTCCTGCTTTATGCGTTGCTGGGGCAGGACAATCTTTACCCGGAATTATCCCTGGCGCCATTTCTGAATGCCCAGGGTCAGCAGGCCGTAGCCGACATGGTTAGCGACATGTGCGTACTGGAATTGCTGCAGGATTTTCAGGGTGTCTCCCTGTCCGACGTGACGGATATCAACCCGCTCACCGGTCCGCGCTTGCAGCGCATTGCGGAAAACGAGTTAGGCAGCGCGGGCATTGGCGTGCCGGTTTATCAGTACCATGAGGTGGAGGACGGGCTGGTGGCCTATGGCCAGGCTGTCAGCCTGCGTAATCAATACTGCAATGCGGGGGTGAACCTGACCTGGCAGGCACAGGATACCGAAGGGAGCAGTGGCGTCATTCGCCATATCAATCTGGCCTATCGGGGGAATGAGGGGGTTAACCAGTTTATCGACCAGGTCATGGCGGGGGTTCCTCCGGCATCCAACTGCGCAGCATCGCCCTGATTCCGCTTGCGGGGAAAAAGGGCGCAGGACTTCGGGGCTGCGAAAACGCACATAATCGTTATAATGGCCGCCCGATTTGTTCGCTGCGGAGCCTTCCCCATGGATGCGCAACACCACCTTGATGCCACCGGCCTGCTATGCCCGGAGCCGGTCATGATGCTCCATAACAAGGTACGTGATATGGCCCCGGGAGAATTGCTTGAAGTACGCGCCACCGACCCCTCCACCGAACGGGACATCCCCAAGTTCTGTCAGTTTCTGGGTCATACCCTGGAAGGGCAGGAACAGCGGGGGGAAGTGTATCTGTACTGGATACGTAAAAAGCAATGAACAATGAATAGTTAATAATTAATAGCTGCGCGAGATAGCGCCTCAGTAAAAAAGCGCATGAGGTCGCGACGAACCTTTGGTCGCGGCCTCATGCGTTGAAGTCCCAACTAGCGCCTCGCCGCGCCGTTATTCATTATTAACTATTAATTGCCTTTACCTTTCCGTCGCCAGCATGGCCACCGCCGCCAGCGCTTCCGGGTCTCTCTCCTTTAACTTGTTGGCAATGCCGTGCTGGAAGAAATACCGGAAGGCCGGCAGCGATTGTGCGGTGGTCAGGCATTCTGCGCCGGGCAGAATCGGTGTCTCAACCGGGTCGTTCTCCTGTGCCACCATGGCTGACAGGGTGCCATCGGCAAACAGCTTCCAGCTCACCACTTCCATCAGGCTGATGGTATGGAAGTTGTCTTCCGAAAAAACCGCATGGGTGCCGATGGTATCCGGGATTTCCTGAATGGCCTGTTCGCCGGGTTGTGGCTTGCCGAAGAACGACAGGGCCGCATCCATTTCCTGCACCTTGTGCTCCGGCGCCTCCACGAACAGGTAATCGCTGCCGGGCAGGCGGTAGCCTTCCCAGCGGCCATTCAGCGGGTCGGCCAGGGCCATGGCGGTGACCGGTTCCTTGAGCCAGGGAACCATGGCCACGGTGTCGCCATTGGCCAGTCTCGCCCAGGCCAGTATCTTCAGTGAGAACAGTTTGTCGGGGTGATGATCGTTGGCATACAACAGCTCAATGCCATCGTATTCCGGGGATAAACGCAAAATGGGGGGCTTGGCCGCTTTGCGGCGTGGAGAGAAGGAAACAACATTGTTTCCGCCAGGGTGTTGCCGGTTCGCCTGAGACATGGGCACCTCCCGGTACGTTTCCTTGGGGGGACGCGAGCACGATCACAGCGGATCGTTCAGCACGGCCCGTTAATTCACGTTAGCCTGTCATGCGATGCCATGCAAGCGGGTGCAGATAACCGGTTTGTGTGGGATAAACGGGCTCGCCGTGGGTAAGAGTGGGGCTGCCTGCCGGGGGGCCTGGCAGCCATGTTCCGCACTTTGCCTAACGCTCGAGGCCGGATGCCTGACGTAAAACCCCATAGGCTGAGAGGCTCTCGATATTGCGGCGCCTCCTTTTGAGGGAGGGCCATTATTCAGGAAATAATGGGTAATGTGTCTTGTGCAGAGAGCATGGCGACCAGGGTTTAAGTTTTTCAGGTTTTGAATGCAGGCGTATGTCGTCGGGCATCCGGCGTCCAGCAATAACCAGGAGCGATGTGTGGAGTGTGATTATTACTTTGCCTATGGGTCGAACATGAACCCGGCACGAATGGCGGTGCGGGGCATGCGCTATCGGCAATCGTTACGGGCGCAATTACCCGGTTGGCAGCTGGCATTCAACAAGCGCGCCCATGGCAAAGAAGGGATTGCCTACGCCAACATCGTGAAGGCGGAGCATAGCGGGGCGGAGGTACAGGGCGTCTTGTACCAGTTATGGGACCACCGCGAAATCGAGCGCATGGATCCGTTCGAGGGCCACCCGGTCCGTTATTGCCGTGAGCGACTGTTGGTGCAGACCGATGAGGGAGAACGGCACACCTGGGTTTATATCGCCAATACCGAGTGGCAAGCCGATGATCTGCGTCCGGAGCGCTGGTACCTGAATCATTTGCTCAGTGGACGTCCCTGGCTCAGTGCCGACTATTACCGGTACTTGCTGGCCACAACCTGTGTGGATGATCCGCCAACCCTCCTGACAGCGCCTTAGCAGCCTGCTAAGCCAGTGCCACCGTCGACCAGGTCAGCATGGCCAACACGGGCAAGGCGACAGCCAGTCGTCCGGCCAACCGTGCGCGATACGGCAGCAAAAACACCAGTGGCAAGCCGGCTATTGCCACCAGCCCCACGGCCATAAACAGCGCCAAGCCCAGGGGCCAGACCGTCAACGTGACCCACAGCGATAACGCTAACAGCAACCAGCCGGGCCATCGGTAATAGCGCACGCGTTCCGGTTGCAGCTTGCGGCCCATGACCTGGTCATGGTGACGTTTCATGGCCAGAGACAGGCTGGTCAGGCCGGCATAGGCCAGAGCCAGCGCCAGAAACAATGGCGGGGCCATCGTCATGGGGATTCTCCGGCAGGTTGCTCACTGGCCGTGTTGGCACGGCGCGGCGCACGGGCACGGCGTGCTTTTGCCGGCAGCGGTTTGCGCTGCAAACGCCACAGGGTATACCCGCCCAGGGCAGCAAGGGTCAGGCAGACCAGGTCGAAACTGGCGATGGCCGCATGTTGCCAGGCCAGAGGCGTAAACAGGTGCGACGCCGTGGTGAAAATGTTGACTACCGGTATGGCAAGCCACAGCAGCGAGGCGGCTGCGACCTGCTCAATCCAGCCGTGGCGGTTCGGGCGCAGCAGACCATGCACCAGTGACACCAGCCAGATAATGAAGAAGACCTGAATTTCACGGTCTTCGCGGGCAGCCAGCGTGGCCGGTAGCAAACGGTTGGCCAGGAAGTAGGCGGCGATGGCCAGCATCAGCCCGGTGATGGAGGCCATGTTCAGTCCGTTCACCATTTTCAGGGCCCGGTCGGGCTGCTGGTCCCGGCGCAATTGCTGGGTGCGTTTGCTCACCCACAGCAGCATGCCGGTCACGGTCATGGCGGAGCCAGCGATCCCGAACAGAAAGAACAGCCAGCGGGTTAGCGGATCGGCGAAGCGAGCCATGTGCACACTGGTAAAGAAATTATAGATGCGCCAGCCCGGTGAGACCGGATCATTGGCGGGGATGCGCGTGTCGATCAGTTCACCGGTATTGCCCTGGAATACTTGCGTTGGATCGCCACCGCGCTGGCGATCGGTGACCGCCGGATCCCGGTTTACCCGCAAGGTGATTTGCGCGTTGTCCCGGTTGGGGTTGGTGATCTGGATGCGTTCTACCGGTTTGCCGAAACGGGTTTCGGTTTGTTCGATCAATGGCCCGACCGCCACCATCTGACCCGGCGAGCCAGGTTGCGCCGCGTCTTCTCCGCGAGAAAATACCTCGGAGAAAAACGCGCGGCGGTCATTCTCATAGGCTGCGTCGATTCCCCAGGGCATGATCAGGGTCATAAACAGCAGCAGGCCGGAATAGGTGATCATGAAATGGTAGGGCAGCGCGAGGACCGCGGTAGCGTTGTGGGCGTCCAGCCAGGAACGCTGCCCCTTGCCGGGCCGGAAGGTAAAGAAGTCCTTGAAGATTTTCTTGTGGGTGATCACCCCGCTGATAATGGCGATCAACATGAACATGGTTGCCAGGCAGACCAGCAACCGGGCCCACAGGCGGTCGATGCCGTAGAGTTCAAAATGGAAGCGGTAGAAAAAATTGCCGCCGCGGGTGGCGCGTGGTGCAACGACCTCGCCGCTGTCCGCATCCATGAGCATTTGTTCGCCACGCCGCCGGCCCCCGTTTTCCGGCTGTTTGGCGGGTTGCCAGCGCAACTCGACGGCGGTCTGACGGTCCCCTGGCAAGTTGATGTCCCAGGATTTGGCATCCGGGGCCTTGGCATTCAGGGCTGCCATTGCCAGCTCGACCGTACCCGGCTGCAGGGTGGAGTCATGCACTTCCGGCTGCATCCACAGGGTAATTTCTTCCCGGAAATAAGCGCTGGTGCCAGTAATAAAAATGGCCACCAGCAACCAGCCGAGTAACAGGCCGGTCCAGGTGTGTAGCCAGGCCATGGATTGGCGAAATGATTTATTCATGCGGGCAGTCCCCACAGATACAGCCCAGCCAGCAGCAGGCTGGGGGCCAGAATGCCGGCCCAGGCCCGCCAGGCTGAGCGGGCGGAAAACGCCCAAATTGCCGCGCCGCTACATAACAGGAACGCCACCATGATGCCGATGATCACGGCCTGATCTCGGGCCACGGGCAGGGTAACGGCCAGGGCCATGGCCGCAAGGGCGCCTAGACCATAGCCACCCAGAGCCGCGGCCAGGGTGCGGGAGGTAATCGAAAGTGGAGTCATAGGACTGTAGAGGCAAGCCAACCAAAATGAGAATCGTTATTATCTACAGAAACGATGCAAAGAAAATGCAAATGACACAATGAAAGCGCTGCCAGGGTGTAAAAACTGTAAGGCGAGGGGTCTCCGGGTCAGGCGGCCAGGTCTTTCTGCGAGGTTGTTGGCGGTACCGGCAATGGCTGGGCGAGGCGCCAGCGCAAGCGCCAGCCCAGGAATACGGCGGCACTGGTCAAGCCTGCCACCAGGCCGATCCAGAACCCGGCGGGGCCCATGGGTTCCACCCACCAGTGCGTCAGCGCCAGGCCATAGCCGATGGGCAGGCCGATGCCCCAGTAGGCCAGCAAGGTCATCATCATGGGCCAACCGGTGTCTTCGAAGCCGCGCAGGCAACCATTGGCGCACACCTGCAGGGCGTCGGAAACCTGGTACAGGGCGGCGAACAGCAACAGGTAGCTGGCCAGTGCAATCACCGAGCCGTTGTCGGTATAAATACGGGGAATCCAGTGACGGGCCAGCACCAGGCTGGAGGCGGCGGCAATGCCCACGACCAGGGTGATGGCCATGGCCACCTGCACGGCCACGCGAATACCGTCCCGGTCGCTGCGACCCCGGGCGTGGCCCACCCGCACGGTGGCGGCCAGGGCGAAACTCAGTGGCACCATGAAAATCAGGGAGGTGAAGTTGAGGGCAATCTGGTGGCTGGCGACGACCTGGGCGCCCAGGCTGCCGATCAGCAGGGCGATGACCGCAAAGATGCTCACCTCAAAGAAAATCGTCAGCCCCACCGGCAAGCCCAGGCGCAGCATGTAGCCAAGATTGGCCCGTTCAAAATGCCGTTGCCGCAGGTTCAATGGCGCGTGCTGATAGACCGGGTGGCGGTGCGTGTAGATCATCATCATCAACGCCATGGACCACATCACCAGCGAGGTGGCCCAGCCGCAGCCCACGCCGCCCATGGCCGGGAAGCCGAGCTTGCCGTAGATCAGCACATAGTTGCTGGGGATGTTGATCATCAGCCCGATGACGCTGATCAGCAGCACCGGACGGGTATGATTCATGGCCTCGGTATAACTGCGCAGGGCCAGCATTATCGCGGCCCCGGGCATCCCCCAGCTGAGCGCATCCAGGTAGCCGCTGACCATGGGCCGAATGGCCGGGTCCACGTCCATCCATACCAGCACCGGGGCAACGCTACGCAGGATCAGCGCACACAGGACACCCAGCCCCAGGCCCAACCAGAGCCCCTGCTGGGCGAGGGGGTTGATGCGATGATAAGCTTCGCCGCCCAGATGCCGCGACAGCACCGGGGTGGCGCTCATCAGCACGCCGGTCATGAACAGGAACAGGGGCACCCAGATACTGGCGCCCACGGCCACTGCGGCCAGGTCATTGGCGCTGACTCGCCCGGCCATCATGGTGTCCACAAAGCCGTTGGCCGTCTGCGCCAGTTGCCCACCCAGAATCGGCAGTGCGAGGGTGAGTTGGGCGGCAAGTTCCTGACGGCGGGATAACATAGGCAAGTGCTACTGTTGTAAACGGAACGAGTGTGGTGAACGAAATAGATCAGAATCAGGTTCATACGAAGGCGGCTACCATACCGCAAAGCGCTTCACAGGTGTACGTCAGTGGTGAGCTGGAGCGCCTGTTTCGGGCGACTTTTTTCGATTCCCACCACACCGTGCTGGTAGGCGGTGCCAGTGAACCGGTTTACCTGCCAGGCCACCCCCACCAAATTTGCTATAGCCATGATTATTTTCGCAGTGCCCTGCACGAAATCGCCCACTGGTGCGTGGCCGGCGCAGCGCGGCGGCAACAGGAAGATTACGGTTACTGGTATGCACCGGATGGCCGCAGTGCGGATCAGCAGGCGGAGTTTGCCCGGGTGGAAGTCTATCCTCAGGCTTTGGAGGCGCTTTTCTGTGCCGCTTGTGGGCATGATTTCCGGGTGTCGCTGGATAACCTGAATGGCGATGGCGGTGATGAAGTGGCCTTCGCCTTGAAGGTAAAGGCGAAAGCACAGGCCCTGTTGGTTGAGGGGCTTGCAGAGCGACCGGCTCGCTGGTGTGAGGTGCTAAAAGCGGCGTATGGCCGCGAGGGCGTGTCTTTGCATCAAGCTTTGCAGCCGCTGTTTGCGTAGGCGATGGGTTGTCGGATTACGCCTTTCAGGCTCTCTGTGCCCTTGGGTGAATTCGACCTACAAAACCCAACTTCTCAAGTAGGTCGAATTAGCCTGAAAGGCGTAATCCGACTAAAGCCGCCCGCTGCGTTTTAACGCCAGGTATAGATGGTTCAATTGCTGCGGCATGTTTTGCGGTGTGGCACTGGTGACCAGGGCGCCGGCGTGCCGCAGGCGGGTGTGCAGCTGCTCGCGCTGTTTCTGTTCCTGGGCGTCCGCACAGACGGTCAGCGCCTGATCGAAATCCTCCACCGGCTGACGGGCCAGGGCTTCCTGTTCGGGCAGCAGCATGTCGGCGATCAGCACCAGATGGTGGCGGCGCATCAAGCCGACGGCGCTGAGCAAATCATCCAGATCCTCGTGTTGCAGCCGTGTCACCAGCACTACCAGCGCCCGTCGGCGGCTGTGGCGAACCAGTTGGCGAGCGGCCAGGCTGAAGTCGCTGGCGTGCTGGCTGGGGTGCAGATCGTAGAGCCCGTTCAGCAAATGATTGAGACCATTCTGGCCCTGCACTGGCGGTAGCCAGCGTGGCTGATCACCGGAGAACAGCATGGCGCCGGCCTTGTCTTTCTGTTTGAGCGCACTCCAGGCCAGCAGCAGCGAGGCATTGAGCGCATGGTCGAAGCCGGTGAGCTTGCCCACCGGCATGCCCAGGCGCCGGCCGCCATCCAGCATGATCAGTACTTGCTGATTCTGCTCATCCTGATATTCACGGCTGATCAAACTGCGGCGGCGGGCAGTGGCTTTCCAGTCGATCTGACGCAGGCTGTCGCCGGGGTGATACTCGCGGAGCTGGTGGAACTCCATGCCTTCGCCACGGCGGGGCTTGAGCCGGCTGCCGGTAAGCAGGAAGGAGTGGTTGGCATCCAGCTGCGTCTGGCTGATGCGGGAAAAATCCGGGTACACCGGCACGATGCAATGGGCCGGGCAGGTTTTGCGTAGCGACCAGAAGCCCAGCTGGCTGGGGAACCAGAATTCCAAATCGCCGAACGCCACCGGGCCACGCCGGCTGGGCCGGTAGTGGTAAGTGAATTCGGTGAGTTCATTCTCCGCACGGGTTAGCAGGCAGGGCAGGCCGGTGAGCGGATCATCGCCGGGGTGGTGGTCCGCCAGTGTGGCCCGCGCCGGCAGTTCGGCGGAGGGAATGCGTACCTTGATCGCGTGGGGCTGTTGCACGGACAGGGCATTGGGCACGATACGCTCTGCCGACGGTGCCGGCCGGCGCCAGCCGTGGAGCAGGTCGAGCAGGGCAAAGGCCGCCAGAATCGCCCCGGCCGCCCACCACAGCAGGCTCGCGATACTGCCGCTGAAGAACAGCAGGGAGATCGCGCTCAGGGCCCAGAGGGCAACGGCGATAAGCAGGCGCGGAGCGGGCTTCATTGCCGTGGTGCTTCCACCTGGTCGAGCAGGCGGGCCAGGGCGGTTTCCGGGGTCTGGCCTTCGATTTCTGCGTCGGCGCTGAGCTGGATGCGATGGCGCAGTACCGGGCGGGCCACTTGCTGGATGTCGTCCGGGGTGACGAAATCCCGGCCTTCGAACAGGGCTTGCACGCGGGCCGCCCGGGCCAGCGCAATACTGGCGCGGGGGCTGGCGCCATGGCTCAGGCCGTTGAAATCGCGTGTGGCACGGACGATGCGCAAGGCATAGTCCAGCACTTCGGCGTCAATCAGTACGTCGTTGCTGAGTGCTTTCATGGCCTGCAAGCCGGCCGCATCGGTGGCCGGGCTCAGGCTGTCCACGTCCAGGCTGGCGCGGATGGTGCCGTCGAGCACCATATTCACCAGGCGGGTTTCGTCGTCATGACCGGGGTAATCAATCAGCACCTTGAACAGAAACCGGTCCAGCTCTGCTTCCGGCAGCGGGTAGGTGCCTTCCTGGTCCAGCGGGTTCTGGGTGGCGAGCACCATGTAGGGTTCGTTCAGGGTAAAGGCCTTGCCTTCGATGGTGATCTGCCGTTCCTGCATGACTTCCAGCAGTGCCGCCTGGGTCTTGGCCGGGGCGCGGTTAATCTCGTCAGCCAGCAGCAGCTGGGTGAACGCCGGGCCGCGCCGGATACGGAATTGTTCGGTTTTCTGGTCGTACATGGCGTGGCCGGTCACGTCGGTGGGCATCAGGTCCGGGGTGAACTGGATGCGATTGAAGTCCAGCTCCAGTACTCGCCCGAGGCTGCGCACCAGCAGGGTCTTGCCCAGGCCGGGCACGCCTTCAATAAGAACGTGGCCGCCGGAAATCAGTGCGATCAACACTTCACGGACGACCTGTTGCTGGCCAATCAATACCTGATTGAGCCGGCTTTCAATGTCGTGGGCCAGGGCGGCCGCATCGGCGAGGGTGGCGGGTTGGCTCATGCTGTTGTCCTTTTGCGTTTTAACTGACGACGTTGACGTGTATGTCCGCGTCACTGCACCTGTGAGAGCGTATCAGTGACTGCAATTTTTCAGCGATTGTAATAATGAGACCTGCTGCGTGAACTGGTCCCGGGTTTCCGGTTGCATCTGCAGGGCCGCTTCCAGTTCTTTGGCTGGCACGGATAATGTTTTTGCGGCCAGTGCCAGAGCCTTGTCACGCTGGTGATGAAAACGGACCAGGTGTTGTTCCGCCTGCTTGCGCAAAACGTCTACCAAGGCTGCCTGCTGGTTGGTGCGCCACTGGAAATAGCCACTGGCGTGCAGGTGTTGCAGGTAGTCGCGGCTGCTTTCTTCGCGGGCTTCCTGGCGTGGACCCTGGCGGGGAATGCGATACCACAACCACAGGGCCAGCAGCACCAGCAGGGCAACGCCCAGCGCCGGGGCTTTCAGCCACAGCCACTGGGCCAGTGGTGGCATGGCCACCGAGCGCACAAACCACACCGGCTCATCCGCGGTGAGCCAGGCCAGTAGCCAGGCATGATCGAAATAGAGCAGACGTTCGTTGGACCACAGGCTCAAGTCGGTCAGCACGGAAATCTGTCCGCTGCCCAGGCCCAGTTGCACCAGCTGGCTACCGTAATCGTTGTCTGCGTAGGCGGTCACCTCCACCGGCCATTCCAGGTGTGGCGTCTCGCCTTCTTCATCATCCCAGCTGTCATGCCAGATGACGTAATCGCTGAATAGCTGCACACGTCGGTCAGGTGCGTTGTCACCCACATGCAGCCCAAGAGGCGCGGGCTCCGGCGGCGCGTCACAGACCAGCCGTGCACAACCTTCACGCAATTCCTCGTTGTCGCTTTGCAGGCAGTACTGCAAGGGGCTGTCCACAAAAACGGGCAAGGCCATGATCAGATCCCGGACCGGATCCTCTTCAATGGATTCGCTGGGCACCGGGGAGTCCCAGACGGTGATGCCGAGCGGGAACAGCAGTGGGTCATTGTCCTGCCAGTCTGCGTCACTGGCATCGGATGCCTCGATAAGCGACGGGAGCGGGCGGGCTTCCACCACCAGTTCGCCACCGTCCTGGACCCATTCCAGCAGGGTGTTCACCTGGTTGGGGGTGAGCATGCCGCGGTGTTTATCGATCACCAGGGTGGTGCGGGTGTCGGGTAACGGGAACAGGGCCGCGGCACTGAGAATGCGTTCAGAGGGCTGGCCCCGTTGCGCCAGCCAGCGTTGGGCTGCGCTGTAAGGGTTGCGAGTGATGCTGCTGTCCGGGGCGACCCGCTGCATGTAGGTGACCGGTTCGGTCAGGGCGTAGTAGCCCGCGATCATGGCGACCAGCAGGGTGGCAAGCAGCCAGGGGAAAGCACGGCGCAGGTGGGCCTTACGCATGGTTTGCCTCCAGCCTGTCCATTTGCTGCCAATGCTGCATCAGCGTGCGCACCTGCTCGTCGCTGACCGGGCGGTGAGCCCAGGCGGTGCTGATCCAGGCCTGGGTCAGGCGCTGGAGGTAGGCAATCGGCAATGAATCGCCGTGTTGCTCCTGCAGGGTGCGCAGGCACTGCTGCTCGGTGCTGCCTGCGGCCAGAGCTACCGGGTAGCGGGCCAGAATACCGGCCAGGGCGGCACGCATCAGTATGGCCAGGGCGCCGCGGATGTCACCGGCCTTGAGCGCATCGTCAACGGCACGGTTCAGGTTTTTCGGCAGGCTGCGTTTGCGGATATCCAGCCCGGCCACGTGGGTGGGGATAACAGGTCGGTTGCGGGTGCTGTGCCCGCGCAGGCCAAATTGGTTGGCCACCTTGAGGATTAACCAAAGGGCCAGCGCAATAAAGAGGGCCCAGAAAATGGTCCACAGCAAGGCATCCGGTATATTCAGCGGCGTGCTGTTAGTCTCGGCGTCCTCATCGTCCAGATTATCAAACAGGAACCGCCAGATTTTCTCCATCAGGCTCTCGGATTCGCTGTTGTCCTGATTAATCCACTGCCGCTCGGTCTTTTCTTGCAGCGGCATGAACTCCGGGCTGGCCAGCAGCTCGATGACTTGCTGTTGCTCGGCTTGTGAGCTGTGGGCTGGCGGTGTCGTTTCGGCTTTGGCGGGTTCCATGGACGGCACCAACAGCAGGATCAACAAAGCACCGACCACTCTTCTGGCCGCGCTGGCCGCCCGGCGCCGCTTGCCCAGCCGGGTGAGCCCCAGCTGCAGGTCCCAGCCTTCCAGCCAGGTGCGTTTGTTCAGATACAGGGCAAAGCCACAGGCCACATAGAGGGGTTCGGTGATGCACAGCACCAGGTAAAAGCACAGCCCGGAGATCGCCAGCTGCAGCGCACTCTGGTCGTAGAACCAGTCGCTCAGTTCCAGGTTGAACTGCCAGGGCACCAGCATATACAGCAACGCCATCAGCCCGAGCGTCATGAATTGCTCCAGGTGCAGCACCAGCAGGGTCAGCATGCCCGCCCGGTTGGACGGATAGCTGTTGAGTACTTTCAGCCGCTGGCTGGCGGTGTCACCTTTGACTTGTTCAAGCTGCCAGACGCTGGCATTGAAGCTGCGCATGGGGCTCAGGCGTCGCCAGGTGAGCTGGCCAGCCAACCCCGGTAGCGCGTAATGACGCCAGCGTTTCAGCAAGGCCCTCAGGGTGAGGGTTTCACCGAACAGGGCGTGGCTGTAAAAAGCCAGCAGCGGCCGCTCCCAGAGGGGTTTGAGCCACCAGAAGATAAACAAGGGCCACAGGCTGTTGTTCAGGGCCGCCATGGTTAACAGCAGGGCATAGGGCACGGCGGTAAAGAGTAACCAGACACGCGTAATAGGCCCGGCCCAGTGGCGGTAAAACTGCGTGCCAAGGTCCGCTGCTTGCCAGGGGCTGCGTGGTGCCAGCCGGGCGCTAGCCTTTTCGAGTTCCATCCCGTCCCCCGAAGAAAAGATAAAGGTACAAAAGGCCCCAGCAGGCCGCGCCCACGCTGTATTTGATGGTTGGCGCCAGGTCCCGTGGTGACCAGAACGCTTCGATAAAGGCGGCCAGCAATAACAGGGCAAAGACCCCGTACATGGTGGGCAGTGCATCCTTGGCGGCCAGTCGCAGGGCGTCCAGCCGTGACCAGGGCCCGGGGGCAATAATGGCCCAGCCGAGGCGCAACCCGGCACCACCGGCCAGCACGATGGCGGTGAGCTCTGGCGCGCCGTGGGCAATCACAAAGGTAAAGAACGGTTCCTGTGCGCCCACGTTGATCAGGTGCCCGGCGGCTGCGCCGAAGAAGCTGCCGTTGAACAGCATCACTACCAGTGCGCCAACGCCCAGCAGTAGCCCGCTGGCAAAGGTGCGGAAGGCGATGCCAATATTATTCTGGATGTAGTGGCCGAACATCATCACGTCGTCATCGCCGCTACGCTCGTTCTTCATGTCCGCCTGATTTTCCGGCTGATACATGCTTTCCAGATTGGTAATGCTGGCTTCGTCGACCACGGTGTAGATCATTTCCGGCTGTTGATGCACCAGCACCCACACCAGCGCCATCGAGAGCACAAAGGCCAGGGCGCTGACCAGGTGCCAGCGCCACTGCCGGCGCACCGCCTGGGGGAAGCCGCTGGCGATAAAGGTGCCGATGCGATCTGCCAGAGATGGGTTGTAGCGGTACAGCTGGCGATGGGCACGCAATACCAGATTGTTGAGGAATTGCTGCAGCTGCACGCTGTAGCCTCGCTCCCGTGCCCGCGCCAGTTGGTGGCAGAGCTTGCGGTAATCGGTGACAAAGGTGTCCAGGGTGAGCTTGTTCTTCTTGCTCACATGCAGGGACTCCAGCTGCTCGAGCTGGCGTTCCAGTGCTTGCCATTCCGGCCGGTATTGCTGTTCGAAACGGGCCTGTTTCATGTGGGCCCCTGTACCAGATAACGGCTGACGGCATTCAGACGCTGCAACGCCAGCGCCGGTGCCAGTTCGGGGTACGCCAGTTGCGCCAGTTCCTGCTGGCGGGCTTCGGAAAAGCGGTCATGGCGTTCATGGAAGGCGAGCAGGGCAAGCTGGTCATCCCGGCTCAAGGACCAGTCCGGGGCGAGGGTGTCGCCCTGGGCCTGTTCCTGAATCTGTGGGGTTTCTTCGATATGGACAACCAGGGTGTTGGCGGCCATGTCGCCAAGCCGCTGGTAACGAGGGCTGATCAGCGTGCAGATAAACCCGAGCAGATAGAACAGCGGGAATGCATCGGCAGTGCGCAGCAGGTTGCGAATCAGGCTGCCGTTGAAGCTCAGTGGGCTGCCATTGGCATGAACCACCACCAGCCCCATGGCTTTCTTGCCCGGCGTCTGCCCGTGGCGGAAGGCTTCAAACAGGGTGGGGTAAAACCATTCCAGCACGAACGCCATAATCAGCAGCAGGCCCATGCCGGCTTTGCCCAGTGCCGCGAACACCGCGGCCAGTGCACCGTAAATCACCAGCCGAATAGCCAGATCGATGGCGTAGGCCAGCGCCCGGGGCACCGGCCCGGCCAGCGACAGGCTGAGCATGGCGCCTTCCGGTGTTTCTACTTCCAGGCGTTCATCAATCAGCATTCTGGCCCTGACGAATTTGTAGTGCGGCAAACACAAAGAGCATGACAGTCAGGGTCGTTTTGGCAATCGCCAGGGTGCGCACCGGGGGCGGATCCAGCAGCTGGACCGCATAGCCACAGAAATAAAACAGCAGCAGGAAACACAGCCAGGTGGCCTGGCGCCGGTTGCCGCTGATAGCAGCAGGCATCATCAATAGCAGGGGACCGTACAGCACTAGCGCGATGATAAGGCTGGAGACAATGTGCGCGTCCGGCGGTGCCAGAGTGAACAGGCCGCTGATGCCGACGAGCAGGAGCAACGCGTAGCTGATACGAAGTAAAACAAGATTCATCAGGAAGCCTTCAGTTGGCGGGCCAGTAACGCCAGGCGTTTGCCCAGTGCGCGTGCCAGGGTGATTTCGTGTTCCGTCAGCGCCGGGTCACCCTGGCTGCCGGAAACGTGAGTGGGGCCATAGGGCGTGCCGCCGCTTTGGGTATCCAGCAGGGCGGCTTCGGAGTACGGCACACCGGCCAGCACCATACCGTGGTGGAGCAGGGGCGTCATCATGGAAAGCAGCGTGCTTTCCTGGCCGCCGTGCAGGCTGCCGGTGGCGCTGAAGACGCCGGCGGGTTTGCCGATCAGGGTGCCTTTCATCCACAGCTCGCTGGTCTGGTCGATGAAATATTTCAATGGCGCCGCCATATTGCCAAAGCGGGTGGGGGAGCCCAGAGCCAGGCCCTGGCAACCGGCCAGATCATCCAGCGTCGCGTAGGGCGCACCTTGATCCGGTATCGCCGGCTCACTGGCTTCGCAGTTGGCGGACACGGCGGGGACTGTGCGCAGGCGCGCTTCCATTCCGGTGCTTTCGATACCGCGAGCGACCTGTTGCGCCAGGTTGGCAACACTGCCGTTGCGGCTGTAGTAAAGCACCAGCACATAATCGGTCATGGGCGATTCAGTCCAGTAACTGCAGGGCGTTTTCCGGGGGGCGACCAAGCACCGCCTGATCGCCTTTGACGACGATGGGGCGTTCAATCAATTTCGGGTACTGAGTCATCGCCGCGATAACGTCAGCATCGCTGCTTTGCGCAGACAGGCCTGCGGTCTTGTAGTCCGCTTCCTTGTTGCGTACCAGATCATGGGCATGGGCAAACCCCAGCTTGCTGATCAGGCTTTTCAATGTGGCGGTATCCGGAATATCGTCCAGATACTTTACGATAGTGGGGGTAATACCGTTCTCTTCCAGTAACGCCAGCGTCTGACGCGATTTTGAACAGCGCGGGTTGTGGAAGATAATGTAGTCGCTCATGGGATTGCATATCCTGTTTCGTAACGCTGCCATTGTAAGCTGCACACGTGCGGTGGCAAGGGGTCAACCAGAGAGGACGCGTAGAGCATGGAGAATGAGCAACCGGTAATTCCGGTGCACGCCCGGTTCGATTCCATCAAGGCGTTTTTTGCCCTGCTGGTGCGCCAGTTCAATGAAGACGGTTGCCGGCAAAGTGCTGCGGCGCTGACCTATACCACCCTGTTTGCCATCGTCCCGGTGATGACCGTGAGTTTTGCGGTGCTGTCGTCGGTGCCCGCCCTGAAAGACAAGGGCACCCAGTTCCAGACCTGGGCGTTCGAATATTTTGTGCCGTCCGCAGGCAATATGTTGCTCGATCACCTGCAGTCCTTCGCCAAACAGGCGGCGAACCTGACCGGGCTGGGCATTGTGTTTCTGGTGGTCACTTCCATCCTGATGCTGAGCACGGTTGAACAAACCCTGAACCGTATCTGGAAAGTGCAGACCCCGCGTAAAGGCCTGACCAGTTTGTTGATGTATTGGGCGGTGCTGTCATTGGGGCCGATTTGTCTGGGCTTGGGGCTGGCGATCTCGTCGTATCTCACCTCGCAGGCCATCTTCAGCGACACGGTGGGCTACCTGGGCGGGGTGCGGTTATGGCTGTCCTTGCTGCCGTTCCTGTTCACCACCGCCATGCTGACACTGATGTACACCGTGGTGCCCAATACCAAGATTCCGTTACGCCAAGGTGTGCTGGGGGCCGCGGTGGCCGCGCTGCTGTTCGAACTGGCGAAAGGGGGCTTCACTTTTTTCATCAAGCAGGCGCCCAGTTATGAAGTGGTGTATGGCGCCTTCGCTGCCGTGCCGGTGTTTCTGCTGTGGATTTATATTTCCTGGACCATTGTGCTCGGTGGTGCGGAGCTGGTGCGTGCGTTAGTGGTCTTTCAGGAACACCGTCGCCAGGTGCCGCGCATGCACGCTCTGGTGCGCCTGCTCAATGTGTTCTGGCAGCGCCAGCAAAATGGCAAGGTGCTGCGCAGCAAGGAAGTTCGCAAGGTGATGCAGGAATCCGGAATCAGCCAGTGGGATGAATTTCGCAACCTGCTGGTGAATGCGAAGCTGATCCGGCGCACGGAAGAAGGCGGCTACATGCTTAGCCGGGATCTGCGTAATCTGTCTCTGGGGCAGTTGGTGGCCATGCTACCGTGGCCGGCCCATACCCAGCTCAGAGTGCGGCAACAGCAGGCGCCGTTGCCCTGGGAGACTGCGCTGAAGACACGAATGGATCAGGCCCGGGAAGGCATGATGGCACCGCTGGATATCAGCCTGGATACGCTATTCAGCAAGCCGGAAAATCAAACAGACGACAACGCAGAGCCGAACAGGGCCTCTGCCGACATTGACCACGAGGACAAGCATGACGGTTAAGCATGTACTGGTGAGCGGTATTGTGCAGGGTGTAGGCTACCGGGCCTGGACGCGCCAGGAAGCCATACGTCGCAATCTCACCGGCTGGGTACGCAATTGTGCAGACGGCCGGGTAGAAGCGCTGCTGGAAGGCGAAAGCGGTGCGGTGGATGACATGCTCGATGCCATGCATCAGGGGCCGGCGCTGGCACAGGTGGAAAGGATTCTGGTGGAAGAGGGTAGCGATCATGACGATGCCCCCCGTTCCAATCACTTTGAGGTAACCCGATGAAACAGGTTGAGCTGGTCAATGGTGACCTGCGTTTTCCTGCCCTGATGGCCGGCAATGGTGAGCCGGTGATTCTGTTGCATGGTTTTCCCGATACCTACGAAAACTGGGCGGTGCAGATCAATGCCCTGGCGGATGCTGGTTATACGGCTATCGCACCGGCCTTGCGCGGCTATGCGCCCAGTTGCCAGCCCGGTAACGGCGATTATTCCCTCTATGCTGCGGTGGACGATCTGATGGTCTTTGCCGCACAGCTGGGCGGCCGTGTGCATCTGGTTGGGCACGACTGGGGGGCCGCGGTGGGGTATTTGGCCTGCGCCCAGTCCCCGGAGACCTTCTGCTCGTTCAGTGCCTTGTCTATTCCACCTATCCGGCGTATTCCCCAAGCGTTATTGAAAGTGCCGGAGCAAGTGTTGTTGAGCGGTTACATGCAGTTTTTCCAGCTGCCACTGGCCCCGGAAGCCTGGCTCAAGCGCGGCGACCTGGATGGCGTTGAAGCCCTGTGGCGGCGCTGGTCGCCGGATTGGGAGCCGGAGCTCTATCTGGACAATGCCAAACACACCCTGGCGGAGCCCGGGGTGATCAGTGCGGCCCTGGCCTGGTACCGGTCCCTGTTCAAGGTGTGGAAAAAAGAACATCGCAAGGCAAGGGCCTGGCTGGGGCAGGATATTGCCACCCCCACCCAGATCCTGATCGGCGAGAATGATGGCTGCATGAGCCCCAAATTGCTGGAGCACACGCTGGTAGGAAGCGACTTCAGTGGTGGCGTGGAGCTGCAAACCCTGGCCGATGCCGGGCATTTTCTGCATCTGGAGCAACCGGAAGCGGTAAACCGCCATCTGATTCGGTTGCTCAATAACACCCGCTGCGACTGAAACCGGCTCAATGAGCCGGCAAGCGGGAAGGTACCAGTAACGCCAAGCCCGGCCCTCCGCGGGTCGGGTTTTCGCCCCCTTCATACTCTGCGCTATACTACGCGCCCCTATTTTCCCAGCAGGAGTGATCCCATGACGGTGATTCGCCAGGATGACCTGATTCAGAGCGTGGCAGATGCCTTGCAGTACATCTCGTACTACCACCCGGTGGATTTCATCCGCGCGGTGAAAGAAGCCTACGAGAAGGAAGAGAGCAAGGCCGCCAAGGACGCCATGGCGCAGATCCTGGTCAACTCCCGCATGGCTGCCATGGGTCGTCGCCCGATCTGCCAGGACACCGGCATCGTGACCGTGTTTGCCAAGGTGGGCATGAATGTCACTATTGAAGCGTCCCCTGAAGGTGAAAGTATGAGCCTGGACGACATGATCAACGAAGGGGTGCGTCGCGCCTACAACCACCCGGACAATGTCCTGCGTGCCTCGGTGCTGGCGGACCCGGATGGCAAGCGTGCCAACACCAAGGACAACACCCCGGCGGTGATCAACTACTCCATCGTCCCCGGCGACACCCTGGAAATCGATGTGGCGGCCAAAGGTGGCGGTTCCGAGGCCAAATCCAAATTCGCCATGCTCAACCCGTCCGACTCTGTGGTGGACTGGGTGCTGGAGCAGATTCCCAAGATGGGCGCTGGCTGGTGCCCGCCGGGCATGCTGGGTATTGGCATTGGCGGCACCGCTGAGAAAGCCATGCTGATCGCCAAGGAATCCTTGATGGACCCCATCGACATCCACGAGCTGCAGGCCCGTGGTGCCCAGACCCGCTCTGAAGAGCTGCGTCTGGAACTGTTCGAAAAAGTGAATGCCCTCGGCGTGGGTGCCCAGGGCCTGGGTGGCCTGACCACCGTGCTGGATGTGAAAGTGGTGGATTACCCCACCCACGCGGCCAACAAGCCGGTAGCCTTGATCCCCAACTGTGCCGCTACCCGTCATGCTCACTTCATTCTGGATGGCTCCGGCCCGGCCGACCTGAAAGCACCGGACCTGGAAGAATGGCCGGACATTGCCTGGGGCAACGACGAAGGCGCCAAGCGGGTAAATCTGGACACGGTGACCCCGGAAGAAGTGCAGACCTGGCAGCCGGGCGACACCTTGCTGCTGTCCGGCAAGTTGCTCACCGGCCGCGATGCTGCTCACAAGCGCATGGTGGACATGATCTCCAAAGGCGAAAAACTGCCCGTGGACTTCACCAACCGCTTTATCTATTACGTAGGCCCGGTGGATCCAGTCGGTGACGAAGTGGTTGGCCCGGCAGGCCCGACTACTGCCACCCGCATGGACAAGTTCACCCGCACCATGCTGGAAGAAACTGGTCTTATCGGCATGGTCGGCAAGGCCGAGCGTGGCGACACCGCCATCGAAGCCATCAAGGACAACAAGGCCGTGTACCTCATGGCCGTAGGCGGTGCCGCCTACCTGGTGTCCAAGGCCATCCGCAAATCCCGTGTGGCAGCCTTTGAAGACCTGGGGATGGAAGCCATCTACGAATTCGAAGTGGAAGACATGCCTGTTACTGTGGCGGTAGATTCCACTGGCGAATCCGTACACAAAACCGGCCCGGTCATCTGGAAACAGAAGATCGCCGAAAAAAGCGCGTAGTACGCACTACGCCGTTCGCCCAAAAAAACCGTGCTTTCTGCGCGGTTTTTTTGTGGGCGAGTGGCTGCAAGACACAAGACGCAAGACGGAAAAATTAAACCGTAGGAGCGTCGCTCGCGGCGCGATTCCAAACCGTGTAGGAGTCCCACTCGAGGGACGAATCCCACCCTAGATAACACGACAAACCTGGCAATCAACCTCGAAGGTTTAACGTCCCCACCAACCTGATTACCCCGCCCTAAATTCCCTTTCTCACCCGCGCACAAGTTGAATATGTAGGATATGGCTTACAGATTTTTGTAAGTTGCTGAGATAAGGTGAATTTTCAGAAAAAAGGATGCAAGAAAAATCCGAGTAAGAATGCCTGTTCAACACGCAAGTGCAAGAAAAGTCCGTTGAGAGTGATTCCTGCCCATGGGGTAAGTCACTGATTGAGTAATGGTTTTATGTGGCTTTTGAGCAGGGTCGGATCGGGGATATACAGCAAAGTGATATATCGCATCTGCAATTGGGTACGCTGTTAGGTGTTATGGAGAGGTAGAAGTGTCCTGGGACGGCGTTAGAAAGATCATATGGGCGAAGAACTTCGATGAAATGGAGATCATCGGCACTCTGCATTTCAGTGTCGCGGTCCCAATCGATGCTGATCCCGAGTTCAAGGCGATGGTGCTCGCGGCAGGGGTTGCGCACTCCGGAGGCAACAGCGCTATCGACTACACGTATCGCCGTTATCGCGAAGAGTTTTTGGATCGCTTCGATCCGACGAAGACTTGCCCGCCGGGATGCATCAAGGAACTACTGCTGAAGGTTAGAGATCGAGCGGTGGGCATCGCGAAAAGCTTAAGCGAGCTTTCAATTCCAGAGGGGGCGCCATTTGGCGTTCTGTCTGGCGCCAATGCTTTAATCCGCCTTCAAGCCACTTTCCATGCCGCGATACAGTTGTCGTTGAATGGCCTTGGTATCGAAGCAGAGGCTGTTATTCGCCAAGGCTTGGAGCAGCTTGCGTGGTGCCTGCGCGTGCTTGAGATCGATGACCCTGATGAATCTCAGAGTATTGCTCCAAATTCATGTATTTCTCACCTGAAGAAAACCTTCCCTGGTGCTGGTTTCGTATACGGGGCGTTGAGCGATGCCGCCCATCTTGCACCAAGAACTCATGGGCGTTTTCTCACATTCGAAGGCGATGAGGTAGCAATCTCAATCCGCAACCCTAATGATTCGGCCAGCTCAGCGTTATTCTTGGTACTCCTGCTCGACGGCTATTCCTATGCGTCCTGCAAAGTGGCTGGAACTGTGATGGTCAAAGAAGAGAAAGCTCCAGAGGTAGGTTCTGAACTCATTGAGCTGTATCAAGGGGTGTTGCCCGTTTATGCCAAGGATTGGTTCACGAAATGGCGTGCAAATGGCACCTAACAAATCGTTGCAGCTGACGTTTGACCCGCCACGTACTTTTGCTGCCGCAAAAGCACGCGTCGCATCAAACGGCGCTGAACTCAGGCGTTAAGGCACTATGAGAATCGTACATTACGAATATGATGCTCCTTGGGTGGGCAAGATGAGATGCCCCAACCCCAAGTGCGGGAAGGAAACTTCTGCATGGCAATCCAGTGGCATGAGCGACAGCTGTCCGCATTTCTTTTGTGATACTTGTTCAAACGTTATCCATAGAGAGCAAGACCACACGTTGTTATACGAGAATGAGCCCAGTGAGAAGCTATTGCAGGAAATCGCGGCCACACTTCCAAGCTGCCCTTGCGGTGGGAGGTTTGCTCCTGGTGCTAATCCTAAATGCCCAAAATGTAGAACAGAATATGCCCACCAGTGAGATGCGGTAGAACGATTTACTGTTCCATTTATGCCAATCTTAGATGGCTCTTGCTTGATCCGAGATCGTCTTTATTCATATGAAGTATGTATTGGATTCAGGCCTAAATATTGGTGGCGTTTACTCGTAAATTCCTTAACAAGGGCCTCTAGGCCGACCTTCGGCGGCTGAGCCGGGCGTTGAGGTTTAAGTGATTAGAGTCCTTCGATCTGACCTCGCTTACGTTAAGGTTTTCAGGGACCGGATGACTATTGAAAGTCTTGAAGTTGGTGGGCGTCCGTACGAGGCATTGCCGGTCCTGCCATTTACTACCCGCCGTCTTTTGGTCGGGCAGTTCGATGTGGCGGAGTATTGCCTGCAGCAAGGTTTGAAGCGGCTTGGCGAAAATGCATGGCTGAAGCCTGGGCCGCAGCTCATACTCCAGCCTATGGAAATGACAGACGGAGGCCTCAGCCAGGTGGAAGAACGTGTGATCATGGACATGGCATACGGTGCCGGGGCCAAGCGTGTATTGCTGTGGGTGGGCGGGGAGCTTTCCTGGCAAGAGGCGTTGAACAAGCTTGAGGCCTTATAACGAGCCAGTGAAGCAGCGGCGCTGCTTGCTCATGCATAGGGAGTTGTGGTGCATATTTGTGAGGCTGATAGATTGATTCTGCGGCGGTTGTCCCTTGATGACGTTCCCGCATTGACGGAAATTCTCAGCGACCCTGATGTGATGAAATACTCGGTTCGAGGTGTTTGTGATGAGGCCGCCACACTCAAGTTTATCGAGTGGTGTTTGGCTTGTTACGACTCGCATGGCGTTGGTCCATGGGCTCTCATCGATAAGACATCTTCTGAACTGATCGGCTTCTGCGGTGTTGGACCAGAATGGGTCGATGATGTCGAGGAAGTTAATCTTGGCTATCGGCTGGCCAGTCGCTATTGGAATAAAGGGTTGGCATCTGAAGCGGCCAGATCCGTCCTTGACTATGTTTTCGGTAAGCGCCTGTTCAATTCAGTGGTCGTTATCATAGAGCCTGAGCATGCGGCATCGCTTAAGGTTGCTGAGAAGGCAGGGTTTTCTTGCTTCGATGCCGTGGAATTTCATGGTCGGCCTGTAAGGTTATACCGATTGACCTCGGAGCAATGGGGAGCATCGCATAACAATGCCATACATGTGACAAGAGCATGATGGCGGGCAAACTCCTTGCTGCGCCAGCAATTAGAAGTTCTGGGTCAGATGCCCTCCCGAATTTCAAACTCTATCATCGCTATTTCCGCACTTCATAATCCGGTGCACCACTCTTCTCATGCTGGTGCCCATGTCAGGCATTAAAGATCCCGAGGGTAAGGTCTTGCATCGTGCATATGAGGAGAATATGAAAGAGCTAACCCAATATACGCGTGAATTTCCATCGAGAACGTCGCTGTCACAACGTGGGGTAAATGAGTGAGACCTGTACTTCTATTGATTGCTTTGTTGTCTGTATGTCTTCCTGTGTCAGCTAATTCCTTATGTGAGCTTGAAGATGAAGTGGTTTTTGCATGTGAAATCGGAAGCAAAAATGTTTCAGTATGCATGACTGAAAAGGGCCGGATTGAGTATGTATACGGGGCTGGTGACACAGTCGAATTAGAATTGAACTCGCCACTCTTCAGTAGCGCGGCTTGCCCAGGTGGTGGAATAAGTCGATTGAGGTTCAAGAACGGAAACTACAGCTACATCGTTTACGATGTTATGTGCCATTCAGGCGGAATTGGCGAGAACCAGAGGAGCAAGTCAGATTTCTCCGGACTTGTCGTGCTGAACCAAAGCGACGTCGTTTTCAATAAAACGTGCACCTCCTTTGAGAATGAAGTATTTGGCGTTAATTCGGGTATTCTTCCTGAAAGCGTTGAAAAAGAGGACTTTGATTATAATATCCCGTAATGCGGGAGCGCTTCTTGAGAGTGACGTTAAATCAGATTTTCCCCTTGCCTCGTGCCTCAAGTTCACTATAGAAAGAGCAATCAGGTTAACTCGTTAACGTCTCCCTGGACTCACTAATGACCGACACTTTCCAGCCTCTCTGGCTTAAATCACTCTTTCTGCTTGGGGTGAGCCTGCTATTCACCCACGAACTGGATGCCATGACCCACAGCGAATGGCGTGTACTTCCGCTGACTAGCTGGATGGCGCCGGGGCTGGGTCGTGTGGTGTTTGTGGCGTTGCATGTGCCGATTTTTGCGCTGGTGTTGGGTTGGCTGACCAGCAGGTTGCCGGAGCGGGCGGTGCAGGGGCAGTTCTGGATCTCAGTGTTTTTGGTGGTTCATGCCGGTTTGCATGTGGTCTTTAGTGGGCTGCCGCACTATACCTTTGAGGGCATTCTCTCCAATACACTGATTTTTGGCGCTGCGCTGTTTGGTGTCGCCTACCTTTGGGGGCGTTACTGGATTCGTAGAGACTAGAGTAAACGCTTTCTTGACCGAGGTCGGTATATGCCCGTAATTAGGAAGGGGGCTGGAGGTTGTGGCCAGGGTGGAACCGCTGCTTCTGCAGGTGTGCCTTTGGTGCTCCCAATCTAGATAGAGTTGATGATGAGTGATATTACGTTTTCCCCGGACCAAAAAGCCCGGATGGTCAGCAAGATCAAGGCGTACTTTGATGAGGAGCTCCAGCAGGATATCGGCGGCTTCGAGGCGGAGTTTCTGATTGATTTCTTTGCCAGGGAGATCGGCCCGCATTTCTATAACCGTGGGCTTTTCGATGCCCAGCAGGTGCTCACCGAGAAGATGGACGAGGTGGGCTATGTGATGCAGGAACTGGAGAAGCCGGAAGTGTAAGGCGATCGTGGCAGGGCCTTCTTTGCCACGGTTAGATTTTGTTGTGTGCTAGGGGGCGGGCAGCAATCTCAGGAACTTTCGCTCTGTTGTGACCTCCCACCACAAAGGTTGGCGCTGAATTATTGGTTAGCCATGCATTCATTTTCCCTTAGGTGCTCTTTGTCATGCCCCGAACCCTGTTGAAAACGTTTCCCCTTCTTGCTGCCATTTTGTTTCTTGGAGGTACTGCCATGGCTGATACAGCCCCGCAAGACGCGTCTGCTGGCGCGGAACCGCCCAGACCCAAGGTCATTATCTTTGATGTGAACGAAACGCTGCTGGACCTGGAGTCCATGCGCTCATCGGTTGGCGAGGCGCTGGGGGGCAGGGAGGAGCTGTTGCCGCTGTGGTTCTCGACCATGCTGCATAACTCCCTGGTCACCACGGTGACTGGGGAATATCACGACTTTGGCCAGATCGGTGTCGCCTCGCTGCTGATGGTGGCCGAGAACAACGATATTCCCTTGAGTGAGGAAAAGGCGAAAACGGCTATTGTGTCGTCCATTCTCAGCCTGCCGCCTCACCCGGATGTGAAACCGGGGCTCACTTCACTGAATGAGCAGGGTTTCAAGATTGTCAGCCTGACGAACTCGTCCAACGACGGGGTGAAGACCCAGTTTGAAAATGCGGGCCTGACGAATTTCTTCGATGCCCGTTACAGCATCGAGGATATCAAGATCTACAAGCCGGACCTGCGTGCCTATGAGTGGGTGCTGGAGCAGCTTGGCGTACAGCCTGAAGAGGCCTTGATGGTAGCGGCCCACGGCTGGGACGTGGCTGGCGCAAAGGAAGCAGGTTTGCAGACGGCCTTTATTGCCCGGCCCGGCAAGGCTCTCTACCCGCTGGCGAAGAAGCCCGATTACGTGGTCGAGGATGTCTCTGAACTGGCGGAGATCATGAAAGCGAAGTAAGCGGCGCCGGTGAGCGATTGCCGGTTGCTGATCGATAGGGAGTATCGATGAAAGAACCCCGGTTGGAGCCTTTGTTTCAAAGGCTGTGGCCGGGGTTTTTTATCGTTGGGATTGTGGTCTGAGGAGCGTGGGGCATTCGCGGTGGAACCGCCGCTCCCGCAAACACCGTTCCGTCATAAGCTTGAATTAGTCCGGGAGCCCGGCCCCATCCTTGGGGCGCGGAGATCAATCGTCAGGCTTTCCTGGGGTCACAGTATGAAGGCCTGGGGCTACCCGGACGACCAATATACTGTTCATTTGGTCAGTGGTCAAATAAGGTCAGTTACGAGTCGCGAGTGGCGAAAGGCAAAACCTCAACCCCCAAACCTTAATCCCGTTGCTGGCAGGGCACCTTTGGGTTTTGATCTTCGCAACTCGCTTGCGCCACCTGCAGGATCGCTTTCAGGCAAGTTCCTGCGGTGGCGGTAGGCTCAGCCCGCCCTCAGTTTCGGTTTGACCGTGATCAGCAGTGCCGGCAGCAGGGTCAGGTTGCTGAGCAGGGCGACCAGCATGGCCAGGCCGGTGAGCAGGCCGAAGTAGACGGTGGGGTTGAAGCTGGACAGGGCCAGGATGGAGAAGCCGGCAATGATGGTGAGCGAGGTGTAGTACATCGCTTTACCGATGGAGCCATGGCAGCGCTTCATGGTGGCCACGTAGTCGTTGTCTTTGGGGAGCTCTTCGTGGAAGCGGTGGATGTAGTGAATGGTGTCATCCACGGCGATGCCAATGGTGATGGCGGTGATGGTGATGGTCATCAGGTCCAGCGGCAGACCGATCCAGCCCATGAGACCCAGTACCAGTGACGCGGAGATCAGGCTGGGCACCATGCTGATCAGTGCCACCGGGATGCTGCGGAACAGGATCAGCAGCATGAACAGGATGGCGGCAAAGACATAACCCAGGGTCTTGATCTGAGAGTCGAACAGGCTCTGCAGCATGTTGTTGTAGAGCACCATGGCGCCGGTGAGGTGCACCTGTTCTGGCTGCAGGCCGAAGTCGCTTTGCAGGTCGGTGCGGATCTTGGCGAGCAGTTCGTTACGGTTCAGGTTCTTGTCGGAATCGATCACCCGTACGCTGATGCGCACCTGGTTACCGTCGTCAGACAAGTAGGGTTTTACCAGCTGGCTGCGCAAGTCATCCGGAATAAAACTGGCCAGCAACATCAACTGCACATAGCTGAGCGGGCGGCCGTTGAGCTTTTCCGCTACTTCGTAGGTGGTGGCGATGGAGAGCACCTTGCCGGTTTCCGGCAGGGATTCCAGGTAGTCCTGAATGTCCACCAGCTGGCCCAGCCGGGCCGGGGTGAACCAGTAGGACCCCTTGAGCGGGTTGGGTTCGGCTTTTTTCGGTGTGGCGAAGGGGTCTGCACCGGTCTCGCTGGCAAAGGGGTCACTGTCGGCAAAAGGATCGGCGCTGTCTGCGGCGGCAGTGTCGCTGTTGGCAAAGGGATCCGCGTTGCCAGTCTCGCCAGCGCTGTCCGAGGCAAACGGGTCGCCGGGGCTGTCGTCCATGCTGTCGCCATCCCAGCCGGTGGCGGGTTGGTTGAGGGCAGCTTTCTGCACGGTTGTGGCCTTGGGCGCATCGATGACGATATCCAGCGGGGTGGTGCCGCCCAGTTTGCGGTCGATCTGCAGCATGCCCTGATAGATTTCCGTGTCTTTCTGGAAATAATCAATAAAGCGATTTTCCACGGTCAGCCGGCTGACGCCCCACAGGGACGCGACGATCACGGCCAGCGCGACGATCAACAGAATGGGCCGGCGGCGTTCGGTAAAGCCGGCAAAGGCCAGGGTCAGCTCCCGGCTGAGATCACGCCCTTGCCGGGGTTTGCCGGCGGATAGCGGGGCCAGCAGGGCGGGGAACACCAGAAAGCAGACGATTAGCGACACGCCCAGGCCCAGGGTCATCATCCAGCCAAAGTCGATCACCGGGCGAATGCCGCTGATCACCAGGGAGGAGAAGCCAACCATGGTGGTGAGAATCATGTAGATGCTGGGGCGCATCATGTGGGCGGCGGTTTCGCGGATCAGCCATTTCTGGCTGGCGTCCGGGTTCTCTTCATGCAGCTCGCGAAAACGCACGGTGAGGTGAATGGTGATGGACATGGTGATGATCAGCAGCAGGGAAATATAGTTGCTGCTGATAACGGACACCTTCCAGTCCATCCAGCCCAGCCAGCCAGTCACTGCCAGCACGGTGACGCCGCAGCAGGCCAGCGGCACGATCACCCAGCGGGGACGGCGGAAAATCAGGAACAGGGTGAGGATCAGGAAGACCAGCACGCCGACGCCGAACACTTTCAGGTCCGAGCGAATAAAGCGCACCAGGTCGGTGGTGATCATGGGGACGCCGCCCAGGAACAGGTTGGCGTCGTCCCGGTAGCTGTCCATGATCTCGCGCACCTGGTCGATTTCCCCGGCGGTGCGTTGCTGGATCTGGCTGCTGTAATCACTGAAGGCGCGAGTGGCGTCTTCCAGCGCCTGCTGGCCTTGTTCGTCCAGTTCGCCGTTGCGTTCCTGATCGCGCAGGTCGTTGCGCTTGTAGAGCAGGTCGTAATATTTCTGGTCGCGCTCGAAGCTCACCAGCAGGGCGGTGGTATTGCCGTCGTCACTGACCAGTAAGTCTTCGTAGAGCGGGTTTTCGTCGGTAAATTCCTTTTCGGCCAGCGCCAGATCCACGCCGTCACTGGTGAGGGTGCGGTAGTCGTTGGCCAGGTCGCTGAATTCCACCTGGGGGCTGAACAGCAGGGGCACGTCCAGCATGCTGTACACCGAGCTGACCCGATCCACATCTTTGAGCGATTGCTGCAGGGATTGCAGGTGATCCAGGCTGTTCTGTTGAAACAGGGGTTTGTCTTTGGGGCTGTAGGTGATGATCAGGAAATCACTGCCGCCATATTGCTTGGAGACCTTGCGGTAGTACTCCAGCGCTTTGTCGTTTTCCAGCACCATGGAGTCCGCTGACGCATCGATCTTGAAGTTGCGGGCCTGCGTGGCGGCCACGCCACAAAGCAGCACCAGCAGCACCAGCCAGAAAACAGGGTGTGCCAGTACAGCCCGGCAATAGGCGTTAAACAATCGATGGGTCATGACGTATCCGGTTTGCGTTACAGGGGGTCTGTAATCTTGTTATGGCTACAGCGAACAGACGGTTTCAGAACATGGCTGCGTATTCTGCCGCGAATCGCGTATCGAAACGGTGAATCAGTTTGCCGGCGGGCCAGGTCAACAGCGTCAACAAGCCCTCAGTCCATTCTTCCTGGTGTACCCGGCAGCCGCCCTGGCCATCGTCGATAAAGGTGAAGCGATGGGTAATGCGGGCGAAGGGCAGTTGCAGGCCCCAGGTGATGCGTTCGTTTTCCTTGTACTCCAGCACCTTCACGACCACCGGCGCCGGCGGCAGGCGGGGCAGGTCCGCCACAAACAGTAGCAGGGCGCCGGGACGCCAGCCGCCATTGAGGAGCCGGGCGTGGCGGACTACCGAGCACCAGCTGGCCCAGTTGTTAGCGTCGGCAAACAGTTTGAAGGCCTGTTTGCGGGAGGCGCGGGTGTCGGTGACTTCGTCGACCAGATAACGTTTTAGCATGCTGTATCCGTGTTTTTATTGGCAGAAGGCGCCTGCGGGAAGCGCAAATGCAGGCCATTGCACTATTCAAGGCTCCCTAGATTACGCACAGTAAGGGGCAACCTCCAGTCGGTAAAACGGGCCAATTCGGCGGGCGTTGTTGACCTGTCAGAGGGCTTTGCCTAGTTTCGGGTGATTGCGAGGAGTCAGCATGACAACAACACTGTTACCGGCGTCCATATTGCCGGGGCTTCTTGAAGTCTCGTTACGTAACCAGCTGGATGTGCAGGCCCTGTTCGAGCAGGTGGGCATTGATGCGGATATTGTCGGCCGCAGCGATCGCTTCATCAGCCTTGAGCAACTTGATGCGTTGCTTTATGCGGCCTTTACAGAAAGCGATGATCCGCTGTTCGGGCTGCATGTGGGGGCGGATAATCACTATGGCAACCTGGATTTGCTGGGGAACCTGATGGCCACCGCCAAGAGCCTGGAACAGGGCATTGGCATGCTGTTTCGCTATAAGGACCTGGTGGTGCCTTACCTGGATTTCTCGCTGGATCTTTACGGCAAGAGCGTGCAGCTGTCGGTGATCAGCAAAGACCCGACCTTGCGCTTTACGGCGACACGCACCCACAACGAAGTGGTGGTCGCTACCATGTTGTCCATTGGGCGATCCTTGCTGGGTGCAGATATGCCGTTGACCGGGGCCTGTTTTCTCCATGCTGAGCCCTGTGCCGAGCAACTGGAAAGCTATGGGGCATTTTTCCAGTGCCCCATGTCGTTTTCTGCCGGTCAGAATGCCATTCGCTTCAGCGCTGAGTTGCTTGGCGTCCCGTTACCTCGAGCCTACCCGAAGTACAACGAGCGCCTGCGTAAATCCGCGGACCAGGTGTTGGCCGGGTTATCCCGGGCGGGGGGGATAACCGGGCAAGTGGTCAAGCACCTGGAGCGCCTGCTCGGTGAGCATACGGTGACCATGGAGGCGGTGGCGGATGCCCTGGCCATGACGCCGCGCACCCTCCAGCGCCGCCTCCAGGAAGAAGGCGCGCGGTTTGCAAAATTACGTGATCAAGTGCGCCATCAGCATGCCTGCAAGGCGCTGCGTCAGCACCGTTGTGACATGCAGAGCCTGGCAACGGAATTGGGCTTTTCCGATACGGCCAACTTTTATCATGCCTTCAAGCGCTGGCAGGGCTGCGCGCCGGGCCAATACCGCAAGGCGTACCAAAGCGCGTTTCAGCAGGAGTCAGGCAATCCGCCGGTTCACGGCTCTCACGTCTGAGCGGTGTGACATTTTGCCACATTGGTATTTCCCCTCGGGTCCGTATCCTTGCGGGCGAATATTCAATGCCGGGGAAATGTCATGTCTCGTTCCGTTTTGTCCACTGCGATATCGCTGTCGCTGCTTACTGCCAGCCCTGCAGTGCTTGCCCACTATGATGGCGGGCGCGCTGACAGCCATGCGCCGATTTCCGTGATGGGTGACCACACGCACGGCAAGGGTGAGTGGATGCTTTCCTACCGTTATATGGGCATGGGGATGAGTGGGGCGAAATCCGGTAGTGACTCGCTGAGCACGGATGAGGCATTTGCCGAGATCCCGGGCATGGGCATGATGAACATGAAAGCCCTGCCGTACGAGATGACCATGCACATGCATATGCTTGGCGCCATGTACGCCCCCACGGATAACCTCACCCTGATGGCGATGTTGCCGTACAGCACCAACGAGATGACCACCAAGACCCGCATGACCATGATGGGTAACACCACCCAGGGCGAGTTTGATACGGAAACCTCAGGCATTGGTGATGCGAGTATCGGTGGCCTCTACAAGTTCTACGACGAAAACGGCTACCGCTTGCACCTGAATATGGTGTTTGGGCTGCCCACCGGTTCTATCGAGGAAGAAGACTACATTCCCATGGCGGGCCAGGAGCTGCAGCTGCCTTACCCCATGCAGCTGGGCTCCGGTAGTTATGAACTGCGCCCGGGGCTGACCCTGAACAAGCAATACGCCAGCTGGAGCTGGGGCGCGCAGGTTAGTGCCAAAATTCCTTTGGACGATAATGATCAGGGTTACCAGTTAGGGTCGAGCAAGTACCTGACTGCCTGGGCGGCCAAGCCGGTCTCGCCGTGGGCATCGGTGTCTGTGGCAGCCTACAAAAGCTGGTGGACCAGTATTAACGGTTCTGCTGAAGATCTGACTATCTCACCGATGATGAACCCGGCGGCAGACCCGGATGCCAAGGGTGGGCAGCGTCTGGATATTGGCGTGGGTTTGAACCTGCTAGGCAAGAACGGCGCGCTGAAAGGCCACCGCCTGGCGATGGAATACAAGGCGCCAGTGCAGGAATCCCTGCATGGTATCCAAATGGAAACCGATTACACCTTTACGGTAGGTTGGCAGAAAGCCTTCGGCGGGAAATAACCTGGCTGGTAGGAGCATGGTGTTGGGGCACTTGTCACGGTTGTCCGGAATACCGTCGCCATCACTGTCAGCAGCGGCCACTTCCACAACTTTCTCGACTTCACGAGTTTCGTAAAGATTTTTTCCACTTCGACGGTCTTGGTCTGACCGAGAGGCACTTCCAGGCCCAGAGAGAACGCCAGTCGTTGAACCCGCCTTCATCTTCAGACACCGTACCGCTAATACCGTCTAAATCGTCATACATGTAACGGGCTTCAGCGCGCAACTTCAGGCCGTTATCACAAATATGACCAGTAACCGCACCCAACCCCACATTGGCGT
>NZ_DS989915.1:575134-714987 GCF_000155615.1 Alcanivorax sp. DG881 | reverse complement strand
GCGGCTTTTTTGTGGAATTCGAAATGGTGCCGGAACGCGGAATCGAACCGCGGACCTACTGATTACGAATCAGTTGCTCTACCGACTGAGCTATCCCGGCAATTGACTACTTTTTGATCGATATATTGGAAATATCTAATGAAATCAGGATGTTAGTCATATCCAATATACCACTGATTATTTAACATTTTTCGCTGAGACTGTTTAACAATCAATCGGTTTGCTGATTTTTGAGTCGTGCTGTAGCCCATTTGTAGCCCGGCCCTGTGTCCCGGTGTAGCCCCAGTCGATATACTGGGCTGCAAACGGGGCTACACGGACGAGCACATGAAACCCACAAAATCAGCGCTCAGGAATCTACTGAAAGATGTGGAAGAAGGCAACTACCAGGGCGAAGAATTCGTCGGGGTTGATGGAACAAATTTGACGATTAGGATTCGAGGTGGGGTGTCGGGCTACATTTACAAGCGCATCAAAATCGAGGGCGAACAGAAAAGCAAACCGGTGAAGCGCAAGATCTGCTCTGAAAGTGAGATGAGAGCAAACGGATTGGACTGGGCGATCGAAAAAGCTGACGAGACGATTCGCGATATCGTCTCAGGCAATGAGGCGCAGCGAAAATCTGGTGTTCACACGCTCGAAAATGTTGCTCAAATTATGATCGATCGCGGCCGGCCAGGGCGGCCGTACAGCTCGAGCTACATTCGCGATGTCAAAAATCTTCTCGACACCGTCCTGAAACCTATCGCAAACAAGCCGCTTGTCCAGGTCACAAGGGCTGAGGTAGAGCGCATTTCGATTGATTACGTGAAAGCAAACATTGCTGCTGGCAAGTCGCGCACCGGTGGGCGCCAGGTGAACACAGCAATGCGCGTGTTGTCATCCGTGTGGAATTTCGGTAGGTCGGAGTTCGGCAGGGCTGCTGGGTATATCGAAAATCCAGTGGATGTCATGTCCGACAAAAAGCTCTGGTACCCCGAGACCAGTCGCTCTCGAGTGCTACAGACAGAAGAAGTCGGCGACTGGCTACAAGCGCTCTTCAAGCGATCAGAGCTTCAATCCGGATCCGCGGTCGCCCAGGGCTCTCGAGATGCATTACTCCTATTTTTGTTCACTGGCCTTCGCCTGAATAGCCTGGTGTCAATTCCGAGAGATTCGATAGATTTGAAGGTCGGAGTGATCGAAGCTCCCGGGAAAACAGACACAACACTGCCTGTCACTGCTCAAGTTAAGCAAATTATTGAATGGCGGTTGAAGGTGCTCGAACTCACAGATCCTGGCGGCCAATGGCTATTCCCTACCGCTAAAGGAAAGAATGGCAATCACCTGCTCGACCCAAAGAAATTCCGGCAGGCTGTCAATAAAGAGGCTGGCATCGACAATCTGACAACACATGATCTTCGTCGTACATTCAAAACAATTGGTGCAGAGCTCGGTATCAATGCCGATCTGCTCAATCGCCTGACCGGTCACCAGATCCAGGGGGTAAACAAGCACTATATTCAGTCTCGAGTAGACGCCCAGCGGCGCCAGGCTCAGCTAATCATCGATCAAGTTATTGCAGATGCAGCCTGGGATATGCAGTCGAAGCTAAATAAAACTTATGGCATACCAAGCGGCTACACCGCAGACACTGACAGCTCCGGAAAAGCGATTTTGATTGCAAAAAAGGGGTAGGGGAGAAGGTGGTGGAAGAGGCCGGGGCGCCCCTGGATCAGGCTTACTCTTCGTCTTCTTCTTCGCACTCAAGCTCAACTTCAGTTCTTGACAGCGATTTTGCGTACTCTTCAAAATCGCAGTAATTCATCGCTTTGTGCAAATCTCTTGCTTCTGAGTACGTTTTTGCAGCGCGACTACAGTTCATTTCCGGAACTTCATCAAGCCAGATTTCACGATCTTCTTCTGTGTCAAAAGAATACAGCTGTCCGAAATCGTTGCGCTCGAGCGTGTCATAGCCCTCAAAATCCATTGTCGTGCCTTCAATATCACCAAACTCAAACGCGAGAACTAGATCTTTGTTACGCGCAGAAAGATCTGGCTCGCAGCTTGCTTCTTCATGAATTTTTTCAGCGATTTCGTCGTTAGCGCAGCAGAAAAAATGCGGAAGAATAAAAAAGATATCATCGAGATCTGCTTTGTCGCCATGATCATCAAAAACCTCAACGCCTTCAATTTTAAGACTAGCGCGATCTGTATTTTCTTCTGCACGCTCGTCAAGAAAAACGGTTCCCGGGCAGCCATCGCGATAGCCGTACCCAGCATTTACAGTGATTTTAACATCGTCAAGCTCACTAATAATCGTAATCACACCGCCAGAAAACCCATCACCGTAATACAATTCTTCGTATGTTTGTGTTTGCTTCCAGCCGTCTTTCGCAACGAATTCTCTGAACTGCTTAGTAGTCATTGTTTTCATGTCGTACTCCAAATGGTTTGAATGCTGCTTGAATCCCTGTTTTCAGGGAACAACTTACCGTCAAGCCGGGCTTCAGCCTTAGTCCACGTCAGTTTTATCGTGTTGATAAAAAGGAGCTGTATGGCTTTTGGTTACAGGTATGAGCCTTGTTTAGTCTGGTCTACCAGAAATTGACGGCATTCAGATTCGCGATAGAAAACACGGCCAAATCGCTTGTGCCAAGGTAGGGGTCTGCCTCCACGGCAGCGCCATGTGGAAAGGGTGGTGGCTGAAAGGCTGAGCAGCTTTGCAGCTTCAGTAGAGCTTATTTCGTCGGGATACATGCGTTGTATTTTCCATTTTGTTCTTGCCCTCCTTGGCCGTTGGTTTGTTAATTAACGATATATTAAGTTTGATTATGGAGCAAATATAAACGGTAAATTAATTTTTGGCGAATTCTGCTCTGGTGTGCTTTGCTGTATTGAGGTGAGGAATGTGGAGATTTCGCAAGGTGAACATGGCTCGCCCTAAGATATGAGCCAACAGAGGGGGCTGCCCTCTCTCTGGCACTACACCTTCTATTCAGGCTTGCATCGCTCCGCGAGCTAAATGAGCCATAGGATGTGAGTGAAGGTCACGGATTGGCTCTAGCTCGATGGACTGCTGCGTTAATCAGGTCTCTACTAATGGATGGCACAAGCCTAGAGATATTTCGGGCATCATCGATGCCCCGGTGGTGGGTGCCGTCAACGGTAAAACCAGAATGCTCAATGGCTCTACGCATGCCCATCGGCCTCAATCCCATGGACTTGGCCCAGAGTTTCTTGAGGTTAACGTGTGGGCAGCCTAGGAATTTTGGGGCAATGGCATGACGCGCCTGTTCCGCCCGAATCTGATTGAGGTCATACCCGCCCCAGCTTCCCCAGATTAACCCTTTTTCACGGCCATCCAGCCACTCGTCGATCAGCCTGCAAGCATCGGGGTAGGGCGGCGCATTGTCTACGTTGCTTTGTGTAATTGTGGTTAGCCGAGTGCAAAAGTCAGAAAGAGTGGGGTTCAGGCTTGGCCTGACGAGGGTGCCAAAATCATCAAGAATGTTGCCGTTATCATCAGCGATCACGCAGCCAAACTCGATAATATCCATGTCGTCAACGGTGGTTTTGCGGTCATTCCAGCAAGTGGCTTCTAAATCGACGACGAGGATTGGGCGGCTCATCCATGCTCCTGGCAATTTTTCGGTTAGCAGTGTTGATTGAATCAAAATAATATATCGTAAATAATTGATCCGGCAAGCAGTTGTGTTAGTGTTTCGGCCCATTTTTCAGGCATTCAGAGAGCGATTACGTATGGCTGAGAACCGCAGAGGCCGCCCTTCGATGACCGATGAGCAGAAGAAAATTTCCCGGGCTCATCGTCTTCTGGATCAAGTCATTGATTTTCGAAAAAGGCTTCGAGAAGAAGATCATGTAGAGCAGCCAAAGCAAGTTGGCAGACCTGGGTTAACTCTTAAAGACAAGATGAACAGGGCATTAGGGGAGTTTCTGGATCTCGCAGAGGAGTTGGGCTCAACAGCAGTTATTCCTAATGACCATGGGCAAGGCTTCATCACGGATGCAGCTGAATTTAGTAGGTTTGAGGATTTGATGGACAAGAAGGGCCCTGGTCGACCCCCGGCAACCCGGATTTCTGAACTTGAAACTGGTATTCGTCGTAACCTGGTTCGCATAGAAAGGATCAAGGCCGGTCAGGAGGATTCAGGTGATGCCGGTTCCCGTGTGGGCCGTCCCCGGATGGCGGTCGAAAAGAAGATCCTGAAGATAGAGGCACGAATAAAGGCAGACCGAGAGCTCATAAGGCAGGAAGAGGAGACCCTGACTCCAATAGAGAAGATTGAGATGGAACTCTCACGCTTGCGTTATTCCGCCAGAAAACCCCGCAGTGAGCTCAGAAAGAGGGGGCTCATAGGTAAGTTGGAATCGATCATCGATAACTACGAACAGGCGACTCAGGATAAGAAGCTGGATGAAGCTCTCCTGCAACTGGCAGCGATCGAACTGCGGATTAGAGAGAGGCAAGAGCAGCTGGAAAGAATGAAGGGCAAGAGTTCTTGACCGCTATGGCGCTTCCTCGGGCCAACACCTTCTGTCCGGTTGTCTACCCTCCAAGTCTGGCACTAAAGCATGAGTGTGATATGGTTCACTCATAATAATTGAACCGCCTTCATGGATGAGGGTTGTGCTCACATATGGGGGCATGAGTCAGAATTGGCAGGGATGCGATCAGGCAGCATTTATGGCTTGTTCTCGCGATAGCTACTACGCCAGTTCCAAATCTTCTTCTCCCTTTTTTCAGGCAGCCTTACTGTCCTACATGTCGGTGATTCAATCTTGATAAATTCGTCTGTTTCATGGGACGGGCGTTTCAGCATATGAAGAAACAGATCGGGGGAAACATGAAAGGAATCAAACTGTTACTGATGGTCACGGCTGCCTCGCTGGTCGCTTGCGGTGGTGGAGGTGGTGGGAGCTCCGCGCCTAGCACTCAGCAAGCTACACCAAAGCCTGACCAGTTATCTGCAACAGTCGCAAAAACCGCGTTTGCCAGCAGTGAAGCCTGTCCCCAGGGTGGTGTGACGATTGATCAAGGGATTGATGCAAACCGAAATGGTGTTTTGGATCCTGATGAGATCTTCGAAACCCAACAAGTATGTAACGGTGCCGATGGCGGCGATGGTGTGGCTAGCCTGATTCGTGTCGATGAAATCGGCGCCGGTGCCCAATGCACCTACGGTGGCCTGAAGGTCTCTGTGGGGCTGGATGCTTCGGACGATGGTATCCTGGATCCGGCCGAGGTTAGCCAGATCAGCTACGTCTGCTCTGTCACGGCCAGTCAAACCGACGGGTTCAGCAGTCTGCTGGACATGGAAGGTGAAGCGGCAGGTGCCAACTGCACGGCTGGCGGGCAGAAAATCACCTCTGGACTGGATTTCAATCGTAATGGCGCGCTGGATATCGACGAAGTTACCCAGATCAAATATATCTGTAACGGTGATACCCCCGTTGTATATCAAACCCTGATCAACACCTCTAACGTGGCTAGCAATGCGCAGTGCCCGAATGGAGGAGTGCAAATCGATGTGGGGTTGGATGTCGACCAAAGCTCCATCCTGGAGGGGGGGGAGGTTACTGACACGAGCTATTTGTGTAATGGGCAGGATGGGGAAGGCAGTATTTCCTTGGTGAATGTTGAGGATGAACCGGCTGGCACAAACTGCTCTGCTGGTGGTAAAGCTATCCAAACAGGCATCGACAGTAATCAAAATAATACACTGGATCCAACGGAGGTGATGGCGACGTCTTATGTGTGTAATGGGTTAGACGGCGCGAATGGTGCTGGAACTGTTTCCTCTAACTATTTCACTGTAAATACGCTCCTGGGGTCAGCCCAGCAAATCGAGTGTTATGAATCAGAATCGTATAACCGCTTATACCAAGTCGACTACTTTAGCGTTAATTCTGATGGGACGGGGACGCCCTATCAGACATGTTATACAGAAACCTGTAGTAACTATTCTATGGAAAATGGGTCTCGCCAAGAGACGAAGAGCTTTGGCGACGCAGGCTGCGCTCAAACACACTATGTGAATGTGTATTGCGACGACGGGTATGAGTGGAATGGTGATATTTGTCAGTCATTGACGAGTGTTTGTCCGGATGGACAGGTAGACACTTCTCGAGGTTGTGAGGCTCCGGTAACTTCTTGTTTGGTAGGTCAGAAAGTTGAGGATAATCAATGTGTTAATGTTGATTATGTTGCTGTCACAGGCAACATCTGCGGAATCTATAAGGATCCAATAAAAATCACATCGGGCCAGCATTTTGTGACCTGTGATACTTCCTTTAATAACCTGCTATTGATTGAGGCTGGGGCGATACTTCAGGTTGATAGGGATTGGTTTATTTTAGCTAAAAACGGAGTGCAGGTACTCGGCAATGCTATTTCGCCGGTAGTAATTGAATCCTCCCCCAATAATTTGGATGGGCACTGGAATTATTTTGATTTCGCCGGAGATGTATATTTAGATTACGAGAGCGAGCAGTTTATCGGGGATAAGGTTAGTTATTTGCAAGTCCGTGGTTATCAAGGTCAATCAACTCTGAAAGGGGTAGGTATTGCTGAGGCTCAAATCATTTCAGATGGTCACTTGACTTTGGATAATGTGCTTTCAGTCGGCAGTTATTTTGATCTTGCATCTACATCGTTTAGGGCGTCCTTCATTATAGATTCTGAGGTTGCAGGAGATGCCATCCCTTACATATATGGTGGCCTTCTCGCAAGCTCGGTGCAGTCCACAGCAAGAAGCTTATATCTGATGGGGCAATATTCCGGCTCTGCTGAGACAAATCTGAATAGGCCCGCTGTCTTATTCAATGGTGGGGTTTCGGTGTATTGCTCAACGAAAGCATTCGTACAAGGAAATGCTTCATTGGACTCCTTGTCCGATTCCAATGGTGTTTGTATTACATCCGACAACGAGACACCTCTTACCAATAAGTACGCTATTTACATTCTTGGTAAAGAGAAGCTTTCAACCTCAGCCGATCAGACAGTAAACCTGGAAGCCTACATTTTTGACAAAAACGGACTGGTTCAGCCCACAGAGATCACCTGGAAAGCCCGTTACGACGTTGACGGTACCTACTATGACTCAGGGCAAACCTGGACTGGCCGGAAGGTCGATATCTCCTTGTCCCAGAAAGAGCAATATGAGGTCTATGTAGAGTCAGTGAATGGCCAGACTGACCTCTTGGGGCCCAAATCCATTATCCTTAACGTGCAGTAGTATATACGCCCGGCGAAAGCCGGGCGTTTTGTCTTTAGTAGTAGGGAAGATCCATGAATAATACCGAACAGCAATTCCTCAAAGAGCTTGATGACAAGCTCTGGAAGGCGGCCTGCAAGCTTCAAGCGAGCATGGATGCTGCCAATTACAAGCATATTGTTCTTGGCCTGATCTTCCTTAAGTACGTCTCTGATGCTTTTGCTGAGCGTCAGGACGAGCTGTTAGAGCTGTTCCAGACTGACGATGACGACAATATCTACTACCTGCCACGGGAAGATTTCGATAGTGATGCGGAATACCAGCAGGCAATAGAAGACGAGCTGGAAGTGCTGGATTACTACCGAGAAGCCAATGTTTTTTGGATGCCCAAGGCAGCCCGATGGCAGACGCTCAAGGAAAAAGCGGTACTTCCCACCGGTACAGTGCTCTGGCAGGACGATGCCGGCAATGATGTGAAGCTGCGCTCGGTTTCATGGCTTATCGACAACGCACTGGAAGAGATTGAGAAGAGTAACGCCAAACTCAAAGGGATCCTTAACCGAATTGGGCAATACCAGCAGGAAAATGAGACCTTGATTGGCTTGATCAACACCTTTTCTGACACTTCGTTCACCAAGCCGGTATTCAGTGGCGAAAAGCTTAATTTGCACAGTAAAGACATCCTCGGCCACGTCTACGAATACTTCCTAGGCGAGTTCGCCCTGGCCGAAGGCAAGCAGGGCGGCCAGTACTACACCCCCAAGAGCATCGTCACCCTGATAGTAGAAATGCTGCAGCCGTATTCCGGCCGCGTTTATGACCCGGCCATGGGCTCTGGTGGCTTCTTTGTCTCCAGTGACAAGTTCATTGAAAATCACGCTAGTGAGCAGCACTACGATGCTGCAGAGCAGAAGAAACATATCTCCGTGTACGGCCAGGAGGCCAATCCTACTACCTGGAAGCTGGCCGCGATGAACATGGCTATCCGTGGGATCGACTTCAACTTTGGTACTAAAAACGCCAATACCTTCACCAACGATCAGCACCCGGATTTGCGCGCTGACTTCGTCATGGCCAACCCACCTTTCAACATGAAGGACTGGTGGAGCGAATCCCTGGCCGACGATGCTCGCTGGCAGTACGGTACTCCTCCCAAGGGCAACGCTAATTTCGGTTGGATGCAGCACATGCTGCATCACTTGGCTCCCACCGGCAGCATGGCGCTGTTGCTGGCCAACGGCTCCATGAGCTCCAAAACCAACAATGAAGGTGAAATCCGCAAGCGTTTGATCGAGGAAGACCGAGTGGAATGCATGGTGGCCCTGCCGGGGCAGTTGTTCACCAACACCCAGATCCCCGCCTGTATCTGGTTCCTGACCAAAGACAAGACCAACGGCATGGTGCGCAACGAGAAAAAGCGTGACCGCCGCGGCGAATTCCTGTTCATCGATGCCCGTAATCTGGGCTTTATGAAAGACCGGGTGTTGCGTGATTTCACCAATGAAGATATCGCCAAAATCGCTGATACCTTCCATGCCTGGCAGCAGGACGAGGGCTACGAGGACGTGGCCGGCTTCTGCAAGTCCTCCACCCTGGACGAGATCAAAAAGTATGATTATGTGCTGACCCCAGGGCGTTATGTGGGGGCGCAGGAACAGGAGGATGATGGCGAGCCCTTTGCCGAGAAGATGGCGCGATTGACGGAGCAGCTTAAGGAACAGTTTGCGGAGAGTGATCGGCTGGAGGCTGAGGTCAAGCAGCATCTTGGGGGGCTGGGGTATGAGTGCTAAAACAACCCCTCTCGAAGAGCTGTGTGAACTGGTTGTTGACTGCCCACATTCAACGCCAAAGTGGAAAAGTGAAGGGGTGATCGTCCTCCGAAATCAAAATATAAGAAACGGCCAGCTTGATCTCTCTAGCCCAAGCTACACCGATGAAGAAGGATATCAATCCAGAATAAAGAGAGCCGTACCTCAAGCTGGAGATATAGTTTTTACCCGGGAAGCCCCAATGGGAGAGGTTTGTCTGATTCCTGAGGGTTTGAAGTGCTGTTTGGGGCAAAGGCAAGTTCTTCTACGCCCTAAGAAAGAAATAAGCGGTGAATATCTGTATTGGGCATTACAGTCTCCATTTGTGCAGCACCAGATTTCCTGGAATGAAGGCACTGGCACTACAGTAAGTAATGTAAGAATTCCTGTTTTAAAGTCTCTAGAGATTCCAAGACAGAGCGAGCACGAACAGTCTATAGCTAACATTCTTGGGGCTTTATCTGAGAGGATCCAGTCTAATCACCAAATTAACCAAACCCTCGAAAAGATAGCCCAAGCCATCTTCAAAAGCTGGTTTGTGGATTTCGAGCCGGTCAAGGCCAAGATCGCCGCGCTGGAAGCCGGTGGCAGCGAGGAAGATGCCCTGTTTACCGCCATACAGGCCATTTCCGGAAAAACCACCGACGAACTCGCCCGCCTCCAGGCCGAACAGCCCGACCGCTACGCCGATCTCCGCGCCACCGCCGAACTGTTCCCCTCGACCTTGGAGGATAGTGAGTTGGGGGGGATTCCGGAGGGGTGGGATACTTGCCAAGCTCACGAAAGATTCGAGATCACGATAGGAAAGACTCCTCCCAGAAAGGAGCCGCATTGGTTTACAGAAGACCCTAAAGATATTAAGTGGTTGTCAATCAAAGGAATGGGTGATGGTAACGTTTTTTCATCTGTGACCGAGGAGTATCTAATTGCAGATGCGGTGGCTAAACATAATGTAAAAATATGCCCGCCAGGCACTGTGTTGCTTAGTTTTAAGTTAACTCTTGGAAGAGTTATGATTTGTAGCTCAGAGATGACCACAAACGAAGCTATTGCGCACTTCAGAATTAATGATGATTCTCCAGGGACATATTGGACATATTTATGGTTGTCCTCTTTCGATTATTCTTCGCTTGGTAGCACTTCCTCTATCGCTACGGCAGTAAATTCAAAAACCATTAAGGGGATGCAGTTTGTCGTTCCTAATCCCGTATTATTGAATTACTTTGAATCGAAGATGGAGCCGATTTTTCAGCAAATCCAGACTACACAAGAAAACTCCTGCTCGTTAGCGGAGCTTCGTGACGCTTTGCTTCCTAAGCTACTCACAGGTGAGCTGGAATTACCAGATAAGGGGCTGGGCCAGTCAGAGGAAGCGGCCCATGTATAAAATCCATATCGACCAGAACCGCATAACTCCCGTGGAATCCAAGCGTTTCACCGACTTGCGCCTCACTGAGCGAAAGCACCTGCAGGAATGGCTGGAACACTGCCCCGAAGCCCTGACCCAGAACGAGGGAGAAGAGCTACTGATTATCCAGAAAGAGTTCGACGGCTTTGACGATACCCGCGAACGCCTGGATCTGTTGGCCATCGACAAGGATGGCAATCTGGTCATCATCGAGAACAAGCTGGATGACAGTGGCCGGGATGTGGTCTGGCAGGCGCTTAAATACGCCAGCTACTGCGCTAGCCTGAGCAAGGCCCAGGTAGTGGATATTTTTCAGCGTTATCTGAATCAAAAGGCCCAGGAGACCGGCGAACCTGCGGCCAACGCCGAGGAAAACCTGGTGGAGTTTCTGGAGGTGGATGGGCTGGAAGCCGCCCAGATCAACCGCATCAAGAGCCAGCGCCTGATCTTTGTGGCAGCAAAATATCGAAAGGAAGTGACCAGCACCGTGTTATGGCTAAGCCAGTTCGATATTTCCTGCCAGTGTTTCAAGGTGACGCCGTATCAGGCCGGTGAGGAGTTGTTCCTCAATGTAGAGCAGATCATACCCACTCCGGAGTCCAGCGAGTTCATGATCGGTATGGTAGCCAAGGAAACAGAGGAAAAGAGCGCCGATACCGAGCTCAAGCACCGCCACACCTTGCGCATGGCATTCTGGGATAAGTGCATTGAGGCGATGAATAATAGCGGTAGCACGCTGTACAACAATATTAGCCCCGGAAAGGATCACTGGCAAAGTGCCGGTTCCGGAATGCGATCCATGCCATATCACTTGATCTTTGCCAAAGGTGAGATTCGGGTCGAATTCTCAATGCAGCGGCCAGAATCTGAGGTGAATACCTTTGTCTTTGAGGCATTACAGTCTCAAAAGGCAGAGATAGAATCAGCCTTCGGCGCTGAACTCACCTGGAATGCTCTGCCAAACAAGAAAGCCTGCCGAATTCAGTATTCCAAGCCTGTCGACGGCTACAACAAGTCAAACTGGCCTGAGATGATCGACTGGCTGGTGGAGCACATGAATCGACTTGAAAAGGCTCTACGACAGCCGCTAGAAGAAATTAAGCAGTCTCTCCGGCAATACGAAGCATCTCAGGACTAAGTTATAGGCAGGGAAGAGGAGAATTAGGCATGGAGCCAATAACAGGGTTTGCAACCATAGTAGGTTTGCTTGGCCAGTTTCAGGCTAGCCGTGGAGCTAATCAGCAGGCTGAGTTCCAAGACTTCATTGAGTGGCTTGTGGCCAAAAACCATGAAGAAGTGAAGCTGCTTATTGAGTCCAATTCCTCCACTGTAACAGGCATCAAAGCCTTGCTTGGACTCAACCATGGCCAGTTGATGACGCGCCTGGATGCACTTGATACCTCGTTCGCCGCTCTGGCAAGCATCCTCCCAGGATTTTCAGACATAAGTTCTGGTGTGCATGCTCAGCGGGGACAGCTGTCTGATCAGGCTAAGTCTATCCTTGAACAATTTCAGCTGTCTGGAGCCAGTAAGATGCTGGAGTTGCATCATTCTCAGGGCGTTGAATTGATGTATCTGGACGGGAAAGAGAGGGGCGTGAGTATCAGAGAGTCCAGATTTCTTGAGGATGACCTGAACACTCTGGTTGAACTTGGTTTATTAAGGCATGACCTCAATGATCAAGGGCAGAATATCTACATTTTTACACGTATAGCTTCTATGATGATTTCGGTTTCGGGGCCGTCTCAATAAGAAAAATTGATATCAATCTGAACGCTAATAAAGCGTGGCTGATAACTTTTTGTGTGGGGTTTGTATGAGTGAAAGGGTGGCTTTTTCAATCTTGGGCCATGGCTTTGATTTGCCCGAGAGTAAAATAAGAACAAATAGCATTTGGCAGGAGTTTGGTCATGTCTCTTCGAAGTGGGAAAGTAGAGTTAATGACGAGTTTTTCTCTCTGTTTAAAAATCTTGATGAAGTATATACGGGGCTGGATGGGTTGGCAGCCTCTGTAGCGGAAGATGCTATTAATAAGGCGCTCTCATTTCTAACGGGGGCTGGTGTTTATGAAATCAATGAGAACGTCTTCTTCAGTGATTACATGGCAAAGTATGTGTCTTGGGATGATGATGTTTTACCTTTGGTAAATCAGTTCGAAGCAATAGTGGCCGAGACACAGGAGCTTGATGCTTATCGAACTGCAAGAAGGCAGAATCGCCGTCAGTGGGTTGGGTTTGGCGATCAAGCTGTTTACACCGCAGATGCTAGGAATTTGAACTCGAATATCGCTCACGGTGTTTTCAATATGCTGGCCAAAGGTGTTACTGCCCTTGAGAACATGGCGAGGAAGGACGAGATATATAGCGCTACTTCAACAAGGGAAGTGATCTCAAGGTCTGCATATAATCTCGTTGAGGCGGCATATTTGGCAACTGTCGATGCTATGAGAGCTGCAGCTTCTATAGATGTTTACGCATACACGGAAGCGGAAAAATCAAAGGTCTCTGCAATTATTGATAATATTACTAAATCCAGGGTTCCTGATTCTGATCTTGTTCCTGCATTGGTCAGATGTTTAGAGGCTTACCCATATGACGATAGGGTCTTTAAAGTAATCATTGACAAGGTTGGCATCAGTGATCCGGGTGTTATTTCTGTTTGTGAATTCTTCGGTTTTAGGGGGTTGCAGGAGCATAGACGGAAGTTGTTTGAAGTGTGGTGTTCTGGCCTGGCAGCAACGTCTGTAAGGGATATTGAGGCGCAAGTTCCTCAAATTAACTCATACGCAGAAAGTATTGATTATGAAATCGATACTGACGCTTTGGTATCTGAAGTCGCCTCGATCCTGAATATTCACAACTTGGAGCGGGCAAGCGATCAGAGTAATGACTCTGGCAATGGTGTGAAGGTGTCTGCAAGTCACGCTGGCCCAGTGGGTGGAAGTGTTGATCTCGCTGTTGCAACTCAAGGGTTTAAGTCAATCCCTGATAAGAAGTTCTATGTCGCTCCTGACCTTCCTGATAAGAAAATAAACAATTTTTCGTCAAAGGCGAAGAGTAGCATTGAGATAGACAAAGTGATTTTCTATTTTGATGAGACGGTTTTTGGAAAAGGTGATGATGGCGTTGTCGTAACTGATCAGCACCTCTATGCCAGAATTCCTCTTGAAAGTGAGGAGTGTATACCGCTGAACCAGATTGAAAGTGTTAGGCCTGGTGGTTTCCTTGGTATGAAGATATGCCTAAGTCTGACTGATGGGCGTGATGTTTCAATTAAACTTACCCAAAGTAAATCCGGATCTAAACTGCTGCGCCAGGCAATTGAGCAACTTATAGAGTTGGTTTAATTGTTAATGGTTGCTGATGAACGGTGAGCTGGATGATTTATGACTGAAGATCAATTAGAACAACAATGCCTGGGCTGGTTTGACGAGGGCGGATGGCAAATCGGGCATGGCCCAGATTTGGCTCCAGACGGCCCTTCTCCAGAGCGTGGGGACTATCGCCAAGTGTTGTTGTTGGCAGATCTTGAGTCTGCGATTCAGCGTATCAACCCGCATTTGCCGCAATCAGCTGTTGATCAAGCGATTGAGATCGTCCGAAAACCTGAGAGTCTGGATGCTGTTGCCAGTAACCGGGCCTTCCATCGTTTGCTGATTGAGGGTGTATCGGTTGAGTACAAAATGGATGAGAGGGTCATCCATGATAAGGCGCTTCTGGTCGATTTTGGCTCGCTATCAGCTAATCGGTTTCGTGCTATTAACCAGTTTACGGTAGAGGGTAGCAAGCAGCTTCGTCGCCCTGACATTGTTTGCTTCATCAATGGCCTGCCCTTAGCTGTACTGGAGTTGAAGAGCCCTACAGCTGAAAATGTAGATATCTGGGATGCTTACAACCAGATACAGACCTATAAAGATGAAATCTCCGACCTCTTTGTATTTAACGAGGCATCCGTCATTAGTGACGGTTATAACGCAAGGGTGGGTTCTCTCACTGCTAACCAGGAGCGCTACATGCCCTGGCGAACCATCAAGGACGAGGATGATAAGCCTCTGCTTGAATGGCAGCTGGAGACAATGGTGCGCGGCTTCTTCGACAGGGAGCTCTTTCTCGACTATATCCGTTATTTTGTGATTTTCGAGACTGATGACGACCGACTTATCAAGAAAATTGCGGGCTATCACCAGTTTCATGCGGTGCGCGAGGCTGTGCGGGCCACGGTGATTGCCTCTCGGATCCCAGATAAGAACGAGCAGAGAGAAAAGCGGGCCACTTATGGTGATGAAGTAGAGCCCGGGAGTAAGAAAGCGGGAGTGGTATGGCATACCCAGGGGTCAGGCAAGAGCATTTCTATGTGCTGCTATGCTGGGAAACTGCTCCAACAGCCTGAAATGAATAATCCGACTCTGTTGGTGGTGACAGATCGAAATGACCTTGATGGTCAGCTGTTTGCAACCTTCAGCGCTGCCAAGGAGCTCCTGAAGCAGGAGCCCGTGCAGGCGGATGATCGCGAGAAACTCAGGCAGTTACTGGCCGAGCGAGAGTCTGGTGGGATTATCTTTACCACGGTACAGAAATTTGCCCTGCTTGATGATGAGTCTGGCCATCCGATTCTAAATGATCGTCACAATATCGTTGTGATATCGGATGAGGCACACCGAAGCCAATACGGGCTGAAAGCGACGCTCAAGCAGGACGGTAGCTACAAGTTCGGCTACGCCAAGCATATGCGTGATGCGTTGCCTAATGCGGCTTTTATTGGTTTCACCGGCACCCCGATCAGTAGTGAAGATAAGGATACTCGAGCCGTTTTCGGTGACTATGTCTCTATCTATGACATTCAGGATGCGGTGGATGATGGAGCCACGGTGCCCATCTACTATGAATCTCGTCTTGCCAAGCTTGACCTCAATCGAGAGATGATCGAGGAGCTGTCCGATCAGGTTGAAGAGGTGGTCGAAGACGAAGAGGATGTCGGAGCCCGCGAAAAGACAAAGGGTGAATGGAGCCGGCTAGAGAAACTGGTGGGTTCAGGCCCGCGTTTGCAACAGGTCGCAGAGGATCTGGTGCAGCACTTTGAGACTCGCTCCGAGTCCATGGATGGCAAAGCGATGATTGTGGCCATGAGCCGGGATATTTGCGCCCATCTGTATAACGAAATCGTAACTATCCGACCTGACTGGCATGACCCAGACCCTGAGAAGGGTGCCATCAAGATAGTGATGACTGGGTCAGCCTCTGACAAGGTTCTGCTTCAGCCTCATATCTACAACAAGCAGACCAAGAAACGACTGGAAAAGCGCTTCAAGGATATCAATGACCCGCTCAAGCTGGTGATTGTCCGGGATATGTGGCTTACAGGCTTTGATGCGCCGTGCTGCCACACCATGTACGTGGACAAGCCAATGAAGGGGCACAATCTGATGCAGGCCATTGCACGGGTAAACCGGGTTTTCAAGAACAAGCCGGGTGGTTTGGTGGTGGATTACATCGGAATCGCCAATGAGCTGAAGCAGGCCCTCAAGACTTACACCGACGCAAAAGGAAAGGGCGAGCCTACCCATAGCGCTGAAGAAGCATTTGCCATCCTCTTGGAGAAGCTGGACGTCATCCATGGGATGTTTGCGAAGGGCACTAAGAGCGAAGGGTTCGATTACAGCGGCTTTGAGGGCGATCCGAACAAACTGCTGGTGCCCGCCGCGAACTACATCCTTGGGCTTGATGATGGAAAGAAGCGCTTCCTGGACACCGTACTGGCGATGACGAAGGCCTACTCTCTGTGTAGCACCCTAGATGAAGCAAGGGAATACCACAAGGAGGTGGCGTTCCTGTCTGCGGTGAAGGCTGCAATCAGCAAGCACACCAGCGTAGACAGAAAGCTCACCCAGGAAGAGAAAAACTCTGCTCTCAAGCAAATTCTGGACAATGCAGTTGTGGCAGACGGGGTGACAGATGTTTTCGCTCTTTGCGGCCTCGATAAGCCCAATATCGGCCTGCTTTCCGATGAGTTTCTGGAAGACGTCCGCCAGATGCCATACAAGAATTTTGCCGTCGAGTTGTTGGAGAAGCTGCTAAAGGACGACATTCGTGCGAAGACTCGTAATAACGTGGTGCAAGAGAAGAAATACGGTGATCGTCTGCAGGAGACCCTGCGAAAGTACAACAACCGCGGTATTGAAACCGCTCAGGTGATCGAAGAGCTGATCGCCATGGCGAAGCAGTTCCAGGAAGAACTTGCTCGCGAAGCAGCGTTAGGTCTCAACCCCGATGAGATCGCGTTCTATGATGCACTGGCGAATAATGAGAGTGCTGTTCGAAAGCTGGGTGACGAGACGCTCAAGAAAATCGCTGTCGAGATCACGGAAAAATTAAGACGCTCCACAACCGTTGACTGGCAGGTGAGAGAGAGTGTCAGGGCAAAATTACGGATTCTTGTTAGGCGGACGTTACAGCGTTACAAGTATCCTCCTGATAAGGCGGCTGAGGCTGTTGAGTTGGTTTTGAAGCAGGCAGAAGCGCTGTCTGCTAGTTGGGTAAGCTAGGTGATATTTTCAGAAATCACAGGCTGAAGTTTGCAAAAAGCGATTGCAGATGTGTAGAAGTGGGCTAATGAGGTTTGAAAGTAATGGAAGGAAAGCGAATTCCGGGGCCTATGATTGCATTGCTGTCTGATTATATTAGTGCGAATGAAACACATGCGAGCATGGATAGTCTATTTCTCTATGCTGATGCGCCTGGTGAGCCGCCTGAAGGATCAAAAGCTGTAAAAGCCCAAGAGTGGCTGAGGAGAGTAAATAAGGAATCGGTGTCTCCGTTAGCTACTTTGGGGCGTTTGATTGAAGGCTATATGGAGGCCGAAATAACGAGTCAGGAAGTTGACTGGTTCACAGGCTCTGTTAATCCATCCAGAGAGCAGGTTTTTCAAGACAAAGCTAAGGCAGTTCTATCAAAATATGGATTAACTTACTTGGTCGGAGGAATTATTTCTGAGGGTGGCGGCCCGGTAAGCAAGTCTCTTGCTGATGTAATCCATGGAAGAGATATTCCGGCGTTGGAATTGGAGTTCGAGAGGGCATTGAAGAATATTGAGAACTCACCCAGAGAGTCTGTTTCAGCTGCGTGCAACATACTTGAAACCCTTTTCAAGGTTTATATTCATGATGAGGGATTGGTTATGCCTTCAAAAATGGATTTGCAAAGCGTTTGGAAGGTTGTGAGAGAAGAAATGGGTTTTAACGCTTCTCTTGTAGAAGATAACGATTTGAAGAAGATTATTAGTGGTGTTTTCTCTACAGTTGACGGTATCGGGTCGCTGAGATCGCATGCAAGTTCTGCGCATGGTCAAGGTAGAAATGCATACAGGTTAAAGCCTAGGCATGCACGCTTGGCTGTCAACTCAGCGCATACGCTTGCGCTGTTTTTTATAGAGTCATGGGATGATAGATCCTGATGCTGTATTTGGTTGAATGGCTTTCTTTCTGGTGAGCGTTATGGATGATGATATTAAGAGCAAGGGGGTTGCATTGGCTGAGAGGATAACCTCTCTATCCGATGAAGAAAAAGAATTGGTGCGAAGGTCGCAGATTGAAGAGGCAAATGCCGAGTTCTCAGCGTTTGTTCACGCCTTCGATGAAGGTAAGTGCTACATATGCGCAAAGCCTTTAAAAACATATTCCTCGTCGAGCCCATGTCTTCATTGGTTTCTGCGGCCTAAGGGGATTAAAAAGAAGCATTTTGATCCTGTTTTCGAAAAGTATGGTTTTTTTCAAATTCAGACGTATTTGAGGTGGGTTGCCTCGCATGATGGAGTGCTCAAGAATATTAATGATATGCCACAGGAGGGAACAGGAAAGAAATTCGAGGTAACGATTAAATATAGAGATATAGATTGGTCTTTCTCTTGTGCTCACTCTGATTATTCTGGCCATAAGAACTCCATTAATGGAAGTTTTCCTCATTACCACTTCCAAATGAGAAGCGATTCAAAGCCCTTCATTCGATTTAATGATTTCCATATTCCGTTTGGTGAGAAAGAGTTGGTTCAGATTGAAGCTATGGATGCCTCTGAAGGGAAAATTGTTCCTGTTTTTATCAATGGCAATGGAATGTCTGATGTTTTTAATGATGAAATGCTGGAAACAGTTTTGTCTCAATCATTCTCGGTAGATGATGAGAGTGAAGGAATGTTTCATTCAAGCACGATTATTATGGCCGAGAAAGGAAAAAAGATTTCCGGCGAGGATTTGGATGCCCTATTTCGGGAGGCTAAAGAGAAAGGCGTAACGGTCGCTAGTTTAGTGCACAAACTGCCAAATGCTGTCAGCCGAACTATGGTTACCCCAGGAGATGCTGTTGTTGAGCAAGCAACGAGGAAGGGTGGGCGATCGGCCAAATAAATGGAATTCGATCTTCTTATTCTAAAGTCGGAATGTCTATTTTATGGCTTGGCATCGGCAGGCTGCTGTCTGCTGGATTATTCCCCGGATGCTTTGATACATAGCATGTAAGAGGCTCTTGCTCAGCTGTAATGCCCATCCAGATCAGCGTGGATCGCACAAGCTTAACCATTGCTTCAAGAAGTTTTCGAAACTCGACTTCCTCTCTAGTCGTCGCCGGAATGAATAGTGATTGCCTGTAGTACAAAATGTGAACGGTTTTGTCTTTTCTGCGAACCTGCTGGTGTAGGTATGCAACAGGGGTTTTTGGATGTGCTGCGATTCGCCTTGCGACATCCATGCTGTGGAATTCGAGTGCAATATACGCTCTACGGTCATGTTTAGCCCTGGCATTCTTTAATTTGAAGTGAATAAACCCCGCATTCTGCAGAAGAGCGTCTTCAGTGTTCTTCTCAGTAGGAGTTGCTTGGTGGATTTCCTCAAGGGCGTCGTGTTGGCTGGAGTTGTCGTATGCCAGAAAGTTCTGCAGGTGCCGTAGCTGGTAACGGCCACCTCCGCCAAGCTTGGTTGCTGTGTAGCTGCAGCCTTTAAAGGAATAGGACACTCCAACTGGTGCTCCTTGTCGCCAGCGGATGTTTACATCTATCCCGCAGTTCTGAATGCGAGAAAGGTAACTACAAAGCCCCGGGGTTTTTGAAGACTCCACTTCATTCAGCAGAGCCCAGTCCAGGATTAACCGAATATCGTTAACCACATGCTGTGGGCCTGCGTCATTTCGGTCACGCCCGTCCTCCGGCATTGGCACAGCCTTAAGCTGATAGTTGGCTTCAATCTTCCGACAAGAATCCATCGCCTTTTCGAAATCATTGTACCGATCGACAACTGGATAACCTGGTAGGCTTTGGACAGTGCAGGCTGCCAAGTGTACGTGAGTGTGCTTGGTATCACGATGAATAGTCGCAATCCATGGACAGTATTCATAGCCCATCCGGGTCATGTAATCCCGTGCAATCTGTCTCAGTGACTCGTCCGTCTGAGATGCCTCATCTTCGGGGTTTATGCTTAGTACTGAATGCCAGTAGGGAAGTGTTGCCCGGGTATTTCGGGCTGCCTGGAATTCAAACTCATCGATGATAGGATCGAGGTTTGCTTCGTTTGCTGGGACGCGGGTGATGCTTAGGCTGCCATCTGCTTTTTCCTGAGTGGTCACTGTAGGATCAATGATGGTGAGCCCGTTGCTCGCCAAAAAGTAAGCATCTTCAGGGCGAGAATCCTTCTTCGATTCTGTTTGGCCAAAAGCGTACTTGATTGTGTGTCGGCAGTTACCCCTGATGGGTAAAATCTTGGCAATCATTGTTCGCCCTCCAGGGTGTGTTTCAGTTGGGAAAGCCGTTTTATCAATGCTTGATGGAGGCTAATCAGCTCTGCGGCTTCTGCCTTGGATAATGGAGCGCCGGCTCCAGCTGCTCGGCTAGCAATAGTGTTGAGCTCTCCCGCTATGGCGCTGAGTACGGCTGTTGTAGCGGGACTGTAGTCTCCTTTTTTGGGGTATAGCGCTGCGGATCTGAGGTATTGTGATATAGACAAGCCAGCTTGTTTGGCATGGGCGGACAACTTTTCCAGCTCACTGGCGTTCAAGTTTGTTGTCTTCTTGAATGTACGGGCAAGGTGTTCGGGGATGAGAGGGCGCCCCCCTTTGTTTTTCCTCTTATGACTTGCCGCATTAGCCGCTCGCATTGCTGGAGTCCGGCTCATGGATACGCAAAAAAGGGTGGGCTAGCCGGGCGCTCCAGGTATGGCGTGATGGTCAGGCCATACCTGGAGCCTGCCAGGAGCTTGTTGAGCGTGGCTTTGGCCATACCATGGTGCGACACCCCATCATCGAACTGCCAGAGCCGATTGAGGATGTCATCCGATCTCAAGATGACGTTGTGGCGCACATGGAGGTCGCGGTCAGTAACCTGGCCAGAATGCAGCCTTGCGGACACATGCAGAGTGTCGCCCTCAACCACCAGATAGCAGCGTTCGCCATCAATTGTTTGGCTGATGAACTCCGAGAAGGGCGAAAATAGCTCGGCCCCCCGAATCGACCTTGGTCTCACCAAGCCACCCAATTCCATCGTGCATCCCCACTGTTTAAACCGCCACCGGCGCCAATTGTTGCCAGCCTGAGCTGGCGCTATCTGATCTGATCTGCTCGCGCTGCGATGCTGTCAGATCAAGCAGACAATGGCCGAACTAAACGCGGAGAGTTTAGAGAGGTTATTGGCTATTGCTTGCTGCCTTTAAAGATACTGTAGTGAAGAAATAACATTCAGTAAATAATAAACGGTAAAATAATTTTATGTGCGTACCCGAATCGTTCCGATCCGGAAGCAGAGCCAGGTGGGTTGGGTGTGAGGTGGTTCTATTGAGCCAGTTGTGGCCCACTTTGGGCCTGGCGTGACCCACCCTTGGCCCAATGCGGGTCAGGTATGACCCACCTGTGCAGATTTGTTTCTATTTAGCGATAGTGCGAAGCCAAAAAAATCCGCGCTCGTTGGGTACTAAGTCAAAACTGAAATTTCACGTTCGCACTCTTGCACTGCGAACTATCCCCAGTTCCTTTATTGAGAGCGTAAGAGACCCCTTTTTATTATGGTTCGATTCCAAAGAGGGGGGAGCTTGATGTGTTGGGGGGGGGGCGTTGCAGCTTCAAGGTTGGGAGTGATGTGTTCTTAGTCATGATGAGCACTCCGGGAAGTTTCCATTGTGCTTGCTGCAGCACTGCTCGCATGTGGGGAGAATGTGGCGGCCTTGAAAGTTCAGTTCTTGAGTCGTGCTGATTAGCTTCGCTCACCCTTTCCAATGCCATGGCCGATTGTTGAGAATAAAGAAACGGATAGATATTCAAAAACGGTATATTGATAGATAACTAGTTGAAATTAATTAATAAAGTGAGGAAATCTATTTAAAAAATCTGAACACGTCAAATATTAATCCGTAAATTAAGTCGTTACTGTTTTTTCAGCCGAGGATGGTCTTTGGCGTATTTTCTTGGAGAAGACAGTGACGGAAAGATTACTACGTATCGCTCAAATTTGTGGCCAGAGAGGTGTGACTGAACAGGAGGCCCTTCTCAACAAGCGGTTGGGTCGTGGAGTTAAGCGTGTTCGTCCTGAGATCCCCGGCTTATTGCCGATAGCGAGATCGACTTGGTGGGCAGGGGTTAAGAGCGGCAAGTTTCCTCAGCCAATCAGGTTGCCTGGCAGGGTTACGGTTTGGCGAATGTCAGAGATTGAGGCATGGCTCGACCAGCAATCGGACGAGGTGCATTAAATGCAAGCGATGATCCGACCGCAGCCAGCGATAGATATCAGCAAAGCCTTCATCTCAGCGCCTCCAGCGATGGATTTCGTGCTGCCAAATATGGTGGCGGGGACGGTTGGTGCAGTCATTGCGCCAGGAAGCACAGGTAAATCTATGCTCGCGCTTCAGCTTGCTGTCCAAGTGGCTGGCGGCTGGGACATGCTGGATATCGGCGTTCTGCCTGAGGGTAAGGTGAGTTATCTCCCGGCTGAGGATCCAGTTGTAGCGTTGCACCACCGTCTGCATGCTCTAGGAGCTCATATCCCCCCAGAGATTAGAGAAAAAGTCTCATCGGGCTTAACGATAGAGCCTTTGATAGGGGCTAACCCTGACCTTCTTGATATGGGTTGGTTGGAGTATGTGAAAAGCGCAGCGGAAGGACGCCGGCTTCTGATTCTGGACACTCTACGCCGATTTCATCTTGAGGATGAAAATATGTCTGGGCCAATGGCTCAAGTCATCGGCCGTATGGAACTCATTGCCAAGGATACGGGGTGCTCTATCGTTTTTCTTCACCATGCCGGTAAGGGCTCGGCACTGAATGGGGCTGGAGACCAGCAGCAGGCGAGCCGCGGCTCCTCAGTTCTGGTCGACAATATCCGCTGGCAGGCTTTTTTGTGTGGTATGAGTGAGCCGGAGGCGAAGAAATTGAAGTTGAGCCCTCTAGAGCGTCGATTCTATGTGAGATTTGGTGTTTCGAAAGCAAATTATGGGCAGCCGCTTCAAGATCGCTGGTTTAGACGATGTGATGGCGGGGTGTTGCAGCCAGTGGAGCTGTCAGCACCAGCAAAGAAACAAAGAGGTGAACGTGGAGAAGGCTAAGTACTCGCTGACGTATGCCAAACATGCAAGTGCGCTTTGCTTGGCTCCAGGACTTTTTCGTGCCCTTCGCAGAGGGGAGCGCCAGCACGCGAAGCTTGCGGTGACATACCAATACCGCGATGACTGTACCATTGAAATTTCAGGCCCAGAACCGCTAGGCGCTGATGATCTACGGGTCTTGCAAGGGTTGATTGCCATTGCTGGATTTAGTGGCCTAACACTAGGCTCAGAGCCCAAAACAGCCGAAGGGAGACAGCTTAGAGAATCCCTTCAGCTGACAGGATTAGCGGTGTCAAACACCTCCATGATGGTGAAATGCAGTTACAGGCACCTTGCCCGCGAAATAGGGCTCACAGAAGGGGGGCGTCAGCTTGAAGGCGTGAAGCGCTGTGTCGAGCGGCTATGGAAGGTTTCTATCATCGTTGATGATAAAGGTTTTCGTCGTGGATACCGTTTATTGTCACATTATGCTGCGGACACGGGGAGAGGGCAGTTATTTGTCGCGCTCAACCCTCTGATAGCCAATGCCATCCTGGGAGAGTCTCAGCATGTGAGGATTAGTTTGGCTGAAACTAGGCTGTTAAATGGTGACAACGCTCGCCTCTTGCATCAACGTCTCTGTGCTTGGATAAACCCAGGCAGGCGAAGAGATGTGGCTGTGGACACGCTCTGTGGATATTTATGGTTGGAGGCAGTGGGCCCAGAATCTGTACGAAAGAGGCGCGAGAGGTTGAGGGCTGCGCTGGCTGAACTTGAAGCCATCGGGTGGTCTGTGGAGGAGTATGCTAAAGAGAGATATCGAATCGGGCGGCCCAAAGTCTGATGTTTCACTGTCTTAACCGTCACGTTTCCGTGTTCTAACGGTCACGAATGCCTGTTCTAAGGGTCACTAATTTGTTCCTTGAAATCTGCTGGAGCCCAAGAGAATAAAGGGATTGATCGTTGTTGGTGGAAGAGCATCTATAATTATTAAGAATTATCATGGCTTGAGCCCTGTCAGGCCTCTAGCCGATATTATTTTTAAACGAACACCCCGCCATACACGTGGCCGTCTTCGCGCATAGCGCGGCAAGGATGCTGAAAATTACTATGTATTTGGGTAAAAAAATGCAATTAGAAGAGATCTGCATGGAGTTAGCCAGATCTGTATCTGATTATTTTTCCCTCGAACTTTAGGTTGTTTTTTTATCCGTGAGGTGGCTTTTCGGGTACTGCCAAACTAGGAGTTTTCAGCTCCTACAGACTGCTTTAAGGGAGGGAGGCAACGGGGCTTAATGTTTTGGTGGTCAGGGTAAATCTGCCTGGCGATATATTGCCTGCGTCTCAGGTTTATTATGAGTTCCATTCCGGCATAGATTCTATGCCGGAATGGACGCTTAGGGGCTCACTGTGGCAGATAGATGTTGCTCCTAAACTTCGCCCTTACTTGTGCAGGCCGGCAACATGGACGCTTAGCTATTTGCAAGGGTTGCTTGATGGTGGTGGTGCTTGGCCTCGAAAACCTCAGCGCGGGCTTGCTGTCACTGAATACCAGCCAAGTTTTTAGATTAGAGCTTTGATCGGCACATCGCCTGTTACTTTGCGTGCCAAAGTCGTGTTCGGCGGAGGGATCAGATAGCAATACGGGCTATGGATTAGCTTTGCTATCGACCGAAGCGGTGGGGCAGTTGAATCGCCACCAGTTTGCTCTCTTTCTGGCGGCAGGTATGCTCATAGTTGAAAGGGTTTCCCTTTTCATCATGTCCCAGACGTTAAGTCGCACCCAAAACCCCTTTTTTGGGGTCAAACCCGACACCAAACCCTCCCTTTTCATCAAGTAATCCTCCGTTTTCATCGGGCCTCGGGCTGGATTTCCCTGATTTTGGCTACAAACACGCTGTTTTGATCACAGAAAGGCCTAGGGCAGGGTGAAAGTTTCAGTATTCTTTGACGTTTCAGGGATCTGCGTGAAAACTTCGGGCAATTCTTTGACGTTTCGGGAATCTGCGTGAAAGTTTCGGATGCTTCTTGTGCGTGCAATCTAATGCGTTGTGATCAAAAAAGCAGTATAAATATTGTGATCAAACACGTTGTGAGAGAAAAATGAGACTGAGAGAGCTGATGACAGATGAGTCGTTGCTGATAGAAATCGGATCTCGACTTCGTGATATGCGCATTAATGCAAATTTGCGTCAAAATGATCTTGCTGATAAAGCGTCAATCTCAAGATCAACAGTGAGTAAGATTGAGCGCGGCAAGCAAGTCGGTGTTTCTGAATTCTTGCGATACATGCGTGCTATCGATCTGCTCGAGTCGCTTGATAGCGTGATTTGGGATACGAGCATGAGCCCGCTGAAACTTGCCAGTCAGCAAAAGAAGGATAGGAAAAGGCGCAGGGTGGGGCGAGCTAGGGCGCCGGCCGGGGCCCCGGGGGAAATCACTTGGCCGGAAGACAACTGACGTTTCGGGAATTAGAGTGAAAGTTTCGGGCAGTTGTCGTGATGCCGCCATCGCGTCTTTTCGATGGGGTTGACAGATCCGCGGACAAATATAGGTTCAGTGCATATTCAGGGCTTACGTAAGCGTATAAGCACGCTCAAAGTATAGTTTGCTCAGAGCAAGAATAAAGCGCTGTAGGCACGGCCAGGGGTCGGCCTGGGCCAGGGTTCACACTTCTTAGTCATCGCTGAGGTTGTCATGTCGAAGAAAAGCAGTAGGTTTCTCGAAATGCAGGCACTTCACAAAGCTCGCCATGTGCGTGAGCGTGAGCTTTCAGAAAACGGCGTTGACTACATTGCTGAATCTCGAGCAAGTGCTATCGGGCGGCTGGTTGACAGGTCAATCAAAAACAATAGGTTCGCTATTCCGCGGCTCAACGAGCTTGATCTGAATGCGCGAGACAGCGAGAGCGATGATCAGTGTGATTGATGTCTGTTTTGTTGCCGCAGACACTGCAAATATATCTGCTCATCATTTCTGACATTGCGATCGCGCCGTGAGCTGCATCTGACACACCCGAAAATGAAGTCACTCGCAACCTACCGAATTTCGTTGAGATGTCATCCAGGCGGGGTTTGTCGGGAGTGATCATCAGCGTTTGAAGCAAGCATGTAATCAAATCGAACCAGCCGTCGCCGATAGCAATCTGCGTCTTTTCATCTATGAGTTTTGGAAAGTGCTTCTTCAGCTCTTCTTGCAGCTCGTCTCTCATGCCAGCCTCCCTTTTCATCAACCCTATTGCCAGTAGCCCCGCCTAGCAAATCCATGGTTTTTGGGTTCAAGCTGTAGCCCATTTGTAGCCCAGAACATATTCGCTACAGTCTATAATCGCTGAAAGCCGCGTGAATGACGGGATGCAGGGGAGGGGTTTTTGGTAGGGCAAAGGATTACGAATCAGTTGCTCTACCGACTGAGCTATCCCGGCATGCCCGTTGTGTTGGGCGGGCGCTAGTTTAGCAGGCCGCCCGCCGCAGGCAAGCAGGAATCAGGCTTCCTGCTTGATGCCCGCCAGCTTGCGGGCGTGCCACTTCTTGGTTTCCACATCCATGCCGCGCAGAATTTGAATACGCTGAGCCTGGGGACTGCCAGCGCCGTGCATGGACTCGGTGAGGTAACCCACGGCGTTGCGCCCCAGGGTCATGTTTTCGATCAGCCGCAGGATGCGCATGCGGTCCTCGGTGGGGATATCTTCGCGGCCCTTGAGGAAGCGACGGATGATGTCTCCGGCTTCTTCGTTTTCCAGATCCTGTTCGCTGGGCATGGTGACCATGATGCCGCCGGCCAGATCCTGGGCGAGACGGGAAATCTCGTAGGGGAAACGGGTCACGTTGTGCTTGCACACGTTGGCCAGCATGGTGTCATTCATGTAGATGCCGCTGGGCATCTGTGTGGCTTCATGGGAGCTGGCGATGCCGGACGAGTAGATGGTTTCGTTGAGATGGGTCATCTCCACCAGCTTGTCGCGGATGTGACTGACTTTTTCCAGCCCGTTGTATTCCACGATGGACGCCGCCGCACCGACCATGACGTCGCCCAGGCCGGTTTTGCACACATAGCTGGCCCGGTGATAGGCGGTGAAGCGGGTGACCAGTTCCTGGGCGAATTCGTATTCGCCGTCCATGAACACGTGCTCGTGGGGAATGAAGACATCATCGAAGTACACCAGCACTTCCTGGCCGCCGTACTGGGCGTTGCCCTGATCGATGTCGCCGCCTTCCATGGCCCGGGTATCGCAGCTCTGGCGCCCGTAGATATAAGTAATGCCGGCGGCGTCGCCGGGGATCATGCCGACCACAGCGTAGTCTTTATCCCCTTCGGTGAGATTCATGGTGGGCAACACGCAGATCCAGTGCTGGTTCCAGCCGCCGGTCATGTGCGCCTTGACGCCTTTCACGTAGATGCCCTTGTCGGTGCGGCGGGTTACGCGCATGAACATGTCCGGATCGGCCTGCTCGGCGGGCCGCTTGCTGCGGTCACCCTTCGGGTCGGTCATGCCGGCGGCAATCAGGATGTTCTTGCGCTGGGCTTCCTTGAGAAAGTCCAGATAGCGCTGGTGATACTGGGTGCCGTGTTTCTCGTCCATCTCGTAAGTGACGGAGTGCAGCACGCTGATGGTGTCCAGGCCGGTACAGCGCTGGAAACAGGTGCCGGTGATCTGGCCCATGCGCCGTTGCATCTTGTTCTTTTTTACCAGGTCGCCGGGGGATTCCACGATATGCAGAAAACGGTTTACCTGGGCGTCGATCAACGGCGACCAGGCGGTGGCCAGTTCCGGATCGTCAATAGCCAGGTCATAGCTGGCGCGCAGGGCATTGATGCTGGGTTTGATGATGGGGTGATCCGCAGGCTCATCAATCAGTTCACCAAACAGGAACAGGCGAGTGCCGCGGTTGCGCAGGCTGGCCAGGTAGTCGTCACCGGTCTTGATGACGGGAATGCGGTCCCAACGGGTTTGGGCGGATTCTTCACGGGCTGGAGCCGGGTTCGCGGCGTTCATGGTGCCTCCTGGGATCGTGTTGTTCTGCTCTGCGTCATGGGCGACGCGGGAAGCAATATCATCGGAAATAGGGTGACTTGGGAGTCATCCCTGATGGTAAACAGTGTGTAATCCAAGGCAATGACAGAAAGTGCCGCTGTACTCTGTGGTCAAGTCAGCGTGGCGCTAAGGGCGGGAACGAGCTGCTGTAGGAGCGTCGCTGGCGGCGCGATAAACGCATTAGCAGTAGGAGCACCTCTTGAGGTGCGAACCGCCCGTTTTGCGCATTGGCAATCTGAAGGCGACCCTTCGCCGAGGCTCAGGTTCGCACCTCGAGAGGTGCTCCTACAGTAGAGTCGGCTTGGGTTATCGCGCCGTCAGCGAGGTTATTCGCTTCTCTCACCCTTCGGGCCGACCTGCGGTCGTTGCTTCGCTACGCTACGCTCCTACGGATGGGATGGATTAATCCTCTGCCTTGAACACCATGGAGGCAGAGTTCAGGCAGTAGCGCTGGCCGGTGGGGGGCGGGCCGTCGGGGAAGACGTGGCCCTGGTGGCCGTCGCAGCGGGCACAGCGAATCTCCACTCGGACCATGCCGTGGCTGCTGTCGTGCAGTTCACGGATGTGTTGAGGATCGAAGGGTTCGTAAAAGCTGGGCCAGCCGGTGCCGGATTCGAACTTGGCGCTGGAGGTGAACAGTGGCAGGTCGCACAGTTTGCAGTGGTAGGTGCCGTCGTCCTTGTTATCCAGCAGGCCGCCGCAAAATGGGGGCTCGGTGCCCTGGTTGAGCAGGATGCGGCGCTCTTCTTCGCTCAGCGAGCGTGCGCGGGCCTGTTTTTCTTCTTCGCTCAGGGGCGTCAGGTCGAAGCCGCTGGCGGACAGTGCTTGGGTCATCAGGCACTCCCTTGAGTTTGTCTGGTTAAGGTGTCCGGGTTTTAAGTTTGTCGGGAAAGGCCTGGATCAGCTTTTCCACTTTCGGTTTGGCTATATGGGTAATGTAGCCTTGATTGGGATTGCGACGGGCGAAATCCTGGTGGTAATCCTCGGCGCGGTAAAAGGCGTCCAGCGGTTCCACGGTGGTGGCAATGGGAGCAATAAAGGCACCGGCGTTGTTCAACTGCTGGATGTACGCCTCGGCCACCGCTTTCTCGGTGTCATCGTGATAAAAAATCGCGGAGCGGTACTGGGTGCCCCGGTCGTTACCCTGGCGATCTTTCTGGGTGGGGTCGTGGGCGACGGAGAAGAACACTTTCAGCAGCTCGCCGAAGCTGATTACGGTGCTGTCGTATTCTACTTCGATGACTTCCGCATGACCGGTGGTGCCGGTACAGACGGCCTCGTAATTAGCGCGGGCAGCATGGCCGCCGGCATAACCGGAGACCACGGCGTTCACGCCTTCCAGATTCAGATAGACCGCTTCCACACACCAGAAACAACCGCCGGCAAGAACCGCTTTGGCCGTGCCACTGGCGGGCAGGTCGTCGATGGGGTCAGGAAAACGTTCCGGGTGAATGGCCAGGGATGTGCCGGGGATCACTGCGTTCATGGTTCCTCCAATGGGGCGTCAACACCTGCCGGGCTTGTGGCCAGGCAGGTGTTACAGGTCAATGCAGCCAGTGGAGAGCACAAGCAGGGATCAGTCCTGCTTGACGGCACCACTGGCGATCAGGCCATCGATGTCACTGTCACTGAAGCCGGCCTGGCTCAGTACGGCCCGGCTATCTGCCCCGGCAGTGGTGGCGGGTTTTATCTCGCCGGCTGCGGTGCGTGAGAAGCGCGGGGTCGGTGCAGGTTGTGCGGCGCCGTTGACGGTAACAAAGGATTCTCTGGCTACGTTATGCGGGTGTGAGGGCGCTTCTTCAAGGCTGAGTACCGGTGCAAAACAGACATCGGTGCCCTCCATCAGCGCGGACCACTCGTCCCGTGTCTTCTGTTTGATGACGGCAGCCAGCTTTTGTTTCATTTCCGGCCATTTGGGCGGGTTGATCTGATGGCCAAAGTCCTCGGCGGGCAGTTCGGCCAGTTGGCAGAGCTGAGCATAGAACTGGGGTTCGATGCTGCCGATGGAGACGTATTTGCCGTCCGCAGTTTCATACACTTCATAGAAGTGTGCGCCGGAGTCGAGCATGTGCGTGCCGCGATTATCGGTAAACATGCCCTGGGATTTGAGCCCGTAGAACATGGCCATGAGGGCGGCGGAACCTTCTACCATGGACGAGTCGATCACCTGGCCTTTGCCGCTGCGCTGGGCTTCCAGTGCGGCGCAGACCATGCCAAAGGCGAGCATCATGCCGCCACCGCCGAAATCGCCGACCAGGTTGAGAGGGATGGCGGGCTTTTCGCCTTCACGGCCCATGGCATGCAGGGCGCCGGACAGGGAGATGTAGTTCATGTCGTGGCCGGCGGCCTGGGCCAGTGGCCCGGTCTGGCCCCAGCCGGTCATGCGGCCGTAGACCAGTTTCGGGTTGCGGGCGAGGCATTGCTCCGGGCCCACGCCCAGGCGCTCGGTGACGCCGGGACGGAAGCCTTCGAACAGGCCGTCGGCGGTTTCGCAGAGTTTCAGAACGGTTTCGATGCCTTCGGCGCTTTTCAGGTCCACGGCCAGGTTCTGGCGATTGCGGAAAAGGACGGTGTGGCCGATGGCGGAATGCGGGTTACCGCCGGGGCGGTCGATGCGGATAACGGTGGCGCCCATGTCGGCAAGCATCATGCCGCAGAAGGGGCCGGGGCCAATGCCGGCCAGTTCGATGAAGGTCAGTCCGTTAAGTGGGCCTGTCATAATGTTCATGTCCGTTGTCAGAGTCCGTTTTACCGTTCCCTGACGGACATTGGCCGGTCAGGGAACAAGGGCTTGTTCACGCAAGCTGCGACGCAGGGCCGAGCACTGGCTTTTGGCGATGGCAACGGCGTTGCTGGCTTCGTGGGTGGTAGCGATACCGGTCCAGAGAGGTTTGCCGTCGGCATTGATCAGCTCTGCGCCATGTTGCCGCAGGGCGTCGGGTACCTCGTCTTTGGCCAGGTCGCCACCGATCCCGATTTTCCAGGTCGGTTGTACGTCGCCGGCGGATTGCTCCATGGGGTTGAGCTGGTTGCCGGCCGCAGGCGGTGCGGCAGCGTCTATCAGCAAGTGGGTCAGCTCGACCACCAGAATCCGCTCTACATCGTTTTCTTGCGCCCAGTCGAGGATGCGTTCTTTTCCGCCTTCATACCATAACGGTAATTCCTGATGGCTGAGCAAAACGGTCAACGAATCACTTGAAAATATATCCCTGCAGGTTAATTCCCAGGTTTCGCGGATGTTGCCTTCCGGGGTGTGGGCGACCAGCAGCAGGGTATCTTGCGGCGGGTGGTTGCCCTCATCGGTGAAGCGAGTGGTCACGTCCGTGGTGCTGGCGCAGCCGGCAACGAAGAGGGCGGGTAACAGGTATCGAAAAAGCGGTCGCATGGAAATCTCCGGCGGCGAATGCGGTGCCTTCAATGGCTGCGCCCAGTGTAACAGCGCCACGCAGGCGCCACATCAACTGGTGCACAATCTCTTGTGTTATGGCGGGCCTTTAGCCGCCCACTTTTAACCGCTCACTAGGGGATCGCCGGAGAGTGCTGTGCCGGAGCTGCGGCCGGGTCGGCTGAAAAAGCAAAACGGCAGCCTGTTTGCGGCTGCCCGGGGGCGGGGTACCAGCGCACTTCGTATTTGTCCTGACTGTTTTGTTGTTCCTGCCATTGTAGTTGCAACGCGGCGCCGTCATCGGTGGCCGCGCGCTGCCCCCGGCAGTGAATAGCCAGCTCCAGCGTGTCGAGGGCCAGCTGTTCGGCGGGGGCGGCCAGCAGGGACATGCGCCAGTAAGGGCCGGTGGTGGGGTCGCCGGGCTCGTGGGCAGGATGACCATTCCACTGGGCTGCCGTGAGAGTGGCGGGCGTTGCGGTTTGCTGTGCTTCAGGAAAGTACTGATGCGTAAGCAGGGAGAAGGTCTGCTTGCGGGGAATGTCGTTGATGTCGCCGGTCTGTTGCAGGTCGCGGCTCAGTTCGCTGCTCTGGGCAATCAGGAAATCCAGCGTATGAGGGCCGTAGAGTGTGTGGCCACCTTCGTAGTATTGCCGCTGGTATTCCTCGGGGGTGACGGCATAGCCGAAATAGCCGTTGGCCAGGCTGGAGACTTCTACTTTCCAGTTCGTGCCGGCGGGCAAGGTATCGGTAACGGCATTGCGCAGGCGATTGCCGCTTTCCAGGGTGACTTCCCAGGGCAGCGGCACGATGACCAGCTCGTTGATCCGTACGATCTGGAACAGGGCTTGATGGGGGAAGCGTTCCGCAGGTAACAGAAGCTGCAACTTGGAGAGCATCCACTGCTTTACGCCCTGGCAGTTGTCGGTGAAAAAGCGTCGAGGCCAGTCTTCCTTGAGAAAGGGCAAGTGGGAAATAGGAAACACTTCATCACCATTGGCGGCCCCGGCGACGGCGGCCCCGGCAATGGCACGCTCACAGAGTCCGAAGCGCCCTGTGTCGATCTGGTCCAGCAGGTTCAGTTGGCGGCTGGCGACGGCGGTGTCCAGTTTATTGGTGAGTTGCCCATCCAGTGAGTGAAACAATTGGATGGCGTGTTCGCCCAGGGCCATGCCGATACGCTGCGCTTCCAGGTCGCCACGCTGGTCTGTGTGCCAGGCTGGATTATTGTCCGCGTGGGTGGCCTGGGCGGCGCCATGGATAAAGCCGGGGGCTGTGCCTGCCAGTTCATCCTCCAGAGTGCCACTGATCCAGTGCCAGACGTCGGCATGGTAAGGACGGGTAAAGGGGGGAATGGCGGTGCCATGAATGGAGTACAGGCTAAGCGCACCGGCAGGAACAAAGCGGTCACCTTGCTTCTGGTCGATGCGGAGCAGAGTCATGGTGGGGTTGACCGCCATCATCGGGTCGTCATCCAGGTACTGGCCGTCAGGGAAATTGTTCGCCCAGGCGCCCATGGAACGGTTACGGGTATAGCCCCGGATGTCGCTTTGACCGACGGCGAAGCGGGCTTCCTGCCGGGATGCATAGGCCGCGATGACCGCGTCGGCAATCTGTTCGCTCAGGTATTCAAACAAGGCCGGGTCGAAACCGGGTTTGTTGCTGCCAAAGACATTATAGAAGTCACTGCCCAGATACTGCCCCGGCCCGGAATGGGTATGGGTCACCAGCAAGGACAAGGCGTGGGCGGGTACATCGGTTTTCTCTGCGATGCGCTCTGCCACGCGATGATGAAGGGGCAGGGAGCCGGTGCCCAGGTCCAGTTGCACAATGGCCATGGGCGTCTGCCCGGGAGCATGCAGGTAAAACGCTCGTGCTTTCAGGCGGGTGCGAAAGCCGTCAGCAACCTTGGCCCAGGCGGAATAGCCGAACTTGGGTATTCCTGTTGGCGGCGTAATGTCCCGTTCGGCAATGCCAGCCACAGCAGTGCTGCCCGGGTTGGGCGCAAGCGGTGCGTTAAGGTGAATATCGACCTGCTGACGGGGGAAAAACAGAAACGGCCAGGCGGTATGAGTCAGGGCGGCGATAACGATGAGAGCGGCAATGGCGAGCAGCCAGCGGCGCAGACGAGGTGAGTGTGTGGGCTTCATAATCCGGCTTTCTTGTAATTTGCACCAAAGTACCAACTCGGTGCCATTGGTGCAAACGGGTGCATTTTGTTGCTGAACGGGCGTGAAGGATACGAAAAGATACGCTTAGATACAGAAAGCAGGAACATGAACGGGTTCACAACAATATTCCAACGCAACGGCACCGGACGCCTATTTTTTTTTCTTTCCCCACCTATTCCAATGGTTGCACAGATCATTCATACCCAAGGGGGGTAGTCATGAAAGGAAGCACGCGTATATCCATGCTGGCAGCGAGTGTCGCGTTAGCGACGCAAGCGATTGCCGCAGAGGACATGAAAGAGCCCAACACGCGGCAGTATGTCGCGCCTATGCTGCACTATCTGGTTCTGGACGAAGATCGGGATCTGTCTCGCAAGGGGCTGGGTGCTGGTTTGGTCTATGGCCGTGAATTATCCGAACATTGGTGGTGGGAGACCGAAGGTGCCGGGTATGGCCTGGATTCCGGGGTCGAAGGCGCTGCGGATTATTACCAGTACACGGTAAGCACCGGTGTGGCCTATGCCTTTGGCGACCGCGAAGGGTTTACGCCTTTCGTGCTGGCCCAGATCGGTGGCATCTACAACGATGTAGTGCCAGACGATGATGATGGCTTTGATTTGCACGCCAATGTGGGGTTGGGTGCGGTTACTGGTCCTATTTTTGATAACGGCCTGAAGTTGCGCGCTGAAGCCCGTTACATGTATGACGATTTCGACGGTATTACTGGTACGGTGTCTGAAGATGAAGGCGGGTTCAACGACTGGCGCTTCTCTCTGGGCCTGGAAGTGCCTCTCGGTCAGACCAAGACCGTCGAAGTGGAAAAAATTGTCTACGAAACTCGTGAAGTCGAGAAAGTTGTGGAAGTGGCCGCTGCCGACAGTGATGGCGACGGTATTCCGGACAACCGTGACAAGTGCCCCAACACCATCCAGGGCGCCAAAGTCGATGGCGATGGCTGTCTGTTGACCAACCAGACCATTACCTTCAACAACATTGGCTTCGAGCTTAATTCTGCCAAGCTCACCGCAACCTCCCGTCCGCTTGTGGACCGTCTTGTCAAAGCGCTGAAATCTCAGACGAACTTCGATGTTGAGATTGCAGGCCACACGGATAGCACCGGTAGCGCTGAATACAACGAAACCCTTTCCGATGAACGTGCCAAGGCCGTACGCCAGTACCTGATTGATAATGGCGTAGCAGCAGAGCGTCTGACCGCTCGTGGGTATGGTGAAGTGGTTCCGGTTGCCAGCAATGAGACCTCATCAGGCCGTGCCATGAACCGTCGCGTTGAATTCCGCGTTAGCGAGCAGTAGGAGAATAGTCATGAATATGTATAGCAAACCGTTTTTTGTAATCATGCTGGCTGCTTTGCTGGGTCTTGGATTGGCTGGTTGTGAAGCTGATGGAGATGGCAGCAGTGGTGGTGGCAACACGCCGGTTGGTAACAGTGCTGACCAGGATAATGATGGTGTACCCGATAACGTGGACAACTGTCCCGCTAACCCCAATGCCATGCAGGAAGATCAGGATGGTGATGGCATCGGCGATGTCTGTGATGACGACCGTGATGGTGACGGGGAAGACAACCCCACTGATAACTGTCCGCTGGTAGCCAACCCGACCCAGGATGATAGCGATGGCGATGGTATCGGCGATGCCTGTGATCAAGACAATGATCAGGACAACGACGGTATCGACGATGGAGTAGATAACTGTCCTGCCATCTTCAACCCGGAACAGGGTGATGTGGATAACGATGGTATCGGTGATGTCTGTGATGACGACGCGGATGGCGATGGTGTGGATAACACCAATGACAACTGTGTGTTCACGGCAAATGCGGATCAGAAAGATACCGATACCGATGGTATTGGTGACGTCTGCGAAGACGACCGCGACGGTGACACCATCCTTGATACCAATGACAACTGCCTGAACATTCCTAACACCGACCAGGCTGACCTGGATGTGGATGGCATTGGTGATGTGTGTGACGACGACCGTGATGGCGACGGCGTGGATAACGACACTGATAACTGCCCACTGGCGGCCAATGCGGACCAGGCAGACAGCGACGGTGATGGCATCGGTGACGTTTGTGATGGCGGTGGCGGTGATCCCACTGACACCGATGGTGATGGTGTTCCCGATGCCACTGACAACTGCCCTCTGATTGCCAATGCGGATCAGGCTGATGGCGATGGCGATGGCAAAGGCGATGTCTGTGACGACGATGGCTTCACTTGCTCCGCTACCACCACTTACCAGCAGTTGGCCAATACCGATTACACGGCAGACAGCGGCGTGTTGGGCGTGTGCCTGGGTTGTTCCGTCGATGACGAAGGCAATGCGATTGACGGAAATAACACCACCTTCGCACAGATCAATATCGGCGCGGCTCTGATCTACGGTGGCGGGTTTGTGGCAGCGGACGCCATTGACCAGTCCGTGGATATTGCAGACAGCGTTGTTGGCTTTGTGGTCAGCGACCCGAGCTCCCAGCTGCTCAATCTGGAACTGCTTGGCAACTTCATTACCGTTCGTTTCTTCAATGACGGCGTGGAAGTGGATAGCGCTACCGTAGGCGGCGGGTTGCTGGATCTGGACTTGCTGGGCCTGGGTGCCAACTCGGATCAGCGGTTCATCGCTGCCCCGGCATCTAGCCAGCCGTTCGATTCCATTCAGCTGGATTATGCTGGCCTTGTGAATGTCAACAAAGCGTTCCGTGTTCATGATGTTTGTGTCGGTACGCCCTGATCGGCAAAACAGGGTAACAAGAAAAGGACCTTCGGGTCGCCGCCCCGAACGTTAGCAATAGCGTTTCGGGGCACGTGAAAGGCCTGAACCAAACCGGTTGCAATGATTCTGAAAAGAATGCGTTGTCACCGGGGAGGTTCAGGCCTTTTTTTGTTCCGGGCGCAGGCGTTTTTCAACAGCCTGCTCGAGCACATATAGCGTACTGGTTAACCGCTTTTGAGGCGATATCAGCAAACGCCGTTTTCGCAGGTAAGTACGGATCACCTAAAAAGTATCGCCTGATGGGCATAGGCTGGTAACCTGAGCTAAGAAATAAACACTAGAACGGAAAAAGGGGGGGCGCCCATGCGAACAGGCATATTCATCCTCATATGTCTCGGTTTCACGCTGCTGGCCGGTTGTGACAAGGAGCCGGAGGTGGGGGAGGTCGTCAGCACCTTTGAAAACTACCAGGAAACCGGTGATTTGCCTGCGCTGAAGGAGCGGGGCTTCGTTCGGTTACTGGCCCCCCGGTTTGACGAGCCCTCCGGCCTGCCCCGCGATGGCATCCCGGCCAGCGAATACCAGCAGCAGGCGGAAGAATTTGTTGAGCACCTGGGGCTGGAGCCGCGCTGGGTGTATGCCGACAATTTTGGTGAGCTGAGCGCTCTCATCAATCAGGGTATGGCCGACATCATCATCACCAATTATTCGGTGACCAAGGAGCGCCAGAAAAGCCTCGCCTTTTCCACCCCGGTAAACGCCGTACAGGAGCGCTTGGTGGTGCCGCGGGCGCTGGCGGACCTGCCGCTCACGGAGATTGGGGAGGTGACGCTGTCGGTACCGGAAGGGTCCGCCTATCAGGAAACCGCCACCAAACTGGCCAAGCGCCACGACAACATCAGCCTGGAAGTGCTGGAAAGCAATGTTTCGGATGAGGAATTGGTCAACGGCGTGGCCAATGGTGAGCTGGCGGCGAGTATCGTCGACAGCAATATGCTCGATGCGCTGCTTGAAGAGGACGGGGAGGCTGTAGCGGGGCCAGTGGCCAACCGCAAACGTCGCATCGCCTGGGCTGTGCGCCCGGATAGCAGTGAATTGCTGGATCAGATCAACCAATACATTACCAGCGAGCGGGTCATTACCTCCGTGGACAGCGAGGAGGAGCGTGACTGGGCCGAGATTCGTGAAAAAGGGGTGTTGCGAGTCATCACCTCCAATAACCCGGCCAGCTATTTTATGTGGCGTGGGGAATTGATGGGTTTTGATTACGACCTGATCAAGGACTTTGCCAAGCAGCATCGTTTGCGTGTCCGGGTTGTTGTACACGATACCCCATCCTCCATGTTTGCGGCCCTGGAAGCGGGGGAAGGGGATGTCATCGCCGCCTCCATGACTGTCACGGCAGAGCGGGAGCGCGCAGGCTGGTCCTTCAGTGAGCGTTATCTGGAAGTGAATGAGCAGCTCATCGGCGAGGCGGGCGATACACCGCTGGAGACCGTTGAAGAACTGGCAGGGCGCACGGTGGCGGTGAACCCGGAAACCGCCTATTACGATACGCTCAAGGCGTTGCAAGAGGCGGGGGGCTCGTTCGAGATTCTGGAAGTGGAAAACGCCAGTACGGAAATGTTGATCGATGGCGTGGCCAGCGGCGATTACGACCTGACCATGGCCGATAGCCATCTGGCTGCCATGGAATCCACCTACCGGGATGACATCGCTGTGTTGTTCCAGTTTGAGCCAGCCAAAGAGATTGCCTGGGTGACCCGGGAACCCCAGCAGGCACTGCGTGAGCAGCTCAACCGCTATATAAAACGTGGTTATCGTGGGCTGTTTTACAACGTGACCTACAACCGCTATTTCAAGGAAAAGAAAACCATTGCGACCCATGAGGCCTATCGGGTGGAAGCGGGCCGGGATATTTCGCCCTACGATGAGCTGGTGCGTGGCGAGTCGCTCAAGTATGGCCTGGACTGGCGCCTGATTACCTCGCAGATGTACCAGGAAAGCCGCTTTAATCCGAACGCCCGCTCTTTTGCCGGTGCTCAGGGGCTGCTGCAAGTGATGCCCCGTACCGGCCGGCAATTTGGTTACAGTAATCTGACTAACCCGAAGAATGGCGTGGAAGCGGGGCTGGCTTATATTGACTGGCTGGAACAGCGCTTTCCCGCGCGCCTGGACCTGGCGGAAAAACTGTACTTCACGCTGGCCGCGTACAATGCCGGCCATGGTCATGTGGAAGATGCCCGGCGCCTGGCGCAGCGCCTTGGCAAGGATCCGGACAAGTGGTTCGGCCATGTGGAGGAGGCCATGCTGCTCTTGTCCAAGCCCCAATATGCTCGCCAGGCCCGCTATGGGTATGTGCGCGGCTCCGAGCCGGTCAAATACGTGCGGGAAATCAAGAACCGCTATTTGGGCTATGTCGCCGCACTGGGTGAGCAGGAGCAGTCTCAGCTTTAACCGGAATTTTACAACCCGGTCATGGAAAAGCCGGAAATGGGCCCCATTATCTGGGGTACCACTCATTGAAGGAGATTGTGATGGATCGCAACACTTTCATCGAAAAGGTAAAAGGCAAGCTGGACGAGCTGGATAATGAATTCGACCAGCTGCAAGTCAAAGCGGACAAAGCAGGCGAGGATGTCCGCCATCAGTGGGAAACCCGCAAGCTGGAATTGAAAGAGAAGCGCAAAGAGCTGTCCGCACAGCTGGACGAAGTGCGCAACGACAGCAATTCGCGCTGGGAAGACGTCAAAGACAGCGTGGAAAAAACCTGGGATAGCACCCTGGATGGGCTGAAGGACATCAAGAACAGCCTGTTCAAGTAACGCCAGGCGTTTGAAAAAAAACCGGGCTTTTTGCCCGGTTTTTTTATGGTTCATCGCGGATTCGAGTGAAAAACTCGTTCTGGCCTTTTAATAGGCGTACCGCCAACCTTTCGCACTTTGCATGACGCTTAACGCCGAATACCAAGCGCGAAAACCACACAAACAGTAAACAAAACCCTGCTACAGCACCGCTGTAGGAACGTAGCAACGCGGAGTAACGCACGAGTTCCGTGCTGGCCAAAGGGTGAGCGAAGCGAATAATTTCTCTTGAGGGACGAACCTCGCGAAGCGAGGGGATTTCCAGCAGGCTGGCTTTTCCCGCAGATAAAGTCGGACGCCTGATAACCGCTGCCTGGCGATTTAAAGAACGGGTGCAGTTGCCACATCGCTCACAGTCACAGGGCTTTCGGTTATTTCCTCAGGCTCCGGGCATCAGGTGTCCGGTCCTCTCCTCAGCGAATTCGTCCGGCAAGACATCCAATTTTTACTATTCCCTCAATCCCGCGATGAACCCTCTTTTATGCCGCACCTGACCCGTTTTTTCAGAGACCTCCCAACCACTCGGTGATCGCCTGGTGCACTTCGTCACGGCAGTCATCGTTGAGAATTTCATGTCGACCTTGCGGCCAGAAGTGCGTGGTCAGCGGTTGCTCCATGGCATGCAACACTTTCTCCAGGGCCATCATGCCTTTGCCGTTGTCGCTCATGGGATCCTGTTCACCGCCTAACAACAGCACGGGCAGGTCTTCCGGCAGCTCGGACAACCCCGAAATGCTCTGGATGCGACGCATGGCGGTAACCAGCTGCACCCAGGTTTCCGTACTGCAATCGAACCCGCACAGTGGATCATCGATATAACGTTTCACTTCTTCCGCATCGTTGCTCAGCCAGTCGAAATCGGTGGCGGGTTCCGGTACCTGGGTGGCCCAGGCACCAAAGGTGAGCTTGCGTATCAGCGGGCTGGGGTTGCGTTTGCCCCGGCGCATGCGCTCGAAGAGGATGGGCAGAGACATTAACCGGTAGTAGGCACCAGGATGATAACTGCTGGCACACAACACCAGGCCGGCCAGGGCATCACCGTGTTGCTCAGCTGCGCCCAGTGCAATAAAGGACCCCATGCTGTGGCCGCCCAGCACGACCGGTAACTGCGGGTGTTGCTCTTTGGCCAGATGAATGACGCTGGCGGCGTCATTGACCAGATGTTGCCAGCCGTGCTGATCGCCAATGTGGCCCGCGGGGCTGGCCTCGTTGATACTGTCGCCATGACCGCGATGGTCCGGGCAATACAGATGCCAGCCGGCAGCATTCAAGGTACGGGCCAGATTCTGGTAACGTGAGCCGTGTTCGGACATGCCGTGCAGCCAGATTACCGTGCCTCTGGCCGCTGCCGGTTCGCAGGGCCAGTGGTGGATGGCGACAACATGGTTATCATCCGTGGTGTGATGGATCATCTGTTCGGTCATAATAGTCTCCGGCTGCGCAAAACGTGCGTCATTGCCGAGGCAAGGTCAAGAAACTCAACGAGGAAGAGAGATGATAGCAAGAATAAAAGGTCTCCTGATGGTTTTCGTGGTGGCGGTGCTGGCGACGGCCTGTACGGCCCATAACACCATGGTCAGCAGTTCCGCCCGGGCCAAGGATCACCAGACCGGTGAGCATGTTAACAAGGTCATGGTGGTAGCTGTGGTCAATGACAAGCAGGCCCGCGACTCGCTGGAGTCCAATGTTGTGGCTGCTTTGAAAGCGCAGGGGGTGGAAGCAACGGCATCCGCCCCGGTATTGGGGGACCATTACAGTGAAGGGAAAACCCGCAAGCAAATGGCCGCCGATATCGCCTCGAAAGGTTATGAAGCGGCACTGGTAATCAGCGTCATCGATATCAAGGAAGAAATGCACTACACCCAGGGGGGCACCAATTTTGCCCCGGATATCGCGGTGTCCGGTGCCATGGGCCAGACCTATTACGTGCGCCAGAATGCCACCTACGAGCCCGGCTATTTCAGCAATGACAAGAAGTACTTCCTGGAGTCCAATCTGTACCGGCTTCAGCCGGAAGGGCTACTATGGAGAGCCAAATCCACCACGGTAAACCCCAGTGACCTGCAGGCAGGGACCAGCGGTGTGGCTGATGCTGTTGTGGACCGAATGGCCAAGGATGACATGATTTAACCTCTGGCCTGCGCCGTTAACCGGGAGCCTTGGGCTCCCGGTTTTGTTTGTGATGTTAAATCCCGATTGAATGAACGCGACACACCTTTCAGGAGTAACCATGATCGAATACCGGATTCGCCCGCTGCGCCCCGAGGCGCACCTGTTTGAAGTGACCCTGACGGTGGCGGACCCGACCCCGGAGGGGCAGGCGTTCAGCTTGCCCGCCTGGATTCCTGGCAGTTATATGATTCGCGATTTCGCGCGCCATATCGTGCATGTGCAAGCCAGCAGCCATGGCGAAACCTTGCCTGTGGCCAAACGGGACAAGCAGACCTGGCAAGTGCCGCCCTGTGATGGCCCGGTACAACTGCTCTATCACGTTTATGCCTGGGATTTGTCCGTGCGTGGCGCGCACCTGGACACCACCCACGGTTATTTTAACGGCAGCTGCGTGTTTCTGGCTGCCATGGGGCATGAAGATCAACCCTGCCACGTTGCCATAGAGGCCCCGCAAGGGCATGCCTACAACGGTTGGCAAGTGGCGACCGGGCTGAAGCGGGAGTCTGGATCGGAGCTGGGTTTCGGTGTGTTCCAGGCGGATAACTACGATGCCCTGATCGACCACCCGGTGGAAATGGGGCCGTTTGAGTATGCCCAGTTCGAAGCCTGTGGTGTGCCGCACTGGGTGGTGTTGGCAGGGCGTCATAAAGCCGATATGGCGCGCCTCTGTCGTGACCTGAAACCGATCTGTGAACACCATATCCGCATGTTCGGTGAGCCGGCTCCCATGGATCGATATGTCTTCATGACCCTGGTGACCGGCAATGGTTATGGCGGCTTGGAGCACCGTAATTCCACCAGCCTGATGTGTCCCCGTGATGATTTGCCACGCCGTACCGATGAACCGGGCAAAGTCCGCGATGGTTACCGCTCTTATCTGGGGCTGTGCAGCCATGAGTATTTCCATACCTGGAACGTGAAACGAATCAAGCCTGCCGCGTTTACGCCGTTTGATCTGTCACAGGAAGTGCATACCGAATTGCTGTGGGCGTTTGAAGGAATTACCAGTTATTACGACGACCTGTCCCTCGCTCGTACCGGACTGATCTCGCCGCAGAGCTATCTGGAGCTGCTGGGGCAGACGCTGACGCGGGTATACAGGGGGCAGGGCCGCCATAAACAAACGGTGACGGAATCCAGCTTTGATGCCTGGACTCGCTTCTACAAGCAGGATGAAAACGCACCTAATGCCATTGTCAGCTACTACACCAAGGGATCACTGGTGGCGCTGGCACTGGATTTGACCCTGCGCAACCTGACCGCGGAGCAAAAGACGCTGGATGATCTGATGCGGGTGTTATGGCAGCGCTACGGCCAGACCGGTGAGGGCGTGCCGGAGCAGGGCATTCAGCCACTGGCGGAAGAAATCGCCGGTTGCGACATGAGTGACTTCTTTAATCAGGCCCTGTACAGCACAGAGGATTTGCCATTGGCAGAATTGCTGGCCGACCGGGGCGTGGAGCTGCACTGGCGTAGTGCTGCCGGGCATGGCGATAACGGCGGCAGAGCTGGCAAGGATGGCATTCCTCATCTGGGAGCCAGATTGGTGCCGGATACCATGGGGGCGAAAATCGCGGTGGCGTTTGAGCAAGGGGCCGCCATGGCGGCGGGACTATCCGCTGGTGATGTGATTATTGCCGTGGATGGCCTGCAGGCCACCACCAGCAATATTGATAATCTGCTGTCGGGTTTCCTGCCCGGTGAAGTCATGGAGATTCATGCTTTCCGGCGTGATGAGTTGATGCGGTTCAAGGTTCAGGTGGAAGTCACCGAAGCCAGCACCGCATTCCTGACTATCGCCAAAGGCGGGCTGACAGAAAAAGGCCGTGCGTGGCTGCACGCAAAATAGCGGCACGAAAATTCGTTTGTTACCCGCAGGAGTGCCTTGAGAAGGGCTCCTGCCCAATGGCGCTGAAGGAGCCTCTGAAAAACTCCTTACGTGCTCAGCGTGGCCTGAAGCGTGCAGCTGTTGTGTCTTGTCTCGACGGACAGGGTGGTTCCCTTTCCTAGAGGCAAGGCGCAGCAGATGTGCGCTTCAGGCCGCGCCCTTCGGGTCTTCCAGGCTGGTCCGCACTCGTTGTTGACCTTTTTCGATGGATCGACATACACCTTCAAAAGGGCGCCTAGATTGCGAACCAGCCTGAAAGACTGAGCATGCAAGGCGTTTTTTAGAGGCTCCTTTAATGACCGATACCCTGAAACCGCTTTACCGGCAGCTCGACAAAGTACGTCGGGCTGACCGTTTTCGTCTGAAGAAACGGGTTGATGGCCTGGCACGAACGCCGGCCGGGAAACGTAACCCTAAAGCTGTAGATAAAGTCGCCGAGGCCATGGCCACCTCCATGGCCAGCCGGGATAAGCGTCTGGCATCCGTACCGGCACTGGAGTGGCCGGATCTCCCGGTTGTGGCCAGCCGGGAGGATATCAAGCAGGCGATCAGCGACCACCAGGTGGTGGTAATTGCTGGTGAAACCGGCTCCGGCAAAACCACCCAGTTACCCAAAATCTGCCTGGAGCTGGGGCGGGGAATTGAAGGCACTATTGGCCATACCCAGCCACGGCGGTTGGCGGCCAGGGCGGTGGCAACCCGGGTAGCGGAAGAGCTGCATAGCCCACTGGGAAGCGCCGTGGGGTTCAAGGTGCGGTTCTCTGAGCAGGTCAGTGAACATTCGCTGATCAAGGTGCTCACCGATGGCATGCTGTTAAACGAAATTCAGCAGGACCGTTTTCTTAATCAATACGATACCCTGATTATTGATGAGGCCCACGAGCGCAGCCTGAACATCGATTTTCTGCTTGGCTATCTCAAGCAGCTGTTGCCGCGCCGGCCAGATCTGAAAGTGATCATCACCTCGGCCACCATCGATCACCAACGGTTTGCCGAACATTTCGGTGGCGCCCCGGTGCTGGAAGTGTCCGGGCGTACTTTCCCGGTGGAGATGCGTTACCGGCCACCCGCAGACGGGCAGGAGCTGTCCCGGCAGGTGGAAGACATCCTGCTGGAAATTCAGCGTGATGAGCGTCGCGATGGCCTGCCCATGGCGCGCGACGTACTGGTGTTTCTGGCCGGTGAACGGGATATCCGCGATGTGCACCACCATTTGAAACGCTGTGCGACTCATGGTTCCAGCCTGCGCGACACGGAAATTCTGCCGCTGTATGCACGACTCAGCCAGGCCGAGCAGCATCGGATTTTCTCTGCCCACCGCGGGCGCCGCGTGGTGCTCAGTACCAACGTGGCAGAAACCTCACTCACGGTGCCCGGCATTCGCTATGTGATTGATGCCGGCACCGCGCGCATCAGCCGTTATAGCGTGCACTCCAAGGTGCAGCGCCTGCCGGTGGAGCCGGTGAGCCAGGCCAGTGCCAATCAGCGGGCAGGGCGTAGCGGCCGGGTGATGCCTGGTATCTGTTTTCGCTTGTTTGACGAAGACGATTTTCTCAATCGGCCGGCGTTCACCGACCCGGAAATTCAGCGCACCAATCTGGGGGCGGTGATTCTGCAGATGGCAGACCTGCGCCTGGGCAGGGTCGAAGATTTTCCCTTTATCGAACCACCGGATGGCCGGCTGATCCGCGATGGTTACCGGTTGCTGGATGAGCTGGGCGCGCTGACAGAGAAACAGACGCTGACAACACTGGGGCGGCAGCTGGCTCGTTTCCCGCTGGATCCTACCCTGGGCCGAATGTTGGTCGCGGCGGCAGAAAAGAAAGTGTTGCGCGAGGCCTTGATTGTGGTGTCCGCACTGGCCGCCCAGGATCCCCGGGAACGCCCCCACGATAAGCAGCAACAGGCAGATCAGGCCCACCAGCCTTTCACCGACAAGGAATCGGATTTCCTGTTCTTTGTGAAGCTGTGGCAGTGGGCGGATTCCCAACGCGAATCCCTGAGCCGCAATCAGTACGAGAAACTGCTCAAGAAAACCTTCCTGTCTCCCACGCGAATGCGCGAATGGCGCGACACCCACCGCCAGCTTTTATTGCTGAGTAAAGAACAGGGCTGGGAGCTGAATGCCCCAGTGGAATCCGGGTTGCCGTTAAGAGAACCTGATAAGGCAAAGAGCAAGAACAGCGATAACGCTCCTCCGTCCCCGCTCTATGCACCCTTGCATCAGGCGTTGCTCACCGGGTTGCTGGCCAATGTCATGCAACGCACGGAAGAGGGCGAATGGTTGTCGACGCGAAACCGCAAACCCCTGGTATGGCCGGGGTCGTCGCTGTCGAAGACCAAGGCGCGCTGGTTGATGGCGGCAGAGCAGGTGGAAACCAGCCGGTTGTTTGCCCGGACCGTGGCAAAAACCGATCCATTGTGGATCGAACAGGCGGCGGGGCACCTGCTCAAGCGCCAATATTTTGAGCCGCACTGGTCGAAAAAGCGTGGCTGCGCCATGGCAAAGGAACAGGTCAATCTGTTCGGCCTGATTCTGGCCAGCGGCAGGCCGGTTAACTATGGGCCCATTCAGCCGGAAGAAGCCCGTGAGTTGATGATCCGTGAAGGCTTGGTCATGGGGCAGCTGACCCGAGAGCCGCCGTTTGTGAGAACCAACCGCGAGCGTTTTGAAACACTGGAAGAGATGGAGCACAAACTGCGCCGTCGGGATATTTTGGTGGATGAAGAAGCGCGGGTGGCTTTCTACGATGCGCGCCTGCCCGGTGACCTTCACACTGTCGCGGGGTTGATGAACTGGTACAACAAACAGGCCAGCGAGGAACAGAAAACTGCGTTGCTCATGGATGAGAGTTTCCTGCTTTCGCGAAGCCCAGATCTGGGCAGCGATCAGTTTCCCGATCAGCTTAAACTCGATGGGCTTCGCCTGCCGCTGGAATACAGCTTTGATCCCACCGGGGAGCGCGACGGCGTCACCCTGATCGTGCCGTTGGCTGCGTTGAATCAGGTGTCCGAGGCGCGACTGGACTGGCTGGTGCCCGGTTTGCTGCGTGAAAAACTGGAAGCGTTGATTCGGGCCTTGCCCAAGGCGCGCCGCCGCCATTTTGTGCCGGTGCCGGATTATGTCAGCGCCCTGATGGAAACCCTGGCGCCGGATGAGCCGTTGCTGCCGGCCATGACCCGGGAACTGCAGCGCATGAGTGGCCTTCGTATCGAACTGGAGGAATGGCAGGCGGCCACCTTGCCGGACCATCTGCGCATGTTTATTCAGGTGGTGGACCGTGTTGACGGCAAACGCAAGGTGCTCGCCCAGGGGCGTAGCCTGGATGACGTAAAAGACCGGCTTGCCGGCGTCACCCGGGACTTGCCCAAGCCTCCCGAAGCCGCGCCGGCATTGCGTGGTCAGGAGTGGTTGTTTGGTGAGCTGCCGGAAACCGAGGATCAGGATCTGGGGGGCATGACCGTACGCCGTTTCCCGGCGCTGGTGGATATTGGCAGCGAAGTAGAGCTGCAGTATCGGGACGATGAAGTCGAGGGTGCCTGGGCACACCGATGGGGCACGGCCCGCTTGTTGAGCTTCAAACTGTCGGTGCAGCTACGGGATCTGCGCAAGCAGGCCTCGCAAATGGCGGGTTTCCAGAAACTGAAAACCGAGAAAGGCGCCATGGCCCGTAATGCGCTGGATCATGCCTTGCTGCGGTTATTGGCCGAACATTTCCGTCTGGATGAGCCGGTGCGTAACGAGGCGGCGTTTCGGGACCGACTCAATGCCCACCGTGGGGACTTTGTGCCCTGGGCCCAGCAGCAACTGGCCACGCTGGGGAAACTGTTTGCGCACTACCGGCAGCTGATGGGGACGCTGGAAAAGAACTTCCCGCTGGCCTGGGCCCATGCCCATCGCGACTTGAAGCAACAGCTTGGGCAATTATTTCCCGATGACGTGCTGTTACAGGTGCCCTGGGCCTGGTTACAGGAATACCCGCGGCTATTGGGGGCCATCGACCACCGCCTGGATAAGCTGGGCGGGCAGATCGGCAAGGATCGCACTCTCAGTGCGGAGCTGGAGGCTTACAGCAAACAGCATGAAACCCGGGCTGCTGGCGCCCCGTTATGGAAGCAACCCGAGCCCTTGCAGCAGTTTTTCTGGATGCTGCAGGAATACCGGGTGAGCCTGTTTGCCCAGCAACTGGGCACCAAACTGTCGGTTTCAGCGAAGCGGCTGAATAAACAGTGGGAGCAATGCTGAAGGGCGAATAGGCTTGCTTACAGCGCTCCAGGCACAGCACAAGACGTAAACGGGCCTCTGAACGACCGTAATAACCAACAAAATGGGCCCTGGTGCCTTTGCGCCGGGCCCACTGAATCCGGATAATCGACCCATTATCTAATTTGCTGTAGCAGGGCGGCTGGCCCTGCATTAGTGCGAGGACTCGCTTGTGAGCTATTCGGTTGTAATCAGTGGGACCGGCCTGTGGACCCCGGGCCAGACCATCACCAACGACGAACTGGTGGAATCATTCAATGAATACGTGGAGCGTTATAACGCCCGCAATGCACAAGCCATCGAAGCCGGCGAGCTGGAGGCTCTGGGCCCGTCCAACAGTGCTTTCATCGAAAAAGCGTCAGGCATCAAGCAGCGTTATGTAATTGATAAAACAGGCATTCTGGACCCTGACCGCCTCGCTCCCCGCATTGATGAGCGCACCGATGACGAGGTGTCCATTCAGGCGGAGATCGCGGTCAAGGCAGCCAAACAGGCACTGGACAATGCCGGCCTGACAGCCAATGACCTGGATGCCGTTTTGGTGGCCTGTTCCAATATGCAGCGTGCCTACCCGGCCATGGCAGTGGAAGTGCAAGCGGCCCTGGGCATGGACCACGGCTGGGGTTACGACATGAACGTGGCCTGTTCCAGTGCCACTTTCGGTATCCAGGCCGGCGTGGACGCGATCCGCAATGGCAGTGCCCGCCGGGTGCTGATGGTGAACCCGGAAATCTGCTCGGCACATCTGGCCTGGGAAGACCGTGATTGCCACTTCATTTTCGGTGACGTGGCCACGGCCGTGATTCTGGAGCGCAAGGAAGATGCGACCTCTGGCAACCAATGGGAGATTCTGGGCACTCGCCTGCAAACCAAGTTTTCCAACAACATCCGTAACAACTTTGGCTTCCTGAACCGGGCAGATGAGCGTGGTGTGGGCGCGCGTGACAAACTCTTTCGCCAGGAAGGGCGCAAGGTGTTCAAGGAAGTCTGCCCCATGGTTGCCGAGCAGATCAGTTCGCACCTGGCCGATACCCAGGTGCCGGTCGATTCTGTCAGCCGCATGTGGCTGCACCAGGCCAACCTGAGCATGAATGAACTGATTTCCAAGCGGGTACTGGGCCGTCCCGCCACCCGTGAGGAAGCTCCGGTTATTCTGGATGCATACGCCAACACCAGTTCAGCGGGCTCCATGATTGCGTTTCACAAATACAATGAAGATCTGCCCGTGGACACCAAGGGTGTTATCTGTTCCTTCGGTGCCGGTTATTCCATCGGCAGCGTTATTGTGAACCGCATCAAATAATCACTGCTGCGTTCACATGCTCTTCACAAGGCCGCATTTTGCGGCCTTTTTTCTTTTTTTTGGCCTGTAGCCGTAACGTTTACCTCACGCCCGCATCTCTATATTGTCTGTGTCAGGTGCTCTTGATTTGCGCGGGTGCCTGAGCCGGTAAAACGGCTTCGGACATGACATTCAATAATGTACACCCTCAAATAAAGTAAGTATGGAGACTTAACATGGCTAAGCTGACCAAACTGAACCCTCTTGCTGCTACCGTTGGTGCTGCTGTTGTCGCTTCTGCGCTGTCTGCACCAGTGGCCCAGGCTGCTGAAAATCCGTTTGCTGCTGCTGACCTGAGCGCGGGTTACCAGTTGGCCGCAGATCACGCTGAAGGCAAGTGTGGTGAAGGCAAGTGCGGCGAAGACAAGAAAGCCGAAGGCAGCTGTGGTGAAAAAGGTGCCGAAGGTAAATGTGGTGAAGACAAGAAAGGCGAAGGCAAGTGTGGTGAAGGCAAATGCGGCGGTGACGCATAAGGACGCCTGACCATGAAAACTGAGACACCAGTGTCCGGAGTGGGCCTGGGTCTTCGGCGGGCCCTCATGGGCCCGCTTTCACAGGCCCATGATTCCGCGCCTGACAGTATCCCCTTTGATTTTATGGAAGTGGCGCCAGAGAACTGGATTCCCATGGGTGGGCGTCTGGGTAAAGAGTTTCGTGCTTTTACCGAGCGCTATCCCTTTGTGACTCACGGGCTGAGTCTGTCACTGGGTGGGCCAGAACCGCTGGATTTCGAATTACTGAAGTCGGTGAAGTCGTTTCTTAAAGAACACAACATTCGCCGTTATACCGAACACCTGAGTTATTGCAGTGACCACGGTCATCTCTATGATTTGATGCCGATTCCCTTTACGGAAGAGGCGGTGCATTATGTGGCGGATCGTATTCGCCAGGTGCAGGACTTTCTTGAACAACCGATCGGCATTGAGCACGTTAGCTACTATGCTCGGTTGGGGAATGCCGCGCCCGGCGCAGCAATGTCAGAGATTGATTTCGTCAAGGCGGTATTGCAGGAGGCTGACTGCGAGCTGCTGCTGGATGTGAATAATGCCTATGTGAACGGTATTAATCACGGCTATGACCCCTACGATTTTATTTCCGCATTGCCTGATGAACGCATTTGTTATTTGCACATCGCAGGCCATTTTGATGAAGCGGAAGATCTGAAAGTGGATACCCACGGCAGCGATGTGATCGACCCGGTGTGGGCATTACTGGACCACGCCTATCGGACGTTTGGTCCACTTCCCACGTTGCTGGAGCGGGACTTCAATATTCCGGATAACGAAACCCTTTTTGCCGAGTTGCGCAAGATTGGCGGTTATCAGCAACACTATGCGAGCGCGGCCATAAAGGCATCCGCGCCTGGCACGTCTTCCAGAAAGTCTGTGCAGTCATGAAAACCCCGGATTTTCAGACGCTACAGCGGGAATTCGCTGCGCACTTGCGTAATCCGGATTCGCATCCTGCCCCCGACGGCATCGAAGAGCGGCGTCTGGATATTTATCGCAATCTGTTTTTCAACAATGTGAACGGTTTTTTGCGCCAGGGATTTCCTGTGCTGCACAGCCTGCTGGACAGTGCGCGTTGGCAGAGACTGGCCAGGGCATTCTTTGAAAAGCATGCCAGTCAAACTCCTTATTTTCTGGAAATTCCCCAGGAATTTGTCAGTTTTCTGGCCAGCGGCCAGGGCAGTGAGCCCGGCGACCCGGTTTTTATGCTGGAGCTGGCGCATTACGAGTGGATGGAGCTGGTGCTGGACGCCTCCACAGAAACTTTCCCGGAAACCGGGTTTCATCCGGATGGAGATCTACTCCGTGCGATTCCCCAGCTTAGCCCTCTGCATGAGATATTGAGCTACCACTTTCCTGTGCACAAAATTTGTAGCGAATTTCAGCCTCAGGAAGCGCTTGAGCAACCGGTCTGGTTACTGGTTTATCGTGGCCGGGACGATGGCGTGCGCTTTATGGAAATCAACGCCCCGACGGCCAGATTGCTGCAGTTGATTGGCGAGCACCCAACGGAGACGGGGAAAGCGGTGGTGGGGCGCCTGGCTGAGGAAATGCAGTTTGCGGACGTGGCGGCGCTGGAAACTTTTTCTCGCGATATTCTGCAACAAATGCGTGATCGGGACATCCTAATAGGAACCTCACTGAGTCACCTGTAAGGATCCTGACGATGACCACGCTACTGTCTTTGTTTCACCGCTGTCATGCGGCATTGAATCATACCCGTATTGCCGATTTCCTTGCGCCTCTGGCGCTTCGTTTGTTTCTGGCACCGGTGATGTTCAGCGCTGGATATAACAAGGCCATGAGCTTTGAGAGTACGGTGTCCTGGTTTGGCAACAGTGAATGGGGGCTGGGTTTGCCTTTTCCCGCGTTACTGGCCTTTTTGGCGACGGCCACTGAGCTGGTTGGCGGTGTCTTGCTGCTACTGGGCCTTTTTACCCGTTATATCAGCATCCCGTTGATGTTCACCATGATGGTTGCCATTGGCTCCGTGCACTGGGAAAACGGCTGGTTCGCCATCGCACCGGGCAATCCGGCAACCAGTATGGCTGCGCCCCTGGCCGAGGTCGGGTTTCCGGGGGCCGCGGAAAGTTTGCAGAACAGTGAGGCTGTGGGCGAGCGCCTGGGCCGGGCGCGGGCTATTCTGCGCGAGCACGGACAGTACGACTGGCTTACCGGTAAAGGCAATTTCGTGGTGCTGAATAATGGTATTGAATTTGCCGTTACTTACCTGATTATGCTGTTGGTGCTGTTCTTCTCCGGGGCGGGTCGCTTTGTCAGCCTGGACTACTGGATTGCCCGTCGTTGCTGGGCTCGCGCCAGATCGAATGTGTAAAACCTGTGCGGGTTGGGTAACGGTTTGCCGGTGGCCCTGTTCGTAGGGGCCGGGGCGTCGCTATAATGCGGCGTCCATTACTGTCCGGGGTGTCCGTGCGTTATCTATTGCTGAGTTTGCTGTTATGTCTGCCATTCGCCGTTCAGGCGGAAGAAGACTGGGGAGATGCGTCCACGGCATTTGACTCCCCGGACGGCAAACCCAAGTACGAAGACCCCTGGGAAGACATCAACCGCAAGATCTTTGCTTTCAACGAAGCGCTGGACAAATACGGCCTCAAGCCCGTTGCCAAAGGGTACGACAAGGTCACACCACAGTGGATGAACGACACCATCACCCGTTTTTATGAAAACCTGCGTGATTTTCGCAGCGGGCTGAACAGTGTCTTGCAGTGGCGCTGGGGGCATGTGGGGCAGAACTGGGGCCGGTTTGCCGTCAATACCACGCTAGGTATTGGTGGCTTGTTTGATGTGGCCAGCAAGGTGGATCTGGAGAAGCGCAATACTGACCTGGGCCTGACGTTTGCCCGCTGGGGTGTGCCGGAAGGCCCGTTCATGATGCTGCCGTTCTTTGGGCCATCCACAGGGCGGGATGCTGCGGCTATCCTGCCGGAAGACTACATGCGCCTGCGTCACTATATCCCCCACGACCTGACCCGCCACAGTTTTACCGCGGTGTATGTGGTCGACTTGCGGGCTGACTTGCTGGACCTGGAACGCAATATCGTTGGCGACCGCTATACCTTCCTGCGCAATGCTTACCTGCAACGCCGTCGTTTTGAAAGCGGTGACCGGCCGTCGTTGCGCTTCCCCGAGATTGAAGCCCGCGATTCGGAACTCAATGACGAGTACGAAGACGACGGCTGGTAGTGGTTCTGTGCGGTTGCCAGATGCCAGATGCCAGCGGCATCGGGTGCCGGCATCAGGTATCCAGCGCTTGAGGATCGGTGGCTTTCAGTTTGGCGCGAATGTAGTCGCCGTGGGAGACGTAGAGCAGGTCGCTGACCCGACGGATCAAGTGCTCTTCATGTACATCGGCCTTGCCGTCAGCGGCCGCCATTGCCCACATCTCATCAATCAGCGTGACCCGTTGCTCCGGGCCCCAGTGGTCGCGTAACGGCAGAGTGAACTCGAACAGGTCGGTGGCCTGATCCACTCGGCTTTCCAGCTCCGCCACAATATCCTGCATTTCCTCGGCATCCAGATGCCAGTGTTGCTCTACGGCAGTGATCAGGCGCTGGGTTTCTGCCTGATCCACCGTGCCATCGGTGCGTGCTACCTCGAACAGCAGGGCAGCAGCAGCACGGTGCAGATCGTGTTCAGAGTACTGTGGTGTATCGCTTTCAGGGCGAAACAGTCGGTTCAGCCAGTTCAAATGACACCCTCGTCAATCAGTAAGGTTTCCAGTGCCTGCTGATCCTTGGCAAAGCGGCGGATACCATCGGCGAGCAAGTCGATGGCCATGGCATCATCGTTGAGCTGCCAACGGAATGCGGCTTCGTTCACCGGTGTCCAGTCGTCTTGCGGGGCCACCAGTTCAGGGTCCAGTACCCGGGTAAGACCGCCGTTATCGCCAGCCAGTTCCTCAAGCAGTGCCGGGCTGAGGGTGAGCTTGTCGCAGCCGGCCAGCGCTTCGATTTGCCCGGCGTTGCGGAAGCTGGCACCCATGACGATGGTGTCCAGGCCGCGGGCCTTGAAGGTGGCGAAGATTTCGCGCACGGATAGCACGCCCGGGTCTTGCTCCGGGGTTTCGATGGTCATGCCATTTTTGCGGTGCCAGTCGAAAATGCGGCCCACAAACGGTGAGATCAGTGTGGCGCCGGCTTCGGCGGCGGCCAGGGCCTGGGTCTGGTTGAACACCAGCGTCACATTACAGCGGATGCCTTCTTCTTCCAGGATCTCCACGGCACGGATACCTTCCCAGCTGGCTGCCACCTTGATCAGGATGCGGCCTGGATCCACGTCCAGTTCCCGGTAGATCGCCATTAGCCGGCGGCCTTTTTCCACGGTGGCGCGGGTGTCGAAAGACAGGCGCGCATCCACTTCGCTGGATACCAGACCGGGCACGCGTTCCAGGATAGCCTGGCCGGCCAGGCAGGCGTAGGTATCGGTGAGCCAGTCCATTTCGCCCTGGTGGCCCAGGGTGCGGCACAAGTCTGCCGCTTGCTGCAGCAGATCGCGGTAACGCTCGTCCCGGGCCGCGGCCAGCAGCAGGGAGGGATTGGTGGTGGCGTCTTCGGGGCGCAGCTGGGCGATCATTTCCAGGTCACCGGTGTCGGCAACTAACGATGTCCATTGAGCGAGCTGTTCGCGTTTGTTCACGGTATCCGTTCCTTTCAGTGTCATGGCGGGGCACGGTACTGAGCCACCATGACAGAATTATTTTTTCACCACAGAGGTCGCAGAGTACACAGCGGTAAATCGGGGGTGTGGGAAACCATGCTTGCATGGTGAAGAGGCGGGCACGGCATTCGCTATGCAAGCATAGCTTCCCACAAAAACAGAGTGTGCTATCCGGCTTGTTGGCTCTGTGAACTCTGTGGTGAAAGACTTTTACAGCCTAAGGCAGTTGTGCCAAGGCGTCCATGAGCACTTGTGGTGTCGTCTCCGGTTTGTGCATGTTTTCGCTGAGGTGGCGTCGGAAACGACGGGCACCGGGTTGGCCCTGAAACAGGTTAAGGATATGCCGCAGCGAGTGTTTGGGTGCGTGCCCCAGAGCGTAACGGCGTTCCACATAGGGCAGGAACTGTTCGGCAATAGCCAGGCGGCTGGGAATGGCGTGGTCGTCGCCAAATACCACCCGGTCTGCCTCGGCCAGAAAATAGGGGTTTTGGTAGGCCTCGCGACCAATCATGACGCCATCCACTTCCCCCATGTGTTCGTGTACCTGATCCAGTGTCTTTACGCCGCCGTTAAGGATGATTTCGATGTGCGGAAAGGCCTGCTTGATGGCATAGGCGCGCTGATAGATCAGCGGCGGGATATCCCGGTTTTCCTTGGGGGAGAGGCCGGAAAGGATCGCCTTGCGGGCATGGATGGTCAGGCTGGTGCAGCCGGCGGCTTCCATGCGGCCCACAAACCGGTAAAGGAAATCATAGTCATCCTGGTCATCGATGCCGATACGGGTTTTCACCGTCACCGGTACGCGGACCGCCGCCTGCATGGCTTCGACACAGCGCGCCACCAGCTCCGGCTCGGCCATCAGAATCGCGCCGATCTTGCCCTGTTGAACCCGGTCGGATGGGCAGCCCACATTCAGATTGATCTCGTCATAGCCGTAGTCTCCGGCGATGCGGCTGGCCTCGGCCAGTTGTTGTGGGTCGCTGCCACCCAGTTGCAGGGCCACGGGGTGCTCTTCGTTGTTGAAACTCAAGAAACGGTCACGATCGCCGTGCAGAATGGCCTGGGCTACCACCATTTCGGTGTACAGCAGCGTATGCCGGGTGATCAGGCGGGCCAGAAACCGGTAGTCCCTTGTGGTCCAGTCCATCATCGGGGCGACGCTCAGGCGGCGGTCCAGTGTGCGGGCTGTGGTGTGGGCGGTGGGGTCGGTCATTAACACGGTATCGGGCACATAATTGGGGCCTTTGCGGATGCCGCGAAGGCGGTACACATAAGCGGGGATTATCGCATGTTGTGGTCTCGGGGCGTAGTGGGGTGGGGGGTGAGGCTTCTGGCTCTTCCTGTAATTGGCCGAACGGTTCTGCTAGAATCCGCGCCTTTCCTTACTGTCGGGTGTTCATAATGACCCAAACACGGCTGAGTCCGCCCTAGCGCGCCCTCCTTACATGGCTTTGCCGTGCGGTGCCTGTTGGTGCCGTTCTTCGTATTTTATTGCTGCCGCTGCGCAGCCTTTGCTTGTTATTTCCAAACACAGGATTGAAATCCATGCTTCGAACGATTCAGCAGGACTGGTTCAGTAACGTCCGTGGCGACTTGCTGGCAGGGGCCGTTGTGGCGCTTGCGTTGATCCCGGAGGCGATTGCCTTCTCCATCATTGCCGGTGTGGACCCGAAAGTGGGTTTGTATGCCTCTTTCTGTATTGCCGTGGTGACGGCCTTCTTCGGCGGGCGCCCGGGGATGATTTCTGCAGCCACTGGCGCTATGGCGCTGGTGATGGTGACTCTGGTGGCCGACCACGGCTTGCAATACCTGCTGGCGGCCACGGTGCTCACTGGCGCACTGCAGATCATCGCGGGGTTCCTCAAACTCGGTAACCTGATGCGATTTGTGTCGCGTTCTGTGGTCACGGGGTTTGTGAATGCGTTGGCTATACTCATTTTCATGGCACAGTTGCCGGAGTTGGTGAACGTGACCTGGCATGTTTACGCCATGGTGGCCGCTGGCCTGGGGATTATCTATCTGCTGCCTCTGCTGACCACGGCGGTGCCGTCGCCGCTGGTCTGTATCGTGGTCATTACCGGTGTGGCGATGTATCTGGGCATTGATGTGCCCACGGTGGGGGATAAGGGGGAGCTGCCGGACAGCCTGCCAATCTTCCTGTTGCCGGATATTCCGCTGAATCTGGAAACCCTGAAGATCATCCTGCCGTATTCTCTGGCGTTGGCCGTGGTTGGCCTGCTGGAATCCATGATGACGGCCACCATTGTTGATGACCTGACCGACACTGACAGTAACAAGAACCGCGAATGCAAAGGCCAGGGCGTGGCCAATATCGCGTCCGGTTTCCTGGGCGGGATGGCCGGTTGCGCCATGATTGGCCAGTCGGTGATCAACGTGAAATCCGGTGGGCGCAAGCGGTTGTCGACCCTGTTTGCCGGCTGTTTCCTGTTGGTGCTGGTGGTGTTCCTGGGCCAGTGGGTTTCCCAGATTCCCATGGGCGCGCTGGTGGCAGTGATGATCATGGTGTCCATCGGTACCTTCAGCTGGGAGTCCATTACCAATATGGCAAAACATCCGGCCAGCAGTACCGTGGTGATGCTGGCCACGGTGACGGCCACCGTGGCGACTCACAATCTGGCCATTGGTGTGGGGATCGGGGTGGTGTTGAGTGCCCTGTTCTATGCCAACAAGGTGGGTCGTATCTTCTACGTGAAAGCGACCGAAAGTGCTGAAGACGGGCACCGGGTTTATGATGTGGTGGGGCAGGTATTCTTTACCTCCTCCGACCAGTTCATCGCCTCGTTTGACTTCAAGGAAGCCATCGATAAAGTCACTATTGATGTTCATCGTGCCCACTTCTGGGATATCACCGCTATCGGCGCCCTGGACAAGGTCGTGATCAAGTTCCGCCGCGAAGGCACCGAAGTGGATATCGTCGGCCTCAACGAAGCCAGTGCTACGCTGGTGGACAAGTTCGGTGTGCATGACAAGCCCGCTGCCGTTGAAAAAATGATGGGCGGCCACTAAGCGCCAAAGGAGAACAACAATGACGAATGTCATCGCCTGTATCGACGGCTCCAACGCTGCAACGGCTGTTTGTGACTACGCTGCCTGGGCGTCACAGCGCCTGAGCGCGCCGCTGACCTTGTTGCATGTGCTGGATCATTCGCGCTACCCGGTCAGTGCCGATTTCAGTGGTAATCTGGCGCTGGGTGGTCGCGAGCACTTGATGGAAGAGCTGGCAGATCTGGATGCCAAGCGTAACCGCCTGGCACTGGAACAAGGCAAGATGATGCTGGAAGCGGCAAGTCAGCGCGCCAGCGAAGCTGGCATTAGCGACCCGCAGCAACGTCAGCGTCACGGTGATCTGGTGGATACGCTTGCCGAGTTGGAAGAAGAGATGCGTTTGCTGGTCATTGGCAAGCAAGGCGAAGAGCACGAGGGTATTGGTGCCCAGGTGGGAGACAATGTCGAGCGTGTTATCCGCGGCCTGCATCGCCCAATCCTGGTGACGGCAGGGGAGTTTCAGGCACCGAAAACCATCATGCTCGCATTCGACGGCAGTGCTACTTCGCGCAAGGGTGTGAGCATGCTGGCTGACAGTCCGCTGTTTCAGGGGCTGGATTGTCATCTGGTGACGGTTGGCAATAACCATGAGGGGCTTGATGAGGCGGCTCGGCAGCTCGAACAATCCGGGCATAACGTGCAAACGGCCACGCTTGAAGGTGAGGTGGAGCCTGCCTTGCACCAGTACCAGCAGAGCCACAACGTGGACCTGGTGGTAATGGGGGCTTATGGCCATTCCCGCATCCGCGAATTCTTTGTGGGCAGCACCACTAACAAGATGATTCGTGAAGCGAAGGTGCCGCACCTGCTGTTGCGGTAAGGTTTAAGGACCATTCAGGCGCAACGAGCAACATGTTGGGCGCTACAAAAAACGCGGGCTCTGTCAGTGCTAATAGGCAAAGACAGGCCCGCGTTTTTTTGTGTGGAATTAAGTGGCGAGCCGCGCTCTTATTCCACCGTGATGGTGATCTTCTCGGACATGACCGGTGGCTCATGGGGAACATGGCGGTAATCGCCCAGCAGTAGCTGCAGGGTGTGGGTACCCGGCTCCAGTTCCAGCTCGGTTTCAGTCTGGCCTTTACCGAAGTGAATCACCTGGTCGTTGGCAGGTAGCGGCATGCCCATGTCCGGCAGGGTTTCCAGGTCGATCAGCAGGTGGTGGTGGCCACTGTTGTCTTGCTCGTTGCCAGCCGGCGCCACGTCCATGCCTTCCAGACCAAAGACAACCTTCACCGGGCTGCTGACGGTGGCGCCATTGGCCGGGCTGACGATTTCAGCGGCAGCGCCTTCCGGGGCGGGGCTGCGGGTAATGCCGGTGGCAGCAGGTTTTTCAGCGCTGTCATCGGTGTTCATGTGATTACTGTGATCGGTGGCGGCAGGGGCGTTTGCAGCTGGAGCCGCAGCTTCTTTGGTGGCGTCTTCGCTGTTGTCGGAACAGGCTTGCAGCAGGGTAGTGCTGGCAATCACAGCGACGAGCAGGGAACGTTGAAACGGAATACGCATGGTCTTTTCCTTGAGCAGTTGAATCCAATGAAGACCTGCTGCCAGACAAAATAGGGCAACAGAGTGAACCGGAGTCACGAAGTTGTCATAACCATAGCAGAAACCCCGGGCTTCGTGTCTACATGGTGGCGGCTTTGACAGGTATAATCCGCGCCAGTTTGCATTATTGGAGTCAGCATGACTGTTCGTACTCGCGTCGCCCCGTCGCCCACCGGTGATCCCCACGTCGGCACGGCTTATATTGCCTTGTTCAATCGCTGCTTTGCGCAGCAGCATGGTGGCCAGTTTATTCTGCGTATCGAAGATACGGATCAGACCCGTTCCACGGATCAGTCCGAACAGATGATCCTGGATTCTCTGAAATGGCTGGGTCTGACCTGGGACGAAGGCCCGGACGTGGGCGGGCCGCATGGGCCGTACCGCCAGAGCGAACGTAAGGGTATGTACCGCCAGTACGCGGACGAGTTGATCGAAAAGGGCCATGCGTTCAAGTGCTACCGCACCAGTGAAGAGCTTGATGTGCTACGGGCCGAGCTGAAAGAGAAGGGTGAAAATCGGGCGCTCAAGCCGTCGGATCTGGAACTGCCGGCCGATGAGCAGGGGAAACGTGAGGCTGATAACGCACCCTACGTGATTCGCATGCGGGTCCCCACGGACGGTCGCTGTGAAATTCAGGATATGCTGCGCGGCACGGTCGAGCTGGACTGGGCCCTGGTCGATGCACAGATTCTGCTGAAATCCGACGGCATGCCAACCTACCACCTGGCGAATATCGTGGACGATCACCTGATGGAGATCACCCATGTAATTCGTGGTGAGGAATGGCTTAACTCTGCGCCCAAGCACAAATTGCTCTATGAATATTTTGGCTGGGAAATGCCGGCGCTGTGTCACATGCCGCTACTGCGTAACCCGGATAAATCCAAACTCAGCAAACGCAAGAACCCCACCAGTATCCTGTTCTATCAGCGCATGGGCTACCTGCCTGAGGCGCTGGTCAATTACCTGGGACGCATGGGGTGGTCCATGCCGGATGAGAGCGAGAAATTTTCGCTGGCGCAGATGCAGGGCGCGTTCGATATCCAGCGTGTGTCCCTGGGGGGGCCGGTGTTCGATGTGGAGAAGCTCAGCTGGCTGAACGGCCAATGGTTGCGCGATCAGAGCGATGAGCAATTCCTGGATTCGCTCCTTGGCTGGGCCTACAACCGCGACTACGCAATGAAAATCATCCCGCACCTGCGTCAGCGGGTGGAGACCTTGTCGGAAGTGGCCGACAAGGCAGCGTTCTGTTTTAACGGTATGCCGGCGCTCACCGAAGCCAGTTTCGAGCATAAGCAGTACGGCTCCGATGACATCAAGGTGTGGTTGCAGTATCTGCTCTGGACCTATGAAGCGCGCAACGACTGGAACCGTGACGGCCTGTTCGCCGACGCCAAAGCTATCGCCGATGCCCTGGAAGTGAAGATCAAGGATTTCCTGTTCCCGGTCTTCATCGCCATTGCCGGCACCAGTGCCAGTTTCTCGGTGGTGGACTCCATGGAGATTATCGGTTCTGACATCAGCCGTGCCCGCATCCGTCACGCCATTGAGGTATTGGGCGGGGTATCCAAGAAGCAGATGAAGAAGCTGGAGAAGGCCTACCGGGATCTGCTAGTGGGCTGAGTTGAAAGTTCAAAGTTCAAATTTGAAAAGGCGCGGTGAGGGCCATGATGACGGGTAAGTTTCCTCCGCGGACAGACCCTGAATCGCGGCAACAAGACGGCAGTGTTGTATAGCCGTTCCCGCGTTTAAACTTTTCACTTTGAACTTTAAACTGATTTTCGCCCAGTTTTTCAGCAACTTGCTCAGGATGTAGTCAAATCGACTTCATTCTGAAAAAAACCGCTGGCTGGCGCTTGACAGGGTAGGGGTGGCCGGTAGAATACGCCGCACCTACCGGGATGCACCTGATCCCACTGGTATTTGGGGCTATAGCTCAGCTGGGAGAGCGCAACACTGGCAGTGTTGAGGTCAGCGGTTCGATCCCGCTTAGCTCCACCAAACACGTCCCCTTCGTCTAGTGGCCCAGGACACCGCCCTTTCACGGCGGTAACAGGGGTTCGACTCCCCTAGGGGACGCCAAATAGAAAAGCCTCACTCGAAAGAGTGGGGCTTTTTTATGGCCGCTTTGCGGCCGCATCACGTTTCACGCACTAGTCCATCATGCTAAAGGCTTGGTCTGATCCTGCGGTCCCAGGATCAGTCGCAAATAGTAGATGCTTCCTCTCCGATGCTTCGCTTACTGGAAATGCTGCTCCCTGCGTCAGCTCAGTCGCCGGATGGTAAGGGTGTGGGCGATTTTTTCGCCGTCCCAGATGTATTCGTAGTGAGCGCTGGGGGTAATGCTGGCGATAATGTGAGGGCTCAGCAGGGCGTAGCAATGGCTGCCGGCAGCCCGCACTGATTCGTAATGAATGCCGCTGTGCTGCTGGTCCTTTAGGTGCTGGCCCAGCAGGTGGGCTGCGCTGTAATCATCGGGCGCATGCCAGTGTGGGTGGTCACTGGCAGGAGTGATATCGATGAGTGTCGCGGTGAAATTGACCTTCAGGCCGCGCATGACGATGCGGTCATATTTGAGGCCATCCACCTGCTGGAAGTAGCGTTGCTGGTGATAGCGGGTTTCGGCAATGGCCGTTGCCATACGGTCAGCACAATAGAAGACGCCGTAATGGCCCGCAGAGAAGCGCGAACCGGCCGGGTTCACATGCACGAAAGGCCCGAGGGCGTAGTTACAACCGGGAATGCCCCAGGGGCGTTGATCGGGCGGTACCCGGTTCAGCTCGCCAACATCATTCTGCAGGCGTGGATTGGTGAGTGCCTGCACGGCAAACAGCGCATCGAAATCGGCCTGGTCCGCCACATCATCGAAGATGGCGATGGGGGGATATTTGCCATTGACCAGCCGGTAGGCGGTTTGTCCGCGTAGTGTCGTGCGCGGCAGGGCATCGGTATCCGGTTCACTCAGCCCCATTGGCCGCCCCGCAGGCTGTCGAGCTGGCGGTGTACTTCATAGAGGCTGGCGACCCGGCCGTTGCCCATAATGCTCATGGGGGTCGCACCATTGAAAAAGGCGTTATGGTTGGCCATGCGCACAAAGCCGTACACGTTCTCCTTGTTGCCGAACAAGGTACGTAGCGCCTGATGGATATTCAGCAGATAGCTGAGCCGTTCCAGCAGATCCTGGTTTACCCGCGCGCTGTCTGGCTGGCTCTGGTATTTGTGCAGGGTGGAGCGGCCTACACCGAGTAGCGCCATTTTCTCCTTTTCACTGCACTGCCAGTGCTCCAGCAGCTTCAATACGGCACGCAAGGCCGCATGGCGGGCGCCATCGTCCAGAGCTTGTGGGGTATAGGCTGTTGCCGGTTCCATGTTTTGCCTCCTGTTAGTGCCAATAATGATCTATATTTTAGTTATTGTCTATATTGAGACATGAAGGGCAAGAAAATGTCATATCCATGAACAACCTGAGGTGTCTGTAGTCACTGTATTGCGCCCATTGGATGGCCGGGCGCCGGGTTGGTGAACATTTGCTGGAGAGGCTGGATGGGAAACAGGGTTAATGTGTTGGGTAGCGGAGTGTTGCTGTTGGCAGCGCTGTCGGCAGGCTGTGCCAATGCAGGAGATGTTGCGAGCCGGCAATGGACTGATGCGCATCTGCACTATGTGGATTTCATGCAGGACAGTGAGGGCGCCCAGGCGATGATCGCGGCCATGGATGAGGCGGGTGTGGAGCGAGCCTGGGTATTTGGTCTGCCGGTGATGAAAAAATGGCAGGCAGAGGCGCCACGCCGCCCCCGGTATTATCTGGGCGATGAGGCGCCGCTGTATTACTACAGTGCCACGGATGACATTGTTGCCCAGGCGGTGTTGTCGTTGCCGAAGCAGCAGCAGGCGCGGTTGCAGCCGTTTATCAGTGGTTTCAACCCCACGGACATGCATGCAGCGGAACAGGTGGAGCACCTTATTGAGCGCTATCCGGGCCTGTGGCAAGGGGTGGGGGAAATTCTCACCCGGCATGATCAGCTCACTGCGCTGACCGAAGGAGAGACTCCCCGGGCCAACCACCCGGCACTGATGAAGGTGTATGCAATGGCGGGGCGCTATGATCTTCCCGTGTTGCTGCACAGCAACCTGACCTCCCTTCGCGAAGAGACGCCGATCTATCTGGGGGAGCTGGAAGAGGCGCTCAGTGAGCACCCGGAAACCCGTTTTTTGCTGGCCCACGCAGGCACCAGTGGTGGTGTGGAAGAGCGACAGGCGCCACTGGGGACCTTGCCGCCGATTTTGCGGGCGTTGTTGAGCCGTTATGGCAATTTGTACATCGATCTGTCGTGGAGCGTAAAGGACCACTACCTGATTGATGACGGCGTGCCCAGCGAGGAGTGGCTGGCCCTTATCCGTGAATTCCCGGACCGTTTTACCCTGGGAACCGACCTGGTGGGGCATTTCGACAGCATGGAAAGGGTGCTTGGCGAGTACGAGCCGTTGTTGGAAGCGTTGCCCAAAAAAGTGGCAGAGCAGCTTTCACACGGGAATGCGGATGCGCTTGTGCCCAAAAAAGGGGCACTGCCGTTGCCTTGAATGAAGATTTGTCGTGGATTTAAGGGAAAGCCCCGGCTTCTGATGAGGGCTTTTTTCGCCTTTCGGAGTGCCTGACGCCTAAACCCACAATGACATCGGTGGTGGTGTGGGTTTCAATTTTATTGCGTCAGGCATGCGGCATCAGGCTTCAGGCTTTTTCTGCAATCGACGCAACAGGGACGATGTGTCCCAGCGGCCCCCGCCCATGGCCTGAATATCCCGGTAAAAGTCGTTTATCTGCTCAGTGATGGGCAGGGGTGTCCCGTTCCGGGCAGCTTCGTTCAGGCAAATATCCAGGTCCTTGCGCATCCAGTCCACGGCGAAGCCGTGCTCATACTGGTCGTCGATCATGGTCTGGTGCCGGTTCACCATTTGCCAGGAGCCGGCGGCCCCCTGGCTGATGGTTTCGAAGACTTTGCTGGCATCCAGGCCGGCGTTCAGGGCAAAGGCGACGCCTTCGGAGAGGCCTTCCACCAGCCCGGCTACGCAGATCTGATTGACCATCTTGGTCAGCTGGCCACTGCCCGCCGGTCCCATCAGGTTGGTGGCTTTGGCGTAATGCTGAAGGGTAGGCAGTACGCGCTGATAGATCGCCTCTTCACCCCCGCACATGATCGACAGTTGGCCGTTTTCAGCTCCTTGCTGGCCGCCGGAGACCGGGGCATCCACAAAATGATTGCCCTGCTTCCGACAGGCGGTATCCAGCTCACGGGCCATTTCTGCGCTGGCGGTGGTGTGATCGATCAGAATCGCGCCCTTGGCAAGGCCTTGCAGGGCGCCGTCATCGCCGAGCGTTACCTGACGCAGGTCGTCGTCGTTACCGACACAGACAAAAACCAGATCAGCCCGCTGGGCGGCTTCAGCGGGGGTGGCGGCATGGCTGCCGGGGTAGTCCCCGGTCCATTGTTGTGCCCGCTGACCGGAGCGGTTGTACACCGTCATGGTAATGCCCGCCTCGGCCAGGTGCCCGGCCATGGGGTAGCCCATGGTGCCGAGTCCGATAAAGGCGGCGTTCAGGGCGCTCATTTGTTGCTGTCTCCGTGATTACTGCGAGTGGCGGCGCTGTTATCGCCCAGGGGGTAAGCGGCAAAGCGAGGTTCGGTAAGGCTGCCCAGGTAGAGGGTGTTGCCGTGCTGTTCGGCGCTGGTGATCGGGGCGAAGGCGCCGTCGCTGTTGTCTTGCAGATTGTGAGTGACCTGTCCTTGCTCGTCGAGACCGAGCACAAAGCCGTGATGCACCGGCTGCGGCTGCAGGAAGCTGGGCATACGGAAGGCCACTTTGCGCAGCAGGGGTTTGTCGGAAAGGCTGTCGAGCATGGCATTGCGGGGGCTGAACAGGGCGAGCCAAAAGGTGCCGTCGCCGTTGGCCGAGATGCCATCCGGGATGCCGGGCAGGTTATCCATGAAGATATCGTGGGTGCCGGCTTTGTCGCCTTTGAGCCAGTAGCGAACGATGCGGTAGTTGCCCGTTTCGGTGACCAGCACGAAGTCTTCATTCTGCGACAGGGCGATACCATTGGCGAACTGCAGGCCATCAAGCAGGACTTCGGCTTGGTTGGTGGCTGGGTCGTAACGCAGCAGCCGCCCATGGCCGCCGTGTTCCATGATGTCGTCGCGGGCATGCATGGCCGGGCCAAACTTGCTGGAGGCATCGGAGAAATAGGCGATGCCGTTGCTGTCCACATCCACGTCATCGGTAAAACCGTAGGCCAGTCCGTTAGCGCTGTCGCTCAGGGTTGTGATGGCGCCGGCCGCGCTGATGCTCAAAAGCCCCTTGTAGCCATCGGCAACGATCAGGTTGCCGGAGGGCGCAAAATCCAGACCCAGTGGCCGGCCTTCGGTGTTGGCGATCAGGTCCGGGTTGTTGCCGTCGGGATCAAAGCGAACAATGCGGCCATCTACATAGCCCACGTACAGGTAGCCTTCGTCATCAATGGCCACATCTTCCGGGCCAATGCCTTCATCCTTGCCGAGTATGCGGCTGTCACTGAGTGTCGTGTTGGTGGCGTAGGGGCCTTCAAGGGCGGGGGCTGTAGGGGCTTGCCAGGCGACGGGCTCGATACTGACCGGCCAGAATAACAGGTAAGCGGCAATGGCGATGATGATGAGAAGCGCGAGGATTTTTTTCATTGTCATGTCTGCGTTGGCTAGCGAGACGATGATGCTTGCATGCACGGCGCAACCACGCAAATGCAGGGTGGTAATAACGTTCAATCAGCAGGATGAAATCGTTGTTGCCCGGTGAGCGAGCAGCGAGTTTCAGGGAGCGAAAGTTTTAACTCGCGGCGGTTTTTTGCAGACACAAAAAAACCGCCCGAAGGCGGTTTTTTTGTCAGGCGATAACGAGGCGCTTATTTGCGCTCGTTGACCGGAACGAATGAACGTTCGGCTTCGCCGGTGTACAGCTGGCGCGGACGGCCAATCTTGTACGGGTTGGAGATCATTTCGTTCCAGTGCGCAATCCAGCCTACGGTGCGTGACAGGGCAAAGATTACGGTGAACATGGAGGTCGGGATCCCGATGGCTTTCAGGATGATGCCGGAGTAGAAATCCACGTTCGGGAACAACTTCTTCTCTTTGAAGTAGGGGTCGTTCAGCGCGATTTCTTCCAGCTTCATGGCCAGTTCCAGCTGCGGATCGTTCACACCCAGTTCGGCCAAAACGTCGTGGCAGGACTCGCGCATCACGGTGGCACGCGGATCGTAGTTCTTGTAGACACGATGACCGAAGCCCATCAGCTTGAACGGGTCATTCTTGTCCTTGGCCTTGGCAATGTAGGCGTCGATGTTATCGATGTGACCGATTTCATCGAGCATGTTCAGCACGGCTTCGTTGGCGCCACCGTGTGCCGGGCCCCACAGGGCAGAGATACCAGCAGCAATACAGGCGAACGGGTTGGCACCGGAGGAGCCTGCCAGACGCACGGTAGAGGTGGAGGCGTTCTGCTCGTGGTCCGCATGCAGGATGAAGATGCGATCCATGGCCTTGGCCAGGGTCGGGCTGATCTTGGATTCTTCACAGGGGTTGCCGAACATCATGTGCAGGAAGTTTTCTGCGTAACCCAGGTCGTTGCGCGGGTACATGAAGGGCTGGCCCAGCGCGTACTTGTAGCACATGGCCGCGATGGTGGGCATCTTGGCGATCAGGCGGTACGCGGTGATTTCACGGTGCTCAGGATTATTGATGTCCAGTGAGTCGTGGTAGAAGGCGGACAGGGCGCCAACTACACCACACATGATGGCCATCGGGTGGGCATCGCGGCGGAAACCGTTGAAGAAGTTGCGGATCTGCTCGTGCACCATGGTGTGGTTCTTCACGGTGCTGATGAACTGATCCCGTTGCTCTGCGGTAGGCAGTTCGCCGTACAGCAGGGTGTAACACACTTCCAGATAATCAGACTGACCTGCCAGCTCCTCGATGGAGTAGCCGCGGTGCAGAAGTTTACCCACTTCACCATCGATAAAGGTGATCTTGGATTCACAGGAAGCGGTAGAGGTGAAACCCGGGTCGAAAGTAAAGACGCCGTTAGCTACCAGTTTGGACACGTCGATAACGTCGCGGCCCAGAGTCGGGGTGTAGATCGGCAGGTCCAGGTCCTGACCCTCTACCTTGAGAGTGGCTTTCTTCTCGGTCATGGGAATCTCTCCATTGGCGGACGAGGGAACGTTCCTCAAGGTAAGGAAGGTCCTCCAAAGCGCGGGGGAAGGTAAAGTTTTGACACACCTTTGTCAACGCGCAGCCGAGAACCGGGGAGTCAGACTTTTGTAGGGTAAACAGCTTGTTACGGCAGAATGACGATTTTGCCTCAGCATGGTGCAACACAAATTCACGGCGTTCACATCAGGTGCATCATTGTAAATCAAGGCGTTAGCCGGTAAGTGGGCAATAATTGTCGGTCGGAGCGTTTGTTTTGCGTAAGTGGCGGCGATATACTGCCGCCCGGCAGAAACCTCCTGCTGGGGGTTTCACACGGGCCCACCCCGGCCCGGGCAGAGTTATTGAGATCAGGCTTCACGTTTTGATCTCAATAACTCTGCCAAGTTCCCGACAACCGCCTCTTAACTGAGGCCTGGCTATAAGTAGGCTACCGTGAACGATAAGCGACCCGTTAACCTCGATCTGAGCACGATCAAGTTCCCGGTCACGGCTATAGCATCTATCACCCACCGTGTAACCGGCGTTGCCATCTTTTTGGCATTGCCGATTCTGCTGTGGATGCTGGATCGCTCCCTGGCGTCTCCCGAGAGCTTTGCGGACCTGAAAGAACTGATGATGACCTCACTGCTGGTGAAGCTGGTGGTATGGGGCATTTTGTCTGTATTGCTGTACCACCTGGTGGCGGGCATTCGTCACTTGATTATGGACACCGGTGTTGGTGAAAGCCTGGAAGGCGGCCGTCGTGGCGCCAAGCTGGCCTTCATCATCTCTGCGGTATTGATTCTGCTGGTAGGAGTCTGGATATGGTAACCAGTGTAACGAGCCTGGGCCGTAACGGCCTGTATGACTGGCTCATTCAGCGCGTATCCGCTGTCATCATCGGTGTCTACATGATCGGCATGCTGGGTTATCTGATCACCGCGGGTGATCTGGACTATGGCAGCTGGAAAGCCTTCATGGGATCTATCTGCATGCAGATAGCCAACACCCTGCTGGTAATTTCTGTCGCTGCACACACCTGGGTGGGCCTGTGGGGCGTAACCACGGACTACCTGACCAGCCTGACCTTTGGTAAAGCCGCCACCGGCGTGCGCCTGATTGCCCAGTTGGCAATTGCTCTGGCGCTTGTTGTGTACCTGCTTTGGGGTCTGGTTCTGATCTGGGGAGGGGCGTAATCCATGTCCATTCGCACTATTACGTTTGACGCTATCGTCGTAGGTGGTGGTGGTGCCGGTATGCGCGCCTCACTGCAAATGGCCCAGTCCGGTTTCAAGACTGCGCTGATTTCCAAAGTCTTCCCGACCCGTTCGCACACTGTATCCGCCCAGGGCGGTATTACCTGTGCGATCGCGTCCGCCGATCCCAACGATGATTGGCGCTGGCACATGTATGACACCGTGAAAGGTTCCGATTACATCGGTGACCAGGACGCGATCGAATACATGTGTAATGTTGGACCCGAAGCGGTCTACGAGCTGGACCACATGGGCCTGCCGTTTTCCCGTACCGAAGAAGGGCGTATTTACCAGCGTCCGTTTGGTGGTCAGTCCAAGAACTTCGGTGAAGGTGGCCAGGCAGCTCGTACCTGTGCGGCCGCTGACCGTACCGGCCACGCGCTGCTGCACACGCTGTACCAGCAAAACCTGAAGAACGGCACCCAGTTCTACAATGAGTGGTACGCCGCAGAACTGGTCAAAGACGCTGACGGCAATGTTTGTGGTGTGATCGCCATCGACATCGAAACTGGCGAGACCGTGTTCTTCAAGGCCAAGGCAACCGTCTTTGCCACTGGTGGTTCCGGTCGCATTTACGCCTCCACCACCAATGCCCTGATCAACACCGGTGACGGCGTAGGCATGGCTCTGCGTGCTGGTCTGCCGGTGCAGGACATCGAAATGTGGCAGTTCCACCCCACCGGCATCGCCGGCGCCGGTGTACTGGTAACCGAAGGGTGCCGGGGCGAGGGTGGCTATCTGATCAACAAGGACGGCGAGCGCTTCATGGAGCGTTACGCGCCGAACGCCAAAGATCTGGCGTCCCGCGACGTTGTTGCCCGTTCCATGATGATGGAAATTCTGGATGGTCGTGGCGACGGTCCGGACGGTGACCACGTTTACCTGAAGCTCGATCATCTGGGTGAAGAGGTGCTGCACAGCCGCCTGCCGGGCATCTGTGAACTGGCCATTACCTTCGCGCAGACCGATCCGGTGAAAGAGCCGATCCCGGTTGTGCCGACCTGTCACTACATGATGGGCGGTATCCCCACCAATGTTCATGGTCAGGCGCTCAAGCTGACCGGTGGGCATGAAGGTGACGCCGAGTTCGTTAACGGCTTGTTCGCGGTGGGCGAAGTGGCCTGTGTATCTGTACACGGTGCCAACCGCCTGGGCGGTAACTCGCTGCTGGATCTGGTGGTATTCGGTCGCGCCGCCGGTTTGTACATTGAAGATGCCCTGCGTCAGGGTATGACTCAATACGAGCCGCGCGATGCCGACATTGATGAAGCGCTGTCCCGGGTTCGCCGTTGGGACGATTCCAAGGGTGGTGAGTCTGTCTCCACACTGCGCAAAGAGCTGCAGAGTGTGATGCAGAACCACTTCGGGGTGTTCCGCAAGGGCGACCTGATGGCGGAAGGCGTGGCCAAGCTGGCGGATCTGCGTGAGCGGATTGCCAAGGCGCACCTGGATGACAAGAGCAAGCCGTTCAACACCGCGCGTATTGAAGCGCTGGAGCTGGATAACCTGCTGGAAGTGGCGGAAGCCACCGCCATCGCGGCCGAAGGCCGTACCGAAAGTCGTGGCGCGCATTCCCGCTACGATTACCCGGATCGTGACGATGAGAACTGGCTGTGCCACTCCATCTTCGACCCCAAAGCCAAGAAGCTGGGCAAGCGTGACGTGAACTTCAAGCCGAAGACCGTTGACACCTTCCAGCCCAAGGCGCGGACCTACTAAGGGGAGCTAACGATGAAAGTCAGTATCTATCGCTACAATCCGGAAACGGATCGTGAGCCGAGCATGAAGGAGTATGAGGTCGATACCCAGGGTAAAGACCTCATGGTGCTGGACATTCTCGCTCTGGTGAAAGAGCAGGACGAATCCATGTCCTACCGTCGCTCCTGCCGTGAAGGTGTTTGCGGTTCCGACGGCATGAACATGAACGGCAAGAACGGCCTGGCCTGTATCACTCCGCTGTCCCAGGTGGCGCCGGGTGTACTGGAAGGCAAAAAGCCGTTGATCCTGCGCCCGCTGCCGGGTCTGCCGGTCATTCGCGATCTGGTGGTGGACATGGGTATGTTCTACAACCAGTACGAAAAAGTGCAGCCGTACCTGCAGAACAGCTCGCCGGCTCCGGCCATCGAGCGCCTGCAGAGCCCGGAAGAGCGCGAGAAGCTGGATGGCCTGTACGAGTGTATTCTCTGTGCCTGCTGTTCAACCAGCTGCCCGAGCTTCTGGTGGAACCCGGACAAGTTCCTGGGTCCGGCAGCCCTGTTGCAGAGCTACCGCTTCCTGGCGGATAGCCGCGACACAGTGACTGAAGAGCGTCTGTCCAAACTGGACGACCCCTTCAGCCTGTTCCGCTGCCACGGCATCATGAACTGCGTCAGCGTTTGCCCAAAAGGGTTGAACCCGACCCGGGCCATCGGCCATATCCGTTCCATGCTGTTGGAGCGGGGCATCTGACCCGAAACGAAAAAGGCGGCCTGATGGCCGCCTTTTTTGTATCTAATAAAGTCGATGATGGCGTTTTGTGCTGTCTATTCGACGTTTTGCCAATGGCAGAAACATTCGGAAAGAGTCATAAGTTACTTTATGAATTCGGTGCCTAACAAAACCGAATTAAAAGGGCTACACTAGATAGCAGTTCGAGGTAATCCCTCGACGAGAGGTAGCAAGCTTCTACCCAGACCCGACCCGGTATGGGCGAGATAGCAGGTTGCATCTCATGGGTGGAACAGGGCTTAAAAGGCGTTGTTCCGAAAAATACGAGCGTACGGGAACAGGGTCGCCCCCCTGTGGTCGCAGTTACTCATACCACAGAGTGTGACAACCTCCCGCCGAAGGAACGAGCTAACATGCAAGACAGTTCCATGCAGCGGCAATGGCAGTCCTCCCATATCGGGGGAGCCAACGCTGCCTATGTCGATGAACTGTACGAATCCTACCTGACCGATCCTAATTCCGTGCCGGAAGACTGGCGCGTTTATTTCGAAAAACTCCCCAGTGTTGATACCGCCGTCGAATCCGACGTGCCCCACGCCGCCGTGCGTGAATACTTCCTGTTGCAGGCGAAGAACCGCTCGCGTGTGCAGAAGTTTGGTGCCGGTGCGGTCAGCACGGAGCATGAGCGTCGTCAGGTCCGTGTGCTGCACTTGATTGCAGCCTACCGAAACCGTGGCCACCAGGTGGCCAAGCTGGACCCGCTGGGGATCATGGAGCGCGAAGCCGTTCCAGACCTGGAACTGGCGCATCACGGTCTCAGCACGGCTGATCTGGATACCGTATTTCAAACGGGCAACCTGTTTATTGGTAAGCCCGAGACCTCCCTCCGCGATATCGTTGACTGCCTGACCAGTACCTACTGCTCCAGCGTGGGTGCGGAATACATGCACATGGTCAACACCGCGGAAAAACGCTGGTTGCAGCAGCGCATGGAAGGCGTGCGCTGTCACCCGGAATACGGTACGGACATCAAGAAGCATATTCTTGAGCGCCTGTCCGCCGCCGAGGGCCTGGAAAAATACCTGGGCAGCAAGTACCCCGGCACCAAGCGTTTCGGCCTGGAAGGCGGCGAATCGCTGATTCCGTTGATGGACGAAATCATCCAGCGCGTGGGCAGTTATGGCGCCAAGGAGCTGGTGATCGGCATGGCCCACCGTGGTCGTTTGAATGTGCTGGTCAACACCCTGGGCAAAAGCCCGAAAGACCTGTTTGAAGAATTCGACGGCAAGAGCTTCAACGAAACGGGCTCCGGTGACGTGAAGTATCACCAGGGCTTCTCGTCCAACGTACAAACGTCTGGGGGTGAAGTGCATCTGGCCATGGCCTTCAACCCCTCGCATCTTGAGATCGTGTCTCCGGTGGTGGAAGGGTCGGTACGTGCCCGTCAGGATCGCCGTGATGACGAAGGTGGCGAGCAGGTTGTTCCGATCATATTGCACGGTGATGCGGCCTTTGCCGGGCAGGGCGTGGTCATGGAGACATTCCAGATGTCCCAGACCCGCGGCTTCCACACCGGTGGTACCCTGCATGTGATCATCAACAACCAGGTGGGCTTTACCACCAGCCGGCGTGATGATGCCCGCTCCACCGAGTACTGCACCGATGTGGCAAAAATGGTGCAGGCGCCGATCTTCCACGTGAATGCGGATGATCCGGAAGCGGTGTATTTCGTCACCCAGCTTGCGGTGGATTACCGCATGCAATTCAAGAAAGACGTGGTGATTGATCTGATCTGTTATCGCCGTTCGGGGCATAACGAGGCGGACGAGCCGTCCTCGACCCAGCCGATGATGTACAAAAAGATCAAAAGCCACCCGACCACCCGCACCCTGTATGCCGAGCAGCTGATCAACGAAAAAGTGATCAGTGAACAGGAAGCCCAGAAAACCGTGGATGACTACCGCGACATGCTGGATGCCGGTAATCATGTGGTGAAATCCCTGGTGCGTGAGCCAAACAAGGCACTGTTCGTGGACTGGTCTCCCTACATTGGCCACAAGGTGGAAGATGACTGGGATACGTCGTACCCGCTGAAGAAGTTGCAGGATCTGGCTACCCGCCTGGAAACACCGCCGGAAGGGGTGGTCGTTCAGCGTCAGGTGAAGAAAATTCTTGAAGACCGCCGCAAAATGACCGCCGGTGCCTTGCCCCTGAACTGGGGTTACGGGGAAACCATGGCCTATGCGACGCTGCTGGATCAGGGTTTTGCCATTCGCTTGACCGGCCAGGATAGTGGCCGCGGCACCTTCTCACACCGCCACGCGGTGCTGCACAACCAGAAAGACGGTGAGCAGTATGTGCCGCTTCAACACCTCTACGAGGATCAGCCGCGCTTCGATATCTACGATTCATTGCTGTCTGAAGAAGCGGTGTTGGGGTACGAATATGGCTACGCGACTACCACGCCAAAATCCCTGGTGATCTGGGAAGCTCAGTTTGGTGATTTCGCCAATGGTGCCCAGGTGGTAATTGACCAGTTCATCTCTTCCGGCGAGGCCAAGTGGGGCCGTTTGTGTGGCCTGACCATGCTGCTTCCCCACGGCTATGAAGGGCAGGGCCCGGAGCACTCTTCTGCACGGCTGGAACGGTTCCTGCAACTGTGCGCTGAGCACAACATGCAGGTCTGTGTGCCGAGCACTCCCGGTCAGATTTATCACCTGCTGCGCCGTCAGGCTGTACGGCCACTGCGTAAACCGCTGGTGATAATGAGTCCGAAGAGCCTGTTGCGCCATAAAAAGGCCACATCCGCACTGGAAGATCTGGCCCATGGCACCTTCCATTCGGTGCTGGATGACCTGGCTGATCTGGATCGCAAGAAGATCAAGCGCGTGGTGATGTGTTCCGGGAAGGTCTACTACGACCTGCTGGAAAAACGCGATGGCGATGATCTGAGCGATACCGCGCTGGTTCGCATTGAGCAGTTGTACCCGTTCCCGGAACAGCGCTTGCAGGAGATTCTTGAGAGCTATCCGAACCTGGAGCATCTGGTCTGGTGTCAGGAAGAGCCCATGAATCAGGGCGCCTGGTATTGCTCTCAGCATCATATGTACCGTGTAGCAACAAAAGCTGGCGTGGGGCCTGTGCATTACGCTGGCCGCGATATGGCGGCCGCCCCGGCGGCAGGTTCAATGTCACTGCACGTGGAACAACAGCAGCGTCTGGTTCAGGACGCCTTCGAGATTAAGTAACAGTTAAGGATTAGGCATGGCGACTGATATCAAAGCCCCGCAGTTCCCGGAATCAGTAGCAGACGGCACCGTAGCCACCTGGCACAAACAGGAAGGTGAAGCGGTGAAGCGTGATGAGCTGCTGGTCGATATTGAAACCGACAAGGTTGTGCTTGAAGTGGTGGCACCGGCCGATGGCGTGGTCAGCAAGATCATGGCGGCCGAGGGTGAAACCGTAGAAAGCCAGCAGGTATTGGGTACCTTCGATGAAGGGGCCAGCGGCAGTGCCGGCAAGAGCGATGAGAAGCCGGCAAAGGCAGAGAGTGATGATGACTCTGCGGACAAGAAGGATGACAAGCAGGAAGAGAAAGCGGACGCGAAGTCCGAGCCTGCTGACGACGATGACAGTGCCGGCGATCAGGCGGGCCCGGCGGCCCGTAAGCTGATGAGCGAGCATGGCATCGCCGCAGACCAGGTGAAAGGCACAGGCCGCGGTGGCCGCATTACCAAGGGTGATGTAGAAAAGGTCATCACTGAGAAAGCGGAGAAACGTGCCAGCCAGCCTGCGCCGCAACAACCGGCGACTCTGGACGTACCGGGAGCACCGGGTGAGCGTGAAGAGCGTCGGGTGCCAATGACCCGTTTGCGCAAGCGGATTGCCGAGCGCCTGGTGTCGGCCCAGCAGGATTCGGCCATGTTGACCACCTTCAACGAGGTCAACATGAAACCGATCATGGATATGCGCAAGCATTATCAGCCGGAATTCGAGAAAGCCCATAACGTGCGTCTCGGCTTTATGGGGTTCTTTACCCGTGCCTGTGTGGAAGCCCTGAAGCGCTTCCCGGCGGTGAACGCCTCCATCGACGGTGAAGACATCGTTTATCACGGTTACTACGACGTGGGTGTGGCAGTCTCCACCGAGCGGGGGCTGGTTGTGCCTGTGCTTCGCGATGCGGACCAGAAAGGCCTAGCAGAAGTGGAATCGCAGATCATCGAGTACGGCCAGAAAGCCCAGAAGGGCAAGCTGTCCATTGAAGAGATGACCGGCGGCACCTTCACCATTTCCAACGGCGGGGTGTTCGGTTCGCTGATTTCCACGCCGATTCTGAACCCGCCGCAAACGGCGATTCTGGGTATGCACAAGATCCAGGAACGGCCCATGGCGGTGGACGGCAAAGTGGAAATCCTGCCAATGATGTATCTGGCCCTGTCCTATGATCATCGCCTTATCGATGGCAAGGAAGCGGTGCAGTTCCTGGTTGCAGTGAAAAACTTTATCGAGGATCCGGCGCGCCTGCTGCTGGATATCTGAATGTACGCCTGCACGCTTCATGCTGGCACGCACACGCGACATGGCGTGCCAGCGTGTTGCGTGAAGCGTGCCAGCGATAGAAGGAATAGAGCATGAGTGACAACTACGACGTCATCATCATTGGTGGTGGTCCTGGTGGCTATGTGGCCGCGATCCGGTGTGCGCAACTGGGGCTGAACACGGCTTGTATCGAAAAGCGTATCAACAAACAGGATGAGCCGGCTCTGGGCGGCACCTGTCTGAATGTGGGCTGTATTCCATCCAAGGCGCTGCTGGATTCTTCATGGAAATACCACGAAACCGAATCCGCTCTGGCAGACCATGGCATCAAGATCAAGGGTGCAGACCTGGACCTTGAGACCATGCTCAAGCGCAAGGACACCATCGTCAAGAATCTTACCGGTGGTATTGCCCAGCTGTTCAAGGCCAACAAGGTGACCTGGTTGCAGGGCACAGGCCAGTTGAAAAGCGGCAAGCAGGTGGAATTCCAGCCTCTGGAAGGCGACACACAGACCTTGCAGGCCGAGCACGTCATTCTGGCTGCCGGTTCTGTGCCGGTGGATATTCCCGTGGCGTCCGTCGACCAAAAAGTGATTGTGGATTCCACCGGGGCACTGGATTTTGACAAGGTGCCCAAGCGCCTTGGTGTGATTGGTGCCGGCGTGATCGGCCTGGAGTTGGGCAGTGTCTGGGGCCGTCTGGGCAGTGAGGTTGTTGTGCTGGAGGCGGTGGATGACTTCCTGCCTGCGGTGGACAAGCAGATTGCCAAGGATGCCCAGAAGCAGTTCACCAAACAGGGGCTGGATATTCGCTTGGGCGCCCGCGTCACCGGTTCCGAAGTGAAGAAGGATCAGGTCGTGGTGAGCTTCACCGACAAGGATGGCGAGCAGGAAGAAACCTTCGATCGCTTGATTGTGGCGGTGGGCCGTCGTCCTTATACCGAAGGCCTGCTTAGCCAGGACGCCGGTGTCAGCCTGGATGAGCGTAATTATATTTACGTGGACAGCCAGTGCCGCACTGATGTCCCCGGCGTTTACGCCATTGGTGACCTGGTGCGTGGTCCGGCCTTGGCCCACAAGGCCATTGAGGAAGGTGTCATGGTGGCGGAAGTGATCATGGGTGAAAGCACCCAGGTGAACTACGACGCCGTTCCCGGGGTGATTTATACCCACCCGGAAGTGGCATGGGTCGGCAAGACCGAAGAGGAAGTAAAGGATTCCGGTGATGCTTACAAGACCGGAGCCGTACCCTTTGCGGCCAATGGGCGAGCCATGGCGGCCGGTGAAACCGGTGGCATGGTGAAGTTTGTAGCCGACGAAAAGACCGACCGTATTCTGGGAATGCACGTAGTAGGCCCGCAGGCGTCCGAGCTGATTCAGCAAGGCGTTATAGCCATGGAGTTTGGGGCTACCGTGGAAGATTTGCAGCTGATGGTGTTTGGTCACCCAAGCCTGTCAGAAACCGTTCATGAAGCAGCCTTGGCCACGGACTTTAAAGCAATCCATGTGGCGCAGCGCCGTCGCAAGAAATAGCGCGGCATTTGAACGGCAGCGATAACGGCGCTTGAACAGGGCGCCACTAATTCATTGATGATGGAAGTATTGGCATGAATCTCCATGAGTATCAGTCAAAACAGCTTTTTGCTGATTATGGGTTGCCAGTCTCTACCGGCTTTGCCTGTGATACCCCGGAAGAGGTAGCAGCAAAGGCGAAAGAGATCGGTGGTGACAAGTGGGTAGTGAAGGCCCAGGTGCACGCTGGCGGTCGCGGTAAAGCCGGTGGTGTGAAGTTGGTGGATACCCCGGAAGACGCGGCGGCGTTTGCCAAGCAGTGGCTGGGCAAAAACCTGGTGACGTTCCAGACCGATGAACACGGCCAGCCGGTATCAAAAATCCTGGTGGAAACCTGCACCGATATTGCCAAAGAGCTGTATCTGAGTGCGGTACTGGACCGTGCCAGCCGCCGTGTCGTCTTCATGGCCTCCACCGAAGGTGGCGTGGACATCGAAACGGTCGCAGAAGAAACCCCGGAGAAAATCCTCAAAGCGGAAATCGACCCGCTGGTGGGGGCACAGCCCTACCAGGCTCGTGAAATTGCGTTCCAGCTGGGCCTGGAAGGCAAACAGGTCAACCAGTTTGCCAAGATCTTTGTAGGCCTGGCCAAGCTGTTCATCGACAAGGACCTGGCGCTGATCGAAGTGAACCCGCTGGTGATTACCGATGAGGGCGATCTGCACTGCCTGGATGCCAAGATCAACGTGGATGGCTCCGCGCTGTATCGTCATCCGGACATCAAGGCTCTGGACGATCCCAGTCAGGAGGACGAGCGTGAGCGTCGTGCTGCCGAGTGGGACCTGAACTACGTGGCGCTGGACGGCAACATCGGTTGCATGGTGAACGGTGCGGGCCTGGCCATGGGCACCATGGACCTGGTGAAGCTGAAAGGCGGTGCGCCGGCCAACTTCCTCGACGTGGGCGGTGGTGCGACCAAAGAGCGCGTTACCGAAGCGTTCAAGATCATCCTGTCTGATGATCAGGTAAAGGGCGTTCTGGTGAACATCTTTGGCGGTATTGTCCGTTGTGACCTGATTGCCGAAGGCATTATCGGTGCTGTGGAAGAAGTGGGCGTGACGGTCCCGGTTGTGGTTCGTCTGGAAGGTAACAATGCGGAGCTGGGTTCCCAGAAGCTGGCAGAAAGCGGCATGAACATCATTGCCGCACAAAGTTTTGATGATGCTGCCGAACAGGTAGTGAAAGCAGTGGGAGGTGCCGCATGAGCGTATTGATCGATAAAAACACCAAGGTTATCTGCCAGGGCTTCACCGGCAGCCAGGGCACACTCCACTCTGAACAGGCCATTGAGTACGGCACTCAGATGGTGGGTGGTGTCACCCCGGGTAAAGGCGGCCAGACCCACCTGGGCCTGCCGGTATTCAACACCGTGGCAGAAGCCGTGGCTGAAACCGGCGCCACCGCCAGCGTGATCTATGTGCCCGCACCGTTCTGCAAGGACTCCATTCTGGAAGCCGCAGACGCCGGCATCGAACTGATCGTCTGCATTACCGAAGGGGTTCCTGCGCTGGATATGCTTTTCGTCAAAGAGTATATCTCCCGCATGGACGGCGTTCGTCTGATCGGCCCGAACTGCCCTGGGGTAATTACTCCGGGTGAGTGCAAAATCGGGATCATGCCGGGCCATATCCACAAGCCGGGCAAGGTAGGCATCGTGTCCCGCTCCGGTACCCTGACCTATGAAGCGGTTAACCAAACCACCAAGCTGGGCTTTGGTCAGTCTTCCTGTATTGGTATTGGCGGTGACCCGATTCCGGGCATGACATTCATTGATGCGCTGGAATTGTTCCAGAATGACCCGCAGACCGAAGCCATTGTGATGGTGGGTGAGATCGGCGGTACCGCAGAAGATGAAGCGGCTGCCTATATCAAGGAGAACGTCACCAAGCCGGTGGTGAGCTACATCGCGGGCGTAACGGCTCCGGCGGGCAAACGCATGGGCCACGCTGGCGCCATCATTGCCGGTGGTAAAGGGACGGCAGATGAAAAGTTTGCAGTTCTGGAAGCGGCGGGTGTGAAGACCGTGCGCAACCCGGCAGAAATCGGCAAAGCCGTGAAAGAAGCGACTGGCTGGTAAATCCGCCGTTGGCGATACAAAAAAGGCCGGCATTTGCCGGCCTTTTTTGTGGGCTTAGTGGAGGAGGTCGTCGTCCAGGTCAAAGGACTCGTATTCATTGAGTTCCTTTTTCAGGCGGCGCTCTTCCAGCCGATCTTCGATGCGATGGCGCATGTCCATATTGAAGGAGCGGCTGCGAGCACTACGCTCTTCCTGCTCTTCCTCATCCACATTGTCATCCAGGATATCGAAATCTTCGTTCATCAGCAGATCTTCCGAATCAAGGTCTTGCTCATTACGATGGTTACTCATGGTGGCCTCCTTCCTGACCTCCTCAAACAACCTGTTACACGGGGCCATCGGGTCCGGTTCCCCGGTTTCCCAATGTCCTCAGCGCCTGTATATCCTCTGACTTTCAGCCTGACAAGTTTTTTTTTCTTTTCAATGATGAGTGGCGCTGAACGTCCGGGCAGAAGGTCTGCGTAATGATGAATAACCGCTTGCAGCGGGCGGTTCGGGAAGGCTAAATGTGATGCATATCATGCCCTTCACTCTAATAGAAAAATCAGTAACTTAAGTGCTGGAATGCCCGCAAAAGGCTTTGTAAAGTGGGGGAAGTTCGCCGGTTATCGGTAGGGCGACGACCCGTGGAGAGAATAAGAATATGGCAGAACTGCTGATTATTGTTGGGGTAAGCGCACTCATCATCACCACGCTGGGGCTGATGCATGAAGCCGGTAGCCGGGGCCACAGCTCGCTTTTTTTTCTGGTACCTCTGGTAAGCTTGGGGCAGGTGCAAAGCCATTGGGAATATTATCGCTGGTGGGCGCTGGGCCGTGTGGCAGCGGTGCTGACCACTGCGGTTGGCATAGGCCTGTTCGTGGTCACAGGCGGGAGCCTGGCGGGGGACGTTTCTACGCAACCGGTATCCAGCCAGAGTGGTCAGGTACTGCGTGGTGAGAAAAAAGCCAGCAGCACGGCTTTTGTTTCCTCGGAAGAGTCCGCTCTGCTGGTCGTGGCAGGGCAGGGTAAGCGCCTGACCGGGCGTTTGCACGGTGAGACATTCCGCTACGACCGGGTTGCTCTCATTGATGGGGTATTGACCCTGAGCCAGGGCGAAGGCTTTCTGGCCGATCTGGAAGTGCGCGTTCTGCTGGGCTGGAACCCGGAAGACATTACCGAACGTCGAACGTTGATTGTGGGCCCGTCTGATGAGGATGGCCCTGTGGTGCATCTGTCCTGGAAGCCGGAGAACCAGGATTACCCTGAAACCCGTATTTTCGACGGCGGCTATCGTATGGAGCTGGCGCTGGCACCGCTGGATACAGGGCAGCTTTCCGGTTCCCTTGTGTTGGTCATGCCGGACAGTTTCAAGAGCTATCTGACCGGGGACTTCACCGCCCATACCAATAATCTGCGTTACCGCAACGGCCAGGTCGACCTGTACTTTGATCACGAAGATACCCTGGCCCATGTGGCGGAGGAGTTTCTGCGAACCCAATTTCCAGAAGGGGCCGTGAGCACGATTGAGGCCCGACATGTGACCCTGCGCCGCACGGAAAACAGCGGCCAGGTCATGGCCGTGGTGGAATTGAGTAATGGTGCCGTGCAGGAACGCACGGTACGTCTGGAGAAGAGTGACGTGGGCTGGGCAGTGGTTGCTGGCTCCATGGAAACCCGTGTCACCACCGCCGCAAAAGAGGGCGGGTTGGAGCTGGTGACGCCAAGCGCCGAGAAGCCGGCTGAACCAGAACGGGCTGCGCCAGAACCGATTACGCAGACGTTCCCGGAACTGGTGGCGTACGAAAACCAGTCGGTGGTGCTGGAAACCACCGGAGGGCGAACTCTGGAAGGCGTCTTGCGCAAGGTGGGTGGCGATCGCCTGTGGCTGGTAATGAATGTGGGCAGTGGCAATGTGGAGCGCAGTGTGGGGGCGGATGAATTAAAGTTCCTGACTCTGTCCTCCGGTCAGAAAGTGGTGCTGACGGCGTCTGAGGGCGATCAGCCGGAGGCCGTTGGGGTTGAGCCGGCAGAGCCAGCGGCTGCCCCGAGCCATACCGCAGAGACCGTGCCCGCTGAACAAACTCCGGCTGCGAGCAGTGAACTCAAGGCACTGGTAGGGAAAAACGTGACGATTGAGACCAATGAGGGTCCCCGGCGCACGGGGATTTTGCAGGCAGTGGCTGACGATCACCTGACCTTGAGTGTGCCGTTGGGCGCGGGCAATATGGAGTACTTCTACGATATCGACAGTATTCGCCACATAGAGGCTGCCCGTTGAAGGTACTGATAACCGGTGGCAGTGGGTTCATTGGCCAGCATCTTTGCCGGCGACTGGCTGCCCACGGCCACGAGCTGACCGTTCTCACCCGCAAACCCCGTAAAGCCGCTCGCGTGCTGCCGGAAGGGGCGCGCCTGGTGACATCTCTGGATGACATAGAGAACGATGCAGCGATTGACGGCATCGTCAACCTGGCTGGCGAAAGCCTGTTTGCCGGCCGCTGGACTGAACGGCGCAAGAAAACGCTGTTTGCGTCGCGGGTCGGTGTCACGGAAGGCGTGGTGGGGCTGGTGTCCCGGTTGGATCGTAAACCGGCGGTGCTGGTTTCCGGATCAGCCGTGGGGTTCTATGGCAACGCGGACAACGCCGAACTGTCTGAAGAAAGCCCGGCGCGCAGGCGTGATTTCGGTTACTTGCTTTGCGACGCCTGGGAGCAGGCCGCCCGGCCGGTATCGCGCCAGGGGGTAAGGTTATGCCTGGTGCGCACGGGTATCGTGCTGGGTAGCGATGGCGGCATGTTGAGCAAGTTGCTGCCGGTGTATCGGCTTGGGCTTGGCGCCATGCTCGGTGACGGCAACCAGTGGCTGAGCTGGGTGCATATTGACGACATGGTGGCGGTGCTGGTGCGGGCGCTGGAAACCCCGGGTGTGGACGGCGTGTTCAACGCCTGTGCGCCGGCGCCGGTGACCCAGCGCGAGTTCCATCACAGCCTTGCCCGAAAAGTGAAGCGCCCGGCGCTGCTGCGTGTGCCATCCGCGGCGCTCAAGGCGGGCTTAGGCGAGCAATCGGCCATGCTGCTTGGCGGGCAGCGGGTTTATCCCCGCCGCCTGGAGCAGCAGGGCTTCATTTTCCGATTTCCGGACCTGGATTCCGCCTTGTCTCATCTGATCAGGCGTTAGCTCGCCCCCTTGAAAAAAAACGGTTTGCCCATATCTGTTCCTCAACATTACCCGCAGGTTCAGGAGTTAATCGTGTCAGCAGAAAAACAAACCCATGGGTTTCAGGCGGAAGTATCCCGCCTTCTTCACTTGATGATTCATTCTCTTTACAGCAACCGTGAAATCTTTTTGCGGGAGTTGATATCCAATGCATCGGATGCGTGCGACAAGCTACGTTTCCAGGCGCTGGATAATCCTGCGCTGCTGGAGCAGGGTGATGAACCCCGCATTACCCTGCAAGTGGACAAGGACGCGGGCACGCTGACCATTACCGACAACGGCATTGGCATGGGCCAGGATGAGGTAGTGGATAATCTGGGCACGATTGCCCGTTCCGGAACGGAAAAATTCCTCGCCAACCTGAGCGGTGATCAGAAGAAAGATGCTCAGCTGATTGGTCAATTCGGTGTGGGGTTTTATTCGGCCTTTATCGTGGCTGACACCGTCACCGTGGAAACCCGCAAGGCCGGCGAAGCCGCGGCTGATGGCGTGCGTTGGGAGAGTGACGGGAAAGGTGAGTTTTCCGTGGAGCCGCTTACCCGTGATGAATCCGGCACAGCAGTGATTTTGCATCTGCGTGACGATGCCTGTGATTTTCTTGATGATTTTAAAATTCGCCAGGTGATTGGCCAGTATTCCGACCACGTGGCTTTCCCGATTGTGTTGGTGACAGCCCCGGACGGTGATGACGAGGCCAAAGAGGAAACGCTGAATTCCGCCACCGCGCTCTGGCAACGGCCGCGAAGCGAAGTCACGGATGAGGAATACCAGAACTTTTACAAGCACATCAGTCATGACTTTCAGGACGCACTGACCTGGAGCCATAACAAGGTGGAAGGCAAGCTGGAGTACACCAGCCTGCTTTATATTCCGGCCCGGGCGCCGTTTGATCTGTACCAGCGTGAAGCCAACCGTGGCCTGAAGTTATACGTCCAGCGCGTTTTCATCATGGATGATGCAGAACAGTTTCTGCCCCAGTACCTGCGCTTCATCAAGGGGGTGATTGATGCCCCGGATCTGCCCCTGAACGTGAGCCGCGAGTTGCTGCAGGATTATGGCCCGGTACAGAAAATTCGTGCTGCGCTGACCAAGCGTGTGCTGCAGATGCTGAAGAAACTCAGCAATGATGATGAACAGTACGCCACCTTCTGGGCCCAGTTTGGCCAAGTGATCAAGGAAGGGGTGGCCGAAGACCGTGATAACCAGCAAGCCATCGCTGCCTTGTTGCGCTTTGCCACCAGTAGTAACCCGGATTCGGTGACTACCTCCCTGGATCACTATCTGGACAACAAGCCTGCAGAGCAGGACAGCATCTACTACCTGCTGGCGGACACCCCGTCGGCCGCGCGACAAAGCCCGCACTTGGAAGTGTTCCGCAAAAAAGGCATTGAAGTCTTGCTGCTCAGTGATCCCGTCGATGAATGGATGGTGGGCTATCTGGAAAGCTACAAGGATGTGAAGTTGGTCAATGCTGCCCGTGGTGAGCTGGACCTGGGCGATGATGAACAGGCGAACAACGATGATCCGCTGATTCAACGCCTGTCCGGCAGCCTGAGCGAGCATGTGGAAGCGGTGCGTGCGACGACGCGTCTGGTGGATTCCCCGGCCTGTCTGGTACTGGCGGAAGACCAGCTCGGCCCGCAGATGCGTCGAATGCTGGAAGCGGCAGGTCAGCCTGTTCCGGAGAACAAGCCGGTACTGGAGGTAAACCTGAGCCACGATTTGTTGGCCAAACTGAGCAGCATCGACGCGGGGGAGCGCTTTGATGATCTGGCTGCACTGTTGCTGGACCAGGCTATGTTGGCGGAAGGCCAGCTGCCAAAAGACCCGGCGGCAACCGCGCGTCGAATGCATGAAATGCTGGTGAAGACAGTCAGCAATTGATGGCAGACATCTGAACGCGCAAAGCTGGACGGCCCCCTTTTTCTCGAAAAGTGGGGCCGTTTTCGTTCATGGCGCGACGCAGAAAGTGACAAGGCCTTGAGCGGGGTTGCCTGGCCGATCTTTCGCAGTGAGAGCCGGAAGCTGGGCGCCTGACGCGAAAGCCTGCAAAGTGGCTGGCTGCTGCTTTGATTAATCTTTCAGCGGCTCCTTAACTGTCAACTGTCCACGGCTTCAATTATGATGCCCGAAAGCGTAAACAAGGCGTTCCTATGACGCAGAACAAGCATAATGCCGCCATTCTTGGCGGGGGCAGTTTCGGTACTGCCATGGCCAGCATCCTTGCGGCCAACGGTCACAGCGTGAACCTGTGGGTGCGCGATCCGGAAACTGCGGCCGCGATCAATATTGATCGCGAGAACAGCCGCTACCTTCCCGGTGCCGAATTACCGGAAGGGGTGACGGCCACTGACAACCTGGAAGAAGCCTTAACACACGCCTCCATGGTTTTTGTGGCGATTCCCAGCAAGGCGTTTGCCGAGGTGCTGGAGCAGGCCCGTCAGTGGGTGCCGGACAATACCCTGGTGATCAGTTGTACCAAGGGGATCTATGCGGAGGGTTTCCTGCTGATGAGCGAGCTGCTGCATCAGTATTGGCCGCATACCCGTATTGGCGTGCTCAGTGGCCCCAATCTGGCCAAGGAAGTGGTGGAGCAGAAATTCACCGGTACGGTGATCGCCAGCCCCGATGAGCAGCTGCGACAGACCGTGCAGGACGCGCTGAGCTGCGACTATTTCCGCGTGTACGACAACCCGGATATTTATGGTGTCGAACTTGGCGGGGCGCTAAAAAATATCTATGCGGTGGCATCAGGCATGGCCGCTGCCATCGGGGTAGGTGAGAACAGTCGCAGTTTTCTGATTACCCGTGCGCTGGCAGAAATGAGCCGCTTCGCGGTGGAACTTGGCGCCAATCCGATGACCTTCCTGGGCCTGTCCGGGGTGGGGGATCTGATTGCTACCTGTACCTCGTCGCTGTCACGCAATTACCAGGTGGGCTTCCAGCTCGGCGAAGGTAAAAGCCTGGAGGAAGCGATTGCGCACCTTGGGCAGACTGCCGAAGGGATCAATACCATCAAACTGGTGGCTGACAAGGCGGCGGAACTGGATGTTTATATGCCTTTGGCCACCGCGTTGTACAAGGTTGTCTATCACGGCAAGCCGCTGGAACTGGTCATCCAGAATCTAATGAGTGGTGAGTACAAGCACGATGTGGAATTTCAGCTGGGTGCATTCAGCTCATGAAACTCTACCTTAGCCGCCACGGGCAGGCCGTGTCCCAGGCGGCCACGGATGCCCTGCGGCCGCTAACGGAAGCCGGACGGGCGGCACTGCTCTCGCATTGGCAATCCTTGCAAGGCCGTGGTGTCCAGATCAATGGCCTGATCGTGAGCCCGTACCTGCGCGCCCAGCAGACCGCAGATTGTATTGCCCAGGTATACAGTGGCTTATCCCGGCAAGAGTGCCCCTACCTGACCCCCGATAGCCAGCCCCAGGCCCTGTTTGACTGGCTGTTGGCTAACCCGCCAGCGCCGAATACGGTGCTGGTGAGTCATATGCCGCTGGTGTCGCAATTGACCGCCAAATGGACCGGAGTACCAGAGCGGGTGGGCTTCAATGTGGGGACGGTTGCCTGTTTCGATGTGGATGTGACCGCCGCTGACGGAGCGCAGTTGCTATGGTTATGCAGTCCTGGCGAGGAGCTCACTAGCCGTTAATCGGTGATTCACCACCCTTGATAGCCCCCTGTGCACCGTTCACCGATCCGGTCTTTGCAACGAGAGATTGGCGTCGTAGCCTGAATCTGGTGACACAACGAACGCATGGCAGACTCCTGAACCGTGTCACCGGAACCACACCTGAGGGGGGAAATCATGGTGTCTCCTTGCACCGTGAGGCTTAGGTCGAATTAAGCACCAACCATCGGTTGGTGCTTTTTTTATGCTGTTCAGCGGTCCGGGATCTGAATCGTTACTGCCTGTTTTTTACGGGGTGGTTCAGGGCTGTTGCGTATCCGTAGTGCTGTTTTCCATGGGGCCCCAGGCCAGTTTCTCGATGGGGTCGCCATCGGAACCCACCAGGTTGATGGCCATGGGAATGCGGGCCAGAAATTCCAGCCCTTCTGTTCTTCTTAATTCTTTCAGATATTGCTTAACCCGGCCGCTGATCCAGGGGTGCAGTGTTGCCTTGATGCTGACGGCCTTGCCGCGTGCGCCCCGTTGCTGGAACCAGTCCATGAGTGCGGACCGCATGACCGGAAAGTGAGCCTGGAACTGCTCAAAATCATCAGCCACCAGGTAGATGTCGTATTGGTACAGGTTGCCTCGCCAGCTCAGGCCCAGCTTGGACTCTTTCAGGCGCAAGCGCGGGGCCAGTGGCGTTGTGGTGCCCTGTTCCTGGGGCCGGTAGCGGGAGCGGTCTGCGGTATAGTGCCCCGGGCCGGGCTCCAGATTATCCAGTTGGGCAATCAGCGCGCTGCCGCTTTCCGGGCGGTCTGCCGGGTCTTTGGCCAGTAACTGGCGGATCAGTGGCTGGTAGCGGCGTAATGCCACTGGCAGCAGGGGGAGTGGATCGCGCAGATGGGCCAGGCCCATGCTGCGTGCGTCCGGGGCGCTAAACGGGGGCTTGCCCGCCAGCATTTCGTAGAACACGCAACCCAGGGAATAGAGATCCGATTGTAGCGTCAGCGGCTGGGAGCGATGTTGCTCGGGGCTCATGTACTTGGGCGTGCCCATGATGGCATTAGACTGGGTCACGCTGGTATCGCGCAGCACGTTGGAGGCGATACCGAAATCCACCAGCAGAGCGGAACCGTCGGCGCGGAACAGCACATTATCGGGTTTGACATCGCGATGGATAAAACCGTGCTCGCCGGCATAGTTCAGCGCGCCGGCCAGCTGGCGCAGTATGCTCAGGGCATGACTCTCATCAAGGGCGTCGTCGGCGAGGCGCTGTTTGAGGCTGCCGCCGGTCACGTATTCCATGGTGAGATAATAATAGCCCTGATGCTCCCCCACGTCGTAAACCGGCACGATATGGGGATGGTTGAGGCTGGCAACGGTGCGGGCTTCCTGCATGAAGCGCTCGGCGAAGCGAGGTTCCAGCGCCAACGTCGGCGTCAAAATCTTGATGGCAACCTGCCGCTCAAAGGAGTGCTGGGTGGCAAGGAACACATGGGACATGCCGCCTTTGCCCAGCCGGCTGGTCAATCTGTATCCGGGAATTGAAATGGCCATGATATTTTTTATAGGTCGTCCTGACCGTCGCAGTATAGCCGGGGGCTATTCGGGTTGCTCACCGTACAGGGCATTCATTTCTGCCTCTGATCGGCGTGCGCGCGCTAATTTGGCTTCCAGCCGTTTTTTCTGCTGATCAAGACCAAGGAAAAACGACACCTTGCTTTGTAGTAGCTGGGGATCGATGGGCTTGAACAGATAATCCACCGCGCCACTGCGGTAGCCCTGCTGCACAAAGCGGGTTTCCTTGGAGATCGCGGTAACAAAGATGATGGGCACGTTCTGGGTGCGCTTGTGAGAACGCATGATGCCCGCGACTTCAAAGCCATCCATTTCGGGCATCTGTACATCCAGCAGGACCAAGGCGTAGTCTTCCTTGAGCAGTTTGGACAAGGCTGCGTTGCCACTGCTAACGCTATCCACCTGGCAATCCAGGTCCTCGAGCACCACTTCCAGGGCGACCAGGTTCTGTGGGGTGTCGTCCACCAGAAGCACCCGGGAAGCGGGGAGCTGGAGGTCGTCGTCACCAGTGGGGGAGATGCTGTTCATGCTGTGGTCCGTAACGTGCCTGAGTTGATACTTTAAGCTGATACGAGCGTATCAACTTTTTACTGATTCGTCTCCTTCTTCCAGCTTCCACTGCTGAACGGCAACCTGGTTTTTCACCTGCTCGAGAACGTCCAGCAGGGTGTCGCGAACCAACGCATCCAGTTGCTCACCTTCACCGCCGGCGGCGTTGATCAGGTCGTGCAGCAGTTGTTCCAGCTGCGGGCGATTGGCGGGGGAAGCCAGGTCATCCACCAGTTGGTCCACGAAGGCGCTGCCGGTTTCACGCACGGCATCGCCCAGCAGGGCGATGGCCCGGGGGCCAGCAACAGGGATGGCGGCCAGGCGCCGGCCTGCCTGGGTGCGCACCAGGGATTCGTCTGTCAGATGAGAAAAGTATTCGGCCAGTTGATCGCGATACTGGCCATGGCTTTTCTGGGTGGCGTTGGCGATGCGGGCGGCGGCAAAGCTCACCAGTTGCTCCTTGCGCGGAGCCAGGACCTGGGATTCGATACGATGGAGCAGGGGGCTGCCACCACCAATTTCCCGCTGAGCGCCACTTAGCACATTGACCACCACGCGGTCGGAGATTTCTTCCACGACGATGCCGTAGTACTTGAGGATCGTCTGCCCCAGCCAGGTTTGCGACAGGTCGACGATGCCCATGCGCTGCAGCCGGAACAGCAAGCTGATGACGCGCAGAATACGCAACCAGCGGAAGCTGCCCACGGGGATGCAGCCAAGCAAGTCGTACCAGTGTGCAAAGGGGTAGAAGAACCAGCGGTGGTACGTGCGCCGGGCGATGGCGACGATCCAGCGAATAGTGAATTCGGTCAGGTAAACCGCCACGAAGCAGAGGTCGTAGAACAGGAAATCGTTGTGAATGGTGTCCCGGTAAAAATCATGGAATGCCGGCGTCAGTGACGCCAGCAGTTCCTGAACGGGAGGAACCTGAAACAACCAGTCGAACAGGATCAGGCCCAGATTGGCGATGACCAGCACAATCATGCCCAGGTCGATGATAAAGCCAAGGGTATCCAGGTTGGCTTTCAGCTTTTCCGGGTGCAGCCTGATCTTCATGGGAGGCCCTGTTCAGCCGTTGAAACGCGCCCATACCGGGCAATGGTCCGAAGGTTTTTCCATGCCGCGCATGTCGTAATCCACACCGGTGGTATCCAGCTTGGCCATGAGCGGCTGGGTGGCGAGCACGGTGTCGATACGCAGCCCGCGCCGGGGCTCGCGATCAAAGCCCTTGGAGCGGTAGTCGAACCAGGAGAATACATCGTCGGTGGAGGGGTTCTGGTGACGGTAAGTGTCGGTCAGGCCCCAGCCCACCAGTCGTTCCCACCATTCTCTCTCTTCCGGGAGGAAGCTGGTCTTGCCTTCGCGCAACCAGCGCTTGCGGTTGGCTTCGCCAATGCCGATATCCAGATCGGTGGAGGAAATATTGAAATCCCCCATCACCGCGACTTGATCGCTGGGCTGGTGATGATTGATCAGATAATGCTGCAGGTCTTCGTAGAATTTTTTCTTGGCCGGAAATTTTGTCGGGTGCTCGCGGTTTTCTCCTTGCGGGAAATAACCATTGAGTACGGTGATCAAGCTGCCGTCGCTATGTTTCAGGGTGCCGATGATCATGCGCCGCTGGGCATCTTCCTCGTCAGTGGGAAAACCGTACTGCACAGATTCCAGTGGTTCACGGGTAATCAATGCCACCCCGTAGTGGCCTTTCTGGCCAAAAAAATAGGGGTGATAGCCCATGTCCCGAACCGCCTGCTCCGGGAATTCCGGATCGTGGACTTTGGTTTCCTGCAGGCCGATCAATGCGGGCTGGTACTTGTCGATCACCGTCTGTAGCTGATGCAGACGAGCACGAATGCCATTGATGTTGAATGAAATCAGGGTCATAGCGCCTCCTTTGTGCCGGCATTGTACACTACCTGGAAAGCACCGGCCGCATATGCCTTGCCAGGATGTATGGCGTTATCGGCCATGGTGTCGCTGTTGCCAGTGCCGCTATGATGTGCCTTTTGTTTGGGCCGGACACCCAGGCCCCAGGGAGAGTTCATGCCTGAACAATCAGGTCATCGTCAGGTGCTTGCCTTTGCTCACGCCAATGGCATACCCGGGCACAGTTACGACACTTTTCTGGCACCGCTGGCAGAGGATTATCAGCTGGTGGTACTGGACCGCGCCGGGCACGATCCTGCCTTCCCGGTGGATGATGGCTGGCACAGCCTTAGCCTGGAACTGGAGGCTCAGCTGGCGCCGTTGCCCAAACCTATCGTGGGGGCGGGGCATTCGCTGGGGTCGGTATTGATGTACCTGGTGGCTCAGCGCCATCCGGACTGGTTTTCCTGCCTGATCATGCTCGACCCACCGATGATGAATGGTTTGCATGGGGCGTTGATGCACGCAGCGAAACTGACGGGGCAAATCGATAAAGTGACCCCGGCAGGTAAAAGCCGTGGGCGCCTGGATTACTGGCCTGATTGGGATTCCGTGGTCAGCTATTTTTCTTCTCGTGGGCTGTTCAAGGCGTTCGATCCCCGTTGTTTGTCCGATTACCTGAAAGCCGGTGTGGAACCCTGGCAAGACGGCTGGCGGCTGCGTTTTCGGCCGGAAGTGGAAGTGGAAATTTTCCGCCATACCCCCACAAACGCAACCCGGTTGCCGCGGCTGAAAGTGCCGGGCGCTATCGTAACCGGCAAGGATTCGCCGTCACCCTTCCATGACAGTGCCAAACGCCACGTGAAACGCCACCGCATGCTGCATCGCATCGCGGAGGGTTCGCACATGTATCCGCTGGAAAAACCCGAGCAGACCCTGTCGCTGTTTCGGGAATTGCTGGATGAATTGCAACCGAAGGGAGCCTGATGAATGGACGCCATCGAACGAAAATTCAGTGTCTACGGCCAGACGCTCAGCGCGCTCGAATGGCCGGGCCGTGACGACGGTGGCACCGCTGAGCCCGTTCTGGCCTTGCATGGCTGGCTGGATAACGCGGCCTCATTCTCGCCACTATCGACCTACCTGAAACGGCCGTTGCTGGCGCTGGACGTATCCGGCCATGGCCATTCCGACCACCGTCCTGATGGTGTGGTCACCCATTTGGTGGATCACGTTCGTGATGTGCTGGCCGTGGTGGACCAGTTGGGCTGGGAGCGTTTTACCCTGATGGGGCACTCCATGGGAGCGGGCATTGCCTGCCTGTTCGCGGCGGCCTGCCCGGAACGGGTATCCCGATTAGTGCTGATTGAAGGGTTGGGGCCGCCCAGCACTGATGGCAAGGATGTGGCTACCAACCTGCGTAAAGCGCTGGATGATTCTGCTTCCCTGGCCGGGAAGCGCAAGCCGGTGTATGCCCGTGTCGATGATGCGATTGAGGCGCGTACTAAAGGGTTTGGTGGTTTGAACCATGAAGCCTCTGCGCTCCTGAGCGAGCGAGGCTTGATGCCGGTGGAAGGGGGGTGGACCTGGCGGGCGGACAGCCGCCTGCGGCTCACCTCTTTTTTGCGCCTGACCGAAGAGCAAGTCGAAGGCTTTATACGTGCCATCAAGGCGCCGACCTGTCTGATCATTGGCGAACAGGGCATGGGAGGGAATGGCATGTTCGATCACCGGTTGGGCTGGCTGGAGGGCGCTTCGATTGTGCGATTGCCAGGGCGCCATCATTTGCACATGGAAGCACCGGAAAGCGTAGCCGCCAGCATTAACGATTTTCTTTGCGCCACGGATGCAATCATTGAAGACTGACCAAAACCACCAGGGTATGCATTGATCCGGTTTTAATCGGTCATGGTGCTGTGAAGCTGTGCGGTTATCCTCGGAAGAAATCGAGACAGATTCCGTCAGGGGAGCAGTATAATGAAAGTGGTTGAAGTGGCAGGATTGGCCGATTACGTTGGCAAGGAATTGGGTACTTCAGACTGGTTTCAGATCGATCAGGAGCGCATCAATGCCTTTGCTGATGCCACTCTGGATCACCAGTTTATCCACGTGGACCCGGAGCAAGCGCGGAGTACACCGTTTGGCACCACCATCGCCCACGGTTACCTGACCTTGTCACTGCTACCGTATCTACAGGCATCCATCGACGATTTCCTGATGCCAAAAGGCATGAAAATGGCGATGAATTATGGCTTCGACAAGCTGAGATTCATGGCCCCGGTGAAAGAAGGCAAGCGTATTCGTGCGCGCGCTACCTTGCTGGAAACCACCGAGAAACGGGAAGGGCAGTGGTTACTCAAGTTTGCCTTTACGGTCGATATTGAAGGTGAAGACAAACCTGCGCTGGCCGCTGAATGGTTGCTGATGTACTTCGTTTGACCGGCTTTGCCTGCGGTTTGTGTAAACGACGGGCCGCAGGCAGCGTTACGCAGGGTGAGGTGAAGCAAAAGCGCTGACCGTTCACTGGATTTTTCCCTGGCTTTGCACTTCTGTGATCTCTCTTTGCTGATTTCCTGCTATTCTTGATCTGCTGATTTCGTCGTACTGTGTCGTATTGTAGTGTGTCGACGGCGTTAGTGCCTCCCCGGGCGCATTCTCCGACATGAGCGCAGACACACACGCTCGGTACATAAGAAAAACAGAACAGAAAGGCAGGGCAGGAAGATGTTGCACCGTCCCCGGCAGTGGTTACGCCACATCATAGATAACCGTTCCGCCATCCGTCGGGATCTGCGCCTCAGCCTGAATCACCTCACTGACATTCCCCGCATGGTCATGCCGGCAGGGGATGAGCCTGGTATTCGTTCCGAACTTTCCTGGTCGTCCTATTCCAGTCGTGGTGAAGCCCTGCTTTCCTTGCTGCAACTGCTGGTTCCTGCTACCCGGGAATCCATCAGTCAGGGCACGCTGGTGTGTCACCCGCCCCGTGCGGTGCGTGAGAACACGCGCAGTCGCTGGTTTTTCATTAATGGAATAGGAACCGCGGGGCCGGTGGCGTTACTGAATGCGTCGGAAATCGCCCGCTTGTTCGGGCGACCCGTGCATTTGATTCACACCCCGACCTGGGGGTTGTTGCGTGATGTAGCTGAATCGATTACCGCCAGAACACTGCGCAAGGATGGCAAGCTGTCACGGCCGGCAATGCACATTCTGGTGGATGCACTGGAAAACAATGATCGCGTTGTGCTGGTGTGCCACTCTCAAGGTTCCATTGTTGCCAGCTACATCGTTCGCAAACTGTTGCGCCATCCCAGTACCCGCCTTCTGGTCAAGAAGCTGGAGCTGTATTGCATCGGCGGCGTGGCTGACAGCCTGGATATCGATCCGCAACTGACTTTGGCAGCGGGGCACCCGGTGCCGTATGTGGAGCACTTTGCCAACGGACGCGATTACCTCGCCCAGTTGGGCATCCTTTCCCATCTTGATAGCACCGCAGGTACGGTTTACTGCATGGCAGCCCGGCCTGGACATCTTCTCAACGAACACTATTTGCCTGCTATTGTGCGGGGGGACTTTTGTCAGCGCCGGTCACGGCTTTATGGTTATGTGCGCGGGCGTGAGCCCGGGCCGCAGGGTGCGCTGGCGCTTTTGGAAAAGGAAACCGGCAATCATGGATAAGGCGCCTAAACCCTTACTGCTGTTTGTGGATGACTCCAAGGTAATGCGCCTGGCGGCGGACAAGATGCTCGGTGGCGAGTTTCGTGTCGAGGTGGCTGAAAATGGTCTCCAGGCCTGGACCATGATTACCAACAACCCGTCCATCAGTGTGGTGTTCTCTGACCTGGCCATGCCGGAGATGGATGGCTTTGCATTACTGAAAAAAATTCGCACCAGCGAAGATGAAGGTATCGCTGGCTTGCCGGTAATCATTGTCACCGGTGCGGAAAATGATGAAGAGGCCCGCGCTGAAGCACTGCGCCTGGGGGGAACGGATTTTATCAGCAAGCCGTTTAATTCCACGGATTTGCTGGCCCGGGCCAGAGCCCATGCCAATTACCAGAACGAGCGCAAGGAACTGGCCAAGCAGGCAATGATTGACCCGCTGACCCGGCTTGGCAACCGCCGTTACCTGGAGCACCGCTTGCGCCAGGAGCTGGCATTGGCCGCGCGTCAGCAGTACAAGCTATCCGTCGTGCAACTGGAGATTTACCAATTCAATCAACTTTTCGTACAGCTTGGTAAAAAGCGAACGGATATGGTGCTGTTGAAGCTTGCGCAATCACTGCGTGGGGTGATCCGCAAGGAGGACTCCCTGGCACGCAGCAGCGTGGCGCAATTTACTGTGTTGCTACCCAGTGCCGGCCCGGCGGGCGCCAAACGGTTTGTGGAACGGGCATTGAAAGTCAGCGAAAAGCTGGCCTTCCAGTTCCGTGGCAAGGTGCAGCGTTTGCCTCTGACCGTGATTATCCAGACCCCGGCCGCTCATGCGGGATTGACGCCGCGTCAGGTACAACTGACGCTGGATGAACAGTTGAAACAGGCCCGTACCCTGGGGCCGGGTGCGGTACTCAGTGATGATGCTGACACCACCTTGTCGGTGGATGACGCGGCCCCCATATTAACGATTGAACAGGCATTGGCGCTGTTGCGAGCGGGGAAATCCCGTCCCGTTGTCAGTGCCTTGCCGGATTTGAAGCGCCAGCTGGCACCGCTGTTACAGTTGATGAAGCGGGTGGCCTCAGGGCAGGAGACAGTATGAAAGTGATGGTTGACCGCCAGTACCCCATCGGTGTGGACCGGCTTTACGAAATCCTGACGAGCAAAGCGTTTTATGAGACCCGCTACGAGTGGGGCAAGGTGGACAATTACCGTTTTGGGGCCTTTGAGGATACCCCGCGGGGAAAGCTGATTCAGCTGATCCAGCCCATCGAAATACGCACAGACAAGGTGCCGTCCATGGCACGCCGTTTCTTGCCGGAAAGCGCGGATTTGCTGACAGAGTTTCTCTGGACTCCCACCACACAGGCTGGTCGCTATCAGGCCGAGTACCGGTTTGAATTGGGCAACGTCCCCATGAAAATCAGTGGTGTCATGGTACTCACCGGGGATGACAAGGAAGCGGTTCAGCACACCGAAGTGGAAATAAGCAGTTCGGTGCCGCTGGTGGGTAAAAAACTGGTATCGCTGGTCGCACCGAAAATTGACGATGCGCTGGCGGGGGATTACCGGCATACGCTGCGCTACGTGGAAACCTTTGCCTAGGGCCTGTTATCGTGGTGCCAAGGCTTTTGTGAGCAGCCTGCGCCTGGTCCGGTTTATGGCTCGGGTTCCCGGCGGCGATAGCGCTGTCCGCGTTGCTGCATTTTGTTATCCCAGCGTTTTCTGAACCAGCGTTTAAGACGCCAGTGCGCTCGGGTAGGCGCCGAGGGAAGATGCAGGGTTGCGCTCTCGGGCTTGTCCAGCATGGCCATAATATCGGCACTCAGAGACAGCGCAGTATCCAGGCTGTCACGAATCTTGCGTTCAAAGCGGGCCTGGCTGAGCGGGTCCGTGGCATCCAGCTGTACAGATAGCTCCCGGTAAAGGGGCAGTGCAATAAGGGTGGCGTTGACCGGGCTGTTGGCCAGTTCGCTGTTCAGGCTTTCGGTGAGGGCGACAATGCCTGCGTAGGTGCTGCTGCTTGCTGATGTCAGTGGCCCGGCCAGTAAACCGCAATCGGGCACCACATTAATAATTCTCCCGTTTCCCTGTTTCTTCATGGCCGTCAGGGCGCTTTGGCAGTTGTGCACGACGTGCATTTTCTGCTCGCTGGCCAGCGCTTGCCACTGCTGTTCCTGGATGGCTTCAAAAGGCCCTACCAGCAGGTTTCCAGGCAGGTTAATGATTACGTCCAGCTGCTGCCAGCGGCGCAGAACCCGATTTATACCCCGTTGAATATCCTGAGCATTCCCCGTGGTTGTTTCGATGAAGAGGGCTTCATGGCCGCCTTCATGCAGGCTGCGGCACAGCGCACTGCCGGTGCGTGTGTCGTCACTGGCGATGGCAACCCGGTAGTGGCCGGCGGCCGCCCGGGCCAGGGCCTGGCCGAGTGGGCTGCAGCCGCGGGTGATAAGGAGGGTGGGCGATTGTTTCAACGTGTCTCCATATGCGAGAAGCAAAGCAAAAATAATGTTGTGAACAGGTGTTGACTTGGAGAATTATAAAGTTAACATGTGTTCACATAAAGCATTAAAGGGAGCAATTGTTATGACTTTATTCTCACGTTTGTTCAAAGATACCCTGGCCCTGATGATTGCGGTTGCCGTAACGGTTTTTCTCGTGGCAGGCCTTGAAAACAACGGTGAAAACCTGTTTTCCGCAATGCTGGCGTTTGCCTGCATGGTACCTGTTATTGGCAGTGCTGCTGTTGCCATCAAGCGCGACTGGGATAATAGCGGGTCTGCACACGCATTCTAAGACTGTTCACTGGCTGTTGCATCTCGGTCCGCATGTCCGGCTGTTGTCGTTACCGTTTCCATCTCGGAGACCGGTAGCGACAACACCTGTTCTTCCCCCTCACTCCGTGCCAACACCACGGTAACCACGCTGTCGCCCCAGACGTTGACTGCAGTGCGGCACATATCCAGCACGCGGTCGGTGACCAGAATCAGCCCGATGGCTTCTGCCGGCAGGCCGATGGCGCCAAGAATCACCGTAATCGCCACCAGCGACGCAGCGGGAATGCTGGCCACGCCGATGGAGGTGAGCAGGGCGGTGATCACGATCATGAACTGGGTGGTCAGCGACAGGTCCAGGCCGTAGGCCTGAGCAATGAACATGGCTGCTACACACTCATACAGGGCGGTCCCGTCCATGTTGACGGTGGCGCCCAATGGCAGCACGAAGCTACTGGTGCGCGTCGATACCCCGGAGCGTTTCTGCACACATTCCATGGTCAGAGGCAGCGTTGCGGCCGAACTGGCGGAAGAAAACGCGGTGAGCAGCGCGGGTATCATGGCTTGGATATGGCGAAGCGGTGAGCGCTTGGTTGCCAGGGCAATCAGGATCGGCATGAAAACAAAAGCATGCAGGCCCAGCGCTACCAGTACGGTGAGGAAGAACCAGGCGAGTGGCTCGATGGCATCCATGCCGGTGCGGGTTACCGTGGCCGCGATCAGGGCAAATACGCCCAGCGGGGTGAAGCGGATCACCAGCATGGTGATTTTCATCACTACCTGGTAGATGCCGTCGATAATGTTGCGCAGGCTCTGGCCGGAGGGCGAGCGCTCGGTACGCAGGAAAAACCCGAACAGTAGCGAAAAGACGATCAGCCCCAGCATTTGGCCGTTGGCTGCCGCCGCTATCAAATTGGGCGGCAGCATCTGGCGGAGGATATCGGTGAAATCGCCGGCCCCACGGCCTTCGATTTTAGCCAGCGCATCCTCGGTTTCCGTGGCCAGGCCGAGTAACTCCCGGGCGGGCTGATCATTGATAATGCCGGGGCTGAACAGGTTGACCACGGTGAGGCCGATCAGCACGGCTACCAGGGTGGTGGTCATGTACAGGGCCACGGTTTTCAGGCCCATCCGCCCCAGATTCTGCCCATCGCCGACGCCCACCATGCCGTTGATAATGGCCGTCACAATCAGCGGGATGACGACCATTTTCAGGGCATTGATAAACAGGGTTCCCACCAGATCGTAACCACTGAGCACAGGTAGCCCGAACAGCGTGCTGGATTCGGCGGTGAAACTGCCTGCCAGTGCGCCGGCCAACATGGCAATGAATATCTGGTGGTGTAATTTCACTATCTCCCCCCCTGGTGGCCATCAATGGCCACCCGTGCCTTTACTTATTCCATTCCTGAGAGTACCTGATCCTGTCTCTGTGCACAGCGGGGCAGAACTACATCAAGGTTTGCAGGGCCTCCTTGTCATCCAGCCGGGCCAGTGTTGCCTGGTAAGCGGGCCTTGAGTTGCTGGTCTGCCTCGACAGGCCCCAGCTGTTCGCATAACAGCACATAGTGCGGTTCAGTTGGTCACGCAAGCTGGCCAGGGGCAGGGGCTTAGTGATTTGTCCCGTGATTGCAGCCAGTATTCCATGGTCAGTCGGGTTTCGGTGCTAACACTGCGCTGGCGCAGTTGTGCCCCCAGATCCAGCTGTAACTGGGTGGCTGCCCGTTTGCCAAGCCTCTGCCACAGGGCCTGGAGCAGGCACTGAAACGCATGGGTGCACGGGTGCGCTTCGGTGTGGCTGTCGTTGCTGTTGGCCAATGGATCGGCGGCAAGTTCGCTGTCGGACAGCGTCATCGCTTGCACCAAACTCATGTGAATATGGTGGCGCCGCTCGCCCAGGTCGAACAGGCGGCATAGGTCGCTGACAAAGCCTTGCAGGGAAAAGCTCGGTCGTTCCGCGTAATGCAGCTGCCAGTGGCTGATCGCCTCCAGCAGTACCGGCTCATTCATGTAGGGCGCCAGGCCGGTGACGATAGCGCGTCGCCGACGCTGGACGCTTTGGTTGATGGGCGCTGGGCTCATGGACGCAGCTCCTGCCCGCGGGCCTTGTCTGCGTTGTAGGTGTCACGGTTGTAGAGCGTGTTCTGGGGGAATTCCGGGTAGCCGGTTTCGGCGTGCTCGCTGAGGTCCAGACCCCGTTGTTCGTGCAGAGCCGGTGCCCGCAGGCCTGCCAGAATGGATACCAGCATGTACATGATCAGCGCGGTGAAGAATGCCCAGCCGAATGCCACGATTACTCCCAGCAGTTGAACCATCACGCGCTGCCCGTTAAACAGGTCGCCGTCGTAGAACAGCCCGGCAGCCAGGGTGCCCCAGGCACCGGCGAAGGCATGCACAGGGACGGCGCCGACCACGTCATCCAGGCGGAAGGCGAGCAGAATGCGGGCGCCGAAAGCCGCCAGCGCGCCGGCCACCAAGCCGGTGATGACGGCAAAGCCGGGTGCCATGACGGCACAGCCAGCGGTCACCGCCACCAGCCCCGCCAGGCTGCCATTCACGGTTTCTGTCAGTAATACCGGGCGGCGACTTACCATCCGGTAGATAACGCTGCCCACGGCACCGGCTGCGGCGGCCAGCTGGGTATTCAGATTCACCTTGGCGATATCCACGCTGGCAGAGAGGGTGGAGCCCCCGTTGAAGCCAAACCAGCCGAACCAGAGTATGAAGCCGCCCAATGCCACATAGGAAAGGTTATGGCCGGGAATGGTGCGTGGTTTGCCCTGGCTGTCGAAACGGCCGAGTCGCGGGCCTACCACCATAATACCGGCCAGTGCGCACCAACCGCCGATACTGTGGACCACCGTGGAGCCGGCGAAATCAATAAAGCCCATCTGGGCGAGCCAGCCATTGCTGTTCCAGGCCCAGTTGCCGAACAGCGGGTAGATAAGGCCGGTAATCACCACTGCACCGCACAAATAACCCACGTAGCGGGTGCGTTCCGCCATGGCCCCGGAGGCGATGGTGGCGGCGGTAGCGGCGAACATGATCTGGAACAGGAGCATGGCCCAGGTGCTGGCGTCAGCCTGGTTGAGCATGAACTGATCCTGCCCGAACCAGCCATTGCTGCTGGTGCCGAACATCAGCCCGAAGCCCACGGCCCAGAACACCAGAGTGCCAACACACAGGTCCATGTAGTTCTTCATGACCACGTTCAGTGAGTTTTTTGCCCGGCTCAGCCCGCTCTCAAGCAGTGCAAAACCCGCCTGCATGAAGAACACCAGCGCCGCAGCGATGGCAATCCAGACGGTATCGGTGGCAGTCAGGGTATCGGCGTTGGCGAACTCGGGAAGAATCAGCAGAGAAAGCCAGTGATAGCGTCGCAACAGCATAGCGGTGAATCCCATTCGTCATTGGTTGTGAGAAGGGATTGCAACCGCTGTGCCAGCGCGTAAAGCCGACGGAATCAGGGGGTTTGTAGTTCTTTTGTCTTAATGAATGCCCTGTTGTGGTGCTGAGAGTTTTTGTGGTGCGCAACGCGCCCTATGCGGTGGCATCCACGGGCTGACCCATCTGCCGGATGAGTTGAAGCTGCCGCTCGGACACTTTCTGTACCGACAGGCGAGGCCGCACCACAAGCTCCATGTCGGCAAATTCGGGGTGGTGCTTGATCTGCTTCAGCGTCAAGGGCTGCGGGTAGTGGCAGGCAAACTGTATATCGGCCTGATACCAGCGGGGCATTTCGCGGGTGCTGCGTGGGTCATAGCCATCCGCAGCAGGATCAAACTGGGTCGGATCGGGGTAGGGGTCGCTGGTGACGCGGGCTTCGCCAACAATGGCGGGGACCGCGCAGCTGGAATGATAAATCAGCACGGTATCGCCGGCTTTCATTTCATCGCGAAGACGGTTGCGTGCTTGATAATTGCGCACGCCATCCCAGCCGCTGGTGGCGTTCTTGCAGTTGCGCAGATCATCGATGCTGAAGGCATCCGGTTCCGTTTTTAATAACCAGATAGTGCTCACTCCTGTGGGTGATGTTTGAGAAGGCACTCCTTGGCCTGGCTGATGCTGCCACAAATGTAAACGGGAAAGGCCGGTTTGTTAAGCTTCAGCATCATATTGGCATAGGTCCGGTTGAGTACGCTTTCCAGCACCATCGCCTTGGCTTCGGTAATTTGCGCAAAATCCTCGCCACAGGAGTAGCGGGCGGCGGTGTAATCCAGCCCTTTGATATGGCCGACGTAAATGGTGAGCTGTTTACGCTGCTGGTGCTGATTGAACAGGCGCAGCCGTTGCCGGTAAATGGACAATTGAACGCGCATGTCCACCTGGGTGCCTTTCTTTAGCTCGACCAGGGCGAAGGGGCCCTCCTGCGTTACCGTAACCGCGCTCATTGCTGTCCTTTTACTGCAAGCGTGACAGGCTTTTATAACCGATTCTGTGCTAATCTTCAGCGCTTCTTTTTACTGGTGTTCGTCAACGGTGCAGGATCGAGGGTGATCGGCGCAGTTGTCAGTAGCGTGTTGTCGGTGGAGGTGGATGCGTGATCAGTTCGCAACAACAGAATGAGGCCATGGCCACCCTGCAAACAGTCCGTGACTGTCTGCGTTTTGGGGAAAGCATGCTGCGCAGTGGCGGGGTGTTCTTTGGGCATGGCAATGATGATCCCTGGGATGAAGCCCTGGCCCTGTTGATGCATCAGCTGGCGTTGCCGCTGCAGAGCGATCCCCGGATTCTCGATGCCCGTTTACTGCCCTCTGAAATCAGTGGGTATCTGAGTCAGCTGGTGAAGCGGGTGAATGACCGGGTCCCGGTTCCTTATCTCACCCATGAAGCCTGGTTTTGTGGCCTGCCGTTCTATGTGGATGAGCGGGTGTTGATACCGCGTTCGCCGTTGGCTGAGCTGATTGAGCAGTCCTTTACGCCCTGGGTCGATCCTGAGCGAGTGCATCGGGTGCTGGACCTGTGTACCGGTAGTGGCTGTATCGCGATTGCCTGTGCCTACGCGTTTGAGCATGCCCAGGTGGATGGCAGTGATATCAGCGCTGAGGCACTGGCGGTATGTGAGGAAAATATTCAGCGCCACGGGCTTGCGGAGCAGGTGCGGGCGCTACAATCCGATGGGCTGGCCGCGGTGGATGGCCCCTACGACCTGATCGTCTCCAACCCGCCCTATGTGGATGCCCAGGATATGGCGAGTTTGCCGGACGAGTACCGCCATGAGCCAGAGCTGGCGTTGGCATCCGGTGATGACGGCCTCGATTTCACGCGCAAGCTGTTACTGGATGCACCGGATCAGCTGACTGAAGAGGGTGTGCTGATCGTGGAAGTGGGCAACAGTTGGGAAGCCATGTTGCAGACCTGGCCCCAGGTGCCGTTCTTCTGGTTCGAATTCGAGCGAGGCGGGCACGGGGTGTTCATGCTTACCCGCGCGCAGCTGCTAGAATACCGTGACGATCTCCTGGCTGATTGAGTCAGCGATGCGGCAAGAGCCTTTGCCAGTCTGAAGTGATTTGACGGATTTTTTTTGTAATAGATTGATTTTATTAATTTTTCAAGAGGGGCAGCATGTCCGGTAACAGTTTCGGTGAGCGTTTTCGCATTACCACTTTCGGTGAAAGTCATGGCCCCGCCCTGGGCGCTATCGTGGACGGCTGCCCCCCGGGCCTGGAAATCAGTGAAGCGGACCTGCAGGTTGAACTGGACCGCCGAAAGCCGGGCACCAGCCGCTATACCACCCAACGGCGTGAACCGGATCAGGTGAAAATTCTCTCCGGGGTGTTCGAAGGCAAGACTACGGGCACTTCCATTGGCTTGCTGATCGAGAATACCGACCAGAAATCCAAGGATTACTCCAACATCGCCGGCACTTTCCGTCCTGGCCATGCGGATTACACCTACACCCAGAAATACGGTTTCCGTGATTATCGCGGCGGCGGACGTTCCTCTGCCCGGGAAACGGCCATGCGCGTGGCCGGCGGCGCCATTGCCCGCAAATTCCTGGAGCAGCGCCTGGGCATTCGTATCTATGGTGGCTGCACCCAGATTGGTGATGTGAAGGCCGAGTCCTGTGACTGGTCGGCGGTGAACAAGAATCCGTTCTTCTTCCCGGATGAGAGCAAGGTGCCGGCCCTGGAAGACCTGATCAATGCACTGCGCAAGGACGGCTCTTCCATCGGTGCCCGCGTGGAAGTGTTTGCCGATGGTGTGCCGCCCGGTTGGGGCGAGCCGGTTTTTGATCGCATTGACGCGGATCTGGCCAAGGCAATGATGTCCATCAATGCGGTCAAAGGGGTGGAAGTCGGCGACGGCTTTGCCGTGGTGAACCAGCGCGGCGAGCAGCATCGCGATGAAATGACCCCGGAGGGTTTTTTGAGTAACCATGCGGGCGGCGTGCTGGGTGGCATCAGCTCCGGTCAGACCGTTCGCGTGGCCATGGCGCTCAAGCCCACTTCCAGCATTCTGATTCCCGGCAAGAGCATCGGGCTGGACGGTGAAGCTGCCGAGGTGGTGACCAAGGGGCGCCATGATCCTTGTGTCGGGGTCCGTGCTACGCCCATTGCCGAAGCCATGCTGGCTATCGTGCTGATGGATCATTATCTGCGCCACCGTGGTCAGAATGGGGATGTGGTGCCGCCGTTTGCGCCGATTCCAGGGTAAGTAACGCCTGACGCCAGATGCAGGATGCCTGACAAAGATAGAGCGTTGTGCTTAGCGGCTTGGCTGCGTCACTTACGCTGCTTAGAGTCAGGCGCCAGGCTTTCAGCCAAGAGCAAGGTTCCTCTTTCATGCCCTATTATTGGCGCCTTTCCGGCTTCTACTTTTTTTACTTCGGTCTGCTTGGCACGCTGGTGCCGTACTGGTCTCTGTACCTGAAAGACCTGGGCTTCAGTGCGGTCGCCATCGGCGCTCTGATGGCCATTCCCCAGCTCACCAAAATCGGCGCTCCGAATCTGTGGGGCTGGCTTGCTGATCGTAGCGGTCAGCGTTTGCGCATTATTCGTGCCGGCAATCTGCTGGCGGCCATCGTATTCCTGCCCGTGTTCTGGGTGGATACGTTTTGGTCCATGGCCGCGCTGCTGGTGTCTTTCAGCTTCTTCTGGAACGCGGTATTGGCACAGTTCGAAGTGCTCACACTGCAATCTCTGGGTCGCCAGTCACACCGCTACAGCCATGTGCGGTTGTGGGGGTCGGTGGGCTTTATTGTGGCGGTGTTGGTGCTCGGCGAAGTTCTCGACCGGGTGGGCACGGGGGTGCTGCCCTGGGTGCTCAGCGGCCTGTTGTGGCTACTCTGGCTGGGAACGCTGACCCTGCCCGCGGGCAATGCACCGCGAGCGCAAGCTGGGGGGCAGGGGGCATCGGTATGGCAGATTCTGTGTCGCCCGGCGGTAAGTCTGTTTCTGGTGGCGGCTTTCCTGATGCAGCTGTCCCACGGGCCGTACTACACCTTTTACAGTATCTATCTGGAAGCTCTGGGCTTCAGTAAGTTCATTGTCGGTTTGTTGTGGTCCCTGGGCGTCGTGGCGGAAGTCGGGTTGTTCCTGATCATGCATCGCCTGCTGGCACGCTTTCATATTCCCTGGCTTCTGGTGGCCAGCTTGCTGCTGGCATCGCTGCGCTGGCTGATGATTGGCGTCGCTGGCGATTCCCTGTGGCTGTTGGCGCTGGCTCAGCTGCTGCATGCGGCCAGTTTTGGCAGCTTCCATGCCGCCAGTATTGCCTGGGTGCACCGTCAGTTTGGGGAAGCACTGGCGGGTCAGGGGCAGGCGCTGTACTCCAGTCTGGGCTTTGGGGCTGGTTGGGCGGCCGGAGCGGGCTTGTCGGGGTTGTTGTGGGAGCAATGGGGCGTGTTGCTGTTTTTCGTGGCATCGCTGGTGGCGGCGGTAGCGGCTTCGCTTTTGATTGTCGGTGGTGCTACCCGGTCGCCCCGGTAGCGGCTGGGGGCAGCCGCTAGCCTTTTGTTTAGATAATCTGGCTGCGCAGGGCACGCAGGAAGGCTTTTGCCGCGTTGGACTGGCTGCGGGCCGGGTGCGTGACGACACCCAGCTGGCGCTGGGGCAATGGCGCGTCCACAGGCAGCTGTACCATTCCCCGATCCACCATGGTGGCGGGCAATACGCTCCAGCCCAGACCGATGGACACCATCATGTGGATGGTTTCCAGATAGTTGGTGGACATGGCGATATCCAGCTTCAGGTTGTGCTCATCGAACAGCCGCTCCACGATGCCGCGGGTAAAGGTGACCGGTGATGGCAGGATAGCGCTGTGATCGGTGAAGGCTTCCAGGGTCAGGTTTTCCTGCTTTGCCAGCGGGTGTTCCGGTGCGCACATGAACACCAGCGGGTCGTTCCAGATGACTTCGCTGTGCAAACGCTCATCCGGCTGCGGGGGCAGGGTGACCACCCCCATTTCCAGTTCCCCGTGCAGAACACCTTCCCAGGCTTCCTCGGAATCAATGAAATGAATGTCGAGCTTCACCAGGGGGTAATCCCGGGAAAACTGGCGCAGAACCGGTGGCAATCTGTGCAGTCCAATATGGTGGCTGGTGCCGATTCGCAATTTACCGCCCACTTCCCCTGATAAATCGTGAATGGCGCGGGCCATGTCTTCCACGTCCATCAGTACCTGGCGTGCACGCGGCAGCAGTGAGCGGCCGGCTTCAGTTAGCTGGATCTGGCGGCCTACACGGTCAAACAGGCGGGCTTCAAGCTGTTGTTCCAGCAGGGCAATCCGTTTGCTGATGGCAGGCTGAGTGATGTACAGGCGCTCAGCCGCGGCAGAAAATGAGCCGGTTTCGGCAACGGCCATAAAGGCGGTTAGCGTTGGGGTATCGATCATTCCCGGGGCATCCACAGTGTCGGTACGGAGGATAATAATTGGTTATCTTAAAAATGAAAAATATGAATTGGATTTATTGATGGCGTAGTTCTACATTAATTACCAGTGATAAACCAGCCATAGTTGTGACAATACGCTGCGGCACTACGCTACGGTTCAGGAGAAAGGCATGGCAGGCAAGACCCTCTATGACAAATTGTGGGAAGCCCACCTCGTTACCCAGCGCGAAGATGGCTCGGCGCTGATCTATATTGATCGCCAGATCATCCATGAGGTGACCTCGCCCCAGGCGTTTGAAGGCCTGCGTCTGGCGGGCCGTCAGCCGTGGCGGACCAGTGCCAGTGTGGCCACCATTGATCACAACGTGCCGACCACGCCGTTCAAGAGTGCCGCCGACATCGCCGATGACACCTCGCGGATTCAGGTGCAGACCCTGCAAGACAATACCCGTGAATTCGGGATCACCGAATTCGGGATTGGCGATGTGCGCCAGGGCATTGTGCATGTGATGGCGCCGGAACAGGGTGCTGTGGTGCCCGGCATGACCGTCGTCTGTGGGGACTCCCACACCTCCACCAACGGTGCCTTGGCCTGCCTGGCCCACGGTATTGGTACCAGTGAGGTAGAGCATGTATTGGCGACCCAGACGCTGGTGGCCAAGAAAATGAACAATATGCGCGTCTCTGTTGAGGGTGAGCTTGGCCCCGGCGTCACCGCGAAAGACGTGGTGCTGCATATCATCGGCGTGATTGGCACCGCTGGCGGTACCGGGTATGCGCTTGAATTTGCTGGCAGTGCCATGCGCAGCTTGAGCATGGAAGGGCGCATGACAGTCTGCAACATGGCCATCGAAGCCGGCGCCCGTGCGGGCATGGTGGCAGTGGATGATGTGACCATCGATTATGTGAAAGGCCGCCCGTTTGCCCCCAAGGGCGCGGATTGGGACAAGGCAGAAGCTTACTGGCGTACGCTGGTCTCTGATGCCGATGCCCGCTTCGATGAAGAGGTCAACATTGATGCGGCGGACATCAAGCCTCAGGTGTCCTGGGGGACCAGCCCGGAAATGGTGGTGCCGGTGGATGCCAATCTGCCGGACCCGGCGGCGGAAAGCGATGAAGTCAAACGTTCTGGCATGACCCGCGCTTATGAATACATGGGCCTGACACCGGGAATGCCGGTGACGGATATCAAGGTGGACCGTGTCTTTATCGGCTCCTGCACCAACTCGCGCATCGAAGACTTGCGGGCGGCGGCGGAAGTGGCCAAGGGCCGCCAGAAGGCCGGTAGCGTCAAGCAGGTGTTGGTGGTGCCGGGCTCTGGCCTGGTCAAGCAGCAGGCGGAGAAAGAAGGCCTGGACAAGGTCTTTGTGGCGGCAGGCTTTGAATGGCGTGAACCGGGTTGTTCCATGTGTCTGGCCATGAACCCGGACCGGCTGGAAGCCGGCGAGCACTGCGCTTCCACCTCGAACCGTAACTTCGAGGGGCGCCAGGGTAATGGCGGCCGTACGCATCTGGTGAGCCCGGCCATGGCAGCAGCAGCGGCGGTGGCAGGCCATTTCGTTGATATTCGCGAACTCGATCAGGCATAAGGAGCAACACCATGGAAAAGTTTGTGCGTCATGATGGTCTGGTTGCCCCGCTTGATCGTGCCAATGTGGACACCGACCAGATCATCCCGAAGCAGTTTCTCAAGTCCATCAAACGGACCGGTTTCGGGCCCAATTTGTTTGACGAATGGCGTTATCTGGACGAAGGCTTTCCGGGCCAGGACAACAGCTCCCGCCCGCTGAATAAAGACTTTGTGCTGAATTTGCCCGCCTATCAGGGAGCCAGTGTTCTGATCACCCGGCGCAACTTCGGTTGTGGCTCCAGCCGTGAGCATGCGCCCTGGGCGTTGATGGATTTCGGCTTCAAGGCGATCATCGCCCCGAGCTTTGCCGATATCTTCTACAACAACTGTTTCAAGAACGGGTTATTGCCCATTGTGTTGTCGGAAGATAACGTGGAAGCCCTGTTTCAGGCTGTTCATGGCAAGGAAGGCTACCGGATCACTATTGATCTGGAGGGCCAGCAGGTGATTCCCGAAACCGGGGCGCCGCTGCCTTTCGAGATTGATGAGTTCCGCAAGCACTGCCTGCTGAATGGTCTGGACGAAATTGGCCTGACCCTGAATGAAGCGGAAGCGATTCGTGCCTATGAAAAAGGTCGCATGGAACGCGAGCCCTGGGTTTTTGCCGACCATTAAAAGAATAACCAAGGAGGTTGTATGTTGCGTTTACTTTCGCTGTCGCTGGTTTCGGTATTGATGCTGTCTGGCTGTGCATCCACGGGCATGTACGACGCCCCCACCGGGGAGCAGGCGGCCACGCTGAGTGTGGATAACCAGCTGTCGGCCCCGACAGCGCAGGGCGAAGACGCTGGCTGGCAGATGCCTACCAGTAGCGAAGCCAAGGCATCCCTGTTCAAGGTGGATGGCGAGCGCATTACTGAGCAAGCGGGCGCGCAGAGTGTGCAGATTGAAGCCGGTAAGCACTCGGTGGAAGTGTTTGCCGACCAGGCGGGCATTCTTCGTTTCGGCAAGTTCCGCCACAACTTCGCGCAAGGTGGCATCTATCAGGTTCGCATCAGTGCCGCTGAGGGCAAGAAAGATTACACCCTGGAGCTGGTAAAGGCGTCCGCGCCGGATGATGTTCTGGTAACCAAAGACTTTTAATAGCCCGCAAGGGCGGTAGTAGACAGGAAGCAGTAATGAGCAAGGTGTTGGTGTTGCCCGGTGACGGTATTGGCCCGGAGATCGTGAAAGAAGCGGTCAAGGTGCTGAACGTGGCCAAGCAGAAGTTCGGGCTCGAAGTGGAGCTGGATGAGGCCCTGGTTGGGGGCGCAGCGGTGGATGCGGAAAATGACCCGCTTCCGGAAGGTACGCTGGAAAAAGCCCGTGCCGCCGACGCCATTTTGTTCGGCTCCATTGGCGGTCCGAAATGGGACACCATCGAACGTGACAAGCGCCCCGAGCGTGGCCTGTTGCGTTTGCGCTCGTCGCTGGGTCTGTTTGCCAACCTGCGCCCGGCGATTCTGTTTCCGCAATTGGCGGATGCATCCAGCCTGAAGCCGGAAGTGGTGTCCGGGCTGGATATCCTGATTGTGCGCGAGCTGACCGGTGGCATCTATTTCGGTCAGCCTCGCGGTATCAAGGAAGAAAACGGCGAGCGTGTAGGCTTCAACACCTATGTCTATACCGAGTCGGAAATGCGCCGGATCGCGAAAGTGGCCTTTGAATTGGCCATGAAACGCGACAAGCGCGTGTTGTCGGTGGACAAGGCCAACGTGCTGGAAGTCACCGAGCTCTGGAAAGAAGTGGTCACCGAGGAGGCAAAGGCCTATCCGGAGATCGAGTTGTCACACATGTATGTGGACAACGCGGCCATGCAACTGGTGCGTGCGCCGAAACAGTTTGATGTGATTGTCACCGGCAATTTGTTTGGTGACATTCTCTCCGATGAAGCCGCCATGCTCACCGGCTCCATCGGAATGTTGCCCTCCGCGTCACTGGATGAAAACCGCAAGGGCTTGTACGAACCCTGCCACGGCTCGGCACCGGATATTGCTGGCCAGGGCATCGCCAACCCGCTGGCGACCATTATGTCGCTGGCCATGCTGATGCGTTACAGCCTGGAGCGTGGTGATGTGGCTGATGCCATTGAAGCCGCTGTAGAGCGTGTTCTTGATCAGGGGCTTCGTACTGCGGATATCTACACCGAGGGCACTCGCAAAGTGGGCACCGAAGAAATGGGCAGCGCCGTTGCCGATGCTTTGTCACAAGCATGACTGAGGCATGACGCACAGGCGCAACACGCGCATTGATTCACTGATAGAAAGGGCAACCCTTTCAGGAGACAGTTTCTAATGAAGAAAGTCGGTTTTGTCGGCTGGCGTGGCATGGTGGGTTCCGTACTGATGGAGCGCATGACTGCCGAAAATGATTTTGCAGATATCGAACCGGTCTTTTTCTCGACCTCCCAGGTTGGACAGGCTGGCCCGGACGTGGGCAAGGATATTCCGGCCCTGGGCGATGCCAAGAATATTGATGAACTGAAAGCGCTGGATGTGATCGTGACCTGTCAGGGTGGCGATTACACCAGCGAGGTCTACCCCAAGCTGCGCGAAGCGGGCTGGGATGGCTACTGGATTGATGCAGCATCCACGCTGCGTATGCAGGACAACAGCGTAATCGTGCTGGACCCGGTGAACCGTTCCGTGGTGGATTCTGCCCTGGACAGTGGCACCAAGGACTTTGTGGGTGGTAACTGCACGGTAAGCCTGATGCTGATGGCGTTGGGTGGATTGTTCAATGAAGGGCTGGTGGAGTGGGCGAGCGCCCAGACCTACCAGGCCGCGTCCGGCTCTGGTGCACAGAACATGCGTGAGCTGATTGCCCAGATGGGTAAGATTCACGGCGATGTTTCCGACAAATTGGCCGACCCGGCCAGTGCCATTCTGGATATCGATCGCCAGGTGGCGGCAAGCATGCGCAGCGATGCCATGCCCCGTGAGCACTTCGGCTTCCCGCTGGCCGGTTCCCTGTTGCCCTGGATCGACAAGGAAATGGAGAACGGTCAGAGCAAGGAAGAGTGGAAAGCCCAGGCAGAGACCAACAAGATTCTCGGCCGCAGCGGCAACCCGATTGCCCTGGATGGCACCTGTGTCCGTATTGGTGCCATGCGTTGCCATGCCCAGGCGTTGACCGTGAAGCTCAACCGTGATGTGCCCATGGACGAAGTGAACGACATCATTGCCAAGTCCAACGACTGGGTGAAAGTGGTGCCGAACACCAAGGAAGACACGCTGCGGGATCTCACGCCCACTGCCGTGACCGGTACTCTGGGGATTCCTGTGGGCCGTCTGCGCAAGCTGAACATGGGCGGCGAGTTCCTCAATGCCTTTACCGTGGGTGACCAGCTACTGTGGGGTGCGGCTGAACCGCTGCGCCGTATGCTGCGAATTCTTCTCGAGCGCTAAGCGCCAAATAGAGGTAAGTGATGGATCGGTCTATCAATCTGGCCATCGTCGGTGCAACCGGCCTGGTCGGAGAGGCCATCATCAAACTGCTCGCTGATCGGAAATTTCCGGTCGGCGAGCTTTTTGTTTTGGCTTCCGAAAATGGGGCCGGCAGCAAGATCGCGTTTGCCGGCAAAACCCTGACAGTGCGCACCGCCGAGGATTTCGATTTCTCCCAGGTGGAAGTGGCGTTGTTTGCGGCGGGAGCGTCGGTGAGCCAGGCCCTGGCACCGGCTGCGGCAGAGTCCGGCGCGGTGGTGGTGGATCTGTCGCCGGCCTACCGTTATGAGACGGACATTCCGTTGGTCGTCGCCGATGTGAACGACGAGATGCTGGCCCATGCCCGGGAGCAAAACCTGGTGGCCTGCGCTGATGCGTCCACGGTTCAGTTGCTGCGCGCCTTGAAACCGCTGACCGAACTGGGGCCCCTGCAGGACGTGGTGGTTACCCAGTTTCAGGCGGCATCCGCCACCGGCAAGGCCGGCGTGGATCAGCTGGCCCAGCAAAGCGTGCGTCTGCTCAATGGCCTGTCTCCCAGTGAAGCGGCTCAGGCGCAAATCGCCTTCAATGTGTTGCCGGTGAGTGGTCAGATTCAGGAAAACGGCTTCACCAGCGAAGAGCTTAAGTTGATGCTGGAAACCCGCCGTATTCTGGCGGATCAGCCCCTGTCCATCCAGGTCACCACGGTGCGTGTGCCGGTTTTTTATGGATATGGGCAGAGTGTCACCGTACGTAGCATGCAGGGGTTGTCGGCAGCGCAATGCCATGCCTTGTGGGATGACGGTGGCGATATGTCGGTGCAGGACAGTGATGATCCGCAAGCCATGTCCCCTGTGGCCATGGTGGAAGGTGAGCCTGTAATGCGACTTTCCCGGGTCCGTGAAGAGATGGAAGCGGGCGGGGCGTTGAGCTATTTTAGCGTTGCCGATAATGTCCGTTGGGGGGCTGCATTGAACGCGGTGAAAATAGTCGAGAAGTTGCTAAAAGACTATCTGTAATGGATACTTACTGACATTATGTGACGCGGTTTCTAGGTTTTGTCTCTGGCCTGAGGCAGAATGTGTGAACGGCGTCATATAGGACAGCTTGCCGCCACGGGTACATCCGTAAGGCCCGCGGGATCGGGCTGAGCGCGGGAAACATAATAAATAAAGGGTTCGACCATGCTTCGAAAACTTGGGTTTGGCTTAACAGCTGTGGCGATGATGGCGCCTGGCGTAGCGGCAGCATTGGGGGTAGGGGAATACCAGCTTAATTCCTATTTGAACCAGCCCCTGGATATGGATGTCTCTCTGCACGAGGTCGGTGACCTGTCTGCAGAAGAAATTCTGGTGAATCTGGCGCCCCAGTCAGAATTCGATGCTGCTGGCGTTGATCGCAGCTATTTCCTCAATCGTCTGGCATTTTCTGTAGAGCTTCAGGAGGGTGACAAAGCCCAACTGCATATTTCTACGGACCAGCCGGTGCGTGAGCCTTACCTGAACTTCCTGGTTGAATTCCTGTGGCCCACAGGCCGATTGATGCGCGAATACACGGTATTGCTGGACCCGCCCAGCTTTGCCGATAGCGCCGTGACCGCTGCGCCGACCATCAGTCGTGTCCCTCAGCCGGTGACGCGCAGCGAACCGACCCCTGCGCCGGCACCCGCGCCTGCGCCAACGCCAACCTCCCAGCCTGACAGTACCCCTGAGCCCGCCATCGAATCGGAACCTCAGCAGGTCCAGTCTGCCCCGGCCGTGGCCGATAGCGGTCCCCGCAGCCGTTATACCGTACGTTCCAGCGATACCATGTGGCAGATTGCCCTGAACAATCGCCCCTCAAACAGTGTATCGGTGCAACAGATGCTGGTGGCGATTCAGGAAATGAATCCGGATGCCTTCATCAACAACAACGTGAACCTGGTGCGTGAGGGCACGGTTCTGCGTATTCCTAACGAGCAGGAAGTGCGCAACATCTCTACCCGTTCCGCCATTGTGGAAGTGGCAGACCAGAACCGCCAATGGCGTGACATGCTGGAAAAGCGTGGCATCCAAACCCCGCAGCGGGCCCAGATTGATGGTTCCCGCCAAGTGGCTGACAGCGATGATGAGCCTGAGGCTCCAACCCGTGGTGAAGTGAAACTGGTGGCTCCGGAATCCACTGCCGGTGTGGATGATGGCGACAGCACTGGTTCTGACGAGCAAGGTAGCGCGAATACGGCGGTGCTTGAGAACGAACTGGCGATTCGCGATGAGAGCCTGGATCGTCTGGACCGTGAAAATTCCGAACTGAAATCCCGGCTGAGCGATCTGGAAGCGCAGAACTCCACCAGCGAAGAGCTGCTGCAGCTGCGTAATGACCAGATTACCCAGCTGCAGGAAGAGCTGCGTCAATTGCGCGAAGAGCAGGGCGTGGCCTCCCCGGACAATGATCCGTTGATGGAAGAGCCCGCTGAGCCTGAGCTCTCTGCGGACGCTGACGATGCGGCGGGTGATGATGAAGCGAAAGAGTCTATTGCCGCTGCTGATGGGATTCAGGAAGACGATACGCAGGCCGCAGGCGATGACGTTGCTGTTCTGGAAAGCTCCGACGAAGAAGCAGCGGAGCAGGGTGGTGTAACCGATGCCGGTGACGCAGAAGGTTCACAGAGTGCTGCTGACAGTGCCGGTGACAAAGAGGTTGCGGCGGACAGCGCGGTTAAACCGGTAGAGCCGGTGTCCAAGCCTGAGCCAGTGGCGCCTGCCCAGCCGCCGGTTGCCCAGAGTGGCGGCATTGTCGATCTGATCATGGAAAACCTGCTGTACATCGCGCTGGGTTTGCTGGCCATTTTGCTGCTGATTGCCCTGCTGCTGCGCGGCAAGAAGAAAGATGACAATGATGATCTGGATGGTCCGCTGTTTGATGATGTTGACGACCAGCAGGACGATGAATTTGGCCTGAACCTGGATGATGATAACGCACCGACCGTTGCTGCCGTTGATGATGACGCTGACGATGCGGCCCCGGTACAAGGGCAGGGCGGTAGCCAGGATCCGCTGGAAGATGTGGAAGTGTATGTGGCCTACGGCCGCTATCCGCAAGCGGTTGACTTCCTGCGCAACGAAATCAATAAATCACCAGAACGGGCAGACTTGAAAGTGCGTCTGCTGGAACTGCTGAAAGAAATGGGTGACGACGCGGCATTCCAGCAGCAGGCAACCACCTATGCCGGCACCGGTGCCGATGTGGATGCGGCCATTGCCCGTTTGGGCGGTGCGACAGCGCCGGCAGCGGCTCAGGATGATGACGAGCTGTCTCTGGATGATCTGGAGATGGGCCTGTCTTCTGATCTGGGGAACGAGTCAACCAGCGCGCCGACCATTGAGGCGGAAGCGCCGTCTCTGGAGCCGGAAAGCACGGACGAGTTGGCGGATTTCGATTTTGAGCTGAATTCTGCCGAGGCAGACAACGAAGACGCTACCGTCATGCTGAATGCGGACAGCGAAACATCGTCTTCTTCTGCTAATGCGCAGGATGATGATTTCAGCCTGGATTTCGACAGCGAAGATGACGCGGCAAAAGAACCGCAAATGTCTGACGCAGACAAGCAGTCAATGTCTGCTGATTCGCTGTTGGAACTGGATGATGTGGGCAGCGCGACTCTGGAAGATGACACCGAATTCGGTGATCTGAATCTGGATGAAATGAACGCAGAATTCGATGATCTGTCTGCCGAGCCGGCAGCAGACGAAGAGCTGGATCTGTCGCTGGATGATCTGGACCTGTCTGATGAAACAGGCAGCGCCCCGCAGTCCCTCGAAGATGACACCTTGTCAGATCTGGATATCGATCTGGAGCTGGACGAAGCCGAGAAGTCCCTGAGTGGAAGCACCCAGGCGGAAGAGTCACTTGACGATATCACCGCGCTGGATCTGGACGCACCGCAGGAAGATGCGACGCCGGTGGCTGACACACAGATCGACGCGGACGAAGTGGCCGCCGCAGATGATGGCTCCCTGGAAGACCTGCTGGGCGATGACGACCAGACCCTGTCTTTCGACGCCCCTGAAGCTGCCGACGCTGACGTCAGCGATGCGCAGCCGCAGGATGATGCTGTGTCCATCGAGCCGACTGTTGCGCCCGCCGCTCCGGTGGATGAGACGCCGGCTCCATCCAGCGCTGATGTGCTGGCTGATGAGGATGATTTCGACTTCCTGGGTGAAACAGACGAGAACGCGACCAAGCTGGATCTGGCCAAAGCCTATATCGACATGGGCGATAACGAAGGCGCCAAGGATATCCTCAACGAAGTGATTTCTGAGGGTAATGACCAGCAACAGTCCGAAGCCCGAGAGCTGCTCAGTCAGGTGGGTTAACCCCTCTCTCGCTAGGCAAAAAGGGGGCGATGCCTTATGGTATCGCCCCTTTTTTTGTTTTAGTCGAAAGTGAAAAGCGGTAACGCGAGGCGCGCTGGAATAGCGAAGGGAGTTCCTGGCCGGCTGAGGTTCAGGTCGCGTTCCTGCGTTGAACGTTCAACGCGTCACTCAACTCATCTCTGAGGGTTCCATGACACGTATTGCGCTGGGTATTGAGTACGATGGCACCGATTTTCGTGGCTGGCAGACGCAGCAACCAGGTGTACGCACGGTGCAGGAATGCCTGGAAGCGGCGTTATCCAAAGTGGCCAACCACCCAGTGGCCGTGGTCTGTGCGGGGCGAACGGATGCAGGTGTGCACGGTACTGGCCAGGTGGTCCATTTTGACTCGGAGGCCCCCCGTGAAATGAAGAGCTGGATCATGGGGGCCAATACCAATCTGCCGCGGGACGTGACCGTGCGGTGGGCAACGCCGGTGGATGATGCTTTTCATGCGCGCTTTTCCGCAGTGAGTCGCCGTTATCGTTATGTCATCTACAACCATGCCCGCCCGCCGGCCTTGTTTCGCAACCAGGTGACCTGGAATTATCGACCGCTGGATGTGGCCGCCATGCGTGAAGCGGCTGCGTATCTGGTTGGTGAGCATGACTTCACTGCCTACCGCAGTGTGCACTGCCAGGCGAAATCACCCTTGAAGACGATGCACAGTCTGGAGCTCTATGAGCACGGCAAAGTGCTCGTACTCGAAGCCCATGCTAACGCGTTCTTGATGCACATGGTGCGTAATATTGCCGGGGTGCTGATGAGCGTGGGAGCGGGCAAGAGGCCTGCTCACTGGGCCAGGGAGGTGCTGGAGGGCCGTGACCGGCGCAAAGGGGCCGCTACGGCACCGCCCTTTGGCTTGTACCTGGTAGACATCGAGTATCCAGACAGCTTTGCATTGCCGAAAGATCCCCTTGGCCCCCTGTGGTTACCGGATGACCTTCAGGCATAATGGTGTAAGTGCAATATGCCGCACGCTTCATGCAACACGCTACAACCCTTGATTTTTGTTACACTGGAGTACCCATGACCATACCCCGGGTCAAAATCTGCGGTATTACCCGAATTGAAGATGCCCAAGCGGCGGCGAAGGCCGGTGCCGATGCAATTGGTCTGGTTTTCTATGGGCCCAGCCCCCGCGTAGTGACTGCGGCCCGCGCGGCACAGATCTGCGCCAGCCTGCCCCCGTTTGTTACCACGGTGGCGCTGTTTGTGGATGCCCCCCGTGACCAGATCAACCGGGTGCTGGCCACCGTGCCGGTGGATGTAGTGCAGTTCCATGGCAATGAAGACCCGCAGTACTGTGATAGTTTCGGGCGCCCCTGGATCAAGGCGGTACGGATGAAGGACGACGTGGATTTGCATGAGTACGCGCAGGCGTACCGCAACGCGTCGGGGTTACTGGTGGATAGCTATGTGCCGGGGCTGCCAGGCGGCACCGGCGAAGTTTTCAACTGGAGCAGGGTTCCGAAAGACTTGCCCTTGCCCGTGGTGCTGGCTGGTGGCTTGCACCCGGAAAATGTGGCCGCGGCTGTGACACAGGTTCGGCCATGGGCGGTGGATGTGAGTGGTGGCGTTGAACAGAAGAATGTTCAGGGCTGCCGCAGTGGCGGCATCAAGGATGCCTCCGCCATTCGCGCCTTTATCAATAGTGTCAAAACACGAGGAGTAGCTGGTGTCTGAACGCCCTGATTTTTCTGCTTTTCCTGACGCGCGTGGCCACTTTGGCCAATTTGGTGGCAGCTTTGTTTCCGAAACCCTGATGGGGGCTTTGGACGAACTGACCGCCATGTATGCGCGTCTCAAGGACGATCCGCAGTTCCGCGCGGATTTCGACTACGACCTGGCCCATTATGTGGGTCGCCCGTCTCCGCTGTACCTGGCAGAGCGATGGTCCAAGCAGCTCGGTGGCGCAAAGATCTGGCTCAAACGTGAGGATCTCAACCACACCGGCGCGCACAAGGTGAATAATACCATCGGCCAGGCGCTGTTGGCCAAGCACATGGGCAAACCGCGGGTAATTGCGGAAACCGGGGCTGGCCAGCACGGTGTAGCTACTGCCACTGTCGCGGCTCGCCTGGGTCTGACATGTCAGGTCTACATGGGGGCTGAAGACGTGGAGCGTCAGAAGCTCAACGTCTATCGCATGAAGCTGCTGGGTGCAGAAGTGATTCCGGTGACCTCCGGTTCGCGGACCCTTAAAGACGCCATGAACGAAGCCATGCGTGATTGGGTCACCAACGTGGATGACACCTTCTACATCATCGGTACGGTAGCCGGCCCGCATCCTTACCCGCAGTTGGTGCGTGATTTCCAGTGCATTATCGGCCGTGAAGCCCGCGAGCAAAGCCTGAAGCAAGCCGGTCAGCTTCCGGATGCACTGGTGGCCTGCGTGGGCGGTGGCTCCAACGCCATTGGTCTGTTCCACCCGTTCCTCAACGATGACGATGTGGCCATGTATGGCGTGGAAGCAGCCGGTGACGGGATCGAAACCGGCCGTCATGCTGCGCCGCTGAATGCGGGCCGCCCTGGCGTTCTGCACGGTAACCGCACCTACCTGATGGAAGATGACAACGGCCAGATTATCGAGACGCATTCTGTTTCGGCCGGTCTGGATTATCCCGGTGTGGGTCCCGAACATTCCTGGCTCAAGGACATTGGCCGGGTGAATTATGTGGCTGCAGACGACCAGGAAGCCCTCTCGGCATTCCGTGAGCTGACCCAGGTGGAAGGCATTATGCCGGCACTGGAATCGGCCCACGCACTGGCGTATGCCCGCAAATTGGCGCCCACCATGTCACCGGACCAGAACATTGTGGTGAACCTGTCTGGCCGGGGCGACAAGGATATTCTGACCGTAGCCGCCATTGACGGGATCGAATTCTGATTCGATGTCAGGCGGTTGGCTTATAGCGGCCGGTGTCGTGTGGTCAAGCACGACACCGGCCCGGAAAGCCCGCTGGGCTTTCCACTACCTGTTTTAAGGAGCAGAAATGCGTCGTATTGAAAGTTGTTTCCAGCGCCTGGACGGTCAGAACCGCAAGGCACTGATTCCTTTTGTGACGGCCGGTGATCCAGTCAAGGATGTGACGGTGCCGTTGATGCATGCCATGGTGGATGCTGGGGCGGATATCATTGAACTGGGCGTGCCGTTTTCCGACCCCATGGCCGATGGGCCAGTGATCCAGCTGGCCTGCGAGCGCGCACTGGCACACAACACCTCCACCCGGGATGTGCTGGCCATGGTCAAGGCATTCCGCGAAACCAACACGGACACGCCGGTGGTACTGATGGGCTACCTGAACCCGGTGGAAGTCATGGGGTACGAAGCCTTTGCCGAAGCCGCAGCGGATGCGGGTGTGGATGGCGTGCTGCTGGTGGATTTGCCACCGGAAGAGGCCCTGGAGGTGAAACCGGTAATGGATGCCCATGGCCTGGACATGATTTTCCTGGTGGCCCCCACCACCTCGGATGCCCGTATCAAGCTGATTGGTGAGGCCGGCTCTGGCTACCTGTATTACGTATCCCTGAAGGGCGTTACCGGCTCCGCCACCCTGAATGTGGATGAAGTGGCGAGTCGGGTTGAAACAATTCGCAACCTTGCTCAATTGCCCATTGGTGTCGGCTTTGGTATCAAAGACGCTGAATCTGCGCAGGCGGTGAGCCGGGTGGCCGATGGTGTAGTTGTCGGTAGTGCCCTGGTTAACCAGATCGCTGAAAACAAGGATACTCCGGACGCGATTAATGACGCGGTTGGCGGTATTCTCAGCGCTATGCGTAACGCCATGGATCAATAACGGGACCTCTGCATGAGCAATAGCAACTGGCTGGAAAAAATCCTTCCCGCCGTACGTCGCCCCCAGGAAAGCCGGCGCAACAATATTCCTGAAGGGTTGTGGCGAAAGTGTCCGCGTTGCGAAGGAGTGGTCTATCGGCCGGAACTGGACCGCAACATGGATGTGTGTCCCAAGTGCGATCACCATTTGCGCATTGATGCTCGCCGTCGTCTCAAGCTGTTTCTGGATGAAGGCGCGCAAACGGAAATTGGGGCTGAGCTGGCGCCGGTGGACCGGCTCAAGTTCAAGGACTCCAAGAAGTATAAAGACCGTCTGGTGGCTGCGCAGAAAGCCACTGAGGAAAAAGACGCTCTGGTGGTGTTGAAAGGGGCGTTGCACGGCGAGCCGCTGGTGGCCTGTGCTTTTGAATTCAATTTCATGGGCGGCTCCATGGGCTCCGTGGTCGGCGAGCGTTTTGTCCGCGCGGTGAACGTGTGCCTGGAACAGAAGCTGCCGTTGGTGTGTTTCGCCGCCAGTGGCGGGGCGCGTATGCAGGAAGCCCTGTTCTCGCTCATGCAGATGGCAAAAACCAGTGCCGCCCTGGAGAAGATGCGCCAGGCCGGTTTGCCGTTTATCTCCGTGCTGACGGACCCGGTTTATGGTGGCGTTTCTGCGTCACTGGCCATGCTGGGGGATGTCAATGTGGCAGAGCCCAATGCCCTGATCGGTTTTGCCGGCCCCCGCGTGATCGAGCAGACAGTCCGCCAGAAATTGCCGGAAGGTTTCCAGCGCAGTGAATTCCTGCTGGATCATGGCGCTATCGATATGATCGTGTCCCGACATGATATGCGTGACACCCTCCATCGTTTGTTGGCGAACATGATGGGCTGGTCGCCACTGGCACTGAATGACTGATACCTCTCTGCCTGATTCCTTGGCCGGGTGGCTGCGCCGCATCGAAGCCATGCACCCGGCCGAGATCGAACTGGGCCTGGATCGGCTCCACGGCGTTGCTGCCCGCCTGGCGGTGGCGCATTTTTCCGTTCCCGTGATTACTGTTGCTGGCACCAATGGCAAAGGTTCCACGCTACGTTTAATGGCGGCGCTAGCTGAGCGCCAGGGCCGCAAGGTCTGCCTGTATACCTCTCCGCACCTTCATGTGTTCAACGAGCGGGTCCGCTTGCCTGAAGTCCTGGCCAGCGATGTGCAGTTATGTGCGGCGTTTGCCCAGGTGGAGCAGGCGAGGGCAGGCGTGCCGCTCACCTATTTCGAATTTACCACGCTGGCCGCGCTCTGGTTGTTCAAAGCCAGCACTGCCGATCTGATCCTGCTGGAAGTCGGCCTGGGTGGGCGGCTGGATGCGGTCAATATTGTTGAACCCGACGTGTCTGTGGTGACGTCCGTAGGGCTTGATCACCAGGACTGGCTGGGCGATACCCGCGAGGCCATCGCTGCCGAGAAGTGCGGCATTGGCCGGGCGGACAAGCCGCTGGTGTTTGGTGAAATGGACTGGCCGGACAACCTTGTTTCGCTGGCCGCAACGCTGGGGTCGAGCCCGGTGTTTGCCGGCCGGGACTTTCATGTCCAGGGCGAGGCGTTGGTTCTGTCAGACAACCGACAGTTGCGTTTGCCCGCGCAGGTACGCCTGGGTGTAGACAACCTGGCCACGGCCTGTCAGGCGCTGGCTCTGGTAGGCATTGAGTGCGGCGATGCGGATGTGGTGGCGGTGGCTGAACTGGGCCTGTTTGGGCGTTGCGAGCAGCAGCACATCGGCGGGGTATCCTGTTGGTTTGATGTGGGCCACAATTTGCCGGCGGTACAGCGTTTTCTGCAGCAGCTTCCGGCCTGTGCCGGGACCCGGCATCTGGTGTTCGGTATGATGGCCGACAAACCCGTTGATGCAGTGATTGGGCTATTCGACGGCATGGCTACCCGGTGGTATCTGGCCGCACCGCAGATTCCCCGTGCGGCACCGACGGCAAGACTGCGAGAGGGGCTGCCTGACACCGCGCAGTACCAGGAATATGCCAGTGTGGCGGCGGCTACTCGCGCCGCGCTGGATGCGGCTGGTGGTGAGGATCAGGTGGTCGTCTTTGGTTCCTTTTATACCGTGGCAGAAGCTCGGGAGCAGGCGCAGTAACGGCGGCGCTAGTGAATGCTGAATGGAGAAACCGGTGGATAATCGAGCGCGTCAGCGCATTGTGGGCATTGTACTGTTACTGATTCTGGCCGGCGCACTGGCTCCGTTCCTGTTCCGTACCCCTGAGCAGGTGCGCAATGCGTTGGATATGCGTATTCCCGAGCCGCCGGAACACAAAACCGTGCTGGTTGAACCCGTAGTGCCGCAGGAGCGTCTGGACACGGCGGACGAGCGTATTGTGGCTGACCGTGAGGCGATTCAGGACGCTGCCGAGCAGCAACTTGGCGACGAGGATGGCGACGAGGACACGCAAACCGTTCCGCAGCAGCCGGAACCGGTCGCACCAGTGAAGGACGATGCGCCAGTGCCGCCGCCGGAAGACCCTGTGACGCCGCCCCAGGTCGACCCCGCTGATGGCCCTGTGCTGGCCGGGTTTGTGGTCCAGACGGGCAGTTATTCCGATGCGGATAATGCCAGCGGCATGGTCGATAAACTCAAAGACGCAGGCTATCGGGCATACATACAAACCGACAGCCATGAAGGGAAAGTGGTGCATCGGGTTATGGTCGGGCCGGAAATTCGCAAAAACGATGCTGAAGCCACCCGGCAGAAGCTGGCCGACGACGAGCGTTTCAAGCTTAAGGGGCTGGTGCGGATTTACGTGCCCTGACGGATGGCCGCCTGTGTGGTTGTGTCCCTGTTTCGTACAGCGGGAAAGCCGGGCATGCATGGGCAAGCGGGTTCGCCTCTGATAAACTGCGCCGTCTGTATTTGCAGGGTGCCATGTCCGCCTTTTCCTGGTCCGGCATTGCCCTTTTTCAGCCCTAACCCGCCGGCGAGAGCACGCTTTACATGAATCTGGCAGACGGCATCATTCTGTTTGTTATCGCAGTCTCCGCACTTCTGAGTGTGCGCCGTGGGTTTACCCGCGAAGCCTTTTCGTTGCTCACATGGGTAGCGGCCTTTATTATCGCGCGCCTGTTCAGCCCGGCCCTGGATATCCTTCTCCAGGAGCAGATCTCCACCCCCAGCCTGCGGGCCGCTGTCGCTTTCGGCAGCCTGTTCGCCTTGACGTTGGCGGTGGGAGCCCTCATCAACCATTTGCTCGGTGAGCTGATCCGCGTCACCGGCCTGAGCAGTACAGATCGATTGATGGGTATGGTGTTCGGCGCCCTGCGTGGGGTCTTGCTGATGGTCGTACTGGTTGCCCTGGGTCGGCATCTCTTTGCCGCTGACCCCTGGTGGCACGAATCTACCCTGGTGCCGCATCTGGTGATGATGGAAGCGTGGACCCGGGACGTTGGCGAGAGTCTTCTCGCCTTTATCATGAATGTAAGCGGCAGCTAGAGGTAAGTACCATGTGCGGCATTGTGGGTATTGTCGGTCATAGCCATGTGAACCAGGGGATCTACGATGCCCTGACCGTTCTCCAGCATCGTGGCCAGGATGCGGCTGGTATCGTGACCTGTGACGGTGATCGTCTCTACCTGCGCAAGGATAACGGCATGGTGCGTGATGTTTTCCGCACCCGCCATATGCGTCGGCTGGTCGGTAACATGGGGATTGGCCATGTGCGCTATCCCACGGCAGGCAGCTCCAGTTCGGCGGAGGCCCAGCCGTTCTATGTAAACTCTCCCTATGGCATTACGCTGGCCCACAACGGCAACCTCACGAATGCGGAAGCGCTGGCCGAGCATATCTTTCGTGCCGACCTGCGCCACATCAATACCACCTCCGATTCCGAAGTCCTGCTGAACGTGTTTGCCCACGAGCTGCAAAGCCGCGGCAAGTTGCAGCCGGAACCGGAAGACATCTTTGATGCGGTGGCTGCAGTCCATCAACGGGTGGAAGGGGCCTACGCCGTGGTGGCCATGATCACTGGCTACGGCATCCTGGCTTTCCGCGACCCCCATGGTATTCGCCCGGTGTGCTTTGGCCGCAAGGACACCCCCAACGGACCGGAATACATGGTGGCTTCAGAGTCTGTGGCTTTGTCTTCCCTGGGTTTCCATGTGGAGCGTGATCTGGCCCCGGGCGAAGCGATTTACATCACCGCTGATGGTGAGATGCATACCCGTCAGTGCGCGCAATCTCCGAGCTTGCATCCGTGTATTTTTGAGCAGGTTTATCTGGCGCGCCCGGATTCCATTATCGATGGCATCTCCGTGTACAAGGCGCGCCTGCGCATGGGCGAAAAACTGGCTGAGAAAGTGGAGCGTGAATGGCCGGACCACGATATCGACGTGGTCATTCCCATTCCCGATACCAGCCGCACGTCCGCCTTGCAGATGGCCAATCATCTGGGCGTGAAATACCGTGAAGGCTTTATCAAGAACCGGTATATCGGTCGTACCTTCATCATGCCGGGCCAGCAACAGCGCAAGAAATCCGTGCGCCAGAAACTCAACGCCATCGAACTGGAATTCCAGGGCAAAAATGTACTGCTGGTGGATGACTCCATCGTGCGCGGTACCACTTGCAACGAAATCATCCAGATGGCTCGGGAAGCCGGCGCACGCAAAGTGTATTTCGCCTCAGCGGCGCCTGCAGTGAAATACCCGAACGTCTACGGCATCGATATGCCGGTGGCCCAGGAGCTGATCGCCCACGGCCGTACCACCGATGAAATCGGTGAACTGATCGGCGCTGACCGGTTGATCTACCAGGATCTGGATGATCTGGTGGAAACCTGTCAGGAGGGCAACCCGAATGTGGCGTCCTTTGATTGCTCCGTGTTCAATGGTGAGTATCTGGCCGGCAATATTACCCCGGATTATCTGGCCAACCTGGAAGCGCGGCGCAACGACGCGGCGAAAGGTAACAGCGAGAAGACCCAGGCTCTGGCGGATAATGAAATTATCGATCTGCATAATGCAAATTAACGCGGGCACGCGCACGTGACACGCGACAAGGCAATTGAGACGTGCTGCCAGATGAATGAATCCGTCGCTGCGAATCGACTCGGCTTTTTTCGCGTGTAAAGATACTTCCTTTGGGCACCAATCTCTGACGCGTTGTCGCGTGTCGCGTGCAGCATGAAAGCGAGAATAAACCATGAGTGATGAACTGGATCCCAGCAGCTTGAGTGTGGAAACCCTGGCTATCCGTACGGCGCAATTGCGCACGGATGAAATGGCGCATTCGGATCCCATCTTCATGACATCCAGTTTCGTCTATGAAAACGCGGCGCAAGCAGCGGCGCGGTTTAGTGGTGAAGAGCCCGGCAACATCTATTCCCGTTTTACCAACCCTACCGTACGCGCCTTCGAGCAGCGGCTTGCGGCTCTGGAAGGCGGTGAGGCCTGTGTGGCTTTCGCCTCCGGTATGGCGGCGATCAGCGGCACGTTTTTCGCTCTGCTGGCACCAGGCGACCACATCGTCAGCTCGCGCAGTGTGTTCGGCACCACCAACGTGATTTACGACCGCTACCTGAAGAAATTTGGTATCGACACCACGCTGGTGGACATGAGTGATCTTTCCCAGTGGGAAGCGGCGATTCGCCCGGAAACGAAAATGTTGTTTCTGGAAACGCCGTCGAATCCACTGGCGGAAGTCGGTGACATTGCCGCCCTGGCCAAGCTCGCCCATGACAACGGGGCGTTGCTGGTGGTGGATAACTGTTTCTGCACGCCGGCCCTGCAAAAACCAATCGAGCTGGGTGCTGACCTGATTATCCACAGCGCGACCAAATATCTGGACGGGCAGGGGCGTTGCCTCGGTGGTGCCGTGGTCGGCCCTAAAGAGCCCATGAATGATATTCTCGGGTTCGTTCGTTCTGCCGGTTCCTGCATGAGCCCCTTCAATGCCTGGGTCTTTATCAAGGGGCTGGAAACCCTGAGTCTGCGAATGAAGGCGCAAAGCGAGCGGGCCAAGGTGCTGGCTGAATGGCTGGAAGCACAGCCGGGGATTGCCCGGGTGCATTATGCCGGGCTGAAAAGTCACCCGCAGCATGAACTGGCGGGCAAGCAGCAGTCTGCCTATGGCGCAGTCATGTCCATTGAAGTAGAAGACGCTGCCGGTAATCGTGATCGTCAGGCAGCCTGGCGCTTTATTGATGCCACTCGCCTGATTTCCATTACCGCCAACCTGGGTGATGTTAAAACAACCGTGACTCACCCGGCGACGACTACTCATGGGCGAGTCAACGAAGAAGAAAAACAGCGAGCCGGTGTGACAGAGAATCTGATTCGTCTGGCCATTGGCCTGGAGGGAGTAGAGGACCTGAAAGCAGACCTGAGCCGCGGCCTGAAGGCGCTGGCCAGCGCCTGATCTCCCGCCTCGCTGTCCGTATCGGCAATGAATGCATAAAGGGGACGCATGCAGGCACTGGATAAAGCCCTGGCCCAGGTGGGGCGAGTTGTACTGGGCAAAGAAGAGCAACTGAAACTGGCGCTGACCTGTATGTTGGCCAACGGCCACCTGCTGATCGAAGACCTGCCGGGCATGGGTAAAACCACCCTGGCCCATGCGCTGGCCCGGGTGTTCCAGCTGGATTACCGGCGGGTGCAGTTCACCAGCGATATGCTGCCGGCGGATATCCTGGGTGTGTCCGTATTCGACCCCAACACCCAGCAATTTTCCCTCCGCGAAGGTCCGGTATTCACCCAGCTGCTGCTGGCCGATGAAATCAATCGTGCCACGCCGAAAACCCAGAGCGCCTTGCTGGAAGCCATGGAAGAGCGGCAGGTCACGCTGGATGGGGTGACCCGGCCATTACCCGCGCCGTTTTTTGTGGTGGCGACCCAGAACCCGGTGGATCAGGCCGGCACCTTCGTGCTGCCGGAATCCCAGCTGGACCGTTTTCTGATGCGTATATCCCTGGGCTATCCGGCTCCGGATGTGGAGCTGGAACTGCTCGCCGGCGGTGATTTGCGCCAGCAGGTGCGCGAGTTGAAAGCGGTAATCAATGGCGAAGGGCTGATGAAGCTGGCCCAGGTAGTGGGCAAAATCCGGGTGACCCGCGAGCTGCTCGACTATGTACAGCGACTGCTTGACGCTACGCGCTCCGATGACCGCTTTGTGGCGGGGCTGTCACCCCGTGCTGGCTTGGGGCTGTTACGTGCCGCACGGGCCTGGGCGCTGATTACCGGCCGTGACTATGTGCTGCCAGAAGACGTGCAGGCGGTCTGGGCCTCGGTGGCAGAACATCGCCTGAGTGCTCGGCAAGGGGGCAGTGTGGCTGCCATTAGCCAGTCATTGCTCCAGTCCGTGCCTGTGGTACGGCGCTAGGGCGGCATCGTGAGGCTTCCTCAAGGACCGCGCCGGCTGTACGAGCGATGGTTGGCACGCCGTCTGCCGGCAGCCAGTCAGATAGTTCTCGACCAGAAACGTATTTTTATTTTTCCTACCGGCTACGGGTTTTTCTATCTGTTAGTGGCCGCGCTGCTGTTTATCGGTGGCATCAATTATGAAAACAACCTGATTCTGGCCCTGTCTTTTCTGATGGCGAGCCTGTTTCTGGTGGCCATCCTGCATACGTTTCGCAATTTATCCGCCCTGGGTCTGCGCAATGGCACGGCGGAATCCGGCTTCAGTGGCGAAGAAGGGGCACTGGAAGTGGTGCTGTTTGCTGAGCAGCGTGCTCACCATTGTATCTGGTTGCGCTGGCCAGGGCAGGACGCACAACAGGTGAGTGTCCTGGCGGGCGAGGAGGAGAGCCTGTGGCTGAATCTGCCGTTGGCCAGAAGGGGCAAAATCCCGGCACCACGATTGAAAGTGGAAAGCCGTTTTCCTCTTGGCTTGCTGCGTACCTGGTCCTACGCGACGCTCGATCATTATTGCCTGGCCTGGCCGCGTCCGCAGGAAAGTGAAGATTGCCCTGCCGATGGTGGCAAAAATAACCAGCGGGCATTCAGCAGTGGCCAGTCCGGCAACGAAGAGTTTCAGGGGTTGCGCCGGTATGTGCCGGGTGACTCCTTGCGCAAGATCGACTGGAAAGGGTATGCCCGTGGTCGCGGCCTGAATACCAAGCTGTTCGAAGAGCCTGTGGGCGGACGGCTCTGGCTGCGCTGGGACAAGCTGGAAGGGTTGGGTGATGAACAACGGCTTTCCATTCTGTGTCACTGGGTGCTGGAGCTGGATCGGCAACACCAGCCCTATGGGTTGGTGTTGCCGGGCCTGACATTGGCACCGGATACCGGTGATGTGCATCGCTGGCGCTTGCTGGATGCGCTGGCCTGTTACCCGGAGTTCTGATGGCGCGTATTTACCAGGTTCCTTCCCATACCCGGCTTTGGCTGACGCTTGCGGTAACGTTCTGTGCGCTGCCTCAGCTACTCAAAGGCCCGCTTTGGCAGGGTGGTCTGTTTGCGTTGGTGGTCGCGATCCGTGCCCTGGTCAACCGCCAGCGGATGGCGTTGCCCGGGCGTATTATCCGCAGCCTGTTGCTGATGGGGGCGGTGGCGCTCACCTTTTACAGCTTCGGTCGCCTGTACGGTCCGGAAGCGGGGGTGGCGCTGTTGGTGTCGCTGTTCGGGCTCAAGTATCTGGAAGTGGTCAGTCAGCGTGATGCCTACGTCTTGCTGGTGCTGGGCTTCTTTGTTTGCGCGACCTCGTTGCTGTTCTCGCAAAGTCCGTTGATGTTCTTGTATGTGCTGCTGTGCATGGTGCTGCTCACCGCCTGCCTGGCGGGTATCAACCATAGCGACACCCGTGCCAGCGGGATGCAGCACCTTAAACGCGCCGGCATCATTATGGCCCAGGCGGTCCCCTTGATGCTGATTCTGTTTGTGCTGGTGCCTCGGGTGGCGCCGCTATGGAACATGCAGGTGGGCAACGGAAAAGCCCGCACCGGGATGACGGACAGCATGGCCCCCGGACAGATCAGCGAGCTGTCAGAATCGTCCGCGCTGGCGTTCCGTGTCGCTTTTGACGGCGATATGCCGCCGCCGGCAGAGCGCTACTGGCGCGGCCTGACATTGAGCCATTTTGATGGCCGGGCCTGGCAGCAGGCGATTCCCCGCGGCATGGATGAGGCTGGCTACCTGTACAGCGGTCGTGGGCCGGCACCGGACTGGGTCGATGCCTTGACGGCCGGGCGGAGTGACGGCACCAGCTATGCGTATCAGGTCATTGTCGAGCCCACTCAGCGGCGTTGGTTGTTTGCCATGCCGGTACCCTTTGTCAGCGAGGGAGGCGTCAGCCTGGCCCGGGACATGCGGCTGGTGGCCAACAACCCGGTGAGCCAACGACAGAGCTATCAGGTGGTCAGTGTGCCGGCGGCAACCCGGCGGCTGCCATTGGCTGCAGAAGAGAAGGCTCTGATGCTGTCGATTCCTGACGAGAGCGGCCGCCGTGCCCGTGGTCTCGCCCAGCAGTGGCGCCTGGAGAGCCAGTCGGATGCGGCAGTGGTGCAGCAGGCGCTGAGGTATTTTCGCCAACAGCCTTTCCACTACACGCTGCGACCGCCCAAACTGGTGGCCGACCCCATTGACGATTTCCTGTTCCGTTCGCGCAAGGGGTTCTGCGAGCATTATGCTTCCAGCTTCACCTTCCTGATGCGCGCTGCCGGAATCCCTGCCCGGGTGGTGGTGGGCTATCAGGGGGGCGAACAGAACAGCCTGGGTTCCCACTTGCTGGTGCGCCAATACGACGCCCATGCCTGGAGTGAGGTGTGGCTTGAGGGACAGGGCTGGGTGCGGGTGGACCCCACCGGTGCGGTGGCGCCTGAGCGCGTGGAACGCGGGTTGCGGGCTGCCCTTGAAGAGGGCGACTCCGGGGATGCGCTTGGAGGTATTCAACTCGATGGCTTTGCTGGTAGTGGTCTGTTGGGGGTCATGCGTGAGTGGGCGGATTATGTGGATTTCCGCTGGCAGACCTGGGTGTTGAGTTATGACAGCCAGCTGCAGTTGTCCGTGCTGAGCAAGCTGCTGGGCCAGGTGACACCGCTGCGTGTAGCGGTAACCCTGATGGTGTCTGTGGCATTGCTGCTGGGGCTGTATGGCTTGTATTTGTTCTGGCGCAACCCGGTCCATAGCCAGTCGCCCATGGAGAAAGAATTCTGGCGGTTACATCAGCGTGTGCAGGGCTGCGGGTTGGCGTTGTCCCCGGGGGTGACCCCTTCACAGTTGGCTGAGGCCATTGCAGGGCGCTGGCCCCGGGCCGCCAGCCCGGCCCGTGACTGGGCCCGTTACTACCAGCGTGCTCTGTACGATCCACGACAAAAAGCCAGTAAACAGCAAATGCGTCATTTACGTGGCCTGCGAAATCGCTTATACAAATTATTGGACTAGTGTGCTAGCCGGGAGGCGGGTACGCTGGTGTTCGCTGCAATGATTTGCTTTGGGTTGTTATGGAGAACGACGAATGCGTGCCGCAAATTACAAGAAAGCGTTAGAGCTGACAGAGCACACCCCCTGGGCCCAGCAGTTCTGGGATGATCTGGTGCCCCTCAAGAACAAGGTCGTCAACCACCCGGTATTCGCGGAGATGGCCAGTGGCCGGCTGAGCCTGCCGCGTTTCCGTTGTGCGTTATTGAATTTCTACCCGCTGGTGGAAAACTTCCCCAAGTACATGGGGCTGAACCTGGCGAAAACCCTGCCGGGCCGCTTTCCGGGCCATGAGCAGGCGAAAAACTGGCTGATCAGCAACATCAAGATTGAGCAGCGCCACGCCTATTGGTATCAGGACTGGGCCATGGGATTCGGCCTGACACTGGAAGATCTGGAATTTGTTGAGCCTCCCGCGGCGATGGATGCGGTGAATAATTTTCTCTGGACCATGGGGCGCCAGGGCAGCCTGGAAGAAGGGATCGCCGCCACCAATCTGGCCATTGAGTGGGCCACGGGTGAGTGGAGCCAGAGTGTGGTCAAGGGCATGAAGGCGTATCAGGAAGACGGGGTCGCCACGATTAACCGTCATTCCATGGCCTGGCTGAGAGCTCATGCCTCTTATGACGACGATCACCCCCATGAGGCCATGGAGTTGGTGAAGTTGCTCTGTGTAGAGCAGGAAAGCCGTGACCGCGCCTTCAAGGCGGCCCAGCGTGGGTTGGAGTATTACATTCAGGCGCTGGATTATTGCTATCAAACGCCGGAAGCTTGAAGCCGGATGCCTGACGCTCGCGCCTGACCTTTACCGTTAGGCGTCCTGCGTCAGGCCTCGGGCGTTCCTACATATACACTTTCAGCTTGTCGCGAATCACTTTCTGGATTGCCTTGATCTCCATGGGGGAGCGGTCCACCAGCTTGGACGGTTGAATGCGATGCAGGTGCAGGCAGGGGAAATCCTTGCGAAAAGCCCGCAGGTCGCCTTTGGTGATAACCGGTAGAAAGGGAACTTCCTTCGTTTCTTTTTTCATCAGCGCCCACAAACCCACTTTCAGCGGCACTGGCTTGATAACACGCTTGCCGTACTTGAGCAGGCGCAAGGTCAGAAACAACCCCTCCTTACCGAACAGATCGCCGGGCACGATGTACATGCCGCTGGCATGCACACTGTGGTCGCCGATACTGTTGAAGGTATCGTGGTACGCGTAGGGATTAGGCAGAATTATCATCGAGCGATCATCGTCATCGGGCAACGAGATGTCGTAGTTGGTATAGAGCTGCTGCACGGGCGCACTGTAAACGCACAGCGTTTCCTGGAACTGCTTGATAAAATTGACTGCCCGCTTGTGGTTGTCAAACTGGTCCAGTTTCCAGATTAGATGCTCAGGGATCCCCAAATCATTCAGCATAAATCACTATCTGATGTAGTTATTAATTATTAGCTATATGGGCAGAATATAGCATAGGTTTTGCTCGTCACGAGCATTACAGCGTGATGAAAAGTGGCAGCGTGACGGTGGTCACGGCGAAACGGCGACGGACGTAACGAATGGCAACAGATTTCCCGGTAGATCAGGCGATTAACCCGCTGTTACAGGCGTTAAAGGCGCACGGGCGTGCCATTCTTGAGGCGCCACCGGGGGCGGGGAAGTCCACCCGTGTACCTCTGGCGCTGCTGGACAGTGAGTGGGGGCAGCGCGGGAAAATCCTGATGCTGGAGCCACGCCGTGTGGCGGCCCGGTCGGTGGCCACGTTTATGGCCTCGCAACGGGGAGAAGCCGTGGGGCAGTCGGTAGGCTACCGCACCCGTACCGATACCCGGGTGAGTGCCCGGACGCACCTGGAAGTGGCGACCGAAGGCGTGCTGACCCGTATGTTGCTCAACGATCCGGAACTCCCCGGTGTGAGCCTGGTGATTTTTGATGAATTCCATGAGCGCTCTCTGAACGCGGACCTTGGCCTGGCCCTGATTCTGGAGGCGAGTGAGGCTTTTCGTCCCGACCTCGGCCTGTTGGTGATGTCCGCCACGTTGGACTGCGGCCCGCTGGAAACCCTTCTGCAGGCGCCGGTGGTGCGTAGCGAAGGGCAGAGCTACCCGGTGTCCGTTGCCTATGCGCCGGTGCCGGCCCGCCAGGACTGGCGCAACCATTGCGCGGAACAGGTGATGAGCCTGATAGGCGACGCCGGGGTGATGCTGGTCTTCCTGCCCGGGCAGAGCGATATGCGTCGTGTTGCCAGCCAACTGAATCAGCGGAGCTGCCCGGTGCCAGTGGTCACGCTGCATGGCGGCTTGTCTCTGGACAAGCAGCAGAGAGTGATTGCGCTGGCAGCCAGTGAGCCGCACCTGATCGTGTTGACGACCAATGTGGCAGAAACCAGCCTGACCATCGAAGGGGTAACTCACGTGGTCGACAGCGGTTTTGCCCGCGAGCCGGTCTATGATGCTGCCCGGCACCGTACCCGGTTGGTGACCCGCCGCATCAGTGAGGCCAACGCCCGCCAACGTAGCGGCCGGGCAGGGCGCCTGGGTCCAGGCCATAGCCTGCGACTGTGGGGTGAAGCGGACGTGCTGGCGCGATATCAATTGCCGGAAATCCAGCGCGTGGGGCTGGACCGGTTGGTGCTGGATCTGGCCCGCTGGGGGTGCCATGAGCCGCAACAGATGCCATGGCTTGACGCGCCGCCGCAGGCCGCCTGGGACAGTGCGGTAGAGCGCCTGCAGCGGGGTGGTGCGCTGGATGACAGTGGATCGCTGACGGCACGGGGTGAGGCCATTGCCCGTCTCCCTGTGGATCCAGCGCTTGCCCTTTTGTTGATTGCTGCCAAAGAGGCCGGGCTCGCTGAGCCGGCGGCCCGGCTTGTCGCGGTGCTGTCCGAGCGGGATATCCTTGCCGGCGAGGGTGTGGATTTACGGCGTCGCCTGGAGGCGCTGGAGAATCATCCGCAACGCTTTGCTACGGTGCTTGCCGAGGCGAAGCGTCTTAACGCCGGGAACGACCAGGCATCGCAAGGCTGGCGCGATGGCATGGGGGGCTTGTTGGCGTCAGTGTTTGCGCTGCAGATAAGCCGGCGGCGTAGTGGTAGTCGGGGGCGTTACCAAATGGCCGATGGCCCGGGCCTGTTCCTGCATGACAACGATAGCCTGCAGGGAACGGAATGGTTGCTGGTCATGGATACGGATGGGCAGCCCAGGGACGCCCGTATTCGTCTCGCCTGGCCTCTGACCGATGAAGAGATTGAATCTGTTCTGGAGCAACACGGCCGTTGGCGGGAACATATTGGTTGGGACACCGAAAAGCAGCGGGTCACCGGGCGGCGTGAAAGAGTGCTGGGGAATCTGGTGCTGCAAAGCCAGACACTGGCGTCCCTGGACAGTGAGCAACAAATAGCCGGGCTGCTGGCCGGTATCCGCAGCCTGGGCCTTGCGGTGCTTCCCTGGGAGGCGCATTGGCGTCAGTGGCAAGCGCGCATTCAGCGTTTATCTGCGATACAGCCAGATGCTGGCTGGCCGGATGTGAGTGATGCGGGGCTGATGGCCAGCCTGGAAGAGTGGCTGGCGCCTTATCTTGCCGGCATGCGCAGTGTGGCGGATCTGAAGAAATTGCCTCTGGGGGCTGCGCTGTCGAGCCTGCTATCGGTAGACCAGCAGCGTCACTTGAAACAGTGGATGCCGGAAACGGTGACGATTCCCACCGGTCGCAGTGTGCGTCTGGATTACACCGGCGAGCATGTGGTGTTGGCGGCCAAGCTGCAGGAACTGTTCGGTTTGCAGGCGTTGCCGCCCCTGGCCGATGGCGCGCTGGCAATCACCGTTCACCTGTTGACCCCGGCAGGGCGACCGGCAGCCATTACCGATAATCTGGCGCGGTTCTGGGCAGAGAACTATGCGGCTGTGCGTAAAGATCTTCGCGGGCGTTATCCCAAGCATCCCTGGCCGGAAGATCCTTTGCAGGCGATACCCACGGCGGTGACCAAGAAACGCCAGGCCCGCAATGATGCGTCATGACCGAACGTGATTGATGAGCTGGATAAGGTGGGCGGCAGCCGGCGTTACTTCCCAAGGCGCCAGCCGGCTGCCAGCCCGAAAAAAGGGCTATAGCTGATAGAGGAAGGTAGGCCCGGGAAACTCTCCGCCGTTGTCCTCGCCAATTTCATGGTCAATCAGCGCATTGGTTTTTTCATTCATGCTCAGTAGTAACGCTTTGTGCGGGTCCGGCGTTGCGGCCAGATTGTCCAGTTCATCCGGGTCGTTGTGAGTGTCATACAGTTCCAGATCGTTGTGCTGCGTCAACGTCGCCCAGTCTGCCGGGCGGTGATGGCTGTCGGGGCTGAAGTAGCGGACGAATTTATAACGCCCGTCGAAGCAGCCGCGATGCAGGCCTCGATTGTTCAGTGCGGGGCCCAGCTTCAATTGGCTAAAGGCTTCTGTCATCAGTCGCATGGGGGTGATCTCGTCGCCTTTTTCAACCAGGGCTTGGGTGATCTCCGGGTCGGTGTAGAGCGTTACTCCATACGCGAACAAATGGCCTTTGCTGTCCCTGTCTGAGGGGCGCCCATCGAGTGCCGCTGACAAGTCGGTGCCGGGGGTTTGCGTGTCGGCCTTGCCCTCGGTTGCCAGGCTTAGCAGCGTGGGAACCAGGTCGACGGAAGAGCCGATATTGTCCACGTCGCGTTGTTGACGCGCGTCCGGGTGGCTGATGATCAGTGGTACCCGGCTGTTCTCCTTGTAGGCGAAGGGCCCTTTCTGGCGAAGGCCATGGGCTCCGGCCATTTCACCATGGTCGGCGGTGTAGACAATGATGGTGTTATCCGCCTGCCCGCTTTCCTCAAGGGCCTGCAGCACCTGGTCCACCTGTCGCGACACGTCTCGCAGGCAATTGAAGTAGTAACTCTGGTTGGCCAGCCAGGCGGCTTCGTTATCTTTGTCGATGTGACCATAAACGCTGTCTATCAGTTTGGCGTAGGCCTGTTGGCACCAGGGCTTGTTGTCCAGTGACGCCCGAAAAGACGCAGGAAGAGAAATGTGGGACCAGTCTTTTGCGTACACCGGATCATGGGGTGCCGGACGAAGCGGTGCCATGAACTGCGGATTGGTGCGTGAGCGTGATTGTTTTTCGCCGGTAGAGAAAAACATGATGTCATGGGGATTGACGAAATTGACCGCCAGGAACCAGGGTTTTTCTTCTGTCTGACCTTTACCCATGAGCCAACGGCAGGCCTCTGCGGTGACCATTCTGTCGGCAATGTAACCCTGCCAGACACTGCCGTGAACATCGCCGGTGAGGTTGTAGTCACTGAAGCCGTGCTTTTCCAGTGCACGGTTTCTGCTTGGGTAATTGCCGTACAGCAGGCCGGGGCCATCCTCGATATCTGACAGGTGCCATTTCCCCTTGTAGGCCGTGTAGTAGCCCTGATCGCGAAAATGATGCCCCAGGGTTTTCAGCTTGTCGTTGAGTGCGGGAAAAGGGGGCGCATGGAGATTGGCTGTCATGTGGGTGTGCATGGTGTGCTGGCCGGTGTACATGACCGAGCGTGAGGGGGAGCACGGTGAGGTGTTGACGTGATAATGGTTGAAGCTGGTGCCTTGCCGACGCAGCCTCTCGTGGCCGGGAAGATCCAGGGAGCCCGGCAGGTCCAGGCCTGAGCGTTCCTGATCGGAAACCAGCAACAGCACATTGGGGCGCCGGTTCTTTCGCAAGCCTGGAGCGCCTTTAACCGGGTTGGCAACGGCCAGGGCAGTGGCGCCAAGGCCAAGTTGTTTCAGTGCTGTACGGCGATTTATTTTTGTCATCTGTCTCTCCCGTGGTAACCCGAACAGGGCAGCGTGGACAGAGTATGGCCGGCTTTGCTATAAGCATGGTTTATATATCCATGCGTAAAGGTAATGCCATGTGGCAATTGCAGCAGCTCCGCCATTTCGTGGCGATCTATGAGCAGGGCAGTGTATCGGCGGCGGCCCGGCAACTGGGGCTGTCGCAACCGGCGTTGAGCCGTAGCATGCAGCGGCTGGAGGACGCGGTTGGGCTGGTGTTGTTTCAGCGCGACACGCACCATCTGCGGCCGACTGACTTTGCACAATCGCTTTACCGGCAGGCAAACCGGATCCTGCAGGAGAGTGCGGGCCTGGATCGTATGGTGGGTCGGCATCGCGAGGGCAAGGCCGGGGTAATCAGTATCGGTTGTGGCCCTTTTGTTCCCGATATTCTTATGCAGATGCTATCCGGGCCGAATGTGCTGGCGCAGGGCCAGCGGCTTGATATTCAGGTGGGGGAATTCCATACCCTGCAAAAAGGGCTGTATGCCTACCGGCATGATTTCATGGTCTACGACCTGCGTTTACGGCAGCGATTACCTGATCAGGATGATCTGGTTACGCACCCTTTATTGGCACTGCCATTACGGGTAGTGGCGTCACCGAAGATCATGGCGGCGAGTGCCGTCGCAGGGAGTGATGAGCAAGCGTTGAAGACGCTGGCTTTTGAGCAGCGTTGGGCGCTGCCGAGAGTGTCACGAAACTACCGCCGGGAAACGGCAACCTGGCTGACGGCGTTAATGAATGAACGGGGAGGCCCGGATTACCAGCTGGACACGATCAGTTCGTGTCTGGCGCTTTGCCGGGAAGGAAAGGCCCTGACCCTGGCACCGGATTCCATGATCGCGGGCGATGTGGCGTCCGGGGCTTTGTGTATCTTGCCGCTGGATGCCGGGGTCGATGCGCAGCCAAGTATGTACCGTCTGCGTTCGCATCCCCTGTCGGAACCCGCCGCGCGAGTCTGGCAGTTTCTTGCGTCCAGCCAGACTTAAGGTGATCCATCGAGTGATAAGCGAAGGTGGGGGTAAGCTCACGATTTAATCCAGTAAGCGGTCGCCAGCGTACCGTTTATTCTTGACCTGCGATGAACCAAAAAAAAAGCCCCGCAAATGCGGGGCTTTTTGGTGAAGCAATTACCGAGCCTTAGACAGACTGGGCAACCGGGATCTTCACGGTGTCTGCCACTTCCTGGTATTCGGCCATCTGGTCGAAGTTCAGGTAGCGGTAGATTTCGGAGGACATGGAGTCGATGGTGTTCGCATACTCCATGTACTCTTCCTTGCTCGGCAGCTTGCCGAGGATGGACGCCACAGACGCCAGCTCAGCCGATGCCAGGTACACATCCGCACCCTGACCCAGACGGTTCGGGAAGTTACGGGTGGAGGTGGATACCGCAGTGGACTTCGGCGCGATGCGAGCCTGGTTACCCATGCACAGGGAGCAGCCTGGCATCTCGGTGCGCGCACCGGCGCTGCCGAAGATGTTGTAGTAGCCTTCTTCGGTGAGCTGGTGCTGATCCATCTTGGTCGGCGGAGCGATCCACAGACGGGTCGGCATGGTGCCGCTTTCCACTTTCTGCAGCAGCTTGCCCGCAGCACGGAAGTGACCGATGTTGGTCATGCAGGAACCGATGAACACTTCGTCGATCTTGGCGCCAGCCACGTCGGACAGGGTCTTGGCATCGTCCGGGTCGTTCGGGCAGCACAGTACCGGCTCGTTGATCTGGTCCATGTCGATTTCGATGACGGTGTGGTACTCGGCATCGGCGTCGGCACGCATCAGGCTCGGGTTGGCCAGCCACTCTTCCATGCCGTTGATGCGACGCTCAATGGTACGGGCATCGCCGTAACCGTTGGCAATCATCCATTTGAGCATGGTGATGTTGGACTTCAGGTACTCGGTCACGCTGTCTTCGGACAGGGTGATGGTACAGCCCGCAGCGGAACGCTCGGCGGACGCGTCAGACAGCTCGAATGCCTGTTCAACGGTCAGGTCATCCAGGCCTTCAATTTCCAGTACGCGACCGGAGAAGACGTTGACCTTGCCCGCTTTGGCAACGGTCAGGTGGCCGTCTTTGATGGCCTGCATGGGGATGGCGTGTACCAGGTCACGCAGGGTGATGCCCGGCTGGCGCTTACCCTTGAAGCGAACCAGAACCGATTCCGGCATGTCCAGCGGCATAACGCCGGTGGCAGCAGCGAACGCAACCAGACCAGAGCCGGCCGGGAAGGAAATGCCCATGGGGAAACGGGTGTGGGAGTCACCACCGGTACCAACGGTATCCGGCAGCAGCATACGGTTCAGCCAGGAGTGGATGATGCCGTCGCCCGGACGCAGGGAAACACCGCCACGGTTCATGATGAAGTCGGGCAGGGTGTGCTGGGTTTCCACGTCAACCGGCTTGGGGTAAGCGGCGGTGTGACAGAAAGATTGCATCACCAGGTCGGCCTGGAAGCCCAGGCAAGCCAGATCTTTCAGCTCGTCACGGGTCATCGGGCCAGTGGTGTCCTGGGAGCCCACGGTGGTCATCTTCGGCTCGCAGTACATGCCGGGGCGAACACCGTCCATACCACAGGCCTTGCCGACCATTTTCTGGGCCAGAGTGAAGCCCTTGTCGGAATCACCCGGCTGTTCCGGCTTGCGGAACAATTCGGACGGTGCCAGACCCAGCGCTTCGCGAGCCTTGGTGGTCAGGCCGCGACCGATGATCAGGTTGATACGGCCGCCGGCGCGCACTTCGTCCAGCAGAACCTGGGAGCGCAGGTCGAATTCGGCGATGACTTCACCGTCTTTTTCTACCTTGCCTGCGAACGGGTAAACGTCGATCACGTCACCGGTGTTCATTTTTTCCACGTCACACTCGAAAGGCAGGGCGCCGGAATCTTCCATGGTGTTGAAGAAGATCGGAGCGATCTTGCCGCCGATGCAGACGCCGCCGGCGCGCTTGTTCGGTACGAACGGAATGTCGTCACCGAAGTGCCACAGTACGGAGTTGGTAGCAGATTTACGGGAAGAACCGGTACCCACAACGTCGCCCACGTAGGCAACCGGATGGCCTTTTTTCTTCAGCTCGTCCATCTGGCTCAGCGGGCCGATTTCACCGTCTTTTTCCGGGGTGATACCTTCGCGCGCATTTTTCAGCATGGCGTTGCCGTGCAGCGGGATATCCGGGCGGCTCCAGGCGTCCTGTGCAGGAGACAGGTCATCAGTGTTGGTTTCACCGGTAACCTTGAATACTGACAAGGTCATTTTTTCGGCCAGATCGGCACGCTTGGTGAACCATTCGCCTTCGGCCCAGGATTCAATGACTTCCTTGGCTTTGGCATTGCCGGCTTTCATTTTGTCTTCCACGTCGTGGAATGCATCGAAAACCAGCAGGGTGTGCTTGAGTTGTTCGGCGGCTTCGTCAACCAGCTCAGCATCGTCCAGAGCTTCGATCAGCGGGGCCACGTTGTAGCCACCCTGCATGGTGCCCAGCAGCTGGACAGCGCGCTTCTTGTCGATCAGAGGGGAGCTGGCTTCGCCTTTCACAATTGCGGTAAGGAAAGCGGCCTTTACATAAGCGGCCTGGTCCACACCGGGCGGAACGCGGTTGACGAACAGGTCCTGGATAAATTCTTCTTCGCCAGCCGGCGGGGTCTTCAGCAGTTCTACCAGGTCGGCAACCTGCTGTTCGGTAAGCGGCTTCGGCGGTACACCTTCAGCGGCGCGCTCTTCTACATGTTTGCGATAGGCTTCTAGCACAGCGTTTCCCTCATCGTCGTCTTGGCTAATTTCTTTTGGAAATCAGTCTTTTAGGGTGTTACTGGGGGTTGGAATTGCGCGCGGAGTATAGCGGAATGGGCATCAATTGTTAAGCCAAACGGGTGTTGCAGCCATTCATGGTATGAATACTCACAATCACTGAAAGCGTAAGACACTGAAAACGTGAGGCACTGAAACCGAGGGCTAGTATGGCGTGTCGACCCCGGACGGTGGGCGGCGGAAGCGCTTGTAGCTCCACAGGTACTGGCTGGGGGATTCGTCGATCAGGTTTTCAATGGAGTGGTTCATGGCCGTGAGGGCGGTATCCAGATCGTCATCGGCCACGCTGTCGTCCGCCGGGCGCACCCGAATTTCGTAGCCCTGGGTGCCGGGCAGACGACGGGCCCAGGCCATAAACGTGACGGCCTGTGTCTGGCGAATCAATTTGCAGGCGAGCGTACCGGTGTAGGCCGATTGCCCATAAAAAGGCACATGCCGCCCGCTGCGGCGGTCGGGGACCTGATCCGGGAGGATGGCGGTCAGGGCACCTTTTTTCATGGCCCTGACCAATCCGGCCACGCCACGGGCGGTGGTCGGATACATGGTGGAGCCAAAGTGCTCCCGGCCACTGCGTACCAGGTCATCGACTTCCGGCAGGCCGGAGGGGGCAAACATGGCATGCAAGCCAAATTCGGTGGCCAGCCAGAAGTTAAGGACTTCCCAGCAGCCCAGGTGCGGCGCCAGAATCATGATGGGTCTGCCATCCTGCACGGCCTGGCGTAATGGCGTATCACCGTCAACGGCCACCACCCGCTTCAGGCCCTCAGCAGGTTGTCGCCAGAACAGTGCAATTTCAAAGGTGTTCTTGACGCTTTCCAGCAGGGATTTGCGGGCCAGTCGAGTCTGCTCTTCCGCAGAGAGAGCGGGGTAGCAAAGCGCCAGGTTGGTCTTGCTGACTTTTAATGCCTGAGTCGGCAACCAGGCCAGCAAGGTGCCAACGGCGGTGGCCAGTGCCCGGTTGATGGCAAAGGGCAGGGCGCCCAGCAGTCGCAATGCGATGATGGCTGCCTGACCTTTTGCTCGCTGTACGCGTGGATGTGTTTTTCTGCCCATGGCGCGACAGTATACGGGCGCGACCGGCGAGCACCAGCCGTGCGGATGAGATTGCGCACAAAAACGCTATAATGCCGGCGCCTGTCTGCGGATGGGTTACCTTGAGCCAGCGAGATCCCCATGCACGACATTTCTCATATCCGTGATTTTCTCCCCTGTGCGACGCCGCCTGCCTGGGTCGACTGGGCATTGCAGCACCCGGATATCCTGCTGATTGACCATGCCCACTGCGAAAAAAAAGCGGCCAGCACAGCGATTAACCTGATGTTTCGTTATGTGGACCGTCCCGAGCTACTGGATACGCTGAGCCAGCTGGCCCGCGAGGAGCTGCTGCATTTTGAGCAGGTGGTGCAGCTGATGCGCCAGCGCGACGTGACCTACGACCACATGACTCCAGCCCGCTATGCCAAGGGGATGCGTCAGCATATACGCACCTCTGAACCTGGGCGCCTGGTGGATACCATGATTGTGGGGGCGTTAATCGAGGCACGCAGCTGTGAGCGTTTTGCCGCACTGGCGCCCCATGTGGATGAGGAGCTGGGGCGTTATTACCACTATTTGCTGAAAAGTGAGTCGCGCCACTTTGAGGATTACCTGAAGCTGGCCGAGCAATATGCGCAGGGGCCGATCGCTGAACGGGTGGATTTCTTCAAGGCGGTAGAGCAGGAATTGATTGAATCGCCGGATGATGAGTTCCGGTTTCATTCCGGAACGCCTGAAAGGGCAATAATAGTTAATAATGAATAATTAATAGTTGCGCGAGCAACGACTTTGCCAC
>NZ_DS989915.1:475118-574978 GCF_000155615.1 Alcanivorax sp. DG881 | reverse complement strand
AGAATTGAAACATTAATCCGCGAGTTATTAATTATTAACTATTAATTGATGTCGAAGCTTTCCAACCGCAGTCCCCGCTCACTGTCCGCCACAATCTGCCACCCCAGCTTCCCCCAGTCACCCAGTACCCAGCGCTTGCCGGTGCCGTCAGGCAAGGCTACGTCGTGGACGTCCGGGCGGTGGGTGTGGCCGTGGATCAAGTGCTTCACACCGGCGTCCTGCATTTCCCGGACCACTTCTTCCGGGGTGACATCCATGATGTTTTCGGCCTTGTTGGCATTGTTACCCTGGCTTTGCATACGCATGCCCTGGGCGATCATGCGACGCTCTTCCAGTGGTTTGGCGAGCATCCCCTGTTGCCACTGGGGGTTGCGGGCCATGGTGCGGAACTGCTGATAGGCGGTGTCCAGGGTGCAAAGGCTGTCGCCGTGCATGAGAATCGCATCAGTGCCGTAAAGATCGACTACGGTGCCTTCGTCGAGCAGGGTGCCGCCGCAGGCAGTCGCAAAGTCGTTGCCGAGCATGAAATCCCGGTTGCCGTGCATGAAGTAGAGCTTGCTGCCGCTGTCGGAAAACTGGCGGAAGGCGGCGATGGCATCGAGATTGAAGGGGGTGTCATCATCGTCGCCGATCCAGGCTTCGAACAGATCGCCCAGTACATACAGGGCATCGGCTTTGCCGGCATGTTCCGCCAGCAGCTTTTCCAAGGCATCCAGATGCTCAGGGCGTGCCGGATCCAGGTGCAGATCAGAGATGAAAAGGGTGTAACTCATGACTATTGAGCGTCCTTCTCTTCGTTCGCCTGTTTAGCCGGCGTGCTGTCATCTTCCAGGCGGTAGGCCTTGGTAATCAGAATCGGAACTTCCGGAACATCGCGGGCCATCATGCCGTTAAGGCGCTGGCTGGTGGTGCGTTCGCGAGCAATATTGTCGACCACATTCATGCCGTCAGTGACCGCTCCGAAAACGGTATAGCCCCAGCCGCGAGTGCTCTTGCCGGTGAAATCCAGATTGCGATTGTCGACCAGATTTACAAAAAACTGGGCGGTGGCGGAGTGCGGGTTGCTGGTGCGCGCCATCGCCAGGGTGCCGCGCTTGTTCTTGAGACCGTTGTCGGCCTCGTTCTGAATGGGCTCGCGCGTGGCCTTGCGCTGCCCGCTCTGGTCAAAACCGCCACCCTGAATCATGAAACCGCTAATAACACGGTGAAACTGGGTGCCGTTGTAGAAGCCACTGTCTACATATTGAAGAAAGTTGGCGACACTTTTCGGGGCTTTGTCTTCATACAGCTCGATGGTCACCGGGCCAGCAGTGGTGTCCAGGCGGACCACCGGGTTGGCCAGCAACAAGCCGGGAAGCAGGGCGAGCAGGGCAGCAGCAAGGCGCATGACGATTAGTCCTCAATCAGCTCGGCGGATTCGATCAGTACCGGTTCTGCCGGTACATCCTGATGGCCGCCGCTGTTGCCGGTGGCGACATTGCGGATTTTTTCCACCACGTCCATGCCGTCAGACACGGCGCCGAATACCGCATAGCCCCAGCCGTCCTGGCTGCGTTCCTTGTCCAGGAAGTGGTTATCGGCCACATTGATGAAGAACTGGGCCGAGGCGGAATGCGGATCCGGGGTGCGCGCCATGGCAATGGTGCCGGCCTTGTTGGACAGGCCATTGCCCGCTTCATTCTGGATCGGTGCGCGGGTGGGCTTTTGCTGCATGTCTTCGGTGAAACCACCGCCCTGGATCATGAAGTTGCTGATAACGCGGTGGAAGATGGTGCCATCAAAGTGGCCTTCCTTGACGTATTGCACGAAGTTCTCGGTGGTTCCCGGCGCTTTCTCTGCGTCCAGTTGCAGGGTGATTTTGCCGTAAGTTGTTGTCAGCAACACTTTCATTGATGTTTCTCCGCAGGGTCGGACCCGTCAGTTAACGCCTATTTTGCGTACAGAGGGGCCCTGAGTCTTTGACTGTTGGGGGGGCTACAGTACACTAGCGCACCTTCATTTTCACCGTACCCATTTACCGTATCTCTATCCGGACTGGCCCAGGCAATGAGCGAAACGAAAGCGCCAAGCAATTTTATCAGACAGATCATCGACCGTGACCTCGCAGAAGGTAAAAATGACGGCCAGGTGGCTACCCGTTTTCCGCCGGAGCCCAACGGTTACCTGCATATCGGCCATGCGAAATCTATCTGCCTCAACTTCGGTATCGCGGAAAGCTATGGCGGTAGCTGTAATCTGCGCTTCGACGATACCAATCCGGAGAAGGAAGAGGACGAGTACATCCAGTCCATCAAGCAGGATGTGCAGTGGCTGGGGTTCCAGTGGAACGGTGAAGAGCGCTTTGCCAGTAACTACTTTGACCAGCTGTATGATCTGGCGGTGGGCCTGATCCAGAAAGGCCTGGCCTATGTGGACAGCCTGAGCCCGACGGAAATCGCTCAATACCGCGGTAATTTCACCACGCCAGGCAAGCCGAGCCCTTACCGTGACCGGTCTGTGGATGAAAACCTGGCGTTGTTCGAGCAGATGCGCGACAACAAGCTGGACGAAGGCGAGGCGGTGCTGCGCGCGAAAATCGACATGCAGAGCCCGAATATCAGCCTGCGTGATCCGATCCTCTACCGGATTCGCAAGAAGACCCACCACCAGACCGGTGACAAGTGGGTCATCTACCCCATGTATGACTTCACGCACCCGCTGTCGGATGCCATCGAAGGCATTACCCACAGCCTGTGTACGCTGGAATTCGAAGATCATCGTCCCTTTTATGATTGGGTGGTGGAGAATACGGCTGTATCGGCCAGTCCCCGCCAGTATGAATTTGCCCGGTTGAACCTGAATTACACAGTGACCAGCAAGCGCAAGCTCAAGCAGCTGGTGGATGAAGGGCACGTGGATGGCTGGAATGATCCGCGCATGCCGACCATCTCCGGGTTGCGTCGCCGCGGTTACACCCCGGCTTCTATCCGTACCTTTTGTGAGTCGGTGGGGGTTAGCCGTGCGGATTCGGTGGTGGACATGGGGATGCTGGAAGCGGCGATCCGTGATGACCTGAACCAGTATGCTCCGCGGGCCATGTGCGTGATGAATCCGTTGAAAGTGGTCATCGAGAACTGGGAAGAGGGTAAAGAAGAGTCGCTGATTGCGCCGGTGCATCCCCAGAATGAATCCATGGGCACCCGCCAGGTGCCGATGACGCGGGAAGTGTATATCGACCGTGAGGATTTTCGGGAAGAGGCCAACAAGAAGTTCAAGCGTTTGGTGTTGGGTGATCGGGTGCGGTTGCGTTACGGCTATGTAGTGCGTGCCACGGATGTGGTGCGCGATGCACAGGGCGAGATCGTGGAAGTGCGTTGCACCTATGATCCGGACACCCTGGGCAAGAACCCGGAAAATGCCGAGGACCAGGGCAAGATGCGTGGGGTAATCCATTGGGTCAGCGCGGTAAAAGGCCTGCCCTGCGAAGTGCGTCTGTATGACCGTTTGTTCAGTGCTGCCAACCCCGGCAAGGGGCTGGAAGAAGGGCAGACCTTCCTGTCGCACATCAACCCTGAATCCCTGACTGTGCTGGATGGTTGCTGGGTAGAGCCGGGTCTGCGCGGCGCGCTTGCGGAAACCCGTTACCAGTTTGAGCGCGAAGGCTATTTCTGTGTGGATCAGGACAGTAGCGAAGAACGGCTGGTGTTCAACCAGACAGTGGGCTTGCGTGAGTCCTGGCCGAAGGAAGCCTGAGTGGCACGCTGGCTCGATCATCGGCTATTGATTGCTGCGTAGCACTGCAGCAAGGCTGAAAACAAAAAAGGCCGCACTCGGATGCTTGAGTGCGGCCTTTTTTATTGCGAGCGCTTTCAGGTCAGGTCGACCAAAGCGGCGGTGGGTGCATTGGCTGCAACGGATGCAATGCCGTTTTCCATGCCGTCGGCGCTCTTGTACATCTGGCTTTGCCCAATCACTTGGTGGTTGGCGGCCTTGAGGACGAAGTAGTGCCGCTCGTCCTTGGCGATCTTGCGTTCGAAGTTGTCATCAGCGGTGCTGTTCTTGCGTACCGAATCGATGCCGTTCTCGCAGGCGGACTTGGTGGTGTATTGCTCGCTGGCGAGGATGATCTCGCCGTTGCCGGCTTTCAGGCGAAAGATGAACTGGTCATTGCTGGCTTTGTCGATCTCGAACTTCCCTGACATGGTGCTCTCCTTGGTCTGCCTCAATTGGGCGGCTGCAACGAGAAAATCACTGCAGCATCAAGGATGCTAACCCAGCCCGACAGCGGTGGATATTGACCATTTTATGACAGTTCAGGGCGAGCACAGATGATGGGGAGTGATGGGGAAGCAGGGAAGAGTGGGGCGCCTGAGGCGCCCCGGTTGGCACTTAGCCGAAGGCTTTCTCGCCGGATTGCAGGGTCTGGAAGATAAGGGTGTTGATCGTCATTGGTCCGACCCCGCCTGGGACCGGGGTATAGGCGGTCACGCGATCAACCAGCGGCGCCAGTTCAATATCCCCGCATTTTTGCGGGTGGAAGCCGGCATCGACCACCACTGCGCCATCCTTGATCCAGTCCGCCTTGATGAATTCCGGTTTGCCCACGGCGCCGACAACGATGTCTGCCTGCTTCACCAGAGCCGGCAGGTTCTGGGTGCGGCTGTGGCAAATGGTGACGGTGGCATTGGCTTCGAGCAGCATCATCGCCATGGGTTTGCCCAGAATCGCGCTGCGCCCCACCACGACGGCATGTTTGCCTTCCAGCTCCACCTGATAGTGCTCCAGCAACCGCATGATGCCCTTGGGGGTGGCGCAACCGTAGGCGGCTTCACCCATGCTCATGCGGCCAAACCCGAGGCAGGTAACGCCGTCCACGTCCTTTTCCAGGCTGATAGCGTCGAAACAGGCGCGCTCGTCGATCTGGGCGGGCACCGGGTGTTGCAGCAAAATGCCGTGCACATCCGGGTTGCTATTCAGTTCGTCAATCTTGGCCAGTAGCTGTTCCGTGGTGGTTTCTTCACTCAGTTCGATGGCGACAGATTCCATGCCAACACGCTGGCAGGCGTTGCCTTTCATCTTTACATAGGTGGCGGAGGCCGGGTCAGCACCCACCAGAATGGTGGCAAGAATCGGCGTGCGGCCGTCGGCCTTGGCTTTCAGGGTGTCAACGCGCAGGCGCATCTCCTGTTCAAACTGCTGGGCCAGGGTTTTGCCATCAAGAATCTGGGCGGTCATGTGGGCGGTCTCTCTGAAATTGACTACATATTAGGAGGTGCGGCTCGGCGGGGTGCGCTAATGACAGCCAGCCGGGGTAGCCGGGAACGGCGCGATTCTCGCATGCGCAGGCACCGCGCGCAAAAAATGGACGCAAAAGTTGCCTAAAATCTGAACGTTAGACATTTTTTTGCGTCAAACACCGTTGACGCTTATGGGGGTGCCGAGTATTATGCGCGCCTCGCTTTCGAGCTTAGTTGCTAACTTTGCTTTATGAGACGGGGTGTAGCGCAGCCTGGTAGCGCGCCTGCTTTGGGAGCAGGATGTCGGGGGTTCGAATCCCTCCACCCCGACCAGTTGGCTTGATGGCGGAAACCTGCAAGCGCCTGTAGCTCAACCGGATAGAGCAACGGCCTTCTAAGCCGTCGGTTGCAGGTTCGAGTCCTGCCAGGCGCGCCAGGCAGGACAGCAAGAAAGCAGACAGTTTTATGGTGATTGTAGCTCAGTTGGTAGAGCTCCGGATTGTGATTCCGGCGGTCGTGGGTTCGAGCCCCATCAGTCACCCCATATTAAAAGCCTCCGGGATAGATCCCCGGAGGCTTTTTCGTATGGGCTTCAGGTGCTGCGCTACAGGCAGACTGTAGGCAGCGAAGCTCCCTTTGATTATAATCTGCGCCCTTCATTAGGCCGTCTTCGCGTTATTTCGGCGGCGGGCAGAGATAAAAGTCTTTTTTAAAGAGGATGTTATGCAGGTTTCTGTTGAAACGACTTCAGGTCTTGAGCGCCGTGTGACGGTGGGTGTACCCGCGGAAAAAGTGGATGTGGCAGTAGAAGGCAAGCTGCAGGAAGCCCAGAAAACGATCCGTCTGGACGGTTTCCGCCCGGGTAAAGTGCCCATGCGTGAAGTAAAGCGTCGCTTTGGCGGGGCCGTGCGTAACGAAGTGCTGGCTGACGTCATGCGTGAAGCCTTCATCGAGGCGGTGGAGCAGGAAAAACTGCAGCCCGCTGGCATGCCCGGTTTTGAAGCCAAGACCAACGAAGCAGGCAAGGATCTGGAATTCGTGGCGACCTTCGAGGTGTACCCGGAGGTTGAGCTGGCCGCGTTCGATACCATCGAAGTGGAAAAGCCCCAGTCCGACGTTACCGATGCCGACGTGGACACCATGATCGAAACCCTGCGCCAGCAGCGTGCGGAGTTTGCCGATGTGGACCGTGCCGCCGAAACCGGTGACCGCGTCAATATCGATTTCAAAGGCCTGAAAGACGGCGAAGCCTTCGAAGGCGGTACCGCCGAAGGTCAGAATCTGGAGCTGGGCTCTGGCCAGATGATTCCGGGCTTTGAAGACGGCATCGTTGGCATGAAAGCCGGTGACGAGAAAGACATCGATGTGACTTTCCCGGAAGACTATCAGTCCGAAGACCTGAAGGGTCAGTCAGTCGTGTTCCAGATCAAGGTCAACAAGGTGGAAGGCAAGGCGCTGCCGGAAGTGGACGCCGAGTTCATGAAAGGCTTTGGTGTGGACGATGGTGATGAAACCAAGTTCAAGGCTGAAGTACGCAAGAACATGGAGCGTGAGCTCAAGAATGCCATCACCAGCAAGGTGAAAGAGCAGGCCATGGACGGGTTGGTGAACCTGCATGAGTTTGACCTGCCGGCAGCCCTGGTCACCCAGGAAATTCAGCGCATGCGTCAGCAGATGATGCAGCAGTTTGGTGGCGGCCAGCAGTTTGATCCCTCTATCCTGCCGGATGACCTGTTCAAAGAGCAGGCCGAGCGCTCCGTGCGTCTGGGTCTGGTAGTGCGTGCCATCCTCGACAAGAACGAAATCAAGGCAGATGCCGACAAGGTAAAAGCCCGCGTTGAAGAGATTGCCGAGCAGTACGAAAAGCCGGAAGAAGTGGTGAGCTGGGTCTACAGCAATCCGCAGCAGCTGCAGCAGATTGAAGGCGCAGTCCTCGAAGAGCAGGTGGTCGACCTGGTGCTGGAAAGCGCCAAGGTGGAAGAGAAAACCATGCCTTACCAGGACGCAGTGAAGCCGCGCGAGCAAGCGGAAGGCTGATTTAATCCTTCGGTTTGACCTTCAAAACGGGGCCTTCGGGCCCCGTTTTGCGTTATTTATGCGCAATTTGCGCAAGAATTGTGCACTTGAACCCCTCTCCCGCCCGCTTTTATAGACGCCCCTTTGGTGCCGTCATAAGATGCCTGAAGACCTATTTGCCTTGCTTGCCTTGTTTTCCGGCCTTCTGGCCCCCAAGACAACGCAAGGTACATGCCGGTTGTTTTGACCTCCGGCATCAATAAACAGTTGAGAACGTCCACGGACGATCGACGAGAAGGAAAGCGCTACATGATCGACTTGAGCCGTATTAACTCGCTTACTCCGGAAATGAGCCAGCTGATCAAGGATCCGACCAATCTGGGGCTGGTGCCGGTAGTTATCGAGCAGACCGCCCGTGGGGAACGTTCTTTCGATATCTACTCCCGCCTGCTGAAAGAACGGGTGATCTTCATGATTGGCCAGGTGGAAGATCACATGGCCAACCTGATCGTGGCACAGATGCTGTTCCTTGAGTCCGAGAACCCGGACAAGGATATCCACCTGTACATCAACAGCCCGGGTGGCTCGGTTACCGCTGGCATGTCTATCTACGACACCATGCAGTTCATCAAGCCGGATGTGTCCACCATGTGTGTAGGCCAGGCGGCCAGCATGGGGGCCTTTTTGCTTACCGCCGGGGCTACTGGCAAGCGTTTTGCGCTGCCCAATGCCCGGGTGATGATTCACCAGCCGCTGGGTGGCTTCCAGGGCCAGGCCTCAGATATTGAGATTCACGCCAAGGAAATCCTGAAAATCAAAGGGCAGCTCAACAGCTTGCTGGCTCATCACACCGGCCAGCCCATCGAGCAGCTGGAAAAAGACACTGACCGTGACAACTTCATGAGTGCCGACGAAGCGAAGGAATACGGCATCATTGACGCGGTGTTGAGCCAACGTCCTGTTTAAATAGGGCCTGTTCGTACAAAAAGTGTCCTAACGGAACAGCAGAGCGGCCCGGCGGGCTTGAAAAACACCGGGCTACCCTGCATCTTCAAAGCAAATACACAGGTTTAGAGGCAATTCGATGACCGATTCCACTGGCAAGGGCGACGACGGCAAACTGCTGTATTGCTCCTTCTGCGGCAAAAGCCAGCATGAGGTCCGCAAACTGATTGCGGGGCCCTCGGTCTTTATCTGCGACGAATGCGTGGATCTGTGTAATGACATTATCCGCGAGGAAGTGCAGGAAGACACCAGCGATACGGCTGGCGAGCGCCTGCCCAAGCCGAACGAGATCAAGGATACCCTTGATGAGTACGTGATCGGCCAGGAGCGCGCCAAGAAGGTGCTGGCTGTGGCGGTGTATAACCACTACAAGCGCCTGCGTAGCGGCGGCAAAGGCCGTGACGAAGTTGAGCTCGGAAAAAGCAATATTTTGCTTATTGGGCCTACCGGTAGCGGTAAGACCCTGCTGGCCGAGACCCTGGCGCGTCTGCTCAATGTGCCGTTCACCATCGCGGATGCCACCACGCTCACCGAAGCCGGTTATGTCGGTGAGGACGTGGAAAACATTATCCAGAAACTGCTGCAGAAATGTGACTACGATGTGGACAAGGCCCAGCGTGGCATTGTCTATATTGATGAAATCGACAAGATTTCCCGCAAGTCCGACAACCCCTCCATCACCCGTGATGTGAGCGGTGAAGGCGTGCAGCAGGCACTGTTGAAGCTGATCGAAGGCACCGTGGCGTCTGTGCCGCCCCAGGGTGGGCGCAAGCATCCGCAGCAGGAATTCCTGCAGGTGGATACCTCCAACATGCTGTTCATTTGTGGTGGTGCCTTTGCCGGTCTCGACAAGGTGATCCGTGAGCGCTCCGAGAAGGGCGGTATCGGCTTCTCCGCCGAGGTAAAGAGCAAGGACAATACACGCAATCTGGGCGAGCTGCTGGTCGATGTGGAGCCGGAAGATCTGGTCAAGTATGGCCTGATCCCCGAGTTCATTGGTCGTTTGCCCGTGATCGCAACGCTGGAAGAGCTGAGCGAAGAAGCGCTGATCCAGATTCTCACCGAACCGCGCAATGCGCTGACCAAGCAATACGCGCGTCTGTTTGAAATGGAAGGGGTGGAGCTGGATTTCCGCGACGATGCCCTGCGTGCGATCGCCAACAAGGCCATGGTACGCAAGACCGGTGCTCGCGGCTTGCGCTCGATCCTCGAGGGCGTATTGCTCGACACCATGTACCAGGTGCCGTCCATGGATAGCGTGGCCAAGGTGGTGATCGATAGCCCGACCATCAAGGGTGAATCCGAACCGTTGTTGATTTACGAAAACAACGAGCAGTCTTCCAAGGTGGCTCCGGATTGAGACCCGGGCATGGTCCGGGTCTGTCCTGCTTTCACCTAAGTCATAGAGGCAATACGTGCTGAAAGATATTCCGCTTTTACCGCTACGTGATGTAGTGGTGTACCCGCACATGGTTATCCCGCTGTTTGTCGGCCGGGAAAAGTCCATTGCGGCTCTTGAAGCTGCCATGGCAGCTGACAAGCAGATCATGCTGGTCGCCCAGCGTAATGCCTCCGACGACGATCCGGGTGTGGACGACATCTACCGGGTCGGAACGATTTCAACCATCCTGCAATTGCTCAAGCTGCCGGACGGTACCGTGAAGGTGCTGGTCGAAGGCGGTCAGCGTGCCCATGTGGCCAAGGCTGAATTTGGTGAAGAAGGCGCTGTTGCTGATGTGCGCGAGCTGGAAGAAGGGCTCCCGGACGAAAGCGAGCAGGATGCGTTGTCTCGCTCACTGCAGGGTCAGTTCGAGGATTACGTCAAACTCTCCAAGAAAGTGGCGCCGGAAGTTACCGGTTCCGTTTCTTCCATCGACGAAGTCAGCCGCTTGGCTGACACCATTGCCGCTCACCTGCAGCTCAAGCTGGAAGAGAAGCAGGACGTGCTGGAAATGGTGGACGTGCGCGAGCGTGTTGAACACCTGATCGCGCTGATGGAATCCGACATTGATGTGCTGAAAGTGGAAAAGCGCATCCGTGGCCGGGTGAAAAAGCAGATGGAGAAAAGCCAGCGCGAGTATTACCTGAACGAACAGATGAAAGCCATCCAGAAAGAGCTGGGAGATCTGGAAGACAGCGGTAATGACCTGGATGATCTGGAAAAGAAAATCGACAGCGCAGGCATGCCCAAAGAGGCCCGCGACAAGGCTCAGGCAGAGCTGAACAAGCTCAAGATGATGTCCCCCATGTCGGCGGAAGCCACGGTTGTGCGCGGTTATCTGGACTGGATGACCTCGGTGCCGTGGAAAAAGCGCAGCCGGGTGCGTCATGACCTGAATTACGCCAAGGAAGTGCTGGACCGGGACCACTACGGTCTGGAAGACGTAAAAGATCGCGTGCTGGAATTTTTGGCCGTACAAAGCCGGGTCGGCAAGGTGAAAGGGCCTGTGTTGTGCCTGGTTGGGCCGCCAGGGGTGGGCAAGACCTCATTGGGGCAATCCATCGCCAGCGCCACTAATCGCAAGTTCGTTCGCATGGCGTTGGGTGGTGTCCGTGACGAAGCGGAAATCCGCGGCCATCGCCGGACTTATATCGGCTCCTTGCCGGGTAAGGTTATCCAGAAACTGTCCAAGGTGGGCGTCCGTAACCCGCTGTTTTTGTTCGATGAAGTCGACAAAATGGGCATGGATAACCGGGGTGATCCGGCGTCGGCACTGCTGGAAGTGCTGGACCCGGAACAGAACGATACGTTCAGTGATCATTACCTGGAAGTGGACTATAACCTGTCCGAAACCCTGTTCATTTGCACATCCAATTCCATGAATATTCCGGCGCCCTTGCTGGACCGCATGGAAGTGATTCGTCTTCCCGGTTATACCGAGGAAGAGAAGGTCAATATTGCGCTGCAGTACCTGATCCCCAAGCAAATCAAAAACAACGGCCTGAAAAAAGATGAGCTGTTATTTGATGAAGCCGTGTTACGGTACATCGTTCGCCATTACAGCCGGGAGGCTGGCGTGCGTGGCCTGGAGCGCGAAATCAGCAAGATTTGCCGCAAGGTGGTGAAAGAACATTTGCTCAGCGGTGAAACGAAAACGGTCACCATGAGCGAAGAGCTGGTTGAGCATTATCTCGGTGTCCGCAAGTTCAGCTTTGGTCGTGCTGAAGAGCAGGATCAGATCGGTCAGGTAACCGGCCTTGCATGGACTTCTGTGGGCGGTGAGCTGCTCACCATTGAAAGTGTTTCCACGCCAGGCAAGGGGCGGGTGATTTCTACCGGCTCACTGGGTGATGTAATGCAGGAATCTATCCAGGCTGCGTGGACGGTAGTGAAAAGCCGTGCAGGCACCCTGGGCATTCGCCGCCGGGCACTGGATCGCAACGACCTGCACATGCATGTGCCGGAAGGGGCAACCCCGAAAGATGGGCCCAGTGCCGGTGTGGGTATGTGTACGGCCATGGTGTCTGTGTTGACCGGTATCCCGGTGCGTGCGGATGTGGCCATGACCGGTGAAATTACCCTGCGTGGGCAGGTGCTGCCGATTGGCGGCCTTAAGGAAAAGCTGTTGGCTGCCCATCGCGGCGGAATCAAGACGGTATTGATTCCGGAAGAAAATGAGAGGGACCTCAAGGAGATCCCCGACAATATCAAGGCGTCCTTGGACATTCGACCAGTAAAATGGATTGACCAGGTACTTGATGTGGCACTGACTCATCAACCAAATCCGCTTTCCGAAGCGGAGCTGGAAGAGGATTTAGCGCTGGCAGAAGAGAAAAACCAGGAAGGTAACAAACGTCCTAGTACACATTAACGGATCACATTTAAACCTTTTTAAATTGTTGATCTGTATGGTTTTTCAATTGTTTTAACTTGGGTGAGATCGTGCTTCTCCTTTCTTGACGCCCCTGATACCCGTTGGTATAAAGGCGGCTTCGCATAAGGAGAGTGCATCACGCCTCGACCATAAAACCGGGAAAATAGAGAAAGGGGAACTTTGTGAATAAGTCAGAGTTGATTGATGCGATTGCCGCTAGCGCGGATATTTCCAAAGCCGACGCTGGTCGCGCTCTGGATTCTACTTTGGAAGCGGTAACTGGCGCCCTGAAAAAAGGTGACAGCGTTTCTCTGGTAGGTTTTGGTACTTTTGCTGTGAAGCGTCGTGAAGCTCGCGATGGCCGTAACCCGCAAACTGGCCAGACCATCAAGATCGCCGCTGCCAACGTACCGGGCTTCAAAGCCGGTAAGGCACTGAAAGACGCGGTGAACTAAACTGTTTGCAGGAGCGGTAGTTCAGCTGGTTAGAATACCGGCCTGTCACGCCGGGGGTCGCGGGTTCGAGTCCCGTCCGCTCCGCCAGTTTGAGAAAGCGTACTCGTAAGGGGTACGCTTTTTTGCATTTAAGGGAACCTGCAGTCATCCGCCGGTTCTGAATAATAAGATCGAATTTCGAGAGTATCCCTACGGAGTAATTTCATGCAGGAGTTCAGACGGTTTGTCCGCGGTCCCGTGGGCAAGGTCCTGCTTGCCGCAATCATTCTTCCTTTCGTGATTTCCGGCTTTTACGGCTACTTTGTCGGTGGAAGCACAGGCGACGTGGTAGCTGAAGTGGAAGGCAGCAAGATCACACGTAGTGTTGTGAACCAGCGGGTAGAGCGGGTTCGTAACATGCTTCGCGAGCAAAGCCCGAACATGAATCCTGCATTGCTGGATTCATTTGTACGTCCGGAAATGGTGCTGGATGGCATCGTCAACGAGCAACTGATTCTGGCCGCAGCGGAACAATCCAGCATGGTGTTCAGTGAGCAACAGGTTGCTGCCGATATTTACAAGGTGCCGCTGTTCCAGGAAGACGGCAAGTTTTCCGAACAGCGGTTCGAGCGTGAACTGCGTGCCCGTGGGATGAACCCGCAGAGTTACATCCAGGGGTTGCGTCAGGACATGATCAAGGAGCAGTTCCGTGCGGGCTTCATGCAGACGGACTTTTCGCTTCCTTCCGAGCTGAACGAACAGCGTCGTCTGGGTGAACAGTCCCGCGACATCCGTTATGCGCAACTGGATATCAACTCACTGCGCAAACAGTTCAGCGTGTCAGACGAAGAGGTCAAAGCCTTCTATGACGAGAATCAGGGTGAATTCATGCGCCCTGAAGAGTTCAAGGTGTCTTACGTTGAACTGTCTGCGGACAAGTATGCCGATCAGGTTAGCGTCACTGACGAGGATGTGAAGGCGGAATACGATGTCCGTAAATCCATCATGGAAGAAGCGGGTGCCGGTGACGCACCACGCCAGGTGTCACATATTCTCATCGAAGTGAACGATGACCGGGATCTTGAACAGGCGAAGGTCCGTGCCCGTGAAGCGGCGAAAGCCATTGCCGGTGGTGAGTCCTTTGCAGATGCTGCTGCCCAGTACTCCGACGACTCAGGCAGCGCCCAGTCCGGTGGTGATCTGGGTGTGGTTTCCAAAGGGGCCTTGCCTGAAGAAATGGAAGACGCCATTGCCGATCTGGCTTCCGGCACCGTCTCTGCGCCGGTGGTAACGGACGCCGGGGTTCACCTGATCAAGGTGACCCAGGAAGAGACCGCTCGTGCCTTGCCGTCGCTGGCTGAGCTGTCGGATCAAATCCGCGCCGACCTGAAGAAAGCCCGTGCGGAAGCGTTGTTGAATGACGATGTGGCGAAGCTGGAAGAGCTGCTCTACGAGCATGCCGATCTGCAGAGCCCGGCAGAGCAGGTGGGCACCTCTGTGGTCACCACCGACTGGGTCGACCTGGCGGCGGCTGATGCGCCATTGTCCCTGCCTCAGGTACAGCAAGCGCTGAATTCTGATCAGGTGCGCGAACAGGGGCACAACAGTGATCTGATTGAAGTTGATCCAACCCGTTATATCGCCGTACGCATTGCAGAGAACAAGTCTCCTGAACCGATGCCGTTTGAGGAAGTCTCTTTCGCTATTCGCGAACGCCTCAAAGGTGAGCACGCCATGGACAAGGTCCAGCAGCTTAACGAAGACGCACAGAAATCCATCGATGATGGTGCTGATCTGGCGGCAGTGGCGGACCTGTTCGGGGTAGAAGTTGAAGAGCAGGAAGGCCTGCAGCGTGGTGGTGCAGAACCGTCTATGGAAGTGGTCAATGGTGCATTCGGTGCGCCGCGCTTCGAAGAAGGGGAAGCCTCTCCTGTGGCGCTGACCCGTCTGGGTGACGGTTCTGTGGTTGCCTACCAGGTGACTCGGGTTGCTGACGGTAATGCCGAACCGTTGAGTGATGCCCAGCAGCAGGCGGCATTGGTTGAACTTGCCAATGTGGAAGGGCAGCGCAATTTCCGTCAGGTGGTTGCCCTGTTGCGCGATGAAGGCGATGTGGAATTGCATCCCTCTCGACTGAGCGCCAATCAGGGAGAGTAGTCTCCCTGCGGCGTTCAGCTCATAAAAAAGCCCACCGGATGGTGGGCTTTTTTTATGTCAAAACACTGTCGCTTTGTGCATGGCCAGCGGCGCGATGACCCTCCGTGGGTAAGGACCGTGCCGCTAGCGGCGCTCTTGCATGGTGGCGTTAAAGCTCCAGTTCAAACGGCATGGATACCGTGCTTGCGCCAGCGTCCACATAGGTGATCTCGCCGGTAATGCCGGAGGCCAGGTCCGAGCACAGGAAGGCCGCAGTATTGCCCACTTCCTCAATGGTGACGTTACGGCGCAGAGGCGCCTTGGCGGCATTGTAGTCGAGCATGCTGCGGAATTTCTTGATGCCAGAGGCCGCCAGAGTGCGAATCGGGCCGGCAGAGATGCCGTTCACACGGACGCCGTCAGGCCCCATGCTGGCAGCCAGATAACGCACGGACGCCTCCAGGCTGGCCTTGGCCATGCCCATCACATTGTAGTTGGGCACAGACTGGCGGGCAGCGTGGTAGGTAAGGGTAAGCAGGGCGCCATTGCGGCCGGCCAGCATGCTCTTGCCTGCCTTGGCCAGTGCCACGAAGCTGTAGCTGGAAATGTCGTGGGCAATCTGGAAACCTTCGCGGGTGGCCACATCCACAAAATTACCGTCCAGTTCTGCAGCTGGGGCAAAACCCACTGCGTGAACGATACCGTCCAGGCCATCCCACTGCTTGCCCAGTTCGGCAAAGACGGCGTCAATGGCCTCGTCGCTGGTCACATCGCAAGGGAAGCACATGGCCTCGCTGCTGCCGTAGCGTTCTGCAGCTTTAAGAACGCGGCTTTTCAGTTTGTCGTTCTGGTAAGTGAAAGCCAGCTCGGCACCCTCGCGGTGCATGGCTTCGGCAATACCGGTGGCAATGGAGCGGTCGCTGGCGACACCGACAATCAGGTAGCGTTTGCCTGCAAGAAATCCCATGTTCGTCCTCGATGTGCTTTTGAGTTGAAAGTTCGAAGTTGAAAATGTAACAACGCGAGCTCAGTGGGTTGATTCGCGCCTTTTAACATTCAACGTGTAGCTGATTTCGCCCAAGTATAGGCAATTTGCCGCGTTATTACGCCCGCCTGTAAACGATCAAAGTGCAACCGTCTGTTTCCTGCTGCGGGCAAAGGCGGCAGCCATGAGTTTGTGGGTATAGGGCTGCTGCGGGTTGTCGAATACGGCTTGCGTATCGCCGTGCTCCACAGTCTTGCCGTCTTTCATGACCAGCACCCGGTGGCAGATAGCCCGGATTACCTTGAGATCGTGGCTGATAAACAGGTAACTGAGTCCCCGGCGTGCCTGCAAGGATTTGAGCAATTCCAGGATCTGGTGCTGAACGCTGCGGTCCAGCGCCGAGGTGGGTTCATCCAGAACCAGTAATTCTGGTTCCATGATTAGCGCCCTGGCGATGGCGATTCGCTGTCGCTGGCCGCCGGAAAACTCATGGGGATAACGGTGGCGGACGTTGCTGGGCAGGCCTACTTCGTCAAGGATGCGGCAGACCTGTTCGTCACGCTCCGTGGCGCCCAGTGCCGGGGCATGTACAGCAAGCCCCTCGGCCACAATTTGGCCCACGGTCATGCGTGGATTCAGGCTGCCGTAGGGGTCCTGAAAGACGACCTGAAAACGGCTGCGCCATTGTCGTAAACCGGACCGGGAAAGGGCGCGAATGTCCGTGCCATCCATGTCAATGTCACCGTCACTCTGGATTAACCGCAACAGGGCCAGAGCCAAAGTGGACTTGCCCGAGCCGGACTCGCCAACAATGCCAAGGGTCTCGCCGCGGCGCAGTGTCAGATCAATCTGATCCACCGCGTGAAGCAGCGGAGGCGGTGAGAAGAGGGCACGGCGTTTGCCTTTGAACGTCACGGCCATGCCACGGGCTTTGAGTAGCACAGGGGTGTCATCGGGTAGTGGTTCCAGGCGGCCCTGGGGCTCTGCGTTGATCAGGTGGCGGGTGTAGTCTTCCTGGGGGGAATTCAGCACGGTATCCGTGGGGCCCGCTTCCACCCGCTTACCGTTATGCATGACCACGATGTCCTCGGCAAAACGGCTGACAACGCCCAGGTCGTGACTGATCAGTAAAATGGAAAGATTGAGTTCTTTCTGCAGTCGTTTGATCAGGTCAAGAATGGTTTCCTGCACCGTCACATCGAGAGCGGTGGTGGGCTCATCGGCAATCAGGATCTGTGGTTCATTAGCCAGGGCCATGGCGATCATGACCCGCTGGCGCTGGCCCCCGCTGAGTTGGTGCGGATAGCGGTCCAGCATGTCCGGTGTAGCGGGCAGTTCGACCTGCTCGAGCAGCGACAGACAGCGCTCACGAGCGCGTTTTTTGCTCATGCCCTGATGCACAAACAGGCTTTCGCTGATCTGTTTTTCCACGGTGTGCAAGGGGTTCAGGGCCGTCAGCGGCTCCTGGAAAATCATCCCGATGCGACCGCCGCGCAGTTTGCGTTTCTGCTCGCTGTTGAGCACCTGCAAATCCATATCGTCCAGTTGCAGGCTGTCTGCCTGCCAACTCGCGTTTTCCGGTAACAGGTCCATCACAGACAAGGCGGTAAGCGATTTGCCAGAACCGGATTCGCCCACTAACGCCAACATTCGCCCGGGATGGAGTTCCAGCGACATGTCATCGACGGCGAGCTGGTCGGCAAAGCGGATACTCAGCCCTTCTATGCGCAGCAGGCTCATTGCAGAAACTTCCTTGTGTCGAACGCATCGCGAATGGCTTCACCGATAAATACCAGCAGGGTGAGCATCAGAGTGAGCGTGGCAAACACGCTGATACCCAGCCAGGGGGCGTGCAGATTTGCCTTGCCCTGGCCGACCAGACGGCCCAGAGAAGGGGCATCCGGCGGCATGCCAAAGCCGATGAAATCCAGTGAGGTGAGCGTGACCACGGCACTGTTGAGAATAAACGGCAGGAAGGTGAGGGTGGCGACCATGGCATTGGGGAGCATGTGGCGAAACATGATGACCGGGGTGCGTACGCCCATGGCGTGGGCGGCGCGCACATAGTCCATGTTGCGACAGCGCAGGAACTCCGCACGCACCAGATCCACCAGCGCCATCCAGGAGAACAACAGCAGAATGACCAACAACGTCCAGAAGCTGGGTACCACAAAGCTGGAAATAATAATGATCAGGTAAAGCGTAGGCATACTGGACCAGATTTCCAGAAAACGCTGGCCGGAAAGATCCAGCCAGCCGCCGTAATAGCCCTGGATGGCACCGACGATGATGCCGACGATGCTGGAGAGAATGGTGAGCACCAAACCGAACAGGACGGAAATACGGAAGCCGTAAATCAACCCGGCCAGCACATCACGGCCCTGGTCATCGGTGCCCAGCCAGTTTTCCGCTGAGGGGGGGGCCGGGGCTGGCACAGTGAGATCGTAGTTGATGGTGTTGTAGCTGTAACGAATGGGCGGCCATATCATCCAGCCCTTGTTATTAATCAGATCCTTGACCACGGGATCACGGTAGTTGGTTTCCGATTCGAAAAAACCGCCGAAGGTGGTTTCCGGGTAGGTGTTGAACACGGGAACGTAGAGTTCATTGTCGTAGCTGACCAGCAAGGGCTTTTCGTTGGCAATCAGTTCGGCGCCAAGGCTGAGTACGAACAGCGTGACAAAAATCCACAGCGCCCAATAGCCGCGTTTGTTGGAACGAAACGCCTGCCATTGTCGTTGCCAGACCGGATTGCGCATTAACGGGTTACGGAAGGCCATCAGCTCTGCCTCCGTTCGAAATCAATGCGTGGATCGACCCACATGTAAGTCAGATCGCTGACCAGCTTCAGCAGCAGACCGATCAGAGTGAAAATGAACAAGGTGCCAAAAACGACGGGGTAGTCCCGGTTGATCACGGACTCGAAGCCCAACAGGCCGAGTCCATCAAGTGAAAAAATGAACTCGATAAGCAGCACGCCGGTGAAGAACATGCCCACGAAAGCGGCGGGGAAGCCGGCGATAATGATCAGCATGGCATTGCGGAAGACATGGCCGTACAACACCTGCTTTTCGCTGAGCCCTTTGGCGCGGGCGGTTTGCACATACTGTTTGCGAATTTCATCCATGAAGGAGTTCTTGGTCAGCATGGTCAATGTGGCAAAACTCCCGGCAACAATGGCCAGCGTCGGCAAGGTGATGTGCCACAGGTAGTCGGCGACCTGACCAAGCAGGCTCAGTTGATCGGCGTTGTCAGACGTCAGGCCACGCAAGGGGAACCACTCGAAGTAGGAGCCGCCGGCGAACAGTACGATAAGCAGAATACCGAGCAGGAAGCTGGGGATCGCAAAGCCGACAACAATGGCCGTACTGCTCCATATGTCGAAGCGTGAGCCATCTTTCACAGCTTTACGGATGCCCAGGGGAATCGACACCATATAGGCAATCAACGTGCTCCATAAGCCCAGCGAGAGAGATACAGGAATGCGTTCCACGATCAGCTCGGTCACTGAGCGGTCCCGGTAGTAGGATTCTCCGAAATCAAAACTCAGATAGCTTTTGACCATTAGCCAGAAACGTTCCGGCGCCGGTTTGTCAAAGCCATAGAGCTTTTGTATCCGTTCCACCAGTTCAGGGGGCAGGCCTTTGGAGCCGCGATAATCTCCGCCGCTGCTGAGCGTATCCACGCTGCCGCCGGCAAAGCTGCCGCCGGCACCACCACCAATACCCTGTAGCTCCGCGAGTGTCTTTTCCACGGGGCCGCCTGGGGCGGCCTGAACCACGACAAAATTGAGCAGCAAAATACCGAACAGGGTCGGGATGATCAGCAGCAACCGTTTGGCAATATAAAGTCGCATCATTGCGCGTTGCTGTCCCACCAAGTGTCGATCGCGCCATCAATGCCTACGTATTCAGGCAGTGAGGGGTGTTTCAGGCGACTGCGGTAAGACAGGCGATGATGGTCGGCATACCAGTTGGGGATCACGTAAAAATTCCACTGTAGTACCCGGTCCAGAGCGCGGCAGGCGGTGATCAGCTGATCCCGCGTGGTGGCGGTGACAATGGCATCGACCAGGGTGTCTACAGCCGGGTTCTGAATGCCGATGATGTTTCGGCTGCTGGGGTCCTCGGCGGCGTCGCTGCCCCAGTATTCCAGTTGCTCGTTGCCGGGGGAGGACGACTGGGCAAAGGAGCTGACTACCATATCGAAGTTGAAGTTACGGATACGCTCCACGTACTGACTGGTGTCTACCTTGACTACCTGGGCATCGATACCCAGTGCTTTGAGATTTCGGGCAAACGGTAACAGGATGCGCTCGAACGCGGGCTGATGCAGCATGATCTGAAAACTGACCGGAGTACCATCAGGGCTGTGAAGCTGGCCCTCCCTGATCTGGTAGCCGGCCTTTTTCAGTAGTGTCTGCGCTCGGGCCAGGTTGGCACGGGGGCGGCCGCTGCCATCGCTTTTCGGCGGTTCATAGCTTTCCGTGAAAACCCGTTCCGGGATGTCGTCGCGCAAGGGCTCCAGTAATTCCAGTTCTGCCTCGGTGGGCAGGCCGGTGGCGGCCATGTCCGAATTCTGGAAGTAGCTGCGTGTGCGGTTGTACTGGCCATAGAACAGATTGGCGTTGGACCATTCGAAATCCAGTGCGTAGGTCATGGCTTCGCGCAGGGCTACGTTCTGGAACAGGGGGTTGCGCAGGTTGTAGACGATCCCCTGCATGCCTGCGGGGTTGGAGTGGGGGACTTCTTCCTTGACCAGTTTGCCTTGGTCGAAGGCCGGGCCTTTATAGCTGGTGGCCCAGTTCTTTGAGCTCACTTCAAAGCGCCAGTCGTAATCCCCCCGCTTGAAAGCCTGCAGGGCGACGGTGTCATCCAGGAAATAGTCGAATGAAACGGTATCGAAATTATTGCGACCACGCATGATGGGCAAGTCTTTGGCCCAGTAATCCTTGCGGCGCTGGAAGGTGATCTGTTTTCCGGTATCCACATTGCCGACGCTATAGGGGCCCGAACCAATGGGTTTTTCCAGCCCTGCGCTGGTAAATTTCCGGGTTTTCCAGACGTGTTCAGGAAGCACCGGCAGCTGGCCGATGATCAGCGCCAATTCCCGGTTGTCACCGGGTTTGAAATGAAAGGTGACGGTGTGTTCGTCGTCGGCGGTGACGTGATCCACGCCGCTGTAATAAAAGCTGTAGAAGGGCGCGCCATCGTTGATGAGTGTGTTGAATGTCCACACCACATCGCTGGCCTGTACCGGCTTGCCATCACTGAAGGTGGCTTTGGGATTCAAGTGGAAGCGGACCCAGCTCCGGTCTTCGGGCCATTCGATGGTTTCGGCGAGCAAGCCGTATTGGGTGAAGGGCTCATCTTCGGCGCGTGTGGTCAGGGTGTCATAAACGAGGGAGCCGATCCCGGCCGCAGCGGTGCCCTTCGGCACGAAAGGGTTCAGGCTGTCGAAGGTACCAATGACGTGGCGGCGTAATTTGCCCCCTTTCGGCGCCTCAGGGTTTACATAATCCAGATGCTCAAAGCCTGCCGGGTACTTTGGGCTGCCGTGCATGGCCATGGCATGGCTGCGATGAATGTCGGCCTGTGCCAGAGCGGAAAAACAGCACAGACCCACCAATAGCCCGCGCAGCAGGCTGCGGTTAATGGCCATAAAGACTCCTTGTTATTTTTTAACCCACCAAGTGTCCAGACCCAGTCCGTACGGGATTGGTTCCGGTGGGCGGGCAAACTTGTCCCACCAGGCAATGCGGTGCGTGCTGATATAGTAGTTCAGGACTCCGTATTGCTGGTAGCGCAACATGCGGTCCAGCGCTTGCAGACTCAGCCGGTAGTCAGCTTCGTTATCGGTGCTGAGCGCGTGATCGACCAGAAAATCCACCACCGGGTTGCGAATACCCGCCAGGTTGCGACTGCCTATCACTTTGGCGCTATCGGAAAGAAAATAGTCTTTCAGTTCCGGGCCGGGGTAGGCCTGAATCGGTAACACAAACAGCACCACATCGTAATCGAAGCTATCCAGTCGTTGCTTGTAGGCCGCCGGGTCAATTTCCCGGTATTGGGCATCGATGCCCAGGCGTTTCAGATTGCGAAACCAGGGCGCAAGAATGCGGTAAATGCCCGGGTTGTGGTAATTCAAAACCGTGAACTGCAGCGGTTGGCCTTGTGCATTGACCAGGGTCTGACCCTCGAGCCGCCAGCCACTTTTTTTCAGCAGTGCCAGGGCTTCGCGCATGCGGTGGCGTATCTGTCCGCTGCCATCGTTCACCGGCGGGTTGATGTCTGCGTCAAAATAATCGTCCGGCAGCTGATCCAGAAATGGCGTTAACAAGCCTTTTTCAGCCTCCGGGGCCGGTGTGGTTGCCCGGTAATCGCTGTTCGGGAACCAGCTTTGTGTGCGTTTGTAGGCGCCGCTGAACAGGTTCTTGTTGGACCACTCGAAATCGAACAACAAGCTGGCGGCGCGGCGGACATTGATGTCATTGAACGGGGCGCGGCGGGTATTGAAGAAGAAGGCTTGTACCGGCCGTGGAATCTGATGGGGCACCTCGGCGCGTTTTACCTTGCCGTCTTCCAGGGCGGAGAACGCGTAGGCGGTGGCCCAGTGTTTGGAGCTGTAATCGTAGTGTAAATCGTAGCCGCCGGCCTTGAAGGCTTCGAAACCCACATCCGCATCGCGGTAGAACTCGAATTCCACCGTGTCGAAATTATAACGGCCCCGGTTTACCGGCAGGTCTTTTGCCCAGTAATCCTTTACCCGGCTAAACGTCACTTTACGCCCGGCGTCCACCTGGGTGACCTGATAGGGGCCACTGGAAAGCGGAGGGGTGAGAGAGGCGCTTTCGAAGTCATGTTTCTGCCAGTAATGGCGGGGCAGAATCGGGATGGCGCCGGCCATCAGGGGCAGGTCCCGGCGGCCCCGGTGGAAAGTGAATTTCACCGTTTGCGGGTCAATGGCTTCCACGCTGGCGATATCGGCCAGGCGCAGGGTGAACTCCGGGTGGCCTTTTTCGCGCAGGGTATTTACCGAAAAGACTACATCGTCGGCGCGAATCGGGTGGCCGTCGTGGAACTGTGCTTCGTCACGAATATGGAAGGTGCACCAGCTGCGATCCTCGGGGTATTCCAGCCAGTCGGCAATCAGCCCGTAGGCGGTGCCAGCCTCATCGCCAAGCGGGTTGTGTGGCTGGCTGCCCATTAGCAGGCTGTCGGCGATTTCCGTGACCCCGTACATCTGGATGCCGGGCGTGTCAGCAGGGCTGCGACCTTTAAGAATATAGGGATTCAGGCTGTCGAAGGTGCCTTGGCCGAATAAGCGCAGGGTGCCGCCTTTGGGGGCATCCGGGTTGACGTAATCGAGATGCTGGAAATCGGCGGGGTACTTGAGGCTGCCGAACGGATGGTAACCGTGGCTGCGAGTGGGCTCGGCGTGGCAGACCACGCCGAGCAACAGGCCCAGCAGGGCAAAAGTGCGTTTAGTGCGTTTGGCGAATATCAACGTAGACTGTCAGCCGTTGCCCGGGTTGTAGGTATCGATTGCTGGCTACAGCGTTGTTCCAGCTTTTTATGTCGTTGACCGATACATTAAAGCGGTCGGCAATGGCATACAAGGAATCGCCATTACGAACCGCGTAGCGGACCTTGCGCACCATGTTGGGATTGCTGGAGGAGGGCGTGTTGCTGGCCGGGCTGGCCGCCAGGCTTCCCTTGGTCCACACCGCCAGGTTCTGGCCTATACGCAGGCTGTCTTTGGGGGCCATGCTGTTCCATTTGGCCAACTCAGGCACGCCGACTTTATGGCGGCGGGCGATTTCCCAGAGCGTATCACCGGGCTGCACCGTGTAATCGACGCGCTGGCGACCCTTGGGTTGCTTGGACTGTTTTTTGGCCAGGCGCGATTCCGCACTAAGGCTGTAGTCGCTGCTGGAGGACGCTGGGCCGGGAATCAGCAGGGTGCGGCCAGCAATAATGGTGTTGTTCTTCATGTGGTTAATATTGCGAAGTACCTGGGGGGTCGTGCGGTACTGGCGGGCAATGGCGCCCAGATTATCGCCGGGCCGAATTTCGTAACGGGCCCACTGCATGCGTTGGTCTTTGGGCAGGCTGGCCAGTTTCGTCTGGAAATTCTCGGCCCGATCCACAGGGACTAACAGCCGAAAGGGGCCATCCGGAGATGTGGCCCAGCGGTTATAGGACGGGTTCAGCAGGTAAAGCTCTTCCACAGAAATATCCGCCAGGCGTGCAGCCTGGGCCAGGTCGATTTGCCCGCCGGTTTTTACCGTGGCGAAGTAGGGTTCGTTGGCGATGGGGTGGAGGGGGACGCCGTAGGCCTGCGGGTCACCGACAATCTGGGCGATGGCCAGTAATTTAGGGACATACGCGGTGGTTTCGCGGGGCAGGTTCAGGTTCCAGAAATCGGTGGGCTTTCCGGCTTCTTTATTGCGGCGGATGGCTCGCGATACAGTGCCGCCGCCCGCATTGTAAGAAGCTAGCGCCAGTAGCCAGTCCCCCTCAAAGCGGCTGGAGAGCTGTTGCAGGTAATCCAGTGCGGCATTGGTGGACTTGAGAATGTCCCGGCGCTGGTCTTCCCACCAAGTGCGCTGCATGCCGAAATAATCCCCGGTGGAGGGAATAAACTGCCAGGGCCCCGCCGCGCGGGCATGGGAGTAAGCAAAGGGATCAAAAGCACTTTCTACGATTGGCAACAAGGCCAGTTCCAGCGGCATATCGCGGGCTTCGGCTTGCTCGACGATGTAGTGCAGGTAGCGTTCTGAACGTGTCGTGACGCGGGTGAAATACTCTGGGTGGCGCGCGTACCATTCACGCTGCACACGAATCCGGTCGTTTTCGATACTCAAATCGAGCCCGTAGCCCGCGCGCAAGCGCATCCAGAGGTCGTCGGCGGTTGGCTGATTTTCACCGTCTTCGACTGGGCTGGGTTCGTCCATGCCGTTCGCCAAATTGACGTCATCCACGGAAGGCTCGGCAGCCGGCATGGGGGGAAGATCTTCAAGGGGCCTATTGGTTGCACAACCGCCAAGGACGCCCAGCCCGAGAAAAAGGGCTAAAGGAATAATTTTTTTCATAATCATGGAGTAACGCTAAAAATTTCATGCATTCTGGCGACGGATAGGCGGCGCGGCAAGGACGAGGCGCTAAAAGTTGTCCTTCCAGCGACGCAAGGCCGCAAAACACTGCATATCTGAATCGCCGCATCCTGGCTCGTGACGCTGACAGGAATCCTTCAAGTCTTTGTCATCACTGCGTAAAAACGGGTTGGTCGCTTTTTCTTCCGCGAGGGTGGAAGGCAGTGAAATTTTACCTTTTTGGCGCAAATCGATGACGGCCTGCAAGCGCGCCTGCACGGCGGGGTCTTCCGGGGTCACGGCGGCGGCGAAGGTCAGGTTGGCCTGGGTGTACTCGTGGGCACAGAACACCTGGGTGGTATCAGGGAGGGCGGCCAGGCGCCGAAGGGAATGGAGCATTTGCTCCGGCGTACCTTCGAACAGACGGCCACAGCCGCCGGCAAAGAGGGTGTCGCCGCAGAATAGCCAGCCCTGCGCCGCGTTGATAAAGGCAATATGACCCAGGGTGTGGCCCGGAACGGCCATAACGGAGAACGACAGGTCGGTACCGGCGGGGGTGAGGGTATCGCCGTCGCGAAGCGGGTGGCTCATGGCTGGAATGGATTCCGCCGCCGGGCCGTACACGGGAATATCCCGGTCCCTGATCAATGCTGCGATACCGCCCACATGGTCCGGGTGGTGATGGGTAATCAAGAGTGCGGACAGTGTCAGACCGTTTTCGCTGAGGTAACGCTCCACCGGTGCGGCGTCGCCGGGGTCGACGACAACACATTGATCCTGTTGATGAAATGCCCAGATATAGTTGTCATTGAAGGCGGGGATAGCGATAGGGCTGGCTGTCATGTCGTGGTACGCTCCTGTCTGTAAGCAGGTCTGTTGGCACCTGTTTCAGTGCTTCATCATCCGGCTCACGCATTCATGGATCAAGAGATTGTCCGCTATGCAGCTACCTCCACTCAACCGTATCTCGTTCAATGCCTCCTCCGGCGAATTGGGAAGGGGGTTTGATGAATGGCTCGACAGTGAACCGGGCCAGGCCTTGCTGAGCGAAGAAAAAGCCATGCTGACCGAGTGGCTGCGCAGCCAGGCGGGCCAGCGCGCGGTGGCGATTTACGCCGGCGGCGGCCGTGATTTCCTGTCGGAATCGCCGCTGCGCTGGCAAACCAGCATCGCGCCGCCCGGTTTTACCGGGGTGAAATTGCAGTCGCGGCTGGATCTGTTGCCGATCGCGAAAAGCAGCGTGGATGTGTTGTTGCTGCATCACACCATGGATTTTGCCGCGGACCCTCACCAGGCACTGCGTGAAGCGTCGCGCTGCATGGCGCCGGGCGGCAAGATGGCGATCATCGGGTTTCATCCCGTCAGTGTGATGGGGCTGGCCCGGTGGCTACTCTGGTGGAAGTCCCCGGGCTGGATGGGGCGTTATTATCGGCCCAACCGGTTGACCGACTGGTTGCAGGTTCTCGGATTTGAGGTCGATGGCATGGCCAGTGGCTTCTATACTATGCCGCTGTCCGATCGTGGCCGCAGCCGGGTGCGCTTACTGGACTGGCTGGGCCGTTTCCTCTGGCCACGCCACGGCAATACATACCTGCTGGTCGCAAGAAAACGCGCCGGTGTAGTGCGCCCGTTGGCCACACGACAACGCAAGGTGCCACGCAATACCGTGGTGCCGGTACCGGTGGCCCGCTGGGGCCAGCAGAACAGGGAGTCCTGAGTCTTTGAAGAACGTGATTATCTATACCGACGGCGCGTGCCGCGGTAATCCCGGCCCGGGTGGCTGGGGCGCCATTCTCCTTTACGGTGACAAGGAGAAGGAATTATTTGGTGGCGAGCCTGAGACCACCAACAACCGCATGGAACTGATGGCCGCCATCGTGGCCCTGGAGACCCTCAATGCTCCCTGTCAGGTGGTACTGACCACGGACTCCAAATACGTCATGGACGGCATCACCCAGTGGATGGCGAACTGGAAAAAGCGTGGCTGGAAAACGGCCTCGAAGCAGCCGGTCAAGAATGTGGATCTGTGGCAGCGCCTTGATGCAGCGGTGCAGCGCCACGAAATCGACTGGCAGTGGGTCAAGGGCCACAGTGGCCACCCGGGCAATGAGCGGGCCGATGCGCTGGCCAACCGGGGTATTGATGAAATGAAACAGCAGGGGCGAGCAGGCTAATGCGTCAGGTTGTACTGGATACGGAAACTACCGGCCTGGAGCCCAATGACGGGCACCGGGTGATCGAAATTGGTTGCGTGGAGATGGAGAACCGCCGCCTGACCGGCAATAACCTGCACCTGTACCTGAATCCTGAACGGGAAATCGATGCAGGCGCGCTGGCGGTCCATGGCATCAGCACCGAGTTTCTGGCGGACAAGCCCACCTTCGACAAGGTGGTGGATGAATTTCTGGCTTTTGTCGACGGGGCGGAGCTGGTCATCCATAACGCGCCCTTTGATGTGGGCTTCCTCAACCATGAGCTGCGCCGGCTTGGCGCCCGGTACGGGACCATCGAGCAGCGTTGTGGGGTGCTGGATACTCTGGTGATGGCTCGCCAGAAGCACCCCGGGCAGAAGAACAACCTGGATGCGTTGTGCCGCCGTTATTTCGTGGAAAACGGCCACCGTGAACTGCACGGCGCCTTGCTGGATGCTGAAATTCTGGCGGACGTTTATCTGGCCATGACCGGCGGGCAGACCCGCCTGTCTCTGGGCGGGAACGACGGCAGCGAACAGGGAGGTGATGCTACTGCAGAAGCGATCAGACGTTTGAGTGCAGACCGCCCGGCGCTTGCCGTCGTTCGTCCCAGTGAAAGTGAGATGCAGCGCCACAACGACAAGTTGACCGCCATTGCGGGCAAGAATGGCGAGCCTACGGTGTGGCAGGGCCTGACAGAGGATGACACGCCACTGGAGTAGCAGGAGCTGTTACAACAACAGCATCGCCTGAACAGGCCATGCCGCTAGCGCGGCACCTTCCGGTCTGTTGTCGCCTTCCGCCGCAATATCCTCTTTACACCGGCAAGCCGGGGCAAATCAGTGCCCCGGGATGACCGGTGTTTCCTGCAGGTCGCCAACCTGGTGGTGCTGAATCCAGCCATTCTCGTACATGTAGTTAGTGGCAGGTTCTAGCGCGGTGGCCGTCATGATCAGGCCGGTAATAGACATCACAATAGTGTACGGCAAAGCCATGACCACCATGCGCCCATAGGATAACCGCACCAATGGCGCCAGTGCCGAGGTGAGCAGGAACAGGAAGGCTGCCTGACCGTTAGGGGTGGCCACAGATGGGATGTTGGTGCCAGTGTTAATGGCGACGGCCAGCAGATCGAACGTGTCCCGGTCAATTTCGTTCTTGAGCAGGGCCTGTCCGACTTCATCCACATACACCGTGGCCACAAAGACGTTGTCAGAGACTGCCGACAGTACACCGTTGGCCATGTAGAAGGCGGGGCCTTGAACCTGTTTGTCCAGGGTCAGCACATATTCAATAACCGGCGCGAATAGCTGTTGGTCCGCAATGACCGCCACCACGGCGAAGAACACCGTGAGCAAGGCGGTGAAAGGCAGGGCTTCTTCGAAGGCTGCCCCCAGGCGGTGTTCTTCAATGATCCCGGTGAAGGAGGTGGCCAGAATGATGACGGTGAGCCCGACCAACCCCACAGAAGCTGCATGGGTGGCCAGGGCGACCACCAGCCACACGGCGGTAATGGCTTGAATGACCAGTGCGGCCCGGTTTTGCGGGGTGCGTTTACGGTCTTGCTCCAGGGCGTACTGACGCATGATGCCGCGGACTTTTTCGGGGATGTCTTCGCCGTAACCAAAGCTGCCGCTGATTTCCAGAAAAATACAGGTCAGCAGGCCCATCGCCAGCACTGGCAGGGTGATGGGCGCCATGCGCAGGAAGAACTCACCGAATTCCCAGCCCGCCTTGTTGGCAATCAGCAGGTTCTGGGGTTCTCCCACCAGGGTACAAACGCCGCCCAGTGCGGTGCCTACCGCTGCATGCATTAACAGGCTACGCAGAAATGAGCGGAAGCGGCGCAGATCTTCGCGGTGCAATTCCTCCACGGCCGTGTCGTCGCCATGGTCATGTTTTTGCTGGAACGTCTTGCCGGAGGCCACCTTGTGGTAGATACCGTAAAAGCCGGTGCACACAGCGATAACCACGGCGGTTACGGTCAGCGCGTCAAGGAAGGCTGAGAGTATGGCGGCGGCGGCACAGAATAGCAGGCTCAGGGTGACCTTGGACTTCACGCCCAGCAGCAGGCGGGTGAACATGAAAAGCAGCAGGTCTTTAAGGAAGAAAATGCCGGCAACCATGAAAATCAACAGCAACATTACTTCGATATTGCCTACCACCTTATGCAGCACGGTATCCGCGGATGTGAGGCCGATCATGACGGCTTCAATGGCCAGCAGGCCGCCGGGTTGCAGGGGATAGCACTTGAGCGCCATGGCCAGGGTGAAAATGAACTCGGCCAGCAGCAGCCAGCCCGCCGTCACCGGGCCCAGGGCCAGGGCCACCAGGGGGTTGATCAGCAGGAAGGCAACGATGGTGTATTTGTACCAGGCGGGGGCCTGCCCCAGGAAATTCTGAACAAAGGCGCGGCCTAGCGTGGCTGACATGACGGGTTCCTGCTGAACGGCAAATGGGAAAGGTCGCCCCGGGCGGATGAAGCACGCCTAACACGGGCGCGGCAATGATAAGGACTTGCCATGCCCCAGTACAGTGCAAAGGGGCGGCAATTTGTCCTAGATCAATGGAGGGATTGACGTAGCTGATATGCACACGTAACGGGCAATGGTCTCTGGCCATGGGGAGGAGTGTGGGCAGGTTAACAAATCATCAATAAATCAGTTGCTTACAAATGAAAGTTGACGCAGTCTTTGATGGCGTGCAAAAGTTGATGCGCCTTGTTTTACAATCCTATTATGACGATTGTGGGTGTATCCGGGGGGTTGCGCGCCTAACGGAACGAACCCGATGATAATAACAGTTTGGTGCTTGCGGAGAGTCCATGGTTGCCATAACAAATACCACCTCCCTGACTTTTCTCAAGGAAGCGATAGATACCACCCTGACGGAAGCCGAAAACCAGCTTGAAGCGTTCTCGGACGACCGGAGCCGTCAGGATGAGCTGCAGCATTGTGCGCAAGCCTTTCAGCAGCTTCGCGGTATCTGCCAGGTGGTTGAGCTGCCTGCGGCAGCCTTAATGAGTGAAGAGATGGCGCTGGCCGCGCGGGAGCTACAGGACAAAGTGTCTGACGCCCGCATCCAGGCGCTGAGCAATGCGATTGTCCTGCTGACCCGCTATTTCGATTATGTGCAGCTGAAGAACCGAACACTGCCTGCCTTGTTGATCGGTGGTATCAATGAGTTGCGTCGCTCCGGTGGTAAGGGCCTGATTCAGGAAAGCCATTTCTTCAGTGCCGATCTGTCCCGCCAACGCTCGCCTGAAGCGCCTCAACGTGAGATGTCCGTCAGCGAACTGTCGGATCTGTCCCGTCGTCTGCGGCATATGTATCAGGTTGGCCTGCTGGGTGTGCTTCGTGGCCAGGGCAATGCCACCAATCTCAAGTTGATGGCCCGGGCGCTGGTGCGTCTGGACCGCGCCGCAGGACAATGTGGCTTGAGCCGCTTTCTGTGGGTGGCCCAGGCGGTTTTGACGGCCATGTATTGCGACCAGATGGCGATCACCCCGGCCCGCAAGGCCTTGTTGTCTCAATACGATCGCCAGCTCAAGAAACTGGTCTACGATGGCGATCAGGCGGTGACGGAAGAGGCGCCGCTGCTGCTGATCAAGGAGAGCCTGTTTATCGTCTCGTTATCCGCTGAAGACAGCGGAACCATTGGCGATGTGAAGCAGGCGTTTGGTCTGAAATCCGAAGTCAGCGATACCGTATTACAGCGCGAGCTGGCATTGATGACGGGCGCCAGCGGCTCGGTGATTCGCTCTGTGGCCAGCGCCATGCGCGATGAAATTGCGGATTTGAAGGAAAGCCTGGATTTGGCTTCCCAAGGCGTTGCCGACACCAATTATCAGTCGGTCGCCGCCAGCCTGAATCGCCTGGGCAGTACCCTGGACATGATCAACAAGGATGATGAATCCCGGGTGATCAAACTGCGCGCCCGGGAAGTGTCGAAATGGGCACCAGATCAGAACGTGGAAGGCGAGGCTTTTCATGGGCTGGTCGATGACCTTCTGATCGTGGAAAACGTGGTGGCGGGCCTGGAACGCAGCATCAGCCCGGAAGATGATGTCCACCGTACGGCCAACAATACCAATATTTCCCTCTACCAACTGGATGACGCCCGCATGACGGTGGTGGGTGAGTGCCGCGCCGGCCTGGCGTTGGCCAAACGGTCTATTTCCTCGTTCATGGATAACAACTGGGATGCCATGCATCTGTCCAATCTGCCGGGTACGTTCGCCTCGATTGCGGGCGGCTTGATGTTCCTGGAACTGGATCGGGCCAAAGCGGTTACCGAGGCGTGCCACAAATACATCAGCAACCGGTTGCTTGGCGGTGATCAGGTGCCTACCCGGGAAAACATGGAAACCCTTGCGGATGCCCTGACCGGAGTGGATTACTACCTGGAAAGCATGGAAGAGCAGAAACCCATTGGTGACGGCGTGCTGGAGGTGGCTGAGGAAAGCATGAATGCATTAGGCTTTCCGGTGTCAAAAGTCGCCTGAGTTTTCGCCGCATGAACAACGTCGCATGAGACAGCCATGATTGATCTTTCCAGCCCGGAACCCCAGGACGCCGATAGTGCGCGCTGCTATGTCATCCATGAACAGGATGTAATGATTTCCAGCCAGGCGGACTGGCAGTTCCCGGAACTGCCCGCCAAGTGGCTTCGTCAGCACCCGGATTACCATTTTCTGGGTTTTCTGTCTGGCCAGCCCTGTTATGTCTGCGAGCTGTCCCGCCATGAATTCGATGACGGCCAGTTACAGCGCGTACCACTGCGCCGCCTGATTGGCACGACGTTCAGCGATGCCGAATTTTCCATGGCCAGCCGGGCCCTGCAGTTTTTGAGCTGGCGGCAGAATCACCGTTTTTGTAGTCGCTGCGGCTCCCCCACAGAGCCACACCCCCGTGATCTGGCGATGACCTGTGCAGGTTGCGGCTATTTCCAGTACCCACGCATTACTCCCTGCATCATTACGCTGGTCACTGATGGTGAGCATGCGTTGCTGGGACGGTCTGCCCGTTTCCCCGAGGGGTTTTATTCCTGCTTGGCCGGATTTATGGAGGCGGGAGAAACAGCGGAGCAGGCATTGGCACGGGAGGTCATGGAAGAAAGCGGCATATCAGTGAAGAATTTACAGTACCTGAATAGTCAGTCGTGGCCGTTTCCCCATTCCCTGATGCTGGGTTTCATGGCGGAATACGCGGGCGGGGAGATTCGCATCGATGACGATGAAATCGTTGATGCCGCCTGGTTCCATTATCAGGATCTTCCCATGGTGCCGCCACCGGGCAGTATTGCCCGCTCGCTGATCGATCAATGGATAGCCCGTTTCTAGAAGGATTTGAGCATGAACTACACCTTGGCACCCCTGGTGCTTATCGCTTTCAGTCTTCTGTTCGTTTTGCTGGGCGCCTGGGTATTGCTGCGCCAGAAGTGGGTGCTGCAATGGCTGAAAGGCACCGCCGGGCTGTTGTTGGTGGTGTTGGCCATCTATATGAGCGTCTTTGCGTTGAACCTCTACGGCTACAAGGAATATGCCCAGGAAGTCTCGGTGGCCACAGTCAGCTTCCGCGAATCCGGTGATCAGTCCTTTATTGCTACCGTCACCCGCACAGACGGCAGCGCGGAAGACTTCCGATTGAAAGGGGATCAATGGCAACTGGATGCTCGCGTGATCAAGTGGAAGATGCCGTTCAGCCTGCTGGGCCTGAAACCAGGTTATCAACTGGACCGTATCCAGGGGCGTTATTACGCTCTGGAAGACGAGCGCTCCCGCGAGCGTACCGTTTACAGCCTGCATCGCGATCCGGTTGGTCTGGATGTGTGGTTGTTGGCAAAAGAAGGCTGGAGCCTGATTATCGATGCCCGCTACGGTAGCGCGGCTTATCTGCCCATGGCGGATGGCGCTTTGTTTGAGGTCAATGTGGGGCCTACCGGGCTGGTGGCGCGCCCCATGAACGGCAGCGCCCAGCAAGCCATTTCTGGTTGGGACTGATTCTCCTGCGGCCGACCGCCAGGTTGGCGGCGCACCTTCCTGTCCGGGGCAAACCCTCTTTGCCCCGTCTTTATCCCCCGCTGATTACCCCAATGGCTCCGGCTTATGTAGAATCAGCGGGAGTTTGATTTCCGTGAATTACTGGCGCCGCGCGCCGGATCCCCTGGAGAGTAGATAGACTGTGATCGCGTTTTTAATGGAATACGGCATGTTTCTGGCCAAAGTCGCCACCCTTGTAGTGGCGATTTTGTTTATTTTGGGCGGCATTGCGGCGGCAGCGTCGCGTAATCGCGGCAAGGGCGATCAAGATGGCGAATTGAAAGTCCGCCATCTCAATGATGAGTTCGATGACCTGAAGGAGTCCCTGGAAGCGGAAATCATTCCGGAGGCTCAGCGTAAAAAGGCCGACAAGGCCAAACGCAAACAGGAAAAGCTTGAGGCTAAACAGAAGAAGAAAGCCGGCACTGAGGACAAGATCCTGCCGCGTCTGTTTGTTCTCGATTTCGATGGCGACGTTCAGGCAAGTGGTGTGGATCACCTGCGCCGTGAAATTACCGCCGTTTTGCAGGTCGCCAGCCAGGATGACGAAGTGCTGGTGCGGCTGGAAAGCCCCGGTGGTCTGGTGCACAGCTATGGGCTGGCATCCTCGCAGCTGCGTCGAATACGTAATCAGGGGATCAAGCTGACCATCGCTGTGGATCAGGTGGCCGCCAGCGGGGGTTACATGATGGCCTGCATTGCGGATCGTATTGTGGCGGCGCCTTTTGCGATTATCGGCTCTATTGGTGTGGTCGCGCAGATCCCGAATTTCCATCGTTTGCTCAAGAAAAACGATATTGATGTGGAGCTGATGACCGCCGGTGAATACAAGCGCACCATGACCATGCTGGGTGAAAATACCGAAAAAGGCCGGGCCAAGTTCCAGGAAGAGCTGGAAGATACCCATCAGTTGTTCAAGGGATTTGTCCGCGACAACCGTCGTGGTCTTGATCTGGACAAGGTGGCTACTGGCGAACACTGGTTCGGCACCCAGGCGAAGGAACTGGGCCTGGTTGATGAAATCATGACCAGTGATGAGTTGTTACAACTGCGCAAAGACAGCCAAACGCTCTACCAAGTACAGTGGGAAGCCAAACGCAAGCTGGGAGAGAAGCTCGGCTTTTCCCTGGAGGCGACTGTACATAGAGTGCTGGAGAAGTTCTGGCATCGAGGTAGTCAGCGCCAGATTCACTAACCTTGTTTTTACCCAACACCGCAGAGGAGTAGTCCATGAGTTTTCAGGCATTACAAACCCGCGAGACCGATACCGGCTATAGCAATTCGCTGGTAGAGCGCGAGCTGAGCGAATTGGGCGAAGGGGGTGTATTGGTACGGGTGCAGTGGTCGTCACTGAACTACAAGGATGCGCTGTCAGCCACCGGCAACAAGGGTGTCACCCGTCAATTTCCCCATACCCCGGGCATTGATGCCGTTGGCGTGGTGGAAGAGGCCAGCGATGGTCCTTTTAGTGTGGGCGATGCGGTGATTTGCACGGGTTATGACCTGGGTATGAACACTGATGGCGGCTACGCAGAGTATATCCGCGTGCCTGCTGAATGGTTGGTGCCGCTACCGGATGGCCTGGCGCCTCGTGATGCCATGCTCTTGGGCACCGCTGGCTTAACGGCGGCACTGAGCGTTGAGTCGTTGCTTGATACGGGCGTTAATCCGGATCAGGGGCCGGTAGTGGTAACCGGAGCAACTGGCGGCGTGGGCAGTGTTTGCGTGGCGATTCTGGCCAAGCTGGGATTTGAAGTGGTTGCTGTCAGTGGTAAGGCGGATGCCAGCGCATGGCTCACGGATCTGGGTGCCGCGCGGATCATTGATCGCCAGGCTTTTCTGGACAGTGCGGCCAAGCCAATGGCCAAAGAACAATGGGCCGGTGCGGTGGATTGCGTCGGTGGTGAGATGCTCGCTGCTGCTCTCAAGGGGCTCAAGTACGGTGGCAGTGCTACCTGCTGCGGGCTGGCAGGTTCGCCAAAACTGGAAATGACGGTTTTCCCGTTTATTCTGCGCGGTGTCAATCTGCTGGGTGTAGACAGTGTTGAGCTGCCCTGTGAGATCAAACAGCAAATGTGGCAACTGTTGGCCGATGAGTGGATGCCAAAGAACCTGGCGCTTCTTGAAGCCGATGAAACGGATCTTGGTGGTGTGGTCGAGTGGGTGGATCGCATTCTTGCCGGGGGCGTCCGTGGTCGGGTTGTGGTGAAACTCCCGCAATAGCGACTGGCTAGAGCAGGCCAGACAGAACGTAAAAGCGCGGTTTATCCGCGCTTTTTTTATTTGTGCGCTTTTGTCCGCTAACGCATGCTGTGTAGCGTGGCAACATGTTATGCAGTGGCGAGTGGAAAGGACGCTTATGAACGAATCTCACTGGCTTAAAATAGCCCTGACCCTGGATGGGCAGGGTGGCGCTACCGGTTTCGATGCGCAGGCGCGGTTATCCGAAACATCGCCATACTGGGTTCACCTGGACTATACGCAGCCGCAAAGCGAGCAGTGGCTTGAACAGCAGTCCATTCCGCCAATGGTTATTACGGCACTTACTGCCTCGGAAACGCGGCCTCGTGCCACAGAAGTGGCGGGTGGCTTGCTGGTGTATCTGCGCGGGGTCAATTTGCATCCAGGTGCGCGGCCTGAAGACATGATTGCCCTGCGGTTGTGGGTCGGGCCTCAAGGCGTAATCAGCACTCAGAAACGCACGTTGTTGTCGCTGGTGACCGTGCAGGAAGAGCTCGATGCCGGCGAGGGCGTGGTTGCTATTCCAGCGCTGGTCACCCGGCTGGTTGATCAATTGATCTGGCGAATGGAAGACGTGATCGAAAACCTGGAGTCTGAGGTGGAAGACTGTGCGTTGTCCATCGAGGAGGCCCCGACCATTAGCCTGACCCCGCGCCTCAGCCAGATTCGTCGCCGTTCTATCACGTTGCGACGCTTCTTCGCGCCGCAACGGGAAGCGCTGATCAAATTGCAGAACGAAGCCATGTTCACCGGTGGCGATGCCTTGCTGCTTCGCGAAGCCGGGGATCGCTTGCAGCGTCTGCTGGAAGATCTGGATGCGGCCCGCGAGCATGCCACCTTGCTGCAGGAAGAGGTTTTCTCCGTGCAGAACGAAGCCATCAACGATCGCATGTATCTGCTGGCGATGATCTCCGCGTTGTTTCTGCCGTTGGGTTTTCTTACTGGCCTGTTCGGCATCAATGTGGGAGGCCTTCCAGGTGTTGAAGACCCTGCGGGTTTCTGGTGGTTTATGGCGGGGATCGGGGTTGTCAGTGTCGGGGTGCTGGTGTGGATGCGAAAACGCCGCTGGCTCTAACAGGCTGCTAAAGCGGTAACGGCGTTTTCATGGTGCCAGAAGCGGTTTGAAATCTAACCGCGTCGATACAGAGGGCGCGGTTCGTTGACATCCCCCTGATAGGTGACGCTGAAATCTTTCAAACCTTGCAGTGCTTCTTCGATGCTGCGGTCTTCGCGCACTTCGAACGCGTTGAAGCCGCAGCGGGTCATGTAGAAGAGCTGGTCGCGGAGTACGTCGCCGGTGGCGCGAACTTCACCCTTGAAGTTGTAACGGGTGCGAAGCTCTCGCGCATAGGAATACCCACGGCCGTCTTTAAACGCCGGAAAATGGATGGCGACCAGGGGCAGGGCGCCCAGGTCGTCTTCCAGGTCTTTCGGTTCTTCGCCCGGCGCCAGCCACACGGCCACATCGCCACGACTGAGCAGCGCATCACGGTTCGCCTGCCAGTAGGCCAGCGGCACAATGATGTTGCCGATGGGCAGCTCGCCTTCCAGCGTGTCACCTTCAAGGCGTTGCCACTGGTTGTCCACGATGGCGCCATCAATGATTACCTTACCCATAGATGCGCTCCTTGAACGGGTCCATGCCAATACGCTCGTAGGTGTCGATAAACGGCTCGTTTTCGAGACGCTTTTCCACGTAGAGTTTGATGATCTTCTCTACCACGTCGGTGATTTCTTCGGACTCGAAGGAGGGGCCCATTTTCTCACCCACGCGGGACAGTTTGTCGCCGCGACCGCCCAGAGTAACCTGGTAGAATTCCTTGCCTTTCTTGTCCACACCAAGGATGCCGATGTGACCGATGTGGTGGTGGCCACAGGCATTCATGCAACCGGAAATATTCAAATCCAGCGGGCCCAGATCGTGGACATAATCCACATCGTCGAAGCGACGCTGAATGGATTCGGCAATAGGGATAGATTTGGCGTTTGCCAGCGCGCACAGGTCGCCGCCGGGGCAGGCCACGATATCAGTGAGCAGGCCCAGGTTCGGTGTGGCAAAGCCCAGGGCATCCAGTGCTTTCCAGAGGTCATACAGATCGTTGGCGGCCACGTCAGACAGCACCATGTTCTGTTGGTGGCTGTTGCGAAGCTCGCCAAAGCTGTACTGGTCCGCCAGGTCGGCAACGGCTTCCAGTTGCTCGTCACTGATATCCCCCGGTACGCGACCGGTGCGCTTGAGCGTCAGGGTGACGGCCCGGTAGCCAGCCTGTTTGTGCGCACGGGTATTGGTGTGGAACCAGCGGCTAAAGGCCTTGTCTTCGGCCAGCTTGGCATCCAGCGCGGCCGTATCGGCGCTTTGGTAATCCGGGGCGGTGAAGCATCCCTTGATGCGTGCCACTTCTTCGGTGGTCAGGGTCATCTCGCCGCCTTTCAGCTCGGCGAATTCCTGCTCCACCAGTTCGCGGTATTTCTCCGCGCCGAGGGCTTTCACCAGAATCTTGATACGCGCCTTGTACTTGTTGTCGCGGTTACCGTACTTGTTGTAGACGCGGAGAATCGATTCCAGGTAAGCGAGCAGGTCCTGCCACGGTACAAATTCACCGATGACCGCACCGGTCATGGGGGTACGGCCCAGGCCGCCGCCAGCCCATACCTGGAAGCCGGTTTCGCCGTTGGCACCGTGTACCAGCTGCACACCGATATCGTGGACACCGATCAGGGCCGGGTCTGCGTCGGGTACGGCGTTAACGGCAATCTTGAATTTACGCGGCAGGTAGGCGAATTCCGGATTGAAGGTAGACCACTGGCGGATGATTTCGCACCAGGGGCGTGGGTCTTCAATCTCTTTGGGATTAACGCCAGCAAATTCATCGGTGGTGATATTACGGATGCAGTTACCACTGGTTTGAATGGCGTGCATCTGTACGTCGGCCAGTTCCGCCAGAATGTCCGGCACTTCCTCAACGGAAGGCCAGTTCAGCTGAATGTTTTGGCGGGTGCTGACATGACAGAAACCCTTGTCATAGGTCCGCACGATATGCGCCAGACGACGCAGCTGACGACTCGCCAACAGGCCATAAGGAACGGAAATACGCAGCATGGGCGCATAACGCTGAATGTAGAGGCCGTTTTGCAGGCGAAGGGCAAGAAACTCGTCTTCGCTGAGCTCATTGGCGAGAAAACGGCGGGTCTGGTCGCGATACTGCGCCACCCGCTCTTCCAGCAACCGTTGATCGTATTCCTGATAGACGTACATGGGACTGTATCACCGTCCTTAAATGCTTAAAATTCAATAGGTAAGCGTTGCTCCCAGAGGGAGCAGAGCGGCACTCTAGCAAAGCGCCCTTATAGTGAAAAGAAATATCTTGGCATATCTCTATTACGTAGAGCTATTTAGCCGCGGCATCCAGCACCAGATTCACGGTCACCACCATACCGATCACCAGGGCCGCAACGAGCACGACATAAACGCCGATAAAGTTGCCCGCATCGCCTTTGGTAAAGTCCCGTTCCCGGTTCTTGCTGCTTTGAACACCGAGCAAACCGGCCAGAATGCTGTGAATGGTCTGCCAGAGAGTGGGCTTGCCGTTATCCGGTTGCTGAGCCTGATCCTGAGCGGGGTGTTGGTCTGACATGGGTAATCCTGTGTTTTGGCTGAAGGCTAAACGTTGGATGTTCGCGGCGTACGATAAGCACGCGCCGCCGGGGGCATATTGTACTCCTGCCAGCTGCCCGACGACAGCATCAAGCAGGCAGACTTGAATTGTGTGTGCGGTGTCGCCATTGCAACTGCTGAGTACCTGACTAAAATAGTCAGGAAATGAAGCTGGCGCAGGTCGCCGCTTTTACCTCTTACGCCCTTTATTGCGTATGGGTTCATTCATCCCGACCAGGAATCATGATGGCAGAGCAGTTGATCGACATTACCGAAACCGCCCAGGATTACTTGCGTGACTTGCTGAGCAAGCAGGATCAGGCCGAGATTGGTGTGCGTATCTTTGTCGAGCGCCCAGGCACCCCGCACGCGGAATGCTGTATGGCCTATTGCCCGGAGGGCGAACAGGAAGAAAGCGATGTTCGCTATGACTACGAAGGGTTCCACGCCTGGATCGAGGGTAAGAGCGTCCGCTATCTGGAAGACGCGGTTATCGACTACAAGAAAGACAGCATGGGCGGCCAGCTGACTTTCCGTGCACCCAAGTCCCGTGTCCCGGATATCAGCGAAGATGCCAGCATCGAAGAAAAGATCAACTACGTACTGTACGCCGAGATCAACCCGAACCTGGCCGCCCACGGCGGCAGTGTGCAGCTACTGGAACTGACCGAGGACAACGTGGCCGTGCTGGAATTCGGCGGCGGCTGCCAGGGCTGTTCCGTGGTGGATGTGACCTTGCGTGACGGGGTAGAGAAAACCCTGCAGGAGCGGATTCCCGAGCTTGCCGGTGTGCGGGACAAGACCGACCACTCGGTGACCGACAACGCGTATTACAGCTAACAGCTATGAGCTTCTAGTATCTAGTTCTAGAAAAAGCAAAAAACGCAGCCTTGAGCTGCGTTTTTTGCTTTTATGGATCTTGTTTTTTACTCGTTGCGAGCAGCTCGCCGCTATTCTTTACCCACACTGCGGAGTTCGACCCGCCGCTTTCGCCTGGTTATACAGCGGCATAACCTCCGGGATGCGTGCTTGTAGCCCATTGATGCGGGTGCTGTTGGACGGGTGAGTGGACATGAATTCAGGCGGCTCGTTACCGTTGGCCGCGTTCATGTTCTGCCACAGGGATACACTTTGACGCGGATCAAAGCCGGCCTGTGCCATCAGTTGCAGGCCTATGATATCGGCCTCGGCTTCATGTTTGCGGCTGAAAGGCAGGGCCAGCCCATATTCGGCGCCAACCCCCAGTGCGGCCAATACACCTTGTTTGGTGGCGCTGTCTTCCCCGGCAAGTGCACCAAGTACCTGCATGCCGCTTTGGGTGGCGTATTGAAGTGACATGCGCTCATTGGAGTGTTGTGCCTGCACATGGCCGATTTCATGGCCAATCACTGTGGCGAGCTGACTCTGGTTGTTGGCCACTTTCAGCAAGCCCGTGTTCACTCCGATCTTGCCGCCTGGCAGGGCAAACGCATTGGCGCTGTCGTCCTGGAAGAGGTTGACCTCCCATTGCTGGGAGCCATCCAGGGTGGCAGTGATCGCCGTGGTCACACAGCGGACATAAGCCGTCTGCTGCTGGCTGCTGCTCAGCGGTTTTTCATCTTTCATCTGGGAATAGGCGGTGACACCCATTTCATCCATCTGGTCGGCGGGCAGCAACAGAAACTGCTGGCGCCCCAGCGGTGAGGTGGCACAGGCAGCCAGGCTTGTGGCAAGCACGCCAAGGGTGAGAAATTTACGCAACGTCATTGTTTATTTTACTCCCATTCCCGCAGGAAACGTCGGGACACGAACATTAACCAGCCAGCCCAGCCGGCACTTGAAAGAAAGATAATAAAGCCAAACACCGAAATTCCCCAAGGGGCAGGGGGCACCCGGCCGCTCAACATGATGGCGCCGGCCAGTAATCCGCCGGTGACCAGCAGGGTTTGGACCTGCCTGTACTGGCCACGTTCGATTCTCGTAATCAGCCGCTCCAGGTGACGGGGATCAATGCCCGCCTCACCGGGAGCGGCCTGGCCTGGTACGGGGGGCGGCGCATAGACCTTGTCGACCACGTCGAGCGCTCGCAGACTCAGGCTTTTTGCCAGGCGAACCGGTGAGTAGCGTGTGCGAATCATGCGTTTGAGTAACGGCTCGGCCTCACTCATCAGGTCAAAATGGGGGTTCAGCAGTCGGCCAAAGCCTTCCAGGGTGATAATGGCCTTGATAAACAGGGCAATGTCGCTGGGCAAGACCAGATTGTGATTGCGCACCAGGGCGGTGATGTCGTTGAGCAGGGCACTGATATCCAGCTGGGAAATTGATACACCGTGGTACTGGCTGATTACGTCTTCCACGTCGGATACCAGCTGGTCGAACTTGATGGGTTGCCCGTCGGACCAGCCGGACAAGACGCCAGCGCATTGTTCGGCCTCACGCAGCACCACCGCGCGGGTAATCTGCAGAATCTGCTCGCGGCGACTGTGGCTGAGTTTACCGACCATGCCGAAATCAAGCATGGCAATCCGGTTCCCCGGCATGATGATGAAGTTGCCGGGATGCGGGTCGGCATGGAAAAAGCCGTCTTCCAGGGCCATTTTCCAGGCGGCCAGAGCGCCTCGGCGTGCGATTAATTCCCGGTCCAGCCCGGCCTCATTCAGGCGTTCCACGGCTTTTGCCGGAATGCCTTCAACATGTTGTTGTACCTGAACCGTCGGTGATGAGAGGTCCCAATACACCTTGGGAATCTGCAGCCATTTAAACTGCCGGAGGTTTTTACGGATACGGTCCGCGTTACGCCCTTCAATGGTGAAATCGAGTTCTCGTGTCAGCGACCGTTTGAATTCGCGCACCAGTTCTACGGGCCGGTAGCGTCGTAGTTCAACGGAATTGTCGGCGGCCAGTTTGGCCAATTGGTCGAGTAGGCGCAGGTCCGAATCAATCTTGTCACGGATGCCCGGTTTCTGAACCTTCAGTACGACTTTCTGGCCACGGCGAGTCAGTGCGCTATGCACCTGGCCAATGGAAGCGACGCCGATCGGCTCCGGATCTATGCGGGCAAAAAGGTTGTCGACAGGTTTCCCCAGCGATAATTCAATGTCTGCCTTGAGCGTGTCGAACGGCACTGCCTGGGCCTGATCCTGCAATTTTTCGAATTCGGCAATCCAGTCCATGGGGAACATGTCCACGCGGGTTGCCAGCACCTGGCCGAGCTTGACGAAGGTCGGGCCCATTTCCTCCATGGCATGGCGAAGGCGTTCTGCGGTGCCCATGCGCAACATGTCTGGTTTCATGCTGCTGCGAACCAGTTTTCCCGCATGCTCGACCGGGGTGGAAAGTCCCAGCCGCCGAATCACGTCGGCAAATCCGTACTTGAGCAGGATCGCTGCCAGTTCATTCATCCGCAGTAGATCTTTGCCTGTGTGCAAAAGGTTCACAACATTGTCCCTGTAGGCTGGGCTGTTATGCCGGTTTGAACGCGTTGTCGCAAGGTTGCAACAACTGACCGGTAAAACGTCTGCTTGGGCCGTTAAGGTGCCTTAACAGGCTGTTAACAGCATTGTCGATTTTCTGGCAAGATGCCATGGTAATCGTAATCACTGCAAGGGAACCTCTGAATAACTCCTTGCATGCTCAGTCTTTCAGGCTGGCTCGCAATCTAGGCGCGATTTTGAAGGTGTATGTCCATCCATCGAAAAAAACGCAACGACGAGTGCGGGCCAGCCTGGAAGACCCGGAGGGCGCGGCCTGAAGCGCACATCTGCTGCGCCTTGCCTCTAGGAAAGGGAGCCACCCTGTCCGTCAAGACAAGACTCAACAGCTGCACGCTTCAGGCCACGCTGAGTACGCAAGGAGTTATTCAGAGGTTCCCAAGGTAAAGCGCAAACATGTCTGAACACTATTTACGCGATGATCTGGTTGAAGTCCGCAACAGTGAGGTCCATGGCCGGGGTCTTTTTGCCAGCCGGGATATCGCCCGCAATACCGAATTGGGTCAGTGCAAGGTTAAGCCTGCAAAGGGTAGCGGCCCTTATGTGTTGTGGCTGGATGATGAGGGCGAGGAGCGCTATCGGGTGTTGTGTGATTTACGTTTCATCAATCATAACAAGCGCGCCAATGTTGCCTATTACGATGATTTGACGGTGGTGGCGCTGAAGAAAATCAAGGCCGGTGACGAGCTGTTCCACGATTACGGCGAAGAGTGGACCTGAACAGCGTTCCCTAGAATGGGGAGGGGGAAGTGAATTCCTGCCACAGACCTGTGACGGGGTGGTTGAACGCGAGCCATTCGGCGTGCAGCAGCAGGCGCGGGCTGAGGGCTTCGATTTCGGCGGGGGCATACATGTCGCAGCCGATGATCGGATGGCCAAGCTCGCGACAGTGAATGCGCAGCTGGTGGCTGCGCCCGGTGACGGGACTGAGCAGCAACCGGGTCCGGTTGCCGGGAATGTCACGCTCCAGCACACGGTAGTGAGTTAAGGCATTTTTGCCGGTTTCGTGGCAGACCTTCTGCAAGGGGCGGTTTGGCCAGTCCGCAATCAACGGCAGGTCGATACTGCCGCTGTCGTGTTCCACTAGGCCATGCACAACGGCCTGATAACGTTTTTGCACCGTGCGAAGCTGGAATAGCCGGCTCAATCTGCTTTGTGCCTGGGCAGTGAGAGCAAACACCATGATCCCCGAGGTATCCAGATCCAAACGGTGTACCAGACGAATGTCTGCATACTGCGCTTGCAAGCGGCGGACCGCGCAATCCTTGTTCTCCGGCGCACGACCGGGAACGCTTAACAGGTACGCGGGTTTGTTGATCAGCAGAATGTGGGCATCCCGGTACATCGTCCCCACGCGCTCATGGCACAGGGGGACAATGTAGTAGGGCGCTGGGTCAGCCCCAGAGGGTATGGAAGACATCGCTGTACTGCCCGGCAAAGTGAACGGTGAGGCCCTGTTTCAGATAATCGGGCAGTTCATCAAAATCCCGGCGACAGGCCTCCGGAAGAATTACTTCCTTGATTCCCACGCGGCGGGCCGCGATGACTTTTTCGCGGATGCCGCCAACCGCCAGTACTTGCCCGGTGAGAGTCAGCTCTCCGGTCATGGCAACCTTGCGCGGCACCCGTTTTTTCATCAGCAGGGAAAGCAGGGCAGTGGCCATGGTAACGCCGGCACTGGGCCCGTCTTTGGGCGTCGCCCCTTCGGGCACATGCAGGTGCAGGAAGGCCTCATCGAGCTGCGCCGGATCCAGGGAAAACTGCGCCAGATTACTCGCCACATAACTGTAGGCGATCTCGGCGGATTCTTTCATCACATCGCCCAGTTGTCCGGTCAGCTTGAATCCCCGCTGTTTGCTGTGCACCTGATTGGCTTCAATGGACAAGGTGGCGCCGCCCATGGATGTCCATGCAAGTCCGGTAACCACGCCCACACCGCGTTGGGTTTTCTCTGTCTGGAAATACGGTTGGCCGAGGAAGTCGGTCAGGTTCTTGCCAGAGATGCTGATTTTCTTCTCGCCAGCCAACAGTTTCACCGCGGCTTTGCGGATGATCTTGTTGAGCTGTTTTTCCAGGTTCCGTACCCCGGCTTCACGGGCATAGCCTTCCACCACGTGACGCAGGGCGCTGTCGCTGATGCGCAGCTGCCCCGGCTTGACGCCGGCCCGTTCCAGGGAACGGGGCCACAGGTGTTGCCGGGCGATGGCGACTTTTTCTTCGGTGATATAACCCGACAGGCGGATCACTTCCATGCGGTCGAGCAGGGGGCCGGGAATGCTGTCCAGGGTGTTGGCCGTGCAGATGAATAAGGCGTGGCTAAGGTCCAGGCGTTCATCCAGATAGTGATCGAGAAAGTCCTGGTTTTGCTCCGGGTCGAGTACTTCCAGAAGCGCGGAAGCCGGGTCGCCCTGAAACGATTGGCCCAGCTTGTCGACTTCATCAAGCATGATCACTGGGTTGCTGGTGCCGGTTTCTTTCAGCGCCTGGACCAGTTTGCCGGGCATGGCGCCGATGTAGGTACGGCGATGCCCCTTGATTTCCGCTTCGTCGCGCATGCCACCCAGGCTGAAGCGGTAGAACTGGCGATCCAGGGCATCGGCGATGGACTTGCCAATGCTGGTTTTGCCGACCCCTGGCGGACCCACCAGCAGAATGATGGAGCCTTTCACTTCGCCGCGCAGGGCGCCCACGGCGAGAAACTCGATGATGCGGTCTTTCACATCATCCAGCCCGCTGTGGTGTTCGCCGAGTACTGTCTGGGCATGGCCCAGGTCCAGATTATCATCGCTGTACTGGCCCCAGGGCACGCTGGTCAGCCAGTCCAGATAATTACGGGTCACGCCATATTCTGGCGAGCCGGTTTCCAGCACGGACAGTTTCTGTAATTCATCGTCGAAGCGCTTTTGTACCGGCTCCGGGGGAGAGAGGGCATCCATGCGTTCACGGAAGGCATCCGCTTCGGCGGTCTTGTCGTCCTTGCTCAGGCCCAGTTCCCGCTGGATAATTTTCAGCTGCTCGCGGAGGAAGAATTCGCGCTGATGCTGGCTGACCTTTTCGTTGACCTCGTCGGAAATTTCGCTTTGCAGCCGGGCAACCTCAAGCTCCTTTTTTACCAGCGTGAGGACTTTCTCCATGCGCGGCTTCAGCGGCACGGTTTCCAGAATGGTTTGCAGCTCTACACCGTTGGCACTGGTGAGCGCAGCAGCAAAATCGGTAAGCGGCGAGGGCTCACTGGGTGAAAAGTTCTGCAGGTAGTGGCGCAGCCCTTCGTTGTACAACGGATTGAGCGGCAGCAGTTCCTTGATGGTGTTGATAATCGCCATGCCATAGGCGCGAATGGTTTCATCCGCTTCAGCACGGGGCTCCGGGTAACTCACATCAGCCATGAACGGATGTTTGCGGCTCAACCAGCTGTTGATGCGAAAACGCGAGGTGCCCTGGGCAACCAGTTGAAACTGGTCGTTCTCTTCATTGAGGGCATGGACTTTCACCAGGCAGCCGAACTCGGGAAAGTCTTCGGCGGTTACCGAGTCCGGGTTTTTTTCTCCCACGTACACAAGCCCCAGGGACTGATGCGGCGTCTGGCTGACTCGCTCGAGGGTTTGTTGCCAGCGGGCTTTGTCCAGCATGACCGGCTGCACCAGCCCCGGCATAAAGGGGCGATGCTTCACCGGAATCAGGTAAATACGCTGTGGCGGCGTATGTTCTGGCACCGTGAGGCCGCCGGACTGCGGCTCAGCACTATCAGAAGGGTGTTTGTCGGTATGGTGATGGGCGCTATCGTTGTCAGTCATAATCCTGTCACTTCCATGGTCCGTGGAAAGAACATGGTGGCGAGGGCGGAAAATTCAATTGTCGATGATTAACAGATCTGCGCGCAAAGCCTTGGGGGTTTGGGTTCGGCGTTCGACCACACGGCTGTTCAATTTGCCGGCTTCGCATTTTTCCGCCAGTGCATAGAAGGGAGAGCGGCCGGGGTCGGCAATGATGATCTGTTTGACGCCCGCGCGCAGGCTGCGGCGAATCAGGTTATAGAGCACGGGCGTCAGTTCATCCCAGAAGCAGATGTCCGCACCGGCGACGATATCCACATCCGCCAACCGGGCCTGCGTCAGCTTCTCGAAGCGGGCCTGTAGCGGTGTCACGTCCACCTTGTTGATGCTGGCATGCAAATCCAGATAAGGGTACACGTCCGGGTCCGCATCCACCGCGGTCACCCGGCAGCCAAAGCGTTTTGCCGTGAAAATAGACAGCGGCCCCCAGCCACAGCCGATATCCATCAAATGCTCATCAGCGGACAGCTTCCGTTTGGTCAGGTGATCCATGATCAGGTAACTGGAATTCCACACCTTGTTGCCGTGAATTGATGGCGTGTGGTTGGCCCGTTTCAGCCGGCGGACTTCCTTGTGGCCGGAACGCAGCAGGGTAATGCCGCGAGTGCGAATGGTATGGGGTTCTCCAGCACGTATAACTGTTCCTGACATAATCGCTCACCAGCGGCAAAGTTTGGGAACAGTACGGTCAAGCCCCCTGTGATTCAAGTATGAAATCACAGGCATAATGCAGGAATGGCGATACGAGTGACAAAAACAGAATGATCAGAAAAGGCATCGTGGGCCTGGGCGGTCTGGCTGCCGGGCGTTCGCGGTATATTCGTGCTGTTGCTGCGGTGGCCCGAATCGGTGCGGTGTATGCGTCGGGGCTACGCAGCGGGGACCGGGCCGCCTGCCATCGTCGCGGGGCGGATATTCTGGTCGCGCTGTGTCGTCGCAATGGGGCTTTCTGGGTCAAGGCGGCGCAATTTTTCAGCTGTCGACCTGATGTATTGCCGCTGGAATATATCGAAGCATTCCAGCAGCTGCAGAATGATGCCCAGCCTGTTCCTTTCCCGTTGATCGAGAAAACCTTGCGGCGTTCCTGGGGCAGTGACTGGCGCCAGCAGTTTGCCTGGCTGGAGGAAGCGCCGGTGGCAGTGGCATCCATCGCTCAGGTACACCGGGCACAGCTCAAGGATGGCCGTGACGTTGCCATCAAGGTGCGTTTGCCGGGTGTGAAGAAAGTCTTTGAGCAGGATGCCAAAGTCTTTCAGGCAGTGGCGGCGCTGGTGGCGCCCACCTTTCGTGAATTCGACCTGCAGCAGGCCATTGAACAGCTGCTGATCATGACGGCCATGGAGCTGGATTTCCGCAACGAAGCCGCGAATACGTTGCGTTTTTCCCGCCAGCCCCATCACGAGCGCATTCGCATCCCGGATATCATCGAGGGTTTATGCGGTGAGTCGGTGTTGGTGACCAGCTGGGAAGGCGGGCAGCGACTGCGCAATTACCTGGATACCCACCCTGAAAAAGCCCAGGACCTGCTGGGCGTGTTGTTGACCAGCTATCTTCAGCAGGTCACTCGCTTTGGCGTTTACCAGGCCGACCCGCATCCGGGCAATTTTCTGGTGACTGATGATGAGCAGGTGGTGATTCTGGATTATGGCGCCATAGGTGTGCTCACGGCGGATGAGGTACGCCGTTACTCCCGCCTGCTCTATGGATTGATGGGGTTTGAGGGGCCGGTGGATATCGGTGAGCTTTTCGTGCAGGCCGGGTTCAAGGGGGGCAGCCCGGAAACCCTGAAGGAGCTGGCGCTCTATGTTCTGACCGATCGTCTCAATGAGCAGGGACCGATAGGCGCCATGGGGGAATTGATGAGCCGCTTTCGGGAAGAGCGTATCAGTATCCCCGATTCCTATATTGGCATTTCCCGGGTGCTGATTACGCTGGGTGGTTTTCTGATGAGTTATCAGGTGCCGTTTGACTGGACTCCGCCGGAGCAGCGCGCCGGCGGAGGTTGATCAGATTTGTGGGGGCAGCAGTGTTTCAGGGCCGCGCTTCGCGCCAGAAGGCACGGAAGGCATCGGCGCTTTTGCCGGGTGCTTCAGCCATGGGGACATGGCCAATGCCGTCAAGAATCACCGCGCGGGATTGTGGTAATTCCTCAAGAAAAGCAGCTACATTATCCACGCCAAGCAAGCGATCTTCGCGCCCCCAGAGTACCAGGGTCGGTGTTTGAATAGTGGGCAGCACATTCTTGTCTTCGAGCTCCATACCCGGATCGTCCATCAGATCCCCCCATACTTTTTCAGCCACATCTGCGTTCTCCGCTTTCTTTTGCCCCATGATGTCGATAAAAAATCCGGGCATGTAAGGCGGTTCTTCCATGGCCCACTTCAATGTGGTCTGGAATTGTTCAGCCTTGTGCGGAATCAGCGGGTTGCTCTCACTCTTGGCGAGAACATTTTTGAATTCCTTGGTCTGGCGAGTCAGCCCGGCAGAGTCCACCAGGCCCATGGAAAGCACTCGCTCTGGCGCCTGTTGCGCGATAGCCAGGGAAATGGCGCCGCCCATGGAGTTGCCCGCCACATGGAATTGCTGAATGTCGAGCGCGTCCATCAGTGTTAGCAGGCGGGAAGCCTGGGCTGCCATGGTGTAATCCAGATTCAGTGTGCGGGTGGTTTGTCCGTGGCCGGGCAGGTCTGGCACCACAAAAACGAAATCGCCCTCGAGCTCATTGGCGAAACGAATCCAGTTACTGGAGTCAGCGCTGAACCCATGAATCAGTAACACGGTTTCTTTTGGGTCGGTGGACTCTTCATTTTGGGGTTCACTGACAAGAAGGTGCCATTCGATGCCGTCGGCCGTGGTCAGGGTCTGGTCTTCCAGCCCGGCGCGGCTTTTTTCCATGCTCAGGCCATTGTCATAGGCCCAGCGTGCTGCGTCTTCGCAGCCATTCAAAAAGACAGTACACAGAATAAAAAGAAAAAGGTGTTTCGGTTGCATGCCGAACTCTCCGTTGTATGGCGTCACCTTCAAGGCACTTCTCGTTTCCCCATGGGGGAAGCGAAAAAGAGATTGCCTTGCCCAAGCTGGGCCAAGCATAGGGGATATACAGCGAAAATAGCCTTCTGAACGGGCCATTTTTCTAATCTGAACGGGTTTCCTAACGGGACTTGAGATTCCAGATGCCGGCGGCCACGATCAACAGGGTGCCGAGAACGGTCGTTAGCACCAGGGTTTCTCCCCAGAACATCCAGCCAAGCAGTGCCGCCCAGATCACGGAGGAGTAATTATAGACACCGACCTGGCCGGGCCGGGCAATCTGGTAGGCGGTGGTCATGGCGTATTGTCCGCCTGTGGCCACCAGGCCGATGGCGATAAGCCAGAGGTAATCGGTACCCGCAGGCAGGGTGGTGGCCCACAGCAAAGGGAGAGACGAAAACAGCGTGGCAAAGAGTGCAAAGTAGAACACCACACGCTGGGCGGGCTCGGAAACCGCCATGCGCCGGATGCTGACTTTGGCAATGCTCATGATGGCCGCGCCGGCCAGGGCCACCCACATGACCGGGTCAATGTGACCCTGCCCGGCGCGCATAATGATGGCAACGCCGATAAAGCCGGCGATGATGGCCAGCCAGGTATGTAATCCAATCCGTTCACTGAGCCATAACCAGGCGATGACCGGCAGGAAAAACGGCACCGTCATTTTGACCAGTACCGCCTCTGCCAGGGCAATATGCCCAATGGCGTAAAAGAAACAAAACATGGCACTGACGCCGGTGAAAGCACGGATCAGGTGCAGATGCACAAAGCGGGTTCGCAGCTGCCCAAAGCCGCCGCGAGTGGCGATAATGGGCAGCAGGAACATCAGTCCGAAAAGGTTACGGGCAAACACGATGACCTCGGTGTCGAGGTGATCAGACAGGTGTTTGATCATGGCAGCCATCACCGCCAGCAGGCCTTCCCCGAGTATCAGCAGCAAGGCACCCTTTAGTGGTTGATCTTTCATTGGGCGGTGTCCGCGGGTGAAGGTTGAAGGGGCTGCAGGGAAAACGGCCAGACTGTTCGGCACGCAGAGCGTGTCTGTTGTCATGTTCGCATCGTAACCGAGCTGATAGCCTAGGATGTCAGGCTCTAATCAGAATACATTCAGGGTTCCGGTCAGCCGGGGCGGCATTCTACCGCTGTCCCTGTCGGGACGCCATGCCATCAGGTGGGAGGTCGAAGAGGACACATGCGCTGTTTTATCGGGATTCCGGTCACTGACGCACTGGCAGACCAGTGTGTGACATTGTCCCACAGCATGGGCCGGGCGACCCCCATAGCTAACCTGCACCTGACACTGGCGTTCCTGGGGGAGCAGACCCAATCGGCCTTGAGCCAGCTGCATGGCTCGCTGACAGAGCTCGCTGGCGAGAACCCGCCGTTTCAGCAGCTACTGAACCGTTGTGAACCGTTTCCCCAGGAACAGGGCCCTTTTATGGCGCTGACTGGTGCCGCGTGCCCGGCGCTCAAGCAGCTACACCATGATCTTTGGTTGTGTCTTCAGGGGTACGGTTTCTCGCCGGAGGAGCGGCCGTTTCGCCCCCATATTACATTGGCCAAACCGGGACTGACGCAGACGCCTTTCAAGGCCATTGGCGACTGGGTGCTACCCGTGAATACATTGGTGCTGTACCGCAGTGAGCTGGGCGAGCCGTTTCCGAGTTATGAGCCACTGGCGCAGTTTCCCCTGCTGGCGGGTGATTAGCCGGTTAATGGCCTGGGGTGCTATGCGTTCGGCATCCAGCAACTTGAATTCCCCGTTATTACCCGCATGCCTGATAGAGTATGCATGCAGTGCAACAAGGAGAGCTTACCGATGCAGTTACTTAGCAACAGCCTCACCGACCAGGCACCGATTCCGGAAAAATTTGCTTTTGCGGTGATCGACCCGGGCACCCACGTATCCCTGTCGAGCAATATCAATCCGCATCTGGCCTGGAAGGGGGCCCCGGAAGGAACCCGCTCCTTTGCGGTGGTGTGCCTGGACCCGGACGCGCCCAGCGCGGCCGATGATGTGAACCAGGAAGATCGGGAAGTGCCGGCCAGCCTGCCGCGAGTCGATTTTTATCACTGGACCTTGTTCAACATTCCTGCGGACCAGAGTGAAATTCGCGAAGGCAGCCATTGCGACAGCGTCACCCCGAAAGGCAAACGCGGCCCGGCGGCGCCGGACGGGCAGCGCCATGGGCTTAATGACTACACCGGCTGGTTTGCGGGCGACGCAGACATGGAAGGCCAGTACTTCGGTTACGACGGCCCTTGTCCACCGTGGAATGACAGCACCGTGCACCGCTATGTCTTTACGGTCTATGCACTGGATGTGGAAACCCTGCCAGAAGGGAAGGATCTAAGCGGCGCGGCACTGGCTGAACAGATCAAGTCACATTCACTGGCTCAAGCCAGCCTGACGGTTAGCTATACGCTGAATCCGCGTTTGGCTGAAGGGTGACATGCCGGATTAATGAGCGGGGCGGTATGAGGTTTTACCGGTTTCGCCTTGCATGGTTCAGAAACGAAAAAGGCCGCTTTCGCGGCCTTTTTGCTGCCCCCTTATTCCAGGGGCTTATCTGGTCGGAGTAGCAGGATTCGAACCTGCGACCCCTACGTCCCGAACGTAGTACTCTACCAAGCTGAGCTATACTCCGATGGCTGCGCATTCTAGCAGCCAATTCAGAAAATGCCATACCTAAATGCGGCGGGCACGCGTGGTTGCGCAGTTTCTGGCCAATCCGGCAATCAGCGGGCAAAATGCGCGCCCGCAGGTATTTCACCCATGTATTTCTCGATGGCAGGACCCGAATGACACCTTTCCTTCACCCCTGGGGCCAGCTTGCATTGCAGCGCTGGCCACGCCGGCGCAATGAGACCTTACAGGCCTGGGACAATGCGGACCTGTACCTGCTCAACACGTTGGCAGAACGCGGCCTGCCTGTATCGGAAGCAGATGAAACCGCAAAGGCCGGCGCAAGGACGCTGGTGCTGAATGATCAGCAGGGCGCACTGGCTCTGGCGTTGCAGCAAGCAGCCCCGGCGGGGTGTGCAGCGGTGCAAAGCAGTGGTGATTCCTTTATGGCCCAGGCTGCCACTCTGGCCAATGCCGAGGATAACGGCCTGACACTGGTATTGCCGTTTCTGTGGCCCTTCGATCCGCCGGGGCAGGCACCGGACCAGGTGATTATGCGTGTCCCCAAGTCTGTTGCGCTGCTGGAGTGGCAGCTGCACTGGCTGAGCCAGCATCTTCCACAGGGGGTACCCGTGTGGTTGGCAGGCATGGATAAACATTTGCCCCGGCAGTTGGTGCCATTGCTGCAACGTTATCTGGGTAACGGTCGTGCCGAGTACGGCTGGAAGAAAGCCCGCTTGTTCAGTGCACAGACCCCGGGGCAGGTTCTGGCTGACACCGATTTCCCCAGCAAGGTGAAAGTAGGTGACTGGCAATTAACCGTGCATGCCGGCGTGTTCGCCCAGCAACAGCTGGATATTGGTGCGCGCTTCTTCCTGGATCATCTGCCACAGTCGTTGCCGGCAGGCTCCCGTGTGCTGGACCTGGGGTGCGGCAACGGGGTGATCGGCCTGGCTGCATTGCAGGCCAGCCCCGGCGCTGAGATGACGTTTTGTGATGAATCCTGGCTGGCTCTGGAAAGCGCCCGTGACAATGTGTCGCGCTACTTTCCCAATCGCCAGTGCCACTTTCACCATGGTGATGGTTTGGTGGGGCTGGAGAGAGAGTTCGACTGCATTCTGTTGAATCCGCCTTTTCATGACGGGCACGTGGTCGGTGATCATGTGGCCCGGCGATTGTTTAATCAGGCGGCACGGGCCCTGGCTCCGGACGGTGAATTACGGGTTATCGGTAATCGGCATCTGGGGTATCACAAGGTGTTGTCGCGCCGGTTCGGGTCGGTGACGGTATTGGGCAGCAACGCCAAGTTTGTGGTGTGGCGTTGCCAGCAACCCTTGACCTGATGTTAGGGCCTGTTAACACGCCCTAGTCCGGGAAGTTGATGTGGTTGAAATCACTGACCACCGGGTGGCGACTTTCCAGCCCGGACTGTTCACGGTCCAGCAGGCAGGTGTGCAACCCTGCTTCAGCTGCGGCATCCAGTTCTGCTTCGATATCCGATAAAAACAGCAGGGTGTTGGCAGGATGGCCAATGGCCTGCTGGATCTTCCGATAACTGTCTGCGGACTGTTTGGGCCCGGTGGTGGTATCGAAATAGCCGGATAACAGGCCGGTGAGATCCCCGGCATCGCTGTATCCGAAGAACAGTTTCTGGGCGGCGACAGATCCGGAGGAATACACGTACAAGGCCAGCCCGCTGTCGTGCCACTGCCGAAGGGCAGGGGCGGTGTCGGGATACATGTGGGCGGTGTAATCGCCGTTTTCGTAACCTGCTTTCCAGATCATGCCCTGCAGGGCTTTTAAGGGTGTGGCTTTGCGGTCTTCTTCTATCCAGCGGCGGAACAAGTCGCTGGCTTGCGCCGGGGTGTCCAGGGGTTCGCCGGCCTCGGCTGCGGCGGCCTGAAGCTGTTCCTGTACCGATGGATCGTCCCAGTGGGCATGGAGAAAGGCGGGGAACTGTTGGGCGGCATAGGGGAACAGCACGTCTTTCACAAACGCAATGCTGCTGGTGGTGCCTTCGATATCAGTGATGATGGCGTTGATCATGGATGTCGAGCCTGCTGTGGGAGCGTGCCTGCACGCTAAGGATTTGGCTGTATAAGCGGTGGTTTGCGTCAGCCCAGCCGGTTGAAGCGCTGTGCAATATCGCTGCCGGTAAAGTTGGCCACCCAGCCGTCCGGGTTATTGAACAGGCGAATGGCTACAAAACGGGGGGCCGGGCCCATATCGAACCAGTGCGGAGTGTTGGCGGGGACGCTGATCAGGTCACCTTTGGTGCACAGCACTTCGTAGACCTTGCCATTGATATGCAGGGTGAACAGCCCTTGGCCTTCCACGAAAAAGCGTACTTCGTCTTCGCTGTGCTGGTGTTCTTCCAGAAACTTTTGCCGGAAGGCGGCTTTGTCCGGGTGGTCCGGAACCATGCTGACCACATCCACGGTCTGGTAGCCTTCATCGGCGATCAGTCGGTCAATGTCTGCCTGATACGCTTGAATCACTTCATCCTGCTGGGGGCTTTCGGATAACGGCTGGTTGGCTTGCCATTGTTCGTAGCGGACCCCGGCGCTGGCCAGCACCCGGGCCATGGCCGCCTTGTCGGTGTGGTGTTGTTCCAGCACCTCAGGTGCCTGGTCGGAAAAGACTTTCAGTTCGCTGTGCATGGCGACACCTCTTTATCAGTTCTCTCTTTGCGCGCTCTGTCTGGTCGTCTTGCCGGGTGCGTCAGCATCCTCGCAGGCGACGGCACTCCAGCTCAATGGCCAGCAGGGTTTCCAGTGCTTCCAGTTGACGGTAGCAGGCCGGCAGGTCCTGCGCCCAGGTGTACAGGCCATGACCACGAATTAGATAGGCATGGCTGATATGACCGGCGCGCATTTCCTTGTCCACCTGGGCGGCAAGGGCGGCGATATCCTGGGTGTTCTCAAAGACGGGAATGGTAAGCCGGCTGTCATGGGTAGTAATGCCTTCCAGGGCCTTGAGCAGCTCATAGCCTTCCAGCGTAATGCTGTTGGCGGGCCAGTGCATGGTCAGCACCGTGGTGGCGTGGCTGTGTGTATGCAGTACCGCCTGAATGTTGGCATCAAAGCGGTAAAGCTGGGCATGCAACAGGGTTTCGGCCGAGGGTTTGCCGGCAGAAGCCGGCTGGCCATCCATGTCTACGGCCATGATGTCGGTTTCGCGGAGCAGGCCCTTGTCCTTGCCGGATTGAGTCACGGCGGCAAAGTCCGAATTCAGGCGCTGGGAGTAATTACTGCTGGTGGCCGGGGACCAGCCATTGGCATAAATGCGTTGCCCGGTGGCGGCCAGGGCGCGGGCGGCGTCACGGAATGCGCTGGTGGAGTAGGGGCGATCAGTCATGGCGGCGATCCTTGACCTGGCTCAGGTGGGCCTTGAGCTTTTCCGTATTCGGGTGGTGGATAACGCCCTGTTCGGTGACGATGGCGGTGATCAGCGCCGCCGGGGTGACATCGAAAGCGGGGTTGTACACCGGGCAGTTATCCGGGGCCACCGGCTTGCCTTGAATGGCACGCACTTCGCTGCCATCACGCTGTTCAATCACGATGTGACTGCCATTGGGCAGGGCAGAGTCCAGTGTGGAAACGGGGGCAGCAACAATGAAGGGAATCTGATGGTACTGCGCCAGTACGGCCAGGTTATAGGTGCCGATCTTGTTGGCGGTATCACCGTTGGCGGTGATGCGGTCGGCACCGACGATAACCGCCTGTACTTTTCCTTGCTGCATAAGCTGGCCTGCGCAGCTGTCGGCGACCAGCGTCACTGGAATGCCGTCATTGAGCAGCTCCCAGCTGGTCAGGCGGCTGCCTTGCAACCAGGGACGGGTTTCACCGGCATAGACACCAGAGAGTTGCTTGCGGGCCCAGGCGCTGCGAATGATGCCCAAGGCAGTGCCATGCCCGCCGGTGGCCAGGGCGCCGGTATTGCAGTGGGTGTAAACCGTGGCGCCATCAGGGAGCAGGTCGGCTCCAAAATCGCCCATGGCCTGATTGGCGGCCAGGTCTTCGCGGTGAATGCTCTCTGCGTCATCCGTTAACGCCTGGCACAAGGCGTTGCCCTGGAGGTCGCCGGCCACACGTTGCAATCGTTCCAGTGCCCAGAACAGGTTTACCGCTGTCGGGCGGCTGGCTGCCAGGCAGGCAATGGCACTCTGTAGCGAGGCGAGGGTAGCGCTCTCGCCGAGCCGCTGGGCTTCCAGCGCCAGCCCGTAGGCGGCGGTGATGCCGATGGCCGGAGCGCCTCGCACGACCATATCGCGAATGGCGTCCGCCGCTTGCTGGCTGTCGAGAATATCCAGCCACAGGGTTTCCGTTGGCAGGAGGCGTTGATCCAGTAACTGCAGGCGATCGCCGTGCCAGCGAATGGCGGCGCTATTAATGGCCATGGGAGGGCTCCTTGAATGCGTCCGGGTGTTCCAGCGGGCGGCGATGGTACCTGGCCCTGATCCAGTTTGCGGCCCGGAAGACCCCGGGGCGGCGCATGATAGCGCGTTCCAAACGGTATTTCCCCGGAAAAGTGCTGGTCATGATGGCGATCAAAATGGTTAGCAGGCCCTGCCCGGGAAGGATCAGCATGAGGATGCCGGCGACCAGTAATAAAATCGCCAACAGGTTGCGCAACAGCCACACCAGCCAGGCAACCACTCCCCGGTTTTGGTGCGGCGAATAGGCCTGGGTAAAATAGTTTTCCGGTATTCGCACGAGGAACCAGGGCAAGGCCACCAGTGAGGCCAAGGCCATGATCACCCCGGTGATAGTCAGGGCCGGCAGCCAGGGTTCCAGTTGTTGGGCCAGTGGCTCGAGCCACCCGGGCAGGTCAGCGTTCAATCGGCCTCCGGAGAATAGTGTGAACGTACGCTTAGTGGAACGTACAATGGCGTGATGACCGGCAATTTTCAATCATGATGACGCTGCGCAGATGCGTTGTTCATGAAGTATATTTTGTCATTTCCATACTGTGCATCAGAAAGGCGACCGCCGGCCTGATGGCAACGTAAATTATTGATGGAGGCGCGCGGTCCCGAGCGGCCCGATAGTGTCTTCCAGGAGAACCCGATATGGCCATGGCCGGGCAGGTAGTACTGGCAATCGTGATCGGACTGTTGATTGGCTCCGTGCTTGGTTTGCTGATCTGGAAAGGCTGGATGGTTCGTCATCGCAAAGCCCTCATGCTGGCGGAACAGGATCGCAATGCAGCGCAATATACGCAGATACTCGATAGCCTTGAGGTGCTCTGTCGCGCGATTGATCAGAAGCAGGTCGAGCTGAGTGAGGCGGCAATTCGCATCAGTGCCTTGCTGGACAGCCTGCCGGCGGATATTTCCCCGAAAGTGGATGTGGCGGCAGTCCATCAATTTGCAGAGACCTGCCAGCAGTTTGACCGGGGAGAGGTCCGTCAGGGGCTGACCGCCCGCGCCCGTTATAATCAGGACAATTACCGTTGGCAGCTGGAAGAGGAGCAGGCTGCGGTTGTTGGCGAGGCCGTTCAGCGGCTGGTAACGGTGTTGCCGTCCTGGCGTTCGGTGTTGTTGTCAGGCTCATCCAGGTAGCGGAAATCGGTCAGTTCGATGCGGCCGCGGATGAACGGGTTCTCCCGGTGGTCCATCCGTACCATGAAATAATCCAGTTCCCGGGCGGCCCAGAATTCGGAATGGCGGCCCCGTTCTGCGTAATCTCGCTCCAGACCTGCTGCCTGCCAGGTGCCCGCCGGCGTTTCCAGTGAATCCGTACCCAGTGATGCGTAGTGGTAGTCGGTCATCCCATCAGGCTCGGCGACGGCGTAACTGAAGGCGGCATCGCCGTTGGCCATGTGGCAGCGTGCCACCATGGCGACGCTGAGCGCATCCAGGGTGTCCGTTGCCAGTGCGTAGGTGGCTTTACTGCCCAGAGCTTGGCCTGTTTCCCAGTCGAAGCGGATTTCACCGCCTCGCTGCATACCGAAGCCGGCACTGGCATGTTCATAGTGGTAGGGGGTGGCTTCGCAGTTATGCCAGTCGAAATGGGCGCTTTCTTCGTGACTGAACAGGCGGTTGCGGGCGGTAAATTGCAGGCGGTAACCGGGCTCGGCTTTTTCCAGACGAATAGTGGCGCTGAGGCCCACAGGAATGCCATTGACGACAACCCGGTAAGTACCTTCAGCGGGCCGGAGTTCGGCGGGGAAGGGCTGCTGCGCTGCCACTGGCTGGCACGCCATAAAAGCCAGGCCGTACAGCAGCCGTGCCGGCACGAATATTCCAGTATGATTCGCCACTTTCCCTGTGTTCCTGCTCTGTTGGGGGCGGTGAAACTGCCATGTGCTTTCCGGTGTCTTCCCGGCAAGCCAGGGTGGGCCAGAAGACATAACTGTGCCCGTCATTGCTGACAGTTGTGTTTCAGGATGGCCAGGTACAAGGCCTGTTCAGCTGCCCCGATGTTTTTGTTAATACGGTCTCTCAAGTATGGATGAAAATACCCTGCACGTCGCCTTTCCCGCCCCGGCTCCTCTGCGCGATGCCATTGATGCATATCTGCTGGAATGTGAGAGGGAGCCGGAAGCCTCCCATGTGGTGGAGCTGGAGGTGTTGGTCACTGCGTTTGTTGATGTTGTGTTAACCGTTTACTTCAAGGGACCCATCGAATCTGCGAATGCTCAGGGGGCGGCTGCGCGTCTGATTCTGGGGGCAATGAGGGTCATTAATCGGGCTGCTGACAGCCTGGTCGGGCGCCTGATTCGCAATACCACGGTGGCGGAGCAGCAAGCGCTGGCCGGTTATTTTCAGAGGCTGAGAAAAACCCTCAACGGCAGGGTTTACGCGGCATATCCACTGGAACCGGCGGTGGCGGAAAAGGCGTCTATGGTGTTTCTTGAGTATCGGCATGGTGAGGGGCAGATAGAGGCACTCTTGAGTGTGATGCAAAGCATTAATGACGGTGCCGTGGTGCATTTTATGGATAACTCTGTTTCCTGTTTACGGCTGGGTCGGGTAAATCGTGCCCTTGTGTCTGCCGCTCGTGTTACAATATGTAAAGCTGCAGCCTCGGCGACACACAAGGGGCTGACCGCTATGGATACCGACGCCAGGAAGGCGGTGGTCAATTACTTCGACAACATGCTTATACGGTTCGATGATGGATAGCAGGGAAACGCGTGGCGCAAACCGCCGCAAGCTGGCACGAATCAACACGCAAATGCGTATCGACATTTATCGCCATCGGCTGTTCGGAGGGTGGCGTTTCATGACCCGGGCCAAGGCGTTGGACTATAATCGCTACGGTATCGGCCTCACTTCCCCAATCAAGTTCAGCAATGGCACGATTTTGCAGCTTGATCTTTATTCTCCAGGCATGATCCTGCGGCGTGTTTCCGCTGAAGTGGTGAGTTGCCAGCGAGCGGGGCAGGCCTACCGTATCGGGTTGCGCACCTATTCGAACCTGCGTGAACTGGTCGGTGATACGGATCAGCATCAGATCCGCTATCTGGCGGGTATGGAACCATTGCTCGGAACGGCTGGCTCCCGGTAGCAATGGAGTAGATGCGCCTTTTCCAGCGATTAGCCATAAAAAAACCGCCATGTAGGCGGTTTTTTTATGCTGCCAGAATCAAGACGCTCCAGGCGCCTTTTTGGCAGGTGCCTTCCTGGCTGCTGCCTTTTTAGCGGGTGCCTTCTTTACCGCTGCTTTTTTTGCGGTGGCTTTCTTTTTGGCCGGGGCTTTCTTGGCAGCCGCCTTTTTAGCGGGCGCTTTCTTGGCTGCGGCCTTTTTCTTGGCGGGCGCTTTTTTGCTCGCTGCTTTCTTGGGCGCTACCTTACGCTCGATTTCCTTGGCGCGCTTTTCCAGGTCTTTTTCGTATTGGCCAATGACGCGGGCCAGGCTGTGGGCCTGTTTGGCGGTGGCTTTGAGAACCTTGACCTCGGTTTCCAGAATACGCTTGCGAGCTTCTGAATCATCCACTTGCTTGCGGGTGTCGTCTGCCGTTTTGCGGGCGCGGTCGAGCTGACGCTTGACGGTGGTAGTGGCCTTTTCACGGTATTCGGCCTGGAGCTTTTCCAGCTTGGCGAAATATTCGCGCTGGCGCTTCAGTTGCTGATTGAGGCTGTCACGCACCTTATCCAGTTGCTTTTCCAACTGTGCGATCTGCTTCTCGCGTTCCTTGTCGAAGCGCTCAGCCAGCTTGCGAATCTGAGCCTGAAGTTCCTCGACAGTATCTTTCACCTTGCTAGCAGCCATGGATGACTCCCTTTCCCCTACGGATTATTTCGTTAATGGCCAACGGGCTCGGGATGAGCGCTGGCCCAGATCAACGCACTTGCCGTTGCAACTTTATGCCACATATGAACGTTGAACAACCATTGATCAATTATGAGATGCCGGACGTGTCTGAAAGGGAGGGGAGGGACGGGGGTAATCCCCACGGTTCGCTACCACCTTATTAACTTGCGCGTGATTTTCCGTCAGGCATTGAGCGGTAATTATCCCGCGTATCAGCATGCCGTTGCGGTTTTAACAGCGGGGCTGGATACTGAGCATCATCAACCATGATCGAGACGGGAATTATGCCGGTAACGTTCGATGGCAAGTTAGTCATCGCGATCAGCTCACGGGCCTTGTTCAATCTTTCTGACAGCCACCGGGTTTATCTGGAGGAGGGCCTGGAAGCCTTTCAGGATTATCAGGTGCAGCACGAAGATGATTTGCTGGAACCGGGCGATGCCTTTCCCTTGGTGCAAAAGCTCCTGGCCATTAATGATCTGGAAAAGGGCAAGGGGCGGGTCGAAGTCATACTTTTGTCGCGCAACAGCTCCGATACCGGGCTGCGGGTGTTCAATTCCATTGCCCACTATGGACTACCCATTACCCGTGCGGCGTTTGCCAGTGGCGAGAGCCCGCACCGCTATGTCTCGGCCTTCGGAGCCCATCTGTTTTTGTCCACGGACCCTGGTGATGTGCAGCAGGTGCTGGAAGCAGGCTATGCGGCGGCGACGATCCTGTCCGGGGGGCAGTGTCAGCGCCCGGATGGCATTTTGCGCATCGCTTTCGATGGTGATGCGGTGTTGTTTTCCGATGAGTCGGAACAGATTTTTCAGAACGCTGGCCTTGAAGCCTTCACAGAGAATGAGCGCCAATCCGCCAGAAAACCAATGGATGGCGGACCCTTCAAGCCGTTTCTGGCAGCGCTGCATCAGTTACAGAACAGCTTCCCCGTGGAAGAGTGCCCAATCCGTACTGCCCTGGTGACAGCCCGGGGTGCCCCTGCCCATGAGCGAGTGGTTCGCACCTTGCGGGACTGGGATATTCGCCTGGATGAAAGCCTGTTCCTGGGCGGGCTATCCAAAGGAGAGTTCTTGCGTGCCTTCGGGGCGGATGTGTTTTTTGATGACCAACAGGGCCACTGTGAGTCTGCGGCCGAGCATGTGGCAGCGGGCCATGTTCCTCACGGCATTTCCAATAAGAAGAAAGACGCACCGCCGGTTTGAGCAAAGTTGCAGCCTCGGCACCTGAAGGCTAACAATGGCTTGTGGTCGAAAGGATCCGTTCAATGTGTGGCGCCTGCTTTCAGCCATTGGTGTCATCCTTTCATCGACTTGACGGCACAGCAGCAAACGCGGTTATCTATGCGTTGAATGAATAATCGATTATATTCTTATAACCGATTACGGCTTCAATGCGGAGGCAGGGATGAAACTGCAGCAATTACGCTACATCTGGGAAGTGGCCCGCCACGACCTGAATGTGTCAGCCACCGCAGCGGCGCTTTACACCTCGCAGCCCGGTATCAGCAAACAAATTCGCATGCTCGAAGACGAGCTGGGCGTGGAGGTCTTTGCCCGTAGCGGCAAGCACCTTACCCATATTACCCCTGCCGGGCAGGCGATCCTGCAGATTGCCGGTGAAATCCTGCAGCAAACGGAATCCATTCGTCGGGTCTCCCAGGAGTTTCGTGACGAATCCCGTGGTGAACTCAGCATTGCCACTACCCACACCCAGGCGCGTTATGCCTTGCCGCCGGTTATCCACCAGTTCACCGGGCTTTTTCCGGATGTGTCGCTGCATATGCATCAGGGCACACCCATGCAGATTTCTGAAATGGCGGCCAACGGCAGCGTGGATTTTGCCATCGCCACAGAAGCCCTGGATCTGTTCTCCGACCTGATCATGATGCCCTGTTATCGTTGGAACCGGACTGTGGTGGTACCGGAAGGGCATCCGCTCGCCGACGTGCACCCGCTGACACTGGAAGCACTGGCTGAATACCCGCTTGTGACCTACGTATTCGGCTTCACCGGGCGCAGCAAACTGGATGATGCCTTTGTGGACAAAGGTCTGGACCCGAAGGTGGTGTTTACTGCGGCAGATGCAGACGTGATCAAAACCTATGTCCGCTTGGGCATGGGCGTTGGAATCATCGCCCACATGGCGGTAGATGCAGTGGAAGACAAAGGCCTGGTGGCACTGGATGCCAGCCACCTGTTCGAATCCAGCACCACACGCATCGGTTTCCGCAAGGGCACCTTCCTCCGGGGCTTCATGTACGATTTTCTGGAGGCATTCGCCCCTCATCTGAGCCGAGAGTTGGTAGAAGCTGCCATCAAGGCCCCCAACCGGGAGGAAAGAGAGGCCTTGTTCGAGGGCATAGAGCTACCTATCCGCTAATATTTCGACGCTCTAACTCCCCTGTGGGAAGCGATGCTTGCATCGCGAAGGGTCCTCTCACCCCCCCCCATCTTTATTCGTGTGCAAGCCTCTCTTCTCACTGAAAATCAGGGGTGTGGGGCGTTTTAGACGCGCCCTTATAGGCATCGCCTCCCATAACCCCTCCCGCCCACAATGCGTATGCCCCCAGCTCCCCCGTTGCAAAGCCTCCGGGGCGCCGCTACATTGTGCGCGCCTTATCAACCCAAAGGGGAAACACCGTGGAATTGTTGTGCCTGGACCTGGAAGGGGTGCTGATCCCTGAAATCTGGATCAACTTCGCTGAAAAAACCGGCATCGATGAGCTGCGTGCCACCACCCGGGATATTCCGGACTACGACGAACTCATGCGTATGCGCCTGAAGATTCTGGATGAGCATGGCTACGGCCTGCCCGACATCCAAGCAGTGATCGATACCCTGGACCCGATGGAGGGCGCCAGGGAGTTCGTCGAATGGGCCCGCGAAAACTTCCAGCTGATCATCCTTTCGGACACTTTCTATGAGTTCGCCAAGCCGTTGATGAAGAAGCTGGGCTGGCCGACCCTGTTTTGCCACCGTCTGGAGGTGGATGAGAAAGGCCGGATTACGGATTATAAGCTGCGCCAGAAAGACCCGAAGCGGGCGTCGGTCATTGCGTTCCACAGCCTGAACTACCGGGTCATTTCCGCCGGTGATTCCTATAACGATACCACCATGCTGGGTGAAGCCGAGCAGGGCATCCTGTTCCACGCCCCGGATAATGTGATCGCCGAATTTCCGCAGTTCCCTGCGGTACACAGCTACGATGACCTCAAGAAAGAGATCATCAAAGCCAGCGAGCGCGATATTCCGCTGTAGGGCACGCTGCACGCCACACACTTCATGCAACAACGCGAAGCGAGTGTGTTAGGCCTGAAAATGAAAAGCCGCGCCCAGACTTGGGCGCGGCTTTTCCGTTGGTGAGGCGGGACTGTTACGGCGTGTTGACTGCTTGTTGTAGCGCTACAGAAATCTGTCCTCCAGGGCGCCCATCAGCCTGGCAACCTTGAAGCGGCTCTCTTCATACTCCGCCTCGGGTATCGAGTCGAACACAATGCCTCCTCCGCCGTGACAATAGAGCCTGTCGCCTTCGGTTTGTAGCGTGCGAATCAGGATATTGCTGTCCAGATTGCCCTGATCATCCATCCAGAAAAAGCTGCCACAATAAGCTCCGCGGGCTACCGGTTCCAGCTCGGCAATAATCTCCATGGCCCGTTTCTTGGGCGCCCCGGTGATCGAGCCGCCTGGAAAAGCACTGAACAGTGCCTGCAAAGGGGTGACATCGGTTTTCAGTGTGCCGGTGATCGTGCTCACCAGGTGTGCACATTACTGAACCGGCGCAGTTCGAAAAGTGGGGATGCCTGGATGCTGCCGGGATTCACAGCTAATGCCCAGATCATTGCGGAGCAAGTCCACAATCATCAGGTTCTCGGCTGATCTTTGGGGTTGGCGTGTAGCTCGGCCGCGAACCGGTCATCTTCATCGGGCGAGTGTCCGCGGGGGCGTGAGCCTTTGATGGGTTCAGTCACCACCTTCCTGCCCTTGATAGAGAGAAAGCGTTCCGGTGAAACACCAAACACGCTGTGTCCGTTGCCCGTGTCGAAATAGCAGCTGTGTGGGGCAGGGTGGGCCTGTTGTAATGCCAGCCAGGCGTTAAGGGGCGAACCACTGAAAGCAGCAGAAAAACGTTGCGCCAGGTTTACCTGGTAACAATCACCGGCCTGAAGGTACGACTGAATCCGGGCAAAATTGCTCAGGTATGCCTGCCTGTCTTGCTCAGGCTGAAAGGGCGCGGTGAGGGAAAAATCGTCGGTATCAGTGAGTGTGCCGTCAGGTTGTGTCGCGGGCGCTTCTTTATACAGGTATGCCCAAGCGGTGAAAGGAGCGGCAGGCAGCCCTTGTAATACGGAACCGACTTCATAGGGCAACACGCCTGCGGCGAAGCGATATTCTCCCGCCAGCGCTTGCTCCACGCGGACCCGCAAACGATGAAGCTCTGCCAGTGACTGGGCTGTCAGTATCGCATCAGGCTCGCCAAGCCAGCGTAAGCCGCCTTCAGATTGAAAAACGCAACGGTATGTCATGGGCTGCCAGAATTAAGTGAGGCGGCTAGTCTAACCCTGTAACGCAACGATGCCCAATCCTGTTACTGAGGGTAACAGTCGTAACAAAAGGGGTTGACCATTTCCGTCAGGCCAACTTGTTACGCCTGTTCTAAAATAGAATAAAGTATAATAATTACAGTGACTTGGGCTTGGCTTTAGCGCCGTCAACGTTTTGTAACGGGCATATTTGTTTTTGTAACTGTTGTGTTAACGTAACTGTGTGCTCTGCGAAGACTGGGGCGCACATAAGCATTACAAAAAACGTTGTGCACACGAGGAGAACAATATGAATTTCAAGAAACTTGCTCTGGCTGCCGCTGTAGCCGTCGCGCCGATGAGCGCCCTGGCTCTCGAGCCGATGCAGGATGACGCGCTGTCCAGCGTGACGGGTCAGGATGGTATTTCCATTGGTTTGAACCTGAATGCCACTCTGAACGTGGGTATTGAAGATACCGATGGCTTTGCTGGCAATACCGGTGAGGGCATGATCCTGATTGAGAACATGGGCCTAAGCACCGGTAACGGCGACCTGAATCTTGTTATCGACTCTGCCAGCAGCGGCTCAGGTGGTGGTGTTCTGCAAGTAAGCATTCAAGCGGATGAATTAACTGTTGACACTGGTGATCTGTATGTCGGTCAAGGTACAGATGGTACCGATGTTGTTCCTGGCGATGGTAGTGCAGTTGCAGCAGGTATTGCGAAGGTGGGAACTGAGCTGACCGCGGTGCAGGCTTCTGCCTTTTCTGATCCTATTCTCGAAAGTGTTAGCATTACGCTGAATGATCTTGAGCTCTCTTTGCAGCTGGGCTCAGAGGCGAGCAACCTGTTTGCCATTTCAACTACCTCTGTGCTGAGCATTGAAATCGGTACCTTGGCCGATGGTTCTGATAACCTGACGCTGAACGATGCGGCCGGTGGTGGTGCGCTTTCCGTGGATCAACTGGCTCTCAATAACCTGGATGTTGATGGCATTACCGGCCAGGTCACAACCAGCGGCCTGGTTATTAACACCAATGGCGCGTTGACTGGCGTCGAAGTTGCCGCCATGGGTGTTCAGTTGGGTACAGCTGACTCGATTGGTAACGTGTATGTTACCGGCTTGGATTTGAGCAATACGGCTATCACCATTGCCGGTCACTAAGTCGTCCATTTTGTGACGCTTAAGGCTCAAATGTGGTACTGGAGGCGCCCGGCTTTTGCTGGGCGTTTCTGTTTTTATGGCACAGAAAAATCGTGTTGTGTTTTGAAAAATCGTTGATCTATTTATGAATCAATCAGTTAGTGCAAAGCAGTTACGTCCATTGGTTCAAGGGCTGTGTAAAAAAGGAAAGTATCAGGACGCCAGTCGCATAGTCATGGGTTTTATGGAAAAGGGTTATGTGGACTACGATGCGGCAGATTTATGTGCACGCTTGGCCCGAGAAGGAAACAATATTCCGCTGGCGAAAACACTGGCAGAGCTTGCGGTCAAGATGGCGCCAAAGAATTGGCGAAGCTGGCAGCTCAGTTATCAGGCCCACCATGCGGATGCACACTGGGCACAAGCGCTGAAATCACTCAACAAAATCGCTAAGTTAAGTCCTTCAATTAACGCTGAGCACTACTTGGCGAAAGCGGAAGCGCTGGAGCGGCTATTTCGTCCGGATGAAGCCTTGGCATGTTTGGCAGAGCTTGACGCGCTTGCGGAAAAGAGCGCTGAAACCAGAATGTGGTTACTCAAGGTGAATATTCTCTCTCAGCAGAAACGCTATGAAAACGTTATCGCTGTGTTGCCTCCTTGGCTGGAAACAGCCTCGCAAGATCGTTATGTCGCGAGTATATGGAAGGTTCTTGCAAGAGCGCTGGATAAGAAAGGGCGGTATGAGGAAGCTTTTTCTGCGCTAACGAAAGGCAATGGGCTGCAGACACGGCTGGAAGGCATTGAGACAAGCACAAATGCAGTTCGTCGCCGTATTGAAGTTTTCAAATCGCTTTTTACCCCGGGATGGTTAAGCACCTGGCAACCTGTTGCGCCGGCTTCACGGACGCCGGTGTTTCTTTTGGGCTTCCCCCGTTCCGGTACGACCTTGCTTGAGCAAATGCTCGATGCCCATGAGTCGATCCAAGCCATGGAAGAGCCGCCAACCGTTTCTACCGTAATGCGTCAGGCGATTACCTGGATGCAGGCCAAAGCCTCCATGTCGAGTCAGGCTCCTCGTGGTGCAGGATGGAAGCAACAATGGATGGATGTTTTTAACTTTATGGGGGAGTTAGGTGACGAGCAGATTGCCATGCTACGAGAAACATACTTTCGTGTGGCCAGGCAGGAAGTGAATTTTCAGGAAAATACGGTACTGGTAGATAAGATGCCGCTTAATACGGTAGACATCGGCATTATTTTACGCTTGTTTCCGGATGCCAAGTTTGTTGTGGCACTGCGGCACCCCTGTGATTGTGTCCTTAGTGGCTTTATGCAGACGTTCGAAATGAATGAAGGAATGGCTAATTTCCTCGATCTGGAGAGTGGCGCGAGCTTCTATAAGCATGTCATGAAACTGCTCTGGCAGTATCAGGAGGTCTTCCAGTTGGATGACCGAATGCATTACGTTCGTTATGAGGACTTACTTGACGACTTCGAGGGCGAGACTAGCAAGATCTTGCATTTCATGGGTTTGGAATGGAGCGAGTCTATTAGTCGCTATGACGAGCATGCAAAGGCCCGTGGCACCCTGGCCACACCCAGTTACCAGGGTGTGACCCAAAAAATCTACAGCACCTCCCGTGAACGCTGGCGCCATTACGGCAAATGGATGGAGCCGGTGTTGCCGCACTTCCGCGAAGCGGCCGAGCGGTATGGCTATGACTTGTCCGTATAACAGCTGTGCGGGCCAGGCCCTTCGGACTCTCCGGGATCTTGATTGGCGGTAGGGCGGAAATGGGTATTAGTCCATTGCCGTTCCTCTCCCGTCCCCGTTTCACGCAAGCGCTAGTGTTGTTGGATGTCGGTGACTGATACATATAATAACGAAAGGTGTATGCCGGCGCGGGGCTACCATACATAAACAGGCCGGGGTGACAGTTAAGCCCAGTCGTTTGCCCCTTGGGCGAATCAACATGGTTGCCTGTGCCGGGTGACGTGGTTAACATGTCAGCCACTATAAGAAACAAACAATAACAATAACGCTGGATTGCATAGATGCTGACTTCCATGCTGGGTGTGGCGCTTATTTACTTCGCCGCCAATGAGGCTGTAGTGATCAAGCCCCCGCAGAAGGGCGAAATCTACTATGAACACCCGACTCAACCGGTGTCCTTACGCGAGCGTAATCTCGTGGTGAAACCGGTATCCGAGTTCCGCTACCACAACGTGACGCGACAGGCGTATGACTACTCCTGTGGCTCGGCAGCGTTGACCACCGTGCTCAACCAGTACCTGGGACGACAGTTCCAGGAGCGCCAGATTATGGAAGGCCTGCTGCGCTTTGGTGAAACCGACAAGATCGTGGAGCGCCGCGGTTTCTCTCTGCTCGACATGAAGCGTCTGGCCACGGCACTGGGCCACCCCAGTGGTGGTTTTCGGGCGGAAATGTCCGACATTCAGTCTCTTGATCACCCGGCTATTGTTCCGATTGCCTACGGTGGCTTCAAACACTTCGTCGTGCTCAAAAAGTACCAGGATGGTCATATTTATGTGGCGGATCCGGCGTTGGGAAATATCAGTTTTACTGAAGCGAAATTCCAGGAAGTCTGGGACCAGAACGTCCTGTTTATCGTGTTCCCGAACGGTTTTGAGCCTCAGGATGGGCTTGAACTCACCGATTATGATCTACGCTTACTTGATGAGCGGACGATTAATCGTCTGGCGTTTGATGTATTTCCGGTGTTTACCGCACCGATTGAAAACTGGGCTGATAAAGCCAGCACGCTAACCCGGGTTCAGATCACAGAGGATGACGGGGATAAACGGGTCATCAACGTGCCGACACGAACCTACTTCCGCCAATAACAGCCTGCAGTGGCGTATAACAAACATAATAAAGGAAGGCTTGCATGAAAATGATGTCTGGGAAGGTGGCAGCAATGGCCGCACTCTTGTTGGCGCACCATGTTGCCTGGGCTGCCGAGGTTGACGAAGCCCGAGAAGCCCTGCAGACCACTGACGAGGACGTGACCCAGGAAAAAAACCTGGAAGAGGTCTTCCAGGCGGCGGAGAAGCAATACTCACTGCTTCCCAGTGGCGAAATGTCGCTGAATTTTTCGGCCAATTACAACTACTACCGTGATGACCGCATCGATATTGCCATTGACGAAAATACCGGCAACATCAGCCGTTTTCGTATTGAGCAGGATGCGCAGCATGCATTCTCTTCAGCGCTGTCGCTGGATTACGGTATCTGGAATAACCTGACGTTCAACACGCGCCTGCCCGTATCCTACAAATATGACACGCAGAAAGATGTCTCCCAGGCTGCACTGGGGGATGTGTCTTTCAGCCTGCGCTATCAGCCCTTCCCGGTAAAACCGGGGGCCATGAATACGACTCTGTATACGACGTTGAGCACGCCTACTGGCGATAGCCCCTATGACATTAATGTGAATGAAGAGGTGTCCAGCGGCTCTGGTTATTACTCCGTTGGGGCAGGGGTCAGTGCCAGTAAGGTGATCGATCCGGTCGTGTTGTTTGGTTCGCTGGGTTACACCTATGCATTCGATGCATCTGGCCTTAATCAAAACCGGGGCGGCGAGATTCTCAATGAAGTACAACCTGGCGACAGCGTTAACTTTTCCATGGGGCTGGCGTATTCGTTGTCCTATGAGGTGTCTCTGAGTGCGAGCTATCAGCAGTCGTATAATTTCGAAACCAATTTTCTTTTCGAGGATTATACGGCGGCATCGGAAGACTCCACCTCCAGTGTCATCAATACCTCGTTGGGGCTTCGGACTTCCAGTAATCGCATCGTCAACCTGAGTTTCGGGTTTGGTTTGACGGAAGACTCCCCTGATGTGCTGCTTGGACTTTCTTTGCCGATTGATTTTTCAGGCCTGAAACCCGGGGCATAAGCCGTGATAAGCAGTTGGAAGGGGCTAGCCATGAACAACAAGAATAAAGGGCTCGGCGTGCGTATTCTCGTCCTGGTGGCAGGGCTTTTGGCCGTTTCTGCCCATGCGCAGTTAGCCAACAACCTTGCTATTGATGTGAAGGCAATGAGTATGGGCCATGCTGTCACTGCGGATCCGCCTGGGGTCATGTCCATCCACTTTAACCCGGCGGGCCTGGCTCGGCTGGACGGTCGGCGTGTGGATCTGCAATTTGTCGGCGCCGATTTCTCTCTGGAATCTGAATTCTCTGCGCCACCAGATTACAATGTCTTTGGTTTTTCCGATGATCCCGTGGTCTGTGATGATGTGCCGGACGATGGTGTGGACTTCTGCCGCAATTTTAAGACTGCAACCAGCTCGGTGGAGGGGATCTCTCTGTATATTCCTTTCATCAACGATACCGTGGATTTGCCGCCTGGGCCTTTGATTGCTGGGCCTTTGCCCGCATTTTCCATTCGTCCTGCGGGGTCTAAGTTTACCTTCGGTACGGCTACATATTTGCCCATGGCGGCAGGTTTTTACCGTGATGAAGATGATGTGGGTAACTACATGGGTGAGCGGGTTGCCCTGGAGCGTATTACTTACCTGTCTCCCTCGGTGGCTTACCAGGTGAATGACGAGCTTTCCATTGGTGCATCCATTGGCATGAGTTACCAGGCTATTGCCCTGGAGCAGGATTTTCGTGCGCCCAATGAATTATTGGGTTTTGCCCGGGTGATCGACGAGAGTATTTGTGCGCCCTTTGCTGGTGAGTCCAATATTGCACTGGATCTGATTTTATTCGGGATCTGTAATCCGGATGAAGGACTGGGGCCTTTCAAGAATCTGGCTTCGCTGGAAGTCTCCATGGATCAGCGATTCAGCCCGTCCTATAACCTCGGCGTGTTGTGGGAGCCGAACGATCGGTTTGCCTGGGGGGCGGTGTGGCGCTCTGAAGCGAAGACGCACATGAAAGGGGATTACAAGATCTCCTATTCCAATGCGACCCAGGAAACCGTTAACGGTATCGGCAGCTCTGCTACGGGGGCATTGGCGTTGGCGGTATTGGGGATTCCCTCACGGATTGGTAGTGAAGAAGTTGGGGCGGTGAGTATGGATCTAACCATGCCGGCCACCTTCCAGACCGGCATCAAGATCAAGCCCACCGAGCGCTTGCAGTTCAATGTGGATGCGGTTTGGGCAGACTACAAGGAATGGGATGCGTTCAATATCGTCTTCGACCGTAGTTCGGCGGTGCTGAGCCTGGCGCGTCTGTTTTCGCCCGGGTCCACGTCTACACAATTGAGTTATCCGCTGAATTTCCAGTCCACCTGGAACCTTGCCTTTGGTGCCGCCTATGACCTGACCGGCCGTATCCAGCTGCGCGCAGGGTATGAGCCCCGTGCTTCGGCGATTCCTGAAGATCGCCGTAGCCCCATGGTGCCGATCAACGAGGCGCGCTATTACAGCCTGGGGATGGGCTACAAATGGGACAAGGATACCGACATTGATTTGGGTATCGGCATGCTGCACAGCAAGGATGAAATTCCTGCGGATACCAGCTGTGCGGCTAACTGTACCGGCATCGACAATGTGGTCTACAACCCCTATGCCGGGCTGGATATCAAAACCGAAGCCAGGATCATGATGGTCGGCCTGGCATTCAGAACCAAGTTTTGATGCGCCTGTCGATCTTGCTGCTTGTGGCACTGGCGACCGGCTGCCAGAGCCAGGGGCAAAGCATCAGTCAAAGTCAGCCTCAGCGCGCAGCGGGAGAGGGAGGGCTGTACGTTTACATGGATGCACAGGGAAATCTGGTCACCCTTGAGCGGCCGGCCGCGTCAGGCAAGACCGGTGCAGCAAACGACTCGACTGAGGCCGCCGATTCTGCCTCCAGTCAGAAAACGCCGAACAGGGGTTCTTCTGATCGCGAGTCTGTGGAAGACTACCGCCCCAGTGTCGAGGTGGACCAGGAGCTGGAGGCCCGCGAGAACGACCGTTTCATCAGTTATGTGGATGAAACAGGCCAGTTGGTGAGTCGCCCTCTGGACATGGGGGCTGAACGAGAGGCCGCCAGTTCGGCACCCGCGCCCTATGAAACCCTGGATGCCGATGCTTACCTGGAAACCTATCGTGCGCTGCGGGCAGATTGTTGCCAGCATTTGCTTGCAGAGGCGCAAACCCTGGAATCCGGCAAGGAAGCGCTACTGGCTTTTGGGGCAGACACGCCCGTTCTGGTGGGAGAATCCGCTTATCGGGCAAGAATTTATTCATTCCCTGATGAGGTAAGCCGCGTATCGCTGATGGCGTTTATTCGCAAGGAGGGCTATCTCGCTGTTGAGTTGCTCTGGCTGGACAAGGATGGCTTGCCGGTCATGCTTGTAGACCAGCCGTTCAGCCGTAAGTACCCGGAAACCTGGTACCGCTACGGCTACTTGCAGGGAACCGTTGAAAGGGAGCCGGGTCAATACTATCTGGTTGTTTTTCTTCCTTATTTTGAAAGCCGCCCTGGCACCGACGGGTTGAAGCAGGTGACGGAAGGTGAGTTGGTTCTGACCGCCCCCTAGCGAGCGTAACGAATCTCACGCGAATGCACAGGAAACCTATATGCGATTTCTTTTTGTCCTGACCACGCTCTCTCTTGCGCTAGCCGGGTGTAATGGCGGCGAAGACTTTTCCGATGCGACCGTGCCCGGGTGTCCGGCCGGGGCAGGGTGTGATCCCTCTTCGCGCGGGGATGTGCTGGTTGAGTTGGCGGGCCCCCATGTCAGCAATCTGGGGTACACCTGTACCGGTACCAATGTGGTGTTCTTTACTTCGGATGCGGATCAGGAATCGGTTGATTCGAACGGTAACGTGGTCACGGTGCCCGCGTTCAATGCGCTGTGCCCGAATAACTCGCAAGGTGTTGAGTTCCTGATTGGTAACGCTCTATTTGAAGGGAATTATCTGTCTTTGGGGAGTATCGAATTCCCCAGCCAGGAGGCCTATACCCGTTATGCCGTCACGGTGGCTGACCTGAAGAATTCACCGTTCCGGGAGGCGACCTCTGAGGCTCAGAGTCGCAATGTGGCTGCCTTGATTCAGGGTCTGGATGTGGATTCGGCGACACCGGACTTCGTGGAAATCCCGGTGGCCGTTCATGAGGTTTATGACAATGATCCGGAGACCTATGAACAGGCGATTGATACTGCTGTGTACGCCGATTTTCGCAATGATTGGGACGCTTTCTTTGTCGCGGTTAATGCGCAATTGACATCCGGCTCGTTGGCCGGAATTGACCCTGACCCTAATGTGCCCCTGGCCAAGGTAGAGCGAGCTAATGGGTATACGTCTGCAGGCAATTACAGTTTCCGCTCCTGTATTTTTATTACCTGCCAGGATGAAAATCCGTCTTCTGCCGCTGCCAATGACACCGTTACCATCAACTTGCCTGGTCGCTTGACCGATGACACTGCGCTTGGCCAGCCCCCGCTGATTCTGCCCAACGGCAAGGTAATGGGCCTCGGGTTCGCTGCCCGGGCTGCATCGCAGGATGATTTCAAGCAGGAGCTGGTGGCGTTTACAGCGTCAGCGGCTGTCAATGAAAAGCTGCAGTTTGAAAATGCTGGCGTGATATCCATTGAGCCTGACGGCGATACGGATCTTGCAGTACAGGGACGTTTCCTTAACAAGATTGTTTACAATAATTTCTTGCCGGAAAATGGGGTTGGCAAGACGGATATCGAGCTGAATTATCCGAACCTGGGGTCTTCTCTGGCCAGTGGTGACAAGGGACAATTGACCGGGACCCTGGTGGGCGATGCGGTTGAACTGCCGCTGTCCGGTGAGCTGGAAGCAGCGCCCCAGGCGGAGCCAGAGCAAACGATCATTGATGATCTGGCATTGGCTGGGCCGTTTACTGTGCGGTTGATGCGCGCCTGTCTGTCACAGGATGATGCCGCAGACTGTACCGCCATCCCCAACCCGGATATTGAAACGGCTGATGATGGCAGTGGTAACTACCCTCCGGAAATCAATAGTAAAAGCGTCACAGAAGAGCAGCCCCGTGCGGATTATTATGGCAGCGCCGTTTTCTGCCTTGATGTGATCAGCGATATCTCCAGCCCGGATTACGGTGTGATCATGGCTGGCCCGGCGGATGGCTCTTGCCCGGACAGCGCAGCCAATAGCTGGGCGGTGGGTTTTGTTACCCGCACCCTGACTGATTCCAACTCTGCCAATATCTCGCTGTTGTTGGCGCCAGACGCTGCTCAACCGGATGTCACCGCCAACTTTGGTGTCACCATTGAGGGGCGGGTTGATCTGGATGATGCCTGTACGCCGATGTACCGTACTGGTGATAACAATTTCGATGAAGGCCTTCGTGCGCTCTGGGTGGATGGCTATTATCCGTACATTCAACAGAAAGAGTGGGTTGCCGCGTTGCCGGCGCCTGCTGACCCCGATGAAACCAATAACCTGAGCGATCTCACTGAGGACGAGCAGGAGATGCTGGTGGCTATTTCTCAGGGCGCCGTCCAGTTTTTCGCTGGTGACCCCGGCAGTGGCTGCGATCCTCTGGCGCCTTGATGGTTTAAGTCAGTCATTGTCAACAATCGCCCTTGAAGTCCATGCTCTGAGGGCGTAAAGTCCAGCCCGGTCGTTGAAATTGTCAACAATCGGGCTTTTTTATGTCTGTCACTGCACCAGAATCTGCACGCACCTTGGCGGACCGGGTTTTTGCCCGTCTGCAGGACGATATCGTGCGTGGCGAGATCCCGCCCGGTTCCAAAGTCAGCGAAACCGAGCTGGCAGGGCGCTACGGTGTCAGCCGCGGTCCGCTCCGCGAAGCCATTCGTCGCCTCGAATCCCGTAAGTTGCTGGAGCGCGTGGTCCATGTGGGCACCCGCGTGGCCTCCCTCAGTTTCGATGACCTCATCGAAATCTATCATGTGCGCGAAGCGCTGGAAGGCATGGCGGCACGCTTGGCGGCTGAGCACATGTCTGTTGAGGAGGTCAACGGCCTCTATGACGTGTTGGCTCAGCATGAGCAACAGCAGGATCTGCAACAGGATACCGCTTACTTTCAGCGGGAAGGCGACCTGGATTTCCATTACCGCATCATCCAGGGCAGCCACAATGGCACCCTCAGCCAGATGTTGATTGGCGAGCTTTACCACTTGGTGCGCATGTACCGTTATCAGTTCAGCTCGGTGGCCAACCGTCCGCAAAAAGCCCTTAACGAACATCGCCGTATCGTGGAGGCCATTGAAGCCCGCGATGGTGAGATGGCGGAGCTGTTGATGCGCCGCCATATCAGCAGTGCCCGCAAGAACATCGAAACCCAATATGCCGCCCACAAGGCGGAAAACCTGAAATCGGATACTTAGGAGAACGCCATGTCAGCAAACCTGACCGCCGGCGGCCGCTTCCGTAAAGCGCTCGCGGAAGAGAAGCCCCTGCAAATCATGGGAACCATTAATGCCTATGCAGCAATGATGGCGGAACAGGTTGGCTACCGTGCCATCTACCTCTCCGGTGGCGGTGTGGCCAATGCCAGTTACGGTATGCCTGATCTGGGCATGACCAGCATGAACGATGTGCTGGAAGACGTTCGTCGTATCTCCAGTGCCGTGGACACGCCGTTGCTGGTGGATATCGATACAGGCTGGGGTGGGGCGTTCAACATTTCCCGCACCGTTAAGGAAATGATCAAGGCTGGCGCCGGTGCGGTACACCTGGAGGACCAGGTTGCCCAGAAGCGCTGCGGCCACCGCCCGAACAAGGAAATTGTTTCCCAGGAAGAAATGGTCGACCGGGTAAAAGCTGCCGTTGACGGCAAGACCGATGATGACTTTTTTATTATCGCCCGTACTGATGCCTTCCAGAAAGACGGCCTGGAAGCGGCTGTTGAACGCGCTCGTGCCTGTATCGAAGCAGGGGCTGATGGCATCTTCGCAGAAGCGGTACATACCCTGGAAGATTATAAAGCCTTCAAAAAAGGCCTGGGTGATGCACCTTTGCTGGCAAACATTACCGAGTTTGGTGCTACGCCGCTGTTCAGCCGTGAAGAGCTGGCTGAGGCCGGCGCCGATATGGTCCTGTACCCACTGAGTGCCTTCCGTGCCATGAACAAAGCGGCGCTGCAGGTGTACCAGAGCATTCGTGAGCAGGGCCACCAGAAAGACGTGGTAGACATCATGCAGACACGTATGGAGCTGTATGATTTCCTGAACTACCACGATTACGAACAGAAACTGGATGCACTCTTCGCCAAGAGCAAGGGCTGATACCGATTTTGTAGGAGTCCCTCTTGAGGTGCGAACCGGGTCTTGAATTTCCTCATGCCGGTTCCCGCTCCGAGTGGTGCCCTTACAGCACAGAATCCGCATTGGCGGAAATAAGATTCAAAGGAGATACATCATGGCAGAAGCAAAAAAACTCGGCGGCGCAGGCCTGCGTGGCCAGGTAGCAGGTAAAACCGCACTTTCCACTGTAGGTGTTTCTGGCTCCGGCCTGACCTACCGGGGTTACGATGTTAAGGATCTGGCGGAAAACTGCGAATTTGAAGAAGTCGCACACCTGATCCTCAAGGGCGCGCTGCCGACCCAGGCGGAACTGGATGCTTACAAGACCAAGTTGCAAGGTCTGCGCAGCTTGCCGGCAGAACTGAAAACCGTTCTCGAGCAGATTCCGAAAGATGCTCACCCCATGGACGTGATCCGCACCGGTTGTTCCATGCTGGGCAATCTGGAACAGGAAGACACGAGCGTGATGGGTGCCTTCCCCACCCAGGAAGCCTGTGTTGATCGCATGCTGGCTTGTTTCCCGTCCATCATCTGTTACTGGTATCGCTTCAGTCACGATGGTGTGCGTATTGATGAAAACACGGGTGATGCGTCCATCGGCGCCCACTTCCTGCACATGCTGCGTGGCGAAAAGCCCAACGAGCTGCATGAGCGTGTGATGAACGTTTCGCTGATTCTGTACGCAGAGCACGAGTTCAACGCCTCTACGTTCACCGCCCGTGTGTGTGCATCCACACTGTCCGACATCCACAGCTGCATCACTGGTGCTATCGGCACCCTGCGTGGCCCGCTGCACGGTGGCGCCAACGAAGCGGCCATGGATATGATCGAAAAGTTCTCCGATGCAGATCATGCCGAGAAAGAAATGATGGGCATGCTGGAACGTAAAGAGAAGATCATGGGCTTCGGCCATGCGATCTATACGGAATCCGATCCGCGTAACGCCATCATTAAACAGTGGGCTGAAAAGCTGGGCCAGGATGTGGGCGATACCGTGTTGTACCCCGTGTCCGTGCGTTGTGAAGAAGTCATGTGGCGCGAGAAGAAACTGTTCTGTAATGCCGATTTCTTCCATGCGTCTGCCTATTTCTTCATGGGCATTCCGACAAAACTGTTCACACCGATTTTCGTAATGAGCCGCCTGACCGGTTGGGCGGGGCACGTGATGGAGCAGCGCGCGGATAACCGCATTATTCGCCCGAGTGCGGATTACACCGGTGAAGAGTTGCGCCCGGTAACGCCGATCGCTGAGCGAGGTTGATAACGCCTGGCGCCTGGCGCCTGGCGCCTGACGCTTGATGCCTGACGCTCACCCCGTCAGGCATTATGCGTTTGGCATTCAGCGTCAATGCATTCATTCCTTCGTTCACATTCAAGCACCCAGACAAGAGATCCCCAGGCTATGAACACCGAATACCGCAAATCCCTCCCCGGCACCGAGCTGGACTATTTCGACACCCGTGCGGCGGTCGATGCGATCCAGCCTGGGGCCTATGCAAAACTTCCATACACTTCCCGAATTCTGGCAGAGCAGCTGGTGCGCCGCTGTGCGCCTCAGGATTTGACCGATGCGCTCAAGCAGCTCATCGAGCGCAAACGCGACTTGGACTTTCCCTGGTATCCGGCCCGCGTTGTCTGCCATGACATTCTCGGCCAGACCGCGTTGGTAGACCTGGCTGGCCTGCGTGATGCCATCGCCGAGAAGGGCGGAGATCCGTCCCAGGTGAACCCGGTGGTGCCGACCCAGCTTATCGTTGACCACTCCCTGGCTGTGGAGCATCCCGGTTTTGAAGAGGGCGCATTCGAGAAGAACCGCGCGGTGGAAGAGCGTCGCAACGAGGACCGGTTCCATTTCATCAACTGGACCAAAACTGCCTTCGATAACGTGGATGTGATCCCGCCGGGCAATGGCATCATGCACCAGATCAACCTGGAGAAAATGTCTCCGGTGGTACAGGTGCGCGATGGCGTGGCCTTCCCGGACACCTGTGTGGGCACTGACAGCCACACCCCCATGGTGGATGCGCTTGGCGTCATCTCCGTGGGCGTGGGTGGTCTGGAAGCCGAAAACGTCATGCTCGGTAACCCGTCCATGATGCGTCTGCCGGATATCGTTGGTGTGGAGATGACAGGCAAGCTGCATCCGGGCATCACCGGTACTGACCTGGTGCTGGCATTGACCGAGTTTCTCCGTAAAGAACGTGTTGTTGGCGCCTACCTGGAATTCTTCGGCGAAGGTGCCGACAGTTTATCCGTAGGCGATCGCGCCACCATTGCCAACATGACACCGGAGTACGGTGCTACCGCTGGCATGTTCTTTATCGATGATCAGACCATTGAGTACCTGCGCCTCACCGGCCGTGAAGATGATCAGGTCGCACTGGTGGAAAAATTCGCCAGGGAAACCGGCTTGTGGGCTGACAGTTTGAGAGAAGTGGAATACGAACGCGTGTTGTCGTTCGATTTGTCATCCGTTGGTCGTAACCTGGCCGGCCCTTCCAATCCTCACTCTTTGCTGCCGGTTTCCGAGCTGGGCAGCCGTGGTATTGCCAAGGAGTGGAAGCAGGAAGAGGGTCTGATGCCGGATGGGGCAGTCATCATCGCTGCCATCACCAGCTGTACCAACACCTCGAACCCGCGCAATATCATTGGGGCGGGTTTATTGGCCCGTAATGCGAACAAGCTGGGGTTGGTCCGCAAGCCCTGGGTGAAAAGCTCCCTGGCGCCCGGTTCCAAGACGGTAAAAATGTACCTGGAAGAGTCCGGTCTGTTGCCAGAGCTGCAGCAGCAAGGCTTTGATGTGGTGGCCTTTGCCTGTACCACCTGTAATGGCATGTCCGGCGCGCTGGATCCTGAAATCCAGAAAGAAGTAATCGAGCGTGACTTGTATTCCACCGCTGTGTTGTCGGGCAACCGTAACTTTGATGGCCGGATTCACCCTTACGCCAAACAGGCATTCCTGGCATCTCCGCCGCTGGTGGTGGCCTATGCTATCGCCGGCACCATTCGTTTCGATATCGAGAAGGATGTGCTGGGCCACGATCAGGATGGTAACCCGATCATGCTCAAGGATATCTGGCCGTCTGATGAAGAGATCGACGCCATCGTGAAGTCTGCGGTGAAGCCGGAGCAGTTCCGCAAGACCTACATTCCCATGTTCGAGAAGAAAGGCGATGGCGTACGTGCAGCGAGCCCGCTGTACGACTGGCGTCCACAGTCCACCTACATTCGCCGCCCGCCTTACTGGGAAGGGACCATGGCCGAAGCCCGTGCGCTAAAAGGCATGCGCCCACTGGCTGTGCTGCCGGACAACATCACCACGGACCACTTGTCGCCGTCCAACGCGATCCTGCTGGACAGTGCTGCAGGGGCGTATCTGGACAAGATGGGCCTGCCGGAAGAGGACTTCAATTCCTATGCAACTCACCGTGGCGACCATCTGACTGCCCAGCGGGCTACGCTGGCCAATCCGAAACTGTTCAATGAAATGGTCAGAGATGAAGACGGTAATGTGATCCAGGGCTCTCTGGCCCGGGTAGAGCCGGAAGGCGAAGTGAAGCGCATGTGGGAAGCCATTGAAACCTACATGGAGCGTAAGCAGCCGCTGATCATTATCGCTGGCGCAGACTACGGTCAGGGCTCGTCCCGTGACTGGGCCGCCAAAGGTGTAGCGCTGGCCGGGGTGGAAACCATCGTGGCCGAAGGCTTCGAACGTATCCACCGCACCAACCTGATCGGCATGGGGGTTATGCCCCTGCAGTTCGAGGAAGGGACAACGCGCAACACCTTGAACATCGACGGTACGGAAACGTTTGATGTGGAAGGCAGCCCGGCTCCGCGGGCTGAGCTGACACTGATAATGCACCGTGCCAACGGTGACGTAGAGCGCATCCCGGTGCTGTGCCGCCTGGATACGGCCGAAGAAGTGTCCGTGTATTCCGCCGGTGGCATCCTGCAAAAATTCGCCAACGAGTTTATGGCGGAAGCAGGCTAGAACGAAACTGCAGGGTGGGCATTGGCGTTGGCCAATGGCCACCGGTTTTTCTCCAAGGAGCAAGACATGCCCCACGCACCACAAATAAAAATCCCCGCCACCTATATGCGGGGCGGTACCAGCAAAGGCGTTTTCTTCAGCCTGACGGATCTGCCTGAAGCCGCGCAAGTTCCCGGCGAAGCCCGCGACAAGATTCTGCTACGGGTGATCGGCAGCCCCGATCCTTATGGCAAGCACACCGATGGCATGGGTGGCGCCACGTCCAGCACCAGCAAGTCAGTGATCTTGGCGAAAAGTGAAAAGGCTGATCACGATGTGGATTATCTGTTTGGCCAGGTTTCCATCGATAAGCCTTTCGTGGACTGGAGCGGCAACTGTGGCAACCTGACCGCAGCTGTCGGGGCCTTTGCCATCAATAACGGTCTGGTTTCTGCTGACCGTATCCCCGATAACGGCATTGCCGTTGTTCGCATCTGGCAGGTCAATATCCAGAAGACCATTATTGCCCACGTTCCCATCACCAATGGTGAAGTGCAGGAAACCGGTGATTTTGAACTGGACGGCGTAACCTTTCCGGCCGCCGAAGTAAAAGTGGACTTCATGGACCCGGCAGACGGGGAGGGTGCCATGTTCCCCACCGGCAATGTGGTTGATGAGCTTGAAGTCCCAGGCGTCGGATCTTTCCCGGCCACCATGATCAATGCCGGTATTCCTACCGTTTTCGTCAACGCAGAAGATATCGGTTACACCGGTACCGAGCTGCAGGGTGACATCAACGAAAACAAGGAAGCGCTGCAAACATTTGAAACGATCCGTGCCTACGGCGCCAAGCACATGGGCCTGATCGACAACATTGAAGAAGCGGAAGCGCGACAGCACACCCCGAAGATTGCCTTCGTCTCCAAACCCAAGAGCTACGCTGCCTCCAGCGGCAAGCAAATTGGTGAAGAGGATGTGGACCTGTTGGTGCGAGCGTTGTCCATGGGCAAACTGCACCACGCCATGATGGGCACCGCTGCCGTTGCCATCGCCAGTGCCTCGGCAGTGCCGGGCACCCTGGTTAATCTGGCGGCTGGCGGTGGCGAGCGTGACAGCGTTACCTTCGGTCACCCGTCGGGCACGCTGCGGGTTGGCGCGGGGGCCAAGCAGGTCGATGGGCAGTGGACGGCCACCAAAGCCAGCATGAGCCGTAGCGCCCGTGTTTTGATGGAAGGCAATGTTCGCATTCCCGGAGACTGCTTCTGATGTAGGCGTGCCTTAGCACAGCTAACGCCACTTCATCTCGGTAGTGTTAACAGGCCCTAGGTCAGATTAGCCTGAAGGCGTAATCCGACAAATCCACTGTCGGGTTACGGCTTTGCCTCTCTGTGCCCTGGGGTGAACCCGACCTACAACTGTAAAAGCCGTTTAGTTAACCTCCTTCAATGCTTGACCCTCTGCCATTTCGGGGGAGACCCTGAAAGCCAACCTATCCAGGGAGGCGTCTACCATGGCCAGCAATACCGATCAGAATCTGCGACCCGATTACGACCAAGTCATTCAAGACATTGTCGACTACGTTCGCGATTACCGCATCGAATCGGAAGAAGCTTGGCAAACTGCGCACTATTGCTTGCTCGACACCCTGGGTTGTGGGTTCCTTGCCCTGCGCTTTCCGGAATGTACCAAACATCTTGGTCCGATAGTGGAGGGCACCATGGTGCCTCATGGCGCTCGGGTTCCCGGCACTCCGTATCGTTTGGATCCCGTAAAAGCGGCCTGGGACATCGGCTGCATGATCCGCTGGCTGGATTACAACGATACCTGGCTTGCTGCAGAGTGGGGACATCCATCGGATAACCTGGGCGGGATTCTGGCGGTAGCCGATTATCTCTCGCAAAAACGGGTAGCGAACGGTGAACCGCCCTTGACCATGAAGGCTGTTCTGGAAGCGATGATCAAGGCCCATGAAATTCAGGGCGTGCTGGCGCTGGAAAACTCCTTCAACCGCGTTGGGCTGGATCATGTGTTGCTGGTCAAGGTTGCATCTACCGCTGTTGTGTCGCACCTCATGGGCGCCGACCGGGAGCAGATGCTGTCTGCGGTCTCTCATGCCTGGGTGGACGGGCAGGCCTTGCGCACTTATCGCCATGCCCCCAATGCGGGCTCACGAAAGTCCTGGGCAGCAGGGGACGCTACCAGCCGGGCTGTTCGCCTTGCGGATATTGCTCTTCGTGGAGAAATGGGAATTCCCGGAGCGCTCACCGCCCCCCAATGGGGCTTCTACGATGTGCTGTTCAGCAAGACCAACAAGGACCAGGCCATCAAGCCGGAAGAGAAACGCCAATTCAGCTTCCAGCGCGGTTATGGCTCTTACGTGATGGAAAACATCCTTTTCAAGATTCGCTTTCCGGCGGAGTTCCACGCGCAAACGGCGTGCGAGGCTGCGGTACTGCTGCATCTGGAGGTAAAAAATCGCCTGGATGATATCGAAAAAATCGTCGTAACCACCCATGAGTCAGCCATCCGCATCATTTCCAAAGAGGGACCACTCGCCAACCCGGCGGACCGTGACCATTGCCTGCAGTACATGATTGCCGTGCCCTTGATCATGGGAGGCCTCAGTGCCGACCACTACGAAGACGGCTTCCACGCCAAGAATTCAATGATCGACACGCTGCGGAATAAAATGGAGATCGTGGAAAGCGCAGAGTACACCCGCGATTACCTGGACCCGGAAAAGCGCTCCATCGCCAATGCGATACAGGTTTTTTTCAGCGACGGCACAAAAACGGATGTTGCCGAGGTGGAATACCCCATAGGCCATCGACGCCGCAGGGAGGAGGGCATGCCCGTGCTGAAGAGCAAGTTCCATCAGAATCTGCTGACCCGTTTCCCGCCAGCCAAAGCGGAGGAAATTCTCAACGCCAGCAAAAGCCAGCAGTCGCTGGCCTCAGTCCCTGTGCATAAATTCATGGGAATGCTGGCGCAATAGCCCCGATATCACACTTTACGCTTGGGTTATGGCCACCTTGGCTTCCTGCACCAAACCCCAGATGGATAAGCGGTCCTTCTGCGAATACTGCAGCCTGGTGACTCTTTATCCAGTTTGTCCTTGAGCAGGGGGGATCAGCCTGAACATCCAACCAGAATGAAACAAAACCAAACGAGACATTTCGTCATCATATGTGCACTTTGGTAACAAGCCGTTTTCGGATAAAGAGTACAAACATGCATAGCTATGGTAGACGATCTGTTTATAGCGCATAACATGCTGATATTTATAAATTAATAGCGACGACACTGTGTAGTGTTTGTGTTAACAAGTGTTGCTATACGTTTTGTCGCTGTGTAGCCTTGTGACTAAAGATAATCAGACCTGACTAAAGTGCCCAATGAAGGTTCAGGCTGGAATAACAAGAAAACGAGGTCACAGTGCGCCCAAGACTCCAATCGACCAACCTGCTGTTGGCTGCGACCCTCACTCTGGGCGCCGCTCAAGCGCAAGCCCTTACTGAACTCAGTGATGACTCTCTGTCAGATGTGCAGGGGGCGGGCTTTGCCTTTGCGCTTGATAATTTCAGCATGCGATTTGCGCCGGAGAGTTTTATTGAATTGACTGGTGCGGGGGTGAATGGTGTTGGCTGGCAGCGAGGCGACGCACGTTATTATGGGTTGTCCATGACAAATGGGGCCCAGCCCGGCGGCACGGACTGGTATGCCACGCTTAATGGAGGCTCCAGCGCTTGCGGTGGAAGCAGCGCCTATGGCAATACCTTTCTTGCTTGCCCTCTAGGTAACGGCAATAGTCTTGGGGCGGGTGTGACGCCAAACCAATACGGCATCGGTGCCATGGCTTCAATCTATGACCCTTACGTGCTGCGTGTTTTTGATTACGAGGGGTACGATTTTCAAGGCAATTACCTGGACGGATCTGCAGGCAATGAAAAGCCAACGATTCTTGAGTTGATTGGCCCCAGCCAAACAGAAGATTGGCGCTGGAGTTTCTGGGGCGAGTTGGAGGTAGACCGTGTAGCCGGTGACCCTAGCGCAGCTATCGGTGCAGCAAACTGCTCGTCGGGAGGGGCGGACTGTGCCGACTTCCTGCAAAGCCAAACGATCATTCATGGCAAACCCACAACAGCGGATGGGAAACCTGCCATCCTGCGGCTCATGCAAACGGAAAATACGGCCGATAATACCTTGGGTATTACCTACCAAAGCGCGCTTTCCGGTGACTTCCGTTTCTCTGTTCGACAAAAAGATACCGGTGCATTAGCCGATACGCTTCATAATGTTCCGGATTTTGATGATGCTGAAGGTATGTATTTCAAAAATGTGGATGCCTTCTTGCCACTTGGCGTTCTGCATTACCAGGCTCTTACGCTGGATGCTGTGAGGGATGGTTCCGGCAGCGCCACTGGCGATTTCGTTATTGAATTAACCCGAATTCCTGACATTCCCGAGGTCTATAACAATTTTTATTGTGGCGATGTCGGCAACACAGGGGATTGCGCCCTGAATTCAGATGGCAGCATTGCCAACCCCAACGAAGATACCCGTGGCTACGTGCGCTGGGGCAATTTTGATAGTGTCAATATTGCGACAGGGGCTGGGCTTCCATCTGCTACAGCAACCGATAACGGTATTTATTTTGTGAATCCTTCAGCCGCAACCCCAGTCACCAATCTGGGGGTCTCCCGCATCGAAGGTATGCGCATTCACCACATGAAAATCACCACATTGGGGGCCAATTAATGACCAGTTCATTTTTCCTCCGCATGAGTGAGCTTTTTCCTGAAAAAGCCCCCCCAGCTTTTGCTGTCCTTGCCGTGGTGTTGTGCATGCACACGAATCCCGCCCAGGCCCTGGAAGCCATGGATGATACAGAGATGGGTACAGTTACAGGGCAGAAAGGGATTCTCGCGAGCTTTCAGTACTACTATAACAGTAGTCCCGCGGAAGCCGATCTCGGTGCCCCCCTGTCTATTTGTGATACTCCTAATGGTGGTAGCAGCCTGGCAAATATGAATTGCCGCTTCGGCCTTCAATTGAAAAATCGCGAGAGCGAGTGGTTGGTCTTTAAAAACGGTCACGCGTCAATTGATCTACGGCGTTTGGCAATTGACGCATCCATGTTGGGTGATTCCCACGGTGGCAGTGCCGCTTATCATGGTTACTTCAATGAGGCTAAATTTACCGACCAGGATGGCTCTACTTGTTTACTGCCCAGCGGGGATTGTTCCGGAGCAGCAGCATCAGGATTGGCTGAGATGCCAGGTCTTCGCTTGAGCTATCCAGAGGGCGCGGCTGATGGGTTTGAGTTCAATGACGTGCGTTTCGGGCTGTACTTCGAGGGGCTGGCTGTAGAACCCAATGCGCTTGTGCCAAGCGGCAATGGTTGGGAAGGCAACAATAATGGCTCCTTTATGGGCCTAAATATTGCGGATAACAATGGTCACCAAGCAGGAATTGCGTTTGGTGGCGATTTTTATCTTTACGGTTATTAAGACGGCATCTGCTTTCCACACGGTGATTGCTATGTGTTCAAAGACAGAAAAAAATAACAACCTGCCGCACGTGCCGCCCGCGGTTTTTGCAGCAATGCTGTTTATTTCTTCTAACGTTCACGCCTTGGAAGTTCTTTCTGAGCAAGAAATGGGCGCTGTGCAAGGCCGTGACGGTGTGACTATCGGCTTGGAAGTACCGCAAGGCGGCGCGATCACAGCTGAACAAATCCGCTGGGAAGTGGATAACGGTGAAGTTGATGCAAATAGCAACTCACTTCAGAACCATCTGATCATTGGTGGTACAGCCGTCGACGCAAACCAGTTTGTGATCAAGCCGATTGATCTGGATGGCACAGCTGCAAGCCAGGCGTTAGATTTTGCATTGGCCATCGATTCCTACACCAATAACGAGGGCCGGTCTGGCCTGGGCCTTGATGCGACCTGGAACCGGATGCGTGTGCAGATGGATAGCTTGTCTGTCACAGACACATCACGTTCATTCGGGGCCGTCGCCCTGGATGCGGGCGGGCGTTTTGCCGTTTTTGGTGACGGCGGGTTTGCCAACTCATCACTCAGTGCAGATCAGGCAAGGGTGATCGTTAACGTCGGGGATATTGATAACACCGACCCGGATCCGAATACATGGACCATGGGGCAGCCTGGCCGTCTGTTTTATCGAATGGGGCCGGCAGGGAGTACGGAGGTGCAGCTGGACAACTTCGGTTTCCTGTTTGACATGCACCAGGGAACGGTGGGAGTAAACTCTGACGGAATTGTTGTGAGTAGCGCTCCGGGGTCGCGGACTGACTTGAATCTCACTTTTGATGTTTTTGCCAATGTTGCCAATGGAGCGTCGACGGCGTTTCAGTTCAATGAGCAGTCAATCCCCATGCTCCTGTTCGGCTGGCGCGGTGGTATCGAGGACTTTGATTTGCAGCTGCGCCCTCAGGGTGCTTGGTTGCCGGATGACGGTACATTCACGCAAGGCCTAACGGCTTCACTGGGTTTTGATCTAGCCGATAATTTCCAGTTTGTTCTTGGCGAAGCCAGATATGAAGATAGTGGTGATGAGGGGCAGTCATATCTGGAATTTACACAACCCATCAGTATGCCGACGACCTTGGGGCAGAATCGAAAGGATCTTGAGTTCGGCTATCTAACACTGGATACCGTTTCCGCGGCTCATCAAAGTGTTGGGGGCATCTGTTTCGGTGGTGCCAACACCTACGGTAGCACCCCATCGGCTTGCGCAAGCTCAACGGGTGGGGTGCTTCCCACTGAACTCCTGGATGTTGCGCCTTCAGACACAGGGCTTGCGATTATAAATCGTGAATGGGGTCTTCATGCCTATTCTTCCAAGGTCGTCTATCGCGACGGTGTTTCAGCTGCAAACAATATTGATGAAGGGTGGGCTCTGATCTATACCCTTGGCGATATTAGTACCAACTGGTACCTCTACCCACAGTCAGGGGATGGTGCCACGCCAGGATCCCCCGGATTTACCATGGATGTGGTTGCTGCCATCCAGACAGAGGGCGGGGCTGACGCCAACGGGAGACCGGATCGCTCCCGCTGGGAAAATGGTACCCACCTGATGATCGGTGATACGGACTTCCAGACCAGTTATCACGACCCGAGCAACCCAACTGCTGATGGCCTGGCCATTGGCCTGATGGGGGCTGACTTACTGTTTGCCACCAATGATATGGGAGTCGGCGTATCCCTTGGTGATGGTCTGAATCTTTCTTCCAATGAAGTACGGTTGCAGCTTCGCGGGATGTTCGGTGGAGGCGATGTGCCTCGCATGGAGTCTCCGGTTTACGGTAGCTATATTGATATGAACCTGGAAATGGACGAATTCGTTTTCAAGATTTTCCCTTCATTGAATGGGGATGCGATTAACTTCGGCGGCTTCCTTAGCTTGGCAAACCTTAATAATGGTTTTTCCAATGATACGGGTAGCGGTCATGGCCATGATGACGGCACCTATATTTCCTTTGCTGAACCCAATTTGAATAAATTAAATGTAGATGTGCGTTTAGCGGATATTACGGGGGATATCGAAATTCCTTCTAACTTCATTCTTGCCGGAGGGGGCGGGAAAATTGATCTCCTGTCGGCTTCTGGTGAAGCTGATGGTAAGCCAAAACTGCGCATTGAGAACAATCTGAATATTGGAGCATTGGCGACTAAGCCTGGTGGTGGTGCTGGTGATCCTCTTGAGATTGGAAGAATCGAATTCGGCGGTAAAGATCTGGGCTCCATGATTATTCCCGCTGCGAAAGTTTATACTTCACTGACACTGGAACAACAATAAGTACGAATATCGGCTAAGGCCTTTAAGAATAACATCTTCGGGTATTGCTAATGAGAATTAAAATAAAATCCAGCTTCCGATTATTGCCGATAAATTCCTCTGGCTGCTTTTTTGCACTTGTTTTTTTACTGTTCTCGCAAGCCGTGCAGGCTATGGTTGAGCTTAAAGATGAGCAATTGGCTGATGTGACAGGGCAAGCTCTGCTGCAAATGAATAAAGAGTTCACAAATGGATATACTTTTTATAAGGCGGGATTAGATGCAGAGTTGAGGCTCAATATGAACATTGACAAGCTTCAGCTTGGTTGTGGAGGCATTAATGGTACAGATGGTTGCGACCTTGATATAGATAATTTTTCTCTGGGGTGTGTCGCAAATAGCAGTGGACAATGCATTACGCAGAATCCCGTTTTAGGGAGTATTCAGAAGCCGGGCCTCTTGAGAGACTGCGGGAATGGAACTTGCACAGGTACGAATATTGACAAAACCATTCAAGATCAACTGAAAGATTTTATTATCAACAGACCCTTTTTCCAGTTTGCAATTAAGAACGATAGCAGCACGACGCTGCGTGAAGTTGTTGGCGTTCGCATGGGGGGAGAACAGGTTTCAGGCCCGATGTCTTTTGGGTCACTGAATGTTTTCAGTGGTTTTATGAGTGGCAATGCTCAACTTGACCTACAGGAGCAGGGGCGGGGAAGAAACCCTCAGGATGTGGCTGTTACCTGTGGGCCTTTAACGGGGCCCTGCCCTGGTAGTTTAGGAGGGTCAGGTGTTAACGTTTTTGGCCTTAATGAACCTGATAGATCTTTAGGGCTTGATAATGATGAGGCTTGCGTGCTTTTTATATGTGAGGAATTTCGCAATCTCACGGTTAGTTTTGATGGAGTGACAAGAAATTCGCCGGTATCCGTACTTGGGAACAGAAGGAGTCAGGCATTAATTTCCAATTTGAATCTTGGTCGCAATACTCATGGTGGCGTTGAAGGTGCTGTGGCAGCAATTGTGGACTCCTTATCAATTGAACGCTCAAGCGGCCTACCGTCTGGGCTAATCAATCTGATTAAAGGGCTAATCCAAGGTCAGATGGAACAAAAGATCATTAATCAGCTTGCTGCTGGCCTGAATACTTCTGTCGCATCTTTGGATAACAATACTTATCAACTGCCTTATAATCTATCTAATGTCCATCAACTTGACGTCTCTTCCTCACTTTTTGGTTTGTCCTTTCAAAAAGAAGATGTACAGTACCCTGGTTATTCAAATTCTGTCCCCGTAGGTTGGGCAATGTATGCACCTGATGCGTTTACACTTGACATTAGTGATAGAACAACGGCGTTTGTTAGTAATATTGCAGGCAATGCAAATGCCAGAAACGGGAATATTGTGGGCTTGGAAGCGCCCTTGAGGAACTGCTGGGGAAGCGCTCGTTTCTGTTAAAGCCAAAAGCCCGCTGGTTTGATTGGCGATTTGACTCTTTATTGGGCGGTACCGAGCGGCCGCCTCTTCCACATATAAGATTCACGTCGGAGTGCGTGGTATTTTTCCCTGAAAGGCATCTTCTATACGCTTGCATTATACTGTGGTGAAAATGATCTCCCCCCGATAAAATGGACACGCTTCATTTCAAGCTGCCATTCTCTCCTTCCACATAACCAATGCCAGAGTGTAACGTTTCTGGTTATAAAAGTGGTTGATGTAACCACGCAGCACCGCCCTCAGCTCTTGCTCATTTTTAAACGACACACCATGGATCACTTCCGCCTTCAGAGTCAGATCAGCTGTCTTCCGATCTCCCAACGACCAGCCAATCACCTTCCTCGAATAGACATCAAGCATAACCGTTAGGTACCGCCATTGTCGGTTAACCTTGATATAAGTGAGATCCGCTACCCACTGCTGATTTATCTCCGTTTGGACCGGCATATTCAGGCGTAGGTTCTTGTGGCGTTGATAAAATCGCTCCACGCCCGGCACCCTGCGGTACAGTTTTGCTACCCACCCATCAGCGAGGCCTCCCTCATCAGCCTCTCAACACGCTTTCGACCCTTGCCTTCCAGATATTCCTTGCGCCACCTCGAAAGCATCACCGGGTGGATATCCAACCCAGCCGCCACTTGCTGGACCTGAATGCCTTCCTGACAGCCGAGCTCAGGCCTTTGCTACTGCCAAGTCTTTCTCAGATTGTTGTATCGGGGCATATGCCATCTCGTCTAGTTAGGAGAAGGTGTCCACTAAAGCGGGGGAACTACAAAAACGTCTCAGTATACCTGTTACCTTGCCGGTTTTGGTTTCCTGATTTTTTGTTGACGACATAACATCAAAGCCTTCAAGTCAGATTTACTATGGCTATATGCAGGCACAAGCTTATATGCTGGTTGCTACTGCAACCGCCGCTTCAACCCCTTCATCGCCAACACCCGCGTACTGATCTCCTCAATCGATAATTCTGTCGCATCCAGGTACGGAATATTGTGCTTGTTGTACATGGCTTCCAGGGCCCGTAATTCCATGTCGCATTGGCGCGGCGAAGCGTACTTGCTGCCGGCTTTGCGTTCGCTGCGGATGGCGCTTAGGCGATCGGCGTCGATGGTGAGGCCGAAGAGTTTGTGCTTGTGTTCCACCAGGGCCTTGGGCAGGCGCAGGTCGTCGAAGTCGTCTTCGGTGAGCGGGTAGTTGGCGGTGAACAGGCCGAACTGCAGGGCCAGGTACAGGCAGGTCGGCGTTTTGCCGGAGCGTGAGACGCCGATCAGAATGACATCAGCCTGATCGTAGTGACGCGTGCGGGCGCCATCATCGTTATCCAGAGCAAAATGTACCGCGTTGATGCGAATGCGGTAGGACTCGGCGTCCCGGATGGCGTGGCTCTGGTTGATCTTGTGGTTGGAACGTACGCCAAGCTCGTCTTCCAGGGGGCGCAGAAAAGCCCCAAAGAGGTCGAGAATCAGGGCATCACAGCTATGCAGAATGGAGCGGTGGTCGGTATTGACCAGTGTCGAGAAGACGACGGGTTTGGCGCCATCTTCTGCTGCGGCCTTGTTGATGCGGGCAACGGCTTCGCGGGTCTGCTCATCGGATTGTACGAAGGGCAGGGTGATCTGCACGAATTCGATATCCCCGAACTGGCTCAACATGCTGTGACCAAGGGTTTCCGCGGTAATCCCGGTGCCGTCCGATAGGTAAAAAGCGCTTCGTTTCATTGGGTCTGCCCGTTTTTTCAGTCGCAGGAGTGGCGCTCGCCGTGCCCCTTAAGAGTGGGTTTGAAGCAAGCCATTCGCGGGGCGAGCGCCGCTTCTGCGGGGTAAGTCGTTGTTTTGAATGGAGCCAGTCTAGACGCTGTATCGCACTGCGACCAGTGCTATCTGACGGCATGGCCCAGCCTGTCAGGCAGCCTTGAGGGGGTACCCGTTGTCCGGACAAGACGCAGATTCTACACTGCGCCCAATAATGCTTCTCTGACAAAAAACCTGCAATTTCAATGGGGTAGGATCGCTTTCTCGTGTATGAGGCAGGGCGGGGGCATGGGTTGGCCAACGTGATGCTTAAATACCGGCCAAATCTGAAAGAGGGGGCAGGCAAACTGTTTCGGTTTTGAGTAGAATGTCGGCTCGATTTGATCCGGCACCTTGTGCAGCCACTCATTTATGGCGCTATCGGCACAAGGTGTGCCGACACTGCTTTGGCCAACAAACCAACCAGTAACACGTAAAAGGAGATGACCTTGGCGGAATATGTAGTCTGGTTTCAGGACCTGGGTAAAGATGACGTTGAGCACGTAGGCGGCAAGAACGCATCCCTGGGCGAAATGATCAGCAATCTGTCGGCGGCGGGTGTCTCCGTTCCGGGCGGTTTTGCTACTACCGCTGAAGCCTTCCGTGAATTCCTTGAGCACAACAACCTGACCCAGAAGATCAACGAAGCGCTGTCTGCGCTGGACGTTGAAGATGTGGTAGCGCTGGCGAAAACTGGCGAAGAAATCCGTCAGTGGGTGGTTGATGCGCCGTTCCAGCCTGAGCTGGACAAGGCTATCCGTGATGCATACGCCCAGATCGGCGAAGGTAACGCTGACCTCCCCGTGGCCGTGCGCTCTTCCGCAACGGCGGAAGATCTGCCGGACGCGTCTTTCGCCGGTCAGCAGGAAACCTTCCTGAACATTCGTGGCGTAGATAGCGTCATGATCGCGGTTAAAGAGGTGTTCGCCTCCCTGTTTAATGACCGCGCCATCAGCTACCGCGTTCATCAGGGCTTTGACCACAAACTGGTCGCCCTGTCTGCCGGTGTGCAGCGCATGGTTCGCTCCGAGACGGGTGCTGCTGGCGTGATGTTCTCCATGGATACCGAATCCGGCTTCAAGGACGTTGTTTTCATTACCGCTTCCTACGGTTTGGGCGAGATGGTCGTACAGGGTGCGGTTAACCCGGACGAATTCTACGTTCACAAGAAGACACTGCTGAACAAGAAGCCTGCTGTGCTGCGCCGCAACTTGGGCAGCAAGATGCAGAAAATGATCTATGGCGCCGAAGGCAGTGCCGGTAAGTCCGTTGAAATCGTGGACGTGGACAAGGATGAGCGCATTCGCTTCTGTCTGACGGATGAGCAGATCGAGAACCTTTCCCGTCAGGCGATTGAAATTGAAAAGCACTACGGCATGCCCATGGATATCGAATGGGCGCTGGATGGCGACGATGGCAAGCTATACATCGTTCAGGCCCGTCCGGAAACCGTGAAAAGTCGTTCCGACGTGAACGTGATGGAACGTTACTTGCTCAAGCAAACCGGTAAAGTGCTGGTGGAAGGGCGCTCCATTGGCCAGCGGATTGGCGCTGGTAAAGTGCGCATTGTGACCAGCATCAAGGAAATGGATAAGGTCCAGCCCGGTGATGTACTGGTGACGGACATGACCGACCCGGATTGGGAACCGGTGATGAAGCGTGCTGCGGCCATTATTACCAACCGTGGCGGCCGTACCTGTCACGCGGCCATTATTGCCCGTGAACTGGGTGTGCCGGCCATCGTGGGTTGTGGCGATGCCACTGAGCTGCTCAAGGATGGCCAGGAAGTCACGGCCTCTTGCGCAGAAGGCGATACCGGCAAGATTTACGAAGGTCAGCTGGAGTTTGATATCCAGCGCAACTCTATTGAGTCCATGCCCAAGCTGCCGTTCAAGATCATGATGAACGTGGGCAACCCGGACCGGGCCTTTGATTTTGCTGGCCTGCCGAATCAAGGCGTGGGCCTTGCCCGCCTGGAATTCATCATCAACCGTATGATCGGCGTGCATCCCAAGGCACTGCTGAACTACGACGCCATGCCGAAAGATGTTAAGCAGAACGTGGACAAGCGAACTGCGGGCTATGGCGATCCGGTGGACTTCTACGTGGAGAAGCTGGTCGAAGGTATTTCTACCCTGGCGGCGGCATTCCACCCGGAAAAAGTCATCGTGCGTCTGTCAGACTTCAAGTCCAATGAATACGCCAACCTGATCGGCGGCAAGCTGTATGAGCCTGAGGAAGAGAACCCGATGCTGGGCTTCCGTGGTGCCAGCCGTTACATCAGCGAAAACTTCCGTGACTGTTTTGAGCTCGAATGCCGGGCCATGAAGAAAGTCCGTGACGAAATGGGCTTTACCAACGTGGAGATCATGGTGCCGTTCGTGCGTACCGTGGGTGAAGCGGAGCAGGTGATTGAGCTGCTTGCGAAGAATGGTCTCAAGCGTGGCGAAAATGGCCTGCGTGTGATCATGATGTGTGAGCTGCCAACCAACGCCTTGCTGGCGGATGAGTTCCTGCAGCACTTCGATGGCTTCTCCATCGGCTCCAACGACCTGACTCAGCTGACGCTGGGCCTGGATCGGGATTCCGGTATCGTAAGTCATCTGTTTGATGAGCGTGACCCGGCGGTGAAAAAGCTGCTGAAGATGGCCATCGACGCCTGTAATGCTCAAGGCAAGTACATCGGCATCTGCGGGCAGGGCCCGTCGGATCACCCGGACCTGGCCAAATGGCTGATGGAGCAGGGCATCTCTTCCGTTTCCCTTAACCCGGATTCGGTGCTCGATACCTGGTTCTATCTGGCGGAGAAGCACGGCAACTAATGTCTGCTTGACCGACCCGCTGCTTCGCAGCACAGTAAAAAGCCCGCTTCTGCGGGCTTTTTACGTTACGGAAACCGGTGAGGGCACATGTTTCATCGACTTATCCGCATCATGGATCTTTACGACGGTCTGCGGCTGCCTGTTACGATCGGGCGCAAGGAGCTGCTGCTGATCCATGAAGACGGTCGCACCTGGCTGATGCAGCGCCGCTGCCCCCACGCGGACTTTCCGCTCGACCGCTGTACGGTGATGAATGAGCAATTGCGTTGCCCGGGGCATGGGCTGACGTTTTCGCTACGCAGCGGTAAATGCCAGACATCAAGTTATCAGCTCGAGCAGTTTCGGATTGATTATGATGGGCAGTGGCTGGGCGTGGAAATTTGATGAGCGTTGGCTTTGTTGTCTGATTGCGCCTTTCAGGCTAATCAGGCCTGCCCGGCAACAGCGCTGGGTTTTGTAGGTTGAATTAGCCTGAAAGGCGTAATCCAACGAAACGACATTGTTTAGGGCGGGGCGACTTACCGCGACGCAAACACCGTTTCTTCCTCTCCCAGTTCGGCCACAAACTGGTGCGCATAGCGCTGGCGAAGTTGTTTCACCTTCTTCACGTAAGCCTGGGTTTCCTTGAAAGGCGGAATGCCACCATAGCGGCGCACATTGCCTTCGCCGGCATTGTAGGCGGCAAGAATATGGTCGAGATCGGAAAATTTGTTTTTCAGGTAGGCGATGAACTGGGTGCCGCCCTGAATATTGGCACGCGGGTCAAAAGGGTTGCTGACTTTCAGGTAGGCTGCGGTTTCGGGCATCAGCTGCATAAGACCCTGGGCGCCAACCCGTGAAATGGCGTTGTGGTTGAACAGGGACTCGGCGTGGATAACGGCTTTGACCAGTGCAGGGTCCACGCGGAAGCGGGTAGCCGCCTGGGTAATGATGGTGTCGTACTGGTCACGCTGGGCGTTGGACAGGGCGCGCGGGGTGTAACTCCAGCCTTTGCGAACGGATAGCAGCGTGTATTGCTGGCCCACCTGTTCTTGAGCCTGATCGGTGAACAGGATGGTGCCATCCGCGGAACGGTATTTGTAGATATTGTCTGCCAGGGCGCCGCCACTGACGATCAGCATGCAGCCAACTGCCAAGGCCCCCGACAGCCTGGATGTCTTCAATAAAACCCGCATTGAACCCCGTACCCCTTTTCTGGTGTAGCAAGATGCTTGTTGGGCACCGTGAACACCGTTAATTTGTTGTTCTTCCGTCGTTCTGGCTTATAGCCAAGCGTTACCCCCATGATAACGCCATTCTTTTTTCTTTCTGGCCAGCACCAGACGAATTGACCACACTGGCCGCCAAGCGTAACAAAATCGACGGACTGACATCATACTATTGCGCCGGGGGTGGCCCAAGTGCGCTGGCGCACATTTCCGCCTTGAGCCACCCAGCTGCGAATACAGCGAGCGAGGAGAGCGAATGTTTCCTGAGTATCTGGAACCCTGGTTGAACAGCACCATTGCCTGGCTGGAGCTGGGCTTTTTGCTGCTGGTGTTGCTGCTAACGGTGGTGGCTGTTGGCCTATGGCTACAAGACCGTTTTTTTCAGAAGCGACACGCCATTCGCCGTAATTACCCGCTAATCGGCCGTTTTCGCTACTTTTTCGAGACTCTTGGTGAGTTTTTCCGCCAATACTTCTTCGCTATGGACCGTGAGGAGCTGCCGTTTAACCGGGCACAACGTGCCTGGGTTTACCGCGCCGCCAAAGATTTGAGCAACACCATGGCATTTGGCTCGACCAAGCAAACCGGGGCGGGGCGGGTCATTTTCATGAATTGTCCTTATCCAACACTGGAAAAGGACGCGGCGAAAACCTTGCCTTTGATGATCGGCCCCCACTGTGAACAGCCCTATGCGGCGCGCAGTTTCTTCAATGTGTCCGGTATGAGCTTTGGCGCCCTGTCACGGCCCGCCGTGCAGGCTTTGTCCCATGGGGCCGCCATTGCCAATTGCTGGATGAATACGGGGGAAGGGGGCTTGTCTCCCTATCACCTGGAAGGGGGCTGTGATGTGGTCTTCCAGGTAGGCACGGCCCGTTACGGTGTGAGGGATGCTGAAGGCAACCTGAACGATGAGCGCCTGGCTGCGATCGCGGCGCGGCCGCAAGTGAAGATGATCGAAATCAAACTCAGCCAGGGCGCCAAGCCTGGCAAGGGCGGCATTCTTCCCGCCGCCAAAGTGACCCAGGAAATTGCGGCCATTCGCGGCATCCCCGCAGGAGAGGCATCCATTAGCCCCAACGGCCAGCCGGATGTACATAGCGCGGAGGATCTACTGGACCTGATTGCCCATGTGCGCGAGGTGAGCGGCAAGCCCACGGGCATCAAATGTGTACTCGGCGCCTGGGCGTGGGTGGAGGACTTGTTCCTGGCTATTCATGCGCGTGGCCTGGAATCGGCGCCGGACTTCATCACTATCGATAGCGGCGACGGCGGCACTGGCGCTGCCCCCATGTCATTAATGGATGATGTGGGCTTGTACCTGGCGGAGTCGTTGCCCTTGTTGGTGGATCTGCGTGATGGCTACGGCCTCACAGACCGTATCCGCATTATTGCGTCAGGCAAACTGATCACCCCAAGCATGGTGGCCTGGGCGATAGCAGTTGGGGCGGATTTCTGCGTCTCTGCGCGGGGCTATATGTTTGCCCTGGGTTGTATCCAGGCGCTGCAGTGCAACCGCAATACCTGCCCGACCGGTGTCACCACCCATAATCCGCGCTTACAGCGCGGGCTGGTGCCGGCGGAAAAGTCCCAGCGCGTGGCGCACTTCCATGACAATCTGGTCAAGGAGGTGGAAACCATTGCCCATTCCTGTGGTGTCAGCGAGCCGCGGCAATTACGCCGTTATCATGCCCGCATGCTCAGCAGTAATGGCGAGTCCATTCCGCTTGATCGCCTGTGGCCACAGGTTGAATCGGGCATCTATCTGCGTGAAGGCCGACCCAGTGAAAAGCAGCCGTTTGTACGCTGGCAGGGCATTGGGACCGGTCCGTGATTGGCGGCACCTATAATCACTATCGAATGGCTGCGTTTGTGCTGATTGCAGCAGCCTTCACAATGAACGAAATACAAAGGAGTTTTCAGTGACCACGGAATTTGATCTTGTCGTAATCGGTGCCGGTTCAGGTGGTGTACGCGCCGCACGCATGGCTGCCTCCCATGGTGCCAGCGTTGCGATTATCGAAGAGCGCTTTTTCGGGGGCACCTGTGTGAATGTCGGCTGTGTGCCCAAGAAGCTGTTTTCGTACGGTAGCCATTTTCCCCAGGAATTTGCGCTGGCTGAGGATTATGGCTACACCGTGAAAGGCTGGGAGTTTGACTGGCCCACACTGCGAGATAACAAGAGCCGTGAAATCAGCCGGTTGAACGGTATCTACCAGCGGATCCTGAATCAGGCCGGGGTGACGATTTTTGAAGGTCACGGGCAGGTATTGGGTGGTGGCAAGGTCTCTGTGGGTGAAACCGTGTTGACGGCCCGCCATATTCTGGTGGCAGTGGGTGGCAAGCCCTTCGTGCCAGATCTGCCAGGCCGTGAACATGTGCGCATCTCCGACGACCTGTTCTATCTGGACACGCTTCCCAAGCGTGTTGCCGTGGTGGGCGGTGGCTACATCGCCACGGAGTTTGCGGGCATCCTGCACGGCCTGGGCTGCCAGGTAACGCAGGTCTACCGTGGTGCTCTGTTCCTGCGTGGCTTCGATCAGGACATTCGTGAGTTTATCGCTGAACAGATGAAGGAGCAGGGCGTAACCCTGAAATTCAATGCGGACGTTGCCAGTGTTGAGGCGATTAACGGTGAAAAACACGTTAACTATCAAGGCGGCGAGCAGGCGGTATTTGATGAAGTGTTCTACGCCACCGGGCGCATCCCCAAGCTGGATGACCTGTTTGCTGAGGGTGCTGCGCCGGCCATGACAGAGGGCGGTGCTATCAAGGTGGATGACGGCTTTGCGACCAGTGTTGAGGGGCTTTATGCGCTTGGCGACGTGATCGATCGTGTGCAATTAACGCCGGTGGCACTTGCAGAGGGTATGTGGCTGGCGGCGCAACTCTATGGGGAGCATAAGCCTGAGGCGGCGATGGATTATCACAACATTGCCACGGCCGTATTCAGCCACCCCAATATTGGCACGGTGGGCCTGACGGAAGAACAGGCGTTAGCTCGTGTGCCGGCGGTGCGGGTGTATAAAAGTGCGTTCCGGCCCATGCGTTATACCCTGGGTGACAAGCAGGAGCGTTCACTGATCAAGCTGATTGTGGACGATGCCACCGACAAGGTACTTGGTCTGCATATGGCTGGTGAAGACTCAGCCGAGATTACACAGGGCTTTGCGGTGGCTATCAAGATGGGCGCCACCAAGGCTGATTTTGATGCCACCGTGGGGATTCATCCAACCGCGGCGGAAGAACTGGTAACCCTGCGTCAGGCGGTATTGGTCACGGCTTGATGGCAATCGGTATTGAGTTACGAGTATCGAGTTACGAGAAGCGAAGTTCAAAAAACAAAACCGGTCATTTCAGCGAGATTGTTTTCGGCTTTCGCAACTCGCAACTCGCAACTCCATGCTCATCAGAGCTTTTCCAGTTTTACCGGCAAACCATCGGCGGGCACCGGCAGGCTGCTGGTGTCCACCGGCATTTCGTAGTCATCGGGTACCGACCAGCGATAATTAAGTAATACCTGGTGCAGAACCGCTTTCACTTGCAGGTCGGCAAAGTGCAGGCCGATGCACTTGTGGGCGCCGCCACCAAAAGGCATCCAGGCATAGGGATGCACCTTGTCTTCACGCCGTTCGGGGCTGAACCGCTCCGGGTCGAACCGCTCCGGATCTGGCCAATACTCCTCCATATAATGGGTGAAGTAGGGCACCACATTGATAAAGCTGCCTGCGGGAATAAAGAACCCCTCATACTCCACATCCTTCACGGTCTTGCGGGGCAGGGAGGGCACCGGGGAGCATAGCCGCAAGGCTTCCTTCATGGCCAGGCTGATACCTTCCAGCCTGGGTAGATCGTCATAGTCCAGCTCCCGCTTGTTCAAGGCACGGCTCTCTACGCGTAGCCGCTCCTGCCATTCTGGGTTCTTGGCTAGATAATAGAAGAGCGTGGAGAGGGTAATCGTGGTGGTGTCGTGGGCGGCCATCATCAGAAATATCATGTGGTTGACCACATCATCGTCGCTGAATCGCTCACCGTCCTCGGTGCTGGCATGACACAGCGCGCTGAACAGGTCCGACTCCTGGCTGGCGCGCTTGGCGGGTAGTTCCTTGCGGAAAAACGCTTCAAGAACGCGTCGGCCTTTAAGCCCTTTGGACCAGCGTAGCCCGGGCACGTTGGTGCGCACGATGGCGGTGCCAGCACGGACCGTATCCACGAAGGCCTTGTTGAGGGAGTCTGCTTCCGGCCCCAGCTCATAGCCCATGAACACATCCGTTGCCAGATCCAGGGTCAACTGCTTTACCTCTGAAAGCACCTTGAATTGATTGATGCTGTGCCAGTCCTCAATTCCGCTGGCGATGTGTGGCCCCATGCGCTCGAGATAGCCTTTCAGCACGTCCTTGTTAAAGGCTTGCTGCATGATCTTGCGATGCCAGCGGTGCTCCTCGAAATCCAGCAACATGATGCCGCGATGAAAAAAACGGCCGATAAAATAATCCCAGCCATCATGATTGGAAAACAGGTCACCGCGATTAAGCATAACGAACTGGTTGGCGTCGGGGCCGAGCATCTGGATCATGCGTAAACCAAACACGCTGCTCCAGGATACCGGGCCATAGGTGTCGTAGCGTTTGCGCATTAATCCGATCGGATCGCGCATAAAACCCAGTGTGTGGCCGATAAGGGGGAGCCCCGCATCACCGGGGATGGCCTTGAGAGTGCTTGTCCGTGGCGGCACGCAAAATGGCTGAGACATATAAGACACCTGAAAATAGCCGTGAACGACGCAGGCAAGTGATGCGTCGAGGTGAAACATCGTGTT
>NZ_DS989915.1:351294-473414 GCF_000155615.1 Alcanivorax sp. DG881 | reverse complement strand
CAGTCTGAACGGCAAGTCGTGGCTGTCACTTTGGCACTGTGAGTGGCTTTGCAGGCTGTGTATGATTCGGCAACGCCAATACTTGCTGTTTAAGGAGAACAAGGAATGCGTAGAGTGGTGTTCAATCAGAAAGGGGGCGTGGGGAAGTCCAGTATCACGGTCAATCTGGCTGCGATCAGCGCGTCGGAAGGCAAGCGCACCCTGGTTGTCGATCTGGATCCACAATGTAACGCCAGCCAGTATTTGTTGGGCATGCCGGCGTACAGCAACGGCCACGGTCCGAAGCCGAATATCGGGACTTTCTTTGCACAGACCCTGTCTTTTCGGTTGAAAGAAAAGGATCCGCGTGACTATGTGCATGCCACGCCGTTTGAAAACCTCTTTGTGTTGCCGTCTGACGGCGAGCTGGGGGAAATCGAACATATGCTCGAGTCCAAACACAAGATCTATAAATTGCGTGGTCTGCTAAAAGCACTGGCGAAGGATTTCGACGAAATTTTTGTGGATACTCCGCCTGCGTATAACTTCTATACCTTGTCATCACTGATTGCGGCAGACCGGGTGCTGATTCCTTTTGACTGCGATGCGTTTTCCCGCAAGGCGCTCTACACGCTGCTGGAAAATATTCAGGAAGCCCGGGAAGACCACAATGATGACCTGCAGGTGGAAGGTATTGTGGTGAATCAATACCAGCCTCGGGCTCGTTTGCCGCAGGAGTTGGTGGCGTCTCTCGAAGAAGAAGGGTTGCCGATTCTTGCCAACAAGCTTTCCAGCAGCGTGGTGATGCGAGAGTCCCACGAAAAAGCCACGCCACTGGTCAATATGCAGCCACGACACAAGCTCACCGATGAATACCGTGCGCTGTTCAGGGAAATCAGTGCCGGTTAATCCGTTCCGGGTCGAGGCCCGGCGCCGGGCGGGGCGAATCCTTCGTTCTGCCACGGCCACCCGCTGGCTGGTCCAGGCGGTGTTCAATCGTTCTGACCAGTTCAGGGCCAGGCTGGGAGATACCTTTGCCGACCTGATCTTGCTGGCATCGTTGCTACGGGATTGGGTAACCGGGCGATACCGAACGGTTCCTTGGGGTACCTTGCTAACGATCACTGGCGCGCTGGTTTATTTTTTGATGCCGCTGGACGCTATCCCTGACCCGATTGTGGCGTTGGGGCTAATAGATGATGTTGCCGTGATATCGCGCACGCTTAAACTGACCCGCACGGATCTGGACCGCTACCAACAGTGGCGCAATGAGCAGGGTGATGCCGGGGGAGAAAACAATGAATGACGTCTACGGGGGTGGATCACTCAAGCCCGGTTATCAGGGCAAGGGCATGATTGTTTATGAGCCTCTCTCCGTGCTCAGCCTGCGGCAACGGCTTGGCCGCCTGCGGTTTGCGTGTTACCAGTTTGGCGCTGCGCTGCTGTCGGGTTTGTTGATTGCGCTTTTTCTGTTGTTGTCCGTTGAACTGTTACCGCAGTGGGTGGGTTGGGGCGTCGCCGCAGTGGTGTCGCTGGCGCTGTTGGTCTACCAAATCGGACTCCTGGTGCGCCGTTTGCACGATATGGAAAAAAGTGGCTGGTGGGTCATCCTGGCGTTTGTGCCGTTGGTCAATTTGCCATTCCAGCTTTATCTCTATCTTGGTGATGGCAGCAGCATGATGAACCGCTTCGGAACACCGAATCCACCGGTCAGCACCTTGGTCATGCTGGTGGGCGGTTTGTGCTGGTTTATCAATGTGTTAGTGCTTTTATCCATGATGCTCTTGTTGGTGTTGGGTTGGTTCCTGCCCGACCTTCTGGCGCCTTATCTCGGCCATCTTCCTCAGGGGTGGGCGGAGCCGGTGCAGCAGGGGCTTAACGCCCGATAACTATTAGTCGCAGGCTCCTATTTTTGCTACCTTTTATGCTATTGTCTTGTGATCCAGGTCCGGGGAGAGCGGACTTGGCGATATAAATAAAGCCATAACAAGTTAGGGAACCTCTGAATAACTCCTTGCGTACTCAGTCTTTCAGGCTGGTCCGCAATCTAGGCGCGCTTTTGAAGGTGTATGTCCATCCATCGAAAAAGTGCAACAACGAGTGCGGGCCAGCCTGGAAGACCCGAAGGGCGTGGCCTGAAGCGCACATCTGCTGCGCCTTGCCTCTCGGAAAGGGAACCACCCTGACCATCGAGACAAGACACAACAGCTGCACGCTTCAGGCTCACGCTGAGCATGCAAGGAGTTATTCAGAGGTTCCTTAGTAACAACAAAAATAGCGATTATTAGGGAGTAGCTATGAGAAAGCGTCTTCTGGGGTGTCTCATTGCGATGGTGTTGCTGCCAATGCAGGGATTTGCGTCAATCAGCAATGCGGAACTCGAAGATTTTGAACTGGCGTTGTGGAAAGTCCGCGCCGATTTTCACATGTTGACCGTGATGGTTGGCAGCAAAACCTACATTTCCAATCTTGATGACGCTATTGCCCAGGCACAGTCCGGTATGGCGGCGTTACGCCAGGATGCGGAAGGCAGTGAAGAGCGCGCGCTGGTTAACGATCTGGACAAGAATTGGGGCATTCTAAAAGCGGCGGCCCAGGGTAATACCATGGCCGAGCAAGGTTTTACCAACGCCTACACCATTCAGGATGTGAATGAGCTGCCGACAGAGATGTCGCTGCGGATCGAATCCTTCAACGGCGCCACCGAAGGCCAGTACGATGATATCCGTGAGCTTTCCGCGTACCTCCAGCGCATGACCTCCGAGTACCTGAATATCGCTGCAGACCCGGCAGGTGGCATGGCGTCAGGCTCGGATGAAGGACGTATCGAGTTCAAGGACGCGGTGCCTGAGTTTGAGCGGATGCTGGCCGCGGCGAAAAAGAACCATGCCAATGATGAAGCCATCAGCCGAGCCTTGAACCAGGTCGGCGTCAAGTGGATGTTTATCCGTGAATCCATGGTCAAGTTTTATGAAAATGCGGTGTCGTACCTGATTTATCGTTATACCAACCAGATGGTAGACACCATGAGTCAGGCAATCAGTCTGGCGTCCACGGATGTAGAAAAGCCCAGCTTCGGGCCGGTTGAATAAGGCGGAGCCAGCGATGGCTCTTTTGTGCTGACCCTCGCATGCGTGCGGGGGTTTTTTGATGGTGGCTTGTCTCAAGCCGCTCTTGTTTCAAATGTATAGGGGGAGTTCGGGGTGAATAAGGAAATTCGACATGGCCTGGTTGCGGCGCTGCTATTGGTGTCAGCAGGGGCTCAGGCAGCAATGTCCGCCACGGAATTGGCACTGGTTCAGGCAGATGCATGGCGGGTTCGGATGGGGTTTCATCTGCTCTCGATTCGTGGGGACAACCCGGAAGACCGGGCAGCACTGAAAGCCTTGCTGGCGGATGGTGAGCAACATCTTGATGCGCTGAAGGCGCAAGCCGCGCCCGGCGAGAAAGACACCGCGGCGCAACTGGAGGCATCCTGGGACGCCCTCGATCAACGCGCTCTGGACAACCCGCTGGCCTCATTGGGCTATGCGGACTACAGCGCCATGAGTGAAATCAATACCACCACGCTGGCGGTGGATGCGCTGGTACGCAAGGCGGAAGTCGCGGGCGATGCAACCTACCTGGATATCGCCCAGCTGTCCGTGGCCATGCAGCGGCTGGCCAGTGAGTATGCCGCCCTGGCAGCCTTTCCCTCGGCGGGCCTGAAAACCGGTACGGGCCTGCAGTCCATGGACTTTGGCGCGGAAGCCCGGGCCATCGACGAATCGCTGGTCAGCCTGAAAGACAAATATGCGGGGGATGAGCAGGCCCGTGATGTGCTGGCATTCATCGATCAGCGCTGGGCGTTCGTGCGCAAATCGATCCCCGGCATGGATGACCCGAACACGCAGAAAATCCCGTATCTGTTCTATCGCTATGCCACGCAAATGGCGGAACGGGTGAGTGAGCTGGCCCAGCCATAACGGGCTGATGTTCCCGGCTTGGCGGCGCGGCTACTGCGAGCGCGCCACCAGCCAATCTGCGCTGATGCGCCAGGCGTGGGAGGGGGCTTTTGAACCCGAAAAGACCCCTGCATGGCCGCCCGGTACTTCCTCGAAGCGCTTCTCCTTGCTGCCGACAAGATGCATCACATCCCTTGCTGCGCGCAGGCTGACAATGTTGTCGGTGATGCCGGCAAAGGAAAGCAGGTCCTGCTGAATGGATGAAAAATCCACGCTGCGGCCGCCGATCCGGATTTTCCCTCTGGCGAGGCTGTTGGCCAGAATCATTTTCTCGATGACCTCGCGGACCACCGCACCGGGATAATCCACCATATCGTTGAACCACTGGCCCATGGTCATGTACTCGGTCACGTATTCACGGTCACCAAGGTTGCGGATCAGATCCATGTAAGCCTGTACCACGCCGGGGGGATTGGTCATCTTGAAGCCCAGCGTTAGCAGGTTAGCCGGAATGTGAAATAGCTTGTCGCTGAGCGGCTCCAGGCGAATCTGAAACCAGTCGTGGACCTGCATGGCGGGAATGGCGGCCAGGCCCAGCGCCTTGCCGAATGGTCCACTTTTGTGAAAATTCACCGGGCTGGCAATGGTGATCAGGCTGCGGACAGGCGCATCACTGTGCCCCCCCAGGTACATCAGACACAGCAACCCGCCCATGCAGTAGCCCATCATGTTGATGGTCTCGGTTTCCGCATGGGTCTTTACGGCCTCCACCGCAGAAGGAAGCCAGCGATTGACGTAGGTGTCCAGGTCCAGGCTGCGATTGGCGTTGGACGGTTTGCCCCAATCCACCAGGTACACGTCGTAACCGCGGGCCATCAGATAACGGACCATGGAACGGTTGGGCATCAGGTCATAGGTCCAGCAGTGAATGCCCAGCGCTGGTACCAGCAACAGGGGAATGCGGTGCTTGTCGGCGGAAACCGGGAGAACGTCGTCGTTAAGCGGGATTTCGGCCATCGGCGGGAGGCTGTAATGTCGCACAGCCATAATGCCATCACGATAAATCTCATCCCACGGGCATTTATCCACCTGGATAAAGCGTTGCGGGTGACGCCTGCGCTCCACAATGTGGCCAACGGCTCGCAGGCTGTTCTTTAATCGTGATGTCGCCATTAAAACTACTCCTGAAATGGGCGAAAAATCTGGCAGGGAACATGGCCGTTTCTATGGTAAAACGGTAACACTTGCAGATTAGCCACCAGCCGTTAATCTTGCCCCCGATATCAGCTGGAGACATTGGCCGCCGTGACAGAAAAAACACTGCCGTATACACGCCTGGACATATGCAATCGCTTCCTGGAGTCCGTGCGTCACTCCGTTGTGCTGGGGCTTGAGGTCGTCAGCGCTACTGAAGAATGCGTCCGGGTCCGAATGCCCTGGCGAGACGATCTGGTCGGTAACCCGGAGACCGGGGTCATGCATGGCGGGGCCATTTTCGCGATGATGGATCAGGCTGGGGGGATGGCGATTACTTGCCGTACCTTCCCCACGTTTGAAATTACCCCGACCATCGATTTTCGGGTGGATCATTTGCGTAGCCCTGGAAAAGGCCGGGCTGTGGTGTGTGAGGCTAAATGCTATCGACTCACCACCCATGTGGCTTTTGTCAGTGTAACGACCTGGGAAGAAGAGGGGGATGACGAGCCTATTGCCACCGGGTTGGCAACCTATACGCGACTAAAAATTGACAAGGCAGGCACGGTGGTGGGCCAATGAAAGCATTGAAAACGCTGATCGAAGAGTGCCGCAGTGGCGAGGCAGACTATCAGGCCCTGATCGACCGGGTGCCGTATGCACGGTTTCTGGGCATTCAGGTCATCGCCCAAGGGGATGAGCTGACCTTTGTGCTGCCCAAGCATGACAATGTGGTAGGCAATCCGACCTTGCCTGCGCTGCATGGCGGGGCGGTAGCCGGTTTTATGGAGCAGGCGGCGATTATCTTCATCCTGCTGCAAATGGGCGAGCCCAAAGTGCCGAAAACCATCGATTTCACCATCGATTATCTGCGCGCAGGGTTGTTCCGCAATACCTACGCGGAATGCAGCGTTACGCGTCTGGGCCGTCGTATCGCCAACGTGCACATCAGTGCCTGGCAAAAAAACCGCCAGGAGCCTATTACCATTGCCCGCGCTCACTTCCTCCTCTCTGATGATGGCAGCACGGACTAAGGATCCCGATCCATTGTGTTTAGGCGCCACGGACGGCGCTAATTGTCATATCACGACATTGCTCCCTTCCCGGCATCCGCCTAGCGTTGAGTTATGACTTAGCGCTACCAAGGGATGCCCATGAAAATAACCAAAGTCAGCACGCCGCCTACCCAGGTCAGTATTTACGACAACTGGGATGGGCCAGGCCACGAAGACATCGAAGACAAATTGAGTGCGCAACACGTTGAAGATGTGGTGGAAATATTTCAGACCCCGCTCACGGGCCACTACAACTGGGATTATTCTTCCGCCGATGGCCGCATCCGCAAGCTCTACAAACTGGGCAAAGAGCTCAACTGGAATGCGGACATGGATGTGGATTGGTCCGAGAGCTTCCCCAAATCCGAAGTGCCACTGGATCAGTCCTTCAACCCGTTTCACGGCTGGGACACCTTCGAAGCATTAAGTGAGGATGAAAAGCTGCGTTTTGGCTGGCACAACCTGGCCTGGATGCTCGCGCAGTTTGTACATGGGGAGCAGGGGGCGTTACTGGTGGCCTCCCAGCTGGCCAGCTGCGCGCCCACCTATGACGCCAAACTCTATGCGGCCAGCCAGACCTTTGATGAAGCGCGCCATGTGGAGGTCTTCACGCGTTACCTGCAGGAAAAGATCGGCATTCTCTACCCGGTGAATCCGAACCTGAAATCCCTGCTGGACAAGATTCTGTCTGATCCCCGCTGGGACCTGAAGTTTATCGGCATGCAGATCATCATCGAAGGGCTGGCGCTGGCCGCATTCAATACCTTGAAAATGACTGCCCAGGATCCTTTGTTAAAGCAGATCATTCATCTTGTTATTCGCGATGAAGCACGGCACGTTACCTTTGGTGTCAACTACTTGGAGGACTTTGTTGAGACACTGTCTGAAGAGGAAAAAGAAGAGCGTGCCCACTTTGCCTTCGAGGCTTGTGTGGTCATGCGGGAGCGATTGATCAGCACCGAAGTATTCGAACACTTTGGCTGGGATGTGGATGCTGCCCGCGAGCAGGTATTGTCGTCCACCATCATGGCGCAGTTCCGTAATCTGCTGTTCACCCGGATTATGCCCAATCTGAAACGGATTGGTTTGCTCACCGATTCCGTGCGGCCACGCTTTGAAGAACTGGGCATCCTGCAGTTTGAAAACCTGGTGGACGATGGGCAGATCGACTGGGCCGAACTGTCCAAGCCGCTCTACGGCGAGGCGTCCTGAACCGATTCGATAATCAACGCACCCCCCACCGGCCGGGCCAATGCCCGGCCGGTGGCGTTATAGGCCTGGTGCATGGCCTGGCGCCCCTGTTCCAGCTTGCCGGGCCCGGAGCGAACCAGACCGTCAATGGCAAGGGTGATCAGATTCGGTCGATAAGGGTGATGCAGAGCCTTGCTGTAAGGGCCGCGCCAGGGAGAGCGGGACTGCAAATGGTGATAGAGTACGCGCTCTCCGGGGTAGGTGGCTGCCAGCCCGTGCCGGTCGGCAATGCCGCCGTCCCAGTAGTAGCGCCCGCCAATCCGGGCCGGCTGAAACAGCAAGGGGACGGCGCAGGAGGCATATACCGCTTCCACCAAATTGCCTTGTTGTAACACCTGCGTACGCCGGCTTTTCGCCTGCCAGGCAGAGACCGCCAGCGGGGTGCGGGCATCTTCCACGCGCTGGGTGGGTAGCAGGCCTGCCAGCATTCGGCGAAAAGCCTGACCGGATAACAAACCCAGCCCGGGGGAGGGGTCCCAGAACTGGGATCGATCCAGACCGAGCAGCATGTCTTCGATGGCATTGATGCTGGCGCCAGAGGCCACGCAGGCGCCCACTAGCGCGCCGGCGCTGGAGCCACAGAAACGAGCAGGTGCCAGACCGTGCTCAAGCAGGGCGCGCAGGGTGCCGAAATGGGCAAAAAAACCGAAAAACCCGGATGACATGGCGAGGGTAAAAGGCGCCTCGGCCAGCCAGTCCGCCAGCACCCTCTGATGCGATGCGCCCCGCAGCGGTGCGCAATCTGCCACACCTTGAACCGGAATCTGTAATGTCACAGCTTGACCCTTCCACCGAAATCGCTGGCAAGCCTACCTCGCGGGCCTTCAGTCACACAATGCTGTTGGCGGCTGTGGCGGTGACAGCACTGGGGCAGACGCTGGTTTTTACCCTGCTGCCGTCATTGGGGCGGGCCACTGGTATGACGGAAATGCAGGTAGGGCTGATCATCAGTTGTTCGTCACTGGTGTTCGCCCTGGCCAGCCCAGTGTGGGGCACCTTGAGTGAATCGCTGGGTCGCAAGCGGGTCATGGTGATTGGGCTGTCGGGGTATTCGCTGGGTACGCTGTCGTTCGCCGTGGTGTTTGATCTGGGCCTGCGCGGGGCATTGGTGGGGGGCGGGCTGGTGGCGGCTCTGGTGCTCAGCCGTATGCTTCAGGCCGCCATCATGGCGGCAACCCCGGCAGCGGCCGCTGCGTATACCGCTGACATTACCACGCCGGAGCAACGCACCCAGGGCATGGGCCGCATCGGGGCTGCCAACAATATTGGTACCGTGGTCGGCCCGGTGTCCGGCGGTATTCTGGCCGCCATTGCGCTGGTGTTCCCGCTTTACGGCGTGGCGGTACTGACCGCCCTTATGGCGATCGGCGTGGCCCTGTGGCTACCACCGTCACCACACCGCCCCACGGCACGCACGGTGCCGCTGCGTTCCGTGCTGCGTCACGGGTTGGCCGCCTATGCAGACCCGCGCTTGCGCGACCTGTTGCTGACCGGGGTGATGCTGTTCATGAGCTTTGCATTGATTCAGCAAACCCTGGGTTTTCTGTTTCAGGACCAGTTCCTGATGAGTCCTGCCGAAGCGGCAAGGGCGCTGGGGCTGACCATGATGATGGCCGCACTGACATCGCTGTCGGGACAGTTGATTGTGGTGCAGTGGCTAAAAGCCCCGGCGACCCTGTTGATCGCGCTGGCCGTGCCCAGTATCGGGGCCGGTGCCGTTATTCTCTGGCTGGCGGACACGGAGGCCTTGATGAGCGGGGCGGTGCTGCTGGTCGGGCTGGGGCTGGGGTTTGGCATGCCGGCAATCATGTCCCTGGCCAGCCTGCGGGTGCCCACGGAGGAGCAGGGGCGAGTGGCGGGCCTGGCCAGTGCCTGTCCGGCCTTGGGGTTTATTGTCGGGCCACTGGTGGGAACCGGCCTCTACACCCTGGATCACCGCTGGCCCTATCTGTTGGTGATCGCGTTGCTGTTGCCCATGTCTATTCTGGCCTGGCGCCTTGCCCGCAAGGCTTGAAACGCCTCAGGCTTGCACCTGTAACGACTGCCACAGATGCGCCGCCACCAGCGCCCGCCATGGCGTGAATGCGGCCAGCCAATCCTGGGTCGCTTTCGCAGTCGGTCGCGCCTTCATGGCCAACAACTGTTGCAGTGCTTTCTGCACCGCCACATCGCCGTGCAGGCTGCCATCCAGGTAGCCATACCCTCGTAACAGGGTGTAATTCACACTCCAGGGCCCCAGCCCGCGAATGCCAAGCAGGGCCTGCTCCGTGCTCTGTGCGTCGGCCACTGAGTGTAATGCGTCGGGAAGCAGGGCGTGCTCACAGCAGCACAGTGACACCGTCAATAACGTCTCTGCCTTGCTGGCTGAAAAGCCGACACTGCGCAGTGCGCTGGCATCCAGCTGGTTCACCGCGGCGGCGTCAGGGTAGCAGTGCAGGCCGCTTATTCTCGTTTGCCCCGCCAGCTGAATAAACCGTCGTCGGATTGCGGTGGCCGCGCTGACACTGATCTGTTGCCCGATGATGGCCCAGCTCAATGCCTCGAACGGGGTCGCCGATTGCGGCACACGCAGCCCGCGTTGCCTGTCCACCAGCTGGCCGAGTGGTGTCGCCTGGCCTGTAACCGCTTGTTCGAACGTGTGCACAGCTTGGTCGAGGCCAAGCATGGCGCGAGTCTGTCGGGATAATGCGGTACGGGTGAGTGTCCTGGCCGTGGCGCGGACCTGCCCGGGCTGATTGAAATCCAGAGCCAGCAAGCAGGGGCGGCCATCAAGGGTCACGGCTTTGCGAAGCACATTACTTTCTACCTGCTCGGAAATGGCGTGCTGGTCACGGCCGTGGAAATCGAGGAAAGCAGGCACACTAAAGTGAGGCGGCAAGGCAAGGGTGAGGCTGCTCACGCCTTTTTATTTCCCTGTTCCCGGGCGAGCAAGGCGGCCTTGCGTTCAACCCCCCAACGGTAGCCAGACAGACCGCCGTCGGCGCGGACAATACGGTGGCAGGGCACCAGTACCGCCAGCCTGTTACTGGCGCAAGCCCTGGCCACGGCGCGGGCGGCAGTGGGTCGCCCCAGCGTTTCCGCCAACGCTTGATAGGACAGGGTTTGTCCTGCCGGAATAGCCCGGAGCGCGGCCCACACCTGTTCTTGAAAAGCTGTGCCGCGTATATCCACAGGCAGGGCATCCGGCAGCGGAGTCTGTGTGCCAAGGGGGGCATCAATCAGCGTAATGACCATGGCGACACGCTTCTCGAATGCCTTGTTGCCGGGTAACAGTTCTGCACCGCTGAATTCCTGTTCGAAATCGCCCAGCAGGGCATCCGGATCATCGCCCATGGCAACGGCACAGATACCGTTTTCGCTTTCTGCCACCAGCACGGCGCCCAGTGAGCTGTCAGCAATGGCGACGCGTAGCGCCAGGCCCTGGCCTGCCTGACGATACTGTCCCGGTTTCATGCCCAGGGTTTGCCCGGCGGAGCCATGGAGATGGCTACTGGAATCAAAGCCGGCGTGATGTGCGGCGCGGGTCAGCGGCTGGTCGTCGCGTAACTGTTGGCGGACCCGGCGGCGACGGACGGCAACACCGTATTGATGCGGGGAAATTCCGGTAATGGCCTTGAACTGGCGCTGAAGGTGGGAGGGACTCCAGCCGGATTGCACGGATAATTCCGCCAGTGTGGGTTTGTGTTCCGCCGTGTCTATGGTGCGGCACAGGGCAATCACTGTGGTCACGATGGGCGACGGGGAATCCCCCAGAGGGTGACAGCGACGACAGGGACGATAACCGCTCTGCAGGGCTGCCCTGGCATTATCGAACAGACGAACATTCTCACTGCGTGGACGACGCGAAGGGCAGGTGGGCAGGCAGAAAATGCCGGTTGTAACGACTCCATACACAAAGGCATCACCCGGGATGCACCGGTGTTCATTGATAGCTTGCTGCCGTTGCTGGTCTGCATTCATCGTTGTGCGTTGGCCTGTTCGCATGGGCCCTGCCCCCGTAGTTACGAAGTGAAGTATGAAGGGAAATGAAGCTAACGGGGAGCATGGCGAAAAGGGCGCGGGCGTACATTCGAAATGTTGCGGTTGTATTGGAAAAAGTTGCAGTGGAAAAAACGGGGGCTTAAAACAACGGGGAGGGCGTAAAACAATGGCGGCGAGCCAGGCTCGCCGCCATGCGGGAATCGCTGCTGTGCTTACTTGGTGTAAGGCAGCAGTGTCAGTTCCACGCGACGGTTCTGTTCCCGGCCGCTGGCCGTATTGTTGCTGGCAATCGGCTGGGTTTCACCAAAGCCCACGGTGTCCAGGCGAACCTGCTCAACGCCGTAGCCAGACAGCTTGTTGGATACCGCCTGGGCCCGTTGCTGGGACAGCAGCAGGTTGTAACGGTCGCCGCCAGTGCTGTCTGTGTGGCCGGCCACCTGAATCATGGTGGACTTGTATTCATTAAGCACTTCGGACACCGCATCCAGCACTGGATCGAAAGAAGACTTCACATTGGTGCTGTCGGTGGCAAAGGTCAGGTTGCCCGGCATGTTGAGGATGATGTTCTCGCCATCACGGGTAACGGAAACACCGGCGCCTTCGAGCTTCTGGCGCAGCTTGGCTTCCTGAACGTCCATGTAATAGCCCACACCACCACCGGTAACCGCACCGATGCCAGCCCCGGCCAGCGCACGCTCTTTACGTTCTTTGGCGCTGTCTGAGGTGGCGATACCGATCAGGGCACCCGCTACCGCACCAATTGCCGCACCGGATGTGGCTTTGGAGGTCTGTTTTTCACCCGTATAGGGATTAACCGTGCTGCAGCCCGTAACGGCAATCGCACTCGCCAGCGCAAGTGACCCGGCAAATCGTTTCATGAAAGCTCCTTGGGATTCGATAACATATTGGTTTTTTTACTGGTTTAGGCCTGAATGAACCATAGCGGTAGTGTAAAAGCTGGTAAAGTGCCGGCGTCACGACTGCACCCAATTTGATCAAATCATTACAGGATATCGCTTGGCTATTCAGGATTTTTCTCCACCATCGCTGGCGACCATGGACCGGCTGCTGGCTGTGTCCCGGCACTATTTTGCTCCCCGGTTATTGGGTGCCGACAATGTAGACCCACAGCGCCCGGCGCTGTTTGTGGGCAACCATGGCCTGTACGGCCTGATTGATTCCCCGCTTTTCGTACTGGAGCTGTACCGGCAAACCGGCGTTTTTCCCAGGGCCCTTGGAGACCGGGTGCATTTCCGCGTGCCGGGCTGGGGGCCATTGCTGAAACGCTGGGGGGCAGTGGAAGGCAATCCTGACAATTGCACACAACTGATGCAGGCCGGACAGCCGGTGCTGGTCTTTCCCGGCGGCGCCCGGGAAGTGGCCATGCGCAAGGATGAAGTGCACAAGCTGGTGTGGAAGCAACGTACGGGATTTGCACGCATGGCCATTGAGCACGGCTACCACATTATTCCGTTTGCCTCGGCCGGTTGTGACGAAGCTTACCGCGTACTGGTTGACGGTAACGATTTCCAGCAATCCTGGCTGGGCCGCACTTTGCTGAAGCGCCCACGGCTCGACAAGCTATTACGTGGCGGGGACATGTTCATGCCATTGAGCCGGGGCGTGGGGCCGACCCTGATTCCCAAGCCGGAGCCGCTCTGGTTCCAGATCGGGGAGCCCATTTCTACCGCTCCCTGGGCCGGCAGAGAAGGGGATGCAGAGGCCTGCTGGGCGGTGCGTGAAACCGTCGCGGCCTCGATTGACGGCATGCTGGATTCTCTGAATCAGGAGCGCGCGATGGCTCGCAAGCAAGGCTGGCGCCGCTGGTTGCTGTGACCTGCCCCTGACCGTTGTTGCTCCCCCCAAACCTCCTTTGTCACAAATAGTCCATGCAATGTCCTGCCACGCCAGTGAAAGCCCGGCGTGTCAGGACTACTATGGGGAAAAATAAGGAGTGTATGCATGCGACGCTGGAATGGCTGGGGTGACAGTAACAATCACTATCCGTTGAAACCGTCAGGGCTGGCCTTTATTCAGTCCCGCCTGGGCCGGGCGGAGCCGCTACCGGACGCGGAAATGGCAGCCGTGATTGCCCAGGTGCCGGCGTCCCGGTTGCCGGACCATCCGGGCGTGAAGACAGACCCGGAAACCCGTCTGCGCCATGCACGCGGGCAAAGCCTGCCAGACTGGCTGGCCATGCGCTCCGGCGAGTTCGAGCGATTCCCGGATGGGGTTGCCACACCCTCCAGCAGCGAGGAAGTTCGCGAACTGCTCGATTGGGCTCTGGCCCAGGGCATTACCGTGATTGCCTATGGCGGCGGCACGTCCGTGGCAGGGCATATCAATCCCCCGGATGGCGATGCACCGGTTCTGACCTTGAGCCTGGCGGCCATGGACCAGCTGATGGATCTGGATACGCAAAGCCAGATCGCCACGTTTGGTGCGGGAACACCGGGCCCCAAGGTCGAGCAGCAGCTCCGTGAGCGGGGCTACATGCTGGGGCACTTTCCCCAGTCCTGGGAGCTGTCCACCATTGGCGGCTGGGTGGCCAGTCGTTCCAGCGGCCAGCAATCCATGCGTTATGGCCGCATCGAGCAAATGTTTGCCGGTGGTCGAGTGGAAACGCCCAAAGGTACATTGACGATTCCTACCATTCCGGCCTCATCAGCTGGGCCTGACCTGCGGGAAATCATCCTTGGCTCGGAAGGGCGCATGGGGGTGATCACCGAAGTGAAAGTGCGGGTCACGCCCTTGCCGGAAACGGAAACGTTTCAGGTGGCCTTCGCCCCCGACTGGGATACCGGCAAAGAGCTGGTGCGGCAGATGACCCAGGCGAAGATACCGCTTTCCATGCTGCGCCTGTCCAATGCAGAAGAAACCCGTACACACCTGATGTTGGCCGGCCACGAAAAATTGGTCGGTATTTTGCATCGTTATCTGAATGTGCGTGGCTGTGGTGACGGCAAATGCATGATCACGTTCGGCGTAACCGGCGACAAGGCCCAGGCGCGTCACGTGCTTGCTCAGGCTCGCAAGCGGATCCGTCAGGCTGGTGGCGTCATGGTGGGTACCCTGCTGGGGAAAAAGTGGGAAGAGTCCCGTTTCCGCTCACCGTACCTGCGCCACGGTTTGTGGGAGCATGGTTATGTGGTCGATACCTTTGAAACCGCCGTGGACTGGAACCGCGTGACCCCGGCCATGGTTGCCATGGAACAGGCGGTGCGTGATAACGCGGGAGACGGCGAGCAAGTGCATGTCTTTACGCACCTGTCACATTTGTACTCGCAAGGTTCCAGTATCTATACCACTTACGTGTTTCGCTGCGCGGACAGTTACGAAACCACGCTGGCTCGCTGGCGGGTGCTGAAGCAGGCAGCCTGTGAGGCCATTGTGGCGAACGGTGGCACCATCAGTCACCAGCATGGCGTAGGTCGTGATCACGCGCCCTGGTTGCACCATGAAAAAGGTGAGCAGGGAATGGCGGTGCTGAACCGGCTGGTCGATCACTTCGACCCCCAGCATCGCCTGAATCCCGGCTGCTTGATCGACGACTGATACAGGCACGATTCGCTTACGACCAACAGGAAAAATTTTATGCTCGGCCAACGCCGCACGCTGACAGAACTGGCCACACCCGCCACACAGGGCAAGCCGCAATGGGACCTGATCGTCATCGGTGGCGGCATCACGGGCGCCGGTGTCATGCTTGAAGCGGCCCGTCGCGGGCAGCGGGTGTTGCTACTGGAACAAACCGATTTCGCCTGGGGTACCTCCAGTCGTTCCTCCAAAATGGTGCACGGCGGCTTGCGCTACATTGCCCAGGGCGACATTGCCCTGACACGCCATTCCCTGCTGGAGCGTGAACGGTTGCTCAATGAGTTGCCGGGCCTGGTAGAGCGGGCGACCTATCTTTTCCCGTTGCGCAAGGGGGTATTCCCCGGGCGCTGGCCCATGAAGGCGGTGTTGTGGCTGTATGATTTTCTGGCCGGTATTCGCGACCACCGTTACCTCAACCGGGCGCAATTGTTAGAGCGGGTGCCCGGGCTGCGGGATCAGGATCTCACCGGGGCCATGTGCTATACCGACGCACTCACCGACGATTGCCGCCTGGTCATGCGCACGCTGCTGGAGGGCGCGCGCCATGGCGGGGTGGCACAGAATTACGCTCGTGTCGTTCAGGCAGAGCGGAGCGAAAAGGGGGAACAGGGCTTCTCTGTTACTGTTGAAGACCGGGTCAGTGGTGAACTGTCCACCCTCAAGGCGACTGCGGTGGTGAGTGCCACCGGGGCCTGGGCGGATCGTTTTTCCGGTACCGAGGCCAGGGTGCGGCCATTGCGTGGCAGCCACCTGTTTATCGACCCCGCCGTATTACCGGTCAACGATTGCCTTACGGTGATGCATCCCGAGGATGGCCGGCCGGTGTTTGTCTTTCCCTGGGAAGGGGTGACCTGTGTGGGCACCACGGACCTGGATCACCCCCAGGACATGGATATTGAGGCCGCGGCCAGTGATCGGGAGGTGGTCTACCTGCTCAAGCTGATCAATACCCAGTTCCCCGGCCGAAACGTAACCCGTGAACACATCTATTCGACCATCGCTGGCGTGCGCCCGGTTATCGCCTCAGGCAAGGGTGTGGATCCGTCCAAGGAGCGTCGGGACCATGCGGTTTGGGGGGAGAATGGCATTGTCACCGTCAGCGGCGGCAAGCTCACTACCTTTCGGTTGATTGCACTGGATGCGCTGTTGGCCACCGGTTTGATTGACGATAAAGAGCACCGGCGCAGCCAGAAAAGCAAAGCGCGGGGTTTTGAGCCCATCGAGAATGCCCCCGAAGCGGTGGAGGCGTTTCTGCATGCAGACCAGACGAATCCAGCCTTTATTGAGTGGATTCTGGCCCATGAATCGGTGGTGCATCTGGATGATCTGATGTTGCGTCGCACCCGCCTTGGGCTGCTTAAGCCCGCCGCAGGGATCGCGGTGCTGGCGACATTGCGTGCGCAAATCCAGCAGGCCCTGGGCTGGGATGACACCCGCTGGGACAAGGAGCTGATCCGCTACCGGCAGATTCATCAGCGCTACTATGGCGTGCCCACACCTGCTGGTGCCGCTGCTGAGCCGAACGTTTCGGCCGAGATCCGGGAGAAGCAGGCAGGATGATGGATGAGCCGCTGGTACTGGCGCTGGATCAGGGCACGCAAAGCGTGCGTGCCATGCTATTCAATCGCGACGGCGAGCTGATCGCCCGTTACCAGCAGCATATCGAGCCTTATTTCTCCCACGAGCCGGGCCAGGCAGAACAACATGCCAGCTATTTCTGGGAACAGCTCGGACTCGCTTGCCAGGGGCTATGGGAGCAGCACGGCGCACTCAAACATCAGGTTAAAGCGGTGGCACTGACCACGCAGCGGGCTTCGGTGGTGTGTCTTAATGAACACAAGCAACCGATGCGCCCGGCGATTATCTGGCTGGACCAGCGTCGCACGGATTCCATCCCCCGGCTGCCCTGGTGGCTGGCCGCCCCGGTGACAGTGATGGGGCAGGGGGAAACCCTGCGGCAGTTCCAGGCCAAGGCCGAATGCAACTGGCTGGCCGTGGATGAGCCTGCGCTGTGGCAGAAAACCCGACACTTTTTGCTGCTGTCGGGCTACCTGACCTATCAGCTTACCGGCCAGCTGCGTGACTGCACTGCGTCGCAGGTGGGCTACATTCCTTTCGATTACAAAGGGCGCTGCTGGGCGCCGGCCCATGACCTTAAATGGCAGGCCTTGCGGGTTCAGCGTGAACAGTTGCCGGAGCTGGTGGTGCCCGGCAAACCACTGGGGGCGATCACCGAACAGGCCAGCCAGGCCACAGGCATCCCCGAGGGGCTGCCCCTGATTGCCTGCGGCGCCGACAAAGCTTGCGAAGTGCTGGGGGCGGGCGCGTTCACCCCGGAAATCGGCAACCTGAGTTACGGTACCACCGCCACGTTCAACACCTGCAACGCGCGCTACGTGGAGCCGATCACCTTTGTCCCGGCCTACGGTGCCGCCGTGCCCGATCGCTATAATTCCGAAATCATCGTTCAGCGCGGTTACTGGATGGTCAACTGGTTCAAACGCGAATTCGGGCAACAGGAAGTGCAGCAGGCCGAGACACTTGGCGTGGCACCGGAAACGCTCTTTGAAGCCTTGCTGGAAGAGTCTTCGCCGGGCGCCATGGGGTTAATGCTGCAGCCATTCTGGAACCCGGGCGTGCGCATTCCCGGTCCAGAGGCCAAGGGGGCCATTATCGGGTTTGGCGATGTACACACCCGCGCTCACATGTACCGGGCGATTATCGAAGGCATTGCCTATGCCCTGCGCGAGGGGAAAGAGCGGCTGGAAAAACGTAACCGCATTCCGGTCACCTCCCTGCGCGTGTCCGGCGGTGGCTCGCAAAGTGATGCGATCATGCAGATCACCGCGAACATCTTCAATTTGCCTGCAGTGAGGCCCCACACCACGGAAACATCCGGTCTGGGAGCTGCGATCAATGCGGCTGTCGCTTTGGGCCTGCACCCGGACTATCCCTCTGCGGTGGCAGCAATGACACGCCCGGGCGACACCTTCCTGCCAGAGGCGGCCCCGGCACGCCACTACGACGCCCTGTACCGGGACGTCTACCGCAAGTTATATCCCCGGCTGGCGCCGTTATATCGTTCCATTCGCCGCATTACCGGCTATCCGGCTCGGGTTTAATCACGCCCGGGCTGTCCCCTGTGGTAGGGTCTTCCCTCCATTGTCTTCACGGTTTATGTTCATGTTCCGCTGGTGCTCAACGCTGTCTCTGCTTGCCTCTTTGCTGCTGCCTTTGCCTGCGCACAGTGACGATACCAGTAACACCCTGAGCCAATTACGGGCCGATCTCTCGCAGGGCCAACTGGATGTGCTGCTACAGCGCCAGGATATCGTGCCGCTACCGGCGTCGACCATCAAACCCTGGGTACAGGCGCAGCCCATCGACCGTTTTGCGATCACTGGCTTCAATGAAAGCGACAGTCGTTTTGCGGCACGGGTACGGCTGCATTTTCCCGGTGGCGGAATCAGCTTTCTCCGCCTGGAAGGCACCCCGGCTACGCCTTACACCTTGACCGATTGGTACGACTATAGCTCCGGGCTGCGGCTAACGGCGTTGCTGAAAGAAGGGCGCTGGTTGCAGAGTGAGGGTGGCAAGGCGTTTCTGGAGGCACTCGGCGAATCGCCAAACGAGGCTCGGGTGGCCAATTTGGCTGAAGGGCGCTCCGCAGCCCTGACCTTGTGGCTGACCCAGTGCCTGGGCAAACCCTGTGAGCGCATCGCGGCCACCCATCAGCTTGAATCCGAACAGCCGATGATCTGGTTGTTGCGCCGGGCCATCGCCAGTGGCGACACGGATCAGTACCGGCAACAGCATGATGCGTTGCTGGGCGCACTGGGCGATGATGCTTATCTGTGGTGGCTGGAAGGGCAGTACGCGCTGGAATTTCAACAGTGTGGCTGGCTGGCCGCGCCATTGCGTGATGCCTGGCAGCGCCATGAGGATGAGCTGCTGCTGGCTGATGTGGCGCTGCAATGCACACTGAATCACACGCCGGAACAGACCGCTTTTGGTACCGCGCTGACCCGGCAGCTGTCTGTCGCGACCATCATGGATTCTGTAAAGGCGTTTTTTGCCGCCCATAGCCGGCCGGTGCCACAAAGCTGGCAGCTGTGGGGGCAGACCTCTCTATCACCCATCCTGCCCGCTGATCAGGAGTAACCGCATGCGTGTATCGGAACTGGCAAAACAGGGGAATACCACCGCTGAAACCGTTCGCCATTACACGGATATTGGTTTGCTGTCACCGAGGCGTGACAGCCATAACGGATACCGCTATTACGGGGCAGAAGATTTACGGTTGTTGCGCTTCGCCCTGAAAGCACGCTCTTTGGGATTCACGTTGGGCGACATCCAGTCCCTGACCCAGGCATCCCGTGAAGGGGAAACGCCTTGCGGCCAGGTCCGCACCTTGATTGAAAACCGGTTAACGCAGGTAGAGGCCCGCATTGCCGAGCTGCAGGCGTTGAGCACGCGTATGCGTGATGCGATGAATGAATGGCAGGGCGCGCCTGATTGCCGACTGGATGATGGCCGGGTATGCGGCCTGATTGATTCGTTTGTGGGTGATGATGCCGAGCAACAGCGCAACACAGGCTGAGCCTTGCCGCCTGTCTGGAAACGCCTGATCCCGTTGAGGCGCGAGTGGTAGAAAGAGTCGCAAGCACGCGCCTGTCGCCGCTCTTTTTGGCGACAGGCACACGCTTGCAAAGGGCGTTATGCGCTTGGCGTTTTCTGTGGGTTTCCTTTCTCTTTCCCCGTGGTGGCTGACCCGGACTTGTCCTTGTTGGATTTGTCGTCAGCTTTCCCGGCTTTTCCTTCGGCTTTGCTGTCCGCTTTGTTTTCCGCGGCGGTCTTCTCGGCAGCGGCTTCTGCACGGGCTTCGGCTTTCTTTTCTTCCTTGCCGGCGTCTTCTTTCACCAGCCCAAGAATATGCCAGCCGGCCTTGGGATCGGGCTGTTCTTCTGCGGAGAACACATGGATGCGCTCGCGGGCATCAATAGCAAATAGCGGCCAGACCTGGCGCCCCGGCGCTTCCTTGTAGGCTTGGAAACTGAACTCTTCGGTGAGGCGTGTTTTACGGATTTCCGCCCCCTGGCTGAGCAGGCTGGCCAGCCGTGCATAGGTCATATCCGGCGCAAACAGGGTGGCACCACGGTGCTCCGGCGCCACTTCATGCTTCACTTCCTTTTCCGTCTTCTGGGTGGGCAGGCTGAAAATGTTCTGCTCCCCGAATTCCAGCCGATAGCGCATGGTCGCCATGGTATTAAGTTCACGGCGGGGGCTGAGGCCCAACAACTTGCCATAGCCCACCAGATCCAGATATTGATCCGCATGCTGTGATACCGGGTTGCCGTAGAACGTCCCCAGCCCCTCCATCCGGGCAGAGCGAATGGATTCCCAGCTGGAATCGGTGACGACCACCGGGTATTGGTTTTTCTGCAAGGCCGCACCAATGGCCCGGGCCACCGGGTTGGCGCCAATGATCAGGAAGCCACGTGCGGCAGGTTCCGCCACTTTCAGCAGGCGGGCTAGAGGCCGAGCCGTGAGGCTCTGCAACGCTACCGTGCCGATAATCACCATAAAGGTGAGCGGCACCAGTTTTTCTGCTCCGGGCACACCGTTTTGCTGCAAGCGTTCGGCAAACAGGGCGGAGATTGCCGCGGCAACAATACCGCGCGGAGCAATCCAGGCGAGCAGGGACTTCTCTCGCCAGTTTAGCGATGAGCCCAATGTGGATACCCAAACCGACAGGGGGCGCGCCACGAACTGGATGATCGCCAGTACCGCCAGAGCGGTGAGCCCAAGCTGACTCAGTTCACTCATTTCCAGCCGGGCTGCCAGCACGATAAAGAGGCCGGAAATCAGCATGACGGACAGGTTCTCCTTGAAGTGGAGAATGTCGTCGGTACGCACGCCTTTGCGGTTGGCGAGCACGATACCCGTGACGGTAACCGCAACCAGCCCGGATTCCTCACTCAGGCCGTTGGCCAGAACGAATTCACCGATGATCGATGACAGCACCAGAAAACTGCGCAGATATTCGGGGATCAGGTGGCGACGTAACAGCTCAGCAAGCCCGAACGCCACCACAGCACCAATTGCGGCGCCCACACCAATGGTCTGAATGAACAGCCAGAGCGTATGAAGCACCGCACCATCCTGACCGCTCGCCACCACCAGCTCGTAGGCCAGTACCGCGAAAATCGCCCCCAGCGGGTCGATCACGATCCCTTCCCAGCGCAGCAGTCGCGCCACGCTGCTTACCGGTCGCACGCTGCGCAACAGGGGAACAATTACGGTAGGGCCGGTCACCACCACCAGGGCACCGAACAGCAAAGCCAGCCCGAGCGGCAGCTTCAGCACCCACCAGGCGGAAACCGTCACGATACTCCAGGTCACCAGGGCGCCCCAGGTGACCAGCCGGCGCACCGTTTTTTCCAGCCCACGAATTTCATCGAAGCGCAGGGTCATCGCGCCTTCGAACAGGATAATGGATACCGCCAGAGAGACACCGGGAAGCAGCAGGTCGCCGAACAACTCCTTGGGTTGCAGTACGTCGAAAAACGGGCCAAGGGCAAGGCCGGTAAGCAGCAACGGCAAAATGGCGGGGAGCTTGATTCTCCAGGATAGCCACTGGCAGGCGAACGCAACCACGGTGATGATGGCTAACTGGAAAGGGACGCTTAAATCCATGAAGTTCCTAGGTGATGAAACGAAATCCACATCTGGCGAGCGCTTATCCATGGGCCGGCGAGACGGGGTATTGACGGTGCCAACAGGGCAGGCGCATATCGCTGCCGGCCATGCTGCCACGAGGTAAGCCGCATTATGCATGATTGCCGGTGTCGGTAAACGTGTATTCCGGCACGGTGCGTCGGGCGGGCTACCTGCTGAGCCGGGTAATAGTCACAGCCCACCAGCTGCGCCGCAACTCGTTTTTTCGGCTTTTCATTCAAAGAAAATGAATTGGATTCATAAAGTAACTGAAAGGGGCTGGGCATTGCGGTACCATTCCGGGCGATTGCGCTCCTGGGGGTGTAATTCCCCGGCATCGTTGATGCTGCCCTGGGGCCCCCAGCCACCCTGTGCATCATTCCCAATCCGGTCGCGCGAGGTGAGACAACCTGCACTCGCGGACCAGCACCAGGATCTTCCATGCAAAATCTGTCTCCCGGCCGTTTGGCATTGCTGCTCGCCACGCTGGTGGCATTGGGGCCGCTAGCCATCGATACCTACCTTCCCGCCTTGTTGGCCATGTCCGGCCATTTCTCCGTTGAAATCCATGCGGTTGAAGTGTCGGTGAGTGTCTATGTGCTGGGGGTGGCGGCAGGCCAATGGCTGGGCGGGCCACTGTCAGACCAGTTCGGGCGCAAGCCGGTGGCCTATGTGGGCCTGACCCTGTTTATCCTCGGCTGCCTGAGCATCCCGTTGTCTTCGACTATCGATATGCTCTACATGCTGCGGTTTTTGCAGGCCCTGGGCGGGGGCGCCACGGTGGTTATCGCGGCGGCATCGGTGCGGGACCACTTTACCGGCAAGGAAGCCGCCAGGGTGATGACCACCATTGGCCTGGTGATGCTGGTGGCGCCTCTGGTTGCGCCGGCAGTCGGTGCACTGCTGCTCAAGCTGTTTGGCTGGCAAAGCATTTTCTACATGCTGGCGATGTACGGGTTCATGCTGTTCGGTATTGTGCGTTTTTTGCTGCCCACCGTGGCGGTGAAACCGAGTAGCGAACCGCTGCGCCAGCGCATGTTCCTGGCCTACGGCCGGGTGCTGCGAAACCGTCAGGCCATGGGGTTTATTCTGGCTAACGCCCTGGCATTTGCCGCCATGTTCACCTTTATTACCGATGCGGCGTTTCTCTACATGGAATACTTCGGTATCAGCCCGGAACAGTTCCCGCTGTATTTCGGCGCCAACGTGGTGACTATGCTGGGCATGAACCGTTTGAACGTCTTGCTGCTGCGCCGGTATTCCAGTGCCGCGATCATGCAGGTGGCGCTGACGCTGCAGGTGATGGCCTGCGCGGCCATGCTGGGACTGACCCTCGCCGGGATGCTGACCCTGTGGCGGGTAGTGCCGCTGATCATGATCGCGGCGGGCATGGTGGCGCTGATCATGCCCAATGGCATCGCCAGCTTTCTCAACCTGTTTGATCGGGACAGCGGTGCCGCCACCGGCCTGAACGGGGCGTTGCAGTTCCTGCTGGCGGGGCTGATCGGGACCGTGTTGGGCATGCTCCACGACGGCAGCACGCTGCCCATGACGGGTTTGATGGCCGCCAGCAGCGTGGCGGCCTGGGTGGCATTTTCCCTATTGGCTCGCCGACAGGCCTGAGCCTTTCGGCATCAACGGTGGCGCCAACAGGGCGGCCACCGTGACCAGTCCGGCCACGGCCCACGGCAGTAACAGCCAGCCGCTCAATGGCAACTGACTGTCGAACAGGCGCGCCCCAAGCGGGATCAGCGCTGCCAGATGGATCAGATTGGCCAGCAGTGCGGCTCCGCCGAACAGATAGAACGCCTGCAAGGCCGCGGTTTTGCGCAGCAAGGCACGGCGCCCGCCGATAACGATCAGCAAGCGGTTGTCTCGGCGCAGGGCGTCGGTCATGGCCAGCAGCGCGGCCATCAGCACCAGCAGGGCCGCGAGTAATAACAGGACACCGACCACAAAGGCCGCTCGGCTCGCCTGGGCGATAATGTCCTGCAGCGTGGCCAGGATGGCGTTCACGTCCAGCAGGCTGATTTGCGGAAATTGTTGCACCAGTTCGCCCAGCTCGGCCTGCTGGTTTTCGGGCAGGAAAAAGCTGGTGATCCAGGTCCGCCCCTGGCTCTTCAGGGTGTCGGGGGAGAAGATAAAATAAAAATTGGGAGCAAAGCTTTCCCAGTCCACCTCTCGCAATCCGACCACGGTGGCACTGATTGCCGGGCCAGCACCGGTGAAGGTAAGCGAGTCCCCAAGCTTGAGTCCCAGCGAGTCCGCCAGTTTGCTTTCCACAGTAACTTCCTGAGGGCCGCTGGCCCAGCGACCCTCGGTGAGGATGTTGCTGTCCGGCAGGGCATCCGCTTCGGTGAGAGACAGGTCCCGGTTCAGGGCGCGCTCCGCTCGGTCTTCTTCCTTGGTAACGGCGCTGCGCACGGGTTCGTCGTTAATCGCGGTGAGCCGGGCCCGGACCACCGGATAGAGCGGTTGCGACTCGCTATTGTGTGCAGCAAGCCAGTCGTTGAAGGCGTCCAGATCCTGATCAAAAAGATTGATCACAAAATAGTTGGGCGCTTGTTCCGGGAGTGTTGCCCGCCAGTCGCCCAGCAACTCCCGGCCGGTTTGCACCGACAGGGAAAGCACCGTCAGGGAAATGATCAGCGCCGCCAACAAGGGCAGGGTGGTTGCCTTGCGGCGACTCAGGCGGCGCAGGGCCAGCCGGGCAGGGAGGCTCAGGCGCGTACTGAAACGATCCAGCAGCTGCACCAGCGGCCACAAAATCATCGGCAGCCCCAGGGAGACCGCCAGGGTGAGCAGCAATAGCGGCCACAGCGCGGCCAGTGAGCCGGTCATGATGGCGGCCAGGGGAATAGGGGTAATAATGGCGATGAGCAAAACCCGCCGCCCCAGCCGGGTCGGCGCTTCACGCCCACTGAGTAGTGCGGTGGCGGGCAGCGACAGGCTGACCCACAGCGTGGGTGCGGCAAAGCCCAGCCAGAGCAGAATCGGCCCCGCTAGCCCCCAGATCATCGGCGCCAGGAATAGCTGTTCCGCACCGAGCAGCGCGGAGAGTTGCCAGCCCACCAACACCGCAAGCGCAACACCGGCAACAATCGGCAATAACAGCGCAAGCACATCACCACCCAGCAATCGCCTGACGATCTGTTGCTGCCGGGCGCCCACGGTTTTCATCACGGCACATAATGTTTGCTGTTGCCGTGCACGATGGCTGGCGGTGAGGTAAATGGCTGCGGCGCACAGTAGCACGACCAGCATGACTGCCAATTGCGACCACAGGAACATTTGCTCCACCGGGCCACGGCTACGCAAGTCGGTGGTGGCGACGGTTTCGATGGACTGGTCCGGACGCAGGGTGGCGCCAAGCAGTTCATCCAGATGGCTGCGCTGCTCTGCATTCGCGGCGACCATAAGGTGGTGCCGATAGCGGCTCCCTGGGCCAAGGACGCCAGTGCTCTCCAGGTCAGAGAGATGAATAAGGGCGCGGGGATTCATGCTGTAGAAACCCGCCTGCTGGTCCGGCTCCTGCACCAGCACCTTGTCGATCAGCAAGCTACGCTCCCCGAGCGTGATGAATTCGCCGGTTTTCAGACCCAGCCGGTCCAGCGCCTGACCGGCCAGCCAGACCGTTCCCGATGCGGGGCCATGGTCCACGGCGTAAGGGTCGCTGAAACGGGAGTCGCTGACCGATAGCTCACCATAAAGCGGGTAGCCGCCGGACAACGCACGAATGCTGGCCAGCAAAAACTGGTCTTCATTGATCAGCACGCTGGCAAAGCTGGCTGCCTCGGCATGGGATAAATCGGCAACGGCCTGTTGCTGAGCGGCTTCCGGGAAGCGGGTGCCTTCCAGAATCCAGTCAGCCCCCAAGGCCACGGCGGTGCGTTGATTAAATCGCTGGTCCACGCTGTCACGCAGAATCAGCATGGCAGTCATGGCAAAGGCAGCCACCAGCAAGGCCAGGGCCTGAACCCGAAACGCGGGGGATCGCCAGGGTTTAAACACTGAGGCGGCCCTCCGTCAGAGAGACGGAGCGCTGACAGCGACCGGCCAGCTGCGGGTCATGGGTGACCAGCACCAGCGCGGTTTTTTGCTCCGCGTTCAGCGAGAACAGCAGGTCGGCCACGTGTTCACCGTTAGCGAAATCCAGGCTGCCGGTGGGCTCATCAGCAAACAGCAGGGCGGGTGACACCACAAAGGCCCGCGCAAGGGCAACGCGCTGCTGCTCGCCACCGGACAGCTGTGCCGGGAAGTGATGCTGTCGACGCCCCAGGCCCACCTGTTCCAGCCAGTGCATGGCCTGCTCCCGGCGCTTCTCCCGGTTGAGAATTTCCAGCGGCAGCATGACATTTTCCAGGGCGGTGAGATCGTTGATCAGCTGGAAGTGCTGAAACACAAAGCCGCACTGTTCGCCGCGCAACCGCGCCCGTTCATCTTCATTGGCCTGGCTGAACGAAGCCCCATTCAGCTTCACGTCGCCGGCGGTGGGCACATCAAGACCGGCCAGCAGTGACAACAAGGTGGATTTGCCGGAACCGGAGGGGCCGGTAATGGCCAGGCTGTCACCGGCATTCACTTCAAGCGTGATATCCTGCAGCAAATCGAGCCCACCCTCCGGGCCTTGAACGCGCTTACTGACATTGTGGGCAAGCAAAACGGGAGACGCTGTATTCATGGCAAGATATCTTCTACTGGTTCAATTGTTGTGCCTGACGGTATCGGTTCACGCCAGCGGTGTGCTGATACTGGGCGATAGTATCAGTGCTGCCTACGGCATTGAAAAGTCAGCCGGCTGGGTTGCACTTATGGACCAGCAGTTGCAAGAAAGGTGCCCGGATTATCCCGTCATCAATGCATCGGTTAGCGGTGAAACCACCGCTGGCGGCAAAACACGTTTGCCGGCGCTGTTGTCACGCCATCAGCCGGAGCTGGTGGTCATCGAACTTGGCGGCAACGATGGTTTGCGCGGCCTCTCGCCCATGGCCATGGCCAGCAATCTGAAGCAAATGGTCATGCTGTCCCGGGAAGCGGGGGCCACCACGGTGCTGCTGGGCATGCGCATTCCACCCAATTACGGTCAGCAGTACACGGCCTTGTTCGAGCAACAATTTCGTGACGTTGCGCAATCCACATCCGCCCCCTGGGTGCCGTTTTTTCTGGATGGCGTGATTGAGCAAGGCTGGGTGCAGGATGACGGCATTCACCCCACCATTGATGCCCAGCCGCTGTTGCTGGATACCGCCTTGTCAGTGATAGAGCCGCAACTGCCGGAGCGCTGTGAGGCCAAGGGCGATCAGTAAATAAAACCGAGTGAAAGTCGATGTTTGATTTAGGCCCGTCGTGGCAGGAAATACTGGATTACTGGTTTAAGGATGGCATGGCGCAGGGTTGGCCATCGGACAATATGGCCAAGCGGTGGTTTGCGGCTACGGCTGGAGACGACGCGGACATTGAGCATCGCTTCGGTGTGCTGGTGGATGCGGCGCTGCAACAGGAGCTGGTGGATTGGGAGAGAACCCCCCAGGGTCGGCTGGCGTTGATACTGTTGCTGGACCAGTTCACTCGCAACATCTACCGCGGACAGGCGCAGGCTTTCAGTGGCGATCACCGAGCGGCTACGTTGGCCATCGAAGGGCTGTCACGGCAGATGCACAGCAAGCTGCCGCTATGCGGGCAGGTTTTCTTTGTGATGCCGTTAATGCATGCCGAAGACGAGGATTTGCAGCAGCAATGTCTGTCTGCACTGGAAGTGATCAAAGCCGAGGCACCGGACGCATTGGCCGGTCATGTGGACAGCTCTCTGAAATCTGCGCGGGAACACCTGCAGATCATTCAGCAATTCGGTCGCTTCCCTCATCGCAATCGCGCACTGGGTCGGGACAGCACCGCGGAAGAGCTTCGTTTCCTGGAAAACAGCTCCGGGTTCGGGCAGTAATGAAGCCAGTTTTGCGCTAGAGAGGGCGCTACGTGGGCTTGCGGCGGATGTAGAGCGTCTTGTTGACCACCGCAACGCGGTTGCCATCGCCATCCACGATGTCGACTGGCCAGCACGGCAGGTATTTTTCACCCCCATCGGTATTCGTGCGGATGTCGTCGATCATGGCATCGGTGAGCTGAAAATGGGCGAAGACCCGGCCCTTGCCGGGGCGGACAAATTCGATATCCGCCGCCTTGTCCCACACCACGTAGTCGCGACCGAGAACGGTCATCACCATCAGCATGTAGAACGGGTCCACCATGGAATAGAGGCTGCCACCGAAATGGGTGCCTACATAGTTCCGGTTGTACCAGTGCAGCCCCATGGAGACATTCAGTTCGCGAAAGTCTTCTGCCAGATAGTCCACGCGAACACCGGCGCCCAGATAGGGCCCGTACAGGTTCAGGAACCATTGCAGGCCTTTCGGCGAGCGCGTAAAGCGCGAGAGCAGATTACGCATTGCCGGGCTCTAGAACCGCGATGGCGCTGTCCAGTCGCGCTTTGACCGCGGCGGACACGGGGGTTGGGTGCTGTTTGAGAAGCCGCTGCATTTCTTCACGGGCATCAAACTGCTGCTGCTTCATGGCACTGGGGAGTTGCTCTAGCTGCCATTGCAGGCGGCGCTGGCGCTCCGGTTCCGGGCTGGGCACGCCGGCGAGGGCTTCAAAGGCCACGGCCAGGGTCAGGGCGGCGTCAGCATTTGTGTCACTGTCTGGCTCGTCTGGCGATCCGGCACTTTCTGGCAGGGCAGCAACCGCGTCACGGAGCTGCTGCCACTGTTGCCAGCGACTGAGTTGTTGGAGCCGCTCGCTGGCACGCCGCTTCAGCTGCTGCGCTTTGCGAGCCAGCGGCTGGGGCTGATTGCCATCCAGGTGTTCGTCCACTGTAGCTGCTGCATTGCGCAGGCTGTTAGCCGTGTCATCGCTGAACGGCTGCGCCAGAGACGCCTCCAGCGCCTCAATGTGTGTCGCTAGCCTCTGGCTGGCTTCAGCCTGCTGCTCGCGCCGGGCAGCGATATCCCGATTGCGGGCATCGAACAGCGCATCCATGGTTTTGCGGAACGGTTTCTGAAGCGCACGGTGCTGACCCGGCGGCAGCCAGGCGGATTGCCGCCAGCGCTTCTGGATCGCCTGTGCTTCGCGTGTGGCGTGCTGGGCATCGTCCAGTTCCGTTAGGGCACGGGCCTGGTCCAGCAATTGCTGGCGCTCGCTCTCGGCTTTTTCAATATAACCATTCAATTGTTCGTCGAGCTGGGTGAGCAGGGATGAGAAGTGTTTCTGCACATCCCGCCCGTCGGTGAACCGGATCGGGTGCAGGGCTTTCCAGTCTTTCGGGGCCTGTTGACGAATTTGCCAGACACCGTGCCAGTCAGCCGTTTCCCAGTTTTGGGCGGCGATAAAGCCTTCCAGTTGCTGGCACAGCGCCCGGCGCTTTTCCAGGTTGCGGGCCTTGATGGCGTCCAGTTCGGCAAAGTGTGCATGGCAAGGCTCATAGGCCTGATCGGAAGCCTCCTTGAAGCGTGCCCATAGAGCCTGATCCTCGCCCTGGTCCGAACTCATCAGGGCGCGCCATTCGTCATGGAGCGCCTGGATGGCCGTGGCCAATTCCGGCGCGTCCATGCTGGTGTCCTTAAGCGCCTCCATGCTTTCGCACAACGCCACTTTTTTGGGCTCCGCAGCAAAACGGTGCCAGTCCTGCAGTTCAGCGCGGCGCGGCGCAAGCTTGGCCAGTTCGGCGTCGAGGAGGGCATCACCGTCGCTCTCGATGATGGATTGAGCCTTGTGCCAAAGGCGATTGGCATGGCGCAGATTGCCCTGGCGCAGCTCTCGCTTCAGGGCAACCAGTAGCCCCCGATGGGGTTGGGCAGGTTGTGACGGTCGGGTTTCTTTGGTCGTGTTTGCATCAACGGCTTCTGCCTTTTGGCTACGTAGCGCCAACAACGCCGAGGGGGGCTGATATTCGTCGGGCCAGCGCTCGGCCAGCTCGGCGAGCACGTCCGGTGACTCTGCCGCATTGATATCGGCCGCCAGGGCCAGCAGCTGCTCAAAGGCTGTTACCAGGTCGCTGAAAGCCAGTCGGTCTTCATCCAAGGCCTGCGACTGCTCATCGGCGCTATCCCAGCGGCGGCGTTGGGTGGCCAGGGCGGAGCGCATTTCACCCAGCTGATGATCCCAGGTTTCCGGTGTCGCCTGACTCAAAAGCTGATACAGGCTGTGCGCTGCTGCTTCTCGTTCGGCTTTTGCGGTTTCTGCCAATGCTTGCTGCCGTGTCTGTTCCTGCAACTCGGTCAGCTGATTGCGGCACTGGTGAAGTGCTTGCTGCACACGGGAGGCCAGATCCGGTGTTGCCTGGCGTGTCAGTTGTTGCCACTGCTGCTCCAGCTGCTCCAGCTGCGGGCCGTACAGAGCGTCCACGCGGCGGCGCGCGTGCTGTTCGAGGCGGTCCGCGAGATGGTAGACCTTGGCGGTTTCCTGTTCATTCTGTTGCTGCTGTTGCTGTAGCGCTCGGGCCTGGTCACGTGCCAGGCGGGTGACGCGCTTGTCGCGACCTTCCTTTCCTAAACGCTTCAGCAGGGAAAGGGAGGTGATATTTTGTACCGAGGCGACACGCAGCGCTTCAGTGGGGGCATCCAGTGCCAGCTGATAAAGCACGCCCTCATCCTTGAGACGCTCAATGGCGGCCATGCGGCTGTGCATATCCGGGCTGTGGCTGGCCACATGGGCAAGTGCGTTTTCGTTACCCGTGAGTCGAATCAGGCGCAGGCGGGTGTCGCTATTGGGAGCGTCATCGGTGGTGCCGGCCAGCAGGGCCATGATGCGCATGGAGGCGGCTTCGCGAACGGAGGGTGCTTCATCGCGCTGGTGGACTTCGTCCAGCGCAGCAAAGTCGGTGAGGCGCCCGGTGGCAGCGGCGCGTACCAACGCGCTGGCATCCCCCCGCGCCAGCTGATTCAGCAGGGTCGCGTCCTCACAGAGATCCAGTTGCTCAACGGCTTTGAGGCGAATATCGGGGTTGGCGTGTTGCCAGCGGGGTTTCAGGAATCGGCCAAACATAACAAGGTTCCAAATGCGTCCGCACGCAACACGACTCACGCCTGCATGCGGGTGAACGAAACCCGGGTGGCAGTAAAGTTAGCGTGTGCCGTGCTGCGTGTTGCGTGTTGCGTTCTTTTTGTCGAGTAATGCGTCCTTGTCTGCCCAGAGTTCGCCAATCCATTGCTGAAAACGGGCGCGGAACTCCGCGTCGTCTTCGTAGTTGCCCTCTGAGGCCCAGGCCGGAATAACACGTTGCTGCACAACGATTTCCACCTCGTCCATGGCACCACCAAGAAAGGCCATCAGTGAGCGAGGTGTGCCCGGGGGATAGATAATGGTCACATCAAGCAGATTTCGCAAATGCCCGGACATGGCATTCAGGGTAAAGGCGGCACCACCAGCCTTGGGTTTCAGCAGATGCTTATACGGTGAGCCTTGTTTGGCGTGCTTTTGCGCGTCAAAGCGGGTGCCTTCAAAGAAATTCATCACAGAGGTCGGAAAGTAGGCAAATTTCTCACAGGCCTTGCGGGTGGTTTCCAGATCCTTGCCCTTCAGCGAAGGGGTCTTTTCCAGTTCGGCCTTGGTGTAGCGCTTCATGAAGGGGAAATCCAGCGCCCACCAGGCCAGCCCCAGCAGCGGCACCTTGATCAGCTCCTGTTTCAGGAAAAACTTGAGGAACGGGATGCGGCGGTTGGAGATGCGCTGCAGCACCAGAATGTCTGCCCAGGATTGGTGATTGCAGGTCACCAGGTACCATTGGTCTTTGCTCAGTGTGTCCATGCCGCTGATGCGCCATTTGATCTGGCTGGTCAGGGCAATGATGGCGTTGTTATTGCCAATCCAGGTTTCCGCAATGACGACCAGGATTCGGGACAGAACGACTTGCGCCTTCTCAAATCGGAGCACCAGCCGCAGCAGGGCGAAGGCGTAAAGCGGCAGACAGAGGAGCAGGGTGTTGATCAGCATGCCTAGCAGGGCGAGGGCGCCCCGGATCTTGTGCCAAATGGTCATAGCGCGATTCGTTCAGTCAACGTAAACGGGCATGCTACCCAAAGGTAAACGCCTTGTCCCGTGTCCGTTTCGGTCAGATTGCCGTTTATCATTGCAGGATTCCGCAAATGATTTCATGCCGTTATGCTGCAGGGATGCACACTGTGGAACGATGTTTGTTGGGCTTATTACTTGTGTGTTCGGTATCCGGACTGCTGCTGCCGGGTTACGCCCGGAGCGCCCCGCAAACGCCCAGTGAAAATGACCGGGCGCCCAGTGCGACGGTTTCCGGTGAGCAAGCGGCGACCGCCACGGATCACGCCGTCGACACAGAGCTTGAAGGGCCGCCCAGGCCGTTTCATCCCAACCCCTGTGGACATCTTTCCGGTGAGGCCGGGTGGGTGGACAGGACCCATGACTGGATGTCCCGGACCGTGTGTGGCCCCACCCGCTGGGTCGATGGCTTCTTCATCGGCCCCAATGAGATTGATACAGAACAACCCGGCACCCAGCTTCGCATTATCGGCGCCAGCCGTTGGCAGGATAACGACGACGATGGCAGCGAGGTAAAGGTGCGCGCCAGAGTCGAGCTGCCTAACGCACAGGAACGGCTGAGCCTGCTTTTTCAGAATGACGATGATGTTGATGATGAGCTGCGTAATGATCTGGATAGTCGCCCGGAAGATGTGGGCAATGATTCCGGTGGTTTCCGCACCGCCTTACGCTGGGTGACCAAAATGCCAGACCGCATGAATCTGGATCTGGATGCCGGGGTGCGCTCTGAGTTCACGACCTTTCTGCGGGCCCGCTATCGCTGGTATACGCCCTTGCCGGGAGGCAAAAGCTATTTCCGGTTTACCCAGAAAGGCTATTGGGAGGACCCGGAAGGGTTTGGCATCAACTCCCTGTTCGAGCTGGATCGCCCGCTGACACAGCTCTCGACCATCCGTTTCAGCAGTGAATACGAGCTGACCGAAGAGAATAACGCGCTGAACCGGGATTGGTATTTCAATCAGACGGTCAGCCTTTATACCCGCCTGGGCAAGCAATCCGGGATAGGCTATTCGGTGGGCTTTGACGGCTTTACCGACCCTGTTGCAGCCATCGAAACCTGGCGAACCAGTGTGCGTTTTCGGCGCAGCGTCTGGCGCCCCTGGTTTTTTTATGAAATCGAACCCTATGTGTTCTGGCCTCGTTCACTGGGCTACGAGGGCATTACCGGGATTGTGCTGAGGCTGGAGGTTCAGGCAGGTTTGCCCGTGTGGGAGTATCCGGAATAGAGGAAGGCGGAAGCGGGGAGAGGGGTGGCGACCCGGGTCTGTGCCCGGGCCACACCGGATTAGTTGGCCCAGCCGCCTCGCTGGCGACGGCCTGAGCGTGAGCGCATCAGCACACCGGCAATCAGGCCGATGACCAGAATACCCACGCCGGTAATCCACTGCTGGGAAGTGTTGTTGTTGCGCAGCATCACGTTCTCGCCCTTGACCTGATCCAGCTCGGAACGCAGCAGGCTCAATTCTTCATTGAGGCGACGGTTGGCCTGGTCCAGGCGTATTGGATCAGAGGCAACTTCCTGAAGCTGCTCCAGCTCATTGCTGCGTGAGCTCAGGGAGTTTTTCAGCTCGCTGGATTGCTCGGACAGGGCATCTCGCTCACCTTTGACCTCAGCAAGCTGGGTGCGCAGTTTGGCCACTTCCGCCTTGGCCTTTTCGCTGGCCTGGGTGGCGCGCTCCAGGCGAATCTCGGCGGTAGGGCTCTGGCTCAGGTACTGCTTGCCAATATAGCCCTCGGTATCGCCATAGCGAATCTTCGCCCAGTCACCCTCGAAACCAAAAAATTCAATGCGGGTGCCACTTTTAATCCCGCGGTGCAGGATGCGGCCGCTGGGATTGGCGGCGGCACGAATCGGCACATAAATACTGTCATCTACCCATGCCGCAGCGGCAAGGGCGGTGCTGGATGCACTCAGCAATGCCAGTACACAGAATAATCTAGCGAGCATCAGTTACTCCTTGAAGTCAGGCCGCGCAGTCTAAAGAACTCATACCGGTAGGGGCGCTACCATAGTCACATTTCGCCGCGTGAGCCGTGGTGTCTTTGTAAAAAATGGCAAATTGCCATGATCGGCCGCCTGGCTTGGTCGACTATTTTCAGGGCAGTACGCGCTTGAACGGTTTCACCGTGACACTGGCGTACACGCCGGCATCCATATACGGATCCGCATCCGCCCAGGCCTGGGCGTCACTCAGGGATTCGAATTCGGCAATGACCAGTGAGCCGGTAAAGCCGGCGGGGCCGGGGTCGTCGCTATCAATCGCGGGATGTGGGCCAGCCAGTTGCAGGCGCCCCTGGTCACGGAGGGCTTCCAGCCGCGCCAGGTGCGCGGGGCGAGCCTGTTTGCGTAACGGCAGGGAGTCGGGGACATCTTCACTGATGATCGCGTACAGCATGGCCATCCTTTTTTTCGTTGTCGGTGGGGGTCTTTTCAGTGCCGGCCTCAGCGCTGTCCTGTTTCATGATGCGTTTGCGGTCTTCTTCAGGCATTTTCTTAAATACATACGCGAATACACTGATATAAAAGATCATTTGGAGGGCAGTGAAGCCAAAGAGTTTAAAGTTTACCCAGAAGTCAGTGCTGAAATTGAACGCAATGTAGAGGTTGAGCGCGCCGATGAAGGCAAAGTAGAGCACGAAAGCGATATTCAGCAGCGCCCAGTCCCGGCGCGACAGCGCCACCACAAACCCGAAGCCGGAAACCATCAGTGATTCGCACAGCCGTTGCAGCAGGTTGCGTTCGCGCAGAAAGTGGCCAAGCAGCAAAATGCCGCCAAGGGTGAAGCTGATAATGGAAGGGCGCCACTTGATAAAGACATCGTTCTGGAAAAACAGGGTCATGGAGCCGAAGATCAGGGTGATCACAAAGACGATCAGGTGCATTTTTTGCACCTTGCGCCAGATTAGCCAGCCCAGTGTGACCTGGGCAGTAGTGGCAATCAGGATGCCCCAAGTGGCCAGCATGATGTCCCGACCGCCAAGAAAGTAGAGGCCGAAAAATACAATTACCGGAAGGTAATCAAACAGTTGCTTCATTTGCAGCGCCTTATTCCGTGCCGGTCCAATAGCCTGAAAGGGGAGCGACGGCCGCACGGCCGACCATCCGCAGGGCAACGATGGTAACGGCATCAGGCGGGCAATTCACCCTGCCGCCCTGCATTATTTTTTGCTTCATTGTGGTAGCGTAATCGACCCGTTTTCATCGAGACGGTTCCTGCAATGGCGCTGCCGTCTGCGAAATAACCCGATAGCCACCCCTTATGACTGCGTGTTTTGACTTGCATAGCCACAGCCTCGCCTCCGATGGCGCGTTGTCGCCCACTGATTTGGTGGCGCGGGCGGCGGATTATGGCGTCACCCATCTGGCCTTGACCGACCACGACACCCTGCGCGGACTGGATGAAGCCCGCCAGGCCGCGCAAGCGCGCGGAATGACCCTGATCAACGGGATTGAGTTGTCGGTTCGCCACGATAACCGTGAATTCCATGTGCTGGGGCTGTGGGTCGATGTGGATGACCCGACCCTGCAGGCCCGGGTCAGCGCCCAAAATGAAGCCCGTATCAACCGCGCCCGGGAAATCGGCCGGCGCCTGGATCGGGCCGCCGGACTGGCAAACAGTTACGAGCGAGCCTGTGAGTTGGCCGACAACGACGCACCGGGTCGCCCCTGGTTTGCAAAGCTGCTGGAGCAGGCTGGGCGAGTCCGCAATCATCGCCACGCGTTCAACCGTTTTCTGAAACAGGGCCAGTCGGCATTTGTGGCCACCCCCTGGTGCTCCCTTGAAGAAGGCATTGCGGCGATCCACGCGGCCGGCGGCACCGCTGTTCTGGCCCACCCCCATGCCTATAACATGACCCGCAAGCGCTTGCGGCACTTTCTCGGGCAATTTAAAGCGGCTGGCGGCGATGGCCTGGAAGTGGCCATGCCCGGGCTGACACCCCATCAGCAGGCATTACTGGATGAATGTTGGCAGCATTTCGATCTGCAGGTGTCTGCGGGCTCTGATTTTCATTCTCCGGAACAGCGGTGGCTGGCACTGGGCCGGCTGCCACCGGTACCGGCCGGGGCGACCCCGGTATGGGAAGGCCGATACGCATCATTGAACAGTTGACAGTGAATGCGTAATCGCTTTAAAAACAAAGCACTGCATGATTTTTCTAATGTCGTTTATCCACTTTAATTGCTCGCTGCCTGATTATGACTGAAACGCTATACATACATCCGGAAACCCCTCAGCCGCGGCTAATTCGACAGGCCGTGGATGTCATCCGTAGTGGCGGGTTGATTGCTTACCCCACGGATACCACCTACGCCCTGGGATGCGGCATTGGTGAAAAGGCGGCTCTGGATCGTCTTATTCGCCTGCGCCAACTGGACAAGAAGCACGAGTTTACGTTGCTCTGCCACGACCTCTCTGCGCTGGCGATCTACGCCAAGGTAGACAACCCGGATTATCGCTTGCTCAAGGCCCACACCCCGGGGGCCTATACCTTCATTCTGCAGGGCACCACCGAAGTGCCACGCCGATTGATGCACCCCAAAAAGCGCACCATCGGTATTCGCGTTCCTGACCATGCCATCTGTCAGGCGCTGCTGGCCGAGCACGGCGAGCCAATAATGACGTCGACTTGCCACCTGCCTAACGACGAGTTTCCGCTCACCGATCCCCAGGACGTACGTGATTTTCTGGAAAATCACGTGGATCTGGTCATTGATGGGGGCTTTTGCGGCACCACCGAAACCACCGTAATCTCCTTGTCTGAAGGTGAGGGGCCGGTGGTGGTGCGCGAAGGGGCGGGCCCAATCGACGCCATCTATTAGCCAAATTGCAGGGATTTGCTCAGGGTTTGATCAGACACTGACAAGTCGCTGTCCCTCACGGCGCGGTTCACCGTATAATCGCGGGCTTTCCCCGCAGCATTCCCCGTGGAATGCCACTTATAGGGTATAAGGAGTTGGCTTTGAGTTCCGTGGTTCCCTCCCAGCGAGTTGTTTCCGGCATGCGCGCCACTGGCCGCCTGCATCTGGGGCACTACCATGGCGTGCTGAAAAACTGGGCGCGTCTGCAGCATGAGTTTGAGTGTTTCTTCTTTGTCGCAGACTGGCACGGACTCACCACCGAATACGAAAACCCACACAAGATCGAACAGCACGTCTGGGATCTGGTGATCGACTGGCTGGCCGCCGGTGTGAACCCGGGGTCTGCCACGCTGTTTATCCAAAGCCAGGTGCCGGAGCACGCGGAGCTACATCTGCTGCTATCGATGATGACGCCTCTGTCCTGGCTGGAGCGGGTGCCGACCTACAAGGATCAGCAGGAAAAGCTGCGCGAGAAAGACCTGAGCACCTATGGTTTTCTCGGTTATCCGCTGCTTCAGTCTGCTGACATTCTCGCCTACCGGGCCGGCCAGGTGCCGGTGGGGGCGGATCAGGTAGCCCATGTGGAGCTGACCCGGGAAGTCGCGCGTCGCTTCAACCACCTCTATGGCCGTGAACCGGGCTTTGAAGAAGCCGTGGATGCCGCCATCAAGAAGATGGGCAAGAAACAATCCAAGATTTACCTGAACCACCGTCGCCAGTACCAGGAAAAGGGCGACGAAGCGGCCCTGGAAACGGCACGCGCGCTGGTGGATGGGCAACAGAACATCACCCTGGGTGACAAGGAACGCCTGCTGGGCGATCTGGAAGGCGGCGGCAAGGTGATCCTCGCCGAGCCCCAGTCATTGCTTACCCAGGCCTCCAAGATGCCGGGGCTGGACGGTCAAAAAATGTCCAAGTCTTACGGCAACTTCATCAGCATGCGTGAAGAGCCTGCAGATGTGGACAACAAGATTCGCCGCATGCCAACAGACCCGGCACGGGTACGCCGCACCGACGCGGGCAACCCGGATAACTGCCCGGTATGGCAGTTTCACATGGTGTATTCTGACGACACTACCCGGCAGTGGGTGCGTGAAGGCTGCACCAGTGCCGGGATCGGCTGTCTGGATTGCAAGAAGCCAATCATCGAAGCGGTTCAGGAAGAGCTGGAGCCCATCCGCAAGCGTGCGGAAGAGCACCTGCGCAACCCGGACCTGGTGCGCACCATTGTGGCTGAAGGGTGCGAGGAAGCACGCGAAGCCGCCCGCGCCACACTGGAAGAAGTGCGCGCAGCCATGGGCCTGAATTACCGCTAGGCGGAGCAGAGCATGACGGAAACGGTAGAGCACACGGCAGAAGAGACTCCGGCACCCGAGCCACCCGCGGCCATGCTGGGGCCCTTGCATCCGAGCCAGTCAGAAATGCCGTTTGGCCTGGTGTATGGCAAGGCAATCACCAAGCTGCCTGATGACCTCTACATTCCGCCGGATGCGCTGGAAGTTTTTCTGGAGGCCTTTGAGGGCCCGCTGGATTTACTGCTCTACCTGATCAAACGCCAGAATCTCGACATCCTCGATATTCCGGTGGCCACCATCACCGTCCAGTACATGGAGTACGTGGAGTTGATGAAGGCCATGAACTTCGAGTTGGCGGCAGAATATCTGGTCATGGCGGCCATGCTCAGTGAGATCAAGTCACGCATGCTGCTGCCGCGCCCCAAGGACGATGAAGAAGAGGAAGGGGAGGACCCCCGTGCCGAGCTGATTCGTCGCTTGCAGGAATACGAACGCTTCAAGAAAGCGGCGGAAGATATTGATGAGCTGCCGCGCCTGGAGCGCGACGTGTTCCCCGCCGAAGCCAAACGCCCGGAATTCACCCGTGAGAAAGCGCAGCCGGATGTGGATATGCGCGAGTTGCTGCTGGCGCTCAAAGAAGTCATGCACCGGGCTGACATGTTCGAAAGCCATCAGATCTCCCGGGAAAAGCTGTCTACCCGTGAGCGCATGGCCAGCGTGCTGGACAAGCTGAAAGGTCGCGACTTTGTGCCTTTTATCGAGCTGTTCAACCCGGAAGAAGGCAAGCTTGGTGTGGTAGTGACCTTTCTCGCCACGCTGGAACTGGTGAAAGGGTCGCTGATCGAGCTGGTTCAGACTGAATCGTTTGCACCGATTCATGTGAAGGCCAAAACCCTGGTGCTGGAAGAGTCTGACCTGCTTGCCGGCCTCGAGCTCGACGATGAGCCTGATGCGGCTCCGGATGCCTATGAAAGTGATGCCGGCGCTGTTGATGCCGCGGATGACGACGCACACGATGGAACCAAGGGGTAAGCGTGGACGCTGAGCAAATAAAAAGAATTGTTGAAGCCGCCATTCTTGTAGCCGAAGGGCCGCTGGACCGTGACGGCATGCTGGCCTTGTTCGATGAAGAAGATCGGCCCAGCAAGCAGGACTTGTCCAAATACCTTGAACAGCTGGCTGACGAATACGAAGGCCGCGGCATTTTTCTCAAGGAAGTGGCATCCGGCTTTCGCTTTCAGGCGCGCTCGGAGCTGGGCTCCTGGGTCAGCCGCTTATGGCAGGAAAAGCCGCCGCGCTATAGCCGTGCCATCCTGGAGACCCTGGCCCTGATCGCCTATCGCCAGCCGATTACTCGTGGCGAAATCGAAGAAATTCGTGGCGTTTCGGTAAGCTCACATATCGTTAAGAGCTTGCTGGAGCGAAACTGGGTGCGTGTTGTCGGGCATCGCGATGTACCGGGCCGCCCGGCCATGTTCGCGACCACCAAGCAGTTTCTGGACTACTTTGATCTCAAGAGCCTGGAAGACTTGCCGTCGCTGGCAGAGATACGCGACCTGGACAAGCTCAATGAAGAGCTGGCCCTGACCGATGTGCCGCCCAGCAAGGCAGGCGAGGGCGATGCTGACGAAGCCTCGGAAGGTGACATTGACGATGATGGCCTGGGTGAGCACGAAGTACGCTTGCCGGGGGATCAGGGCAGCATTCCAGGCTTTGAGCCAGAACCCGAGATCGACGATTCCACGCAGATGAGCATGGACAAGGTTGACTCCGTGCTTGCCAGTTTTGAACAGGAATTTCGTCGCAAGCCCGGCGAAAACAATGACGCAGAGCCCGCCCCGAGCCGTAATGACGCGGCGGCGGACGATGCCTCCACAGAACCGGACGGCGCTGCAAACGATAGTGATGATGTCGCGGTAGAAGAGGCTTCTGATCAGGAGCAGGAACCGAACGACAGCGCAGAGGAAAGCCGAACGCCCCATGAGTGAGAAATTACAGAAAGTCCTGGCCCGTGCCGGGCTGGGCTCCCGCCGGGAGCTTGAAACCTGGATCAGCGACGGTCGCGTCTCGGTCAATGGGACTGTAGCGACCCTGGGTGACCGGGTTGGCAGTGAAGATACCCTACGTGTAGATGGCAGGATGATTAAAGTGAAGGCCGAAGAAGATACCGTTCAGCGGGTCATTATGTACCACAAGCCTCCGGGAGAAGTGTGCTCGCGCAACGACCCGGAAGGGCGCCCGACGGTGTTCGATAACCTGCCGCGCCTGCAGGGGATGCGCTGGGTCCAGGTCGGCCGGCTGGATATCAACACCACCGGCATGATGCTGTTCACCACCGATGGTGAGCTGGCCCACCGGTTGATGCACCCCTCCAACGGTTTTGTCCGTGAATATGCCGTGCGCGTGCGTGGCGGCATGACCCAGGAAAAGCGCCAGGCCATGCTGGATGGTGTCCTGCTGGAAGACGGCGTTTCCAAGTTCGACAGCATCGAAGATGCCGGTGGCGCCGAAGAAGGCGCCAATCACTGGTACAAGGTAACGCTGACCGGCGGCAAGTACCGGGAAGTGCGTCGCCTGTTTCAGTCACAGGATCTGGAAGTGGCGCGTCTGATGCGGATCCGCTTTGGGGACCTGAATCTGCCCCCGCAATTGCGTCAGGGCCGCTGGATGGAACTGGAGCCGGAACAGATGAAGGCGCTGATCGACAAGGTGGAGCTCAAGGGCAAGAAATACACCGGCCTCTATGGCCGCGCGCGCTTGCGCCACCAACGCAGTGGCAGCAAGCCACCGCGTAAGGCCCGCCGCGGGCCTTACCGCCGCTAGGCTGACGCCGAACTGGAAGAGTATCGAGTTGCGAGAAACGCGTTTCGAAAACCAGAGACCTGCGCTCTGCTTTCGCTTTTCGTAACTCGATACTCATGTCACGCAACCGGTTGCCGGCGGCTTTGCAGCTCAAGTGCTACTTCTACGGCAGTCGCATTATGCGCCCGACCAGTGCCGGCAATGCGGTTTCCACCCTTAGAATTCTCGCCCCAAAGCTGTGACAGGCAAAGCCCTGTCGTTGCAGCATATCCACTTCGTACGGTGTCCATCCCCCTTCAGGACCCACTGCCAGAGTGACTGGCTCGGTCAGGTTACAGGGCAGGGTGGGGTAATCGCCCGGGTGAGCCAGGATGCGCTGCCCGCTACCGGCCCATTCATCCAGTGAGTCTTCCACAAAAGGCTTGAAGCGCGGGGCAAGAATCAATTCTGGCAGGCAGGTGTCTCGTGCCTGTTCCAGCCCCAGAATCATCTTCTCGCGAAGCAGGTCGGCTTTCAGGTTGGGGGTTTGCCAGTAGCTCTTGTCCACCTTCCAGCTGTTGATCAGCACAATGCGTTTGATGCCCAGGCTGGTGGCGTCGATCAGGATGCGCTTGAGCATTTTGGGGCGAGGCAGCGCCATCAGCAGGGAAAGCGGCAAGGCGGCTTCCGGGTGAGACAAAGGTTTAAATTCAACCGTTACCTCATTGTTTTCTATAGATTTTACTGTGGCCATTCCTGTGCTTCCGCCTAACAGCCCGGCCCGGCACTGTTGCTCTTCGGCCAGGTTAAGCACGGTGCGCACGTGGACACACTGGCGGGTATTCAGGCGCCAGAGAGCGTCGTGCAGGTGTTGGTCGGGATGCAGCAGCAGCAGATTCATGGCGCGGATTATGGCACACCACGTGGCGCACCAGAACACGGGTCGATGGCGGCAGTGCGCTGCGCCGTTCAAGGGACTGCCGGCGATCTGTTGACGCAAATCACTGTTTTCTTGGCTATTATAGCCCTTTGCCCGGCGCCACTGGATTGCTAGAGTGTGCCGCCTGATCACCCGTTCGATTAACTGTTCAGTTTGGAGAATTTCATGCAGTTTCAGGGTACTGACCAATATGTGGCCACAGATGACCTGAAAATGGCCGTGAACGCAGCCATTGCCCTCAAGCGCCCGCTGCTTATCAAGGGCGAGCCCGGTACCGGCAAAACGCTGCTGGCCGAACAGGTCGCTGAATCCCTGGGTCTGCCACTGCTGTCGTGGAACGTGAAATCCACCACCAAGGCACAGCAGGGCCTGTATGAATACGATGCGGTATCCCGCCTGCGTGATTCCCAGCTCGGCGCCGAAGGGGTCGAAGATGTGGCCAACTACCTGAAGAAGGGCAAGCTCTGGGAAGCCTTTACCCATGAAGGTCAGGTAGTGCTGCTGATCGACGAAGTCGACAAGGCCGACATCGAATTCCCCAACGACCTGCTCCAGGAGCTGGATCGGATGGAATTCTTCGTTTATGAAACCGGCGAATTGATCAAGGCGGAACAGCGCCCGATCGTGATCATTACGTCCAACAATGAGAAAGAGCTGCCGGACGCCTTCCTGCGCCGCTGCTTCTTCCATTACATCAACTTCCCCGATGCGACGACCATGCAGGCCATCGTGGATGTGCATTTCCCCGAGATCAAAAAGAACCTGGTGAGTGAAGCGCTGGAAATCTTCTTTGACTTGCGCAAGGTGCCGGGCCTGAAGAAGAAGCCTTCCACCAGTGAGCTGATCGATTGGCTCAAGCTGTTGATGGCGGACGATATCCCGGAAGACATCCTGCGTAGCCGCGACACCAAAAGTGCAGTACCTCCCCTGTACGGCGCGCTGCTCAAGAACGAATCAGATGTGCAGCTTCTCGAGCGTCTGGCGTTCATGAATCGCCGCGAAAGCTAACCGGTCCACGGGCAAACTATGCTTATTGGTTTTTTCGAAAATCTGCGTCGCTATCGGGTGCCTGTCACCCTTCGCGAACTGCTGGATTTATTCGATGCACTGCATGCGCATGTGGCGTTTGGCTCCATTGAGGATTTCTACCTCCTGAGCCGGGCGGTCATGGTGAAAGACGAAAAATACTACGACCGCTTTGATCAGGCGTTTGCCAACTACTTTGAGGGCCTGGAAAACCTGGAGCCGGACTGGCTCAGCAAGGTAATCCCGGACGAGTGGTTGCGCAAAGAGCTGGAAAAGAACCTGAGCCCGGAGGAGTTCGAGAAACTCAAGGGGCTCGGCAGCCTGGAAAAAATCATGGACGAGTTGCGCAAGCGGCTCGAAGAGCAGGAAAAGCGTCACCAGGGCGGCAACAAGTGGGTTGGCACCGGTGGTACCAGCCCGTTCGGTGGTTACGGCGAAAACCCCGAAGGGGTGCGTATGACCGGGCCTTCACGGAACAAGAAAGCCGTGAAAGTCTGGGAGAAACGGGAATTCCGCAATCTGGATGATTCAGTGGAACTGGGCACCCGCAACATCAAGCTGGCCATGCGCCGGCTGCGAAAGTTTGCCCGCACCGGCCGCGATGAAGAGCTGGACATGGACGACACCATTTCGTCCACTGCCCGCAATGCGGGGCTGCTCGATATCAAGATGCGCCCGGAAAAGGAAAACCGCGTCAAAGTACTTATCTTCTTTGATATCGGTGGCTCCATGGACCCCTATGTGAAGCTGTGCGAAGAGCTATTCTCCGCTGCCCGGGCAGAGTTCAAGCACATGGAGTATTTCTACTTCCACAACTTCATCTATGAGTACGTCTGGAAAGATAATCGCCGTCGCTGGGATGAGAAAATCTCCACCTGGGACGTGTTGCACAAGTATGGCAGTGACTACAAGGTGATTTTCGTGGGCGATGCCGCCATGAGCCCCTATGAGGTCAACTCGGTAGGCGGCAGTGTGGAACACTGGAACGAAGAAGCCGGCGCTGTCTGGTTTCAGCGAGTCACCGATACCTACGAGAAAGTGGTGTGGCTAAACCCGGAGCCAGAACGCGCCTGGCAGATGACCACCTCTACACAATGGATCAAACAGCTCTGCGAACACCATATGTTCCCGCTGACCATCGAAGGGCTTGAGAAAGCCATGCGGCAACTGAGCAAATAAAGACTTAATGATGCCCCCGGGTGGCGAAAGGCCACCCCGGGGCCTCCCCTCCAATTCTCCTGCCAGCTTGTTGCCGCCCTTGGCGACATCCAATGCAGTTAGTTTCATTCCGCCGGTCAATTTTTTACTTTTTATGCACCAATAAACAGCACGTTTAGTGGCTGCCGCCCTGACAGTTCCGTATCCTGCGCGCCTTCCACGCATCGCCATACCGATTTACCCCGCCCACAAGGCAGGGCAGCGGGAAAGGTGCTGCCACATTGAGCGCCCACCGTGATCCGGTGGACCTTCAGGAGATCTTCATGTCCAGGGTGAAAACCACCGTCTGGATGACTGCTTTCAGCCTTGCCGCACTGACCAGCGCCACCCATGGGGATAGCACCCAGGCTGAAATTCGTCGTCTGCAATCCGAGTTAGATCAGCTCAAATCCCGTCTCGGCGATGAGCCGACTGATCCCGCGCTGAACTGGCCCAGCTTGAAAGTATTCGGCAGCGTCAGCGTCGATGCCATCTATGATGACAAGGATGCCGGCTTCGACGAACTACTGATCCCCAGTACTATTCCCGGTGGCGACACGGATCAGCAGAATTTCGTCATGAGTGCCAAGAACAGCCGCTTTGGGTTTCAGGTGGGCGAGGGCAGTGGCCCACACATGGTGTTTGCCATGGACCTGTTCGGCAGCCTGGACCGGTATGAGCTGCGTATACGCGATTTCTATTTTGAAAACGGGCCGCTGCGTGCAGGTTACGGCTTCACCGCCTTGCTGGATGGCGCGGCCTGGCCGCTGACGCTGGATGCTCAGGGCCCCAACAGTGCCATCTTTGCGCGGCAAACCGGTGTGCGCTGGCAGGGAGAGCACCTCACCCTGGCCCTGGAAGATCCGAACAGTGAAGTCTACGATCCCACCAACGCGACCAGCGCTGCGGGTCGCAGACCCGATGCCATCGCTACCTGGAAACAGGGTTTACCCGCCGGGCACATCAAGCTGGGTGTGGTGAACCGTGAAATCGGTGTGGAATTCGCGGATGGCGACCAGCAATTTGCCAACGCAACGGGCGGTGTGGCCAGTGCGGCCATAAACGTCACCGACAGCGTGAAACTGCTTGCCAATGGCAGTTACGGTCAGGGCATGGCGCATTACTACAATGACCTGTCCGGCTTTGGCGACAGTGGCATGGACGGCTATGTCTACGCCGGGCGCGACCTGCAACCCCTGCTGGCGCAAGGCGGTTATCTGGGCTCTCAGTGGCAACTCAACCCCGCATGGACCCTGGCCATGGTCGCCGGGGAAGTCACTATCGAGTCCGACACCGCCTTGCCGGCCGAAGCGCTGCGGCGCACCCGCTACGGGACACTGACGGCGGTACATCAATACACGCCAGCCTTGAGCTATGGTGCGGAGCTGTCATACGGCCTGCGTGACAACCAGGGTGGCGACCGCAGTGAAGCACCACGGGTGCAGTTCAACATGACGTACCGGTTTGCGCACACCAGCCGTCCGGTTCAATAAGATGCAGCAGAGAACCCAAGACTGGCTCAGCCCCCATTGGTATCCATTACTGTGTCGGTGGGGTACTGAGCCACCCGGGTTTCTGCAGGGGTTCTTCCCACCAGATTCTTCTGCTTCCAGGTCCCGCGTTTAAACCATAACCAGGCAACCAGCGCCGACAGAAAGGCTTGAACCGGATAGGAAATCCATACTCCGGCCACGCCCAGTTGCGTGCGCTCTGTGAGTAACCAGGCAATCGGGAACTGCAGCACCCAAAGGGAAATCAAGGCGATGGCCATGGCGGCGAGCGTGTTGCCCGAGCCGCGAAAGGCCCCGGTGACCACAATCTGGGCGCCGAGCAGGCCGTAGGAGAGGGCGGTGATGCGAACAAAACGGGCGCCTTCTTCGATAACCGCCGTCTCGCCGGGCACGAAAAGCTCAACCAGCGGCGCGGCAAGGAAGAAACTGACCACCCCGACCAGCGTCAAACTCACCAGCGCCAGGGCACCACTGAGGTAAGTGGTGTGTTCCGCGCGCTCCAGCTGCCCGGCGCCCACGTTTTGACCGACAACGGTAGAGGTCGCCTGAGACAGGCCGAGCGCCGGAATAATCACAAAACTCAGCATCCGGGATCCAATACCGTACGCCGCCAGCGCAACGGTACCGAATCCGGCCACCAAAATGGTCATCAGCATCAGGCCCAGTGCCCGAGTTGCTTGCTCAACGGCGGCGGGCAGGCCCAGTCGAAATAACTGCCACAACATGGGCAAATCCGGGCGCATGTGCAGACGGGCAAGCTGAATGCCGTAGCGCCCCGAGAACAGCATAAACAAACCGATCACTGCGGCCAGCCCCTGGGTCGCCAATGTGGCAGCAGCGGCGCCGCTGACCCCTAAAGCGGGCACCGGGCCATAACCAAGAATCAGCAACGGGTCGAGCCCGAAATTCAGCAGCACCGTCCCCGCAACGATCAGCAGAGGTGTCTTTACATCACCGACACCACGCATCAGCGACTGAAAAATTACATAGGCAAACATGAACGGCAGCCCGAGAAAGGACACCTGTAGATAAGACGTGGCGTGGGGCTGCACGGATGCCGATGCACCGAGAAATGCCACCAGCGGTGCCGCAATAAAATAGCCGATGGCAGCGAGCAGCAAGGAGAGGGCGATAACGCCCATCAACGCCTGGGCGGCCACATGATTGACCGCATCCAGATCACCGCGGCCCTTGTTCTGGGCAACCAGAATTGTTCCGGCAACAGCAAGGCCAATGCCCAACGAGATAAGGAAAAACAAAACGGGGAAGCTGAGCGACACCGCAGCAACGGCATCCGCCCCCAGTCGGCCGACCCAGAAAGTGTCGGTAAGCTGGTAGGCCGTCTGCAAAAGATTGGCGAAGACAATCGGAATCGCCAGGGTCAGCAATGCGCGGGTAATGGAGCCCTGGATTAGGTTGGGGGTGTCTTGAGCCACGAGATCTCCAAGCATACGCGCGTTGAAAAGGGGGGGGGTTATTCTCCATCGTCGATCGTACCGGATTTACCCAATACAGAAACAACAAGAAAGGTGAGACGTGGCATATGGGATGAGGGCCTGGCCCTGGTTTTAGCGGCCTTCTTCCTTGTCGCCTTTTTTGAGTTCCGCATACATGCCCAGCTGCTCCCAGCTTGGCAAACCGGACTCTAGCCGTCGAACAGAAGAACCCTTTCCTCTCGTGCTACGTTTTTCTAATTGATTGGCAGGCATTGCACCCAGCGTGACTTGGCGCTGTATCAGCAAACGATTATTTTCCGGCAGATGTTCCGACGGAATCGTACCCAGGCAGGGATTGGGGTGACCCAGCCCTTTGCTAAGTGCAAGGGCAAGCTGGAGCTGAAGCGAGTAGTCCAGAGGATACACAGGAGGCGTCGGCCGCGGTGGATTCGTTAGCCCACAGAAACCCGTGTTTTGAGTAGTAATACCAAAGGGTTCGCTACCTTGAATATTCCTGAACCAGTTCATTTTTTCTTGCTCTGAGCATGAACTGCCTGGAATAAACCCGGCGCCTTTGTAAGGCATGAATACTCCCGTACCCGCAAGCTCCTCGTTCACTTGGGCTGTTGAATGGCAACTGATGCAGGAAGATTCCGGATTGTCGACGGGGCCATTCAAGCGCCCATGCTTGCCCGTCATGCCGGCAAAGGGTGAGGGCACGGATGGGTTGATCCAGTTTTCATCAAGATCAGGATCACCATTGCTGGTTACATCCGGGTCATTGCCCCAGGCAAGCCCTATGGGCGTTAGGTTATACCATCGGTCTCCAGGACTGGCAGCCGGGAGGGATTCGTCATAAACATAAGTCGCAAACACCCAGCCGGTTTCCGCAGACCGGGGATCTTTAACCGCCACATCCATCTGCAGTAGGCGCACCTCAAAGGTGTCTCCCGATGAATCATCGGGTGCCTGAATCTGCCAGGCAGGGGAGTGCAACAATGGGTCCGGGCCAACGATTGAGCTCGGGTCATACTCAGCAAAAAGGACCTTCACAACGACGGTGCCATCAATGAATTGGCCTTTACCCGGTTCTGCCTGCATAGGGTCAGGGTGACGAAACACCTGCCCAACGGTGTACCCTCCAAGCTTGTTGTATAGGCCGATTCCGTATGCCCCGGCATCAGCAGACAGCCAGCTTTGTTCGCTGGCCCTTAAGCCGCGCTCTTCGGTCAGTCCATGTCTTGGTTCTCTTGGGAAGAAACCCGACGTCATCATTGGAACGTGATACCAGTGCGTTTTACCTGATAGCGCCTCATTCTGTGGAACAAAGTCATAAGGCGCGAGGTCCTCGAGCACGTATTGCTTCAGGGCCTCCAGATAATCCAATCGCTGCGCTTCCTGCCTGAAATCATGGTTTAGCCAAGACGCTGAGGTTGTAGCCTCAAACGGCTCCCAACCGGTAATTTCTCCTCCTTCAGCAACAGGAATGCCCAGCGGATAGCCCTGTGCCAGCTGAAAAGATTGCTCTCCTTCCGGTGGAGCGCTTCTCGCTATCCAGTCCGGGAACCAGCCCGAGCACTGTACGGTATAGCCGGCACCAGGTTCTCCGCCTTCACCTGTCGTGTCGCGCACAGGCTCATCGAACGTGGGACGACACCCGGTCCATAGAAGCGCCACACCACAGAACGTTGCCCCGAGAACGGCTTTTTTTAGTCCTTGATGTTCCTTCATCGTCGTTTCCTCCCTGACATCATGTCGGTTGAATCAGCTTACGAGGTTGTAAAATCGACGAATAGCCAGCCGAATAGAGAGACTTGGGATGCCGTATCGCAGCGTTATAGAAAACAACGCCTTAGGGGGAGCACGGAAATATAATGGTCAATCTCCTAAGCGAAATTAAGATATCGGCCATGCCACAAACCTCATTTGCGTCACGAGGTGTGGGCAGAGTTAGTGCTTGTGGTGCTTGGCAGAGAAGAGGTTGCTTGGAGGTGCGGGAATTACGCCAAGCATTCAATTTAACATAATATACATTATGCGTAGTTATCTATGGGTCATTCTAATCCAGCCACGGCGGATGATTGCCAATACGCTCAATCAGGAAATCGATAAACACCCTGACCTTGGCCGTCAGCACGTTGGATTTGGGATAGACCAGCCATAACGCAGGTTCTGCATCCATTCGATATTCTGGCAGCACCTGAACCAGGCTACCTTCGGCCAGCTCCTTATGAACGCTCCACAGTGAATGAATGGCAATGCCGGCACCGCAGCGTGTGGCAATCTTATAGCTTAGGCCGTCGTCAATGGTGAGCCGGTGTCCAGCCACGCGAGTATTAAACTCGCCACTCTCTCCGTCGGGGTCAGTCAGCTTGATGCTGGATGCAGTTTTGAACGCGATCAGTTGGTGATTCAGCAGGCCATCAGGGCTTTCGGGGGTGCCGTGGGTGGCGAGATAATCCGGTGAAGCGCAAAGTATCCGTTTATCTTCTGCAAGCTTGCGCGCATGGAGATTGCTTTCTGGCAAAACGGCATTGCGTAATGCCAGGTCAAAGCTCCCCTGTATCAGGTCCAGCTCCATGTCAGACAACCGCAAATCCAGGCTAATTCCCGGGTGTAATGCCAGAAATTCGGGAATTAACGAAACAATGAATTGCTGTGCGAAGGTGCTGGATGCGGTGAATCGCAGGTTGCCGGAAACCGTTTCATTGCCGTAGCCCAGTGCCGCCAGTGCGGCGTTTTCCTGTGCCAGGATTTCGCGGGCATAAGGCAGGAACTCTGCACCTTCCACAGACAGCGCCACCTTGCGCGTGGTCCGCTTCAACAAGTCTGCGCCAACGCCCTTTTCGAGCTTAGCCAGCTTCGCACTGGCGACCGCCGGTGGCATGCCCAGCTCGCGGCCTGCAGCACTGATATTGAGCTTCTCAGCGGCAAGGACAAACAGCTTTATCCCTTCTGTGTCCATCTTTATATCCGAAATGCGAATACTGAAACCCAATACTGCCCATTTATTCGTGCAAAGCGAAGCAATATGGTTGCTCCAACGAAATAATTTCCGTCCCACACAGCTGGAGCAAGTCATGAAAGCGATGGTTCTCAATCAATATGGTCCCGATGCCAAGTTTGAGCAGGCAGAAATCAACACCCCGCACGCGCAAGCGGGACAGGTGATTGTCCGTGTGGCAGCAATCAGCGTTAATACCGTGGATACAATGATTCGACAGATGGGCGCGGATCTCCTCCCCCTTTCCCCTGAGCTACCTGCTGTTCTGGGCATGGACTTTGCCGGGACTATTGAGTCGGTGGGAGATGGCGTAACCAATTTTTCCCCGGGTGATGATGTCTACGGTTGTGCCGGTGGTCTGGCAGATTTGCAGGGTGCCTTGGCCGAATACATACCGGCTGATGCCCGCTTGATTGCTCACAAGCCCAAAAGCCTGTCCATGCGTGAAGCCGCCGCCCTCCCCCTTGTAGGCATTACTGCCTACGAAGGTCTGCAACGTGCAGGCGCCGGTGTCGGGCAGAATGTCCTTGTTCACGGTGGCACCGGCGGTGTCGGGCATGTGGCCGTGCAACTGGCCGGGCATCTGGGTGCCAGGGTGTTCACAACGGTATCCGGCGACCAGCCATTTGAGATTGTCCGTGGCTACGGCGCGACCCCTATTGATTACAAGAAAGGCAGCGTGGCTGACTATGTCACCGCACACACCGACGGAGCCGGTTTTGATGTGGTTTTCGATTCCGTGGGTGGCGCCAATATGACGAACAGTTTTGAAGCGGCCGCATTGAATGGTCAGGTTGTCACCACCGTTGCCATGCTGGAGCTGGATCTGAATCCGGCCCATTTCAAGGGCCTCTCGATTCATGTGGTGTTCATGCTTATCCCGATGCTGCACAACCATCAACGTGAGGACCATGGCCGGATTCTGGCTAATCTGGCGACAATCGTTGACGAAGGTGCGCTCTCTCCTCTTCTTGATGAGCAACGATTCAGCTTCGACGAGGTGGGACTTGCCTACGAACGCCTCACCAGTGGCCAAGCCACCGGAAAGGTGGTGGTGGAGCGCTGAGCCACCGCTCTGTCAGTTCACCATTATTTAGGCGGGCTCGGCCCCGCCACAGATAATAAAGGAGCAACCTCATGTTCCAGGAGATGACGTTTCCATCAATTAACCGCGGTTATAACCGCGTTTTCCAGCCTGGTCGCTTGAGTATTGGGCTGGTTGCGCCTTTGGAGAATTACCCTTCTGGACCTGTCCCCTCGATGGAGCGCCATCTGGAAAGAGCGCAGTTAGCCGAGCGGGCGGGCTTCTCGGCATTGTGGTTAAGGGATGTGCCGTTCAACGTGCCGTCCTTTGGTGATGCCGGACAGGTGTACGATCCCTTTGTTTATCTTGGTTTCCTTGCGGCGCACACCAACAGCATTGCTCTTGGTGTGGCCAGCCTGGTTTTGCCACTGCGACATCCCGCCCATGTTGCCAAGGCGGCGGCCAGTGTTGATCATTTGTCTAATGGAAGACTGATTCTTGGTATCGCTTCTGGTGATCGTCCGGATGAGTATCCTGCGTTCAGACAGAATCATGCCAACCGCGGTCAGCGGTTTCGCGAAAGTGTCGATTACATTCGCAGTATGGCGGAATCATCGCCCTTTACTAACAGCACTTTCGGGCACACCAATGGTGATATGGACCTGTTGCCAAAACCGCTGTCTGGGAAGATTCCCCTGTTAATTACCGGCAGCAGCCAGCAGCATCCCCAGTGGGCGGCCAATAATGGCGATGGCTGGATCACCTACCCCCGGGACGTTGATGCACAACAGACAGCCGTAACACAGTGGCGTGCATCGATTGCTTCTGAGGAGACACTCTCCAGGCCGGTCATGCAATCTCTGTATGTTGATCTTGAAGATGACCCTAATGTTGGGCCGGTACCCATTCATTTGGGTTTCCGGTCTGGCATTAACGCCCTGAAGAAATACCTGCAGTCACTGGAAAACATTGGCGTCAATCATGTGGCACTCAACCTGCGTTTCAACCGGGCAGGTACGGAATCGACCATCAAACAATTGGCGGATGAGCTCCTTCCGTATTTCCCGTCTTCAGAGCGGCCGCCCTGTTCATTTTCAGCTGCATCCATAAGCACGAGGTAAGCCCATGACAAAGCGTGTTCTCATTACCGGCGCCACAGACGGCATCGGCCTTGAAACGGCAAAGCGTCTAGTCGGTGAAGGTCATCAGGTAATAATCCATGGTCGCAATCCGGAAAAAATTGCCGCTGCTAAACAACAGCTCCTTGCGACACAAAGCGATGGCTGGGTTGAAACCTGCCAGGCGGACTTGTCCCGGCTCAACGAAGTGGAAGCGCTAGCGAAACAGCTGCGTGCCAGGCATTCCCCCCTGGACGTTATCATTAACAACGCCGGCATCCTGCGCTCCCCCACTCCAGTTACTCCTGAAGGGCTGGATATTCGGTTTGTCGTTAACACGCTGGCCCCCTACTTGCTGGCCAGGCAACTGGCTGCTGGCCTGCCCCCAAAAGCACGCATCATTAATCTCTCCTCCGCCGCTCAGGCGCCTGTGGAATTCGAAGCCCTGAAAGGTGAAAAGCCGCTGGATGACATGCAGGCCTATGCCCAGAGCAAGCTGGCGCTAACCATGTGGACCCGCGCCCTTTCCCAGCGAGAAGAAAACCGGGACGTTGTAATTGTCGCGGTCAACCCCGGCTCATTGCTTGCGTCGAAAATGGTCAAGGAGGGGTTCGGGGTGGCAGGAAAGAGCCTGGCAATTGGTGCTGGCATCCTGGTAAAAGCGGCCTTGTCTGGCGAGTTCACTGACGCGTCAGGGCGCTATTTTGATAATGACGAGGGGCGTTTTGCCTCCCCTCATCAAGATGCCCTGGACGACGACAAATGTGCGGAGCTGGTCGCCATGCTGGAAGCCTTGTTAAAGGGTGTTGGTTAACGACGAGTTTTATCGTTTCCCTTCACGATATACGGACCATCCGTACGCACATACAAGGTAACTGGATCATCCGTTTGATTGTGAACCTCATGCTCAATGGTGCCACTGGATTCGATATAGCTACCGGCCTTCAATGAAGAGGATGAGGAAACGGCTTTCACTGCCCCTGTCGAGCTGTAATCAATTTCACCTGCTATCAACACGGCTCGAAACTCATTGGCCTGTGTCTTGATGAAACCGGAGAACCCGGCAGGCAAACGTATCATGGCACCATTCACGCCTGTGTCACTTTGCCAAAGCGGGGCCGCTTCCACGTCGTCAGCTTGCAGGGAATATAGCTCACCACCGTCCTGCCAGACCAGGTTGTCTGCATGAACATTCAGCGGATGTTCGCCATTATCATAGGCCTTGCTTGAAGGCTGAACCCGATAAGGGCCCGCATCAATTTCCAGGTATATCTGGTTGTCTGCTGCAGCGGCTGCGGTAATGTGGTCTGCCCCGGCAGGTTGGGTCCAGAATGAAGTCGCCGGCATCCACATGGGTTGTGCATCGGGGTCATCGTTATGCATCTGCCCTTTAATCACTATGCCGCGGTAGGTGATGTTGTGGATATGGGGTGGAGACTGGAAGCCCTTATCGAAACGCACCAGCATCCCTGTTGCTGTATCGACCGCTCGGTCCCCCCAAAGGTTCGCGGCGCCCGGGCTTAACTCGCCCCTCGCAGGGTTAAGGTAGCCCCAGTCCACATTCCCGGCAGGTACTACCGTGAGACGAGCTTGGGTTTGCGGGCTTTCAGCGTATATCGCGCTTGCAGCAGCGAACAGCACCAGTGCCGCTGCTTTATTGAAGGGGGTCATCGCCATGCGCTCTTTCAGATTAAGGGGCTGTAACGCTAACTCGCTTCGTTATTCATAAAAACGGGCCATTCGGGAATTCAGTTATCGTCAAATAGGAGCAATTGCCTCAACCCAGGCGTAGAGCGGCTGTCACCTATCATCAGTATCATTCAGTGCCGTGGTGACGGATACCCCACAGGGGAAATAAGGCCATATGGGCGTAAACGATTCGGATTTGCATCTCAGCCGCCAGAAACGTTAAATCCCTCTGTTCGGATCGTTCATTCTGCCTGGGTTGCTCATTGTACTTTTGGGGTCACACCGTCCTATGCCTGCTTTACGCCTTTGCCTGCTCTCCATTCTTACCCTCCCCTTGCTGGCTCAAGCAGCAACACCTGTCACCGTTGCCACCGTTGAGATGAAGCAGCCCGTTCGTGAGCTGCTGATTAACGGGACGCTTTCTGCCGATCAGGCTGCGCGCTTATCGGCGTCCGTATCAGGCCTGGTGAATCGTGTCGGCGTGGATATTGGTGATGCGGTTGGGGCTGGTGATGTGCTGCTGGAACTCGATGCAGAGCTCAATCAGTTGGCGCTCAGGCAGGCACAGGCCAGTTATCGACAGCAGGCCGCCACCCTGAACGACGCAAAGCGACGGCTCACGGAAGCCAACTCGTTAAGCCGCAGTATTGCAGCCAGTGAAATACGCAGCCTGGAAGCGGAAGTGGAAACCAGCAAAGCCTCCCTTGCGGCCAGCCAGGCGGAGGTTTTACGGCAAAAGGCGCTTCTCAAACGCCACACCTTGTCTGCGCCTTTTGCCGGCGTCATCAGCGCCAAACTCACCGAAGTCGGTGAGTGGGTCACACCGGGAACGCCGGTGCTTGAGTTGGTTGGCAGCAATACCCTGCATGCGGATTTTGCCGTTCCACAGCGCTACTTTTCGCAAATCAGCCGGGAGACGCCGCTGACCATTCGCCTGGAGAGCGCGTCAACCAGCCGGACAGACAGCGCGCCACAATCTGAAATCCCGGCCGAAATTACCGCCATCGTCCCGGTTAATGACCCCTCGGCACGCACCTTTGTGCTGCGTGCCAGCCTGCCTTCCCAGGGGCTGACACCCGGTATGGCCGTGTTCGGCAACCTGTCCATCCAGTCTTCCAGCGCTGAACCGGTCGTGCCCCGAGATGCACTGCTCCGTGATGTTCAGGGCAATGTGTCGGTCTGGCTGGCTGTAGTTAATGCTGATGGAAATGCGGATTGAGATGAATTAGTGGCACGTCGGCGCGCCATCAAGGTGCGCCCCGGGCAATCGGATCCAGTGATTGTTCTGGAGGGGCTACGCAAGGGGGACAAGGTGGTGGTCCGTGGCAATGAGGGCTTGCGAGATGGCGACCGGATCCAGGTAACCCGCTGATGTTTGAACGGATTGTTCGTAACGGCACCCTGATGACGGTGATCGTCCTGATCATCACCCTGCTCGGTGTGCTTGCCGCGCTGCGCATCCCGGTGCAAATGATTCCTGATCTGGAAGTGCGTACCATCAGCGTACTGACGCGCTGGTCCGGCGCCACGCCCCAGGATGTGGAAAAGGAAATTCTGATTGAGCAGGAAGAATACCTGCGCAACCTGCCCAATCTGCGACGGCTAACCGCTACGGCCTACAGCGGCGAAGCGGAAATCGAGCTGGAATTCCCCTTTGGCGTAGATATTACCGATGCGTTGATCCGGGTGAACAACGCGCTCAGCCAGGTCCCCGCCTACCCGGATACGGTGGACCAGCCACAGATTCTCTCCTCTTCGTTCTCCAGCAATTCCTTCATGTATTTCAGTGTCTACCCGCAGGCCGGCAATCCCCGCGGCCTGGACATGGACATGATGCGTGACTTTATTGACGACGAGGTCCGCCCACGCATGGAGAGCGTGCAAGGCGTCTCCATGGTGGAAATGCGTGGCGGCGCTGAACGGCAGATTCAGGTGCTGTTGGATGCTCAGGCCCTGGCCCAGTTCGGACTGACGGTGGTTGGAGTGCGCGATGCGCTGCGCGAACGCAATCAGGATGTGTCCGGCGGTGAAGTGGATAGCGGCAAGCGGCGCTACCTGCTTCGCACCGTGGGCCGTTTCGAGAATCTGGATGATCTCAACGATTTGATTTTGCAGCGCCAGGGCGACTCACTGGTGCGCTTGCGGGATGTGGCCACCGTGGTCATGGATCATTTCCCCGTGCGGCAGATCTCCCGCTTTAACGGCAATCCGGTGATCATGCTGGCAGTCCGCCGGGAAACCGGCTCCAACGTAATCGACATCAAGCAGGGAATGCTCGAGCAGGTCGACCTGGTTAAAAAGGAGGTGCTGGAACCGGCCGGCATGGACATGTCGCTAATGTCCGATGACGTGCGTTACGTGGAAGCCTCGGTGGCGAACGTGTGGATCAACCTGGGCATCGGTGCGGTATTTGCCACCTTGGTGATGTTTCTTTTCTTGCGCTCAGTACGCATTACCGCTGTGGGCGTCATTGGTATTCCCATCTGTACCATTGCCGCCTTCCTGGGGCTGCTGCTGGCCGGGCGGACCATCAATGTCATCTCCATGGCTGGCATTGCTTTCGCTATCGGTATGACCCTGGATAACTCCATTGTGGTGCTGGAAAGCATCGAGATGGAACGGCGCAAAGGGCTTGATCGAATTCGCTCAGCGGTGAGCGGGATCCAGAAAGTCTGGCCGGCGGTGTTTGCCTCCACCATGACCACGGTGCTGGTATTTCTTCCGGTGGTGTTTATTCAGGAAGAGGCCGGGCAACTGTACTCCGATATTGCCATCGCCGTTTCCGCTTCGATTCTGGTCTCCATGCTGGTGGCCATGACGGTCATCCCCACCCTCTCCGCCCGGCTGGATTTCTCCGCCGTGATGGATCATGACGGTGAACATAGCCGCTGGATGAAAGCGATCAATCGCTGGGCCACACAGTTATCGGCCACCCGCCCGCGCCAGCTTGCCACCTTGGGCATTACGCTGGCAATTGCCACCGCCATTGTGGTCTTCCTGACGCCACCAGCGGAATATCTGCCCGAGGGGGAAGAGCCCAAGACCTTTGCCAGCATGAACGCCCCGCCCGGCTACAATCTGGAGACCATGGCCGCGATTGCTGACGAAGTGGAAGCAGAACTGTTGCCGTTGGTAGGCCAGGACCCGCAGGCCTATGATCGCGGCGAACTGTTCATGCCACCACTCAAATACATGAACCTGGGCGTAAGCGCCGAGAACCTTCGCATCATCGCTGAACCCATGGACCCGGCCCATATGGAACCGATGATGGACGGGATTACCCAGGTTTACCGGCAATACCCTGGTATGCGTGCCTTCGCTGCACGCGGCTCGATCATTTCCAGCAACGATGGCGGCACCCGCAGCGTGACGCTGGATGTGGCGGGTAAAGATCTGGCTGAGATTTATGATGTGGCCAGAACGCTGTATCGGGAAGCGGAAACTGTCTTCGACAATCCGCGCATCCAGTCCCAGCCCGCCAGCCTGTCGCTGGCCCAGCCACTGATTGAAGTCCGCCCCATCTGGAGCCGCGCGGCCGAGGTGCGTTTCTCCACCCGGGATCTGGGGTATACCGTGGCAGCACTCACCGATGGCGCCTTCCTGGACGAGTTCTTCCTCGGCGACGACAAGGTGGATATCTACGCCTATAGCGACCGTACTGGCAGCTCGCCGTCGCTGACCACCCTGCCCGGCCTGCCGGTGCATACCCCTATTGGCGCCACTGTGCCGCTATCCTCTCTCGCTGACCTTCAGGAAACCGTAGATACCAGTGTGGTCCGCCGGGTTAATGGCCGCCGCACGGTGACGCTGAATATCATTCCGCCCCGCTCTGTGCCACTGGAAAGCGGCGTGGCCCAGGTACGGGACATGGTGCAGCAGCTGCGTGACAACGGGGTCATTCCGGACACCATCAGCATTAGCCTGTCCGGCGCCAGCGACCAGCTTCAGGCAACACAGCAATCGCTCAGCGGTAACTATGTGGTCGCCCTGCTGCTGGTGTATTTGCTGCTGGTCGCCATTTTCAAACACTGGGGCTACCCGCTGCTGATCATGACCACTATCCCGCTGGGGATTGCCAGCGGTTTGCTGGGGCTCGCGCTGATGAATGCCGCCGGCATCAGTCAGCCTTTCGACATGATTACCATGCTGGGCTTCCTGATCCTGATGGGTACGGTGGTGAACAACCCGATCCTGATTGTTCACGAAGCCACCCTGAACATGCGTGCCGGTAGCGCTGCTGCGCAGGCGGTCAGCGACGCGGTGGCATCGCGACTGAGGCCCATTGCCATGACCACTATCACCACGGTGTGCGGCCTTGCCCCGCTGGTGCTTATCCCTGGCGAAGGCACCGAACTGTATCGCGGCGTGGGAGCCATTGTGTTGTTCGGCTTGCTCGGCACCGCCATCGTTACCGTTACTTTCCTGGCTTGCCTGACGGCGCTGATTTTTGGCCTGTCCCGCAATTCTTCTGCGTAGATTCAAAAATATCCCCGCTTTCCGTTGACCTCACCCCATAAATTGCCCACAAAGAGAGTGTGCATTTAGACACAAAAGGGGTGGGGCAAAATGTCCTGCCTGGAAGTGTTATGTCGCTATCGCTATTTCCCTTAGTCCGAAATAGTATAGCGATATTCCCGTACGATATTTGCGGAGATTGTCCGTAGAGGGTGCGGGCGCCCAGGCTTGCCGGTTAAGTCGTGAGCAACAGTCAGCGCGACTTGATCTGCATCAAAAAGGACCGCGTTTGTGCCTGTTACAGTCAGCTCGCACAAAAATCGGAAGGAAACGCACATGGAAAATGCTGTTGCTTCGCCGGATTACAACTACAAGGTTGTTCGGCAATTCACAGTTATGTCTGTGGTTTGGGGGATCGTTGGCATGGCTGTGGGGGTGTTTATCGCCGCCCAGCTCGCCTGGCCTGCCCTGAACTTCAATATCCCCTGGTTGAGCTTCGGGCGTTTGCGGCCCCTGCACACCAATGCGGTCATTTTTGCCTTCGGCGGCTCAGCCCTCATGGGCACCTCCTACTATGTGGTTCAGCGCACCTGTAGCGCGGTCCTGGCGTTTCCCAAACTGGCGGCATTCAGCTTCTGGGGCTGGCAGGTGGTGATTGTTGCCGCTGCCATTACGCTTCCCATGGGCTTTACCTCCACCAAGGAATACGCCGAGCTGGAATGGCCCATCGACATCCTGATCACGCTGGTCTGGCTGGCCTACGCTGCGGTGTTTTTTGCCACCATCGCCAAGCGCAGGACCTCCCACATTTATGTGGCCAACTGGTTCTACGGCGCCTTTATCATTGCCATCGCGTTGCTGCATGTGGTGAACAACCTGGCGGTACCGGTTTCCCTGATGAAGTCCTATTCCGCCTATAGCGGCGCCATCGATGCCATGGTGCAGTGGTGGTACGGCCATAACGCGGTGGGCTTTTTCCTGACTGCCGGCTTCCTCGGCATGATGTACTACTACGTGCCCGTTCAGGCCCAACGGCCGGTGTATTCCTACCGCCTTTCCATTGTGCACTTCTGGGCGTTGATCGCGGTTTACATGTGGGCAGGGCCGCACCACCTGCACTACTCCTCCCTGCCCGACTGGGCTCAATCCCTGGGCATGGTGTTCTCCATCGTGCTGCTGGCCCCCAGCTGGGGCGGCATGATCAACGGCATGATGACCCTTTCCGGGGCCTGGCATAAGCTGCGCACCGACCCGATCATCCGCTTTATGATTGTGGCGTTGTCTTTCTATGGCATGAGCACGTTCGAAGGCCCGATGATGGCTATCAAGACGGTGAATGCACTCAGCCACAACACCGACTGGACCATCGGCCACGTACACGCCGGTGCCCTGGGTTGGGTTGCCATGATCACCATCGGGGCGACCTATGTGATGGTGCCGCGCCTGTTCGAGCGCAAGCAGATGTACTCCATTTCCTGGATCAACACCCACTTCTGGCTCAGCACCATTGGTACGGTTCTCTACATCGCCTCCATGTGGGTGTCCGGCATTATGCAGGGGCTCATGTGGCGCGCGGTGAACACCGATGGCACCCTCACCTACAACTTCGTGCAGGAGCTGGTCGAGCGGCACCCGTTCTACATCATTCGTTTGCTGGGCGGGATTATCTTCCTGAGCGGCATGATCCTGATGGCCGTCAATGTCTATAAAACCGTCCGTGCCGAACGCGACTGCCACGGTGAAGACAACGTGCAGCAGGCTGACTGAGGAGAACGACATGTCTAACGCTCATGAAGTAGTAGAAAAGAATGTCGGCCTCATGATTGTGCTGACACTGATCGCCGTCAGTTTCGGCGGGCTCGCAGAAATCGTGCCGCTGTTCTGGCAGAAAGCGACCACCGAGCCGCTGGAAACCCTGGAACCCTACACCGCGCTGGAGATGGAAGGCCGGGATATTTATATCCGCGAAGGTTGCCATGTATGCCACACCCAGATGGTGCGGCCGCTGCGCGCGGAAACGGAACGTTTCGGGGTGTATTCCGTAGCCGGCGAAGATGTGTGGGAGCATCCCTTCCTGTGGGGCTCCAAGCGCACCGGGCCAGATCTGGCCCGGGTGGGCCTGCGCCCGATCACCGAGCAATGGCACCGCGAGCACCTGCGCGATCCTCGCCAGGTGGTGCCCGAATCCAATATGCCCGCCTATCCCTGGCTGCAGGAAACCCCGGTGGATTGGGATCTGACCGAGCGCAAACTGTTGGTATTCAAGAATGCCTTTGGTGTTCCCTATACCGATGAAGACATCGCCGAGCAGATGAGCAAGGTCAACGGTGAGTGGGCCAACGCCACCGAAGAAGATGCACTGGTGGCCTACCTGCTGTCACTGGGTCAGGAACGCAAGGAGGCTGTGCAATGAGCTATCACGCCCTGTTTACCCTGGTGTTCTTCCTGGCATTTGTTGCCATGGCGGCGTGGGTGTATCGCCCCAGTCGCAAAAAGGATTACGAAAAGCTCGGCTATATCGCGCTGGATGCGGACGAGCGAACAGCCGGGAATCTGCACAAGGGGGACGAGCAATGAGTGACTTCTGGAGTTGGTTCATTATCGTCATCGTCGTTATTAACCTGCTGGGTTGCGGTGGCCTGCTGCTGTGGAATAACCAGATTTCTGCAGAGGAAGCCGCCAAGGAAACCACGGGCCACAGCTTCGACGGCATTCAGGAGCGCAACGCTCCCCTGCCCCGTTGGTGGCTGTTCCTGTTTATCGGCACACTGATTTTCTCTGCGGTATATCTGGTGCTGTACCCGGGCTTCGGGAAGTTCGACGGGGTGCTGGGCTGGACCAGTGACAACCAGTACCAGAAAGAAGTGGCCGTGATGGAAAAAAGCACCGGCCCGCTGTTCGAGCAATATGGGCAGGTGGCCATCGAGGAGCTGGTGGAATACCCGGAAGCGTTGGCAGTAGGCGGCCGGCTGTTCGCGAACAACTGCGCCATTTGTCATGGCTCCGATGCCCGTGGTGCCAAAGGCTACCCGAATCTGGCGGATGACGACTGGCTGTACGGTGGCGAGCCGGACCAGATTGTTACCAGCATCACCAAGGGGCGCAAGGCAGCCATGCCGCCCATGGCCGCTGCCATCGGCAACACCGACGAAGCCGTACGGGACATGGCGCTGTATGTGCAAAGCCTGAGCCGCCCGGACCTGGCCAAGGACAGCCAGAAAGCCGCAGCGATTGAGCGGGCCAAACCCAAGTTTGCCATGTGCGCAGCCTGTCACGGGCAGGACGCCAAGGGGAATATCATGATGGGGGCGCCCGATCTCACCGATACCACCTGGCTTTACGGCCCCCGCGTGGAAGATATCGAATACACCATTCGCCACGGCCGCTCGGGCCACATGCCGCCCCATGAAAACCTGCTCAGCAAAGAGCGCATTCATGTAATCGCAGCCTATGTGTACAGCCTGTCCCGGAACGCTGACACCGCGGAGTAATCCGCGGGTCAGCCCAGGTTTCGCCAGGCAAGGTGCCGCCGCCCATCATTCATAGCAGTGAAGGGATACCGGCGGCGCAAAGGTGTTAGCGGAGAGAAGTATGTCGGACCCCAAGCGCATCAAGGTCACGGATGCCACCGATGGCGGCAGCGTGAGCCTCTACAGCAAGCGCGAGCGCATTCAGGTCAAATCCGTTTCCGGGCGGTTTCAGTTTATCCGCGACGTCACCATTCTGGCGACCATGGGCCTTTACATGATCCTGCCCTGGGTGCGTTGGGACGGCCAGCAGGCGGTGCTGTTTGATTTGCCGGGCCGCCAGTTCCGTATTTTTGGTGCCAGCTTCTGGCCCCAGGATTTTCTGTTGCTGTCCTGGATCCTGATCCTGGCCGCGTTTGCCCTGTTCTTTGTCACGGTACTGGCGGGCCGCGTTTATTGTGGCTACGTCTGCCCGCAGACCACCTGGACCCGTTTCTTTCAGTGGATCGAGTTCTGGTGTGAAGGTGATCGCCACAGCCGCATCAAGATGGACCAGGCGCCCTGGACACCAACCAAGATCATGCGCCGCGGCAGCAAGCATGTGCTCTGGCTGATGCTGGCCTTGCTTACCGGCATTACCTTTGTCGGCTACTTCTCACCGATTACAGATTTGACCACCCGCTTGCTCAGCTTCGGCTGGGGTGGCTGGGAGCTGTTCTGGGTGGGCTTTTTTACCGTGGCCACCTACGGCAACGCCGGGTTTATGCGCGAACAGGTATGCCTGTACATGTGCCCCTACGCCCGTTTTCAGAGCGTCATGTTCGACCGCGACACCCTGATCGTGTCTTACGACGAACAACGCGGCGAACCCCGTGGCCGTGGCGCCAAAAAACGCCAACAGGAAGATACGGTGGTGGAAAAAGGCGACTGCATCGACTGCGGCATGTGCGTTCAGGTTTGCCCCACCGGCATCGATATCCGTGATGGGCTGCAGTATGAATGCATTACCTGTGCGGCCTGCGTGGATGCCTGTGACGACGTCATGGATCACATCGGCAAGCCGCCCGGGCTGATTCGTTACACCACCGAAAACGCCCTGGAAGGCTTGAAGTCGCGCATCCTGCGCCCCCGACTTATCGGCTATGGGGCCATCCTGATCATCATGGGCAGCCTGTTCATGGGCACCCTGTACAGCCGGGTGCCCTTGCAAGTTGATGTGATTCGCGATCGAAACCAGCTCTACCGCACCGCCAGCAGTGGCGAAGTGGAAAACATCTATCGGCTGGAGATCCAGAACAAGGGCCAGTACAGCCACCGGTACGTGCTTACCATGAAGGGCCCGGATGGCCTGCGTATGAAGAACCGCACTGAATTCACCCTCGAAGGCGGCAAGAAACTGTCTTTGCCGGTGACCGTGAGCTATGACCCTTATGAGGTGGAAATGGAATCCGCGCCGATCTGGTTTACGGTAACGGCACTGGATGATCCTGACCTGGAGAAACGCCATGAATCCCGATTCATTGCCCCAGGGCGATGAGCTTCCCTGGTACCGCTATCCTTTCCTGTGGCTGGCGATCCTGCTGCCAGCCACCTCGGTGGTCGGCGGCCTGACACTGCTGTATATCGCCATCGTGAATGCCGACACACCCGTGGTAGACGAATGGTACAAGGAGGGGCGAGCCATCAACCGCTCCGTGGAGCAGGAGCGTCTTGCGGCGCGCCTGGGTATTCGCCTTGAACTGGCCCAGGTGGGTGCCGGCATTCAGGCGCGCCTTAGTAGCGAGGCGGGCATTCCCATGCCCGACACCCTGAACGTATCGCTGCGCCACCCCACTCTCCCGGAACGGGATGTCACCCTTGCCCTGGAGCATATTGAAGGCGCGCTATACCGCAGTGATGGCACCCTCCCCCATGATGGTCGCCGTGCCGCTACGGTGACCGCCTCTGGTGATCACTGGCGTCTGTATCAGACCGTCATGGCGCAAGGCGATAACCTGACATTGGGGAAAACCGCCGCACCATGACCGCTGCCTGCTGGCATTGCAGTAACCCGGCCCCCACGGGCGCCTTCCCCGCGCAAACGCCTGACGGCCCCCGTGATGCCTGCTGTCCGGGGTGCGCCGCAGCCATAGAAACCATTTATGGCCTGGGGCTGGATGATTACTACCTGATGCGCCAGGATGCCGCGCCACAGCCAGACGATCAGCGCCAGGCGCTGGATTGCGCGCTTTTTTCTGTGCCGGAGTTAATCGACCCTCATCTCACCAGCCTTGCTGATGGCCAGCGCCTGAAACTGCAGCTGGGTGGACTCACCTGTGCAGCCTGCAGCTGGTTGATCGAAAAAACCGTCAGCCAGCAGCCCGGCGTACTGCGCAGCAGCGTCAACCTGGCTAGCATGACACTGAGCGTGGACTACCAGGGGCAAGCAGACGCCAGCCAGACAGCACAACGGATTCAGGCACTGGGCTACACGGTGACCCTGCCCGGTGACCCTCGCACCCAGGCCGACGAACAACGCGCGCACAAGCAATTGCTGGGCCGACTGGCACTGGCCGGGCTGGGCGCCATGCAGGCCATGATGTACTCCACCGCTCTCTATATCGGCGTTTTCGACGGCAAAGACGCGCTTTATGAATGGGTGTTCCGGCTGGCCAGTTTCGCCGTGGCCACGCCGGTCGTGTTCTACTCCGGTTGGGCGTTTTTCCAGGGAGCCTGGCGCGGCCTCAGGCAAGCGCGCCTGACCATGGATGCGCCCATCGCACTGGCATTGCTGCTGGCCTGGGCCGGCAGCCTGGTGATGATGGCCACGGGAGGCAGGCACGTCTATTTCGATTCCGCTGCCATGTTTGTGTTCTTCTTGCTGGCCAGTCGCTGGTTGGAGCAGCGTCAGCGCATGACGATCCAGCAAGCTTACCGGCGAGTCAGCAACACCCTGCCCCAGGCCGTTCGCCGCCTTGATGGGCAGCAGATAGCGCACTGGATCAGCGCCCGGCAGGTGGCCAAAGGAGATCGCCTGCAGCTGATTCAGGGCGACATTATCCCGGTGGATGGGACCCTCATCGAAGGCCGCGGTGCCTTCGACGAATCGGCGCTGAATGGCGAGCCTTTGCCGGTAAACCATGGCATCAATGACCCGGTACATGCCGGCAGCCGACTGGTGGAAGGCAATATCGTGCTGGAAGCCTCGGGACCCGCATCCTCCAGCCTGGTGGCAAAAATCGCTGAGCAAGTGGAGCACGCCCAGCACGAACGCGTGGAAGTGGTCAGGGACTGGCAACGCATCGCGCCGCTGTTTACCGGTGGCATCCTGTTGCTGGCCGCCATGACCTTTATCTGGCACTGGCCCGCCGGCGCGGCCATGGCGTTCGAACATACCCTGGCCGTACTGGTGGTGACCTGCCCTTGCGCCCTGGCTCTTGCTGTTCCCCTGACTCTGTCATCGACGCTGGGCACTGCATTGCGCGAAGGCATCCTGGTTGCTTCCCCCCGACAGCTTCTGCGCTGCACCGCGGTGAAAGGCGTACTGTTTGATAAAACCGGCACGCTCACCGCCGGCCAGTTCCGGATTGTCGACACCGAAACCGTCAACAGTCTGCTGCCAGAACAGGACCTGCTGACGATTGCCGCCGCACTGGAGTGGAATAATCCACACCCGCTGGCAAAGCCCTTTCAGCAATACTCCCGGCATCCCGACATTACCGCACTGCACGCGGACCATAGCGGGGTCAGCGGAGCGTTGCAGGGAGCGACATGGCGTATCACCGGTGCGCCGGATCAGGCGCGTCCCGACACAACATGCCTGCAACTGCTTTGCGATAATGAAGTACGGCTTTACGTATGGCTGCAGGACCCGATTCGTCCGGAGGCTCGCGCTGTGGTGAAGAGCCTTGCTGATCTCGGCATTACCTCGCGCCTGGCCAGTGGCGACAATGTTCACGCGGTGAACGCGGTGGCCGATCAGCTGGAGATTGGTGAGCGACGCGCTCAACAACGCCCCGCCGAGAAGGCCACCTGGCTCACACAACTGGAAAGCGGTGCGCCGCAAATGATGGTCGGTGACGGCATCAATGATGCCCAGGCCATGGTCGCCGCATCGGTCTCCGTTGCGACGGGAAATGCGACCAGCCTGGCGCAGCGTGCTGCCGGGCTGTTTCTGCTCCATGACACGCTCAACGCCGTTCCAGCCTTGCCCCGACTTTCCCGGCTTTGTCAGCGTACCATCCGGCAAAACCTAGCCTGGGCATTGCTTTACAATATCCTTGCCGTCCCGTTTGCTGTCAGTGGTTTGCTGCCGCCATGGGCCGCAGCGCTGGGCATGTCAGCCAGCTCGCTTCTGGTCACATTCAACGCCACCCGGGTGACTCGATGGAAATTGTCTTCCTGCTGATACCGCTAGCCTTGCTGTTCCTGGCTGGTGCCATTGCTGCCCTCTTCTGGGCACTGCGCAAGGATCAGTTTGATGATCTGGACAACGCTGCCTGGCGAGTTGTATTCGAGGACAGGGAGCAGCGAAAACAGGCTAGAACACAGACTCCAAAAGAACAGCACCACGCTGACAGAACAGATAGCACCCAGGATTCACCATCGAGCCCTCGCGATGACCATTGAAGCCCTTGCCTCCTTGATTGCCAGTGCCGCCCTGATCGCCAGTGCAGGTTCCGTCCATTGCATTGGTATGTGCGGAGGCATCAGCAGTGCCCTGACCTTTTCCATCCCGGAATCCCGCCGCCAGGGAATCGCCCTGTGGGGCTGGCAGCTGTTATTCGGGCTGGGCCGCGTCGGCACCTACAGCGCCCTGGGTGCATTAGCGGGCCTGCTCGGCGGCGCCTTCCTGACACAACTTCCCGGCCCCTCCATGGCGGTGGGACTGATACTGTCCGGCCTGTTGATGTTGTTGCTCAGCGCGTACCTGCTCGGTCGCGGTGGACTGCTTCAGCGCGTGGAGAAAATTGGCCAGCGTCTGTGGCGGCGTCTGCAACCGGTTACCCGCAAGTTGATGCCCGTCGATCACCCGGCAAAAGCCCTGGGGCTGGGGGCGCTGTGGGGATTTCTGCCCTGCGGGCTGATCTATACCGCCTTGGCACTGGCGGCCACTGCAGGCACGGCCCTGGCGGGGGCGCTGGTTATGCTCTGTTTCGGTGTCATTACCGTGGTGCCAGTCGCCACCACCGGCGTGTTGGCGTCTCAACTACAGCGTTTTCGCCGTGGCGCCTGGCCCGTTCTGGCCAGCATCCTCACCCTGTGCCTGGCACTGGTGTTCTTCTGGCAAGCCATGAGCATGATGCAGCATGGCCATGGCCCACACGCCATGCCCTCTCATTCTGCCGCCGAACATGATGAACAAAGGCACAATACGCATCAGCATCACGCCCACCCTTGATCTGGATCAAATAGCGCCGCGCCGGCAGGAGGATAATCAGCCTCACACTGATGTGCGGCCGCAGGAGGCGCCCATGATTCGCTGGAATACATCACTCATTCGGCAGTACGGCGGCCCCGGCCCACGCTACACATCGTATCCGCCGGCCACCAGTTTTCACGCTGATATCAGTGAAGAGGACTTCTGGCTGGCACTGGATGAAGGCAATGTGGCTCGCCGGCCGTTGTCGCTATACATGCACATCCCTTTCTGTGACAGCGTCTGCTATTACTGTGCATGCAATCGCATTGTCACCGCCAACAAGGCGCGAGGGGCGGAGTATCTGCAACTGCTGAAACGCGAAATCAAACGCAAGGCCACGCGAGTCGACAAGCGACGGCCGGTAACGCAGATGCACTGGGGCGGCGGCACCCCCACCTTTCTCGATGACGGGCAGCTCACCGAGCTGGTATACGACCTGGCCCGCCACTTCAATCTGCGCGATGACGAACGCAGTGATTATGCCATCGAGATCGATCCGCGCACCGTGGATCAATCCCGGCTGGGATTGCTGCGCGGGCTCGGTTTTAATCGCGTCAGCCTGGGTGTGCAGGATCTGGATCCGCGTGTGCAGAAAGCGGTAAATCGTGTCCAGCCCTATGAGCTGATCCGTGACACCATGGCGTGGAGCCGCGACTTTGGCTTTCGCTCTATCAATACCGATCTGATTTACGGCCTGCCCTGGCAATCGGAATCGAGTCTGGCGCGCACGCTGGAGCGACTGCTGCCACTTCGGCCAGACCGCATCTCTTTGTACAACTATGCCCACCTGCCTTCACGGTTCAAGGTTCAGCGTCAGATCCAGGAACAAGCCCTGCCCGGCCCGGAAGAGAAGCTCGGCATGCTCACCCGGGCCGGAAAAATGCTTCAGGAGCAAGGCTACCGCTATATCGGCATGGACCATTTTGCGCTGGAAAACGACAGCCTCTCAGTGGCACAGGAAAACGGACTGCTGCATCGCAATTTCCAGGGTTACACCCTCCACGGTGACGCCGATCTTTTGGGGCTCGGCGTGAGCGCCATCAGCCAGCTCGGCAATCTGTATGCCCAGAACCACAAGACGCTGGACGACTGGGGCCACGACTTGTCGCAGCGTCGTCTGCCGATTGAAAAAGGCTTCATTCTCAATCGCGACGACCAGATCCGTCGGGCGCTGATTATTCAGTTACTGTGTGACCTGTCCGTGGACATGTCCGTATTCAGCGAAACCTGGGGAATCCATTTCCCGGATTATTTTGCGGATGCCATGGCTGAATGGGTGACATTTGAAGCCCGGGGGCTGGTGGCAGTAGAAAAGGATCGGCTCCAGATCACCGACAGCGGCCGTCTGGTCAGTCGGGCTCTGGTGATGCCCTTTGACCGCTACACCCCACAACAGCAGCAAGCCCGGTTCAGCCGGATTATTTGACCTTTATTCTACTATTTTCACTCTATACTCTAAGAGTGACGCTTTACGCAGCGATCAACCGGAGTCTGACCGTGTCTCATCATGTTTCCTGCAACGACTGCAGCCTCAGCCCCATTTGCCTGCCCCTGGCAGTGGCCCCGGCACAACTGGATCAGCTGGATCGTATTATCCACCGAGGCCGCCCACTGAAACGCGGCGAGCACCTGTTTCGTGCCACAGACGGATTTGATTCTGTGTATGCCGTGCGCTCTGGCGCCCTGAAAACCTATGTGGTCAGCGATGAAGGAGAGGAACAGGTCACCGGGTTTTACCTGCCCGGCGAGGTGCTGGGCATGGATGGCATCAGTACCGCGCACCATGTTTCCAATGCCAAGGCGCTGGAGACCGCCACGGTGTGCGAGATTCCCTTCTCACAACTCGAAACGCTGTCCCAGCAGATCCCCTCTCTGCAGCATCATTTCTTCCGTTTGATGAGCAATGAAATTCGCTCGGATCGGGAGCTGCACATGCTGCTCGGCAAGAAAAGTGCGGATGACCGCGTGGCCTCCCTGTTGCTGTCACTGTCTGCAAGACATCAGCGCCGAGGACTGAGCGATCATCGTTTCCGTCTGCCCATGTCCCGCTACGATATCGCCAATTACCTCGGCATGGCCGTGGAAACGGTCAGCCGCATTTTTACCCGTTTCCAGCAACAGCAATGGCTTCGGGTAACCGGCCGCGATATTGAAATTCTTGATCGTGCCCGCCTGTGTGGCCAGAACCACGATCCCGCTTTGGAGTTCACACTGTGACAGCACCTGTCGTTGCGATTCTTGATCGTCATCTGAAAGCCGACCAGCCCGCCCTGAGCAAGGCGCAGCACATCGCAGCTGCGGCCGGGGCGCCGCTACAGATTATTATCAATGCGTATTCTTCCGCGATGGTGCGTGCCGTTGGCCTGGATACCGAACGCCAACAGGCGGCCCGGCAGCAGATCAGCAAAGCTTGGCACAAACGCGTCACCGCACTGCTGGGCGAAGACGCAGGAGAGATTTGTGTTCTTTGGGAAAAAGACAGCATGGATGGGTTGCGCAAGGCCATACTGGCGCTGACTCCGTCATTGGTGGTAGTGCATACCAGCGACGACAGTGCCCTGCGTCGCCACCTCTTTACCCCACGGGACTGGCAATTAATTCGCAAGGCGCCCTGCCCGGTGCTTTGCGTGCATAGCCGGGAGTGGAATGCTCCCCCTCGCATTCTTGCCGCGCTGGACCCGGGCACCGGGGAAGCCTCCGATGACCGGCTCTCTGTGCGGGTGCTGGAAGGCGCACGCCAGCAAGCCGCTCTGCTTGGCGCTGAGCTCACCGCATGCCACGTGCTCGATGAAATGGATGAAGGCCTGATTATGGTGGCGGGCGAAGCCATTCCGGACTACACCGGCAGCATGGAAAAAGTCCGCGCCTACCATCGTGATAATTTCTTTCAGTTCGGGGCCGCCCAGGGGCTGGACCAGAACCAGCTGGTGACACTGAATGGGCCCATTGCCCATAGCTTGTCCAGCTACTGCGACAAGGAAGATGTGGATCTACTGGTGCTGGGGACCGTCCACCGCAACCTGCCGGAACGGTTACTGCTCGGTTCCACTGCGGAATCCGTGATTACTCGCGCCAATGCCGATGTGCTGGTGATCAAGCCTGACGATTTCCAATCGCCCTGGCGTGACAATGACGATGACCAATGACGCTCACACTAGAGAGGCTCCATGATGTCAGATAAAAAGGACTTTACTGCCCGCGCCCGTCAGCAACTTGAAGATTGGGACTATCAACTCGATCGCCTGTCAGCACGGCTGAATGATTTGCGTGATGAATGGCGAGATGAGGCCCGGGAAAAACTCAACGAAATGAAAGGCCGGCGCAGCGAGTTCGAGGAAAAACTGGAGCGGCTGGAATCCCATGGCGATGACGCCTGGGATGACATCAAGGCCGGGCTTGAAATTGCCTGGGATGGCCTGAAAACCGGCTTCCTTGCGGCCAAGAGTGAATTCGAGGATAACAAGAAGCATTGATGAACGCGATGACGCGGCCAGCTTGACCGCGTCATCGTTGGGTGCCGGTCAGGCGCCCTGCTCTGCCCGGCGAAACACCGGCTTCAGCGCGGTGGATTCCGCCTCACAATAGCGGTAGCCCGCCACATCAAATTGTTTCAGCTTGCCCGGATCTTTCAATCCTTTCCTGATAATCCAGGCCGCCATCAGGCCGCGCGCCTTCTTGGCATAAAAACTGATAACCTTGTACTTACCGTTTTTTTCGTCCTGAAAAACGGGCTCGATGATGGTGCCGGCAACGTCCTTCTTCTTGACCGATTTGAAGTACTCGTTGGACGCCAGATTCACTAGGGTATCGGTTTTGGCCGCCTTCATGTCCTTGTTCAGCAAGTCGGTAATGGTGCTGCCCCAGAAGGCATACAAATCCTTGCCGCGAACGTTATCCAGCCGTGTGCCCATTTCCAGCCGATAAGGCTGCATCAGGTCCAGTGGGCGCAGCACCCCATACAAGCCGGAGAGCATACGGAATCGCGACTGGGCATCGTTGAGCTGGTTGTCAGTGAACGATTCGATATCCAGGCCGGTGTACACATCGCCCTTGAAAGCAAACGCCGCCGGGCGCGCATTTTTCTTGTTGAAGGGGCGAGCCCACAACGAAAAACGTTCTGCATTCAGATGGGCGATTTTGTCACTGACACTCATCAGGCTGCTGATATCTGCCGGCGAAAGCTGGCGTGCACGCTCAATCAGCACCTCGCTATCATCAAGCAAGCGGGGTTGCGTGGCTTTCAGTGCCGGTAATTCACTCTCGTAATCCAGCGTTTTTGCCGGCGAGACAACAATCAACATGCCCTTCTCCTTTACATATGCCTGCTGGGATTATATGAATCAGGAAAGGTCAGGTCTGCATCTGTGGAGGATAAATGCGCCTATTGCTTGTATTAACTGTGGTTATCGCGGTCTCTGCCCTGTTATGGGGGAGCTGGCAGTGGGGCCGGCGTCCGTTTTTGCTGATCGCCAGTCTGGTTCTGGCCGGATTGATCGTGCTGGCCGTCGGTGTGTGGCAAGGCGGGAAGGATGATCAGGTATATTTGCCACCCGAGGGAGTGGAACTGGCCCTTTCGGAAATTCGGGACTCGGAATCCGGCGTGCGCCTCAGCGGGACGGTTCGCAATGAGGGCACGCAGGATGTTGCCGCACTTTCACTGCAGGCACAGGCGCTGCATTGCCAGTCAGCGGAGGATTGTCAGGTCATTTATCAGCAGCCTATTACCCTGCAGATGTATCTGCCCCGGGGCAGTGAATATCAGTTTGCGGTTGTCAGTCGTCACCCGGAGGAAAAAACGCGGGTGGATCGCTGGCAACTGAGGGTGGTGGAAAAGCTGGCCTACCCGGAACAGAAATAAGGGTGCGAGACCGGGCTGGCATGATCTGGCATGAATCGTCACAATGCGGCTTCCAAACTCCCAGGAGTCATTATGGCATCACTGATTCCCGGCCAGCTCACCCCCATCGGCGACCACGCCTGGCGGGTACTGGCGCGCAACCCGGGCATGATGACCGGGCCAGGCACCAACAGTTATTTGTTTGGCAGGGACAGCCTTACCGTTATTGACCCCGGTCCGGAGGACCAGGAGCATCTGCAGGCGCTATTGCAGGCCGCCCGCACTCTGGACAAACCGATCACCCAGGTCATCGTCACGCATACTCACCGTGACCATTCTCCGGGTGCACTGGCTCTGGTGGCCGCCACGGGCGCTCGCTGCCTGGGCCCTTCTGTGCCGGATGACGGACTGCAGGATGAAAGCTGGAATGCGGATCGACTGCTGGGTGAAGGTGATACGGTGGACTGTGGCGGCGTCAGCCTCACCGCCATTGAAACCCCGGGCCATGTGGGAAACCACCTCTGCTACCTGAGCGAACAGGGTTTGCTGTTCACCGGCGACCACCTGATTCAGGGCTCCACCGTGGTCATCGCTCCCCCTTCCGGTTCCATGCAGGCGTACTTTGCGTCACTGAGAAAACTGCAGAATCGCGGCATCACCCTGATGGCTCCAGGACACGGCGATGTCATCAGCCACCCGGAAGACACCCTTTCCCAGACCCTCGCCCATCGCCAAAAACGCGAAGACAAGGTGGTTGGCTGCCTGACGGCAACGGCACAACCGTTGGCGACCCTGGTAACGGCGGTGTATGACGATGTGCCGGTATTTTTGCACGGGGTGGCACAGCTTTCGCTGAGCGCGCATTTGATCAAGCTTGCCGCAGAAGGCAAGGCATCTGAAACGGCGAGTGGCTGGGCGTTGCAATCCTGACGCCCGACGCCGCGTTTTACCAAAGATCAGGACCAAAGGTCAGGCCACCCGCTATAACCAGCCCTTTCGTTTGAAATACCAGTACGGCGCCATGCCGGACAGCACCATCAGCCCAATGGCCATCGGATACCCAAAGCGGAAATCCAGCTCCGGCATGATCTCGAAGTTCATCCCGTAAATGCTGGCAATCATGGTGGGTGGCAGGAACACCACCGCCGCGATGGAAAAGATCTTGATGATCTGGTTCTGCTGGATGTTGATGAAGCCCTGGGCAGCATCCATCAGGAAGTTGATCTTGTCGAACAGGAAGGTGGTGTGTGACAACAGGGTATCCAGGTCGTGCTGGATTTCCGCACAGGTACGCCGGCGCACCTTGTCCGATCGCACATAGCGCTGAATAAACGAGATGGATCGTTGGGTATCCATCAGACACAGGCGGATTTTCCCGTTGGTGTCTTCCAGCTGTGCCAGGCGTTCAATGTCCTCTTCCAGCTCCCCGTTTTCCTCTTCGAGCACGCTATAGCCGACTTTTTCCAGGTCCCGGTGCACGTCTTCCAAGGCATCCGCCAGGTTTTCCACTTTCTGGTCGAGAATACTCAACAGGATATCCAGGGGTTGCGATACCTTGACCCAGCCGCGCCGCACTCGCAGGCGCAGCAAGCGGAAATCCGGCAATCGGGAATCACGGAACGAGAGCAGCCGCCCTTCCTGTACCACAAAGGCCACCGTGGAAGTCCGGGCCCGACCTTCCGACTGGAACAGGAACAGGGAGTGAACGTGGAGCCCCTGCTCATCACTGAAAAAGCGGGCCGAGGCTTCAATTTCTTCCATGTCGTCGGAATCGGGCAGTTCCGCCTGAAGAAATTGCTGGACCAGGTTCCGCTCGTCTTCCTCGGCATCAACCAGGTCGATCCAGCTACCGTCCTCTGCCAGTGATGGCATGATGGTGTCCACATCCTTTTCGCGCAGAACACCATTTTCGATCCGAAAGATATGCAGCATGATGTTTCCCTGATCATCCTCGCCGGCAGCTGCCGGCAATCTTTGTAGAGCCGTTATGTGTTTACCGATAACCGGGCCCCAGGCTCGGCAAACTGCTTCCCTTATCGACCTGAGCAGCGATGCGCAGCTGCATCGCTGGGCGGGTTTGATGGGACCATCGCAAGCAGACCGCCTGCTGGCTACGTTAAGCCAGACTCTTGATTGGCAACAACCCAAGATTACCGTGTATGGGCGGCAGCACCCAGTCCCGCGGTTAACCGCCTGGCACGGTGACACCGGGCTACGTTATCGCTATTCCGGGCATACGCATACCGCGAGAGGATGGCCTGCTGCCCTATTACCGATCAAGACAGCTGTCGAGCAAGTGACCGGCAAAACCTTCAACAGCGTCCTGGCCAATCTGTACCGTAATGGTGACGACTGCATGGGCTATCACAGCGATAACGAACCGGAGCTGGGCCATGCGCCCTGGATAGCGTCCTACAATCTAGGCGCTTGCCGGGAGCTGACTTTTCGGCCGAAAGGCCCGGGCAGTCAGCGTCAGTGCCTGAGTGTACCGCTTCATCATGACGATCTTTTGTTGATGTCGCCGGCAGTACAGGCCCACTTTGAACATGCCCTGCCCCGCCGCCGCAACCGGCCGGACCCGCGCATCAACCTTACCTTTCGGTACATTGTTCCTGAACAGAGCGCGGGCATTTGAAGTCGCGCCCTGCTGCACTGCAGCGTTCAGGCAAAAAACAGGTAACTCAGGAAAATGGCGCTGACCAGCCCGGCGGCATCTGCCGCCAGCCCGCACCACAGCGCATAACGAAAATCACGGATGCCGACGCTGCCGAAATACACGGTCAATACATAAAAGGTGGTTTCCGTGGAGCCCTGCATCACCGCCGCCATCCGCCCGGCCAGCGAATCCACGCCATGGGTCTGCATCACATCCACCATGGCGGCCCGCGCTCCGGAACCGCTCAAGGGCTTAAGCAGCGCCACGGGCAGTGCATCCACAAAGCGGGTGTCCAGCCCAAGCGCGCCAACCCCGCTACGAATGCCGTCCAGAAACAAGCCCAGCACGCCCCCGGCCCGCAGCATGGCAATGGCTGCCAGCATGGCCACCAGGTAAGGAATGATTTTCACCGCAAGCGTGAAGCCCTCCTTTGCCCCCTCGACAAAGGCATCATAGCTATCCACCCCGGACCGCCAGGCGGCGATAAAGAACACACTCAACACAAGCAGAAGAATGCCATTGCCCAGCAGGCTGGCGAACGTGTTGGCGGCCTCTGCCGGGGCCAGTAACACAACGGCGCCAAGCAAACCCAGAACCGCCAGCCAGACACCCATTACCGTGAGCAATAGCGGGCTGGCCAGGGGCAGCTTTTGCACCCTGGCGGTAACAATCACGCCTACCAGGGTGGAAATGGTGGTTGCCATCAGCAAAGGCAGGTACACCAGCGCCGGGTCTTCTGCGCCTTGCTGAGCACGAAAAAGCAGTACTGTGACCGGAACCAACGTCACCGATGACGTATTGAGTACCAGAAACATGATCTGGCTGTTGGTGGCGCTGCGTGGGGACGGGTTGTCTTTCTGGAGCGACTCCATGGCCTTGAGCCCCAGTGGCGTCGCGGCGTTATCCAGCCCCAGCATGTTGGCCGCCAGGTTCATGGACACCGGAGCGGCGGCCTCCGGGGTTCGGGCAATGCCTGGCATGACACGGGCCAGCACCGGCGTCACCCAGCCGGATATCCGATCGGCCAGCCGGCTGGCTTCCGCCAGGCGAAACAGGCCGCTCCACAGGGCCAGCACCCCGATCAAGCCCAGGCTCACTTCCACCGCCAGATCAGCAGATTCCCACAGGGCATTGATAAGGCGCCCCGGTGCCTCCATGTCCCCGGCCATGAGCTGGATCACAGCCCCGGCGATACCCGCCAGGAAAAACAGGCTGAACAGTCTGTGCAAAGTATCTCCCGTGCGCTAGGGTCATAGAATTACGCCGATAGACGGCGCCAGGCACTGCAACTTCGTGCCATCACGATAGTCTACACCGATAGCCGGCGATTCAACCCTGAATGACCGCTCCCGGGCTGTCGGCTATACTGAAAAAAACTGTTTGAGAGCCAGTATGTCATTACTCCGTAAGCTGTTCCCTCTTGCACTTGCCCTGTTGCTGCTGGGCGGGGCAATCAAAGGCGGCGGCGCCCTTCACGACTCATCGCCGGATATTCAGGGCGACCTGAAGCCGACGGAAGAGCAACTGGAAGCGGCTGAAGAAATTGCTGACAAGCTCAAGTATCACTATCGCCAGCTCGATTTCGACGATCAGCTTTCCGAACAGGTACTGCAACGCTACCTGAAGGACCTGGATCCCAATCGTCTGTATTTCCTGGCGTCCGACATCAAGGACTTCCAGCGCTATAACGAGATCCTGGATGACCAGCTACGCAAGGGCCAGCTGGAAGGCGGTTATACCATTTTCAATCGCTTCCAGCAGCGCCTGGAAGAGCGCCTGACCTGGTCACTGGAGACCATCGCCAATGACCTGGATTCGCTGACCTTCGACAGCGAAGAGTCGGTAAGAGTGGATCGTGAGGATGCCCCCTGGGCCAAGGACAAGGCGGCTCTGGATGAAATCTGGCAGCGCCAGCTGAAAAATGCGGTGCTCTCCATGCGCCTCAACGATTCCAGTGCGGAAGATATCGAAACGCGGCTCACTCGTCGCTACGAAAGCCAGTTGAAGCGGATCAAGCAGAATACCCCTGAGGATGTGTTCCAGGTGTACATGAATGCGCTGACGCAGACATTTGATCCCCACACCACCTACTTCACCCCGCACAATTCGAAAAACTTCGACATCAGCATGAGCCGCTCACTGGAAGGCATTGGTGCAGTACTTCAATACGAAGACGGCTACACCAAGGTGGTGCGTCTGGTCCCCGGTGGCCCCGCCGCCAAAGGCGGCCAGCTAAAGCCTGCGGACCGCATCGTGGGTGTCTCCCAGGATGAAGAAGACCCGGTACCGGTAATCGGCTTGCGTCTGGATGAAGTGGTCGACCAGATCCGTGGGCCCAAGGGCACCAAGGTCAATCTGGAAATTATCCCCGCCGGCAGCCCCAGCGAGCATGACACTCGCACCATCACCATTGTGCGCAACAAGGTGGTACTGGAAGAACAGGCCGCCAAGAAAGACATCATTCACGTTGACCGTAATGGCCAGGATCTGAAACTGGGCATTATCGAAATCCCCGCGTTCTATCTGGATTTCGACGCCTACCATCGCGGCGACCCGAAATACACCAGCACCACCAGCGATGTGGCGAAACTGCTGGTCGAGCTGCGCAAGGAAAATATCGATGGCCTGGTCATCGACCTGCGTAACAACGGCGGCGGCTCGCTGCTGGAAGTGAACAAGCTGGTCAGCCTGTTTATTAATCGGGGCCCGACGGTGCAGGTTCGCGAATCCAATGGCCGGGTCAGTGTCGAAGGCGACAAATTCCCCGGTGTCCTGTTCGCCGGCCCCATGGCTGTCATGGTGAACCGCTACAGCGCCTCGGCATCAGAAATTTTTGCCGGCGCCATGCAGGACTATGGCCGCGCGCTAATCGTCGGCGACCAGACATACGGCAAAGGCACGGTGCAAACCCTGCTGGATCTCAATCATGGCAAGCTGAAGATGACCAATGCCAAGTTCTATCGGGTGTCGGGCTCCAGCAACCAGAACCTGGGCATCGTGCCGGATGTGGATTTGCCCTCCCTGGTAGACAAGGACGACGTGGGGGAAAGCTCTCTGCCCAACGCCCTGCCCTGGGATGAAATTAAATCGGCCAATTTCCAGCGTGTCACTGACCTGGTGCCTTTCCTGCCACAACTGCGTGAGCGCCATGAAGAACGCACGGATAGCGACCCGGAATTTGTCTACGTGCATTCCCTGCGCAAGCTGCTCGACGTGAACCGTAACCGAACGGAACTCTCGCTGAACGAAAAGGCGCGCACTCAAATGCAGACCGAGTTCGACAAGGAACGGCTGGCCATCGAAAACAGCCGTCGTCAGGCCCGCGATGAAGACCCCCTTGAGAGCATCAAGGAGCTGCGCACGCTGGAAGAACAGCGGGCGCTGGATCCGGAAAGCCATGACGAAGCCATGGATGAAGACCCGTACGTCCGTGAAACCGGCGAAATACTGGTGGATTACATGGATTTGCTGCGAGAAAACCAGGTCGCCCGCAAAGGCTGACTTTCGCCGCAGCGCAAACGCAAGACATAAAAAAACCGGCTTCAAGGCCGGTTTTTTTATTTGCCATTATCGGCAGGTCAGCAAGTCAGGAAAGAAATCGCCTGGCATTCACGCTGTGCGCCGCTGCTATCAGGCCAGAGCCTTGAATCCCCAGCGGGCCGGGTTGTCGCCCAGTCCGGCTTTCAAGGTGCGCCGGCCCAGCTGGTGATTCAGCCCTTCCAATGCCCGTTTGGCCGGGTCCGGCAACAAGCGCAAACCGAAACTGGCTGTGGTGATCGCTGTCTTCACCACTCTGACGGCGGCGGAGGCAGGAATGGTGCTGTGAATATTCAGATCATCCGCCACCTGGTCACCGATCAGGTAACGGCTGAACGCCAGCAGCACATCGTAGGAAAGATTAAAGGGCGGCTTGCCGGACATGTCCTTGAGCAAGGCCTTGGCCAGGGACTCACTATCCGGCGTGGGATCGTAGAGATGCGAGGTCAGCTGCATAGCCAGGACACTCTGCTCTTCCAGTGTGCTGGTCAGCAAGGCCTCGTTCACGCCCAGCAGATACCCGGCATAACGCCAGAAATAATGCATGGACTCATGCTCACGCCGGGAAATGGGCAATCCGAGGCGCTTAAGCCCCCGAACCACCATGAAATCAAACTCCAGCACCGTGCCGGCCATATCTTCCTGATTGATCGGCAGGTCATACTTTTCATTGTCCCAGCGCGGGTTGCTGGCCAGGAATTGCCGGACCGCCGCATGTAGCAGCCGGACTTCCATCAAGGTTCGGTGCCCCAACCCGCCGGGGCGAATGCCGTCATCCCCGACAATATTGTGCAGCATCTGCCCGGTTTCATAGATCCGCCGGGACACATCCTTCTGTAGCCGTCCGGTGGCAACCAGCACCTGGGACGGCTTGTTGTGCGCATAGCCTTCAACCAGGCTGGAACACATCAGCACCAGCCCCTGCAGGGCGCCATTGCGACGATACATGCGTCGCCCCAACTCCATCTCCTCGAAATCCACCCAGCTCGGTACGGTATGGCAATGATCCAGGAAGGCCTGAAAATCGCCCCCCTCCGTTTCAGCGCGCCGCTCCACCTCATCAAGCAACCCGGACGGCCGGGTGAATTTAATCTGTGCGGCACAACGATCCGCTAGCGGGTCCTGTACCTGGCGCCAGGCATTCAGCTTCTCGTGGGAATAGCGGTCCCACCAGATACGCTCCTGGGGGGACTGTGGGCCTTTCGCAAAACGGGTCAATTCCTGCGGCGTTGCCATGCATACCTCTTCATTGTTGCTCTATTCAGAATCCACACCAGAACTCGCGGGTTCTGAATAGAACTTAGGGCAGCGGGCAGTTGCGGTCAACACACTAAACAGAGGAATCTGTTACCCCCTCAAGAAGCGTATTGATAAGCCATCGGGGCGCATCCAGCGGAAGATCATGGCCCGCTTCAGCATGCACTTTCAGTGGCAGTTGCCAGGCGGCGGCCAGGCGGCGGGAGCAGCTGGGGCTGACCAGGCGATCCCCCTGCCCGTTAACAATGATTACCGGCACAGAATCCGGCAGCGCCACCGGCGCCCTGAAGCGTATGGCAGCCAGAAGCTGGCGCAGGCTGTTGTTGAGCGACACCGGCTGCGAGGCTGCATAGTCAGCCCATTTTTCCGCCAGGGCGTGAAGAAAATCACGCTCGCGCATATTCGAGGTAATCTCAAGGATGGCGGTCTCTTTGCGCAGGGTGTCGCGGCTGAACACGGCCTCTCGCAACAATCGGCGGTAATTCATGGGTCGCAAGCGCTGCCAGAAAGGACTGAAGCGGCTGGCGCTGGTATTGATCAGGCCGGCAAACGCCACCTCATGGGGAGCCTGGCAAAGCCACTGCACCGCCATCATCGCCCCCAGCGACAGGGCCACCACATGATAAGGACCGCTATGCCCTTGCGAGTGCAGCTGCTCACGGGCATGGGCCACCATGGCCGCAATCCGCGTCGGGCTGCGCTCCTGCCAGAATTCGCCGTTACCGGGCAGGTCCAGCGTAATCACCGTATCCTGCGGCACCGCAGCCTGAAACTGCTCCGGGAACCCTTCCCAATGCCGCTTTTCACGAACCAGGCCTCGCAATAACACCCAGGTTCTCGCCATTTGTTATCTCCTTGGGACAATGACCCGCTTTGCAATACGGGCTAGAATGCCACCGGCTTTCAGGATGGCAAATGGAGTTTCCTCGCGACTATGGCACGTAAAACAGTAAAACGGGTTAAAACAGGTTCTGTGGAGCGGCGCTTCTCAATGGCCAAAGCCGGCTTTCTGGCTGGGGCCAAGTATGCCACCGCCAGCGCAGGCACACTGTTCACCGCTAAAGACAAACGTGATGACCGGCGCAAGGAAATCTTGTCTGCCCGTGCCCAGGAGCTGGTGGAAGAGCTGGGCAGCCTGAAAGGTTCGGTGGTGAAAATTGGCCAGATGATGGCATTGTTCGGCGAACACTTCCTGCCAGAAGAGGTCACCACTGCCCTGCATACACTGGAAAACCAGACAACCGCACTGGAATGGCCAGCCATCGAGCGGCACCTCAAACGCCAGCTCGGTGAAGTTAAACTGGCTGAGCTGGAGATTGAAGAGCAACCGCTGGGGGCCGCCTCGCTGGCGCAGGTGCACAAGGCCGTGCGCAAGTCAGATGGCAAGGAACTGTGCCTGAAGATCCAGTACCCCGGCGTCGCTGACGCGATTGATTCCGACATGCGTGCGCTGGTGCGCCTGCTGAAATTGAGCCGCCTGGTGCCCATGACCGAGCAATTCAACATGTGGCTCGATGAAGTGCGCGAGATGCTCAAGCGCGAAGTGGATTATGACCTTGAGGCTCATACCACCCGCCATTTCCGTACCGCACTGGCCGATGACACGCGTTTTGTGGTTCCGGAAATTGTTCCTGAATTCTCAACGCACAACATCATGTGCATGACCTTCGAGCGAGGCATTGGCGTCAATGATCCCGCCGTGCTTGAGTTGTCCCAGACCCGCCGCAACTTTATCGGCCGCGCCATCATGGAGCTGTGCTGTCGGGAAGTGTTCGAATGGAACAAGATGCAAACGGACCCGAATTTCGGCAACTACCTGCTGCGTATTGGGGAAACCCCGGAGCAGGACCAGATCGTGCTGCTGGATTTCGGCGCCATCCGTGATTTCGACAACGAAGTGCTTGGCCCGGGCCGGGAGATGATTCGTGCCTCCTTTTACCACGATACTGACCGGCTGATCCGGGCGCTTAACGCCCTGGACTTTCTGGCCCGTAACGCCCCGCGCAAATTGCTTGAGGAATTCTCCGAACTCTGCTTCGAAGCGGTTGAAGTGTTACAGGACCCGGACCGTTTTCCGCCCCCGGCCTCCGTACTGAATGAGAATGGCGAGTACTGCTGGGGCAAGAGCAACCTGCCCAACCGCATCATGAATCGTGCCGGCCGCAACGCCCTCTCGGTGCATTTCGATGTGCCGCCCAAGGAGTTCATCTTCCTGGCCCGCAAGCTGCTTGGCGCGTACACCTTTTTGCATGTAATCGAGTCTGAGGTGCGTGGCAACACCATCCTTGAGCCCTTCATTCACATGCAGGAAGAGGACGATATCGCCCTGGTTGATCAAAAAACAATCAGTCCGGGCGGATAATCCCATGATAACGGGTGCCGATAGGCCAAAACGCTCATTTATCGGCCACTTATCGGTACGATAACCATTTGTCATTTGCCAAGCTGGCACGTGCACAATAAGGTTAGCACCCTGCTCATCGGCCGGTTCACCTGAACCGGCCGTTTTTCGAGGCTTTCAGAGGTTTCGGGTTGCCAATATCCTCCCTCCTGAATAGCCAATTATTTGCGAACCACAGACGGGGGTAACGCAGGTGATTATCGGTGTTCCCAAAGAAATCTGCCCTGGCGAGCAGCGCGTTGCTTTAACGCCTGCCAATGTCAGCGCACTGCTGAAAAAACAAGGTGTCGAGATCATCATCGAGCGCGGCGCCGGCGATATTGCCGGTTATCCGGACAGCACTTATGAAGCTGCCGGAGCCAAGCTGGTTGATCGCGATGAGGTGTTCTCTTCCGCTCAAGTTGTTCTGCAGGTGCAAACGCCTGGTAGCAACATCAAGAACGGTGACGAGGATCTGAACAAGCTGAAGGAAGGCCAGGTTCTGATCGGCATGACCGATCCGCTGGCCAACCCGCAATTTGCCCAGTCCCTGGCCGAAAAGAAAGTTTCCGGCCTGGCGCTTGAGCTGGTACCGCGTATTACCCGCGCCCAGGCAATGGATGTACTGTCTTCCATGGCCATGATCGCAGGTTACAAGTGCGTACTGCTCGCCGCGACCGAATCCCAACGCATGTTCCCCATGAACATGACCGCTGCCGGCACCATGAAGCCGTCACGCGTGTTCATCATGGGTGCGGGTGTTGCCGGCCTGCAGGCCTGTGCCACCGCCAAGCGCCTGGGTGCTGTCGTTGAAGCCTACGACGTTCGCCCTGCTGCCCGTGAACAGATCCTGTCTGTTGGTGCCAAGCCGGTCGAGCTCGATCTGGATACCGGCGAAGCGGAAGGCTCCGGCGGTTACGCCAAGGCCCAGGGCGAAGACTTCCTCAAGCGTCAGCGTGAGCTGATGACCGAAGTCGTGAAGGAAATGGACGTTATCGTCACCACCGCGGCGGTTCCCGGCGCCAAGAGCCCGATCCTGGTTACCGAAGACATGGTGAAAGCCATGAAACCCGGTTCCATCATTGTGGATCTGGCTGCTGAGCGTGGCGGCAACTGCGACCTGACCGAGTCCGGCAAAACAGTAGTGAAGCACGGCGTGACCATCATCGGTCCGGAAAACGTGCCCTCCTCTGTGGCGTTCCATGCCAGCCAGATGTTTGGCAAGAACATGGAAAACCTGCTTAACCTGCTGATCGACGATAACGGCGAGCTGCAGCTGGATTTCGAAGACGAAATCGTTGCCGAAACCGTGATCAGTCACGATGGCGACGTTCCCCAAGCCCGTCTGCGCGACATTCTGGGTCTCCCCGCTCTGGCCAAGCCTGAGCCGGAAGCCGCGGAAGAAGCGTCCGACGCGGACAGCAAGGAGGAAAAGTAATGGATTTCGTAGCCCAACTTACCCTGTTTGTGCTGGCGATCTTCCTCGGCGTGGAGCTGATCACCAAGGTTCCGCCGACCCTGCACACCCCGCTGATGTCCGGTTCCAACGCGATTTCCGGTATCACCGTGGTGGGCGCCTTGATTGCGGCCGGGTCTGATTCCGGCATGTTGATCAATGTGCTGGGCTTTGCCGCGGTGGTTCTGGCCACCATTAACGTGATTGGCGGCTTTATGGTCACCAATCGAATGCTGGCGATGTTCAAGAGGAAGTAAACCATGCACGTTTCTCAGAACTGGATTGATATCGCCTACTTGATCGCCGCCTGCCTGTTTGTGCTGGGCATCAAGGGGCTGACCAAGCCGAAAACAGCGGTACGCGGTAACCTGCTGGCAGCAGCCGGTATGGGCGTAGCCGCCTTGGTAACCCTGCTCAACGAGCATATCGTTACCTACGAAGTGATCATTGCCGGCGTCGTCGTCGGTGGCCTGATTGGCGCCATCATGGCCAAGAAGGTTCAGATGACCTCCATGCCGCAGATGATTGCGCTGCTCAACGGTTTTGGTGGCGGTGCCTCCTTTGCTGTTGCCTCAGCGGAATTCTTCCGTGGTTCCGCCAACGATACGGTATCCATCATCGCCACCGGCGCGGCCGTATTGATTGGTGCTGTTACCCTGACCGGTTCTCTTGTGGCGTTTGCCAAGCTGCAGGAACTCATCGACGGGCAGCCCATGGGCTTCCCCGGCATGAAACTGGTTAACGCCATCCTGTTTATCGGCTCTCTCGTCGGCATCGGCTACCTGGTGGCTAACCCGGGTAACGAAATCGTGTTCTGGAGTCTGGTGGCAGCAGCCATGGTGCTCGGCCTGTTTCTGGTACTGCCGATTGGCGGTGCAGACATGCCCGTTGTGATCGCCCTGCTGAACTCCTACTCCGGTGTGGCAGCCTCTGCAGCCGGTTTTGTCATGGGCAACAGCGCCCTGATCATTACCGGTTCCCTGGTGGGTGCATCTGGCCTGATCCTGACCAGCATCATGTGTAAAGCCATGAATCGCTCTCTCACCAATGTGCTCTTCGGTGTGATGGCAGAAGCCGGCGAAGCCATGGATGCGGACGAAGTCTACGCAGGCAAGGTGAAGTCCACCTCTGCTGACGAAGTAGCGATGATGCTGGAAACCGCTCGCCGCGTCGTTATTGTTCCCGGCTTTGGTCTGGCAATGGCCCAGGCGCAGCACGCCGTTCGCGAAATGGCAGACACCCTGGAAGCTGCCGGTATCGAAGTGGAATACGCGATTCACCCGGTAGCGGGCCGCATGCCTGGCCACATGAACGTACTGCTGGCCGAAGCGGAAGTACCGTACGACAAGCTCAAGGATATGGATCAGATCAACCCAACCTTCGAGCAAACCGACGTGGCTATCGTGCTGGGCGCCAACGACGTAACCAACCCCATGGCCCGCGAAGACAAAGGCAGCCCGATTTACGGCATGCCCATCCTCAACGTGGACAAGGCCAAGACCGTGGTTGTGGTAAAACGCTCCCTGAGCGCTGGTTTTGCTGGCCTGCCCAACCCGCTGTTTGCCAAGGACAACACCCTGATGTTGTTCGGCGATGGCAAGGGTGCAGTGCTGGACATTACCACTGCCCTGAAAGAAGGCTAATCCACTGCCTTCGTAAAAAAGGAGCCTTCGGGCTCCTTTTTTTATGCCGCTTCGCGGCCGCAGCACGCTAACCAGGCCCTCCTCCCCCTGCTGCGCCCTGTCCAGGGCCTCAAAAGCTCTATCGCAGAGTCGATTCTCCGGGGTAATGCTTTGCCATTTTCCACCCGGTGCGATGCTTTAGCCCACCACCATTTTGCTATCCAGTCTCGCCCACTAAACGCCACCCATAAAAAAACCCCGAACCTGAAAGGCCGGGGCTTTTGCGCTACCAGGGACGTTCTACTGAAGGGTGTAAACCACACCGACCGAGAACGTATGGTCCGTTTCCTTGGTGCCTGGCGGTACCGAGGAATTATGCTCCAGCAAGTGGCGCAGGCGCAGGGCAAAGCTGGAATTAATCGCCGTGGTCAAAGACGTTTCAGCACGTGTGTCAGAGCCCTCTTCACCTACCTCGGTAGAGAAATCTTCCTTGAAGGTGGTGTTGTCACTGACACGCAGCTCGTACTTGATACCAATACGCGCAATCGCATCTTCTTCGGAGTTATGACAGGTCATATAGGTGTCCTGGGGCTCCAGACACTTTACGCGATAACCCGGACCGATTTCTGCATCCAGAGTCTGCAGATCCGAATCAATCCAGCGGCGACCCACACCGATGGCATAACTGGCTTCGTAGTGATAACCCGAAAAATTATCTTTCTGGTAGGTCAGCACATTGAAGAGGTAGTTCTTGGCATCTTCGCCCAGCTTGCGGTCCAACTTGTAGGAAGCGAAGTAGTTCTCATCCGTACGGTTATATTCTTCCGTATCGGGATCCTCTTCCTTCTCGTTATTGGCGTCAGCCTTGAAGGTATGGCGCCATTTCTCGCTGTCCCGTGCCATATTAACGTTGGCATTGGTAGAGTCGGAATTGGTGTTGCCACGCTTGAACAACAGCCCGATACCAATATCACCAGACCATTTTGAAACTTCACTGCCCTCGTCGGTGGCTGCATCTTCTGCAGCCACCGAAACCGCCGGAAGTCCGGCGGCCAGCAGCATGGCAGCGATTGTCTTACTGCGCATGAATAACTCCTTAATCGTTTTTGTCGAGATGTACGTCCATCTGCGGGAACGGAATGCCAATGCCCGCTTCATCAAAGCGGCGTTTCACGATTTCCGTGGTATCCCACAGAACCGGCCAGTAATCCGCGCTGTTTACCCAGGGACGGCACAGGAAGTTAACCGAGCTATCCGCAAGTTCGCCTACTACGATGGTCGGCTCAGGATCCTTGAGCACGCGCTCATCTGCAGCCAGAACCTCCTGCAGCACTTTCTTCACTACGGAAAGGTCCGCATCGTAAGCGACCCCAAAGACCATATCCACTCGACGGGTCGGCTTTTCAGAATAGTTGACGATATTTCCGGACATGATTGCGCCGTTGGGCACGGTCAGAACCTTGTTGTCCGGGCTGTTCATGATCGTCGCAAAAATACGGATTTCCTTGACGGTACCGGAAGCTCCCCCTGCTTCCACGTAATGCCCCACGCGAAACGGCTTGAACATGATAAGCATGACGCCGGCCGCAAAGTTGCCCAGCGAATCTTTCAGAGCCAGGCCCACAGCCAGACCGGCAGCACCCAGAATCGCCACCAGCGAGGTTGTCTCGATACCGAGCTGATCCAGAGAAGCGATAACAACGAACACGAACAGCAGAATATGAACAATGCGGCCCAGGAAAGTGGCCACCGTCTCATCCATACGCTTGTTCAGCAGCTTTTGCACCCAGCTGCTCAGGCGGGCAACAATCCAGCTACCAATAATGAAAATAACCAGTGCGGCGGCAATGCTCCAGGCATAAGGCACCAGATTTTCATTGGCAAAGGTTTCCAGTTGGGTCAGATATTGATCCATTAAGCGTACTCCTCATCCTGTGAGCGCGAATTATGCCCGTTCCTGCGGCAAGCCCAAGCCATGCTGATGCCACCGCGCGGGATTTTACAAAGATTTCATCTGCTGGCTGCGGGAAGTGCCAGTCATCCCGTTACCAAGCATGCCCAATAATGAAACCTAATGGCTCTTATGGCCAGTCTGCAGCCGCCGACAATGCCGTTTTATCGCTATTTTCCCCGGAAAAAGCACCACATATTGGGTATCTGCGCCCTGCCCCGCTATAATGCACGCCCCAATTTCCCGCCTTTGCCGGAGCCATCGATGTCACAGAACCCGCGCGCGAAACTTACTGCCCAACTCCAGGAACGCATTCTGATTCTTGATGGCGGCATGGGCACCATGATTCAGCGCTGCCAGTTCAGTGAAGAGGAGTTCCGCGGCACCCAGTTTGCGGATTGGCCCAGTGACCTGAAAGGCAACAACGACCTGCTCAGCATGACACAGCCCGAGCGGATCAAGGCGCTGCACAAGGGCTATCTGGACGCGGGCGCGGATATCATCGAGACCAATTCGTTCAATTCCACGTCCATCGCCATGGCCGACTACGACATGCAGGACCTGGCCCGGGATATCAATGTTGCCGCTGCCCGTGTCGCCCGGGAGGCCGCCGACGAAGCCTCCACGCCGGACAAGCCCCGCTACGTGGCCGGGGTACTCGGCCCCACCAACCGCACCGCCAGTATCAGCCCGGACGTGAATGATCCCGGCTACCGCAACACGAACTTCGATGCTCTGGTAAACGCCTATCTGGAGGCCCTGGACGGCCTGGTAGAAGGCGGCATCGACATGGTGCTGATCGAAACCATTTTCGACACACTGAACGCCAAGGCGGCGGTCTTTGCGGTGGACCAGTACTGCTACGAGAACAATCTCGACTTGCCTGTAATGGTGTCCGGCACCATTACCGATGCCTCAGGCCGTACCCTAACCGGCCAGACCACCGAAGCGTTCTACAACTCCCTGCGCCACGCCCGCCCAATCAGCTTTGGCCTGAACTGTGCGCTGGGGCCCATGGAGCTGCGTCCGTACATCGAAGAGCTGTCGCGCATTTCCGAGACCTATGTATCCGCGCACCCCAACGCCGGGCTGCCCAACGAAATGGGCGAATATGACCTGGATCCGTTCACCATGGCGAAAGAAGTGCGCGCCTGGGCAGAGAAAGGCTTTCTAAACATTATCGGCGGTTGCTGCGGGACCACACCGGAGCATATCGCAGCCATGGCGGATGCCGTTGAAGGGCTCGCGCCACGCCAGCTGCCCGACATTGAAGTGGCATGCCGCCTGTCCGGGCTGGAACCCTGCACCATCACCAAGGATTCCCTGTTCGTGAATGTGGGCGAACGGACCAATGTGACCGGCTCCAAGCGGTTCCTGCGACTGATCAAGGAAGAAGACTACGATACCGCACTGGAAGTGGCCCGCGACCAGGTGGAGAACGGCGCCCAGATCATCGATATCAACATGGATGAGGGGATGCTGGAATCCGCCGAGTGCATGGTGAAGTTCCTCAATCTGGTGGCATCCGAACCGGAAATCTCCAAAGTGCCGATCATGATCGACTCCTCCAAGTGGGAAGTGATCGAAGCCGGGCTGAAATGCATCCAGGGCAAGGGGGTGGTGAACTCCATCTCCATGAAGGAAGGCGAAGAGGCATTCCTTCATCAGGCTCGACTGCTGCGCCGCTATGGTGCCGCCGTGATCGTCATGGCCTTCGATGAGGAAGGTCAGGCAGATACCCGTGAGCGCAAGGTGGAAATCTGTACCCGTGCCTATAAATTGCTCACCGAAGAAGTGGGTTTCCCGCCGGAAGACATCATTTTCGATCCCAACATCTTCGCCATTGCCACCGGGATCGAAGAGCACAACAACTACGCCGTGGATTTCATTGAAGCAGTTGGCGACATCAAGCGTACCCTGCCCCACGCCATGATTTCCGGCGGGGTCTCCAATGTGAGTTTCTCTTTCCGGGGCAACGACACCGTTCGTGAAGCCATCCACGCCGTGTTCCTCTATTACGCCATCAAGAACGGCATGGACATGGGGATCGTCAATCCCACCATGCTGGCCATTTATGCGGACATTCCCGAAGAACTGCGCAATGCCGTGGAAGATGTGGTGCTCAACCGCCACGAAGACGGCACCGAAGTCTTGCTGGATCTTGCCGAGAAATACCGTGGTAGCGGCGGCGAGAAAGCCAAGAAGGAAGACCTGGCCTGGCGTGAATGGGCCGTCGAAAAGCGCCTTGAGCATGCCCTGGTGAAAGGCGTTGCCGACTACGTGGAAGAAGACACCGAGCTGGCCCGCCAGAATGCCGCCCGCCCGCTTCACGTCATCGAAGGCCCCTTGATGGATGGCATGAACGTGGTCGGCGACCTGTTTGGCGAAGGCAAGATGTTCCTGCCCCAGGTGGTCAAATCCGCCCGGGTCATGAAGAAGGCGGTCGCCTACCTGATGCCTTTCATGGAGAAGGAAAAGGAAGAACTGGGCACCCAGGATGAAGCCAACGGCAAGATCCTGATGGCCACCGTGAAAGGTGATGTGCACGACATCGGCAAGAACATTGTTGGCGTGGTGCTGCAATGTAACGGCTATGACGTGGTGGATCTGGGCGTCATGGTGCCCTGCGAGACCATTCTCGAGGTGGCCAAAGAAGAAAAAGTGGACATCATTGGTCTCTCCGGGCTGATCACCCCCTCCCTGGAAGAAATGGTCCATGTGGCCAGCGAGATGCAGCGCCTGGAAATGAACCTGCCGTTGATGATCGGCGGTGCTACCACCAGCCGCATTCACACCGCAGTGAAGATTGATCCGGCCTACAACGAGGCCGTGGTCCACGTGGCCGATGCCTCCCGGGCGGTCGGCGTGGCCTCCAAGCTGCTCTCCAAAACGGCCAAGGACGACTATGTCTCCGAGCTCAAGGAAACCTATGAGGCACTGCGCGTACGGCGCAAACAACAGCAGGTGGATCGCAGCCTGATTTCCATTGATCAGGCCCGGGAGCACCGCTTCCAGCCAGACTGGCACGATTACACGCCGCCCGAGCCCAAGGTGAAAGGCCTGAAGGTGCTGGACGATTACCCACTGGATGATCTGGTGCAACGCATCGATTGGACGCCGTTCTTCCGTGCCTGGGAGCTGGCCGGCAAATTCCCCAAGATTCTCGACGATGAAGTAGTCGGCACAGAAGCCACCAAGCTCTACCGGGATGCCCGGGACATGCTTGAGAAAATCGTTGAGGAAAAGTGGCTAACTGCCCGCGGTGTAATAGGTTTTTGGCCTGCCAACTCGGACATGGACGACATCAAGCTCTACCGCGAGCCCGGTGACAAAGAGGCGTTCATGACCCTTCATCACCTGCGCCAGCAGCTGGACCGGAGCAAGAACGACAAGCCGGATTTCTGCCTGAGTGACTTTATCGCCCCCAAAGAAACCGGACTCACCGACTGGCTGGGCGGCTTTGCGGTCACCGCCGGCATTGGTATCGACGAGCATGTCGCCCGCTTCGAAGCCGACCATGACGACTATTCCGCCATCATGCTCAAGGCACTGGCTGACCGGCTGGCGGAAGCGTTCGCCGAGCGTCTGCACGAAAAAGTGCGTAAGGACTACTGGGGCTACGCCAGCGATGAAGCACTGAGTAATCAGGACATGATCAGTGAAAAATACCGGGGCATCCGCCCTGCCCCGGGTTATCCGGCGTGCCCGGACCATACCGAGAAAGCCTTGCTGTGGCAGTTGCTGGACCCGGAAACCCATGCCGGCATGACGCTGACTGAAAGCTACGCCATGCTGCCCACTGCGGCGGTATCTGGCTGGTACTTCTCCCACCCACAGGCCAAGTACTTCGGCACCGGCAAACTGGCGAAGGATCAGATGAACGACTACGCCGCCCGCAAAGGCATGACACGCAAGGAAATCGAACGGATGGTGCCCCACCTGCTGGGCTACATGGACGAGGACTAGCCGGCTGCTGAAAAAATGCGGGAACGGCTGCCTTCTGCGCAGCCGCTCCCGCATACAGCGGCTCTTACGATCAAACCTGCTCCACGCTCCAACCGTTAAGCGCTCAATTCACTTGCTCAGCAGGGAGTTCAAAGCGCGGATCCCAATCACTGGCGTCAATCACTTCGCGGTAGGCGTGCCAGGTGGCATAGCCAAGCACCGGAAGCAGCACTACCAGCGCCAGGTAGGCCGTTAACAAGCCCACCAGCAGGCAAACACCAATCAGGCAGGCCCACACAAACAGCGCCGGCTTGTTGCGTAGCACCGCGTTGGTGCTGGTAATGACCCCGGTCACCATATCCGTCTTGCGATCCATGATCATGGGCAGCGAGAACGCACTGGCGGTGAAAACGATGGCGCAGAACAATGCACCCACACTGCTGCCCACCCCGAAGAACAGCAGTACATTCTCCAGATGCCACTCATTAACCGGGTAAAAGATATAAATCAGGTTGGCCGCCCGGGCCCACACCAGAAACACCACCACCAGAATCACGGTAAAGGTAAGCGCGTCGCCCATGCAGGCCCGCGCCTGCCGTAAACTCTCGAACAGGCTGGGCTTGCGCCCTTGCTGCAGCTGGATGCTGATATCGTAGAGGTTGAGCGCCAACAGCGGCCCAAGAAAGACAAAGCCGGAAAGCAGGCCCAGATACAGGCCCATATTACCGAACCACCAGGTGGCGGCACTGATCAGGTAGCTGATGACGACCATGATGCCGCCATACACCAGGCTTGGCCCCGGCGCCGCCCGGAAATCCTGCCAGCCCTTGCGCAGCCAGCGCAGTGGCGCGCGGGTATCGACCGTGTGGCATGGAGCCACAAACGGGCGAGTGTCTTCTTCCTGATTCGGTGGTTGCGTCATGGAACCTGCCTCTGTGGGACAAGAACAACACGTGAGCTCTGCACTTTTCGCCTTCCAGCCTTCCAGCCTTCCCGCCTGATCGTCCTAGCTGGCGTTATCGTCATCCATAACCGGAGCGACATCAAGCTGACCCTGGGTGGCGTCCAGGGTTGCCTGCAGATTGTCCTGCACGCTATGCATGACATCACTGGCAGACCAGATGGCAGGAATACCATAGGTCACCGCCAGGCTGGCGGCGCCGTTGGCGGGGTCCTGCTCGGCAATCACCAGGCCCGCTGCCTGCACCAGCCAGGGCAGCCATGCCGGCTCCACCTGATCCACCACCACGATATCACCGGGCTGGATCTTGTTCAGGCACCAGGCGCTGCATACCCGCCGTATCGGCCCTTCCACAGAGCCTTTGACCAATGGCAGACCGCGCAGCAAGGGGCTGAGGCGCTGTCCGCCACCGAAACCATAGCCCACCTGATCCATCTTCCAGTCAGGCGCGCCTTGCAGGCCATCATCCAGATAACGGAGTTTACGGTCACCAATGACTTCTTTGCCGGCGCTGGCTGGCAGCTTTTGTCCCATCCACAGCTGCCAGAGCTCATCAAAATACAGGAAATAAATATCGTCCGGATGCTGCAACATGCCCTGCTCGACCGCGATAGCGCCCATGGAACGCAGCAGCTGGCGCAGCCGGTTGCCGATGGCAAAACGCAGCCCTCTGGCCGTACGCGCCATACGCAAGGCATTGGCGTCCTGCTCACTCGGTTGCGCCAGTTGCGCGTCACTGACCACATCCGGTTGCTGCAGGCTATTAAGGGTCGCGGCCTGGGCCGGTCCGTCACTTAACGGCGCATGCACTGGATCAGCCCCCGGCCGTAGCCCGGTATGCCGTACCGACTCCAGATCACCGCGGGCAAGCGCTTCCACAGCCTGCAATTCCGCAGGGGTTGTCAGCAGCGCTAGTGGTAACGGCGCGCTATAGCGTGGCAAGGCGTCGGCGAGGGTCAGGTAGGCAAGCTCGCCATCCACACGGCTGAGCGCCTCCCCCATGGCATCCAGCCGCATAAAAGCCCGCCACAGCCCTTCGCGAGTCACGTCGGGCTCTTTCCAGTGGCGCACATCCAGTGACAACTGCATCAGGGTCCAGCGATGACGCCACGGAGTCACAACGTTGCGAAGGCGCGAACGCGGGCGCGGGCGCGCTGGTGTTGCCTCATCATGGATCTCCAGCTGCTGCCAGGCCGGGGGCACAAAGCGGCTCGCCCCTTGATGCTGTTGCTGGAGTTCGCGAAAAAAGGCGCAATTGGTATAGATGTGGCTGTGCTGGCGTCGATAAGGCTCGATCTTGGCCAGTCGGCTCCAGCCGGCCTGCTCAACCAGCGGCTCCCAGAAAGCCGCCTTCAGCCAGCGGCCCGCCAGGGTGTACCACAACGGCGTTTCCACCTGATTGAACAGCCCCACCCCGGCACGCCGTGTCCAGGCCTCCCTGGGTTCCGGGAGCGAGCCCACCGGCAACGTCTGCAGCAGCCACAGCTGCTCGCCATCAAATACCCATTCTCCGGCCTGGGGCCGGTCAAAATTCTGTTTGAGTTTGCTGTGCAGCTGGCACAGCAGGGCTTCATCAACCTGCTGGCTCAGGGGCATCGCAGCTTGCGACGCATGCACCAGTCGGCCACTATCATCGAAAATCAGCCGCTGACGCTCATTGCTGCCATCCACTACGCCCTCTACCACCATGTGTGGCAGATCCTGGCGTAACGGATGACGGGTGAACAGGACACCCGCCGCCTGTTGCCGCGGCAGCGCCTGAATCACCACATGATCCGGCCCTGGTTCACGATCAAAAATGCTTCGCAGTGCCGCCGCCAGGGATTCATCAGAATCCAGGTTCAACAGGCTTTCCCGGCGTGAATCCGGGTTCATAGGCCCCTGCTGGAGCACCCAATAGCGGTTATCGGTAAACATGCGCGGCAAGGCGCGCAACTGTTGCGTCAACGATGCGGCAGAACTGTCTGCCACCACGCTGCGGTCAATGCGCCAGCTGGGCGGGATTGGCAACCCCATTGCAGCCCAGCGTTGCAGATTTTCGCCACCCTCAACATCGGCAGTCAGTACTTCAATGCTCATGAGCCGTTTCTTATTGGTCGAAATGGTCTGTTATGTACGCGCACGGTTATTACATCCGCAATGTTACAGCCGCAAACCCGGCGCAAACCGTCGCACACCCCACAGGCCCAGCCAGTAAATGGCTGGCGTGAGCAGCAATGCCCCCAGAACGATTACCGCCGCGATCCCGCCAAACAATACCGGTGCTTTCATTAGCGTACTCATCAGCGAGTCCTGCCAATAGAAAAACCATTGGTGATCAGCGGGAAAAATCCATAGATGAAACTGATAGAAAACCTGAGTCGGGCCGGCAATCAGCAACCACGCTAACACAGCCCCCACAGTGAAAACAGTAATGCCAAGCCGCCACCGCATGGGTGGTGGTTTGAACCAGACGCAAAGCCAGGCGAGCGGCAGCCAAAGGAGCAACAGCACCCAGAAAAGCACACGCCCCGCATCGATGAAATCGGCCACATCCTGAAGATGTTGAACCTCCGCGTTGTGCAGTAACGGGCGGGCGTTTTTCCCCGGCGGCTGGTATTCAATATCCGCCAATCCCGTACCGCTGTTATGCACCGCATCACGAATTTGCTCAAATGCCTTCCAGTGCTGCTCGGGGGGCAATTGTTCAAATCCGGATTTAAAGCGATTCTGAGGCCCGTAGATTTGTATATGTTGGGCAATATCCAGCTGCTGATACCAGAAGCGGTAGCCATAGTTCGACTGGCTGTACAACGCCCAACTCAATGTCACTGCCAACGACACGACAATGACAGCATAAAAGAACCACACTAAAGTGGCAGCGACCTGGCTTGGTTGAGCCGTTTTTTTCATAACACCCTCACAGTAATAACAGAATAATAAACAGAGGACGTAGCCACATGCGACCGCTCTTCATGTCCATGGCCCTGTTGGCGGGCTTTTTTGTGTTATCGGGTTGTACCACCACCCTGCCGCAAACCAATGCTTCTCGCACGATCCAGGCGCAAAAACAGGATTATTACCAGGTGCGCATCCCTACCCGGGATGGCAAAAAACTGGCTGCCACTGTCTATCAGCCTGAGCTTCAGGCTGGCGAAAACGCCCCGCTGATTATTGCGACTCACGGCTTTGGCGGCTTCCGCGCCAAGCGCCCCATGTCGATTTACGGCAAGTCCATCCTCACCGGTGAAGCGGCCATCGCCGCATGGAAGGCCGGTTACTGGGTGGTCTTCTACGATCAGCGAGGTTGGGGGCAATCCGATGGCCACGTACACATGATGGATCCGGACTACGAAGTCGCGGATCTGAGCAACGTGATCGACTGGTCACTGGGCCACCTTCCCGGCGTCAAACGCATGCCCGACGGACAGCCGGCCATCGGCATGATTGGCGAATCCTACGGTGCCGGTCTGCAGACACTGGCCGCGTTTACCGAGCCTCGCTTGCAGGCACTGGTACCACTCACCGGTTGGCACGATATGAACAGCATCGCGCCAAACGGCGAATTTCGCAGCGCCTGGGGAGCGGTTTTGCTGGGCGTAGGCGGCATTAACAGCGGCTTTGATGTGGGCGTGATGTTCTCGGCCCCGTGGCGCAGTGCCTTCGATGGCACCGTCAATCAGGACCTCAAAGACCTGATGTATCAACGTAGCCCTGCCGCTTTTTGTGATCAGGGCAAAGCCCCCCACGCCGATGCCCTGTTCATTCAGGGATTCACCGACACCATGTTTCCGTTCCAGCAGGCCGAACGTAATTACGAGTGCTGGCAGGAACAGGGACGAGATGCACGCATTATCGGTATGCAGGCTGGCCACGTAATGCCTTGGCCCATGCAGCAATGGCGCGGCTGGCTACCCTTCTACCAGACCGACGACATGGTGCACTGTGGTGATTACAGCGAAACGACGGTGGATACCATTATCAACTGGTGGGACGAGAAGCTGCAGGGAGGCGAACGCCAGGTGCCGCAATACTGTATCAATGTCACCGAGGACCGGGGCATCGCCCTGGAGGAAGGGCTACCGATTAACAACACGCAGTATGTATTGCCCCGCACCAAAGTCACCGTGCCGCTGGCCGGTGCGTTCGAGTGGCTGATGGTGGGTGTGGATACCGGCACAGACTTGTTCCGTGCCATGTGGCCGGGGGCCGATCTGCGTGACATGAAACCCAACGGTGGCTTTGGGCGGCCAAAATTCGTGCCCATGTATATTGCCCGCGGGGATGACGAAGTCCTGCTCGGCAAGCCACGTATTGATCTGAACCTGGGTGGCACTTCCGGTGGGGACAGCATGCCCGTTTTTGTGGGCCTCGGCATTCAGCACGCCAATCGCCGTCGGGTTCATGTGGCCAGCGAACAGCTCACGCCCCTGCCGGAGAAAGGCATTTATGAGCTGGAGTTACCTGCGGTTAGCCAACCACTGAAAGCCGGGGACCGTGTCGGACTGGTGATCTACGGGTTTACCACGCAATTTCCGCTGAACTCTGCGTTTCTCGCGCGTAACGCCAGCGTCAAAGGGGATGTCTGGCTGCCGCTCACTCGTGAAGAGGTTCTCTCACTAAAGCCGGATCGCTCATTCCGATAACGGCTCACTGACCGCGTAAGGCACGGCAGCACTTCGCTGCTGTGCAAACGCCCCCGCCTCCATGCCATGCAGCCCTTCGTCAAAATACAGGCTGACGGTAAACCGCAACTCCTGTGGCTCCGGCCAGCCTTGCAGGGAATACCCCAGGTTAGGCAGTTGACCGGTAAACTGTTCAGGCTCGACCCGCAGCGCCCGGTCATCTTCATAGATCAATTTTACCGGCGTCTCCAGTAGCTCATCCGGCACCGTCATGGCGGTCAACAGGGAGAACTGCTTGCGGCTGTCAAACAGAATCCAGTTCTCATGCATGCTCAGCGATTGATTGGCAAAGCGCTTGTCAGCATCGTCTATTTTGCCATCCACGGTCACCGGCTTGTCCGCAAAGCCGGCGGTATAAACCCGTGCGCCGATCTGCGCATTGCCATCCACAGTCACCGCCACTTCCGGATCCTTGAGGGTGGCGCGGTACAGATCGGGAATGCGGGCAAAGGTATGCGCCTCGTAATGAGCGGCATACCGCATGGCCTGTACCTGAATCGTCATCACCGGGATACCGGCCAGCACCACCTTGGTACGTAGATGCATGACTGAGCGGATTGGGCCAAGCAAATGCCCTACCTGTTTGGGCCGCAGGTTGTGATTATCCAGCGACATGCGGGTAAAACGCGAGAGCACCCCGGCGCTCATGCGCATTTTCAGGGTGTCGATTATCGAGCCATCCCCCTGGTAGCCCTGATACCCGAGATACAACCAGTTCAATTCGTTTTCCGGCTCCACGTTCAACTCATACAGCGCCGTGCGGGTCATGCCGTTGTCGATATCGTGGGCAACGTAATAATTCTGGCTACGCTGGCGGTTGCCTTCCACCAGATAGAAATAGCAATTTCTCGCCACCGCGATATCGGCAACGATGGATCCCTGGGCTGGGCGGAGCGTGGCAGGTGCCTGCGGGCCTGCATCGGTGAGCATCATCAACAACTGGTCCGCCTTATCCAGCTGCCCGGCGTCGCCAGCCATGGCGAATTCACTCCCTTCAAACCACACCATGCCATGCTCATCCAGCTCATCGAACTGGTAAGCCACAGGCACAAAGCGCCCCTGTTCAACCCGCATGACGGAGAGTGTATCCAGCGCCTTGCCTTCAACAACGGGAAAATCCTGCCCGGAGAGTTTAACCACGCGGCCGCGATCCAGAGGATCAAATCGGCATTGCCCATGAACGGTCAGTGCCGGAATAAAAAGGCCAAGCGCCAGAAACAGGCGTAGGGTCATAGTAATGGCTGCTACCTGATTGTTTATTCTTGTGTGGCGACGGCTATTTTTGCAGCGTCGCCCGCACCGTGGCAGTACCCGGTTTTTCACCCGGCGTCATTTCCAGATTGGTCAACTGCACGCCCTCTTGCTGGAGAGATTGCAGCCAGAGCACCGTTTGCGAGGCCACCTGATTTTCCATCTGGATTCGCACCGCGCGATTGCCGTCGGGGGAAAACCCTTTCAAGGTCAGGCCAAACTGGTCAGCGCTGCGGCTCACATTACCGGTCCAGTTGCCCGTTGGCCGCGCGGCGGAGGTATCCCCACGCCGGGCGGCAATAACAGCGCCGCGGTTATCCTGGATCCACTGCAGTGTTTGTTGATTGGAGACAAAGCGCTTCTTCGCCTGATCCCGCGCGGCCACCGAAGGCGCCCAAATCAACCAGTACAGCACGACCAGAAACGCCACCGCTGCCAATACCTGAAGAATACGTTGTTCACGGGGCTCTCGGCTTTGGTACCAGTTAACCGCCTGATCGCGCCGGTGTGCTGCCAGCTTTTTCAATTCTGCCGTATTACTCATCCTGGCTGCTCCACCTTGATGCGGGCGCTGACACCCTGGGCCCCATTGCGATAGTTGGCGATCGAGGCCCTTGCCCCTTGCTGTTTCAACGCATTTTGAAGCTGTTCCAGCTGGGCGTAGTCCTTGGCCCCCACGTCCAGCAACAACGTATTGTCACGCTGGTCATACTGCAGCCGTTTGGGTTCAACCTTGATCTCTTTCAACACTTGCGCCACCGGCCCCAGAAGCGGGAAGAAGCGAGCCTGCCCGCCCTCGCTGCCGCCTCCAAGGCGGGCAAGGCGCCCCTGGAACTGACGGCTCAGAGCCGTGGTGGCCTTGTCACCGGGGAAGAGCTGTTCGTAAAGGCTTTTGGCATCGGCAAAGGCCGCTTCCGACGCCTGGTCATAGCGCCACTGCTGGACCCAGATTGCCACCAGCGCCAGCACAAACACTGACGCAGCCAGAATGCTGACGGGCTTCCAGGGCGTAAATGCCGTGTTGGGCCCTTTTTTCTGTTTCGGTGCATACGGACCGGTCAGCAGCTCCTGCCCCTCCCCACTCCGCAAGGCGTCCAGAAATGCCGGGGTGCCGGATAAAACGGTGGCGCCGGCAAGGCTCTCGCCAAATAACGCCTGCATGCCGTCACGCTGGTCGGCATCCACTACCAGACAACGGTCACGATCGGCCATCAATAACGCCTGCCCACCATCCAGCTCGGCAATCAGTGGCGCCTGGCCCTGTAGCCGCTCGGCATCCACCTGAAGCGAGCCGAGCACAGCTCCCTGTTCCGCCGCCCACTGCTTAAGCTGCACAATCAACTCACGGGCGATGGCGGTCACTTCATAGTCGTCCCCTGTTCCTTTGCGGGAGACAAACCAGAGCGACTCCGGGCTGTCCAGCATCTGCTCTTCGAGCAGATACGGCAGCACGCGCTGCAAATGGCGCGCCTGTTTGCGGGTCAGGGAAACATGGGTCAACCGGGCAAAGGCCACGCTGATAATGACATGGAGGGTCTGCCCGGCACACTGTTCCAGCGCATCGCGCAGGCTAACGGCTTGCACATCCTCAGTTGTGCTGCGCTGCAACAGCACCGGAATCTCAAGATCCGGGTCTGTTCCCCCTGCACCGCTTAAATAAATCAGTGGAGCATCTGCCACGCTGCTGTGTCCTTTCGTTGTTATCTGCGTTGTTATCTCTGCATGTGCCGCCGGGCCAGTGTACCAAGGCGGGCATCATTCCACAGTGTCGTAACGGCCCATTGCATCTGCCGGGCCTCTACTGGGTATTGTAGAAGGGATTGCAGGCCGGTTCGAGCGGGGTCAGCAGCGGGCTTACCTGCCGGCTGAAGACATCGGTAGACGCATCATTACCGCTACGCCGGCGCAAACGACTCACCAATCGGCTTAATTGACCGTCTACTTCCACGTCCACCATTACCTGGAAATACTCACTGCTTACCCCCAGAAGGTCGCTAACTGCCTGCTTTTCATCGGCGTCCAGAGCGCTCAAAGCGGCAAGCTGCATCAGATCGCTCACTGCTGTAATCGGCTCTTCTTCACGGGCTTTGACAATCGCCTCTGCCACGCCGGTACCTGCTACCCCGCCCAGTACCGCATCCAGCACCTGGGGCGGCGCCGTATTCACATTCAATGTAGTCCCCAGCGGTAGCGCGGTAAACAGCCCCCAGACCATGCTGTCCTCGGGCTGATTGGCCACCTGGAAGCTGAGCAAGGCACGCATTTCCGATTCATGGGCCGCCGGCATGTTGGGAGTCCGGCGGTTACGGTAATCCGCGTCTTCGGCCCCCTCGACGCCGTCCACAATATTGTTGGAATCCAGCCAGTCCGCCATTTCGTTGGCCAGCCGTGACGCGTCTGTTTCCTGAGGGAAAGTCAGCTCGATGAGCCGGGCAAGCCGGTCAATCGCCTCCGGATCGCGAACAAAGGTATCGCCTTGAGCGGTAATCAACCAATTCAGGTTAAAACGACCCTGCAGATCCTGAACGCTGGCGCTGAGCATGGCGTCTTCATAGGGAGTGGGCGGTAATTGCACTGCCCACTGCTCTTCCACGCAGTCATCAACCAGCGCGTTATTGTTCTGGTCATCCTGCAGGTCATCCACCAACCCCTGCTGCGCAACCACTTCTGCCGCCATGGCATATTGGTAACGTTTGTCCCATTGCAGCAGGTTGTCCGCACGGGTAAGAAAGCGGTCCTGGCGAAACAGCACCTCCACGGTAATGGTGGTCAACAGGGCCAGTAGCAGCAGCACAATCACCAGCGCCATTCCCCGCTGCCGGTGCGCACGATTATTACGCTTGCGCCGTATCAGCTCCATGGGTTCACCACGGTCCGGTAGAAGCGGTGCACGATGTCACCGTTTTCCAGTTCAATCTCCAGCTCAATACTCTTTGGCAGGCGCTGCTGCCACACGGGAACGGCGGCCATGGCCACATCCGGCCATAACTCCAGCCACTGCCATTCCCCCTGGGGCGTCAAATCCAGATAGCGGACGGTAAAACGCTCCACGCGATCTATCAACACGTCTTCCTGATACTCAGTAGCGACGTTGGTGTCGAGCACCGGCCAGTAACGACGGAATAAAGTGCCATCTTCCAGGGTATAGACCACCCGCTGCATCTCACTGCGTTTACGAAGCCCAAAGGGGTTGGACCAGCCCAGGCGGGTGAATTCCACATAATTATCACGGCCCAGAATGGCCGGCTGCGGGTCGCCGTAGGGGTCACGAACCGGGCGATTGATCAGTTGCTCGAAATCCAGGGTAAGGAATGTGACAGCCCGCTGGGTGCGCTCCATTTCATCGGCACTGTCTTTTAGCTGTTCACGACCCTGCAAGGCGCTGCCGAGAAAACTGGCGACCCACACATAGATAAACGCAAAGATGGCGATGGTGATGACCATCTCCAGCAGGGTAAAGCCCCGCTGCGCCAGGCGCCTGGAAGAAAACGGATGGAGAGCTTTCATCATCCGGACGCCGGTTTGCCGATCAGGCTCGCCAGGTGATACGCCATTTGCCCCTCGTCATCGTCCTGCATCATGCCCACCTCGATATCCACACGCCGGGTATCCGGGTAAGGGCCCTCGCTGACACGGGTATTGATCCACCATTCACGTCCGTTGCGGGTCACCGTGGAATCCGATTCGCCAGTGGAGGGCCACTGTTGATACACCTGCATTTCTACCAGCTTGTCGGAGGCCACCAGAAAGCCCAGATGGGTTTCATTGATATTGGTATAGGCGCGCGCGGTGGAGCCCATGGTCTGACCAAGCACCACCATAACCAGCGCCAGAATGGAGACAGCAATCAGCACTTCCACCAGAGTAAAGCCACCCTGCCGCTTCATTCCTGCACGTCCTCGATCATTCTTGAACGCCGCTCCAGCCACTCCTGTTTGTCCTGCTGGTCGTCATTGTCCTGCTCGCGGTCCGGATCGGTAATCTGCCCGAGAGCCGAAATTTGCCAGCGCTGCACCTGCTCCAGATCGTCCTGGCTCTGCATGGCGAGGGTCACAGGAGACACTTCACCGCTGGGGAAAAAGAAAATCTGCGGAAACGCCTTTTCGTCCTCTCCCTCTCCCCCTACCTCGGACTCGCTGTTGCTGCCCTGCTGGCGCGCCTCTTCCTCGTCACCCTCGCCCACTGTGTCTTCACCCAAATCCAGCGAGGTGTCTTTCTTGACCAGGGTCTCGGCAACCTGACTGAGGCTCGCCTGTTCTTCATCAGCCAGTTCGTCCAGCTGCCACACCAACTCCAGGGACGGCGGGATCTGGCGAGGCTTGAGGGCGGTATCTTCGATAGGCAGAAAATCGGCAGCGGCGATGTCGTATGCCAGGGGCTCCCAGCCATCATGACGCAGACGCAGCGCCAGCAGTTGCCCCGAGAACAGGCTGCGCTCGTTGAGCAGGGCCAGAGTATCCTTCAACCGGGCGGATTCTTGTTCCAGCTGCCGGTCGTCAGAAGTCCAGTTGCCCTGGCTAATCACCACGGCGCTGAGCAGTGCAATCAGCCCCACCACCACCATGATTTCCAGCAGGGTGAAGCCGGACTGCAGCGTGCGGGGCAAGCGCATCTTACTGAACGTCGCGCCAATTGATGTCCGCGTCGGAGCCTTCACCGCCCTCAACACCATCGGCGCCCATGGACAGCAGATCGAACGGCCCTTCAACCCCGGGGCTGATGTAAACGTAATCGTTGTTCCAGGCATCCAGGGGGACTTTCGGCAGGTAGCCGCCATCAGGCCATTTGCGGGCTGAATTAGGGCGCTCCACCAGGCCGTTGAGGCCTTCTTCACTGGTGGGGTAACTACCATTGTTGAACTTGTAGAGGTCCAGCTGCTGGACGATCTTGCCCATATTGGCTTTGGTCAGATCCACCTTGGCGGCTTCACCCTGCCCGATTACGTTGGGCACAATCACCGCAGCCAACAGACCAATAATGGCCACCACCACCATAATTTCCAGCAGGGTAAACCCCGACATGGCACGCTTTGCTTTCATTCCTTCACCTTAACCGGCTAGTAAGTTATTCATTTGCATGATCGGTAACATGACCGACAGGACGATCATTACAACCACCCCCGCCATCACCAGCAACATGATTGGGCCGAGCAGCCCCACCATGGTATTGATCGTGCTACTCAGTTCCCGTTCCTGATAATCCGCTGCCCGGGTCAACATATTGTCCAGTTCACCGCTGGTCTCACCGCTGGCAATCATCTGCACCAGCATGGGCGGAAAGTAACCGCTGGCATCCAGAGCCCGGCTGAGACTGCCGCCCTCGCGTACCTTGGCGGCGGCATTTTTCACCGCGTTGCGGACCGCCAGGTTGCCTACGACCTGGGCGGCAATAAACAGGGCATCCACCAGCGGCACACCGGAGCGGCCGAGAATGCCCAGGGTGCTGGCCAGCCTGGCACTGTCGCCAGCGCGCAGCATGGTGCCCACCAGCGGCATATTCACTAACCGCTGATGCACCCGCAAGCGGAAACGCGGGTCACGCATGGCGCGCATGAAGACCACCACAGCCACCACGATCAACAGCACCACCAACCAGCCCCAGCCACGGGCAAAATCACTCATGGCCATGACAATACGTGTGAGCAACGGCAACGCCTGGTCTCGCCCTTCGAACACGGCCACCAACTTGGGCACCACGAAGGTCATCATCAGCATGATAACGATGGAAGCAAACACCATGATGAAGGCGGGGTAAATCATCGCCTGGGCCACGGAACGCCCGGTGTCGTGCCGGGTTTCCAGGTAATCGGCGAGCTGTTCCAGTACCTGTTCCAAGTGACCGCTCTGCTCACCGGCGGCCACCGTGGCGCGGTACATTTCCGGAAAAGCCCGGGGAAAGGATTCGAAGCTGCGTGCCAGGCTGTACCCCTCGCGGACCTTGGCACGTACCGCGAGCATGATGCGCTCAATGCGGTCATTGGCGGCCTGCTTGGAAACCGCAGACAGGGCCTGCTCCACAGGCAGGCCGGATTTCAACAACGTGGCCAGCTGGCGGGTAATCAGCGCCTGTTCGGCGCCATTGATCTTGCCGGAGCCGGCAAAACGGCCCATTCCCTGGCTGTTGGTATCGCTGGCTTCGTTAACCTCCAGCGGGACCCAGCCCTTGTCACGGAGTTGCTGGCGAACCTGGCGGGCACTGTCTGCTTCCAGAGTGCCTTTGTTGATTTTGCCCCTGTGATCCAGGGATCGGTATTCGAATGCTGGCATGCGACTGCTGTCCCGTCAGTCCTCGCGGGTCACCCGCAGGACCTCTTCTACACTGGTATGTCCGTCGAGCACTTTGCGCCAGCCATCCTCACGAATGCCACTGGTCAGTGTCCGGGCATGGCGGTTGAGTTCCAGCTCGCCGGCGCGGTCGTGGATCAACTGGCGCAGGGTGTCATCCACCAGCACCAGTTCGTAAATCCCGGTACGGCCCCGGTATCCCTGATTATTACAGGCTTCACAGCCATTAGGGTGATACAGCGTACAACTTTCATTGGCCGGCAGGCCCAGCATTTCCAACTCGCTGGCACTGGCCTGGTACGGGGTTTTGCAATCATCACAGAGGACTCGCACCAGCCGCTGGGCCAACGAGCCCAGCAGGGAGCTGGAGAGCAGAAACGGCTCAATCCCCATATCCTGCAAACGAGTGACCGCCCCCACCGCCGTATTGGTGTGCAGGGTAGACAGCACAAGGTGGCCGGTGAGAGAGGCCTGCACCGCAATTTCAGCGGTTTCCAGATCCCGGATCTCACCCACCATGACCACATCGGGATCCTGGCGCAGAATGGCACGCAGGCCGCGGGCAAAGGTCATATCGACCTTGGTGTTGACCTGGGTCTGACCGATCCCTTCCAGCTGATACTCAATGGGGTCTTCCACCGTCAGGATATTGCGGGAGCTGTCGTTGAGTTCGGTCAGCGAGGCATAAAGCGTGGTGGTTTTACCGGAGCCGGTCGGGCCGGTGACCAGAATAATACCGTGGGGTTTGTGGATCAGATCGCGCATGTGGGCATCACAGGTTTCCCCCATGCCCAGGTGGGACACCTGCAGGCGCCCGGCCTGCTTGTCCAGCAGCCGCAGCACCACCCGCTCGCCGTTACTGGCGGGCATCGTGGACACCCGTACATCCACGTCCCGGCCGCCAATGCGCAAGGAAATCCGGCCATCCTGGGGAATCCGCTTTTCAGCGATGTCCATTCGCGCCATCACCTTGATCCGCGAGACCAGCAACGGTGCCAACTCCCGTTTCGGGGTCAGCACTTCACGGAGCACACCATCCACCCGCATGCGCACTACCAGGCGGCGCTCGAAGGTTTCCACATGGATATCCGAGGCATCTTCGCGAATGGCTTCCTGCAGCAAGGCATTGATCAACCGGATAATGGGCGCGTCGTCTTCCTGCTCCAGCAAATCCGAGGTTTCCGGCAGGGAGTCCGCCAGGCTGGCCAGGTCGAGCCCTTCCAGATCATCCGCCGCTTCCGCCGCCGCGCCGCGCTGCTGCTCATAGGTGATCGCCATGGCTGCGGTGAAGGCGGTATCGTCCATGGGCACCAGCCGCGGCAGGCGCCCGATGTGGCGCTGCACTTCCCCCAGGGCGGCCACGGAAACATCCTGCCGGTGGCACAGCTCTTTGTGACCATCACGCTCGCGCAACAGGACACCATAGCGCCGCGCGAAGCCGTAAGGCAGCAGCGACGGAGGAAGTTCCATATTTTCCGGCGTCTCCAGATGCTCAGTCATAGCTCAGTATTTTTCCATTAGGTTCTCGACCACATCGCGGGTGACCGCATTCAGCGTCAGGAACTGAAAGCCCACTTGGTACTCGCCGGGGGCATCCAGGGTTTCAGCCCAGACCACCCGGGCATCGAAACTGACCGTATTGACCCCGGCTATCTGGTCCGGCAATACCATACCCAGCTGCAATTCTTCGCCATGGGGCAGTTCCCGACGGGAAAACAGCTTGAAGCCATCCACGCTCAGGTTCATCAAGCGCCCCACGTTACCACCGGTGCTGCGATCAAACACTACCATCTCGCGGAACAGTTTCTTGCGGGGGTTGCGGCGATGATCGCGGGCGCTGTCCTTGACGCCGTTTTCGTCATCGGCGGGACGCAGCACCACCACCACGCCCGTAACGTTGCCAGCGTCATCGGTAATAGCGTTGGCACGCACCGCCAAGGCCAACAGTCCGTCTTCGTCCGCTGTGTACAGGCTGTGTTCGTTTTTCCAGCTTTCACTCTGCAGACAGGCCTCCCGCAGTGGGGAGTCATCCCAGCCCCAGCGCTGCTTACCGGTATCATCATTGAACAACAGGTCCGCCATATCCCTGCCTACCAGGGCATCGCGGCTCTGTCGCAACAGGGCGCAGGCGGCCTCATTGCAGAAGGTGACCCTGCCCTCGGCATTGGCCCCGATCAGGGCCTCGCCCAAGGCATGCAGCAAGCGCTCGTTTTCGTCCTTGAGCCGCTTCATCTGCACCACCGCCTGCTGTAGCTTGCGGCGCTGGCGATCGAGTTCCAGGAAAACGCTGACCTTGGCTTCGAGTATTTTCTGGTCAATGGGCTTGAACAGATAGTCCACCGCGCCACATTCGTAGCCCTTGAAGACATACTTCTGTTCTTTGGAAATCGCCGTAACGAAAATAATCGGAATATGGCGGGTTTTCTTGTTCTTGCGCATGAGTTCGGCCACTTCGAACCCATCCATCTCCGGCATCTGCACATCCAGCAGTACCAGCGCGAAATCGTGCTTCAGGGCGAGGGACAAGGCCTCGTTACCGGACTGGGCCATAACCAGATTTCGGCCGTCAGCATCCAGAATCGCTTCCAGCGCGATCAGGTTTTCCCTGTGATCATCCACAACCAAAATATTTTGTTTCATAGGCTTACTACCCTGCAACCTGTTCCGCCAAAAAGGGCCCGATTGCCTCAAGATCGAGTACCCTGGAAATCGCACCTGTTGTTATTGCCGCTTCGGGCATTGCGGGTGCTTCCGAGCTCACCGGTGACTGGGCGATGGTGTATCCGCCTCTACGGTGTATATATTCCATGCCTGCGGCGCCGTCTTCATTGGCCCCCGTGAGGATCACTCCCAACAAGTGGCGGCCATAAACCGCGCCGGCAGAGTAAAACAGTTCATCTATTGCTGGCCGGGAAAAGAGTACAGGCCTTCCTGTAGAGAAAGCCAGTGTCTGGTCCTCTTCCACCAACATATGGTAGCCCGGTGGCGCCACATAAACATGCCCCCCGAGGATGGGCTCCTTGTCTTCCGGGGCAACCACCGGCAGTGCGCAATACCGGGCCAACAGCCACGGCATGCGATTATCCGCGCTGGCATGCTGGTGTTGAACCAGCATGATTGGCAACGGAAAATTCTCGGGAAGCGCTGACAGGATGCGCGTATAGGCATTCAGCCCGCCCCACGACGCGCCCATTACGATTGCCCTGACTGCTCCCTTGCGAGTGCTCACGATGAGTGGCCGCTGCCCTCCTCGCCTCGGGTCTTGCCAGCTTCATAGGCAGCACGGTGTGCCTGTGCTTCTTTGAGCTTGGCCTGGAGTTCACGGCGCTGCTTGTCCAGCCCCAGGAAAAAATCCACCTTGCTCGTGAGGATCAACGGATCCAGGGGCTTGAACAGATAATCCACGGCCCCGGCCTGATACCCTTTAAAAACGTACTTCTTTTCCTTGCTAATCGCCGTCACGAAGATAATGGGGATGGTCTGAGTGTCCTTGCGCTGACGCATCAGCTCGGCCACTTCAAAGCCGTCCATGCCCGGCATCTGCACGTCCAGCAGCACCAGGGAAATATCTTCCTTAAGCAGAATTTTCAGCGCCTCCTGCCCGGAGTGCGCTTTCAGGAGGGTGCGGCCCTCCCCTTCGAGGACAGCCTCAAGCGACACCAGGTTGGCCGGCTGATCATCCACCAATAGCAGTTTCTGCTCAATCATCGGTTGTCTCTAGTCATGCGTGGTGTGGAAACTGCCGCTTGCGAAAGATTCGCAACGACTTGTTGATAACATCGAACGTGTCTTCCTGGCCGCTGAACCGCAGGCTTTCCTTGGTTCCCAGGCACAGGTAGCCGCCCATATCCAGGCTCTCGCTGAAAAGCCTGATCACTCTTTCCTGCAAAGGCCGATCAAAGTAGATCAATACATTGCGGCACAGGATAACGTGCATTTCCCCAAAGACCTGATCCGTTGCCAGGTCGTGATCGGCAAAAACGATATTGCGTTTCAGCCGCTGTTCCATGATCACGCTGTCATAACGTGCGGTGAAATAATCAGACAGGGAGTGCTTGCCACCGGCACGTCGGTAATTATCACCATACTGTTTGACCGCCTCGATGGAGTAAATGCCCTTCTTGGCTGACGCCAACACATTCTTGTCGATGTCGGTGGCGTAGATCATGGCCCGGTCGTAGAGCCCCTCCTCTTCCAGCAAAATCGCCATGGAATAGATCTCTTCGCCGGTAGAGCAACCCGCATGCCAGATCTTGATAAACGGAAACGTCTTGAGAACCGGTACCACGTCTTCGCGGAAGGCGCGGTAAAAATCCGGGTCCCGGTACATTTCCGTCACATTTACGGTCAGGTCGTTAAGCAGCGTGACGAAGAAGGGCCGGTCGCGCAGAACCTTGTCGGTCATTTCCATGATCGATGCAAAACCTGACATGGTCAGGCGATGCATGATTCGACGACGCATGGAAGCGCGGCTATAGGACCGGAAGTCGTAGCCGTACATCTGGTAGATCGCCTCAAGCAACAGGCGAATTTCGATGTCCTCGACACTGACTTCGTCATCGTCGATCGGGTATGTTTCAGCCATAACGCTATTCCGCCACGGTTCTCGTCTTTATAAAGTGACTGCGGGCACGTTTTGCGCCCACTACTTGTGCAGCCAGACCCGTAGCAACGAGGTAAGCTTTGCCATATCGATGGGCTTGGAGCAGTAATCATTGGCCCCGGCTTCGATGCACTTGGCGCGGTCGTCCTTCATCGCCTTGGCGGTCAGCGCCAACATCGGCAGCTTGCTGAAACGAGCCTGTTCACGAATCCGCCCCATGGCTTCATAGCCATCCATTTCCGGCATCATGATATCCATCAGCACAATGTCGATGGACGGATTATCATCCAGCGATTCCAGCGCCTCGCGGCCATTGTTGGCAATACTGATGGCAAAGCCCAACTCTTCCAGTTGCGCAGACAATGCATAGATATTCCGCATGTCGTCGTCCACCAGCAGCAATTGCTTGCCTTCGAAAATATCATCGCGGTGCTCGATGGATTCCGCAGTCGGGCGACGATTGGCCGGCAAGGTGGATTCCAGCCAGTGCAGGAACAGGGACGCTTCATTGAGCAGCCGCTCGTGAGAGCGCTCCGTCTTGAGGATGATGCGGTCCGCATACTTGCGCAGTTTCGCTTCTTCTTCGCGGGTCATGTCCTTGCCGGTATAGACCACCACGGGAACACTGTCGTAGTCGTCGCTGGCATGGAGTTTCTCCAGCAGCTCGAAACCGCTCATGTCCGGCAACGTCAAATCCAGGATCATGCAGTCGAACACGGTATTCTGCAGGGCATCCAGGGCTTGCTGACCACTGGTGGCCGCTGTGATTTCCACCCCTTTCTGGTCAAACAGTTCACGGATGCTTTCGTGCTGGATTTCACTGTCTTCCACCACCAGAAGGCGGCGCACATTGGTTTCAATCGCCCCTTCAATCTTGGCGAACGCAGAGAGAATGTCGTCCTGATTGGCCGGCTTGGTCATGAAGTCCAGCGCACCCAGTTCCAGCGCCTTCTTGCGCTCATCACGCCCGGACAGGAAGTGCACCGGGATGTCCTTGGTACGCGGGTCCGCCTTGAGCTTTTCCATGACTTCCCAGCCGTCGATACCCGGCAAACCGATATCCAGAATAATCGCGCTGGGGCGGTAATGGCTGGCGTATTCCAGGCCATCCTCGCCATCGTGGCAGATATGCCCTTCCAGGCCGTAATCCGATGCCAGTTCCACCAGTACCCGGGCAAATTCTTCATCGTCTTCGACGATCAGCACGGTTTTCTCACGGACCACGAAGTCGTCGTTGCCGGTATCCAGCGGGGTCATCGAGGCAGTGTGGGCTTCCGCATTGCTGCCGATACCTTCATCGGCGTGGCCGGCAGCGGCATTATTGATTTCCAGCGCATCGGCACTGCCCACGGGCAGGTAGAGCATAAAGGTAGCCCCCTGCCCTTCACCGTCGCTGTGCAGACCAATTTCCCCGCCCAGCAACCGTGCCAGTTCGCGGGAAATGGTCAGCCCCAGGCCGGTACCGCCGTATTTGCGACTGGTCGTACCGTCCGCTTGCTGGAAGGCCTCGAAAATCAGCTTTTGTTTTTCATCCGCGATCCCGGTACCGGTATCGATCACCGCAAATTTCAACGTCTGCCCCGGCACCAGATGGCGTGAAGGCAGGGTTTCACTAACGTCCGGCTGTGTAATGCTCAACGTCACCGAGCCTTGCTCGGTGAATTTCAGTGCATTGGAAAGCAGGTTCTTGATGATCTGCTCAAGGCGCTGGCGGTCCGTATAGAAGTGTTCAGGCAACGTATCGCCAAGCTCGACCTTGAAATCCAGGTTGCGGCTTTCGGCCACGTGGGCAAAGTTGCGCCGGAAATGTTCGATGATTTCCGGCGGCGACAAGTCGTCGATAATGACATCCATCTTGCCTTCCTCGATCTTGGAAATATCCAGGATGTCATTGATCAGGCTAAGCAGGTCTGCCCCGGCAGAATGGATAACCTGGGCGTGCTCGACCTGTTTCTCTTCCAGATTGCCGCGCTTGTTCTGCCCCAGGGCGTTGGACAGAATCAGAATCGAGTTAAGCGGTGTGCGCAACTCGTGGCTCATGGTGGACAGGAATTCGGATTTATAGCGCGAAGACATCTCCAGCTCGCGAATTTTGTCTTCCAGCTCATGGCGTAACAGCTCGAGCTCGTCATTCTTCTGAGCCATTTCTGACTTCTGCTCGGTGAGCATGCGCGCCTGGGCCTCGAGCTCTTCATTGGTAACGCGCAGCTCTTCCTGTTGGGCCTGCAGGCTTTCTTCAGATGCCCGCAACGCCTGGGTCTGTGATTCCAGCTCTTCGTTGATGGCTTTCAGTTCTTCCTGCTGTTGTTGCAGGCGGGATTCAGACGCAGACAGCTCCATGGCCTGCTCTTCCAGGTCCTCATTGGCCTGGGCCATTTCCGTTTTTTGCCGTTCCAGAGCATCCGCCTGGGACTGCGTCTGCTCCAGCATCAGGGCCAGGCGGAAACGGCTTTGTGCACTGTGCAACGACACGGAAACGACCGCCACGCACTGCTCCATAAAGGCCAAATCGTCATTGCTGAAGTCACGGAATGCACCGATTTCCAGCACCCCTTTCACTTCGTCTTCATGAACAATGGGCATCACCATGACATTGCGTGGCTGGCCGGCACCGGTGCCGGAAGCAATGCTGATGTAATCATCCGGCACTTGCTCCAGCAGAATGCTCTTGCGCTCCAGGGCGCACTGCCCCACCAGGGATTCCCCCAGACGAAATTCATTGGCCAGATGCTTGCGCCGCTGCATGGCATAGGAGCTGCTCAGGCTGAGCAGCTCGGTGTCAGGGTCATAGCTGTAAAATGCGCCCACCTGCGCCTCAACCACCGGCACCAGGAAACTCAGCATGTTGTTACCGAGCTGTTCGAATCCCATCTCCCCGCGCATGCGGTTATTCAGTTCGGCCAGATGGTTCTTCACCGTTTCCTGGCGCCGGTCTTCCGTATGCCGAGCCACCAGCGCATCACGCATTTTACGAATAGCATGCAACAAGTGACCGGTTTCATCCCGGCCACCCTTTTCAATGCGGGTATCCCATTTGCCATTGGCAATGTTATCCGCGGCATCAACGGCGCCTTCCAGAGGCAGCGTAATGGCCCGGGTAACACGCAAAGCAATCAGCGCCAGCAAGGTAAAGGCCACCAACCCCAGGAACAGCCCGATTTTCTGGGTGCCCAGGTTATCCGAACGGCTTTTGTTCAGGGTTTCGCGAAACGCTTCGTAGCGCTGCTGCTCGAACGCCTTCTGATTGCCCTCGTAGGTGTCCTGCAGCTCTCGTACGTGTGCAATGCGCTGGTACAGATCATCCGAGGTGCCGTTATTGGTGATCAGGTTACGGGCCAGCGCAGTGGCCTCATTGATATAGGCGGTAAAATTGCGGCGCAATTCTTCCACGCCAGCGGAAAGCGTTGGGTCGGTCCGGCGGATGTCTGCCAACCGTTGCTCAAACGCCGAGGCTCTGGACTGCGCCTCTTCAAGCAGATCCGGATCAGCCTGGGTAATCGCCGCGATATAAGACTCGCTGATGGCGATAAAATCCACATTGTTGGCATTGATCAATTCCAGAACCGGAAAGTCCTGACTTTCAATCCGCTTGAGATGATCAATATTGGTTTCGGCGATGTAAAAGCTGTAGGCCGCGTAGACCACAAACAGCACGATCCCCAGCCCGGCTACAGACAAAATCTTCAGCCGCACGGACAGGTTCTGGAACCAGTTCATTCAGATAGCCCTCATGCCTTTTCCGGCTTGTTGTTATCCAGGCCCCTTTGCAGGGCTAAGACTAAAGTGTGAGGCTACCAGAAACTGACAGAAAGCGGCAATAAATCACATGAATACCGCAGGCTAGAAAGTTGATTTTTCAGGGATAAAACAGGCCAAATCGATAAACCAAGCGCAATAAAATGCAATAGCAGGAGCACAAAGCTTATTGCGGTCAGGCACTTAACAGGCTGCTGAAAAACCGGGCTATCCGACGGACCAGCACAACGGACTCACAGGCGACAATACCAGCATGGTGCAAAGAGGAGAGAAAGAGGAAGTTGGTGCGGGTAGCCGGACTTGAACCGGCATGACCTAATGGTCGACAGATTTTAAGTCTGTTGTGTCTACCAATTTCACCATACCCGCAGGAAGATCATCGTGCGCGTTAAGCGTGAAATAAAAACAGGGACAGGTTAAGCGACTGTTTCTATTTATCTTTCTGTTGAAATGACGACATCGAGCTGTGCCTGTCACTTCATCGCCCGTGTGGGTCGGTAATTGGAGGCGCGGGTCGGAATCGAACCGGCGTTAACGGAGTTGCAGTCCGCTGCATGACCACTCTGCCACCGCGCCATTTAACTGTTTTACCAAGAAAAAACCTCGGCATAACCGAGGCTTTCAAAATCTTGGAGCGGGAAACGAGATTCGAACTCGCGACCCCAACCTTGGCAAGGTTGTGCTCTACCAGCTGAGCTATTCCCGCTTTTTCCACAGCGGAGACACTGCTCCGTTGCGGGAAAGAATTCTACTCATCACCCCCCGGGTGTCAACCCGGCACCGGGTGTTTTTTCTGACTTTTCAGGACTTTGACTGACTTTTGAGCAATTGCGGTGCTGCAGCGCGAAGATACGAGCCCATGGACCACAAAGTGAATGCCGTGGCCAGATACAGCAAGCCATAGCTGAGCCACAGCCAGGGATTCATGATGATGTCGCCGTCCGCAGTAAAGTCCGGTTTTTGCGCCAACAGCAAGGTAATCGCCGTCATCTGGGTCACTGTCTTGATCTTGCCCAGCTGGCTGACCGCCACTTTTGCCCGCTCACCGAGCTCCGCCATCCACTCACGCAGTGCCGATACCGTAATTTCCCGGGACACAATCACCATGGCCGGCACCGCCAACCAGGCGGTGGCATGAACCTGCACCAACATCACCAGGGCCACACCCACTATCAGCTTGTCTGCCACCGGGTCCAGAAAGGCACCAAAAGGGCTGGTCTGATTGAGCTTGCGCGCCAGATAACCGTCCAGCCAGTCTGTAAGCCCCGCCGCCAGAAACAACAGGGCCGCGCAGACATCACTCCACTGAAACGGCAGGTAGAACACCAGCACCAGCACGGGAATTGCCAGCACCCGAATCAGGGTGAGGATATTCGGCAAATTCAGGATGGGGTGCACTTTCTGCATAGGGAGGAACTACCGGCCATGAAAATAAGCCACCAGTATAGCGGAAAGCCGGCTATGACTCATTTCCGATTTTCAGATTAAAAACTGAACACGCTATTGATGAAACCAGTCGTACAATGTCTGCGCCATCTGGGCATTGATTCCCGGCACCCGGGCCAGCTCGCTGGCGGATGCATTGCGCATCTGCTTAAGGCCGCCAAAGTGGGTCAGCAATGCCTTTCGGCGTTTGGGGCCGATACCGGGAATTTCATCCAACGTGGATTGCTTGCGTGCCTTGCCACGGCGGGCACGGTGACCGGTCAGGGCAAACCGGTGCGCTTCATCGCGAACCTGCTGCAAAAGATGCAGTGCGGAATCCGCCGGGCCGGGGACCATTTCTTTCCCGCAGGGAAGATAGAGCGCTTCGAACCCGGGCCGTCGACTGGGACCCTTGCCGATCCCCATTACCCGCACCCGGGCTTGCAGGTCCAGCTCCTGAATAACCTTCCAGCCTCGCTGCATTTGCCCCTTGCCGCCGTCGATAAGGAGAAGATCCGGCAACCGGCCCTGTTCTTTCAGCACGCGCTGATAACGGCGCCGAATGGCTTCTTCCAGGGCCTCGTAATCGTCACCGCCCGCTGCCGGGTTCACATTGAAATGCCGATACTCCTGTTTGCGGGCGCCCTGCTGGTCAAACACCACGCAGGAAGCCACCGCTTTCTCGCCTTGCGTATGGCTGATGTCGAAACACTCAATGCGCCGTACCGGCTCGCTGCTTTCCAGTAATGTTTCCAAGGCCAGAAAGCGGGCCTCCATATGCTCGCGGGCAGCAAGCTCGGCCGCCATGGACTGCTGGGCATTGGTTTGTGCCATGGTGATCCAGGCGGCGCGATCACTGCGCACTCGCCAGGCCAACCGGACTTTCTTGCCCCACTGACTTTCCAGTGCCTGCTGCAGCGCATCGGCCCCGGGAATCTCCATGCTCAGCAAGATTTCCTGCGGTTTGACCGGATCTTCCCGGTCGCCCAGATAATATTGGGAAAGAAAGGCCTCGAGAATTTCGCTGCGGTCTTCCTCGCCCCGGGTATCCGGCCGAAAGGTGCGGTGGCCCAGAATGCGGCCATCACGAATCATCAGCACTTCGATCACGGCCAAGCCATGCCGGGTTTCAATGGCAACCACGTCCAGATCGCCCTGCCCGGTTTCCGCGTACTGCTTTTGTTGCACGGATTGAATGGCTGCCAACTGGTCCCGCAGGATCGCAGCTTTTTCGAACTCCAGCGCCACCGAGGCAGCCTCCATGTCGGCGCTCAGCTGTTCCACCACTTCCCGGCTGCGCCCATCCAGAAAGTCCGCCGCCATCTTCACCTGGCGCGCATAATCGGCTTCACTCACCAGCCCTACGCACGGGGCCGTACAACGATTGATCTGGTGCTGGAGACACGGGCGGGTACGGTTGCGGAAGTAGCTGTCACTGCAGTTGCGAACCCGGAACACTTTCTCGATCAGGGACAGGGCTTCCCGCACCGCACCGCCACTGGGGTACGGACCGAAGTACTGGCTGCCAGCCCGGCGTGTACCGCGATGAAAGGTGACGCGGGGAAAACGGTCGGCGCTGGTGATACGGATATACGGGTAGGATTTGTCGTCGCGCAGAAGAATGTTGTAAGGGGGTTTCAACTCCTTGATCAGCGACTGCTCCAGCAGCAGCGCTTCCGCCTCACTGCCGGTCACCGTTGTCTGGATATCACGAATTCGCCCGACCAGTGCCCGGGTTTTCGCACTGGATACATTCTTCTGGAAGTAGCTGTTCAGGCGGGCCTGAAGGTTGCGCGCCTTGCCCACATACAAAACACCCCCGTCCCCGTCCAGCATGCGATAAACGCCGGGTTTGCGAGCACAGTGGGCAAGGAAGTGTTTGGCGTCGAAATCTGGCAAGGGGAACATCTCAAAACAGGTTAAACAGAAAGTGTATCAGTCCTGCCCTGATGATTTCCCCCTGCAGCGAACCGGCAATCAGGAAGCCGTGTTTTCTACCGCATCGAGCATGCCGTGACGCACGGCCAGTAACGCCATTTCCACATCGCTGGTCACACCCAGCTTGTCGAAAATACGGTACCGGTAGGTATTCACGGTTTTCGGCGACAGGCAAAGCTTGTCTGCCACATCCTGCACCTTGTGACAGTTCACGATCATCATCATGATTTGCAGTTCGCGCTCGGAGAGCATATCCAGCAACGAACCTTCATCACCGGTATAGGGCTTGAGCGCCATGGCCTGGGCGATTTCCGGGCTGATATAGCGCTGCCCGGTGGCGACCACCTTGATGGCGCGCACCATTTCTTCCAGATCGGCCCCCTTGGTCATGTAACCGGCAGCACCGGCTTTCATCAGGCGGGACGGAAACGGCTCTTCCTCGCACATGGTCACCGCGATAACGCGAACCCCCTCGTCAACGCGCAACAATTTACGGGTGGCTTCAAGGCCACCAATTCCCGGCATCTTCAGGTCCATCAGCACCACTTCAGGTGCCAGCTCCCTGGCCATTTGCACGGCCAACTCGCCTGAATTCGCCTCGCCGACAACGCGCAGGCCCTCCACTTCGCCCAGCATGCGAGCAATGCCGGTACGGACCAGATCATGGTCGTCCACTACCAATACTTTGATCATTACTGCGTCCCCCGGGTAGTTCCTTTACCCGTTAATGTTCTGTTTTTCTGTTGGTTTGTAGGCACAAGAATACCGCTTGTCCACAGGCATGCATAGGGCGCCGTTAACAAAGGATGGCACACTGTGCACGCCCCAGGCTGCCCATTACGCTTGCGCTATTAGCCTTTAGTCGCGTTGACCGGTCAGTCAAAAAAGCGAACCATATAGACACCATCGCCAGTATTCAGCTGGCCGCTGATCGACGCTGCTAACGACATAGTCAACAATGACAAAAGGCAACCCATGAGCGCAATCATTTTGCTCCTGCTGGGGCTGGGTGGCATGGCCGCCGGCTACTTCGTCTACTCCCGTTTTATTGCATCGCGCATCTACAAGCTGGACCCGAATTTCCGCACCCCTGCCCACGAGTATGAAGACGGCGTGGATTTCGTGCCCACCAACCGGTATGTGCTGTGGGGCCACCATTTCACCTCCGTGGCGGGTGCGGCACCGATTGTCGGCCCGGCCATTGCCGTTATCTGGGGCTGGCTACCCGCCTTTCTCTGGGTGGTCTTCGGCACCATCTTCTTTGCCGGTGTGCACGACAGTGGCGCCCTGTGGGCCAGTGTCCGCAACCGGGCGAAATCTGTCGGCGCGCTCACCGGCGAGGTGGTCGGCCTCCGTGCACGCACCGTCTTCATGATTGTTATCTTTCTGGTGTTATTGATGGTGAACGCGGTATTTGGCGTCGTGATCGCCAAACTGCTCATTAATAACCCTGGCGCGGTCGTCCCGGTGTGGGGCGCCATTGCTGTGGCACTGGTGATTGGCCAGCTCATCTATCGCCGGGTAATTGGCCTTGGCCTGGTATCTGTACTGGGTGTGGCGGCGCTGTACAGCCTGATTTACGTGGGCCCCATGGTTCCCGTGACCCTGCCCGATCAGGTCATGGGGCTTTCTGCAAACGCCAGCTGGATACTGATGCTGTTTGCGTATGCTGCGGTGGCCTCACTGCTTCCCGTCTGGATGCTCTTGCAGCCCCGCGACTACATCAACGGCCTGCAATTGTTCGTCGGGCTGATCCTGCTTTACGGTGCTGTCCTGCTGGGCAACCCCCAGGTTGTCGCGCCGATGATCAACAGTGACGTTCCTGCCGGCACGCCTTCCTTGTTGCCGCTTCTGTTTGTCACCATCGCTTGCGGCGCCATCTCCGGCTTCCATGGTTTGGTCGCCTCCGGCACCAGCTCCAAGCAGCTGGACAAGGAAACCGACTCCCGCTTCGTGGGCTATTTCGGTGCTGTGGGCGAAGGCGCGCTGGCACTGGCTGCCATCATTGCCGCCACCGCTGGTTTTGCCTCCCTGGCAGACTGGCAGGCGGTATACACGGCCTTTGGTCAAGGCAGCCTGACCGCCTTTGTGGATGGTGGCGCCAATATTCTTGCCAATGGCATGGGCATGGATGTGGGCGTTGCCGCCACCCTGCTCACCGTGATGGCGGCCCTGTTTGCCGGCACTACCATGGACACCGGCCTGCGCCTGCAGCGTTATATCTTCCAGGAATGGGGCGAAATCTATCAGCAAAAATGGATGACCCGCCCCCTGCCCGCCACACTTCTGGCGGTGCTTAGCTGCCTGTTACTGGCGTTTGGTGCAGGCGGTGCCGACGGCTCCGGCGGCCTGCTTATCTGGCCGTTGTTCGGCACCACCAACCAATTGCTTGCCGGGCTGACTCTGCTGGTGATTACCATCATGCTGGTGAAACGGGGTCGCCCGGCCATTTATACCCTGGCGCCACTGGTTTTCCTGCTGGTGATGACCCTGTTTGCCCTGTTGATGCAGCTGAAAAGCTTCTATGAAAAACAGGACTGGTTCCTGCTCGGGCTCGACCTTGTTGTCTTGGTGGCGGCCCTGCTGGTTACGCTGGAGTGCACCGCCGCCCTCAAGCGCGCCTTCAAGGCACCACCGGAGCCTCTGTAATGGCAACGCCGACACAGTGGCTCAAACGCATCAGCGATCTCGGGGCGCAGTATTACAATGCGCCCTATCGAGCCGCCATTGCCCGCGCCAAACGGGATGAAGAGGACCTGTTCATGCTGCTGGTATTCTCGGAAATGATGGGTGTTCCCAACCCGGCAGCCTGGAGCACACTGGAATTGCAGCCCCTGCTAATGGAGCGCTTTCATGAGTGGCACACCCGCATGGGTATGGAGCGCTCCCCCCTTGATCACTTTCGCTGCTGCTGATGGCTGACACCGACACCACCGCACAGCCTGTGCTTGATCTGGATGCCCTGCTCGCCTCCCGCACCCTGCTTATGGTGGGTGGCAAAGGAGGCGTGGGCAAAACCACCACCGCCTCGGCCCTGGCCATCCGCGCTGCCGACCAGGGTCGCAAGGTGCTGCTGGTCTCCACCGATCCGGCCCACAGCCTGGCGGACGCCTTTAACCGCCCCATCGGCAATTCGCCCACTTGTCTGGCACCCGGACTGACCGCCCTGGAGCTGGACCCGGATGACGAAGTCGAGGCCTACCTGGACCGGGTCAGCGCCCAGATGCGCCGCTTTGCCACTCCAGATCAATTCCGCGAGCTGGACAAGCAGTTACGCCTCAGCCGTCAGTCCCCCGGTGCACAGGAAGCCGCGTTGCTGGAGCGCATCTCGCGGTTAATCGATGTCGACAGCCGCGACTACGACCTGTTGATCTTCGACACCGCGCCCACCGGCCACACCCTGCGGCTGCTAAGTCTGCCGGAAGTCATGGCCGCCTGGACCCAGGGCCTGCTGCGTCACAGCGACAAGGCCCGCAAATTGGGCCAGGTACTCGGCCACCTGACACCGGACAAGAGCGTGGACAGTCCCCTGCAAGACCCCACCGACCACGCCACCGCAGGCCTGGACTCACGCAGCCAGGAAGTGGCCGATACACTGATCGCCCGTCAGCGATTGTTCCACCGCGCCCGCCGCCAGCTGTCCGACCCTGTGCAAACCGCTTTTGTCTTTGTGCTGACCCCTGAACGGCTGCCTATTCTCGAGACGCAACGCGCCGTTGCCTCCCTGACAGAAAATGGCATCCCGGTAGCGGGAGCCGTGGTTAACCGGGTACTGCCGGATGCCGCAGACAGCGCGTTTTTCGCAGCCCGCCATGCACGCCAGCAACGGCACATGGAAGAACTGGCACACGCTTTGGGCGCGCTGCCTCGCAAGGACTTGCCACTGCAGGAAGATGACATTCAGGGACTGGAGGCGATCCGGGCATTTGCAGGATTGCTCGGCAATGGGGATCACTGAGCTTCAGCCACAAGCGTATTGCTTGCGTGTTACGTGAACCGTGTCGCGACTGCAGAGCGGCACAAAAAAAGCCCGCACTCATCGAGTGCGGGCTTTTTATTTGGCGGAGGGGGTGGGATTTGAACCCACGGACGGTCTCCCGTCGCCGGTTTTCAAGACCGGTGCATTCGGCCACTCTGCCACCCCTCCAAGGTGGCAGCAATAATACATGAGCAATAAGGCCAGTCAACGTCGAAGCCACAATACCGCGCACGACTGGTTGAGTTTTGATCGCTGAGCGGACCCGTTCAGCTCAATCGGAATAACGGCGGAAGATGCGCTGCTTGGCGCGCTCGTATTGCGCCTGGTTGATAGCCCCTTCCTGCATCAGCCGGCGGTGCTCTGCCACTTCTGCCGCCAAACGTTCTTTCCTGTCGGGCAAAAGGGCCCAGGCTCGCTCTCCCCGTAGCTGCAGCGCGCCAACCACCTTTGCGAAACGCTTTCTGTCTCCACGCTGATCAAACAGGTCGAACATCACCACCCGCCCGTTACGGGTATAGAACAGCAGGCGTCGGGAGGAGCCCCGCAGGCAAATGCCGAGCCCCAGCAAGGACACTCCCAGCGCTGCCAGCGCGGCAACGGTCTGCCCCACGGCGAACAGGAGCCCGGCAACAATGAGCGCCAGCAGGGCAACACTCAGGGACCGCCAGGCAATTTCACGATAAGCACTCGGCGAGCCCGCCAGAAACGCCAGATTGATAATGCGCGTTTCTTCACGCCGCCCCCGCTGCTCCGTCCATTCAAGATAGCGGCCATTGAACAGGACGATCCGGCGATGTCGACCCAACAGCCGGTTTTTCTGCTCGAAAACCAGCTCGTGGCGGCGCGATGCCAGGTCCGGCACCTGAAGCAAATCGTTGTACAACGAATGCCGATTCTGTACCGCTGCCAGCTCGATCTGCTCACTTTCAGTGGCAGCCAGCGATAATGCGCTCATAAGGCCCCCTCAGCTCAGACTCAGGCATTTTCAGTACGAAAATAGTATTACGCACTGGCCTTGCCATCCCGAGATAAGGGTCACAAAAGTGCACATCCGTCGTCGCCGTCGATCCGTGGCGGCTAACCAGGCACTTTCTCATGGCGAAAAGCCGGTTTAACGCTTGATTTTGGCCCCCTCGCCCTTATGATCACAGCAACAATTGGCAAGGATGAGTGATATCATGAATAACCCGACCAACCCCTACTCCGCCCCCCACCAGCACGGCGTTGCCGTTTCCGGGGAGCGCGCGGCCCAGGTACTGAAAAACACCTATATGCTGCTGGGGCTGTCACTCGTTGTGGCAACCGGCGCGTCCTGGTTTGCCATGGCCAGCAACATCGGTTTCGTTAACGTCTGGCTGACCCTTGGTGTTTACATTGGTCTGCTGTTCGCCACCAACGCGCTGCGCAACAGCGCCTGGGGCATTCTGGCCGTCTTCGGCCTGACCGGCTGGCTGGGTTTCACCACCGGCCCGATCATTAACATGTACGCCCAGATCCCCGGCGGCATGGAGATCGTAACCACCGCTCTGGCTGGCACTGCCGGTATTTTCGTGGCCATGTCGGCCATTGCCCTGGTGACCCGCAAAGACTTCAGCTTCCTCACCAACTTCATCATGATCGGTATTCTGGTGGCGTTCGGGGCGAGCATCGCCAACATCTTCTTCGCCATCCCGGCTCTGAGCCTGGCGGTATCTGCTGCCTTTGTGCTGCTGTCTTCCCTGCTGATCATGTGGCAGACCAGCGCCATCATCCACGGCGGTGAAACCAACTACATCATGGCGACCGTGACCCTGTTCGTTTCCATCTACAACCTGTTCATGTCCCTGTTGCACCTGCTGACTGCTCTCAGCGGCAACGATTAATGCGTTTCTCGCTACTGGTCAACGCGCGTAGTTGGCCTTCACCCCATCATCGAGATCCAATGTAATGCGCTGGTCGGCGTAGTGGCGGAGGTTTTCGTCGAAGCGGCGGAGTTCGTGGAGTTGTTTGATGAGCTTGTCTTTTTGCTTCTGAAAGCGTTTTTGTTCGGCGCTGGAGGTGGAGGCCTGGATGTCCTGATCCAGGTTGTCGATGCGGGCCTGCATGCGGGACTGGAGAGGCACGACGTATTCCATGCGCATGCGCGACAGCGTACCGGCGTTGTAGCGGTGCAGGTAGACAAGGGCTTCGAAGGCTTTGTGTTTGCCGGAGCTGAACAGCCAGTAGATGGGCCGTTTTTTGTAAGTTTGCAGGTGGTCTTTGTAGAAGTCGCGGCTTAAGTAGCGGCGGATGGTGTCGTCAGCGGATTCGCTGGCTTTGCTGCCGAGGGATTCGGCGAGCCAGGCCATATTTTCAGCTTCAGTGTCTTCGCCCCAGACGACGCGGACGAATTCGCGGATGCGGTTGGCACCGTCGTCGTCGAACCAGGCTTCATCGGTGATCGGAACGATGCCGTCGCCGTCGGCCGGGAAGGTTTCATAGCAGCTAGGGTCGAAGCCTTCGTTGCCGGCATGGGCGTAGATCACGCCGGGGGTGTCGAGGCTGTAGCGACCCATCATGCAGCCGATGGCGTATGAAGCTAGCTCTTCGGAGACCAACTTCCTATGTTCTTCCGCGCCGCTTGATCGATTCTTCCCTTTCCCGCGATAGGCCAA
>NZ_DS989915.1:323353-351274 GCF_000155615.1 Alcanivorax sp. DG881 | reverse complement strand
CGCCCTGCATACTGCTCAAGCCCTTCTCGACACCCCCGATCACCAACTCCACTGCCTGTTCTTCTACCGGGATGCCGTGCATCTGGCGAACCGCCATGCCTGGACCGGTGATAGCACCCAGGCCAGCACCGCCCAGCAGTGGCAGCACTGGCTTGCCCGTCATGATGTGAATGCCGTGGTTTGTGTGGGCGCGGCCCAGCGCCGTGGCATTGTCGCCACCGACGCGGACAACACGCTGGCAGAAGGCTTCTCTCTTGCGGGACTGGGGCAATGGGCAGAGGCCCTCATCAGCAGCGACCGGGTGATCCAGTTTGGCTAACCATACCCTCTACATCGCCACCGGCAGCCACCCCTTCTCCAGCCAGTTCCAGGAGATGCTGGACATGCTGCTCACCGGTGCAGCGTTCGGACAGGCCACCACCCTGTGGCTTACCCCCCCGGCTCTCGCAACGCTGAAACTGTGCCCTAACGACACCCTGATGCAGCTCGCAGACTTCGGTGTGCGCTGCGTGACCGAAAAACCGGGACGCGGGGAAAACACCACCGCCGCCACACCCTGCCCGGTGAGCGCCGACCCGCTCGGGTATGATGAGCTGCTATCATTACGCACCCAATGCGATCAGATTCTGGTGTTCTGAATGTTGCACCTGCTTGGCTTTTCCCCTGACGATGACAACACGCGCCAGCGCTTCTCGGCGCTTTATGCCCGTGGCGACATTTGCGTCTTCACCGATGCGGGCCTGTTACTTGCATCACAGCTGGAGCTGAAAGGAGATGGCTACCTGCTGACGCACTCATCCTTACAACTCCCGGACAGCGTCCTGCCGGTGATAGATCATGCGGGTCTGATCGCACTGATCGCCGAACACGGCCCGTGCACCAGCTGGTATTGAAACGCTTCCACGTACCATGCTTCACGCAACACGTCTTAAACCCGATGAGATGGAATCATGACTGAACATGCTTTTGCGCCTTTCGTCCGCACCCTGGGCCGCGGCAAACGCGCCCGCCGCAGCCTCACCCGTGAGGAAGCCCGTGAGGCCATGCAGGCCATCCTCGACGGAAACGTGGAAGATATTCAGCTTGGCGCTTTCCTGATGCTGTTGCGGGTAAAAGAAGAAACGCCGGATGAGCTGGCAGGGTTTCTTGATGCCTGCCGACCCGCTTGCTACCAGGCCCTTGCCGAGCTGCCCCATGTGGAACTGGACTGGCCCAGCTATGCCGGCAAGAAAAAGCATCACCCCTGGTACCTGCTGGCAACAGTGCTACTGGCCACCAACGGCATCCGCACGTTTCTCCATGGCGGACCGGCGCACACACCCAATCGCGTGTATACCGATCAGCTTCTGCCGCAACTGGGCCTGCCCGTTGCGCAAACCGTCGCCGAAGCGCACGCACACCTTGAAGAACACGGGCTGGCCTACCTACCCCTGGAACAGTTCTGCCCAGCACTGGCGCGGATGCTCACGCTGCGCTACTTCCTGGGCCTGCGCTCACCAATCAACACCCTGGCCCGCAGCCTCAACCCTGCCCAGGCACCGCTTTCCATGCAGAGCGTTTTCCACCCGGCTTATATCGAGCTGCATCAAGGGGCGGCAACGCTGGCCGGTGATCGGGACCTGCTCCTGTTCAAGGGCGAGGGGGGCGAGCTGGAAATCCGCCCGGATGCCCGCACACAAATCCAGGGCATCCGTCATGGCGAGCCACTGGAAAGTGCCGTGATCGACAGCGCCCTGCCTCGACAAACACCACCGGGCGACCCCAGTGCAGACAGGGTCTTGAAGGTATGGCGCGGAGAAAGCCGTGATGAGTACGGCGAACAGGCCGTTATCCATACCGTGGCCGTGGCCCTGTGGGGCCTCGACAAGGCAGACTCACTGGAGAGTGCGCGCAAAGACGCCGCAGCACTGTGGGAAAACCGTGATAAGACACGGCTTTAACCATTGTCGGATTACGCCTTTCAGGCTCTCTGTGCCCTTGGGTAAATCTGACCTACAAAACCGTGCTCCGTAGCAGGTCGGGTTAGGCGTAGCCGTAACCCGACATTCGGCATATACGTCCACGTCGCTGCCTACACGCACGCAAACGTCTTTCAGGGTTTGAACCAGTTAAATTTAGGATGCAGGCTGACCACGCTGCCAACGATAATCAATGTCGGTGCGTGGATCTCCCGCCCTTCAATATCGTCCGGTAGCTGATTCAGGGTGCCGGTAATCACCTCCTGCAGATTGGTCGTACCCCGTGACACCAGCGCAATCGGCGTATCACCCGCACGGCCATGGGCGATCAGCTGGCTGCAGATTTCCCGCAGGCCCACCAACCCCATGTAGAACACCACCGTTTCGTGTTCACCAACCAGATGCTCCCAATCCAGATCCACCGAGCCATCCTTGCGGTGCCCGGTCACGAAGCGCACAGACTGGGCGTGATCACGGTGTGTCAGTGGAATACCGGCGTAGGAAGCACAACCACTGGCGGCGGTAATACCCGGCACCACCTGGAAGTCGATACCCTCGGCCACAATCAGGTCAATTTCTTCACCACCCCGGCCGAAGATGAACGGGTCCCCACCCTTCAAACGGCATACTTTCTTGCCCTGTTTAGCGTAATGAACCAGCAATTCATTGATGTTGTCCTGGGGCAGCGCGTGTTTATCGCGGGCCTTGCCCACGTACACCAGCTCCGCATCCCGGCGGGCAAGATCCACGATACCCTTGCCCACCAGGCGGTCGTACAGCACCACGTCCGCTTTCTGCAGCAGGCGCAACGCCCGGAACGTCAACAGGTCCGGGTCACCGGGGCCCGCCCCTACCAGGTAGACCTCACCCCGGCTGAGGCTGGCCGCATCGGCGGATTCGATGGCAGCGGCCAGCATGGCTTCCGCTTCGCTGTCCTTGCCAGCCAGCACCTTCTCCACCACCGGGCTATCCAGGGTCTGCTCCCAGAACAGACGCCGCGCGCCGATATTATCGAGCTTTTCTTTCAGCGGCTGGCGGAAACGGGCCATCAGATCCGCCAGGCGCCCCCAGCGAGCCGGCAGAGAGGACTCCAGCTGGGCTCGCAGTTTGCGGGCCAGTACCGGCGAGGCGCCGGAGGAGCTGATACTGATCAGCACCGGAGAACGATCCACGATGGCAGGAAAGATGAAATCGCCCAGCGACGGATCGTCGACTACATTGACGGGCAAACCGCGCTGTTGCGCCTGGCTGGCAATGTCGGCATTGGTACTGCGATCGTCCGTGGCGCAAATGACCAGCGCGGCCCCATCCAGATCCGTGCTCGCAAACGCACGATCAATACAGGCGCCGCCACTCTGCGCCACAATAGCGCGCAATTCATCGCACACTTGCGGGGCAACCACATTCACTACCGCACCCGAACGGTGCAGAAGGCGCCCTTTACGCAGCGCCACTTCGCCGCCGCCAGCCAGCAGAGCCACTTTGCCCTGCAAACGCCAACTGATCGGTAAAAATTCCATGCTTGCTCCCAGTAAACGCTGGACGCCGGATGCATGACGCTGACGGCAGGAAGCCCGCGCTGCGGGCTTGCCGTATAACAAACGTGCAACGCAGCATCACCGTCGTCTGCGCCAGAACAGCCTTACTTCAGGCGCTCCAGACCTCTCATGTAGGAACGCAATGCCTCCGGCACGGTCACGGAACCATCTTCGTTTTGATAGTTCTCCAGAATCGCCACCAGCGTACGCCCTACTGCCAGGGCAGACCCATTCAAAGTGTGTACCAGTTCTGGCTTGCCGGTTTCCGGATTGCGCCAGCGGGCCTGCATGCGGCGCGACTGGTAATCCTGAAAGTTGGAGCAGGAAGAGATTTCCCGGTAGCGCTGCTGGCTCGGCAGCCAGACTTCGATGTCGTAGGTTTTGGACGAGGAAAAGCCCAAATCTCCGCCACACAGGATCACCACCCGGTAAGGCAGATCCAGCTTCTGCAAAACCGCTTCGGCATGCCCGGTGAGCGCCTCCAGGGCCGCATCGGATTCCTCCGCGCGTACCATCTGCACCAGCTCCACCTTTTCAAACTGGTGTTGGCGGATCATGCCGCGGGTGTCCTTGCCGTGACTGCCCGCCTCGGAACGGAAACACGGCGTGTGGCAGGTGTAGCGGCGCGGCATGGTGTCCGCTTCAAGAATCTCGTCCGCCGCCAGATTGGTCACCGGCACTTCGGCGGTAGGGATCAGGTATAGCTCACGCTCCCCTTCCATCTTGAACAGGTCTTCCGCGAATTTAGGCAACTGCCCGGTGCCGCGCAGGGCTTCCGGCCCGACCAGGAACGGTACATAGACTTCCTGGTAGCCGTGCTCATCGCTGTGCATGTCGAGCATGAAATCGATCAGCGCCCGATGCATGCGAGCCAACCCGCCGCTCATCACGGAGAACCGGGCGCCGGACAGTTTGGCCGCGCGCTCAAAGTCCAGCCCGCCGTCCAGGGCCTCACCAACATCCACGTGATCCCTGGGTTCAAACGGCAGCGTTTTCGGTGTGCCCCACTGGCGCACTTCCACGTTGTCGTCTTCGTCATTACCTGCCGGCACCGCATCTTGCGGCACATTGGGAATCCCCATCAGAAATTCACGAATTTCTTCCTGGATCGCCTTGGCGCTCGCCACTTCGCGGTCCAGCTCCGCATCGATGGTTTGCAGGGTTTCTGCAACCTGCGACTTGGCGTCTTCCACCGCCATGCCGGACTTGATCAGTTCGCCCACCTGCTTGGAGGCTTTCTTGCGATCGGCCTGCAACTCCTGGGAACGGATGTCTGCCTGCTTGCGCTTGGCATCCAGCGCCGCAAACGCGTCAAGATCCAGGGTGTAACCGCGTTTGGTCAGCGCCGTTTTGATCGCTTCACCGTCCTGCCGCAGGGCACGAATATCCAGCATGTTTCTCTTACTCCAAAATCAGAAAAGGCTGAGTTGAACGTTTAAATATTCAACTTCCCCATGTTATTCAAAAACCAGTCGGCCCAGGGCCAGGCCCGCCATGCCCAGCAACAGACAGACCGTCACCGACGACATTGCATAGCCCGCCGCCAGCGAGAAGGCCCTGGCTTCCACCATCCGCACCAGCTCAAACGAAAAGGTGGAAAAGGTTGTCAGGGCACCGAGCATGCCGGTCATCAACGCCAGCCGCCATACATCACCCACCGGCAGGCTCGCCATCATGATCGCCAGCAACCCGAACAGAAAGCTGCCCGCCAGGTTCACACTGAAAGTGGCCCAGGGCCAGGCTGGCATCACCGGGACCCCCACCCACAAGGTGGTGCCAAAACGCAGACAGGCGCCGATAGCACCGCCACAGGCCACCGCAATCCAGGGCAGCATGCCTCCTTCCGTGATCGCTGATACCGACATTATTTCCCCTTCCCGTAACGGGTCCAGTCGCTACTGGCATTCAGGCCACGCAGCCGGGCCAGTTTTTCTGCCACCTTGATTTCAAGCCCGCGATTCACCGGCTCATAGAGACGGGTATGCTGCAGGCTTGCCGGAAAGTAATTTTCCCCGGCCACAAAGGCCTCGGGGAAATCGTGGGCATAATGATACTCGGCACCGAAGCCTTCGTCTTTCATAAGCTGGGTGGGCGCATTACGCAGGTGCAGGGGCACCTCGTCGGTGGGCTGCTGACGGACCAGAGCGCAGGCCTGATTATAGGCGTTGTAGACCGCATTACTTTTCGGGGCAACCGCCAGGTAGGCGATGGCCTGGGCGATCGCCAGCTCCCCTTCCGGGCTCCCCAATCGCTCCTGCACATCCCAGGCCTGCAGGCACAGCGTCAATGCCCGCGGGTCCGCGTTGCCGATGTCTTCACTGGCCATGCGGACCACGCGGCGGGCAAGGTAGAGCGGGTCGCAGCCTCCATCCAGCATGCGGGCGAACCAGTACAGGGCCGCATCCGGGTCGGAGCCGCGCACGGATTTATGCATGGCGCTGATCTGGTCGTAAAACAGGTCGCCGCCCTTGTCGAAACGGCGCACCGCATCACGCAGCACCTCGCGCATCAATTCTGCATCAATCTTCGGAGCATCCTGATCCGCCAAATCTGCCGCGACTTCAAGCATATTCAGCAGCCGCCGGGCATCACCATCAGCGTAGTTCAGCAACAATTCCCGGGCATCAGCATCCAGCTGCATACCGTTAAGAGCGGGATCCTGCAGTGCACGGCCTAACAAACCGCTGAGATCGTCAGGAGCCAATGCTCGAAGCCGATATACCCGCGCCCGTGACAATAGCGCGTTGTTGAGTTCAAAAGACGGGTTTTCGGTGGTGGCGCCGATGAAAGTGATCGTGCCTTCTTCCACGTGGGGGAGGAAGGCATCCTGCTGGGCTTTGTTGAAGCGGTGCACCTCATCCACAAACAGGACGGTGCGGCGCCCCTGCCCCAGGCGAATCTGTGCCTGCTCAACGGCGGCCCGGATATCCTTTACCCCGGACAACACCGCAGAGAGTGTGATAAACGCGGCATCCACGGTTTGCGCCATGATCAGTGCCAGGGTGGTTTTGCCGGTGCCCGGCGGGCCCCACAGAATCATGGAATGCAGCTGGCCCCGGTCCAGGGCCTGGCGCAGCGGCTTGCCCTCGCCAACCAGATGCTGCTGGCCTACATAGTCATCCAGGTGGGCAGGTCGCAGGCGCGCCGCCAGGGGCTGAGCCTGCTGGGCGGCATCGGCGGCAAAAAGATCGCTCATGGAAAACGCCTACTGGTGACCGGGCTGCGGCCGGATCATCCCGGCCGCTACCCTCGATTACTGTTGTTGCTGAATGACATCCGTGCCTTCAGGCGGTTCGAAGTGGAACAGGTCGCTGTCGATCCCGCCGTTCAGGGTCAGGCTCTTGAAGTCGATCACCGTCTGCTGGCCCAGTGCATCCTGCAGGCGCATGGACGCCGGCTCGTCACCCTTGAAGGTCACATCCAGTTGATCGAACAGCGGGTCCTGACCTTTTGGGGTAAGCCGGTAAGTGACTTCGCTCCCCTGATTATCACGCTCGGAAATACTGAACGCCTTGGCCACATCGGCAGGCTTGCCACCAAACAACAGGGCCGGGGTCTGGCCCAGATCCTGGCTCAGCGGGCGTACCACCACCTGCTCCAGGTCCTTGTCGTAAACCCAGACGGTTTCGCCGTCGGAAGCAGCCATCTGCTCATAAGGCGTTTCCGTGAGCCAGTAAAACTGGTTCCCGCGGGCCACCTGAAAACGGCCTGTGGCTTCCTGCATATGCGTGCCGCCCTGATCCAGTACCACCTGCTCGAACTGCCCTTTCATGGATTTGAGTGTCTGCAGGCGATCCAGCAAATCATCCGTGGCACCCGCCCATGCGGTAGAGGCCAACAGGACAGCAGGCGCCAGGCTCAACAACAACGTCTTCATTCAATCTCCTTATTTGACCGGCGGCGGCGCGATGACTTCGCGCTGACCATTGTTACCGGCCTCGGTGACCACCCCTGCCATTTCCATGGCTTCCACCAGGCGGGCGGCACGGTTATAGCCAATTTTCAGTTTCCGCTGCACAGAGGAAATGGACGCCCGTCGGGACTCGGTGACGATCGCCACCGCTTCATCGTAAAGCGGATCATTCTCGTCATCGCTGCCGTCGCCGGCGCTTTCCATGCCAGGCATCGGTGCATTGAGGTCGCTGCCACCATCGAGAATTTCTTCCAGATAATTGGGCTCGCCACGTTTGCGCCAATCGTCACAAACCCGGTGTACCTCTTCATCTGAGACAAAGGCGCCGTGAACACGTTCCGGAACACTGGTGCCGCCGGGCAAATAAAGCATGTCGCCATGGCCCAGCAGCTGCTCCGCCCCGCCCTGATCCAGCACGGTGCGGGAATCGATTTTGGACGATACCTGGAAGCCGATACGCGACGGCACGTTGGCCTTGATCAGGCCGGTAATCACGTCCACGGACGGCCGCTGGGTGGCGAGAATCAGGTGGATCCCTGCTGCCCGTGCTTTCTGGGCGATACGCGCGATCAGCTCTTCCACCTTTTTGCCCACAATCATCATCATGTCGGCGAATTCATCGATGACGATAACGATGTAAGGCAGGTGCTCGGCCAATGGCGCCTCCTCATCCAGATTCATGGGGTCATCCGGCTTCCACAGCGGATCCTTTAGGGGCTCGCCTTTCTTCTTGGCGTCGTCCACCTTGCGGTTATAACCGGAGATATTCCGCACCCCCATGGAGGCCATCAGCCGGTAACGACGCTCCATTTCACCCACACCCCAGCGCAGCGCACCGGCCGCTTCTTTCATGTCGGTGACCACCGGGGTAAGCAAGTGCGGAATGCCATCGTAGACCGCCAGTTCCAGCATTTTGGGATCGATCAAGATCAGGCGGACATCGTCCGGGCTGGACTTGAACAGCATGGACAACAGCATGGCGTTCACGCCCACGGACTTACCGGAACCGGTGGTACCCGCCACCAGCAAGTGGGGCATTTTGGCCAGATCAGCCATCACCGGGTTACCGGAAATATCCTTGCCCAGCGCCATGGTCAGGGGCGACGGTGCCTGGTCGAACATCTGTGTGCCGACCACTTCGGTAAAGCGGATCATTTCCCGCTGCTCGTTGGGAATTTCAATCCCCACGGTGGTCTTGCCGGGAATCACTTCCACCACCCGCACGCTGATCACCGCCAGGGAACGGGCCAGATCCTTGGCCAGGTTGGTGATCTTGGAAACCTTAATACCTGCTGCCGGCTGAATCTCGAAGCGGGTAATCACCGGGCCGGGCTGCACCGCCACCACTTCCGCGTCGATATTGAAATCCTTGAGCTTGATTTCCAGCAGGCGCGACATGCCTTCCAGGGCTTCTTCAGAGTAACCGCCGGTGGATTCTTCCACCGCATCCAGCAGGCCCACTGGGGGCAGTTCACCGGACACTTCTGTGGTGAAGAGTTTTTGCTGTTTTTCCTTCTGAACCCGGGCACTTTTTTCCACCGGTTTGGCCGGTTTGGCGATTTTTGGCGGGGTTCGCGTTTCTGCCTTTTTCTTCGCCTCGGTAATGACCTTGGCGCGTTTCTCGTGGGCTTCTTTCTTCTGCCGCTGCTCTTCGCGCTGACGTTTACGCGCTTGCCACCAGGCAGGCACTTTCTCAATGGCGCCAAGCACCAGCGCGCCCAGGCCTTCAGCCAGCGCGATCCAGGACAAATCGGTAAAGATGGTCACGCCGATCAAAAACAACGCCACCATCATCAAGGTCCCACCCAGCGGGTTGAACCCGGCCAGGGAGGCATCGCCAACCTCATGGCCGAGAATGCCCCCGGCGCCTTCCGGCAGCGTATCGCCCATGGTGAAATGCATGTATGACAGCGCCGTGCCCGCCAGCATGGTCAGAATAAAACCCACCAGTCGCAGGCTGAACAACGGCCAGCTCCCCGGCAGCCCGGCATGACGCTCACGCAGCACCTTGCCGGCCCAAAAGCCCAGCAGCACCGGAAACAGGTAGGCCATATAGCCAAACAGGCCCAGCAGCAGATCGGCGCTGAACGCCCCTACCCGCCCCATGGCATTGCGGACTGCATCCACGTTGCCCACATAGGACCAGCCGGGATCGCGGCTATCGAAACTGATTAGCGCCAGCAGCAGGTAAAGGGAAAAGGCGATCAGCGCAATGACCATGCCTTCCACCAAACCGCGTTTGAGATGGCGGGAAAACCCGGACTGTCCTTGCCCGGCAACCGTTTTACTCACGCCTTGCCCCTCAATAAAGTCAAACTATTGGATAAAGAATAGCTGATAACGGATTGAAATTATTGCGATTGTAGTCAATCACAGTGAGGGCGGCCAGCTTTGCCCCTCCCGGGGTGCCCGGGCGCACGGCATTATCGCACAAAATAGCCGCAATCTGCGGCTCGCAACCCGGGCAGTCACCTCTTCCTATCGCACTAATAGCCCATGATCAGGCTTCACGACGACCCGGTTTTACGGTAGTTTTCACTGCCTTGAATGTGCAGGCTTTGCCCCCACAGTTAGGCGCGCAAGGACGGACGCGGCACTACGTGCCCACCCACCTGCCCAACCTATGTATTTATTGGAGTAACACATGAGCGACGTGCAGCACCATCGGCTGATTATTCTGGGTTCCGGCCCGGCGGGTTACACTGCGGCCGTCTACGCCGCCCGTGCCAACCTCAAGCCGGTTGTGATCACCGGTATCCAGCCGGGTGGCCAGCTCACCACCACCACGGAAGTGGATAACTGGCCCGGTGATGTGGAAGGCCTGCAGGGTCCGGACCTGATGGTGCGCATGCAGCAGCACGCCGAGCGTTTCGATACGGAAATGGTCTACGACCATATCAACGACGTGGACCTGAGCAGCCGGCCGATCACCCTCAAGGGCGACAATGGCACCTACACCTGCGACGCCCTGATCATCGCCACCGGCGCCACCGCCATGTACTTGGGCCTGGAATCCGAGGAAGCCTTCATGGGCAAGGGCGTGTCTGCCTGCGCGACCTGCGACGGCTTTTTCTACAAGGGCCAGAAGGTAGCGGTTGTCGGCGGCGGCAACACCGCCGTGGAGGAAGCGCTGTACCTGTCTCACATTGCCGAACACGTGACCCTGGTACACCGCCGTGACAGCCTGCGCGCCGAAAAAATCCTGCAGGACAAGCTGCTCGCCAAAGACAATATTTCCGTGGAATGGGATCACACCCTGGAAGAAGTGCTTGGCGACGACAGCGGTGTCACCGGCATGCGCATCAAGTCCACCAAGGGTGATGGCAGCAAGGATCTGGAACTGCAAGGTGTCTTCATTGCCATCGGCCACAAGCCGAACACGGATATCTTTGCCGGCCAGCTGGACATGAAAGATGGCTATATCAAGATCGCCAGCGGCACCGAAGGCAACGCCACCGCCACCAGTGTGGAAGGGGTATTTGCGGCCGGCGACGTGGCGGATCATATCTATCGTCAGGCGGTGACCTCCGCTGGCGCTGGCTGCATGGCCGCGCTGGACGCCGAGCGTTTCCTGGACAACCTGAACGACTGATAGACCGGAGGGCCACCACATGGTGCCATGGCTGGACCCCGGGGACCCCTTCCCCGATACCCGCCTCGCCCTCACCGACCCGGACGGCCTGCTGGCTGCCGGGTCGGATCTCCACCCCCAGACCCTTCTGCGGGCGTATTCCGCCGGCATCTTCCCCTGGTACAACGCAGACACCCAGCCCATCCTCTGGTGGAGCCCGGCACCTCGCTGCGTCATTTGGCTGGACCAGCTGCATGTCAGCCGCAGCCTGGCCCGACATCTCCGCCAGGCGGATTTCTCCGTCACCCTTGATCGCGACTTCGAAACGGTCATGCGCACCTGTGCCGCCCCGCGCCAGGGCGAGCCCGGCACCTGGATCAGTGAGGAGGTGGTGGAAGCCTATTGCCACCTGCACCAACTTGGCTATGCTCACAGCGTGGAAATCTGGCAGAACGGCGAACTGGCTGGTGGCCTGTATGGCATTCAGCTGGGGCAGCTGTTTTTCGGTGAATCCATGGCTTCGCCGCAGCGCAACGGCTCCAAGGTGGCGCTGGTGGCCCTGCGCAACCTGTCCCGGGTGCTGGATATTCGTCTGCTCGATGCCCAGATCGAGAACCCTCACCTCATGTCCATGGGGGCCCAGATGATCGACCGTGACGCCTTTGAAACCTGCCTTGAGGACTGGGTGCCTGCCCAGCCAGCGCCCACCCCCTGGCCAGACCGGTCGTTTGACTGGGTCGCACTGCAGGCCCTGCAAGCCGAACGCGAGCCTTTTTAGCGCCTCAGCCCTGAGCTACACTTGCACCATGACTGACTTGTCCACGCTGCGCTTTTTCCGCACACCCGCCCATAGCTGCAGCTATCTGGAAGACCGCCAGGCCTCCACCCTGTTTGTGGATCCCCAGGCTCAGCTGTCACCGGAGCTCTATAGCGAATTGAGCTTGCTGGGGTTTCGCCGCAGCGGCGATTATCTGTATCGCCCCCACTGCGACAGCTGCAATGCCTGTATCCCGGCCCGGGTGCGAGTGGACGATTTCCGCCCCCGCCGTCGCCACCGCCGCATCCTCAAGAATAACGCCGACCTGGCCGTGAATCGCGAGCCCGCCCGTTTCAGCCGCGAGCTGTACAACCTGTATGCCGCCTACATCAACGACCGTCATGGCGATGGCGACATGTATCCGCCTTCGGAAGAACAGTTCACCAATTTTCTTACCTGTGAATGGGCAGATACCCATTTCTACGGGTTTCGCCAGCAAGGCAAGCTGGTGGCCGTGGCTGTCACCGATCAGCTCGGCGATGGGCTTTCTGCGGTTTATACCTTCTTTGATCCCGCCTTGCCCGAGCGCAGCCTGGGGGTCATGGCGCTGCTATGGCAGATCGAACAGTGCCAGCGGTTACAGCTTCCTTACCTCTATCTGGGCTACTGGATTCGCCAATGCCAGAAAATGAGCTACAAAAGCCAGTACCAGCCCCTGGAAATTCTCGCCAGCGGGAGCTGGAAAGAACAGACCGAACCCAGTGATTCCGGGAGTTAAGCCCTCCTCTCCACCCTTTTTCCAACTTCTTTTGCAGCCAAGGCCCTTTTACGGCACAATTGCGCGTCGCTAATAGCCGGTAACCCAAGGTATTTGTTGGATGGCGAAAGAAGAGCAAATCGAACTCGAAGGTGTCATCGTTGATACCCTGCCCAACACGATGTTTCGTGTGAAGCTGGACAACGGTCATGTAATTACGGCCCATATCTCCGGGAAGATGCGTAAGTTCTATATCCGCATCCTCACAGGGGATCGTGTAAAAGTGGAAATGTCTCCCTATGACCTCACCAAGGGACGCATCACTTTCCGGATGAAATAACCCGGAACGGCTCCGGCCGAATACACCCACAAAAAAACCCGGCATTGCCGGGTTTTTTTGTTGTCTGTGCACTATTGTCTGAACGTAAATGAAAACGGAGCGCCTTTCCGTAAAAGAAAAGCGCCCCGCCACTTCTGTTTACGCGGGCTCCGCTGTGGCCGCTTCCACGGAAAGCACCAGTTCCCCGTCTTTTTCGGTGATATTGACCTGCCCACCGGCACCGGCCAATTCGCCGAACAGCAGCTTCTCTGCCAACGGTTTCTTGATTTTTTCCTGGAGCAAACGCGCCATGGGCCGCGCGCCCATATCCTTGTCGTAACCCTTCTCGGCCAGCCAGGTACGGGCCGCATCGTCCACATTCAGCACCACACCGCGCTCATCAAGCTGCGCCTGCAGCTCCACCAGGAACTTGTCGACCACACCCAGAATCACCTTGCTGGTGAGCGACTGGAACTGGATGGTGCCATCCAGGCGGTTGCGGAATTCCGGCGTGAACACCTTCTTGAGCATTTCCATGCCATCGGTGCTGTTGTCCTGCTCGGTAAAGCCGATAGAACGCTTGTTCAGCACTTCCGCGCCGGCATTGGTGGTCATGATCAGGATCACATTGCGGAAGTCCGCCTTGCGACCGTTATTGTCGGTCAGCGTGGCATTGTCCATCACCTGCAACAGGATATTGAACACTTCCGGGTGCGCCTTCTCGATCTCATCCAGCAACAGCACACAGTGCGGCGTCTTGGTAATGGCTTCGGTAAGCAAGCCGCCCTGATCAAAGCCCACATAACCGGGAGGCGCGCCAATCAAACGGCTCACGGTGTGGCGCTCCATGTACTCGGACATATCGAAACGCACCAGCTCCACACCCAGCGCACGGGCCAGCTGACGGCTCACTTCCGTTTTACCCACCCCGGTGGGGCCGGCAAACATGAAGCTGCCGATGGGCTTGTGCTCGCCCTTGAGGCCCGCACGGGACAGCTTGATCGCCGCCGAAATGGTATCGATGGCCTCATCCTGGCCGAATACGGTCATCTTCAGGTCGCGTTCAAGATTGCGCAGCAACTCCTTGTCAGAGGAAGACACCTGCTTCGGAGGAATGCGGGCGATTTTGGCCACCATGTCCTCAACATCGGCTTCTTCAATGGTGTGCTTGCGCAGGTCTTCCGGGCGCAGGCGCTGCCAGGCACCGACTTCGTCGATCACGTCGATGGCCTTGTCCGGCAGGTAACGGTCGTTAATGTAACGGGCACTCAGCTCTGCAGCGGCTTTCAGCGCTGCATCCGTGTAGCTTACGTCGTGGTGGGCCTCGAAACGGCTTTTCAGCCCCTTGAGAATCCCCACTGTGTCTTCAACCGACGGCTCGACCACATCAATTTTCTGGAAGCGACGTGACAGGGCCCGGTCCTTCTCGAACACGCCCCGGTATTCCTGGAACGTGGTGGACCCCATGCATTTGAGCTCACCGGATGCCAGCAGCGGCTTGAGCAGGTTCGAGGCATCCATTACCCCGCCGGAGGCCGCACCGGCTCCGATGATGGTGTGAATTTCATCGATAAAGAGAATCGAGTTGGGCTCTTTTTTCAGCTCAGCCAGCAGGGATTTCAGGCGTTTCTCGAAATCGCCCCGGTACTTGGTACCGGCCAGCAACGCGCCCAGATCCAGTGAATAGACCACCGCGTCGAGCAAAGGCTCAGGCACCTGCTTTTCCACGATCATCCGCGCCAGCCCTTCGGCAATGGCGGTTTTGCCTACGCCCGGCTCACCCACCAGCAAGGGGTTGTTCTTGCGGCGGCGGCAAAGAATCTGCGCCGCCCGCTCAATTTCAAACGCACGCCCCACCAGCGGGTCGATACGATCCTCGCGGGCCATCTCGTTCAGGTTGGTGGCGTAATTATCCAGCGCGCTGGCCGGGGCGCCCTCCGCGCCCGCCTCCATGTCCTGCTCGGTCTCGATGGACGGCTCTGCATCCTGAATCTGGGAAATGCCGTGGGCAATAAAGTTAACGATATCCAGGCGATGAATGTCCTGACAGTTAAGGAAATAGACTGCCTGGCTCTCCTGCTCGTTGAAGATGGCAACCAGCACATTGGCCCCGGTCACTTCCTTCTTGCCGGAAGACTGCACACTGAACACTGCCCGCTGCAGTACCCGCTGAAAGCCCAGTGTGGGCTGGGTATCGCGCTCCGGATCGGTGTCCGGCAGCAGCGGAGTTGAATCCTCGATAAACTGGGATAACGCATCACGCAATTCATCCAGATCTGCGGCACAGGCACGCAGGACCTCGACGGCCGCCTCGTTATCCAGCAGCGCCAGCAGCAAATGCTCCACGGTCATAAACTCATGACGGTGGCCACGTGCGTGGCGAAACGCCTCGTTAAGCGTCATTTCAAGTTCTTTGCTGAGCATAAGGCTACCTCACTGCATGGGCCCGCAAGGGCATCAGGCCTGTTCCACCTGACACATCAGCGGATGCTGATTCTCCCGGGCGTATTCCACCACTTGCGTGGCTTTTGTTTCGGCGATGTCCTGGGGATACACCCCGCACACCGCCTTTCCTTCAGTGTGAACCGTGAGCATGACGCGAGTGGCCTGCTCCCGGCCCAGATTGAAGAAGTCTTCCAGTATCTCTACCACAAAATCCATCGGCGTGTAGTCGTCATTCAACATCAACACCTTGTACATGGATGGCGGTTTCAGCTTTGGCTTGGCCTCTTCCACAGCCATGTCACCGTGCCGATCCGGGTCTGAGGGGGAATCTGCCGGCCCACCACGTAGTGTGCCTGTTTCGTCAATCATTACCGGATGCCAATTTTGCTGGTGCCAATTCATAAAGCCTCAAAACCGTTGTAACCCTGCTGGCGTCAGCAGGCAATGAAGAAATGATGGGTGGTCGGTGTTTTTTCAATCCCCTGCGGCAAATCAATTCACCGGGATGATTTCACGGGGTTGACACCCTGCTGTGCATGTTTAAAAGTTGCACAATAGACTCGGGACAGAGTTTACCGCAGCAGACCGCCCGAGGATAAAAATAAACATATTCGCCATTGGATAGGCAGAGGGAAGGACCATGGCAACGGGACGAGTAAAGTGGTTTAACAACGCCAAGGGCTACGGTTTTGTACGCCCGGACGAAGGGGGCGAAGACCTGTTCGTCCACTATTCCTACATTCAGATGGACGGCTACAAAAGCCTGAAAGCCGGGCAACCCGTGGAATACGAGGTGCAGCCGGCCAACAAGGGGTTCCACGCCATCAACCTGCGCGCCAACGAAGAAGCCAGTAACGAAGAAGGCGCCGCTGAAGATCAAACGACGCCTTCCTGACCCGCCCTGCCTGCTGGCGGGTCCAATAGATTCAGCCGGGCGCCTCAGGCGCCCATATGCTCAATCACCGCATTACCAAACTCTGAACACGTTAACAGCGTTGCGTCGGGCATCAGTCGCTCGAAGTCGTAGGTCACCGTCTTCGCTGCAATCGCGCCTTCCACGCCGTTGATGATCCGGTCAGCCGCATCGTTCCACCCCATGTGGCGCAGCATCATTTCCGCAGACAGAATCAACGAACCCGGGTTGACCTTGTCCTGGCCGGCGTACTTGGGCGCCGTGCCGTGGGTGGCCTCGAACAGGGACACGGAACCGCCAATGTTGGCCCCCGGCGCAATACCGATCCCCCCTACTTCCGCTGCCAGCGCATCAGAAATGTAGTCACCGTTCAGGTTAAGAGTGGCGATCACGCTGTAATCCGCCGGGCGCATCAGGATCTGCTGCAGGAACGCATCGGCGATCACATCCTTGATGATGATTTCCTTGCCGGTATTGGGGTTTTTCATGGTCATCCAGGGCCCGCCATCCAGCAATTCAGCCCCGAAACGTTCCCCGGCAAGCTGATAGCCCCAATCCTTAAAGGCCCCCTCGGTGTACTTCATGATGTTGCCTTTGTGCACCAGGGTGACCGAATCCTTGTCATTGTCGATGGCGTACTGGATCGCCTTGCGCACCAGCCGCTGTGTTCCTTCGCGGGACACCGGCTTGACGCCGATCCCACAGCCTTCCGGGAAGCGGATCTGGGTCACGCCCATTTCCTCACGCAGGAAACGGATCAGTTTGGTGGCTTCCGGGCTGTCCGCCGCCCACTCAATACCCGCATAGATATCTTCGGAGTTCTCACGGAAGATAATCATGTCAGTGAGCTCAGGATGTACAACGGGGCTGGGAACACCTTCAAAATAGCGCACCGGGCGCATACAGGTGTACAGGTCCAGCTCCTGGCGCAAAGACACGTTCAGGGAGCGAATACCACCGCCCACCGGGGTGGTCAGCGGGCCCTTGATCCCCACGGTGAATTCCCGCAAGGCTTCCAGGGTTTCCTCGGGCAGCCACTCATCAGGCCCGTATACGACCGTGGCTTTTTCCCCGGCGAACACCTCCATCCAGGTAATGCCGCGCTTGGTGCCGTAGGCTTTCTCGATGGCGGCGTTAACCACCTTGATCATCACTGGTGAAATGTCGACACCAATGCCATCCCCTTCGATATAAGGAATAATCGGATGATTGGGGACATTCAGGGACAGGTCCGCATTAACCGTGATTTTGTCACCGTCTGCGGGAACCGTGATCTTTTGGTATCCCATCTATACTTCTCCCTCTGAATAAAAGCGAATTCGGCCTCTGCTCGCGAGTATAGCATCGAGCCAAAGCCGGGGTGGAGCACCGGTTTGGCACTTGAGCCTATCGGTTACGAGGGGCGTAATGTGGCGGAGAATGGAGAATGGAGGATTGAGAATGCCGGGGGGACAGGATCCGTCAGGGGGATCGCGGCAAGGCTTGCCGGACCACCCCTGAAGGACACATCTGCTGCGCCTTGTTGTCCGGGAAACAGCACCTGGCACCACAAGACTCAACAGCTGTACACGTCATCAATCAGGTCAGGCAGAGCCTGCCCTGCTAGAGCTTATCCAGGATACCGTTGAAGGTCGCACTGGGTCGCATGGCGGCCGAAGCCTTGCTGAAATCGGGATTATAGTAACCGCCGATATCAATGGGCGAGCCTTGCACCGCCACCATTTCGTTGACGATTGTCTCTTCGTTTTCCGTCAGCGAAGCGGCAATGGCCGTGAAGGTGTCCTTCAGCTCTGCATCGTCATCCTGCGCGGCAAGAGCCTGGGCCCAGTACATGGCCACATAGAAATGGCTTACCCGGTTATCCGGCTGGCCGACTTTCCGTGACGGTGACTTGTTCTGCTCCAGATACTGCTCATTGGCCCTGTCCAGAGCGGCCGCAATCACCTTGGCCTTATTGTTCCCGTACTTCTCGCCCAGCTCCTGAATGGAAACCGACAACGCCAGGAATTCGCCGAGCGAGTCCCAGCGCAGGTGATTCTCTTCCAGGAATTGCTGCACATGCTTGGGAGCCGAACCGCCAGCACCGGTTTCGTAGAGTCCGCCGCCAGCCATCAAGGGAACGATGGACAGCATCTTGGCGCTGGTGCCGAGTTCCAGAATCGGGAACAGGTCGGTCAGGTAATCACGCAGCACGTTCCCCGTGACGGAGATGGTGTCTTTGCCGCGGATCATGCGCTCCATGGTGTAACGGATCGCCTGAACCGGAGACATGATGCGGATATCAAGGCCTTCGGTATCGTGGTCCTTGAGATATCTGCGAACCTTCCGGATCATCTGTTGATCGTGGGCCCGCTCCTTGTCCAGCCAGAAGATAGCCGGGGTGTTGCTTTGCCGGGCACGAACCACGGCCAACTTCACCCAGTCACGAATCGGCAGGTCTTTTGCCTGGCACATACGCCAGATATCACCCTGCTCCACGTCATGGGTCAGCAGCACCTGGCCATCTTCACGGACGATCCGCATGGTGCCCTTGGCGCTGGCTTCAAATGTCTTATCGTGCGAGCCGTATTCCTCGGCTTTCTGGGCCATCAAGCCCACATTCGGTACCGAGCCACAGGTAACCGGATCAAAGGCGCCATGGGTTTTGCAGAAGTTGATGACTTCCTGGTAAATGGTGGCGTAGGTGCTTTCCGGGATGACCGCCTTGGTATCCTTCAGCTTGCCATCAGCGCCATACATCTTGCCGCCCTGGCGAATCATGGCCGGCATGGAAGCATCAACAATAACGTCGGAAGGTACGTGCAGGTTGGAAATGCCGCGGTCGGAATCGACCATGGCCAGTTCCGGCCGGTGCAGGTAACAGGCGCGGATCGTGGTTTCGATCTCCAGGCGCTGGGATATGGGTAATTCCTCGATCTTCTGGTAGATGTGGCTCAAACCGTTGTTCGGATTCGCGCCAATCTCTTCCAGCACATCGCCATGTTTATCGAACAGTTCCTTGTAGAAACACCTTACCGCATGACCAAACACGATGGGGTGAGACACCTTCATCATGGTGGCTTTTACGTGCAGGGAGAACAGCATGCCAGTGTTCTTGGCATCTTCAATTTGCTTGTCAAAGAACTCGCTGAGTGCATTCTTGCTCATGTACATGGCATCGATGACTTCGCCATCAAGAAGCGGAAGCTCCGGCTTCTTCACCGTTACATTGCCGCTGGAGTCTTCGAACTCGATGCGCACCTTGCAGGCCTGCTCTATCGTCGAGGATGTCTCATGGGAAAAGAAGTCCCCGCCGCGCATGTGCGCAACGTGGGTACGCGAAGCCTGGCTCCACTCCCCCATGCTGTGCGGGTTCTTGCGTGCATAGTTTTTAACCGCGACAGGGGCGCGGCGGTCGGAGTTGCCTTCGCGAAGCACCGGGTTCACCGCAGACCCGAGAATTTTGGTGTACCGGGCCAGAATGTCTTCCTCTTCCTCGCTTTGCGGCTCATCCGGGTATTCCGGCACCGGGTAGCCATGCTCGTTAAGTTCGGCGATGGCCGCTCTGAGCTGGTGGATGGAAGCACTGATATTGGGAAGCTTGATGATGTTCGCTTCCGGATCCTGGGTCAGATCACCCAGTTCGGCCAGGGTGTCATTCACCTTCTGCTGGTCGGTCAGATATTCAGGAAAGCTGGCGAGAATGCGTGTAGCGAGGGAAATATCGCTGCTCTCAACTTCAATGCCAGCGATCGAAGTGAATTTTTCAATGATGGGTAAAAAGGAATAGGTCGCCAGCGCGGGCGCCTCGTCAGTCATGGTGTAAATAATTTTAGGCGTGGTCATAGAATTACAAGGTCCCAATTGTATTGGTAGAGCTTTCCGCCTGATATCAGTCGGCTTTTGGCCGTCAGATCAGCGGGCACCCAACAGGAGTGCTCCCTCCGAATAAAACTGTATTCTGCATAGGCTGGCGAGTATAGCACTGACCGTTTAGCCTTGTTAGGACAAGCGGTAGCAACCGCAGACCAACAACAGTCATCGATACTCACCCCATGGCGCAATTGATCTTACTTAACAAACCGTTTCAGGTCCTCTCCCAGTTCAGCGACGACCAGGGCCGGCGAACCTTGCGCGAGTGCGTGCCAGTGCCTGGCGTATACCCGGCCGGTCGACTGGACTGGGATTCTGAAGGCCTGTTGTTGCTGACCGATGACGGCGCCCTGCAGGCACGTATCAGCGATCCGCGGTTCAAGCTTCCCAAAACCTATCTGGTTCAGGTGGAAGGCAAGCCCGGGGGGCAGGAACTGCAAAAACTACGCCAAGGCATCACCCTGAAGGATGGCCCCACGCGCCCGGCAAAGGTCGAACTGATCGAGCCTCCCGAGTTATGGCCACGCAATCCGCCCGTACGCTCGCGCAAAACCGTACCGGATAGCTGGCTCAAGCTCACCATAGACGAAGGTCGAAATCGACAGGTGCGGCGAATGACCGCAGCCATTGGCCACCCCACCCTGCGACTGGTTCGCTGGCAGATTGGCGACTGGAGCCTTGAGGCTCTCGCCCCCGGAGAATGGCGGGCTATGACGGTTCACGCGCCGAAGCCGCCTGCAGCCAGGCAGCGGCGGCCTCGTCATCGCTCTGGCGGGCCTCGACCCAAATCCAGCGGCCGTCGATAAGCTCCTTCTTCCAGAACGGCGCGCGGGTCTTCAGCAGATCCATGATAAACGCACAGGCCGCAAACGCATCCTGACGATGCGGGGCACTGACGGCCACCTGCACGATGTCATCAGCCACCACCATGGTGCCGATTCTGTGCACTACCCAGGCACCATTGAGGTGCCATTTCTGGCCAGCCTGATCGACAATGGTGCGCAGCACCCCCTCCGTCATGCCCGGGTAATGCTCCAGATGCAGCGCCTCTACCCTGCCCTGCTCATCGCGCACCTGGCCACTGAACTGCACCATGGCGCCGCTGAGGCCTGCGTCGCGAAGCCAGTCGGACGGCTGCGCCGGCACCAACGCCGTGTCCGTGACGGCCACATGAATCTTCATCCGCCGGTCACCGGTGGAAACAGGGCGACCACATCGCCATCACGGACCGCCGCCTGCTCCTGGCTGAGCACCTCATTCACCGCCACCATATAGCGGGGTGTCGCCTCCAGCGCACCGGCCACCGACGCATTGTCGTCGGCCAGCCATGCGACCAGGGCCGCCACGGTATCGACACCATCCGGCGGCGTGACCGTCAGGCTGTCACTACCCACCCGCTCACGCAGAGCAGCAAAGAAACGTATCTCGATCACCTTAATCCTCCCGCCGGAACTGGCCACTGCGGCCACCGGACTTTTCCAGCAGGCACACGGATTCAATCACCATGCCCCGATCCACCGCCTTGCACATATCATAGAGAGTCAGGCTGGCCACCGATGCGGCGGTCAAGGCCTCCATCTCCACGCCAGTGGTGCCTTTGAGCTTGCAGGTTGCCTGCACGCACAGCGCATCTGCTCCTTCCGGCTCGATGGTCACCGTGACACCAGTGAGCAATAGCGGGTGGCACAGGGGGATCAGGTCCCAGGTCTTCTTTGCCGCCTGAATTCCGGCAATCCGGGCAGTGGCGAGTACATCGCCCTTGGGGTGCTCGCCACCCAGTATCATTTCCAGCGTGGCCGGCTGCATGCGCACCCGCGCCTGCGCAGTGGCGGTACGCTGAGTGGTGTCCTTGTCGGTCACATCCACCATCTGGGCCCGGCCGCTGTCATCCAGGTGGGTAAATCGTTGCTCTGTCATGCTCAGAGGTGTCTCCGCTCTGTTGTCTGTGGCGCCGCTGCGCTACCATTCCCGCCTTTCCAGAATTGAATGAAGCATCGCCATTTAAGCCCTCGACGGCAGCCGGTGCTTCCTGTCCGGTAGGATACGCTATGAACAGCTTTGAGCCGCACATTACTGTGGCCTGCGTAGTCGAACAAGACGGCCGCTTCCTGTTTGTCCGAGAAATGAGCAAGGGCGAGGAAGTGCTGAATCAGCCCGCGGGCCATGCGGAATTCGGTGAAAACCTGATGCAGGCGGCCTACCGCGAAACCCTCGAAGAGAGTGCCTGGCAGGTAGAAATTACCGACCTGCTCGGCTGGTATATCTTCCAGCCCCACAAGGGCGCCGGTGTCTATTACCGCACCTGCTTCGTGGCCCGGCCAGTCAGCCACGACCCGAAACAGAAGCTCGACACCGGCATTCTCGAAGCCGAATGGCTGACCCCGGATGAATTCCGCGCCCGTCGGCACCAACACCGCAGCGCCCTGGTGGAAAAATGCCTGGATGATTACCTGTCCGGGCGCCGACTGCCCCTGGACAGCATTTATCAGCACCCCTGGCCTCTGCAGAGAGGATGATTTGTCATGCGTAAGGCCCCCAAAGACACTCGTGTGATCGTCGGCATGTCCGGCGGTGTGGACTCCTCCGTGGCCGCGGCCCGCCTGATCGATGCCGGTTATCAGGTCGAAGGCCTGTTCATGAAGAACTGGAACGAGGACGACGGCACCGACTACTGCACCGCCCGGGAAGATTTGCTCGACGCCATGCAGGTGGCCGGCGTGCTGGGCATTGAGCTGCACACCGCCAACTTTGCCGAGCAGTACTGGGATCGCGTATTCGCCCACTTTCTCGCCGAATACAAGGCCGGGCGCACCCCCAACCCGGACATCCTCTGCAACAAGGAAATCAAGTTCCAGGCGTTCCTCGATCACGCCATTACCCTGGGCGCCGACTACATCGCCACCGGCCATTACTCCCAGGTCAGCCATGGCGACAAAGCGCAGCTGTTACGCGCAGTCGACACCAACAAGGACCAGACCTATTTCCTGCATGCGGTGGACTATCAGAAATTCGATCGCACCCTGTTCCCGCTGGGCGACCTGGAAAAACCGGAAGTACGCCGTATTGCCGAAGAAAAGGGGTTCGACAACCACAAGAAGAAAGACTCCACTGGCATCTGCTTTATCGGTGAGCGCCGCTTCAAGGATTTCCTGGAGCAGTACCTGCCTGCACAGCCCGGCACCATTGAGGATGACCACGGCAACGTCATCGGCAAACAGGACGGGCTTATGTACTACACCCTGGGCCAACGCCAGGGCCTGGGCATCGGTGGCCTGGCCAGTGCCAGCGAAGCCCCGTGGTACGTGGCCGGCAAGGATCTGGACCGCAATGTGCTGATCGCCGTACAAGGCACGGACCACCCGCTGCTCTACAGCCGGGAACTGACCAGCGCGCCCATGCAGTGGGTCGCACTGGAAGCCCCGGCCTTGCCGGCCCGGCTCACCGCCAAGACCCGCTACCGCCAGCCCGACCAGGCCTGCACGGTCAGCGATGCCGGCAACGGTCGGGTGCATGTCATATTTGATCAACCACAACGCGCCGTCACACCCGGACAGTCCGTGGTGTTCTACGATGGCCCGGTCTGCCTGGGCGGCGCCGTCATTGAGGAAACCGCATGAGCGAACGTTTCTCGCCGGAACAACAGCAACTGCTGGCCCTGGCCGCCGTGTTCGAAGCGGCCCAGCTGGCCGACGATGTGGCCCAGCGTGGAGACTGTGACCCAAAAGCCTTCGAAGCGCTGATTGCCGGCGTCATGGCGCTGGATGCCGAGGATTTCGACAGCATCTACGCCCAACCCGACCAGCTCCGCGAAGGCGTCAGCCTGCTTAACCGCAGCCTGAACAAGGATTCCCGTGGCGCCAACCTGCGCCCGCTCAACTACGGCCTGGCCCTGCTCCACCTGGCCGGCAAGCTGCGCAAGAATGAGGACACCGTAAGCATTCTGCGCAACCGCCTGCTGGCCCTGAGCGGCCAGCAGGCGCACTTTCACAAATTCTCCGATGACGCGTTTTGCCATCGCATTGCCGGCATCTATGTGGATACCCTGGGCACCTTTCGATTCCGCATCCAGGTCAAGGGCGACCCAGCCCATCTGCAGGACGACGACAAGGCCGCCCGCATCCGCGCCCTGTTCCTGGCCGGGGTGCGCGCTGCCTTCCTTTGGCACCAGCTGGGCGGGCGTCGCTGGCACCTCCTGTTCCATCGCAAACGCCTTCTCTCACTTATTGATTCCATTGATATCAATAATTTATAAGCGATTGTTAAAGTTACAAATAGCTTAACTTTCAGCGGCCACCAGCAGCGGCGCAGTTTGCGGAATTTTGCTGTATGATTGCGCCGCCTTTGGAATGTACGTGTACGTACCTACTTGGACGATATTCGGGAGCCTGACATGTCCAGCCTTACCTCTTTGACTGCCATTTCACCGGTAGACGGTCGTTACGCCAGCAAAGTCGATGCACTGCGAAACACCACCAGTGAATACGGCCTGATCCGCTTCCGCGTCCATGTGGAAGTCAGCTGGCTGGAACAGCTGGCCCACGACAAGAACATCCCGGAAGTCCCCTTGATGAGTGGTCAAGCCGCCTGGAACCTGCGCGGCGTCACCCGTGATTTCGAAGTCCAGCATGCCGAGCGCATCAAGGCCATCGAAGCCACCACCAACCACGACGTAAAAGCCGTGGAATATTTCATCAAGGAACAGATGGCTGAACACGACGAACTGGCCAACATGAGCGAGTTCGTCCATTTCGCCTGCACCAGCGAAGACATCAACAACCTGTCCTACTCGCTGATGCTCAAGGAAGCCCGTGAACTCCTGCTGCCAAAGATGGACCAGGTGATCAGCGCGATCCGCAAGCAGGCCCACGCCCAGGCCGACCAGCCCATGCTGTCGCGCACCCATGGCCAGTCCGCCTCCCCCACCACCGTGGGCAAGGAAATGGCCAACGTGGTCGCTCGCCTGCAACGCCAGCGCGACCAGTTCGCCGCGGTGGAACTGCTCGGCAAGATCAACGGCGCCGTGGGTAACTACAACGCCCACCTCTCCGCCTACCCGGATGTGGACTGGGAAGCCTTTGCACGCCGTTTCGTGGAAGGTCTGGGGCTCACCTTTAACCCCTTCACCACCCAGATCGAACCCCACGACTGCATCGCCGAGTACTTCCACGCCCTGATGCGCTTCAACACCATCCTGCTGGACTTTGACCGTGACGTCTGGGGCTACATCTCCCTGGGTTACTTCAAGCAGCGCACCGTGGAAGGCGAAGTGGGCTCCTCCACCATGCCGCACAAGGTCAACCCCATCGACTTCGAGAACTCCGAAGGCAACCTGGGTCTGGCCAACGCCATCATGGACCACCTGGCCGCCAAGCTGCCCATGTCCCGCTGGCAGCGCGACCTCACTGACTCCACCGTGCTGCGTAACGTGGGCGTCGGCCTGGCGCACAGCCTGATTGCCTTTGAAGCCAGCCTGAAAGGCATCAGCAAGCTGGAAGTGAACCCGGCCCGCCTGGACGAAGACCTGGAGGCCGCCTGGGAAGTGCTGGCCGAACCCATCCAGACCGTCATGCGCCGCTATGGTATCGAGAAGCCCTACGAGAAGCTCAAGGCGCTGACCCGCGGCAAGGACGGCATCAATCAGGACACCCTGACCGCCTTCATCAATGATCTGGCGATCCCCGATGAAGCCAAGGAAATCCTGCTGGCCATGACCCCGGCCACCTATGTGGGCAATGCCGCCCAGCAAGCCCGCAGCATCTGATGCCCTCAGCGCCCCAGCTGCCTGCCTTGACGCTGCCGCGCTTCATTCTCCCCATGAAGCCGGCAGCGTTTTTGCGTGAGCATTGGCAGAAAAAGGCCCTGTTCATGCCCGGTGCCGCCCGTGGGCTGGACCAGCCTGACGCCAACACCCTGGCCGGACTGGCACTGGAAGAGTCTGTGGAAGCACGCATCATTACCGGTGCCGACAACGGCCCCTGGTCGGTGCTGCAAAGCCCCCTCTCTGACGATGTCTTTGAAACCCTGGGCGAGGAGAACTGGACGCTACTGGTCCAGTCCGTGGATCACTTCCTCACTGAAACCTCGCTGCTGCTGGACGATTTCGCCTTCCTGCCCAACTGGCGGGTGGAAGACATCATGATCAGCTATGCCGCCAAAGGTGGCAGTGTCGGCCCACACTTCGATCGGTATGACGTCTTTCTGATTCAGGCCGCCGGCCACCGCCGCTGGCAGATTGGCGACGTGTGCGACGAGAGCACGCCCCGCCAGCCCACCGATGAGCTGAAACTTCTGGCCGACATGCCCGTGCGCGAAGAGTTCGTCGCCGCCCCCGGCGACGTGCTCTACCTGCCCCCCGGCGTGGCCCACCACGGCGTTGCCGAAGACAGCGACTGCATTACCTGGTCGGTGGGCTTTCGCGCCCCGGACTACCAGATGCTGATGGCCGAAATTGCCGGCGAATGCCTGGCCGAGTCCGACAGCCAGCTGTTCACCGATCCGGACCGGGATGTCACCTCCGACCCCACCGTACTGGCCGATGCAGACCGTCAACAACTGATTCGCGGCGCCCTGGACCTGCTCCAGCCTGACGCCATCGAACGCGCAGTTTATCGCTGGCTATCCACCCCCCGGCTGGATGGCCTTGAATTTGCGATAGATGATCACCATATTCGCGAACGCGATGACAAAGTGGCCCTGGTTCGCCACGGCAGTGTGCGCCTGCTCATGCAGGGCAAACTGGCCTGGCTCAACGGAGACAGCCACACGCTAACAGAACAACAACGCCCGCTGGTGCAGCTATTGGCCAGCAAAAGACGCTACCAAGAAAGCGAGCTGGACGCCGTGATGACGCCCGCCGCAAGAGAATTGCTCCATGAATGGATTGAACAGGGCTACTTCGCCCAACTGTAACGAGACCCCTATGGCTATCAGCATTATCGAAACCCGTTGGGACGAACACGAAGCCGCCCTGCGTGGTCTCCGCCAGAACGTTTTTATCAACGAACAACACGTGCCGGAAGAGCTGGAATGGGATGGTGAAGACAGCGCCGCCATTCACTTTCTCGCACTGGACGCCGAACAGCAGCCGGTGGGCTGTATTCGCCTGCTGCCCACCGGCCAGATCAGCCGCCTGTGTGTGCTTTCCGAACAGCGCAATAATGGTGTCGGCAGCTCGCTGCTGGTCGCGGCAGAAGAGACGGCCCGGGCCAACCGCATGGAAGAAATCTTCCTGCACGCCCAGACCCACGCCACCAGCTTCTATGAAGCCGCTGGTTTCTCCGTGTCCGGCGGCATTTTCATGGATGCCAACATCCCCCACCGGCAGATGTTCAAGCCGCTGATCTAGCCCATGTACCTGGTCATTGGCGACGACGACACCCTGCACCACCCGGACTATCAAGACGCCAGCCACGCGCTGGCATCGCTGATCGGCGCCAGCCGCCGCAGCCTCTGGCTGAGGGTTCCCGCACTTGATGCCCTAACGGGAAGTGCCGAGGTCTGCAGCGCCGTCAAGGCGCTGTCCCTGAGCAGCGCCCGGGTGGATATCCGCATTTTGTTTGATAGTGCGGACAATGCTGTACGCAACGGCCACCGGCTGGTTCACCTGTCCCGCCGCCTGCCTTCACGGATCTTTCTGCGCCAGACCCAGCATGACGATAACGACCCCCAGCTGTGCTTCGCCATCGGCGATGGCACCGGCTTGTTTGAAGCCAGCGGCTGGCCGCGCCCCGGACGACTGGACCTGTGCGGACACCGGCTGCCGCGTGCGCCGCGGCTGGGCAAACAGTTTCAGGAACATTGGGAACGGGCCGGCGGATCACCGGAGCTGCGTGAGCTTAGGCTTTGAAGGCGGGCACAAAATCGGACGCCTTGCGATGAATGAACAGCTTGGGGGTCGG
>NZ_DS989915.1:210755-323276 GCF_000155615.1 Alcanivorax sp. DG881 | reverse complement strand
AATCCGACAGTCTTTCAATCCCTCGCCAGGCTTGCGGTCAACTGCCAGACGGTTTGCCCGCTGGCCAGATACTTTTCCTCGAAATCCGTAGCAGCCTCCCCGTATACCGCTAAGGGCGCCAACAGCGCGTCAATCTCACTGATTGCCAGCGCCGCCTGAACCTCCTCAAGATAAACCGGCCAGTTGCTGCGCAACTCAAGTTCACCGCCCAACGCCAGCACAGAGGGCCACACTGGATGCCCCTGCCAGCGCCGCTTCAGGTGGGCGCTTTTCGGCCAGGGATTCGGGTATAGGATCTGGTGCCGGGCAAGTTGCCAGCCGGCCTGCTGCACCAGGCGCCATAACCCGGTGCAGTCCGCACGCAGGAACAGCAGATTATCCGGCGGCTGCAGCCAACGGCGGCCGCCTCGCTCCAGCCGGTTGGCCGATTGATCGACACCAATCACCAGCGCCTCCGGGCACGTCTGCGCCAGCAGCACGGAGGAGCGCCCCGTGCCACAACCGGAATCCAGCATCAGAGGGCGATCTGCCCCTTGGTCAGCGCGCCAGGCCCGGGCCTGCTCGAAGGCAGTACGGTCGTGGTCGGCGATGGGAGCCCGCCAGGCCGACGCCAGGTGACGGCGCACCACTTTTTCCAGATCGACATGGACACCCGACTGATTCGAGCTGACCGCACGGCTATTGGCAAACATGGCATTCCTGACTGGCGAAGCGACTGACGGGACGCACATTGTAGGCATGGTGGGCGCCAGTGCCAGCCCCTGGCAGAATTTGACCGCCACCACCCTACTGGCGGGCCGTTGCGGGCAGCGCTACTGTAGAGAGAGTCGGAACCCCGAACCACCGACCTCTGCGAGGACACCATGCGCCTGTGCCTGACACTGCTTATCATCATGCTTTCCCTTCCCGGCCTGTCTGCGGCTGACGATATGAGCATTCATGTGCTGGAGCGCCCGGACGCTCCCGCTCTGGTTCCTGTCATAGAGCCATTATTGCCGGCTGGCGGCTCCGTTCGCGCCTATCGCGGCAAGCTGATTGTGCGCACCACCGAGGCCAGCATGCAGGAGCTGCAAAGCGTTCTGGGCGGCCTGGAAGCCACCCCTTCAACCCTGATCGTGCATCTGCGACGCCAACAAGGCAGCAGCAGCCAACAAGGTGGCATCGATACCAATGTCCGGGGCCGAATCGAATCCGGCCAGGCGCCGGTGATTCAGGGCGAGGTGCGCATCGGCCAGCAAAGCCAGCAACAGCAGCGCCAGGATCACTACCAGATTCGTACACTCAGCGGTTACCCCGCCAATGTGAGCCAGGGCACCCTGGTCGCGCTCAGCGGTGGCTATTACGGCACCACCTTCGCGCAGCTGGATCAGGGGATTCAGGTGACGCCACAACTGACCCCGGACGGCAGCGTGGTACTGCAGATCAGCCAGCGCTTTGATCAACCGGCCAGCCACAACACCGCCCGCACCCAGCACAGCGCCACCACCTTGCGCGTCACCCCGGGCCGCTGGCAGCCCATGGGCAGCATCACCGTGACACAGAGTGGCAGCCGTCAGAGCATTGGAGGCTATCAAAACCAGCAACAAAGCATGACTTTGCCGCTGGAGGTGATGGTGGAACAAGAGTAGCTGCAGGCAACAGGCTCGCAGGTGAGGCCCCGATTCCTGCTGTAGGAGCGTCGCTGGCGGCGCGATTTCGGCGTATTGGTTAGAGCCCATCATCAACCCGCTAGACAAACCCGCACCCTCGCTGCGCGAGGTTCGCACCCTGAACGGTGCGCCTACAGCGGCTTCGTAGAAAGCCCGGGGATTAGGGGGCGCCCTTCCTGCCGAGCAAAACCCACCCACAAAAAAGCCCCGGCTAGCGGGGCTTCTTTGTTGTGCTGAACGCCTTACTTGGCTTTCAGCTCACGGCGACGACGGTGCAGAACCGGCTCGGTGTAGCCGCTTGGCTGTGCACAGCCTTCGAATACCAGCTCACAGGCTGCCTGGAAGGCAACGGAGCCGTCGAAGTCCTTGGCCATGGGCACGTAGTCCGGATCGTTGGCGTTCTGACGATCCACCACTTCCGCCATGCGTTTCATGGTTTCCAGTACCTGCTCTTTGCTGCAGATACCGTGGTGCAGCCAGTTGGCCACGTGCTGGCTGGAAATCCGCAGGGTCGCGCGGTCTTCCATCAGGCCCACATCCTTGATGTCCGGCACCTTGGAGCAACCCACACCACTATCAATCCAGCGGACCACGTAACCCAGCATGCCCTGGGCGTTGTTATCCAGCTCCTGCTGGATTTCCTCGGCGGTCAGCTCGCGGGTCAGCAGCGGAATGGTGAGGATGTCGTCCAGGGACGCACGGGTGCGGCTAGCCAGCTTTTCCTGAACCTCAGCCACGTTGATTTCATGGTAGTGGGTCACGTGCAGCGTGGCGGCAGTCGGAGACGGTACCCATGCACAGTTGGCACCGGCTTTCGGGTGACCGGCCTTGTTGGCCATCATCTGCGCCATTTCGTCGGGCATGGCCCACATGCCTTTACCGATCTGGGCGTGACCTTTCAGGCCGCATTCCAGGCCAATGTCCACGTTCCAGTCTTCGTAGGCGCCGATCCACGGCAGGGCTTTCATTTCACCCTTGGGTGCCATGGGGCCCGCTTCCATGGAGGTGTGCATTTCGTCACCGGTGCGATCCAGGAAGCCGGTGTTGATGAAGATGACACGCTCCTTGGCCTGACGGATACACTCCTTCAGGTTCACAGTGGTGCGACGCTCTTCATCCATAATGCCAATTTTCAATGTGTTAGCAGCCAAACCTAATGCTTTTTCTACACGCTCGAACAGCTCAACCGCAAAGGCCACTTCTTCCGGGCCGTGCATTTTCGGCTTCACGATATAGACGGAACCGGTGCGGCTGTTGCTTACCTTGTTGATGTTCTTCAGGTCATGCATGGCGGCCAGCACGGTAACCATGCCATCCATGATGCCTTCCGGGGTTTCTTCCCCGTTATGCAGGATCGCCGGGTTGGTCATCAGGTGGCCCACATTGCGAACCAGCAGCAGTGAACGACCGTGCAGGGTCAGGGAAGAGCCGTCCAGCGCGGTGTACTCACGATCCGCATTCATGGAGCGGGTCATGGTCTTGCCGCCTTTCTGGAAGCTCTCTTCCAGGTCGCCTTTCATCAGACCGGCCCAGTTGCGGTACACCTCAACCTTGTCTTCCGCGTCAACGGCGGCAACGGAGTCTTCGCAATCCTGAATGGTGGTGATGGCGGATTCCAGCAGCACGTCTTTCATGTTGGCCGCGTCGTCAGCTCCGATCGGGTGGCTGGCGTCGAACTGGATTTCCGCGTGCAGGTTGTTGTGCTTCACCAGCACCCCGGTGGGTGCGGCGGCATCGCCCAGGTAACCCTGCAGCTGGAATTCATCTTTCAGGCCGGTTTTTTCTGACCCCAGGGACACAACCAGCTTGCCGTCTTCGATGGCATAACCGGTGCTGTCCTTGTGAGAGCCGCTGGCCAGCGGGAAATAGTTGTCCAGGAAGTCACGGGCCCAGGCAATCACCTTGGCGCCACGCTTCGGGTTGTAGGCGCCGCCTTTTTCGGCACCGCCTTCGTCGGAGATCACGTCGGTGCCGTACAGGGCATCGTACAGGCTGCCCCAGCGGGCGTTTGCGGCATTCAGGGCAAAGCGCGCGTTTTTCACCGGCACCACCAGCTGCGGGCCGGCGATGGTGGCAATTTCGGCATCCACGTTTTCAGTGGTGACGTTGAAGTCTTCGCCTTCGGGCAGCAGATAACCGATATCCGTCAGGAACTGCTTGTACTCAGCCATGTCGATGGCCTGCCCCGCACGGGCCTTGTGCCAGGCGTCGATCTGCTTCTGCAGGTCGTCGCGCTTGGCCAGCAGCGCCTTGTTCTTGGGGGCGAGGTCATTGAGGATGCTTTCCAGCTCGGCCCAGAAGTGTTCCGGGTCGACGCCGGTACCCGGCGCAATCTCATTGACTACCAGATCATGGAGTTCGGCGGCGATTTCCAGGCCACCCTTCTGAATACGATCGGTCATGGTGCTCCTACCCTTCTGGTCGAGAGAATCTTGGTTAATCGGGACGTTCGGGGAAAACCCGGCAACCGGTCGGCGTCAGCGCGCCACCGTGTGGATTATCGCGAAAGCCCGGGGAAACGGTTCAAGGCGCGTAAAGACGGGCGCCCTGAAATAAGGCGACGGCATTTTACCGGAAACGGCGCCGTGAATCATGTTTAGCGGTAAACAAAGTCTGATTTGCCGGTTTTTTGATCAGCCGAACAGATTAACCACATCCAGACGGTGAGCTTGTTCACCGCCCTGCTGCTGGCCCTGCTCCAGGTTTTCAAAGTCGAACAGGCGGGTGTCTGCCAGCTGCGAGGGGGCGATGTTCTGTACCGCAGCAAAGATATTTTCAATGCGCCCCGGCTGTTGCTTGTCCCACTGCTGCAACATGTCCTTGATCACCTGTCGCTGCAGGTTCTTCTGGGAACCGCAGAGGTTGCAGGGAATGATCGGGTACTCTTTCAGGGCAGAGAACTCGATGATGTCCTTCTCACGGCAGTAGGCCAGCGGGCGAATCACCACATTGCGGTTGTCATCGCTGCGCAGCTTGGGAGGCATAGCCTTCATCTTGCCGCCGTAGAACATGTTCAGGAACAGGGTTTCAACGATGTCATCCCGGTGGTGACCGAGGGCAATTTTGTTGGCACCGATTTCCTCGGCAAACCCGTACAGGCTGCCCCGGCGCAGGCGTGAACACAGGCCGCAGGTGGTCTTTCCTTCCGGCACCTTCTCCTTGACGATGGAATAGGTGTCTTTTTCCAGAATGTGGTACGCCACGCCTTCTTTTTCCAGATACTCGGGCAGGATGTGCTCCGGGAACCCGGGTTGTTTCTGGTCCATATTCACCGCCACCAGCTCGAAATTGACCGGCGCGGAGTGCTGAAGATTGCGCAGAATCTCCAGCATGGTGTAGGAATCCTTGCCGCCGGACAGACACACCATCACCTTGTCACCCTCACTGATCATGTTGAAATCAGCAATGGCGCGGCCCGTTTCCCGCCGCAGTTTCTTCTGCAGCTTGTTGAGGCGAGTCCGTTGTTTGGCGTCCAGCGTGTCCATGGGAACCCTTTCTATATCTGTGTAACAGCCATCACGCTTCATGCAACACGAATGACGCGAGAACCGGATTTTGCGTGAAACCGTGTTGCGTGCCGCATGTGTGCGTTTATGTGACCTTCATTTTGCGGATCAATCGACGGTACAGCGAGGGAGCCCAGCGTTTCAGGTAGATGCCCGCCCCTTCGCGGCCGGCGATGATAACCTGATCACGGCCCCGCTGCACGGCCTCTACCAGCCGTTTGGCGCATTCTTTCGGGGCCATGGCGGTCTGCTGGGCGTCGTCCATGGTGCCCTGGCGAGAGCCGTCGGCAGTAAGCGCGTTGATCGACACCTGGGTGCGAATAAAGCCGGGCATCACCAGCGTCACCCGGATGCCCTGATCATATTCTTCCGCCCGCAGGGACTCGAAGAAGCCATGCAAGGCGTGCTTGCTGGCGCTATAGGCGCTACGCAGCGGCGTTGGCAGCTCCCCCACCAGCGATGTGATCACCACAAAACGTCCACCACCCTGCTCTTTCAGCCAGGGAAGCACGGCCTTGGTCAGCGCCACGGTGCCGAAGAAATTCACCTCCATGATCTGGCGATCCACGGACAGGTCCGTGTCGGCCACCAGTGAGCGCTGGGAAATTCCGCCATTGTGCACCACCTGGTCCAGCCGTCCGCAGGCCTGGCTGACACGCTCCACGGCTGGCGCCATGGCCTCACTCTGGCCAAGGTCCAGCGGCAGCACCACGTGCTCTTCGCTGTTCACCAGCCCACCACGCACTCGCTCCAGCTCTTCATGCCGGCGAGCGGACAGCACCAGCCTGGCGCCGCGGCGAGCATATTCCTTCGCCAGGGCTTCACCGATCCCGGAGGATGCCCCGGTAATCCAGACGACCTTGTCAGCCAGCGATTCCGCCATGAGTACTCCCTGAAACAACCACAAAGCCCCAAGCTTAATGCCCCAACCCAAAAACAAAAAGCGCGGTAAACCGCGCTCTTCGCTCTTCGCTCTTCGCTCTTCGCTCTTCGCTCTTAGCTTGTAGCTTGTAGCTTGTAGCTTGTAGCTTGTAGCTTGTAGCTGATTATTTATTTCAGCTCTTTGGACGACAGCCCAAGCAGGTGTCTCGCCACGATCAGCTGCTGGATCTGCTGTGTGCCTTCAAAGATATCGATGATCTTCGAATCCCGAGCCAGTTTTTCCAGCAGAGTGCGCTCTGAGTAACCCAGCTCACCACACAACGCCACACACTTGAGGGTCACATCGTTCCCCATACGCCCCGCCTTGGCTTTACACATGGAGGCTTCACGGGAATTGGGCTGGCCATTGTCGGCCATCCAGGCGGCCTTCAACGTCATCAGACGGGCGGCCTCTAGGTCGGCTTCCAGTCGGTAAAGCTCCAGCTCGCGGGCCGTTGAGTTATAAGGAAGTTTCGAGAAATTGGCCTCAACCCCCTCTTTTTCAAAGACTTCACGGGTTATTTCCAGCGCCGCGCGCGCCACACCCAAGGCCATGGCGGCCACTTGGGGGCGGGTGTTGTCGAACGTCTGCATTACTCCGCCAAAGGCTTTCTTGCGCGCCTCTTCGGTATCACCCACCTCGGCGGAACCGAGGATGTGATCCCTGGGAATCCGGCAATTGTTGAACGCCAGCGCGGCGGTATCCGACACCCGCAAGCCCATTTTGTCTTCCACGCGCACCAGTTGAACGCCGGGATTATCACGGGGGACGATAAAGGACTTGATCGCCGCCTTGCCCAGGGATTTGTCCAGCGTGGCCCAAACAACAATGGCATCGCAACGCTGCCCGGCGGTGCAGTAGATTTTCTCGCCGTTAAGCACCCATTCATCCCCATCGGCCACCGCAGTAGTCGCAACCGCAGCGGAATCGGAACCCGCGCCCGGCTCAGTAATCGCCATCGCGCAATACAGCTTGCCGTACTTTTCCTTCTGCTCCGGGGTGCCCACCGCCATGATCGCAGCATTGCCCAGCCCGCTGGCGCCAGGGATCGACAGCATCAGCCCCACATCGCCCCAGCACATGGCTTCTACGCCCATGATGCCCATCATGTTGCTGCCATTCTTGATTGCGTCGCTGGCCCCGTCTTTATTTCCGCCACTCTTTCCTTCACCGCGAGGCATGGCCGCCATCATCTGCGCCACCGGTTTCAGCTCTTCCGGGGTATCGCAGTGTTCAATGGCGTCGTACTTGCGTGCGATGGGGCGAAAAACGCCGCTAGCCAGCTGCTGAGCCATTTTCTGGGTCTGGGTGAGTTTCTCAGGCAATTCCAGATTAATCATGTTGTTCTCCTACACCATCAGGCTGCCGTGAAGCACGGCAATGCTGCGCAAGTTCCGGTACCACATCTCCAGCGGGTAATCGCGGACGAAGCCCGCTCCGCCAAACAACTGGATACCATTGGTACCAATTTCCATGGCCTTCTCCATGCACAGCAGCTGCGCCAGATAGGCCTCCTTGTGGAAATCGAGCCCCTGTTCGGCCCGGCTGGCGGCGCGCAACATCATCAGCCGCATCCCTTCGATCTCGATGGCCATGTTAGCCACCATGAATGCCACGGACTGGCGCCACGCAATCGGCTCGCCAAACGCCTTGCGTTCATTCACGTAGGGGATCGCGTATTCCATCACCGCCTGGCAGCAGCCCACCGCCAACGCGCACTGTCCGATGCGGGACAGGCCCAGCAGTCGATCCAGATCAAACCCGGGCAGCCGGTCGGCCTCGGGCACGGTCACCGATTCCAGCGTCAGCGTGGCTGGCTCCGCACTGCGCAGCCCCATGTACGCTTCGGACTGAATGGTCAGCCCCGCCGCATCTTTCGGAACGATAAAGGCAGCTACCTCTCCCTTTTCCGCCGCCACCACCACAAACCACTCACACTGCTCAGCCAGGGGCACCAGACTCTTCACCCCATTGAGAACGACTTGTCCATTGCCACTTTGTGCCGTGGTGGCTGGAGACGACGGCTCGAAAGTAGCCCGCGGTTCCGTCAGCGCGATGGCCGCGCCCGTAAAGGTTTCCGTCGCCATGGCAGGCAACCAGCGCTCCTGCTGCTCTTCGCTACCGAAATCCACCAGAGCGTTGACGGCGGCCATGGGCTGCAAGGCTGCCAGCGTATGGGAGATGTCCCCTTCGGCCAGATCTTCTACTGCCAGCGCATTGGAGAGCGGCGATCTCGGCATCCCCACACCACCCAGAGCTTCCGGCATGGGCATCAGCGCCAGGCCAAAGCCGGCGATACTGTTCAACAGTTCAGCACTCGCCTTCGCCGCGTCATCGGCGGCGCGGGATTGCGGGAACAGGGAATCGCGCACCATCTTGCGCATCCCTTCACGGGTCATGCGTTGTTCTTCGGTTAATGTCAGGTCAAAAAGCGGTGTGGACATACAAGGGCCTCATCCCGGCAAGCAAACGGTTGTTTGAACAACAGTTTGTCACTGGCTGTCTACCACCGACAATGACAGGTCTGTGACCTGCCACGATAAAAACGGTAAAGTTGAGCAAAAATACAACAACCCTTCAGTCAGGCGTTTTTTGTCCGTGTTTACACTGATACCGAAAGAGCCCCCGGAGCGCGCGGTCCGGCTAAAACGCCAAATCATGGCGATCTATTCCTATTGTTTATTGTGGGCCGGCACCTTCATTGGTGTGGAACTCACCGCTTTTGAACCCAACACACCACACCTGACCTTCTTCGCAGTGGTCTTTGCCGTTAACGGCCTGTTCTACCTGCTGATTCGCAGCGGCCTCAGCGAGCGCTTCGGGGACCCCAGCCTGACCATTCTGCAAATGGCCGTGGGCATCCTGCTGACCACCATCATTCTGCATTACTCCCGCGAACTGCGCGGCGCCATGCTGAGCATCTATTTCATGGTCATGACCTTTGGTGTGTTCGCACTGGATCGCCGACGCATGCTGCTGATGGCCGCCTTCACCCTGCTTTGCTTCACAGGGCTGCTGATTTACGAGTGGATCAATGCCCCCCAGCAAGCCATTTTCTCCTACCTGATCGGCCACTGGATCATTCTCACGCTCGGCCTGGGCTGGTTTATCTACATGGGCGGCTATATCCACAACCTGCAATTGCGGGTACGCGAACAGCGTGAACGGCTACGCGAAGCCCACGACCGCCTCAGCGCCATTGCCGTGCGCGACGACCTGACCGGCCTGTATAACCGGCGCCACTTTCTGGAACGTCTGGAAGAAGAGATGTCCCGCGCCAACCGGGAGAGCAGCCCGCTGCACCTGGCGATTATCGACCTGGACCACTTCAAACGGGTCAACGACACCTATGGCCATCACGCCGGCGACGAAGTGTTGCATCGCTTTGCGCAGCTCGCGGCCATGGGGTTGCGCAAGTCCGACCTGCTGGCCCGTTACGGCGGCGAAGAGTTCGTGGTGCTGTTCCCTCACACCAGCAGCCAGGCCTGCCTGGCCGCGCTGGAACGGTTGCGACACAGTTTTTCCGAACAGCGCTATGCCTTTGCCGGAGAATTAAGCAGCGCGTTTTCTGCCGGGCTAACGCATTACCAGCCCGGGGAAAGCGCTGAGCAATTCATAAAGCGCGCGGATAACGCCTTGTATGAAGCCAAGCACCTGGGCAGAAACCGTATCCAGCAAGCGGGCTGACCAGACCAGTACAACAGGACGGTGGAGGCGCGGCCCGTCTATCGGTATGCTTGCTCGCCACCGGGAGAAAAGCATGTCTGAGATTACCAACCCAAGTCTGAAAAACACGGTCCGCCAACATTTCGCCAGCCTGGGGGAAGACGCGCCGACCTGGACGGAAATTCACGGCATGCTGTGTGCCCTGGCCGCACGCCCGCAGGGCGATGACGATTCCCGGGTCGACTACGCCCATGAGCTGGAAATGCCGGTCCCGGACGAGGTGGCATCCGCCCTCAACCAACTGCGCCAACGTCTGGTGACCCAGTTACTCAGCGGCGAAACAGTGAACCTGCCCTGCCTGCTCGATCCCTATCAGGAAGAAGATGGCCAGGACCTGGCCAGCTGGTGTGCCGGTTTCATGACCGGCGTTTTCGTGAATGAGTCCCTCTGGTACGAGCACGACGAGGAAACCGTCGTCAATCTGCTGTTGCCCTTCATTCTAATTTCCGGTCTTGATGAAGATGAAGAGCTGGACGCCCTGTGGGAGAACACCCAGGTCGTGCGCCAGATGGCCCTGGGCATTCCGGAGCTGATTGAAGAACTGTTTTTATGTTTTCACGGGCCGGATGAAGGCGGCGAATCCCAGGGAACCTCTGAATAACGCCTTGTCCGCTGACCCGGCCTCTTGCCCCACTGATCACTGTCGTCAGACGTAACGTGACCCAGTTCCACGCCGTACCCGTGCCAAGCCTCTAGGCTTGCAGGGTGAGCTACCGATACAAAAACCATGTAGCCACCAGAACATCATTACTAGGGGGAACGCGTGCGCGTCATTCTTTTGGCAAGTTTACTGACGCCAGTGCTGGCGATGGCTCAAACCGAATCCCAGCCTGCCTGCCCGACACTGGCCCGGGCCAGCTTCACCACTGCGGTCGAAAACCGTGAACCCATCAACACCGTCAGCCAGGTACCTGTAGATACCGCAGAGCTGCTCTTTTATACCGAAGTGCATGACGGCAGCAATCAAACCCTCTACCACCACTGGTCGCTCAATGGTGAACCCTTTGTGGATGTCACCTTGGAGATTGGTTCGGATTTCTGGCGGACCTGGTCGTCGAAAACACTTACCGGCCTGGGCATGAAAGCGGGCGACACCTGGGGCGTTTCCGTCACCGGTGCCCCGGGTTGCGAATTGGGCCACTGGCAGGTAACGCTGACAGAATCCGGCAACGCACCGGCAGCGCCAGATACCTCCACGCAGGCCACGCCCGACCGTGCCGCACCAACGCCACCATCAGCTTCACCGCCACCTTCACAAACAGAAAGCCCCACTAACGCCGACGATGCACAGCAAGCCGCGCCAACCGACAGTGCGCCAGTGGATCTGAGCGCGAATTTCATGGCTATCGAAGAGCTGCTGACACTCGGCGACACTCGAGGGGCGCGTTCTGCCATCAAGCGGGCGCGGGCACTGACCGGTAATGCGCAGCAGCTCACCGACCTTGATCAAATGGACAAGGACAATCAGGCATTTGCTGAACTGAACCAGCTGATCCGTCAGCGCGACATCCCGGCCGCCCGGCAGAAGCTGCAAGCCCTGATGGTCTCTGTTCCGCCGGAAAGCCCGGTGTACCCTGCCCTTCAGGGTCGTCACAAGTTGCTCGATCAGCTCAACGAAATGAACCGGGACAGCGCTGGGCTCCAGGCCGCCTCAGCCCCGTAAAGGAACGCTTCACCGTTAGCGTGAACAGCACATTGTGAACCGCTTGATTGGATCTCAGTAGTGCCTCGCACTTTGCTGGACACGTAACCCGCAGCGGATCATGGCACAAGAGCCGGGATCCGCTCATCACTCCCAGTCCATCACTCAATACCGTGACAAAGCCCAAAAGGAATTATTCAGAGGTTCCTTAGTCGTCTTTAAGGGAAAGGTGGCTGACATCCGGTTGCGCCGGTGGTGGCGCCTGGGTGCGCTGGCCCAGGTCTTCCCCGGGCGCCGCCATGCTCAGGTGGCTTACATCAGGGGCCGGTGGTGCAGGCGCGCGGGTTGCGTTATCCATATCCTCACCCACATCCGCCACGGAAAACGCACCAGAGAAGCCGGTGCCCCCGGTACGAATAGTTCCCACGGTCTCCAGATCACCGCTGTTCTGCTCCCTGGGGCTGGCCGATACGGCTGAGTCGGAAGATTCCGTCGCCGGTGCAGGTGCTGCTGATGGCGCAGCAGCCGGCTGCGCAGGCACCGGCGGTTTCTCGCCACCGGAGACAGGGCGAATTTCACATTCCGCCCCGGCCTGCTTCATCAGCGCCCGAAACTTCATGGCCGTGGCCTGATCAGCATCTTTCTTGATCACCACTGGCTGGCCGGAAAACAGTTTCTCAACCCGGGCGCTGTCCATCTTGAACAAACGCCCCAGATTGCTCTTCACCGTGGCCAGGTCAGCACCACCGACCAGCTTCCCGGAAAACACGATATGGAAACGAGCATCACTCATGCTGTTGCGTTTCTCCCTTCAGGCAATTCAGTTTTCAGGCACAAGATTCAATCCATCTGCGCCGCACAATACTCCGCCAGCGCCGCAATGGTCCGTGACGGGTTCAGGCCCAAAGCCCGAGGCACCATGGCGCCATCCACCACATAGAGACCAGGATAGTTGAACACTTCCCCGGCATGGTTCACCACCCCCTGTTCCACAGAATCCGCCATATTGCAGCCACCCAGTGGATGCGGTGTGACCAGATTCTTGAACCAGGTCCAGGTAGCGGGTGTCATCGGGTTGCCCCCGGTGGCAGCCGTCAGTGACAAATGTCGATCGGCCAGCCCCTGCACTGCCTTTTCTGCCTTGCGATAATCCCACTTGAGCTTCAGGCGATCACGCTTCCATGGCCAGTACCAGCGCCGGCCCAGAGAAAAGGTGCCACCGGGATCATCCATGGCCTGACCAAACCAGGGCATCATTTTGCCAAAGGGGTTACTGCTGTCGCCATATTTCAGCATGGCCGCACCCAGCCGGCTGCCGGCAAACCGGGACTGCTTGCCCAAACGCTCCAGCCAGCTGCCAAGAATATCCGGCAAGCCTCCGTCTTCCACAAAATACCGGGCGCCATTGTCCGAGCCATCCAGGTAATCGATGGCGCTGGTGATGGTCGGGCCCCGCGTAGGTGAAATCTGACGATCTTCATAGAAAGCCGCCGTGGCAAAATCGCCATTACTGCTCCAGTTGTGCCCGAGCTTACGGCTGAGTTTGGGCAGCGTCTTGAACTGATCCCGGCAGCGCAGTAACAGTTCGGTGGAACCCATGGAGCCAGCAGCCACGATCACCTTGTCAGCCCGGAAACCGCGCCAGCCCCGCGCATCCAGATCCATGGCCTGCACTTCATAGCCCCCCGAGGCCAGCGGCCGAATCGTGCGCACGTGATGCAACGGACGAATCTGCGCACCAGCACTTTCCGCCGCCGCCAGATAATTGAGATCCAGGGTATTCTTGGCTTTCACCGGGCAACCCAGATCGCAATTGCCGCAATGGGTGCAAGTGCCCTGCTCTTTGCCCTGGGCGTTGACCCAGCTTTTACTATGGCGGTAATCGAACGAATCGTCGTTTTCCGCGCGCCACTCTGGATCAAACGTAATCGCCTGGGGTACCACGGTGAAACGGTCCCCGGCGCCGACCGCCTCCGCCGCTTCTTTCATCAGGTGGGTGCGTGGCGTCCACTGGCTCGCAGGCAATGTCTGCACATTGAGCATCACGCCAGTGATGTCGTAATAAGGTTTCAGGGTGGCGTAATCAATCGCCTCAGGCCAACCCTGCTCGAAGGCCTCGGGTTTGGCTTCAATACTGACGTTGGCATAAATCAGCGAGCCACCGCCAACCCCGGCCCCCATGGCAATACTCATGTCACCGAAATTGCGAAAATCAATCCAGCCGTTTTGTTTTTCCGGCTCATCTTCATCCCAAAGCCAGTCTGTCTGGGACACGGACGGGTAATCACCAGGCAACCAGCGCCTGCCCCGCTCCAGCACCACCACCTTGCTTCCCTTCTCGGCCAGTCGGCATGCCATCACAGCGCCCCCGAAGCCACTGCCGATGACCAGCACATCCACCTTTTCCATGTCGTCCCCAGTGTTTTTCTGCTTTTTGTTGTCGGCTCCCCGAGCGTCCAACTCTCTTCTTACACTATTTTTTGCACTATAAATTTAAGCGCCAATCCTGTCCATTTACACCGCTTTCCAGTAACCTGACCACCATCTTTGCCGGCCCACAGCAGCATCCATGGAACAGATCGATTTCGTTACTATTGAAGAGAAAAAGCGCCCTCGCAAGCGGGCTGCTGCCCCGAAAAAGGTGGCCAGCGCGTCGCGGCAGGCAACCGCGCGGCAAGGTGCTGTTCGTGAAGGCTACCGGCGTCTCACCGCGGACATTCCCGCCGATTTACACAAGCGCCTGAAAATGCAGGCACTGATGGAAGACCGTTCTGTCACCGAGTTGATCGTGCAAGCGGCAGAGAGCTTTCTGCGTAACCGCGACTGATTTCCCCCACCGTTTCCTTTGTCCCCATCCATCCTTTTCACGCATAGCACTTACGCTGTCACTGAAGCGTCACCGCGCTGTCATTCATTCGCACCCTTGTGGCGACACCCTTGGCGGAAACCGTCTAAGGAGCTAGCTCATGGCTGCAGATCTGTTTCTGCTCGTCTGTGCCCTGCTGTTCGGGCTTGGATTTCGTCAATTGTTCCGCCACCTTCCCGAGGAACGCTGGCAATTTGTCGCGTCACTGCCCTTGAAGAAAAACGGTGACGGTTCCTGGCAGGGCCTGAATCTGACCTTCTATGGTTTATTTACCGGCCTGGCCGGCGGGTTCGGCGTTGCCACTTTTATTCTTCTCACTGCCGCCGTCGGCGTTTCACTGATGACCACCGTACTCCTGACCCTCGGGGTACTCGCCATTTGCCTGCCGGCAGCCAAGATTATCGCCACAGTGGTAGAGAAAAATCGCCACGGCTTTACCGTCGGCGGCGCCAGTTTCGTGGGTATTATCATTGCACCCATATTCCTGTGGCTGGCGGACAAGGCCAGCCAGCACTGGTGGGACACGCCGCTGCCCACTCTGCCCATGCTGGCAGCCATGTCCATCGCCTATGTGATGGGGGAAGGGATCGGTCGACTGGCCTGTATCAGTTTCGGCTGCTGCTACGGCAAGGCCCTCAAAGATGCTCCCACCTGGGCCCGGCGCATGTTTGCCACGCTCAACCATGTCTTTATCGGCAAAACCAAAAAAATCGCCTTTGCCGGGGAAATGGAAGCCGTAAAGGTCATTCCCATTCAGGCGGTGACCTGCGTGCTCTACACGGCGCTGGCATTGTTATGCAGCGCCCTGTTCTTCCACCAGTTATTTGCTCTGGCCTTTGCCTTGAGCCTGGTAGGTAGCCAGCTTTGGCGGGTGTATTCGGAAACACTGCGGGCGGATTACCGTGGGGGCAGCAAGCTGTTCTCGGTCTATCAGCTGATGGCATTGCTCGCCGCGTTGTACGGTGTGGCTATCAGCATCGCCCTGCCCGCACATAGTGATTTACAGCCGTTACTCCACGCAGGGCTAGGCGCACTGTGGACGCCGGGAGTTATCCTGTGCCTGCAGTTGATTACGGTTGTCATGTTTTTCTTCTCGGGCACCAGCACCATCACCACCGGTGAGCTACGATTCGGGTTGGCCGCCGACTGGCGTAGCCAGGCCGGCTGCGACGGCAAGCATCACCAACATGACAAGAAAGACACGGGGCAGCCATCAGACACCGCGCCCCTCGGCGCCACCCTGCGCAGTTCTACACCAGCGCCACGGCCTTGATCTGGGCATAGACGTCGGCACCGGGAAACAGGGAAAGCTGACGAGCAGAACGCCCGGAAATCCGGGCCAGAATGCACTGGCCGGCCAGGGCAAGTTGAACCAGGCATTGCCCGGGCCCCACCTCACGCAAGCCGATCACCCGGGCCGGCAGAATATTGAGAATACTGCTGTCGCCCGGCGCACTCAGGCAAAGGCTCACATCCCGGGCGGCAATGCGCAGCCGCACAGATTCACCGGCAACCAGCGGCTGCTCAACAGGCAGCCACAGCGTGGCATCCCCCACCGTAATGCCCTGCAAATGATCCTCGCGGGCATAGTCCGCCACCAGGCCAGCCAACAGCGCGGTGGCGTCCGCACGTTGAGCCAGGGAGCCATCCAGCCGCGACAGCTCCTGGCTGGCTGGCCCCTGGGCAATAATGCGGCCGCGTTCCATCAGCCAGACCTGATCTGACAGGCGCAGCAGCTCATCCATGTTGTGGGTCACGTACAGCACCGGCACGCTACGCGCGGCCATGGCAATCAGGTCCAACAGCTCACCCTTGTGCGCCTCATCCAGGGCCGACAACGGCTCATCAAGCAGCAGCAGCTGCGGCGCCCCCAGCAAGGCCCGCGCCAGCGCCACCCGCTGGCTTTCCCCGCCAGACAACCCCTCCACCCGCCGGGCCAGCAGCGGGCCAATGCCCGTTTGTTCAATCACCTGCGCTTGCTGGCCCGCCGGGCTCTGGCGACGTCGGGCCACATAATCCAGATTGCCCTGCACGGTGAGGTGGCGAAACAGGGTGGGCTGCTGAAACAGCATGCCGATGGGCCGCTGCCACGGCGCCAGCTCCACGTCTGCCGACAGCCACGTCTGGTCGGCAAAGCTGATCACGCCATCGCAATGGTCCAGCCCGGCCACCATGCGAAGCAACGAACTCTTGCCAGCCCCGGAAGGCCCAAACAACACCGTCACCCCCTGAGGTTTCAATGTCGCCTCCACTTGCAATCGAAAACTGCCCCGCTGGCCCTGTACTGACAGCTCCAGACTCATGGCATGGCCCCCAGATTTGGCCGGCGACGCTGCCAGCGGAACAGTCCCCACAGCAGCAACAGCGACAGGCCCAACAACACTGCCGCAAGCCGATGGGCGCTGACATAATCGCCGGCTTCCACATGCTCATACAGGGCCACAGAGGCCACCCGGGTTTCCCCGGACAGGCTGCCGCCGATCATCAACACCACGCCGAACTCGCCCAGTGTATGCGCAAAGCCCAAAATGGCTGCGCTGGCATACCCCTCCCGGCACTGGGGAAGCACCAGGGAGAAAAACCGGTCGCGGGGCCGTGCGCCGGCAACCGCGGCCATATCCAGTTGCTGTGAATCAATGGCGGAGAACGCGTTTTTCAACGGTTGCAGAACGAACGGCAGCGAATAGAGCACAGAGCCGATCACCAGCCCGGTGAAGGTAAACGCCAGTGAACGCTGCTCGAATACCTCTGCCACCCAACCCCCCGGCCCGCTCGGACCCAGCCCGATCAACAGGTAAAAACCCAGCACCGAAGGGGGCAGCACCAGTGGCAATGCCAGCACCGCCTCCAGCAGGGCCTGGCCGGGCAGGCGCCGGCGGGCCAGCCACCAGGCCAGTGGCGTGCAAAGCGCCATGAGCAGCACAGTGGTTAACAGCGCCAGCTGAATACTGACGCCCAGAGCAAGCCAGTCCCCCTCAGAAAGCATCGTCAGGCACCCGGTAACCCGCCTGGTCGATCAACGTCTGCGCCTGGGGGCTGAACAGGAAGTCGTAAAAACGCTGCGCGGTGGCATTCGCGCCAAGCAGTCCACCCTGCTGAACAATGGGGGCATACCAGTCCGCCGGCACACGCCACTGGCTTCCGCCCTGCTGCTGTACCTGGCTCAGGGCCACGAAGGCCGCCGCGGCTGCCCCGCTATGGGCAAAGTGATAGCTCTGCCCCACATTCTCTGCGGTTACCTGTTTGACGGCCACGGGCAGATTCACCCGCGCCAGGACCGCTTCCGCCGCCACGCCATAGGGAGCGGTACGCGCATTCGCCAGCGCCAATGGCTGCACATTACCCTGACGCAAACTCTCGGGCCCCAACGGAACGCCACGGGTCGGCGTCCACAGCACCAGAATGCCCTGGGCATAGGTGCGGATCGACGCCGGGAGTAACAAGCCTTCTTGCGCCAGTTCAGCGGGGCGGCGCTGGTCGGCCGCGAGGAAGATATCGTAAGGGGCGCCCTGGCGAATTTGTGCCGCCAGCTTGCCGGTGGAGGCCACGGTCACGCCGATCCGGTCATCCGGGTGGCCCTTTGTGTACAGCGGGATCAGTTGTTTGAGCGTTTGCGCAAAGTTGGCGGCCACCGCCACCTGGGCGTTGCCGGCCAGCACCGGGGCGCTAAGCACGCTCATCAAAAGAAAAACCAGAATCCGCATCAAGCACTCCGCCAACACACCGGGAATCGCCCAGTCTAAGTCAGCCGTGAAGCACTGTCAGGAAGATTTACGCGGGTTCTGCCCACGATGCTGGCGGCCACGGGCCCGGGCCAGTTCAATCTGTTTCTGCCGTTCCGCAAAGCGCTGCTTCTGTTCGGGGGAGGATTCGTCGTAGCACTTCGGGCAGGACACCCCAAGCTGGAATTGTTCGCTGCGTTTGTCTTCATCACTGATTGGCCGACGGCAGGCGTGACACTGATCAAATTCACCGGGGTTCAGATCGTGGTCTACGGTCACCCGCTCATCAAACACAAAACACTCCCCTTCCCACAGAGAGTCTTCCTTGGGCATTTCTTCCAGGTATTTGAGAATACCGCCTTTCAGGTGGTACACCTCTTCAAAGCCCTGCTCTTTCAGATACGCCGTGGACTTCTCGCAGCGAATGCCACCGGTGCAGAACATGGCGACTTTCTTGTGCCTTGCCGGATCCAGGGTTTCCTTCACGTACTCCGGAAATTCCCGAAAAGTACGCGTTTCCGGGTTAATGGCCCCCTTGAACGTGCCCACTTCCACTTCATAGTCGTTGCGGGTATCAATCAACACGGTATCAGGATCGGAAATTACCGTATTCCACTCTTCCGGCGACAGGTAGGTGCCCACGGTGCGGGTTGGGTCGATGCCTTCCACGCCCATGGTGACAATCTCTTTCTTCAGCTTCACCTTGGTGCGCAGAAACGGGTGTTCGTCGTGAAAGGATTCCTTGTGCTCCAGTGCCGCCAGCCGCTCGTCCTGTTTCAGCCAGCCCAGCACCGTATCCACGCCCGCCCGCGGGCCGGAGATGGTGCCGTTAATGCCTTCATCCGCGAGCAACAAGGTGCCACGCACATCATTGTCATGCATCAGGTCCAGCAAGGGCTGCTGCAGTTGTTCAAACCCGTGCAGGCGAACAAACTTGTACAGGGCTGCAACGACAATGCTGTCCGGGGTTTCCACCCGATGCTGGGTACTCACTGTTTCTCTCCCGCTGTGTTCTTTCCCGCCGTCATCTGCGGATCGTGTTTACTGCCACCCAGGCAATCCGGTGACGCCAGTATCTCGCCCCCTTTTGCCTGCCATTCCGCCGGAGTGTGGGTATGCAATGCCAGTGCATGCACCGGGCCATTCAGCTCTTCAGCCAGAATCTTGTACAGCATCTGGTGGCGACGTACCGGCATCATGCCGTCAAAAACATCGCTGACCAGTACCAGCTTGAAATGCGTTTCCGAGTTTGGCGGCACGCTGTGCTTGTGGCTTTCATTTTCCAGCGCGAAATGTGCCACAGGCACGGCCTCGAAAACCTTGCGCTCGATCAATGTCGCTACACTCATGGTCCACCTCACACCTAAAACCGGGCCGGGGCCGTTCGAAAAACACGGCTAATGGGCTGATTATACCAGCTGCATCAGGGCGTAACGCCCCGTGCGGGGCGCGTATTCTACGGGGTTTGCGAGCACAGAGAAAATAAGCGGCCAGCGCCGGTATTAAACCGCAGGGATAATCTCCTGCCAGAGCCGCTCACCGGCCTCATCCAGCAAGGCCGCCCGGGGCTCTCCCGGACCCAGCTGACAAACCTGACGGTCGCTCTGCCAGCCATCCCAACCGGGCGAATCCCCACGGGCAAAGGCGCCCCAGGCATCCTGCACCTGCCGGGACAGCGCCCGCGCTTCGTCTGTGCCACCGGTAAAATACATGCCCGCCGGCGTATCGGTAACGCCGAACACGAAAGGCACATCCACCACATGGCAGGCCCCCAGAGGAATGCCGAAGGGCGCGCTTTGCCAGGTGAACTGGAAGCCCCAGCACTGGGCGTTGTGCCGACTCTGTGCATCAAGCAGCCGAACCGTGGGCACCCGGAACAGGCGATCCGACTCCATGGCCGACAGAAAGTCCAGCCGGCTGCGGCGGCTATCCGGCGTCACCGTCGTCTGATAATAATCCAGTGCCCGGGCACCATTGCCCGGCAGCGCCCGTTCAAAGCGCCGCAGGATTTCGTCGTCGTCGATCTGCTGCAGCGTATCCATGGTGGTCGTGCCCGCAAGCACCCCGGCATACTGAAAGAAGTGGAATTCATCACGGCAGACACCGGCCAGCAGGCGCTTGTCCGCGGCGGCACCAGCGGCAATCGCCTCGATCGGCAGTGCCGGCAGCAAATCACCGTCGACCATGGGCAGAAAGTTCATGGCAAACTGCGGCGTGGTTGTGCGTAGCCCGCGATCGACCAGCACCTTGACGGCGGCGTTCTGGGCCTTGATCCAGCTCTTGTCATCGGCACTGGCCAGTTTCTCGGCTGCGCTGCCAGCCCCCGGCAGTGCCTCCACAAAGGCGTCGGTCACCTTGCGCACCTGATCCGGGGCGAGCACAAAATCGGCAGCACCAGACTGGGTGATCGCGCTGTGGAACAGGTCTTTCGCCTGGGGACAGGCCAACAGCGCGCCGACACTGAAGCCCCCGGCAGACTCACCGAAAAGCGTCACTTGCCCGCAATCACCGGCAAAGGCGCTAATGTTTTCCTGTACCCATTGCAGCGCGGCCAGTTGGTCGCGCATGCCCAGGTTGGTGTCTGCATCCAGCTCCGGTGCCACCGCGGAGAAATCCGCAAACCCCATGGCGCCCAGCCGGTAGGCGGCGTTCACCACCACCACATTCTGGCTACGCGCCAGTTCGGCACCGTTATAGAGAACCTGGGATATCGAACCCGCCAGGTAGCCGCCACCGTGGAACCACACCATCACCGGGAAAGGGCCTTCTCCGTCCGGCACCCAGATATTCAGGTACAGGCAATCCTCACTGGATTCCTGAATCCCCATCACCGGGTTTTTCATTTGCAGCGAGGGCATCGGGTAATGATCTGCCGTTTGCTCTGCTCCGCTGTCAGGCAGAGGTTGCGGCGCCTTGAAGCGCAACTCGCCCAGCGGCGCCCGCGCAAACGGCACACCGCGGTATTCGGTTGCGCCTTTGTTGCCAAGCCCCTGATAGCGCCCCTGTCGAGTTACTGCTGTCATCCACTGCACTCCTGTTTTGCCAGGCTGAAATTAACCTGCATTAACCATAATGAACGCCACCGTGCCCACTTTATCCGCACTACCGATTCCTGACAGACAACACCATTTGCCAGGCGCTCAATACCCGCGCTCTACCCTAGCAAAATACATACTAATGAGTAGGCCAAACCACCTGTTTAATTGTTAGACAACATTAACAATCTTGCCTTATTAGTGACTTACACTTGTCCGCGCCCTCATAGAGGCACGTTGAGGGCTTTGAAAATCCATTGCCTTTTCTAAGGAGGGAAGCCCCCATGAGCAAGACCGCAACCATCGAGCAACGCTTTAACGAACGTTATGAGCAAGTGGCCACCGAAGCCAAAGCAACGCTGGAAAAAGTGAACAACGCCGTTCGAGGTGCCTACACCCGCCTCGAAGACAACGGTAACGAACTGTTCCAGAACCTGGTCAAAGCCGGCGAAAAACGCCAGAAAGCCCAGAGCAAACCCCAGAAAAAAACCACTAAAGCCCAGCCTTCCCAGCTGGACGAAGTGCGCAGCAAAGTTGCCGCCGCACTGGGCTTGCCGACCCGCGACGAAGTCGAAGCACTGAACAAGAAGCTGGCTTCGCTGACCCGCAAGGTCAACAAACTGGCCAAAGAGTCCAAGTAAGCCCCAATCTGCCGGAGCGGCCCTGCCGCTCCCGGCACAATACTTTCCCCGCCCCCTTTTCCTGTTTCCACTCAAACCTTGAGCCCATTCGGGCCATAAACTCGCCAACACGGTCAATAAACCAGCAATACGCACTTAACCCCACACCAAGTGTTGACTTGCCGTGCTGCGTCTCGTTATCTAAGGGATTCTGTACTGGATAACAACAACTGCGAGCTCATGCCGTCCGCTAATCTGTCAGCCTCTCTGAAGCATAAAACCGTCGCGCCTTTCTGGCTGGAATACCTGCTGGATGCCGCTTTGCGCGCCGGCGTGGACCTGAGCTATGCGCTGGTGGAGTCCGGTATCAGCAACGACGACCTGGAAGATCCCCAGTCGCGGATTTCCATGGCCATCGAAAACCCGTTACTGAAACAGGCCATCGCTGGCAGTGCAGATCCGCTATTTGGGCTGCATATGGGGGAAGGCATCCGTCCGCGCTTCATGGGCGAACTGGGTTACGCCAGCATGTCCAGCGCCACGCTGGGGGATGCCATCGAGCTGATGATTCCCTTTATGAAAGTCACCACCGAATACGCCCAACTGCGTTTCGAGTGGCGCGAACAGGATGGCGATAAAACGCTGTGGCTCATCTGGGAAAGTGATCTGGAAGACCTGCCCACCTACCCGGCCCGGGTCGACGCCAATTTCGCCGCAGCCATCGTTTACGGCCGCTGGTTAATTGGCCAGGAACTGAACCCGGCACGCATTCTCTTCAAACACCCGCCACAGGGCGACGAAGCCGAGTACCAGCGCATTTTCCGTTGCGACGTTACCTTCGGCCAGCCGGAAAATGCCATCGTATTACCCGGCCACCTGCTGGACCTGCCCCTGCGCGATGCCGACCCGGAAGTGCACAAGGTCGCCCGCTCACGCATGCAACGGGCGGTTACCCAGTACCACGCCCGCGACAACCTGCTGGAACAGGTGCGCCTGGAAATCCAGAAACGCCTGCAACAAGGCGTCCCGCAGCTGGAGCCCATCGCCGATCAGCTGGGCGTCAAACCCTGGACCCTGCGCCGACAGCTACGGGCCGAGAACACGGATTTTTCCAGCCTGCTGGAAGATGAGCGCCGCCGCCTGGCCTGCGACTGGCTGCTGCACAGCGAACGCTCCGTGAACCAGATCGCCCTGGATTTGGGGTACTCCGAACAAAGCGCGTTCAACCGCGCCTTTAAACGCTGGTTTGATATGACGCCGGTGCAATACCGTGACAGCCAGGGCAATCACACCTTCAATGATTGAGCCCCCCGCCACTGACGCTTGCACTGACCTAACGTCAGCCCCTGTGCAAAGCCGTTGACCAGGGTGCCGCCCAGCCGGCCCTGCAGCAGCCGTGAGGACACCGGGAGCACCCCGTAAAAGAGTGCCCCAAGCCGGCAAACCTGTTGCAGCTCCTCCCGCCAACCCGCCAAAGCACGGGGATAGAAGACATCCGGCCTTTCGCCCAATATCGCTTGCGCAGCGAGCTGACCACTAAGCACGGCTCCGTAAATCCCCTCCCCCAGCAACACTTCCGTGCAACCCGCCGCATCGCCCACAAACAACACGCGCCCATTGGCCAGCCGGGTATGTGGTAGCCAGGTCCCCAGCGGGTAGCCCGCCACATGCTTCGCCTCAGCCCCCAGGCGCGCCTGGCAATAGCGCTGAAGCGTAGAGCGCTGCGGGGCAGCCGCCCCGTGTCGCCAGACATAAAGCCCCACATTCACATGATCGCCCTTGGGAAACAGCCAGCCGTAACCACCACGGATAACACCAAAATCCAGTGTCATGGGCGGGTAGTTACGTACGCTTTCCCGAGGCACGCAGCCTTCGATGGCCATGGCACCAGCCGGGTGACGCTCCCCCAGCAGCCGGGCCACAGCACTATTGGCACCATCCGCTGCGATCAACCAGGGCGCTGAAAAGACTGCTCCCTCACGGGTCTCAATGCGCACGCAGTCTGCCCACTGCTCCAAGCCTGTCAGGCCTGCCGTCTCATGGAATACGGCGCCCTGGTACTCCGCCTGGCCACGGCAAAACGCATCCAGCTCGGCCCGCTCCGTCATCACACAGAACGGCGTGGCGCTGCTGAGGTGACGCACCGGCGAGGACGAATGACTCACCGCCAGGGAAGTAACCGCTTCGCGCACCACCGGCGCAATGCTGAATCGGTAGCGCGCCACGGCTTTCTCGGTAACCCCGCCCGCACAGGGTTTTCCCCGTGACGGGGGGCGGGAAATCACGGCCACTCGCAACCCGGCCGCAGCCAGATCCCAGGCCGCTGCACAGCCCGCCTGACCGGCGCCGACAATCAACACATCCCAGTTCGTCATATATCTCCCCCCGATTCCGTGCGATTAGCCGCCGGGTCCTTTATAATGCGCGCCGTCCGGGACCCTGACCCACGGACCTTGTTCAGCGGTCCCCTCGGTTTCAGCCACATAAGTTCTCCCGAATTAAAGCTAGGAGATTGTTCATGAAAGCACCCGTACGCGTAGCCGTCACCGGCGCCGCTGGCCAAATCAGCTATTCCCTGCTGTTCCGCATCGCTTCCGGCGATATGCTCGGCAAAGACCAGCCCGTTATTCTGCAGCTGCTCGAAATCACCCCTGCTCTGGAAGCCCTGAACGGGGTCATCATGGAGCTGGAAGATTGCGCATTCCCGCTGGTTGCCGGCATCACCGGTACCGACGATGCCAACGTGGCCTTCAAAGACGCCGATTACGCGCTGCTGGTTGGTGCTCGTCCGCGTGGTCCAGGCATGGAGCGTAAAGACCTGCTGGAAGCTAACGCAGCCATCTTCTCCGCCCAGGGTAAAGCCATCAACGACAATGCCAGCAAAGGCATCAAGGTTCTCGTTGTCGGTAACCCGGCCAACACCAACGCCCTGATTGCCCAGCGCAACGCGCCGGACATCGATCCCCGTCAGTTTACTGCCATGACCCGCCTGGACCACAACCGTGCCATGGCGCAGCTGGCCAATAAGCTGGGCAAAACCGTCAATGACGTGAAGAAAATGCTCATCTGGGGCAACCACTCTTCCACCCAGTACCCGGATCTGCACCACTGCGAAGTGGACGGCAAGGTAGCCATCGACCAGGTCGAGCAGGACTGGTACGAAAGCGACTACATCCCGACTGTTCAACAGCGTGGTGCGGCCATCATCAAGGCCCGTGGCGCTTCCTCTGCCGCCTCTGCTGCCAACGCCGCTGTGGACCACATGCGTTCCTGGGCACTGGGCACCGACGAAGGTGACTGGGTTTCCATGGGTATCTACAGCGATGGTTCCTACGGCATCCAGGAAGGCCTGATCTACTCCTTCCCCTGCACCTGCAAAGACGGCGACTGGACTATTGTTCAGGACCTGGAAGTCAACGACTTCTCCCGTGGCAAGATGCAAGCCACCGAGCAGGAACTGGCGGAAGAACGTGACGCCGTTTCTCACCTGCTGCCGTAAGGCTCAGGTCGGGCAATAAAAAAAGGGGCTCTCAGGAGCCCCTTTTTTTGTGCCGCTACGCGGCTGCTACACAGTTTACGCAACAGGCAACACGCGATCAGTATTCGGAATAATCCATCTGCTGCATCTGGGCCTGTTGTGAATACTGCGCATAGTTGGCCATGGTGATCGGGAACAGCACACCGAAATAGCCCACCATCAACAACAGCACAATCACGAAAGCGGCTTTTACGCCACCGGAATTGCCGACCGGAGCGGCGCCGTACTGGTTGCTGCCTTCACTACCGCGTTTGAACAACATCACCAGACCCAGCACCAGGTTGGCAATCGGCACCAACATGAGCAGGCTCAACCAGCCACTGGCGTTGATGTCATTGAGACGACGCACCATGTAGCCCCAGCTCATCACCATCACACCAATGAACGCCACGGTGGCGATCAGCCCCATGATCATTGCCCCTGCGCCAATGGCACTGTCACCGGCACTCATGATGCCCGGGATCACAACAGCAGCTGCGACACCCAGCACCAGATAGAACAATAAGGTCAGACCAGCGGCATAGACGAAATAACGCATACGGCCGATGCGCCCTGACAGAGACAGGAATTTGGGTTGATAGGTGTCCTGGTTACCGGCAACAGCAACATCTGCATTGGGTGCCTGATAGGGTTGGTTCATGGGTACTCCCCCTGGGGTTCAAGGTTTAAGAAAACAATCAAAGATTAATGCGTCGCCTCTACGGCGTATGGCGTTGACCAAAGTCATCCATGGCGCGCAGCAAATCCCGGCGACTGATCTGGCCAATCAGTTTTCCGTTGTCCAGCACCGGTAACCGCCGGCGATGATCCGCGAGAAAAATTTCTGCCACATCGAGAATGGAATCCGAGCCTTCCACGGTCTGCAGATCCACACTCATATACTCTTTTACCGAACCGATTTCGGTGCCGTGGTAGCTTGCTTCCAGCGCTCCCTTGAGGCAATCGGATTCGGAAAAGACCCCCACCACACGGCCCGTATCATCCACCACCGGGCCGCCGGAAATTTGATTTTCCAGCAATACACGAATAGCTTCACTCACGGACATATCGGGGGAAAAGGTGACCAGACGGCGGCTCATGTACTCCGCCACGTGCATGGACTTGAGCATAATTCTTCCCTGTGCGGTGGTAGCCGGCATCATGCCGGCCATGGGGTGTTGTGCTGTTCTTTATAGCAGGATTCGTGACAGGAATCGCTAATGGCTGAGGCTACACCAACGCCTTCGGCGCAGTGATAATACCGTTGTTATCGGCATAAACAAATTCACCCGGGCGGAACGTCACGCCACCAAAGGAGATGTCGATATTCAGCTGCCCTTCGTCACGGCGAACGGATTTAATCGGCACACAGCCTTGAGTGATAACGCCGATGTCCAGTGTCGCCAGCGCATCCACGTCGCGGCAGGCACCGTAAATGATGACCCCTTCCCAGCCGTTTTTCACTGCGTTTTCCGCGATCATGTCACCGATCAACGCATTGCGCAGGCTGCCGCCGCCATCAACCACCAGCACCTTGCCTTTGCCATCGGTACCCAGGTGTTCTTTCACCCGGCTGTTGTCTTCGAAGCATTTCACCGTAACGATTTCACCGCCAAAGGCAGAACGGCCACCGTAACTGAGCCAGTTAAGGCCGGTTACTACGGAAACACTGTCCGCATTATCATCACAAAGATCGCAGGTCACAAAGGTCATACTGACTCCTTCGGTTTTCTTTCAGGTTACGACCAGAGCTCAGTCCGCCCGGGTCACTTTCTCGCGGAATTTACCGGCAAAGACCAAAAAGTCCCGGTAACGCAACCGGTACAACCCTGTATCCGGGCCGACCAATGCCATGCCGACCATGGCATCCGCTACCTTGCGGCTATCCACGGGCAACCAGTGGGCATCAGTCCACCGTGTCAGGGGCTCAACAATGCGGTTGACGATGTTGCCCCAGTCTTCAGCCGGGCGCTTGTCTTCACGTGCGCCGCGCAGCAACGATGGCTGCAAAATGGCCAACAAAGGCAATTCGAGCCTAATGAGCGCACGCTCCATCTGCCCTTTTACTCGCGAATAGAAAAACGGCGAGCGGGCTTTGGCATTCACTGCCGATACCACCAGAAATCGTTGCACGCCAGCACGACGGGCCATGTTGCCCGCCAGTACCACCAGGTCGTGATCCACATGACGAAACGCCTGCCGGGAACCGGCCTTCTTCATGGTGCTGCCTAAACAGCAAAATACATCGTCCACCTGAAACTGTGACTGGCAGGCTTCGATATTATCGAAATCCACCTCATGCACATCCAGCTTGGGGTGCTTCACGGATAATGGTCGGCGTGTCAGAACACATACCCGTTCGTAATCATCACTGGCCAACAGGTTTTCCAGGCAATCACGACCGACCAGCCCGGTTGCCCCCAGCAGCAAGGCTTTTCTTGTCATTGTTCTTCCTCGTCTTTAGCCGGCTGCTCTGGCAGCCAGCGTCGTAACACCGTTTCCAGTGCATCCAGATGCACCGGCTTGGCAAGAAAATCATCCATGCCCGCAGCCAGGCAACGGGCCTGAACCCCTTCCGCCGTATTGGCCGTAACCGCCACAACCGGTGTGCGCAGACTCGCCTTGTCCTGCTCGATTTCACGCAAACGCCGGGTCACTTCAAAACCGTCCATTTCCGGCATCATGCAATCCATCAACACCAGGTCGAACGGTTCCTGTTCCAGCAACGCCAGCGCGGTTTCCCCGTTACTGACGGTTTTCACCTGAAAACCCAGTTTGCTTAGCATGCCCCGGGTTACCAACTGGTTCACTTCGTTGTCTTCCACCAGCATCAGCCGGAAACGTTTGCGTCGCTGGCGCTCTTCCGGTGTCTGCAGTGGCGCATCCCCCACCGGCATTTGCCGTTGCAGGCCCACCAGCCGCGCCAGCCCCTGGCGCAATACAGTACGATGAACCGGACGCACCAGCACCACCAGGTCATGCTTATCGATAAGCTGTTGCACCGCCGCATGGCTGCGCTCTTCAATGGTCGCCAGCAACACCAGGCGCACCGGTCGCAGCGAGGGGTCTTCGAGTACATTGCGACACAGATTCAATGCCAGCTCGGGGCGCGACCAGGTATCGACAAACAACACATCGAAATCGCTTTGCTCGCGATGGCCGGCGCGCAGTGCCTGCAAGGCGTGATCGTAGCCCATGGCAGATGATGCCTGGCAATCCAGCGCTTCCAGTTCTTCCTGAATGCTGGCTACGGTACCCGAAGCGGCCCCGACAACCACCGCCTGGGCACCATCCAGTGCCCGTATCAGGCTCTGCGCTTCACGCATGTCTGGCTGCATCTGCACCGGAACCGTGAACCAGAAGGTGGAGCCTTCTCCAGGGACACTCTCCGCCCCCAGGGCGCCGCCCATGGCGTCAATCAGGCCCTTGCAGACCAGCAGGCCGAAGCCGGTGTGGTGGCTGCTGTACACGTCCTGGCCATCTTCAATGAAGCGATCCTGAAACAGATGACGCAGGGTTTCCGGGTCCATACCGGCCCCCTGGTCACTCACCCGCACGCGCAACACGCCGCCACTTTCCCCTTCCACGGTGAAATCCACGTCCAGGCGGATCTCACCCCGCTCACTGAATTTGATGGCGTTGCTGAACAGATTATTGAGCACCTGCATTAGACGTTCGCGATCGCCGCGGATGCGCTTGGGCAGCATGCGGTCAATCACGCAGCTCAGTTCCAGCCCGGATGACTGGGCCATGGGACCAAAGGCTTCCAGCGATTGTTCAATCGCCGCACGGAAATCAAAATAATCCGAATTGAGGGTAATACGTCGGGAAAGGATGCGGGAATAATCCAGCACGTCATCAATCAAGGTGAGCAGCAGCTTGCCGCTCTGCCCTGCCACCTGCAGATAGTCTTTCTGTTCATCGTTAAGGCGGGTGTCTTCCAGCAACGACATCATCCCCATCAGGGAATTCATCGGTGTACGCAGTTCATGGGCCAGACGATACACCAGGCTGAGCTGGACTTCGGTACTGCTGCGCACCGGCTGTTTGCGATCCAGTGGCCCTCGACGCTCCCGCGTCATTGCGTGCCAGAAGGTTTCGTATTGCCCCCGATAAAGCCGGAACAGATAGAACGCGTAGGAACCAATCAGTACCGCCAGCACCCAGTCATGCAAGCTACCGGCAAACAATAAAACCGCCAGCGTCGGCAGGAACATCAACACGATATAAGCTTGCCGAACGCGCAGCCCGGCCATCCAGGAGCTGCCCAGGGCCGTGGTCACGCCCACGTTATAAAGGATGACGACGAAGAAATTGAAGCCGGTGCCCAGCCGCCAGATTAACCAGGCCGGCAGCAGCCCCCATAACAGGGCGTGCAATGCCAGCCCCACCCCGAACAGGCGCCGCCAGCGCGCCGGGCCAGCCCCATAGAGGGCATCGAAACGCGCCACCAGCCACAGCCGATAGGCGGTAACCAACAGGACGGCGCCACCGCCTATCAGCGCTTCCAGCTCGAAGCTCTGGTAGACCTGTCCCCAGGCAAAGACAAGTGCATAAACCAGAAGGGCCGCCAGGACTCCCATCAAGGAGTTCTTGGCGGCCCCGTAATCTACGCGTTTAAGAACCTTTCGATCTTTCTTGTATGGCACTGTGTTTTGTTCCGCAGAAACTGGAAAAACCGGTTTCGCGCTACGTTAACACCGCCTCACCAGACTGGCTAGAGCCTATTGCCCGCTGCCTCCGGTCCGCTTGCGACGGTCCAGCGCGACCAGTAGTGGCACGAAAAAGAAGAAATCCACAATCAGCGCCATGGCGATGGTGATCGCAGACAACTGCCCCATGCTGGAATTGGGGTAAAAATGGCTGGTCCCGATAACAGCAAAGTTCGCCACCAGCACCACCGATGTAGCCACCAGCGCCACACCGACAGTACGGAATGCGTACGCCACTGCCTGCTCGGTTTTGAGCCCCAATTCACGTTTGGCGCGAACGTATTTGCTGAGGAAGTGCACGGTGTCATCCACCACGATCCCCAGCGTCATGCAGGCCACCACCGATACCGCCAGGCCGATCTCCCCGTTCACCAGCCCCCACAGCCCGAAGGCCATGGCCGCCGGCAACAGATTCGGCAACAGGGACAAGATGCCATAGCGCACCGAACGCAGCGCAATTACCAGCAACACCGACACGCTGATCAGCGCAATCAGCGCGCCGCTGAGCATGCTCTGGATATTGCGCATGGTGACGCGCCCAAACAGGATATCCATGCCCGTGCCTTTCGTTTGCATGATTTGCGGCCAGTTGTCCTGCATCCAGGTTTCTACCCGGTCATTGAATTCCAGCACCGGGCGCGAGCCGATATTCTCCAGCATCACAATCACCCTGGCCTGCTCCTTGTCGATATCCAGCTGGTCTTCCAGCCCCAACCCCTGGGGCAGCGACAGCTCATACAGCAAGGTGTACTGGGAAATCAGCTCGCGGGATTCAGGAATGCGGTACCAGGCCGGGTCACCACCATGCATGTCCCGGTTCAGTCGCTTGATCACATCCGTATAGGCAGTCGCGTACACCACCTCATCCTGCTGTTCCAGCCACACGGTCAAATCATCAATGTGCTGCAGATAGGCAGGCTCCATGGCCCCGCCTGACTCACCGGAATGCACCGCGTAATCGATACGGTGCATGCCGGTAAGATTGTTCATGGCGAAATCATTAACCCGCCGCACTTCAAATGTCTCATCGAAGTATTCGTTGAACACATCATTGATGCGGTTAAGCCCGATACAGGCGGTCAGCACCACGACCACCACCGACATTCCCAGCAGCCAGGGTTTGAAGTGGCGGCTCAGGTGCCCGGCCAGCGCGCCCATCAGGGGCGCAAAATCCCGCTGCTTGCCGGGCTCGATACGGTGCGGCAACAACATCACCAGCGCCGGCAACAAAATCACCGAGAACACAAACGCCAGCAGCACCCCGATCAGCACCACATTCCCCAGCGCACGGAACGGTTGGGATTCGGAGAAGTTGAGGATGGCGAAGCCGATGGCCGTGGTAAAACTGGTCAGCCAGACCGGCTGCATGTTGATACGCAAACTTTCCAGCATGGCCGCCGCCCGCGCCTTGCCTTCCAGGCATTCATGGCGATAACTGGCGAGGATGTGCACCGAATCCGCCACGGCCAGTGTCAGAATCATGGCCGGGGCCATGCCCACGATGGGCGAAAACTCGATCCCCAGCCACATGGCCACCCCCATGGCCGAGGCGATGGAAAAACCGATCACCATCACCGTCACCACCACAAACATACCACTGCGCAGAATCAGCCACAGACACAGCAACATCACCACAAAGGCCAGTGGCAAGGTGGTGGCCATGGATTGCTCGGTGGCGTCAGCGGAAGCCTGGGAAAACACCACGGTGCCCGTGACCATAAACTCGATATCCGGGTAGCGCTCCCGGTAGGCCTGGGCCATCTCGCGGGCGGCGGCGGTAATCACCGGGGCTTCGGTATTCCCCTCATCCATGGTCACCGTGGCCACGACACCGGCCACATGCCCCCGGTCAGAAACCAGCCGCCCGACCAGCGCCGGTTCTTTCAAGGCAATAGCGCGGGCGCGGGCAATGGCGTCCGGTGCCATTTGCTCAGCATCTTCCACCAGCGGCGCCACATACAGCTCGTCGCCTTCCACCTCGGTATGCTGAAAGTTGGTCAGGGAATCCACCCGGGTGGAATTAGGCAGCGTCCAGGCGTCGTCGGTGAGAGACTCGATCGCTTCCAGGGTTTGCGTTTCAAACACCTGATCGCTCTTCGGGTGCACCACAAACAGCACCACCTCATTGGCGGTAAAGCTGTCCTCCAGCGCCACGAACCGTTTGAAATCCGGGTTTTCCTGAGTGAAGAAAATACGCGGATCATTATTGTTGCGGAAACTCTGCAGCCCGGCGGCCATGGCCGCACACAGCGCAATACAGATAAGCAGCACCCACACCGGGTGTGCCACCACCCAACGACTCCACGTCTCTTTCATTGTTATTCCCACCGTCCCCTTACATTGAGCCCGGAGTCTAGGCACCGGTAAACATGGTGTCACGCACCAAAAAGGCCAAAACGCATACTTTACGTTAACGTAAACTTCCCCTAGGATTTCGCCATGAGTAAAAAACAGACCTACAGCATCGGCGAGCTGGCCCGGGAATTCGACGTGACCACCCGTACGATTCGCTTTTATGAAGACCAGAATCTGGTCAACCCGGCCCGCCGCGGGCAGACACGGGTCTACTCCCCCGCCGACCGGGTGACCCTGAAGCTGATCCTGCGCGGTAAACGGCTGGGTTTTTCCCTGGCCGAGTCCCGGGAATTGATTCAGATGTATCAACCCAGCGGCGATAACCGCAACCAGCTACTGGCCCTGCAAGACAAGATTCAGCAACGCCGTGACCAACTGAACCAGCAACTCAGAGATATTCAGGCACTACAGCAGGAGCTGGACGACGCCGACCAGCGCTGCGAAGACGCCCTCACCGCTTTGGAGAAACCTGACCATGTTTGACAGCAGCTTTAACTTTGATCTGGATGAAACCCTGGTGGCCCTGCGCGATAGCGTGCGCCACTTCGCCCAGAAGGAAATCGCGCCGATCGCCGCCGAGGTGGACCAGAGCAACCAGTTCCCGCTGGAGATGTGGAAGAAGCTCGGTGATTTGGGGGTTCTCGGGGTTACTGTCAGCGAAGAATACGGCGGCGCCAACATGGGCTACCTGGCCCACACCCTGGTAATGGAAGAGATCTCCCGGGCCTCTGCGTCCATTGGCCTGTCCTACGGCGCCCACTCCAACCTGTGCGTCAACCAGATCTACCTCAATGGTACCGATGCCCAGCGCGAGAAATACCTGCCCAAACTGGTCAGCGGCGACCATATCGGTGCCCTGGCCATGAGCGAGCCCGGTGCCGGTTCCGACGTGGTCAGCATGGGGCTGCGTGCCGATAAGCAAGGCGACCACTACGTGTTGAACGGCAACAAGATGTGGATCACCAATGGCCCCGACGCGCACACCTATGTGATCTACGCCAAAACCGACACCAGCGCCGGCCCGCGAGGTATCACCGCCTTTATCGTGGAGCGGGGTTTTGCCGGTTTTTCCCAGGCCCAGAAACTCGACAAGCTCGGCATGCGCGGGTCGAACACCTGCGAACTGGTATTCGAAGACTGCCACGTGCCGGAAGAAAACGTACTTGGCACCGTGGGCGAAGGCGTCAAGGTGCTGATGAGTGGCCTGGATTATGAGCGCACCGTACTGTCCGGTGGCGCCACCGGCATCATGCAGGCCTGCATGGATGTGGTGGTGCCCTATGTCCACGAGCGTAAGCAGTTCGGCAAGGCCATCGGTGAATTCCAGCTTATGCAAGGCAAGATCGCCGACATGTACGTGATGCTCAACGCCAGCCGCAGCTACCTCTACAACGTGGCCAAGGCTTGTGACCGCGGCGAGACCAACCGCAAGGATGCCGCCGGCGTGATTCTCTACTGCGCCGAGAACGCCACCAAAATGGCACTGGAAGCAATCCAGACCCTGGGCGGCAATGGCTACATCAACGAATACCCCACCGGCCGCCTACTGCGCGACGCCAAGCTCTATGAAATCGGCGCCGGCACCAGCGAAATCCGCCGCATGCTGATTGGCCGCGAGTTGTTTAACGAGACACGCTAACACGGCGCACGCACCACGCCTGCACGCGCCCACCAGCGTGGTCCGTGCAGGCGTGCAGCGTGTAAGCGAGGAATTCTATGCCCAAGATCAATAGCCAGATCAATCCCAACAGCCCGGACTTCCAGGCCAACCGGGAACACAACCTGCAGCTGCGTCAGCAATTGCAGGACAAGCTCGATCACATTGCCCATGGCGGTGGCGAAGCAGCCGAGCAGCGGCTTCGTGAGCGCGGCAAGCTGCCGGTACGCGAGCGCATCAATCTGTTGCTCGACCCGGGGTCCCCGTTTCTGGAAATCTCCGCCCTGGCCGCCGAAGGCGTCTACGGCGAAGACGTGCCCGCCGCCGGTTGTGTCGGCGGTATCGGCCAGGTGCAGGGTGTGGAATGCATGATCGTCGCCAACGACCCCACCGTGAAAGGCGGCAGCTACTACCCGCTCACCGTGAAAAAACACCTGCGCGCCCAGGCCATTGCTGCGGAAAACCGCCTGCCCTGTATTTACCTGGTGGATTCCGGCGGCGCCAACCTGCCCCGCCAGGACGAGGTATTCCCGGACCGCGAACACTTCGGCCGCATCTTTTTCAACATGGCCAACATGTCCGCCCGTGGCATTCCGCAGATCAGTGTCGTGCTCGGTTCCTGCACCGCCGGCGGCGCTTATGTGCCCGCCATGGCCGACGAAGTGATCATGGTGAAAGAACAAGCCACCATCTTCCTGGCCGGCCCGCCACTGGTAAAAGCGGCCACCGGCGAGGTGGTCACTGCCGAAGATCTGGGGGGTGCCAACCTGCACTGCGAACAATCCGGTGTGGCGGATCACCTGGCTGAAGACGAACCCCATGCGTTCGAGTTGGCGCGCCAATGCATCGCCCACCTGAACTGGCACAAACCGGATCAGGTAAAGCGCCTGCCGGTGCAGGCCCCGGCCTACAACCCGCAGGAGCTGTACGGTGTAATCCCCACCACCACCCGCCAGCCCATGCCTGCCCGTGAGTTGATTGCACGCATGGTCGATGGCTCAGAACTGGACGAATTCAAATCCCGTTACGGCACCACCCTGGTGTGCGGCTTTGCCCGCATCCACGGCTACCCGGTGGGCATTCTCGCTAACGACGGAGTGCTGTACTCGGAGTCGGCTCAAAAAGGGGCGCACTTCATCGAGCTGTGCAACCAGCGCAAGATTCCCCTGCTGTTCCTGCAGAACATCACCGGTTTCATGGTCGGCCAGAAATACGAAGCCGAAGGCATCGCCAAACACGGTGCCAAGATGGTCAACGCGGTGGCCTGTGCCACCGTGCCGAAATTCACCGTAATCACCGGCGGCAGTTTCGGCGCCGGTAACTACGGCATGTGTGGCCGCGCCTATGACCCGCGCTTCATGTTCATGTGGCCCAACGCCCGCATCTCGGTAATGGGCGGCGAACAGGCCGCCAGTGTTCTTACCCAGGTGAAACAGGCCTCACTGAAGAAAAAGGGCCAGGCATGGAGCGATGAAGAGGCGGGACAATTCCAGGCCGAGATGACCGAACGCTATGAGGAAATGGCACAGCCCTGGTATGCCAGCGCCCGCCTTTGGGACGACGGCGTCATCGACCCCGCCGATACCCGCGACGTGCTGGGTCTGGCCATTTCCGCCAGCCTTAACGCACCGATTGAAGAAACACGCTACGGCGTGTTCCGGATGTAATTGAGTGACGCTTGCACGCCTCACGCTTCACGCAACACGACCAAAGAGAGCAAGACATGAGTGTTACGACAGACATTCAAGGACACGTTGCCCGGATTACGCTGAATAACCCGGATAAGCGTAACGCCTTCGATGACATCATTATCGCCTCGCTCACCGAGGCGTTTGAAAAAGTCGGCGGCGATGACAGCGTGCGCGTTGTGGTGTTACAGGCTGCCGGCAAGCACTTTTCCGCCGGCGCGGACCTGAACTGGATGCGTGCCATGGGCAAGCTGGATGCGCAACAGAATCAGCAGGACGCCCTGCGCCTGGCCGCGCTGATGCAGGCCATTGATCAATGCGCCAAGCCGGTCATTGCCCGCGTACAAGGGGCCGCTTTTGGTGGAGCCTTGGGCTTGATCTGCGCGGCGGACATGGCCGTGGCAGCAGACAACGCCCGTTTCTGCCTCAGTGAAGTGAAACTGGGCATCGTACCGGCGGTGATCAGCCCCTACGTGGTTCGCGCCATGGGTCCGCGGCAGGCCAACCGCTATTTCATGACCGCAGAAGTGATCCCCGCTGACCGCGCACAACAGATCGGCATCGTCCACGAGGTCGTCAGCGAAGACGCTCTCGACAGCACCGTTGATGCGTTGGTGCAGTCTCTGCTCAGCGGCGGCCCGCTGGCACAGGTGGAAAGCCGTGCCTTGATTGCCTGCGTCAGTGATGGACCCATCGACGACGCCATGCTCAATCACACCGCCGCCCTTATCGCCCGGTTGCGTACCAGCGATGAAGGCCAGGAAGGGCTCAGCGCCTTTCTGGAAAAACGGAAACCGAATTGGATCTGACCCACTATCCGTAGGAGCGTCGCTGGCGGCGCGATGAAAGGCAGTTGCAAGTTTAAAGTTAAAAGTTGAAACGCGAAGCTGATTCTGTGCCCATTCAGGTTTTAGGTGCTCCGCGCTCAAACCATTTACATCGCGGGCACTGCCTGAAAAAACATAACGGTCCATTCCGCGTTTTTTAACTTTAAACTTTGAACTTTTAACTCATCCCGATCGCGACGCAAACGACGCTACTAAAACGACATTGCCACCGATATAGGCATAGCTATGGCAAAGATAAAAAAACTCCTGATCGCCAACCGCGGCGAAATTGCTCGTCGTATCATGCGTACCTGCCGCCAACAAGGCATAGCCACGGTGGCAGTCTATTCCGAACCTGATGCTACCCTGCCCCACGTAATGGAAGCGGACCAGGCCGTTTGCCTGGGGCCTGCTGCTGCCCGCGACAGCTATCTGGTCATCGACAAGGTGATCGCGGCGGCCCAGGCCACCGGTGCCGATGCCATCCACCCCGGCTACGGCTTTCTGTCCGAGAACACGGCCTTTGCCGCCGCCTGTGACCAGGCCGGCATCATCTTTGTGGGCCCCAATGCCCGCGCCATCGAAGTCATGGGCGACAAGGCCGCCGCTCGCCAGTTGATGGCAGAAAGTGGCGTGCCGGTTCTGCCCGGCTTCGATAAAGAAGGCGCCAGCGACAGCGAGCTGACCGCTGCCGCGGCAAAGGTCGGTTTCCCGCTACTGATCAAGGCCGTGGCCGGCGGCGGTGGCAAGGGCATGCGCGTGGTCAATGGTGCCGAGGAATTCGATGAAGCCCTGGCCGCCGCCCGCCGCGAAGCCAGTAACGCCTTTGGTGACGATCGGGTGCTGCTGGAGCGCTATCTGGCCACCGCCCGCCATGTGGAAGTGCAGGTGTTTGCCGATAACCATGGCAACGCTGTTCATCTGTTTGAACGCGATTGTTCGGTACAGCGCCGCCACCAGAAAATCATTGAAGAAGCGCCGGCACCGGGTCTGGACGAGGCCACCCGCGACGCCTTCGGCCATGCTGCAGTACAAGCCGCCAAAGCCATTGATTATCGTGGCGCCGGCACGGTGGAATTCCTTTATGCGCCTCCAGCGGCCGATAGCGACGTTGACGGCGGCCAGTTCTTTTTCATGGAAATGAATACCCGCCTGCAGGTAGAGCACCCGGTCACCGAGATGATCACCGGCGAAGACCTGGTGGCCTGGCAGCTGTCCGTGGCAGCCGGGGAACCACTGCCCAAACAGCAGGACCAGATTCAACGCCACGGCGCCGCCATGGAAGTCCGTCTCTATGCGGAAAACCCGGAACAGGGCTTCCTGCCCTCCTCCGGCCTGCTCCGTCACCTGCGCTGGCCTCATGCCCAGAGCCGAGTCGATGCGGGCTACGAACAGGGCGATCGCGTGGACGAACACTACGACCCCATGATCGCCAAGCTGATCTGTCACGGCACGGACCGCAACGCCGCCCGCCAACAACTGATTCAGGCACTGGACGCCCTGGAGCTGGAGGGCATCCACCATAACGCCGCCTTCCTGCGCCGGGTGCTCAACGATGCCGCCTTCGCCGAGGCCGATCTGGATACCCGTTTGCTGGAACATCGTCCGCATTTGATGGAGGCCACCGCCGTCGACCCCGCCCTGCTGGCCCTGGCTGCGGCGCGCTTGCAGGCGCACAGGGCCACCGGTGACAGCCCCTGGCAATCCCTCAATGGCTGGCGCCCGCTGAATCAGCACCTGCGCCAAACCCGGGTGGAAGCAAACGGGGAACAACTCACTGTACGCGAAGACGGCCAGCAAGCCGCCATCGACGACCGCCGCGCTGCTGTCAGTTTTACCGTGACCCCCGCCGGCCACCGTTTCAGCCTGCATTGGGGAACGGACAGTCTGGCGGCCCGCTTCGCCTGGCAAAATACCCACACCGTTATGCTCTTTGTGGGCGGCCAGGCCTACCCGGTCACCCTGAACCCCAGCCGTGATACCGCCCAGCATGCGGATGCTGGCGGCTTCAGTGCCCCCATGAGCGGCACCATTGTTGCCCTGCATGCTGCCCCCGGCGATAGCGTTGAAGCCGGCGATGCGGTGATTACACTGGAAGCCATGAAAATGGAGCACACCCTGCGCGCCACCGTATCCGGCACGGTGAACGGCTTTGCCGTCGCCGCTGGCGACAGTGTCAGCGAAGGCACGGTGCTGGTGGAATTCAGTGCCCATGAAACCCACGCGAATACCGACAGCAAGGGAGAGACAGCATGAACGCCCCTCTCTGGCAGCCTGATGACAACAGCCAGCACACCCACCTGGCCGCTTTCTGGCAGCAGGCACGTACCAACAGTGGCCTGCCCTTAACGGATTATCAGGCCCTGCATCGCTGGTCTGTGGAGCAACCCGACGCCTTCTGGCAACAGGTCTGGGAGCACTGCGACGTAGTCGGCCACCCCGGCGACACCGTGCTGACGCCCGGCGAACGCTTTCAGGACACCCGCTGGTTTGCCCACGGCGAACTCAATTACGCGGAAAATTTGCTCAAACGCAACGACACCCACCCTGCCGTGGTCAGCGTACTGGAAGATGGCGGCCGCAGTGTCATCAGCTATGCGCAACTGCGGGTGGCCGCCGGCAAAGTGGCCGCTCAACTCCTGGCCGCCGGCATTCAACCCGGAGACCGGGTAGCGGGCTTTATGCCCAACCGCACCGAGACCCTGATCGCTGCCCTGGGCGCCGCCTGGATCGGCGCAGTCTGGTCTTCCTGCTCCCCGGATTTCGGGGTTTCCGGGGTACTGGACCGTTTCGGCCAGATCGAACCCAAGGTGCTGCTGGCCTGTGATGGCTATCACTACAACGGCAAGTGGATCGACCTGGGCGAACGTATAGACGCACTGCATCACGCCCTGAAACCGGAATTACTGATTGTGGTACCCGGCCGTGGCGATAGCAGCAGCGTTCCCCGGGCACTGATCTGGGGCGCCTGGCTGGAGGCCGCCGGCCCTGCGCCTGACTTTATGCGCCTGCCCTTCGACCATCCGCTTTTTATTCTCTATTCCTCCGGCACCACCGGGCAGCCCAAGTGCATCGTCCATGGGGCTGGCGGCACCCTGCTTCAGCAGACCAAAGAGCTGCACCTGCACGGAGATGTGCGCGACACCGACACCCTGTTCTACTTCACCACCTGCGGCTGGATGATGTGGAACTGGCTGATCTGCGGGCTGCACACCGGCGCTACTCTGGTGCTCTACGACGGCAACCCGGCCTACCCGGATACCGGCAGGTTGTTTGACCTGATCGACGCAGAAAAGATTACTCACTTCGGCACCAGCGCCAAGTTTGTTCAGGCGGTGGAAAAATCCGGCTTGCGCCCGAAAGACAGCCACGATCTCGGCACCCTGCGCACCCTGTTCTCCACCGGCTCGCCGCTACTCCACGAAAGCTACGACTACCTTTACCAGCAGGTAAAGCCGTCGTTACTGGTTAGCTCCATTTCCGGTGGTACCGACATTATTTCCTGCTTCGCACTGGGCAACCCGATGCTGCCGGTGTACCGCGGCGAGCTGCAGTGCCTCGGCCTGGGCATGGATGTGGCCGTATTCGATGATGACGGCGAGGCTCTTGCCGACAGTAAGGGCGAGCTGGTGTGCCGCAGTCCCTTTCCATCCTGCCCGGTGAGCTTCTGGAATGACCCGGACGGCCAGCGTTTTCACGCGGCCTATTTTGCCCGCTTTGAGGGCATCTGGGCCCATGGCGATTACGCCCAGCTGGTGCCCCATGACAGCCATCAGGGGCTGATTATCCATGGCCGCTCCGATGCAGTACTCAACCCCGGTGGGGTACGTATCGGCACGGCAGAGATTTATCGCCAGGTGGAGACCCTGGCGGAAATCCGCGAAGCCATTGTGGTCGGGCAGCAATTCGACGGCGATGTGCGCGTGGTGTTGTTTGTGGTTCCGGCAGACAGCGTCGAACTGGATGACGCGCTTCAGGCCCGTATCCGCAAAGCCATTCGCCAGGGCGCCACACCACGCCACGTGCCCGCAGTCATTCTGCCGGTTCCCGAAATCCCCCGTACGGTCAGCGGAAAAATCGTGGAGCTGGCGGTGCGTGAGGTGATCCACGGGCGCCCGGTTACCAACCACAACGCCCTGGCCAATCCGCAGGCCCTGGCCCATTTTGCCCATCGCATTGAGCTAGAAACCTGACCACCCGGTCGCCGGGCCATTGACGGCCCGGCACAAAGGCGCATCATGGGCGCTGTACCGACAGCCATGACAGACCATAATGATAAAAAATACCGTCATACGAGCGCTGGCCACCGTCTTGCTGCTATGCGCTTCCCCCGCCCTCTGGGCCCAGATCATCACGCTCACCGGTGCCGACTTCAAACCGTTACTCGGCAAGCAAACCGGCCTGTATTCCTTCTTTGCCATGCAGGATGGCCGCCTCTCGCCGGTTCCCCATCAGTGGGTGCAATGGTCGAAAGAGGGCTATCCCTACTTCCAGGAAGACGACAGCACCCACCTGCTTGGTGACCCACTGCGAATCGATAGCGAAGACCGTCTGCTGCTGCGTTTTGAAGACGGCGGCCCGGCACTGAGTGGCCAGGTGTCAGAACAGGTTGTTGCCGATCTGGTGGTCACTCACAACGACCAGGAACATCATTTTTATCTGGTCAAAAACGCTTACCTGCAAAGCACCGAACGCTATGTGCAGTTCGATCCCAAAAGCATGACGATCAAAAGCACAGATTTTGCCTTGAGCATGGCGGACCAGAATTTGTTCAAGTGGAACGATTTCTATTTTCGCGGTTTCGAAGGGGAAAACGGCCAGCGCCAGAGTATCCTTGATACGCTCAAGTTACGTCTCAGCGCTGGCGTATTCGGAGAAAACAATCGCGTCACCCTGAACAACAACAACCTGGATCCGAAAGTAAAACAGATCATCAGCGGCCCATTGGCAGCCATGGTCTATGCCACCACTTCCGTCAAGGTGGCGCGGGTACCAGTACTGCGCATTCACAACTATTTCCTGGTGATGCCGCAACAGGTCGATATCCATAGCCGCTTCACCCTGCCCGGTATCGCCGACACCGTGCTGGAGCGCCCTGCGCTGGACATTTCCCTGGACGGCAACGATCTGTACGACAGCAAACTGGTTACCAGCTGGACTGGCAACCACGTTGCCATTACCGATGGCGTGCTATCCGAATCGGAAAAAGCCATGCTCGCCATGCCACTGAAAGGGAATAACTGGATCTGGTTTGGCACCGGCCGGGGCTTCGACATGCTGGCCCAACTGGCGTTCGTGAAGGGTTTCGATACCCCTGCCCGGCTGCTCTATCAGGACGATGCCAGCCAGGTGAATGAACCCGAAAGATTTGCCGGACAATTACCCAATGTGGGCTTTTCGCTGACCGACATTCCGTTTGGTAAGGAATTTTATTTCATCACCCGAATGTACTACAGCCAGGACAGCAATGGCTTGCCGCCAGGCGTCTATGCAAAAAATCTGCTCACTGAACCAAAAGCTAGACTGTTAATGAAGTAAATGAAAAAAGCCTCTGATCCCAGAGGCTTTTTCTTTCAGTGATGGCTTAACCGGTGGTAGACCTCGTCCTTCAGCCGTATGCGGTCCTGCTTTAGCCGTTCCATCTCAGGATCCGAAATCGGGCTCTCGCGCATCTCCAGCCCCCGTATCTGTTTGTCCAGTTTGTCGTGCTCCAGAATCAGTGCCTTGAACGTGGGATCTGCGTTGGCAAGCTCGTCTATCTTCTGGTGAAAATCGGGAAATTCGTGATGAATGCTGTGATTTTCGCCCAACATGAAGGTCGCTCCTTTAATGGAAATGGCAGGCCAATCAATAGGACCGGCCCTGTTTATGCGACAAGCAGAAACGGATCACCGTTCCCCTCAAGACTCCAAATCACCACATTTTCTGATTAGATTCAATCGCCCGTGGCCGTAAGATAAAAGTAAGCATGGCAGCACGGCCATGTTGGAGTCTGCACTACGTTGTCCCCCTGCAGCCTTGTCCTGCAGTGTTTGGTGGTAGTCGGTAAACCGTATCCATTTGCAGAACGGAGGCATGCACATGGCATTACCGAAATTAATCACCCGAGATCATCTGGAACACGGCCTGCTACGCACCAGCGACCGCTGCCACCACCCGGATGCCGGCCTGTTTGGTCCCGGCTCCGTTTGCTGGCAACTGATGCGTGAAAACCTCATGTGCCTGGCACAAGGCCGCGTATTGCTACTGGCGCTGGCAGACAGCCGCACCGCGCAATTGACCTCATCCGGAAACGACATGATCCAGCGCTTGCAACATACGCAGGTGTTCATGTTGAAACTGGTTTTCGGCAATCTGGACCAGGCGTTACTGACCCTGCAAAGCCAGCGTACCCGGCGCAAGACCCTGTTTGATGTGGAAGACAGCGACACCCTGTTATACATGCTTAGTGCGTGGATGGATTCGTGCCTGCGGGTCTACCAAAGCGTGATTGAGCCGCTTTCCACCGCCCACCAGGAACGGCTGTTTGAAGAAACCATGGTGATGGCCGAGGCACTGGGCATACCTCCACAGCGATTGCCCGCACACTGGCATGCCCATCAGCGTTGGTGGAATAAGCGGCTGGCCCGCAATGGCGCCATTCCCCGCCACCGTCGCCAGTTGGGGCATACCCTGATTCGCGAACAGGGCTACCCCGGGCGGCTCCCTTACGGGAGTTATCTTGGCCTGGCGTCTTTCCAGATTCCCGAGCACCTGCGCGAACAGTTTCGGCTGCCACAAACCGGGCTCGATGCCCATCGCAACTACCAGAAACACCTTCACCGGTTGATGGACCTGACCTGTCGGCTACCCGAGCGTCTGCGCTACCAACCGGCCTACCATGAAGCCCAGCAACGGCTCAGTGGTCGCGCCCGCGCCGATCTGCCAACCCGTTTGCTGAATCGTTGGTGGTCCGGGGAATCCGATCTGGTCAGCAGTGGCTGGTCGATTCCGAAAATCGACCGGCTCCCCAGCGCCAGTTATTGAATCGGGAGGCGCAACAGGCTTCACGCTGCACGTAACACCGCCGGCGTGCTGCTTGTTGCGTGAGGCCTGCAGCGTTTGTTTATTTAAAGCCGCGGTGTTCCTTGATCATTTCGTAGGCCTTGCTGATTTCTGCGGTTTTTTCCGTGGCCACGCGGATCATTTCTTCCGGCACGCCTTTGGCGGCCAGCTTGTCCGGGTGATGTTGGCTCATCAGCTTGCGGTAGGTTTTCTTGATCTCCTGGTTACTGGCGCTATCGGTGATACCCAGCACCTGATACGCCTGCGACAGGGACGGACGCGACGGCCCGGCAGCCTGCTGGCCACCCTGATAGGAGTGCCCGCCCCGGGCGCCGGAAAACTGCGCCTGGGCCAGCAGCATATTGAGAATCTGCTGGAACTGGGCACGCGGCACGCCCAGGCCTTCGGCCACCCGCACCAGAATCGCTTCTTCGGCCGGGTCCAGTTCGCCGTCAGCCAATGCGGTTTGCAGCAGAATTTCCAGCAACACCAGAATCAGTTGCTTGCGATGTTTCACCGTTGTCGCAAACGCGGCCACGGTCTGCTCCAGCGGAAAATCATCCTGCTTACCCTGATTGAACAAGGCAATCGCCTGCTTGCGCTGCTCTTCGGACAGCTGCATGCGATCCATCACCGCTCTGGCCTGGGCAATTTCGTCCTCGCTGACGCGGCCATCGGCCTTGGCCAGATGCCCCATGATCGTAAACGCCGTATCGAATAGCGCGGCCTGGACCTGCGACTGCTCACCGGGACCATAGGGCCGAAACGGGTTGAAGGTCTGTACCCGTTCGGCGCCCTTGTCGAGCATATGCCCAATCAGCACGCCGATACCCATGCCAATGGGCCCGCCCGCCAGCATGCCGAGCAGGCCAAGGATGATCTTTCCACCCCAATTGAATTGCATCACGGTTCCTGTTTGGTTGCGTTAAACCAGCCCAGGCTGGTTATTGTGTCGGCCCGGGGCCGGTACTCCGCACTCACCCAGCCCGCATAATCCAGCGAGTCGATGTGAGCAAACACGGTATCAAAATGAATTTCGCCGCTGCCCGGCTCATGGCGCCCGGGATTATCGGCAAACTGAATATGTCCTATATGGGGACAAAGTTGCGAAAGAGAACGGCACAAATCCCCTTCCATGATCTGCATATGATAAAGATCGTATTGCAGGCGGATATTGTCGCGGCCCGCCGCGTCGATCACCGCCATGGCCATGGCGGAGGTATCCACCAGAAAACCGGGCATATCCACCCGGGAGTTGATCGCTTCCAGTGTCAGGGTCAGCCCCTTGGCGGCGAACAGGTCCGCAGCAAAACGCAGGTTCTCCACCAGGGTTTCAAAGGCTACCTCTGCTGGCAGCGTTGCCGGTTTCAGGCCGGCCAGACAGTTTACCTGGCCGCAACCCAGCACCTCGGCATAGTCCATGGCGGTAAACACGCCTTCGCGGAATGCCTCGACCCGATCCGGCAAACACGCGATGCCGCGCTCTCCGGCATCCCAGTCCCCGGCCGGCAGGTTGAACAACACCTGGGTCAGTCCGTTATCCGCCAGCAAGGATGCCAATTGGTCAGCAGGCCAGTCATACGGGAACAGGTATTCCACCCCCTTGAAGCCGGCAACCGCCGCAGCGGCAAAGCGGTCCGGGAACGGTAACTCGGTGAACAACATGGACAGGTTGGCGGCAAAGCGTGGCATTACCCGTTCTCCTCTTTGGGATCTTCCTCCCCCGTGCCAGAGGACAAGCGAACGCCATTGAGCCTTTCCAGCTCCAGCAACAAGCCACTGTGATCCACATCGCCATGACCACTGGCCTGCAAGGCGCGATATTCCTCGAACACCCGCTGGCTAAGGGGCAGAGTCAGCCCTTCGGCACGGGCCTCATCCAGAATCATGCGCAAGTCCTTTAGCTGGATCCGCGCCGGGGCGCCGGGTTCGAAATCCCGGGCCAGCATGCGCTCGCCATGCTGCTCAAGAATCTTGCTGCCCGCAAACCCGCCCAGCAGTGCTTCACGCACTTTGTCCGGGCGTGCGCCTCCCTTGGCGGCCAGCAACAGGGCTTCTGAAACCGCGCCGATGGTAATGCCGACAATCGCCTGGTTAGCCAGCTTGGCCAGTTGACCGCTGCCCACCGGGCCAATATGCGTTGCCTTGCCCAAGGCCTGAAAAATCGGGGCCGCCCGGTGGAAATCCACCTCACTGCCGCCCGCCATGATCGACAGTGCCCCCGCCTCAGCCCCCCGGGTGCCACCGGACACGGGCGCATCCAGATACCCCCCGCCCTGTTGTGTCACCTGCGCCCCATGCCGACGCGCGGTGGCAGGCTCAATAGAGCTCATGTCGATGACCAGCGTGTCCGGGCGCAACCCGGCAATAGCACCACTCTGGTACAGCACCTGATCCACCACCGCGCCGTCTTCCAGCATGGTGATCACCACATCGGCCCCGGCCACCGCTTGCGCCGGACTGGCCGCAATGAGCGCTCGATCGGCAAACCGCTGCGCCTTGTCAGGGGTACGGTTCCATAAGGTAAGGGAAAAACCGGCATCCAGCAGTCGCGCCACCATGGGCGCACCCATCAGGCCGGTGCCAAGAAAGCTGATATGAGGCATGAAATGTCCTGAACTAACGGAACGAAAAGTCTACGCGATTCACAGCAGTGACTGTAGCCACGGGCTGGCCCGTCAATCAAAAAAGCCGCCCGTAGGCGGCTCTTTCAATCCGGGACACGATACCCGGAGCAACTCAGTGCTCAGGCCGACTGGCCGCGACGCCCACGCAGCCAGAAAACCACGGCCAGGATAATCGCCACTGATTGTGCGACCACACCTTGCACGGTCGGGTAGAGACCCAACCATTCGATGGTGGGCACGCCCAGGTAGAACGCACTGATCAGCCCGGCTTCCTGCAGGGCGGCAATGCCGTTGCCAAGCAGAATCACCGACAGGATCAGCAGGACAATGCTGGTCACGCGGAAGAACAGACTCAGGGGCAAGCGCATGCCAATGCGGAAGACCAGGAAACACACCACCGCCAGCGCCAGAATGGCCGCCCCCATACCGTAAAACAGGTAAGGCTGAGTCGCCGCCGTCACCTGGCTCAACAGGGCCTCGTAGAACAGGATGGTCTCGAAAATTTCGCGGTACACGGAAATGAAGGACACGAAGGCCAAGACCCAGATGGTGCCGCCGCCCAGGGCATTGTCCACCTTGCTCTTGATGTACCCCATCCACTTCTGGCTATTGCTGTTGCTGTGCATCCAGAAGCCCACATAAAACAGAATCAGCGCGGCCACGACACCGGCAAAGCCTTCGGTCATTTCCCGCGATGCCCCACTGAAGGTAATCAGCGTGTTGGCCACGTACCAGGTCAGGCCGCCGGCCACTAACGCCGTGATCCAGCCATAGTGAATATGGCGGGTCGCCTTCACCGCGTTGGCCTTGCGGGTAAACGTCAACAGTGCAGCCACCACCAGCAGGGCCTCCAGACCTTCACGGAACAGGATGAAGAAGCTGGCAGACAAGGTTGCCGCCGGGCTCAGGCCGTCACCGGACAAGGCATCACTGGCCCGGGCCAGGCCCTGTTGGGCTGCCGCCACCTTGTCGCTCACCTCACTGGCCTCACGATCCCGGTCGATGGCTTCGCGTACCGCCATAAAGCGGGATTCCGCACTGCGCATCAGCTCGCTGTCCACCGCAGCCAGCTGCTGCTCAATCATTTCAAAACCATCCAGGTAGGCAGACAGCGCCGCCGCCTTAGCAGCTTTCCTATCGCCGGCCTGATACGCCTTGTCGGCATCGGTCAGCTTGTCATGACTCAAGGCGATGAAACGGTTCTTGTTAAACAACGCACCGGGGGTGCGGCGCAGGTACCCCAGGGCCGCATAGGCTTTCGGGCCTTGCTCCTTGAGCACATCTTCCGGAGCCTGAGCCACCAGAGTGTCCAAGGTGAGAGTGCTTTTCATGCCAGGCACGGTACTGAAAACCTGTTCGCCCTCCTCGGCCACCTGATCGGTGACCGCCTTGGCCCCCACATAAAAAGCCAGTGCCCAGCGGTCTTCCTCACTCAAGGTGTCTGCGTAAGCCGCCATGCCAGTGCCGTCGACCCCTTGGGTGATGGTGGTATGCAGCCCCAGCAGTGAACGGCCGTTGTAGCGTTCCACCTCGGTAAAATCGGTGGGCGCCGGCTCCAGCGCCACGCCAGCCGGCCCATCACCCTTGCCCTCGGCCCCGTGGCAGGCCGCGCACTGACTCTGGTACAGCGCGGCCGCGTGTGCTTGGTCCGGCGCTTTTTTCGGGGACACGGGAATGCCGTACACACTCACCAGGGTCGCGCGGATAGACTGCGCCAGCCCCTTGATCTCACTCTCCGCCGCTTTATCGGCCACCGCTTGCTGCAGGTCACTGGCCTGGGTTTGCAGGGTCTGCTTGCCTTCAGCCTCCGGCAGTTCTGCCACCCCTTCGGCCAGCAGCACGGAGAATTCCGCCATTTCGGCATATTCTGCCGGGCTGACAATCTCGCCATCCACCACGGCATTGATATAGTCCGCCCCCACATACTCGACCAGCTGGACAAGGGCAGTCTGGTTGGCGGCATGGGCAGGCAGGGAAAAACAGAAAAACACGAGCAGGACCCCGAAGAAAGGACGGGCCAGGAAGGTGCGCGGCATAGGCATGAACTCGATTCAGTGCATTAAAGGCGAGTCATTATCATTTATGTTTTCGCCTGCATCAAGCCAGTCACGACTCTTAATAAAGCACGAGAGTTCCAGGATTGGATCAACCCACGGTAAACGCCAGCACCTTGCTGATATGCGCCTGGGGCCGCCCGCTTTCCGCCTGCCAGGTGTTGAAAGCGGCCTGGACGGCTTTCTGGTCCCGCTGGCTCACCGGGGGTTTGTCGATAATGTTCTGCGCTTTCAGCGCGGCCACCACATCGCCAGTGGGATACCAGGTATCGCGCCCCACCATGCGCAAAAACGCGGCACCGGAATTGCCGCCCAGCTGCTTGCCGCGCTTCTTCAGCAACAGCCACATGCCCACGGTATCGTCCGCCGGCCAGTCCGCCAGCCAGTTCCCCACACTGCCGTACTCTTCGGCCAGGTCGAGCACCAGCTGGGCGTTATGGCGGATCGCTTTCATCTTGCCCCAGTGGCGAATCAAACGGGTGTCCTGCATGCGCTCGTCGAGCATGGAGTCCGGCATCAGCACCAGCTTCTCCGGGTCGAAACCGAAAAAGGCCTCCTCGAATGCCGGCCACTTGTTGTCCACCAGGGAATGTTTCAAACCGGCACGAAAAATACGGCGGGTTAACGCTGACATATAAAACGCATCGTCACGGCCACGCAGAGTTTGTGCATCGGCGACGTCAGGCAGCTGTGACTGCACCGCTTTCAGTGAGCCTTTGCGGTTCACCGCCAGGGCCAGTAAATCCTTGAATGGGGTCACGCTCTACTCCGGTTTGTGCCTTTTGTATGCGGGCGTCAGATATACAGTGAAAAGGACGCATTGTAGAATCACTTCCCTGCCCTCTACGAGTCGACCTGCGGGAACTTCATGACAAGCGATCAATACCACGTCAGCAAATCCGACAAACTCAAAGGCGTATGTTACGACATTCGCGGCCCCGTGCTGCGTGAAGCGCACCGCCTGGAAGACGAAGGCCACCGGGTAATCAAGCTGAATATCGGCAACCCGGCCCCGTTCGGTTTCGAAGCCCCCGAAGAACTGCTTCAGGACGTGATCGCCAATCTGCCGGATTCTACCGGGTATTGCCATTCCAAGGGCCTGTTCCCGGCCCGCAAGGCGGTGATGCAATACACCCAGACCAAGGGCATTGAAGGCGTCACCGTGGATGACGTAATCATCGGCAACGGGGTGTCCGAGCTGATTGTCATGGCCATGCAGGCACTGCTCAACAGCGGCGATGAAGTTCTGCTGCCCGCGCCTGACTACCCGCTATGGACTGCCTCCGTGCGGTTATCCGGTGGCACCCCGGTGCATTACCTGTGCGATGAACAGCAGGACTGGCAGCCGTCTCTGGAAGACATTCGCGCCAAGGTGAACAAGAACACCAAGGCACTGGTGATCATCAACCCGAACAACCCCACCGGTGCCAATTACGAGCCGGCCATGTTGCGCGAGCTGTTGCAGATCGCCCGCGAGAACAACCTGATCGTGTTCGCCGATGAAATCTACGACAAGATTCTCTACGACGGCGAAGAACATACCTCCATCGCCTCCATGGCCGATGATCTGCTGTTCATCACCTTTAACGGCCTGTCCAAGAACTACCGTGCTGCCGGTTTCCGTGCCGGCTGGATGGTTATTTCCGGCGCCAAACACCGGGCGGAAAGCTATATCGAAGGGCTGGATATGCTGGCCAGCATGCGTCTGTGTGCCAATGTGCCCAGCCAGCATGCCATCCAAACGGCACTGGGCGGCTACCAGAGCATTGGTGATCTGGTGCTGCCCACCGGCCGCCTGGGGCGCCAGCGTGATCTGGCCTGGGAAATGCTCGACTCGATTCCCGGCGTTAGCTGCGTGAAACCCAAATCCGCGTTGTACCTGTTCCCAAAGCTGGACCCGAAGGTCTTCCCGTTCGAAGACGATGAAGCCTTTGCGCTGGACCTGCTCCGCGAAGAAAAAGTGCTGATCGTTCAGGGCACCGCCTTCAACTGGCCCGACCCGGACCATTTCCGCGTGGTGTTCCTGCCCCGCCCGGATGACCTGGAAGATTCCATCGGCCGGATTGCCCGTTATCTTGACCGGGCACGCAAGAAGTAACGTATGACTGCGTCAGACGCTGAGCGTCTGACGCCCAAAAAGAACAATACAATGACGTCTGTTAGGTAAGCCCATGTCCCACCTGCATATCGATGATTTCACCCACGATGTGGCCCGCATTCTGATGCAGTGCTACATGAGTTTCCCTCGCCCGGGTGCCTTGTACGTGGAAGATATTATCGGCCCCACCGAGGTGGATGATGTGGGCTTGCACAGCACTCGCCACATGAGCTGCCTGGGTGCCATGCTGTGGCTCGCCGAAGAAGGCTACCTGCGTTACCAGGCCACCATTTTTCAGGAAGGTCTGGAACAAGCCGTCTTGAGCAACCGCGCCTTTGTGCTGCTCACCGCCCTCAGCGATCTACGCTTTGAAGAAACCGATCCGCAACTTCCCGCCACAGTGCAGCTGGAAAAAGCCACGGTTGCCGAACAACTGATTCAGGCGATACGTGCCCAGGATTCAGCTCGCACTACGGCGCTGGTGCGCTACCTGCTGTCGCGCAATCCGCAGCCGGTGGACAAGGATGAGTTCGCCCCGATCGGCGCCAAATAAACCGCGCCACCTTTAAATCACCGCGCACCAACGCAAAAGGCCCACACCATGTGGGCCTTTTGCTGTCGGGACATTTAGCGGGCTTCAGTGAAGCGGAGCGTTGGTGCTCATGGTCTCTCAACGAGGGGGTTCAGTCCCTGCCGTCGACGGCGCTAATCATCCCGGCGATCAGAGAGGATCTTGCCGCTCTTGGGATCTACCTTGAGCTCACGCTTGTTGGTGCCTTTGTACGCCTCGACCTCCAGCTGACCCCGATCAAAGGAAATCTCGGTAATCGGGGAATACCCCTGCTCTTCAATCATTTTGGCCAATTCGGAAATGGGTTTGGCACCCTCTGGCGGCCTTTCATCGGCAAGGCTCAATGGAGACAGGCCCAGAGACGCACCCACCATCACCACAAGAAAAATCTGCTTCATGTCGCTCTCCTTCATCCATAAAGTATCACCCGGTTCACAGGCCATTACACAGATAGCATATCCCTACAGGCCTTGCTACGTACTCTGTCCCCCATCCGCAGACACATCCAGTATCGCGGGCCGCTGGTAACGGTAATGGAGCGTTTTCAGCGCGGGCTCTCCCGCTTCGTCAAAACCACTGGCGCCAGGCAAGCAGGCTTGCAGCTCCGCCCCCGGCAAGTTATCCGCCACACATTGCTCCAGCCAGGCGTAATCCAGCCAGGGCGCATTGAGGCAGATCAGCAGATCGGCCTCCGGTGCCAATAACTTATGCAGTTTACGCAGCATTTTCGGGTAGTCCTTCTCCGCCATAAAGCTGCCTTTCTGGGCACTGGGTGGATCCACCACGATAATGTCGTAGCGCCCCAGGCTATGCAGCTTTTTCCAGCTTCTGAAAATGTTGTGGGGCAAGTAGTGGACCCGGGCATCCTGATAGCCATTCAAGGCGTGGTTCTGCTTGCCCAGGGTCAAGGCGGCATCGGACAGATCAATGTTCACCACAGAGCGTGCCCCTCCCGCCAACGCCGCCACGGAAAAACTGCAGGTGAAACTGAACAGGTTGAGTACCTTGCAACCCTCGGCCCGTTCACGCAGCCAGCTACGCCCCTCCGCCATGTCGGCAAAGAAGCCCAGGTTCTGGCCGCGCTGGAAATCCAGTTTGTAATCCAGCCCCTGCTCTGTGGCGACCGGCCTGTCCGGTAGCTCACCACATATCACCTGGTTCTCAGCCTTGGCATCGTACCGATGCTGGAACACCAATGTCTGACATCCCAAACCTGCCAGCGCCTCGGTAAGGCAGGCTTCCAGTTCTGCCAGCACCGCTTGCTCCTGGGGGCGGAATAGCGTGGCGACCAACACCGGGGGGAAGCGGTCTACGGTGAGCCATTCCAGAGAGGGCACGGTTTTGCCACGACCATGAAAAAGGCGATGTTTTGGCTGGGACGGTGGAACCAGATACGGGGCAAGAAGGTCTGATAACGGAGACGAGAGCATAGGGATCAATACAGGCGCAAAGGTGGACACAGCATGCTGCCGGAAAGCACAGGGGGCTTCCATTCAGCGGGTAAAGGCAGATTATAGCCCAAGCCTTGAACCCTCTGCGCCCCGCCCCCAAATAAATAATTACCTACCTGATGGAGAGTCCCCACGATGATGCGCATCGCGCTTTATCTGCTTACCAACCTGGCGGTTATTGTGGTCGCCAGCATTACCCTTAGCCTGCTTGGCGTTAACAGCTATTTCGCCCAGAGCGGCGGTGGCCTGGACCTGACCAGCCTGCTGATTTTCAGTGCGGTGTTCGGCTTTGCCGGCTCACTGATTTCACTGCTGATATCCAAGCCCATGGCCAAATGGTCCGCCAAGGTGCAGATCATCAAGGAGCCCGGCAACCAGGCGGAGCGCTGGCTGCTGGATACGGTGAAAGAGCTGTCCGACAAGGCGGGCATCAAGATGCCTGAAGTGGGTATTTTTCCGGCTCAGCAATCCAATGCCTTCGCCACCGGCTGGAACAAGAATGATGCGCTGGTGGCGGTTTCCCAGGGGCTGCTAAGCCGTTTTCGCCCCGAGGAAGTCCGCGCGGTGCTGGCCCATGAAATTGGCCACGTGGCCAACGGCGACATGGTGACCCTCAGCCTGATCCAGGGCGTGGTGAACACCTTTGTGATTTTTGCCGCCCGCGTGGTGGGCTATGTGATCGACAGCTTCCTGCGTCGTGACGGTGGCGGCGGCCTGGGCTTCGGTTACTACATCGTGGTGATCGTGGCAGAAATTATCTTCGGCATTGCCGCCAGCACCATCGTGATGAAGTTCTCCCGCTTCCGGGAATACCGGGCCGATGTGGCCGGCGCTCAACTGGCTGACCGACGCGACATGATTTCTGCCCTGCAACGGCTGAAAGCGGAGTCGAAGGTCCCCAACCAGATGCCGGATACCCTGGTGGCTTTCGGCATCAACTCTGGCGTGAAGCAAGGTTTGAAAGCCCTATTCTCTTCGCACCCGCCGCTGGATGACCGCATCGCGGCGCTGCAAGAAAAGCGCCATGGGTGAGAGGTAAAATTGGCAGTTGATAGTGGACCGTTGACAACTGCGCGAACCAACGAGGTTATCCACTAAACGCAAAGAGGCCGCACCCATGGCCATGGGTGCGGCCTCTTTAATTTCAGGACCAATCAACGTTCAAGCGCGAGTTATCAACTGTCCACTCTCAAACCACTATCAACTCTCAATTAAAGACGCATTCGTCCCCACGCGGTAAAGAATCTGATCCTCATACCCGGTCGCCACCGGCCATAACCCGCACAACTGCTTGTCCAGCGCCGCATCGCCACTGTCCACCAGCAACGGTCGCCCTTCCAGCGTTTCCAGTTTGGTTCGCGTAGCCAGTATCTGGATATTTTCTTTGCCCAGGCGGCGAATCAGCTCTGGGCTGAATTGCTGGTTGCCACGGCCAAACAGATGCCCCTGTCCGCCAATCACGGTGATTACGGCTTTGGCCGGCGCATCGCCAATGTGCGCCAGTAACTGCCTGGCCCCCAGATCCGCCGCGACCACCTCGCCATTGCGGACCAAATCCACGCCCAGCAGCGTATTCTCCAGCCCCAGCTGCTCCATCACCACAGCCACTGTGGAGCCGGATCCCATCAGGTACCAGGTGTCGTCTTCCAGACTGTCTGCCACCCAGGCCGCCACTTCGGTAATCACCAGGTCTTCCACTTCCCGGCCGCCGCATTTCACCTGCTGCAGATAACGGGCTTCTGCCGGTACTTGCAGCTCTCCATAGTGACGGGCCTTGACCACGCCCTCGCGGAACGCGGCTTCGTCGATGTCCCGCACCTCAGCACTCTCCAGCGCCACCAGCCCCCCACCGGCCAGCTCCGCCAGCAGACTTCCCGCCGCCTCGGGATTCACCGCATACACGGCAGAATGCATCTTGCAGCCCGCCGGCACGCCCAGCACCGGGGTGCCCAGGCCAATGGCATCCACCAGATCCCGGGCGGTGCCATCGCCACCGGCAAACAGAATCAGTTCAGCCCCGGCCGCTTTCAGTGCGGCAGCAGCGGCACGGGTGTCATCCGGGCTGCTCGGCATGGGCGACTCACCAATCACCGTGCAAGGCACCTTGGCTGCCCGGCAACTGTTCTCGCCCATTTCACCGCCCCAGGTCACAACGGACACATTACTGACGGCTGACAGCGCCTTGAGTGCCCGGCTCATCCGGCCTGGCGCCTGGGGCGTGGCACCGCGACGCAGGGCTTCCTCACGGGTTTGCACCCCGTCGCTGCCTTTCAGCGCAACGCTGCCACCCAGGCCGGCATAAGGGTTGACCAGCACACCGAGACAAAGACCTTGATCAGCTTTCATAAAAGGGTCATATCCAGATACAAAAATAGGCGTTGCTGTCACTGACAACCACTAAGTAAATTTAAAGGCCAACTGCACAGGCAGGGATGACACATGAATCTGAACAACAGCCCTTCAGCATCGCATTTCCACGGCGCGGCCATCATCGATGAGGACGGCCGGGAAATCCCCATTACCGAAGACATGATCCAGCGCGCCTGTGAGCACCTGGAAGATCAGTGGCAATACCCTACCGCGCAATACCATCGGGCTCAAAAAGTCGGCTGATAATCGCCGCCCAGGCGTCCGCGACAGGCCCGTCATGCTGCCAGTGGTGCAGTTCGTGACGGACAGGATACTGTTTACGCAGGCGATCAAAGGCCGCAGCAGGTGCCGCTTCAGTCAAGCTGTCACCCAATCGCCGGTAATCATCGTCCAGCCGATATGCTGCTTGCAGTAACGCCAACAGGTCCGCATCACTCGCCACCGACTGCCGTAACACCGGCACATCCGCCCCAGCAGCCTCTCCCGCCGCTTCCCTGCCCGCCCACTCGCACACCGCGTCATAGAGCATGCGAGTCCCTTTGAGCTTGCCTTCCAGGCTGTAACCCGCAATATGCGGCGAGCCCATCAGAACCTGTTGATACAGCGTCGGCGGCACCGTCGGCTCTTCCTCCCACACATCCAGCACCGTTAACGGCCCGGCACCATCGGCCAGCTGCCGGGACAGCGCCGCATTGTCGATAACCGGCCCGCGACAGGTGTTAATCAGCATCTGTTGCGGCCCCAACCGGGAAAGCCGGGCCTTATCCAGCAGGTGCCAGGTGGCATCATCCCCTGTGCGGGTCAGCGGCACATGCAAGGTGATGATATCGGCATCCAGCACCTGATCCAGCGGGGCCAGGCTCACCGGCCCGGCGTAACCAGCTCGCTCCAGCAGAGGGTCACAGCCGTGCACCGTCATGCCCAGCGCTCCCAGCCAGTCCGCTACGCGACGCCCCACATTCCCCAGGCCAACCACTGCCACCCGGGTTTCCCGCGGACATCGCCCCTGGGCCGCGCACAGCAATAGCACGGATTGCAGCACATATTCCGCCACCGCACGGGCATTACAGCCCGGCGCATGGGCAAACGTAATGCCCGCCTGGGCCAGATACGCCAGATCCACGTGGTCCGTACCAATGGTGGCGGAGCCCACAAAGCGTACCCGCGAACCGGCCAGCAAGGTGGCATCCACACGGGTGACAGACCGCACCAGCAGAATCTCCGCCTCGCCCAGCTGTTCCCGGGTCAGGGTGCGGCCATCCACTCGCTCAACGGTGGCAAAGGCCTCGAAAGGCTCCAAACCGGGCATGTTGGCATCGGCGATAATGTGCATCGGTATCCTTGGGTTAAGCATCAGTATTGGAGCCCGCTATTTCAGCTCCCGGCAAAGCAACCGGGCCATATCGGTAACGGTTGAGGTATAGGGATGACCAAACAGGTTGAAGTGATTCAGCCAGTGATACAGGTCATACACCGGCCACCGTGCCCGTTGCTCCGGTGTCGGCAAATGCCCCTGGTAGCCATGATAAAACGCCTCGGGTGGTCGGCCGAACAAGTTCAGCATGGCCAGATCCACCTGCGGGTCGCCATAATAACAGGCCGGATCGAAGAACACCGGCTCTGCGCCGTCAATTTGGCCCAGATTCCCCATCCACAGGTCCCCGTGCAACAACCCACTGGCAGGCTTGCGCGGCAACCAGTGCGGCAGATGGTCGATAACCCGATGCACGGCCCGGCAGGCCGGCGCCGGCAGCCCCTTCTGCGTTGCCCATTGCAACTGCGGCTGCAGCCGCTGACGGGCAAAAAAACGGGGCCATTCGGCTTCGTCGCGGTTGTGCTGCGGCATGCCACCAATAAAGTTGTCCGCCACACCGCCATAAACCGTGTTTGTGGCCCCGCGGTGAAGCCCGGCCAGGGCTTGCCCGGCAGCCCGCCACCCGGCCTGCCCCAGTGGCTCCAGCACCAGAGCTTCCAGAAACAGCACCCCGCCCGCCTCATCGGCATATCGGCCCTCTACCTGCGGCACCCGTAACCACGGCGCCAAGGCCCGCAACCCGGCTTCTTCCGCTGCCAGCAATGCGGCAGTCGGGTGCATTTTCACAAAGCAACGGCCCCCCGAATGCGTCAGCAAACCGCTATTGGCGGTGTCCCCACCCGCGCCGGATCGATACCGCATCTGCTGGTTCCAGCCTCTTGCGGACAGGGCCCGTCGCAGCACTAGTGGCAAATTCGTATCATTGCTATCCATAAACTTGACTATAGAGGCCTCCGTCGGTGGTGCTAAGGGCCAATCATGACCGATGGTTACCCTTGATTTAAGCCGTTCTTCTGATTACAACTAGGCACTAAAGAATGCCGCGTTGGCGGCCCATAACAACAAAAGAAGCGATCGCCACCCATGAAAGCATTTTTGCCCTTTTGCGGCGCCGTGTTAGTGAGCCTGTGTTCCATTGCCGGTGCGGCTGACGACGATGGCCTGTCCGAGCAGATTCGCCAACTCAAGAGCGAAGCCCTCAACCTGAATCGGGACCTCACCCTGCTGGAGCAGGAATTACTCTACGCCAGCCCGCAGACCAGCATCTTTGTCTCTGTAGACGTGGGCACGCCGATTCGCCTGGTGGACATCAACCTGACCATCGACGGTGACCATGTTGGTTACCACTTTTATTCCGACCAGGAATTCGAAGCGCTCACCAAGGGCGGCATTCAGCGCTTGTATACCGGCAACCTGACCAGTGGTCGCCATGTCATGGAAGCCACCATCACCGGCTACGATCCCCTCGGCAAGGACTACCAGAAAACCACCAGCTACAACTTTACCAAGGGCCCCGGCCGCAAAATGGTGGAAATGCAGGTGGTCGATGACCTGAATAGCCAACAGCACAAATTCGAATTCCGTGAGTGGAATCAGCAATGACACGACCCCGGATGAAACGGTGGCTGTTGTGTTCACTGCTTGCGATTAATCTCTCGCCCGCCCTGGCAGCAAAAGTCGAATTTTTTGATGACGTAGACACCGGCCCGCAGGTTCTCGGCGAGGAAGAGCACCGTTATCTGGCATTCGGTGAAGTCATGTATGACTACTATCGCGAAGCCAACTTCGATGCCATCAACCTTCTGCTGGTCAACCAACAGCAGCAACTTTTCAGTGAAGATACCGACTACGCCGAACTGGTCCTTGGGGATCTCTACGTCACCTACGGCCTGCCGGGCAAAGCCGAAACCATCTTCAACCGGCTGCTGGCCAAGGATATCCTCAGCCGCACCCGCGCCCAGACCTGGCTGCACAAGGCCGCCTTGCATTACCGCGAAGGCAACTACACCGACGCGGCCATGATTCTCGATGGCGAAAACATGAAAGGGCTGGAGCCGGTTGACGAAGCTCGCCGTCGCCTGATGCTGGCCAATATCTTCATGGCCGAGGGGGACTTTACCGGTGCCCTGGACTACCTCCATTCCGTGCCCCTGAATACCGATGAAGGCCGTTACGCCAGCTACAACATGGGCGTGGCGCTGATTCGGGCCGGCCATCAGGCTCAGGGCCTTGAACTGCTTAAATCCTTGCTGTCTGCAGGTGGCAGCAGCGATCAGGCGCTGGCTCTGCGTGACCGGGCCGCCCTGGCGTCGGGCCTGACAGAATTGAAAGACGGCAACCTGGAAAATGCCCGCGCCGATCTGCGCCAGGTACGTAGCGACGGGCCTTTCTCCGAAGATGCCCTGCTTGCACTCGGCCTGGCGAACTACCGCGCCGGCGACGTGAAACGCGCCCTGCCCCTGTGGCTGGAAGCGGTACGTCGCAACAGCAGCCATCCCTCCGTGCAGGAAGCGTTGATGCTGGCCCCCCGTGCCTACGAAGAGCTCGGCGGCCTGCCCCAGGCCCTGTCGGGCTATCAGTATGCTGCCACGCAATACCGCGAGGCCCTTAAGGACATTCAGCGCGCCATCGATAACATCGCCAAACCCGGCTGGTCCGAAGCCTTGCTGCCGGAGGACGAAAACGCGGCCGGCCTGCTGCCGGCCAACACCAACGACATGGCAAAAGGCGGCGAGCTGTCGTATTTATACAAGCTGTTTTCCAGCAACCATTTTGCCCAGCGTTTTGAGCACTACCGGCAAATCCAGCAGATCAAGACCATGGTTGAACACTGGCAGGAATCGCTGCCGGCCTTGCAGCAAAGCTACCAGCAACAGCGTGAGACCCTGAGCCGAAACCTGCCCCATGTTCGCGGGCAGGTTACCGGCTTGATGAGCCGCCAGGAGACGCTCAGCCAGGCCAGCGACCAGCTGGCCAGCCGTATCCCCAACTATGTGGACCTGGAAAAGCCTGCCGATGTAGCCAATGCTGAACAGGCCATCATGTGGAAGAAAGTCGACGCCCTCGCCCACCAATTCGGCCGTATCCCCGGTTCCGACCACAACAACGCCATTCGCCTGCGCCGGGTTCGCGGCCTGCTACTTTGGGATATTGCCCACCAGTCGGTGGAACAACGCGAACAACAAGTGCAAGCTGCAACCCACTTACGCGAAGAAAGCCAGATACTGGCACAACGTATTGCGGCGATAAGCCAACAGATCCGGGACGCCACCCTGCGTACCCGTGACGACGTAGGCCAACGCCTCGCCGCACAAGACCAGAAAATAAAACAAATAAAACACCTGACAGAAGACACCTTGCTGGCCCTGGAGCAAAACATGCAGGCCGACGCCCTCGCCCTGCTCCACGCCAACCAGCAAAAGCTGGCTGACCAGTTGGCCGAGGCACATCTGGCCATTGCCCGCCTGCAGGACTCGTCTGTCTCCGGTGAGAAAAACCAGAGGAAAGGATCGTGAAACGATTTCGCCTGCACAGTCTGGCTGCAGCGATGGTGGCCTTGGGGGGCTGCGCATCCGCACCGCCAAGTGGCACCCTGGAGCAACAGGCCCGTTTCGGGGGAACCACCCTGGCGGACCTGGAAAGCACAGACATTGTCATTGAAGAGCAGCAACTGGAAAGCGCGTCCACCCAGGATGCCCTGAACAGCTACCGTCAGGCGGCTGAACTGTTCGACGATCCGCAACGCCGGGCCAAAACCCTGCGGCGCATGGCCGATCTGGCGTTGGCATCTGCCACCGAGCAGGACATGCAGATTGCCCAGCAGGAAGACGAACAGCTGGAGCAAAAAGTCGACCAGCTCGTCTACGACAACACCATGTCCCAGGTGAATACCACCGACGACACCGAGCGGAAACTGGCCCTGCTGGACCTGGCAGGCACCATGTCCCCCACGCTCGCCGACGAGGATGTGGACTACAGCACGGCGATCCAGCTGTATCAGGAGCTGCTCAACAGCACCAACGATGCCAACGAACGTGCCGAAGCCTACTATCTGCTCTCCAAGGCCTACGCCATGGATGGGGATTTGGACAAGGCCCGCAGCAGCCTGGATTCTCTGGTAGAGCAATACCCCAACAGCGAGTGGGCACTGGAATCCCAGTTCCGACGCGGCGAAATGCTGTTCTCCGAAGGCGACTACGAATACGCAGAAAAAGCCTACGCTGACGTCATCGAACGGGGCGAGCGCAATGAATTCTATAACCAGGCGTTGTACAAGCACGGCTGGAGTTACTACAAACTGGGCGAATACGAACGCGCCCAGGACAGCTTCTTTACCCTGCTGGACAACCTCAATGGCCAGGCCGTGCTGGCGGATAACACCAGCATGGAAAGCAAACTGTTCGTCGATACCCAACGGGTTGTCAGCCTCAGTTTCAGCAACCTGAACGGCGCCAAGTCAGTGAAAGCCTGGTTTGCCCGCAACGGCAACCGGGACTACGAGCCGGCGATTTACCGTACCCTCGGTGACGTCTACCTGAACCAGGAACGTTTCCGCGATGCGGCGGAAACCTACGACATGTTCGTTCAGGTGTACCCGGATTCCCGCCTGGCCCCGGAGTTTTCTACCCTGCAGATCGAGTCTTACCAGAAAGGGGGCTTCCCGACGCTGGTATTGCCGGCCAAAGAAAAATTCATCGACCACTATGGGGTGAACAGCGAGTACTGGAACCGTCACCCGGATATCCGCCAGCAATATGTGGATCTGCTCAAGGGGCATATCCTCGACCTGGCCGAATACCACCATGTGCTCGCCCAGAAATCCGGCAAGCCAGCGGACTACCAGGCGCCAGCACGCTGGTACAAGGAATACCTGGACACGCCCCCCGTCAGCGCCAATCAGGGTGACGTGAACCACCGCTACGCCGATGTGCTGTTCGCCGCCAACGATTACCCGGCTGCGATTGCGCAATTCGAGCGCACCGCCTATGGCTACCCCGAGCACACCACCGGTGGCGACGCTGCCTTCTCCGGCCTGGTTGCCTATCAGAAAATTCTCGATGGCGAGCTGGAACCGGAACAGGCAACCCTGTGGCGCCAACAGAAAATCGCCAGTGCCCAGAAGTTTGGGCAGCACTTCCCGCAACACCCGCAGGCAACCAATGTGTTGCACAACACCGCTGAAGATCAGCTGGCACTGGGTGATGTAGAAGGCGCGGTGAAAACCGCCGGCATTCTGGTCAGCCGCGACCCGGCACCGGCACCGGAAATGCTCCGCTACGGCTGGGCCACCATTGCTAACGGTGAATTCGATCTGGGGCGCTTCAAGGTTTCCGAACTGGCCTACAACAAGCTTTTGCTACTGGAAGAAGTGCCGCCGGAGCAGCGCGCGGAGTACCGCGAAAAACTGGCGCTCAGCATCTACCGCCAGGGCGAACAACAGCGTGATCAGGGCAACCTGGATGTGGCCGCCGCCACCTTCCTGCGCGTTGGCCAGGCGGTACCGGAAGCCGCCGTACGCAAGAATGCCGAATTTGACGCCGCCACCCTGTTCATCCAGCAGCAGCGCAGTGCCGATGCCATTCCGGTCCTGGAAGCCTTCCGTCAGCGTTACCCGAACGATCCGCTGACCGATACCATCCCGGACAAACTGGCAGTGGCCTACGAACAGCAAGGCAACTATACCGCCGCCGCCGGTGAGCTGACCCTGATCGCTGCCAACCATAAAGGCGAGAACGATGAACTGGCCCGCCAGGCCATGTGGCGCGCCGCAGAAATGCAGGACCGGGCCGAGAAGCCGCAAGCGTCCATCGCGCTCTATGAGCAGTACCTGCAGGAATGGCCACAGCCCTATGATTTCCGCTCCGAAGCGCAATTCAGGCTGGTGGAACTGAACCGCAAAACCGCCAACAGCGAGCGGGAAACCTACTGGTTGAAACAACTTGTCACCAGCTACCGGGACGCCGGCAACAATGCCGACGACCGCGTCGCCTGGCTGGCCGCCTATGCCAGCTTTACTCTGGCTGAACCGAACTTCCAGGAGTTCAACCGCATCAAGCTTGAGCAGCCGCTGAAAACCTCTCTGGCCGCCAAGACCACGGTGATGAAAACAGCACTGGCCGATTATCAGGCCGTTGCCCAGATCGGCGTCGCCGAATACGCCACGGCCGCCAATTACAAAATCGGTGAAATGTATCGCGTGCTGGCCAGGGACCTGATCAAGTCGGAACGCCCCAACGGCATGGATGAACTGGAGCTTGAAGAGTACACCATGCTGCTTGAAGACAAGGCCCTGCCCTATGAGGATCAGGCCATCGATATTCTTATCGCCAATGCCAACCTGGTCACCGATGACATCTATGACCAGTGGGTAAAAAAGAGCTTTACCGCGTTAGCAGAGCTGATTCCCGGCCGTTATGCGAAGTTTGAACAGGTTGAGAGCTATGTCGACATTATCTATTAACGCAGCACGCGGCACGCAACACGCAACACGCAGCGCGTTCCTCTTGCTGGCACTACTATTCTCTGGCTGTGCCATCAATCAGGGCGGCGGGCTGGACGGTACCGCCGAAGGCAACACCAGCAAATATGAACAGCAAAAGAGTGGCGGCGCCGCTGCCAACAGCGATGCGGTGCATATTCCACCGGTGCCCCACGACCCCAAAGTCGAGAAAATCGCGCAACAGGCCATGGGCGAATACGCCCGTGCCCTGCAAACCCGCATGGCAGGCAACAATGAACAGGCACTGGTCATGTTCCAGTCTCTGGCCGAACGTTATCCGCAACTGTCCGGCCCGCAGCTCAACATCGGCTTGATACAGATGGAGCTGGAAGATTACGACAAGGCCCAGGCGGCCTTCGAGCAGTCGCTGGCCATCAATGATGCCAACCCCTACGCCCACAATGGGCTGGGCCTGGCCCTGCGCGAGCAAGGCGAATTCGATAACGCCCGCATTCATTATGAGCGTGCCCTGGTGCTTGACCCCAAGTATGCCCGCGCCCATTTCAACCTGGCCGTACTCGGCGAGCTGTACCTGCAGGACATGAACCTGGCGCTCAATCATTTCCGTGCCTACCAGAACCTGCAGAAACTGCCGGACGAAAACGTAGCCAACTGGATTGTCGATCTGGAGCGCCGTGCGCCAGAACAGCCCAGCCAACCGGTGGCCGAAAACGGCTCGACCCTTAACCCCGGGGAGATGAACTGATGCGAAGCCTGTTGACCCTTGCTGCACTGCTGCTGGCCACTGCCAGCCATGCCGCCGATGACTCGAGCGAACCGTCGACCAACGTTATCGGGACCCAGGAGGCACCCACGGTGCTGAACGTGGTGCCCTGGAAAGACCGTGAAGTAAAACTGGAAAAGAAGGATCCCACCTCGTCGTTGCTCAACCGGGTGCTGGAGCCACTGGACCAGGAAGTGCTGATGCGTGAAATCGAGTATCACCAGCTGCTGACCCAGGAACCGGACAATGACGGCCTGTTTCTGGAATAAACAAACACCGTAAATAGCATTAGCGTGCGTGCACGCTTTTTTTCTGATAAAAACGAACACTTTGGGGAAAGGCGCCAGCACGTTCACACCAGCCGAAACGTCGCTGCGCCCAACAATAACGCTAAACAGAAACATCGCAGGAGAAGTTCATGCCCACCACCGCCGCTGCCGCCCAAAATCTGGGTGTCATTGAGACCTCTATCAAATTTATTCAGGATGGCGGGTTCTTCATGTACCCCATTCTGATTGTGTTGGCACTGGGCCTGGCCCTGTCTCTGGAACGCATCATCTACCTCCAGGCCACCAAGGCAAAAAACCAGAAGACCTGGAAAGACGTTTACCCGCTGATTGCCAAGGGCCAGTTCCGCCAGGCGCTGGACGTGGTCAGCAACAGCAACACCGGTATGGCCAAGGTAATCGGTTACGGCCTGGAACGCGCCAAATCCGCCAAGCGTCATGATGATATCGAACTGGCCATGGAAGAAGGCCTTATGGAAATCATTCCGCGCCTGGAAACCCGCACCCCCTATATCGCCACCTTCGCGAACATCGCCACCCTGCTCGGTCTGCTCGGTACCATTCTTGGTCTGATCAGTGCTTTTACCGCGGTCGCCAGTGCTGACCCGGCCCAAAAAGCCGATCTGCTGTCTGCCTCTATCTCTGTCGCCATGAACACCACGGCGTTCGGCCTGATCGCTGCGATCCCCATGTTGTTGGCTTTCGCCTTTATCAATTCCATGACCGGCAAACTGGTCGACAGCATGGAAATGGCCTCGGTGAAATTCGTTAACGTATTCCGCCAGGTTTCTGCCCAGCAAGAGCGCAAGAACGACGGCCAATAAGCCGATTTCTTGTTTTCGCTAACCTGGTGTAAGGATCTGGTATGCGTTTTCGCAGACGACGTTCGCACGACACCGAGGTGGAACTGAACATCACTGCCTTCCTGAATTTGATGGTAGTGCTGATTCCTTTTCTGCTGATCAACGCGGTCTTCGCGCAGGTATCCATCCTGCAACTCGACCTGCCCGCGGTGAATGACAGCAGCACCCCCTCGGAAGACGACGAAAAAGACAAGCTGGTGCTTGAAGTGCTGATTTACGGCAACCGCTACGAAGTGGTCGACCGCAATACCAGCGCGGTACTCAAGATTGTGAAAAACGATGGCGAGAAGCCCAATAGCACCGGCCTGCACGATTACCTTGTGCAGGTAAAAGAAAAGTTTCCCCAGGAAACCGCCATTACCTTGCTGTGTGAGGATGACACCCCCTACGAGGTGATGATCCAGACCATGGACGCCGTGCGTCTGTACAACAGCGAGGTCAACGGCCAAACCATCAAGAAAGAGTTGTTCCCGAGCATCAGCATCGGTTCAGCGCCCAAGGATCAAAGTGGCAATAACGCCGGCAAGGGAGGTGATGCATGAAGAAGTCATCCCGCGCCCGCCGTATGGCCCGGCACCACGGCAAGCACAAGGCCGTTGCCACACTGAACCTGACGTCCCTGATGGACATTTTCACCATCCTGCTGATCTTTCTGCTGGTGAATAACAACAATGCGGCCAAGTTGCCGGACAATCAGGATATCCAGTTACCGGAATCCATTGCCCAGGAGCTGCCCACCGAGGTGCTGACCATTCAGGTAAGCCCCGTGGACATCATTGTTGAAGGGCAAAAAATCGCCGATACCGAAACAGTCAGAAATCAGGAAGAGCGTACCGTGGCGGCGCTGGTGGAAGAATTGAATTTCCGCGCTTCGCAAGGGCTGGCGATCAGTCCGGACGAAGACCGGGAAATAATGATTCTTGCCGACCGCTCGGTACCCTACTCGGTGATCAAGAAGTTGATGCGTAGCTGTATGGAAACCCCATACACACAAGTCGCCTTCGCTGTGCTGAAAGTCGCAGAGGAGGAGGAAGAATGACGCAGAAAAACAATAACAAGCTGCGCATCCTGATTGACGGCTCGCTACCTTGGGATAAACAGGAGGGGGAAGATCGACGCCTCTACGGCATCGTTATCGTTCTGCTGATTCTCTCTTTGCTGATCATGATCATGGTGAACGCGGTGACCATCGAGAAACCGGACCGCCGTGAACAGCAGAAGATTCCGGAACGCCTTGCGCAACTGGTCATGGAAAAGAAAAAAGAACCACCACCGCCTGAGCCCGAACCGGAACCCGAGCCAGAAGAGAAAAAGGAAGAACCCAAGAAAGAGGATCCCAAACCGGAGCCCAAGCCTGAGCCGAAACCCGAGCCCAAGCCCAAACCGGTACCGGAACCTCAGGAGCGCCAGCAGGCCCGTGAAAAAGCACAGGCAAAACTGGAAGAGGACCTGGGTGACTCCCTGGCCGGGCTGGACGATATCGGCCCATTGGTGAACTCTGGCAGCGACCTGCGAACCGGTGGCAGCACCACCGCCAAGGCAGAGCGTGACCTGATCGGCACCCGTGCCGGCAGCGGTTCCGGGGGCGTGGCAGTAGCACGGGCCTCAAGCGGCGGCGGTGGCGGCGGCACCTTATCTGCCGGCACCGTGGGCAGTGGCGGCAAGCAGGTGGACAGCAAGATCGCCCAGGCCGGTGAAGCAGCCAGCACCTCGCGCAAAGGCAGCGATGGCAAGAGTCGTCGCACCCAGGAACAGTTACGCCGCGTATTCGACCGCTATGCTGGCAAGTTCAACAGCCAGTACCAGCGCGCACTGCGCAGCAACCCTGCCCTGCAAGGCACTGTGGTTCTGGCTTTGACCATCGCCCCCAGTGGCGACGTGCTGGACGTGAAGATCAAGTCCAGCCAGCTGGGTGACGACAAGCTTGAACGGCGGATCCTGTTGGTGGCCCGAAAAATGAACTTTGGCGCCATGAATGTGGAAACCTGGAAAGGCGATTACAAGCTGAACTTTTTTCCTAACTAAAACCAAGCCGCGGCACGCACTACGCCGCATGCAACACGAAAAAGGCGGAAATGGGCTAGCCCCCATTTCCGCCTTTTTTCTATCATTAGCCGTGTAGCGTGTTGTCGGCTTACGGCTACGCCTAAGTCGACCTTGTGTCTCTCCGGCGGAAGGATTTGCTACCCTTTCGCCACTGTTGGCGGGCAACCCGTATTCGACCTGAGGCCCTGAGCCTGTGATGTAGATAGGTCCCGCCAGCATTTCTCTCAAAACTTGAACGATATCCGAGCCCGCCGTTGACCGGATGAGGCTGCACGAACAAGGAGAAGTGGAGAGATGGCTACCATCGGTATTGATGTCAGTAAGAAAAAGCTCGATCTATGCTGGTTGCGTGATGCTCAGGCCGGCAAGGTAAAAACCCGGGTATTTCCCAATGCCCACGATCATTATCCCGCGCTGCTGTCATGGTTGCTCAAACAAATCGACGCGTCCCCCGGCGAGCTTCAGGTGTATCTGGAAGCGACCGGCATCTATCACGAACCCCTGGCGTACTGGCTGCACCAATCTGGCGTGACGGTCTACGTGCTGAACCCTGCCCGCGTGAGCTACTACGCCCGCTCCCTGGGCGATCAAGGCAAGAGTGACAAGAAAGACAGCAAACGGATTGTGCATTTTGCGCAGGCGAACCCTGAGCTGACGCCTTGGCAGCCTGAGCCAGAGGAAGTGCGGACCCTCAAGCAGCTGGCCAAACGTCTGGAGACGGTACAGAAGGACATTCAGCGCGAACAGAATCGGTTAGAAAAGGCGCAGTTCAACCGTGACACGCAAGCAGAACACTCGATTACGCATGTGCTGGCATTGCTGCGACGGGAGGCCAAAAGGCTGATCAAGGAAGTGGATGATCATATTGATCGCCATGACGGCCTTAAGCGCGACAGGCGCTTGCTGGAAAGCATTCCGGGGATCGGCGAGGTGCTGTCGGTGCATTTACTGGTGACGCTGCGATCAAGGCGCTTCAAAAGCGGCCGACAAGTGGCCGCCTTCATGGGTCTAGTGCCGGTGGAGTGGACCTCGGGCAGTTCGGTCAGGCACGCACCGCGGCTCTCGAAAAATGGAGATCCAGCCTTGCGGCAGAAGTTGTATATGGGTGCCGTTGTGGCGATGCGGCATAACCCCAGCATCCGGCGGCAATATCAACGGCTGTGTGCTGCAGGCAAACGAAAGATGTCAGCGCTGGGCGCGGCGATGAGAAAACTGGTGCACATTGCTTATGGCGTGCTCGCACACCAGAAAGAATATGAACCACAACCCACTTGAGAGGGGTTGTGGCTCATTGGGAGAGACGGTATCTACATAATGAGCAAGCTGTTACTGAGTATCGCCCTTTCTGACAACGATCACGCACTATTGTGCCAGCCGCGCTAACGCTTCGCGCAGGGCATCAGGAATGGCTACAGGCCGCCCTGTTGCTCGATTCACGAACACGTGTACCACAAAGCCGGTGGCCTTCGCCGGGCCTTCACTGCCAAACAGTGCCAATCCATAGCGCACAGAACTGTTTCCGAGCTTGTCCACCTTCATCCCCACCACCAATGATTCCGGATAGGCTGCCGCTTCCAGATAGTCACAACCGGAGCTGACCACATAGGCGATGTGCTCGCCATCATGGATATCCAGTCCGCCTTCGTCGACCAGGTAGCGGTTGATGGTGGAATCAAAATAGCTGTAATACACCACGTTGTTGATGTGGCCGTAGATATCGTTATCGCTCCAGCGACTATCCACCGGGCAAAGGTAGCCGTACTCCTCACGCTGAGGGCGGCTCGGTTTATCACTCATTCGTACTCATCCCAGGAAGGCAACACGCCGAATACCAGCGCGTGTTGCATGCTGCGTATCGCGTGCTGCGTCTCTTGATCAATACACTGCCTTGTAAATATTCAGGGCATCCGCCTCTGTCACTTCACGGGGGTTATTCACCAGTAGCCGTTGCTGCAGCATGGCATCCGAGGCCAGGGTTTCCAGGCTGTCTTCGGTGACCCCGGCATCGCGCAGGCGTACCGGCAGGCCCACCTCACGGATCAGCGACTCCAGCGTCGCAACCAATACTCCCGCGCCATCTTCATGGTCAGCAAAGGGACGGTCACTGAGAATCGGCGCCAGTTCAGCATAGAGCGGCGCCGCCTTGGGTAAATTGAAACGCAGCACTTCCGGCAACACCAGAGAGTTGCTCAAGCCATGGGGGATGTGAAAATGCCCTCCCAGAGGGTAAGCCAGCGCGTGCACTGCCGCTACCGGGGCATTGGCAAAGGCTTGCCCCGCCATCATTGCACCCAGCAGGCAAGCTTCCCGGGCAACCAGATTACTGCCCTCCTTCACTGCCGTAGCCAGATTGCCCCCCAGCAGGCGCAGCGCTTCACGGGCCAGCATGTCGGAGTACGGGTTTTTCTTGTGCGCACTGGTATACGCCTCGATGGCATGCACCATGGCATCCACGCCGGTTGCGGCCGTCACGTGAGGCGGCAGCCCCAGGGTCAGCTCGGCGTCCAGCACAGCCAGATCCGGCAACAACGACGGCGCCACAACGCCCGCCTTGGTGGTCGCACCGGTGGTCACGATTGCCACCGGCGTCACTTCAGAGCCGGTACCAGCAGTCGTCGGCACCTGCACCAACGGCAGTCGCGGCCCCGTTGCCAGGCCAACGCCGTAGATATCGGACAATTGCTGGCTGGCCTTGGGGTGTGACAGCAAAGCGACCAACTTGGCCACATCCATGGACGAGCCACCGCCAAAACCGATCACCAGGTCCGCCCCGGCGTCCCTGGCACTGGCTGCTGCCTCCAGCACCACCGAGTCTGCAGGGTCCGCAGTCACCTGGTCGAAAAGCGTCAACGGCATGTTGGCGCTGCGAAAGCTCTCTTCCACCGGCCCCAGCAAGGGGGTGCTGCGAATCCCCGGATCGGTAACCAGCATGACCCGGGTTGCGCCCAGCTGCTGGCACAGTTCAGGCAAACGGGTTGCGGCACCCGCTTCCACCAACACACGGTGCGTGGTGGCAAATTCAAACCCCACCATGGTGTCTCTCCATCGAAATTTGGAATGTGATTTTATGCTAGCACAGCTGACCATGGGCATAGGTGCCAATCCCCACGGATTTAACGCCAAAAGTGTATCTGTTTATCAATAAAAAACGCGCCCGAAGGCGCGTTCTGTGTCGTCCTGATGGGCCCGATCAGCCAATAAAATAACTGCTCGCCTTGGCATTGATCTGGTCACTGACATACTTGGCCAGCGCCTGCACCGTCCACTGGGGCGGCGCGCTCATCGGCTCGGGGATCAGGCTGGCATCCGCCACGAACAGCCCCGCAGTGCCATGGACTTCGCCATTGGGCGCCACCACGGAGTCATAGCTGTCGGCGCCCATACGGCATGTGCCGTGGGGGCTGAAACTGTTGGAACGAAAGGTGTACATGCCCTTGATGCCATAATCCACTTGCGCCAGTTTTTCATCCAGGCTGAATACCGAGTCCACTTCCAGACTCTGGAAGGTCGGCATGAACACTTTCTCGGCGCCACCGGAAAAGAAGATTCGTGCGGCCAGCGCCGCCGATGCCTTCATGTTCTCAAATTCTTCCCGATTGGGGTTCCAGTGAATGGTCTTACCGCCGGTATAGGCGTCGCCATCCCACTGCACATACCCCCGGCCCAGATCGGTGCTGAAAGCGTTCACTCCAGCGTAGTATTTGTAGTCCTTCATGAAATCGATATGCGCCTTGCCGGCCTTCATATCGCCTTGCGCCATGAGGGACTCCGGCTCAGCCAGCCCCGAGAAAATGGTGTAGCCGTCCGTGCGGGTAAACTCATCCACCTGCACCCCGACCAGGGCACCACGGAACCCGTACAGCGGCTCCTTGAATTTCCCCATCACCTGGGTGAACGGCTGGATGGACAAGTTACGGCCCAGTTGCCCGCTGCGGTCTGCAATTTCACTGCGCTGCATGATCAGCGGGCTGTGAATGGCCCCCGCTGCCAACACCACCAAATCCGCATCCACCTGCATGTCTGCCACATGGGCACCGCTGTCCGGGTCGGTCACGCGGGCTTCCACCCCGCTAGCCCGGCCGTTTCGGGTGCGCACTTTTACCACTTCCGTATCCGAGAAAATCCGTGCGCCATGCGCCGCCGCCCAGGGCAGATGGGTTACCAGGGAACTCATTTTCCGATCCGACGGGCACCCCGCCAGACAATGCCCGGTAAGCGCGCATTGCTTCACATTGCGCTGCGCCGGCTTCCAGGAGAACTGCATTTTCTCGCAGCCCTGAATCACCTTGTGGGCGCAGGCATTGATTTCGTGGGCTTCGTTGATGTGAATCTGTAGCTGGTCGGCCACGGTATCCAGATAAGGGCGAAATTTTTCCGCAGACAAATTATCCAGCCCGTACTTGGCAGCCCAGCCATCAAGCACGTCATCGCCGGGCTCTTCCATCACGCAGGCACCAATCACCGTGGATCCCCCCACGCAGGCACCCTGCACAAAAATGATATCCGCGGTAGTGTTCACCTGGCCTACCTGATCCTGATAAATCTTGGTCATGGTATCGCCAAGGTGCTCGGTAAAGGCCGAGCTGGGATAGTACCGCCCGGATTCCAGCACCAGCACATCCCGCCCGGCCTTGGCCATTTCATAGGCCACCATGGCACCGGCGGCTCCGGAGCCCACCACCACCACATCGGTTTTCAGTGTGAATCGCTTACCCAGGCTGGCATCCAGTGCCACGTCTTTTGCCTGGGTGACAGGAACCCCGTCCCGGGCTACTCGTACAAACGCCATTATTATTCTCCGCCCTTACGCCCGTGGTAACGGGGCATTCCCCAATCGTCGTACACCCCACAACTCCGTCACCGGCCCGTGATATTCCAGACCCGGCCAGGTGCGCTCGTCACGCCAGTAGTTCAATGCCACCAACGCTTTCAGGGTGGTCATCAGCCCGCGTTCAAAGAACGAGCCTTCCTGCATGGCATCCACATAAGCCAGTGCCTTGTCATCAGGCAAACGGGTAAAACGGCTGAATTTGAAACTGACCATGGGTCGGTTGTTGAACACCCAGATTCCCAGCCCCAGCAATTCGCGGGTCTGCGGCGGCATTCGCTGGGCCATGGCATCCACGTTTTTTATGGTGGGTACGACATCCGTACTGGAGGGCAACCCATAACGATCAGCGGGGATCATCACCTCGGTCAGGCGGGTGATCACCTCGACTTCGTCGTCATTGAGGCTGTGATATTCGAGGGTTTCCGGTGCCTCACGGCGGCCGAACAGACTGGAACAGCCCGTGGTGAAGGCGGCACCCGCCAGCACACTGGTGCGCAGGAATCCGCGGCGGCTCAGTGGCTCTAGGCCACCCAGAAAGCCGGGCAGCGGCGCACGGTTATTATTCTTCATTCAGACCCTCTCCTGGGCAGGCCTGTTTTTCGTTCAGGCCCTTGTTGTTATTGGTGGAGCGGTATTTGCCATCGTTATTATTCCTTGAGTCTATAACAAACCGTTACAAACGCCAAAGCCCCCGGCGCAACCGGGGGTGGGCGTTATGATCAAGCGGGACGACGTGATTACGGAGGGCTGGGCTGCGGGCATCCCTGCCCGCTGCTTTCACGCTATTTGCCGGGCAATTCGGGTAGCCAGCGCATACACCGTGATCTGCGGATTGACGATAATGGAGGTGGGCAGCAGGCTGGCGTCAGCCACGTACAGCCCGGGAACATCGTGGCTCTGGCCATCGCTGCCTACCACACTCTGGTCCGGGTCTGCCCCCATTCGGCATGTGCCTTGGGGGTGGTAACTGACCATACGCAGGTGCTGCGGCAGGTTTTCCAGCGTATCGACCATGACATCGATATCCGCCTCACTGCGAATCACCCGGTTATCGCTGGCCGGCACATAGACTTCTTCAGCGCCCGACGCCAGATGCAGACGCGCAGCCGCTTTCAGCGCTCGCTGCATGGAGGGAAAATCCATATCGCTGAGCTGGTAGTTGATCTTCTTGCGCTCGCCGTCCCACTCAATGGTGCCCACATTGTGGTCGTGGATCAGCGTGACCAACCCGCCCAGGTACTTGGCATCGGCCATGTAATCCATGAACGGTTTGCCGGTGCCCGGTTCCGCCGCCATGGTCAGCTCCACCAGCCCGGCGCCGCCGTCTTCCAGCACGAAACCGCCTTTATCAGGATGCATAAACTCGTCCACATACACACCGAGCATGGCGCCACGCCAGGGATAAACCGGCTCTGGATAGCGGGCGGGAACATACAATGACGGGTGACAGGCGAAGTTCTTTCCCACCTGTCCGGACCGGTTACCCAGTCCGCTTTTCAGCAGCAGCAGCGGGGTCTGCACCGCCCCTGCTGCGACAATCACCCGGGGCGCGGTGACGGTCATGCGCGCTGCAACAGAGCCATCGCGGTGGGTTACCGTTGCCTCCACACCACTGGCCTTGCCGTTTTCGGTGAGAATGTTCTCCACGCGGGTATCCGCATAAATCTGCGCCCCGTGGGCCGCAGCCCAGGGCAAATAGGTCACCAGCATGGATTGCTTGCGTTCGGTCTTGCAGCCAGACAGGCAGTGCCCGGTCAGGCCGCACTGGCGGATATTGCGCTGCAACGGTTTCACCGACCAACCCAGGCGGTTGGCACCGGCGCGGATCAGGCGCCCGTGACGGGGAATCTCATGCTCACCGTTTTCATGGACGGCCAGGTTCTTTTCCACTTCGTCGAAATAGGGTGTCAGCTCCGCCGTGGTCAGGTCATCGAGACCAAAATCCCGCTGCCAGTCCTGCAGGATGAAATCCGGCGTACGGAAACACACACAACCATTGACCACCGTGGAGCCCCCCACACAGGCGCCCTGCAGCACCAACAAATCGCCGCTGCTGTTGGTCTGGCCGCCATGGTCTTGATACAGGGTGTCCAGGCTGTCAGTGAACCGTTCGGTGAAGTCCTTTGAGGGCACATAGGCGCCAGCTTCCAGAACCACAACCTTGAAACCCCGCCGGGCCAGCTCATAGGCACTGACCGCCCCGCCCGCTCCGGAGCCGACGATCACCACATCCGCCTCAATTGTCAGCCGCTCGCCCTCGGGCTGCTTGCCCGTCAAATCACTGGCCTGGTGCACCGCAAGGCCTGAGGCCTGCCAACCTGCCGTATTGTCCGCTGTTGTTGCGATTGTGTCGTTCATGCCTGCCCCTCCGGCTGGTTGGCGCGCATCGCATCATCGGCCGGTAACGGCGCATTGCCGAGATAGGCAAGCCCCCACTTGTCGCTGACCGGGCCATCAAAACCGGTCGGCGCCCAGGTTGCCGGCTCCTGCCAGTAAGCGCTGTAGGTCAGTTGCTTGATCACTGTGGCCAGGGTGCGCTGAATCACGCTGGCGCGCCCCCAACTGTCAAAATAAACGCGCGCATCCGCGTCGGATAGATCCACAAAACGACGGCCGTGACTGAGCACCGCCGCGTTGTCGAACAAGCCCAGCCCCGTCCCCATTTCCTTGCGCGTGGCCGGGTCCAGGTTATTCAGCAGTGCCTGCACATTACGCACCACCGGCACCTGGTCACTGGGGGTCAGCGCGGTGCCTTCCACCGGCAACAACACCTGGCGGGCACGATCAAAAAGGTGATATTCCGCAGCAGAAAGCCCGGTGGCCCACTCCGGCGCAGGCTGGTTGTCCAGCGGGGAGCGGCGCAGAAAGGCAAAACCGCCGGCGGCCACGGCAGCCACACCTGCGGAACCCAGCAGGCTCCATTTCAGAAAGCGCCGTCGGGCCATGCCCTGCTGCCAGATTGCCGCCACGTTGGGGGCGGAATGGGGGCTTTTCATGGTCTGTCCTCAACACAAACAAGTCAGTGATGAAGCTACTGAAAAGCCCTTATGAAAACAATGTGTTTACCTGCACAGCCCGGTTTGACCGCACAGTACAGCCCAGCATTGGCGCGGGGTTGGGAGGAGCCGTCAGGTTGGAGGTCGATCGTCGAGGGTGACTTTTGGCCCAACGGCCACCGGGTCCTGGTGGATAATCACATCCGCCATGGGAAACGCCTCCTGGATACGCGTTTCAATCCGGGTGGCCAGATCGTGGGCCTGCAGTAGGGTTAGGTTCTGATCCATATCCACATGCAGCTGGATAAACTGGGTGCGCCCGGACTGGCGGGTACGCAGATCATGGAACCCCAGCGCCTGCGGATGATCCGCCACAATCGCGGTAATCACTTCCCTCACCTCGCCGGGGATCTCCCGGTCCAGCAACAGCTGCGCAGATTCATAGGCAATATGCCAGGCGCTGAACAGAATGAAGACCGCAATCACCAGGCCCACCACGCCGTCCAGCCACAAATAGCCAAACTGGCTGACCACCAGCACGACGATGATTCCCACATTGACCGCCAGGTCCGACAGGTAGTGCAGCGAGTCAGCCTCAATGGCAGTGGAGCCGGTTTCCCGGACCACATACTTCTGGATCAACAACAAACCGAATGTCAGCACGATGGAAAACAGCATCACCGCCACGCCCGCACCGTTCTCGCTGATGGGCTGCGGGTCCATCAGCTTGGTCACGGACTGGTGAATCAGGAACACCGAAGAACCGGCAATAAAAACCGCCTGCCCCAGCCCGGCCAGCGCTTCAGCCTTGCCATGGCCGAAGCGGTGTTCTTCATCCGCGGGCACCAGAGAATAGCGAATAGCGAAAAAGTTGATCAGCGAGGCAATGGAATCCATCACCGAATCCACCAGCGAGGCCAGCAGGCTGACAGACCCGGTCATCAGCCAGGCAATGGCTTTTGCCGCAATCAGAATCAGCGCCGTCAACACGGAGGCCAGCCCTGCCACAAGCAGCAGGCGATGTTCACGGCGATCATCACGACGCATATAAGTGTTCCGTCCAGTCAGTTAAGTCAAAGCGGCGCCGGGAAATCAGCGTTTGGGCAAATAGCCCATGGGGTCGACGGGCTTGCCGTCTTTACGGATTTCAAAATGCAGCTGAGTGCGGAAAGTGCCACTGGCCCCCATGGTGGCAACCTGTTGACCGCCCTTCACCGTATCCCCTTCCTTGACCATCATCTTATCATTATGGGCATAGGCGCTTAACCAGCGTTCGCTGTGCTTGATAATCAGCAGATTACCGTAGCCTGTCAGGCCACTGCCCCGATAAACCACTCGCCCCGGGGCCGCCGCTACCACAGGGCTGTTCCGGCGCCCGGAAATGGCGATTCCCTTGCGCCCCTGGCTGGCATTGGAAAACGATTCCACCACCTGGCCGCTGGCAGGCCAGCGCCATTCCACCGGGCCTACCGGTACAGTCGGCCTGGATGAGGGTTTGGCGGCGGGTTTTGCCGCCGGAGCAGGCTTGGAAGCGGGTTTTGATGCCGCCGGTTTGCTGGCCGGTTTGGAAGAAGACGTGGCCGGCTTGCTGGCAACCGTCGGGCTGGAAGTCTTGATGCCCAGCGAGATACGCTGGCCGGGATAAATGGTGTACGGCGCCGGAATATTGTTGGCCCGGGCCAGCGCCCGAAAATCCCAACCATAACGCCAGGCAATGGAGTACAGGGTCTCCCCTTCACGCACATGGTGGGTGCCGGAGGTAACTTTGCGCGGCTTCGGTTCCTGGCCATAAATATCCACCACCGGCGCAAAGTTGCCGGCACTGCAGCCACTGACCAAAATCCAGACCATGAACGCTGCCAGTGTGCGCATCAGTGACTGTCGGTGCCTGTGTGAAGATCTACTGCCATCAACCACCCCGTTGCCAGGAAACCAGAATCCAGATTGCTCAGTAAGCGTAAACCGACCCCCAGGGCGCTACTCAGCCTTGCGGTGTCTGCGCAACATTATGCACCGGCGCCACCCGGTAAAGTAACCACACCAGCCCGGCCGCCACTGCCACCATGGTCAGAGCCAAAGGCAGCTGTGCGGACTGCTCGGTAATCGCAGCATACTGTGATGGCCACAACCAGGTGTCACCCAGGCCGTGCTCACCGCTCAATCGCCAGGGCCACAATTTCAGTAATGAACCCGCCATAAAGCCGGCCAGTAACGCCATGACCGTGTCATGGAAACGATGCAGCGTCCACTTGAGCACATGCACAAAACTCAGCAGCCCCACCGCGCATCCCGACAGAAATGCCAGCAGCAAGCCAAACTCAGCCTGCTTCACAGCTTCCAGCACAGGCTGGTACATGCCCAGTAAAAGAAGGATAAAACTGCCGGAAATGCCCGGCAGAATCATTGCGCAGATGGCCAGCATGCCACTGAAGAAAAACACCAACGCACCGCTACCGGCAGCCGACAGTGCCGGGGCCAGGCCGATGGCCACGGCCACGCCGGTGCCCAACAAAAAGGCACCTATCTGCACCGGGCCTCGCTGCTGCAAGGGTTTCAAGACCAGAAAAATGCTGGCGAGAATCAGGCCGCTGAAAAAGGCCCATACCGGCACCGGATGGCTATCCAGTAACCAGGTGATTAGCCGTGCCAGCACGGCAATGCTGGTGAAGATGCCGGCCAGCAAGGTGAACAGAAACGTGAGGTTGGCCTGCTGCCAGGCGGCAACGAATCCCTGCTGACGCCATACAGTGAGTAGTCTCGGGGTAATGCCGCCCAGGGTGTTGATCAGTTCTTCATAGATACCGGTGATCAGGGCCAGGGTGCCACCGGAGACGCCGGGCACCACATCAGCGGCTCCCATGGCCATGCCGCGAAAAAAAATACCGGGTCGAATCATGTTTACGCCTCATGCACCACGCTGCACGCAACAACGCGATTTCGGGATGAGTGTTTTTGCACGCTGGAGTACGCGCTTCTCTAATCAGCAGAACCATTTAGACCGGGAAGCAAGTTACCACTTTCACGTTGCAACACGAGCTTGGGATTGTCTTGCCCCACTACCGAATTTCGCCCTTCAAACTGTTGTGGTGCGCGGGCAGAGCTTATTCGCTAGAACCAATTCTGATCGCGCCTTGTAGCTTGTAGCTTGAAGCTGCCTTATCGCAGCACCCCACGCTGGAACGGTACGAAACGTACCGGGTCCAGGGTCTGGGTATGAAATTGATCACCCTCACGGTCGACCACGGTGAGAATCTGCTGGCGATCACCGCCAACCGGCATCACCAGGCGGCCGCCGTCTGCCAGTTGAGACAACAAATCGTCAGGAATATCCGCACGGGCGCACGCCGCGAGAATACCATCGAACGGCGCCTCTGCCTTCCAGCCAAAACCGCCATCCGCATGCTTGAGCTGCACCTTGGCCAGGCCCAGCTGCAACAGGCGTTTGCGGGCCTGATCCTGCAGGGGGCGAATGCGTTCCACCGAATACAGCTCATCACAAAATGGTGCCAACACCGAGGTTTGATAACCGCAACCGGTGCCAATTTCCAGCACCTTGCGCGGCTTCCCGTTGGCAATCAGCAGCTCGGTCATGCGGGCAACCACCCAGGGCTGGGAAATGGTTTGCCCATGACCGATCGGCAAGGCGGTATCATCATAGGCCTGATGCGCCAGGGCTTCTTCGATAAACAGGTGTCGTGGTGTATTGCGGATAGCGTCCAGTACGCGCTCGTCCTGAATACCGGCGTCACGCAGACGCTGCACTAACCGATCCCGGGTTCGCGCAGACGTCATGCCGATGCCGCTGAGTTGGATATCCATCTGTGTTCGTTTGCCTCAATGCGAGTCAATCAGCCGGTGAACTGATCAGCTCTGCCATTACTGTCGTGGCAAAAGCGCCTGTGGGTAGCGTAAACGCCAGCTCCAGGCAGTCTTCCCCTTCCCGTTCCGGGTCTGTATGCCAGACCCACTGCAAGTCCCGTACCGGCAGCCTTGTGCTACGGCGGGCTTCTTCTACCTTGATCTGGCGCAGGCCCTCAATCACCGGGGCGTGTGGCGCCAGTATCTGCTGCTCCAGTTTATTACAGGGGCCAGATGATGCCATGCCGGGCAGGCCGGGCAAAGGGGCGGTGGGGTGCACTTCCCCGCTGGCAACCCGTTCCACCGCGTCGCAATCGTCATCGGCCATAAATAATCCGCGGCTGCCTTCCGGTTGCAAAATATCGCCGGCCAGCACTCTGTTCCAGCAGTCGCGACGTACCCGTTCAGCCAATACCTGATTGAACAGATTGCTGCGCACGGCGGACAACCACATGCCCCGCAGCGCTTTCTTGCGTGGTGCTTCCCCGCCGAGCAACCATTCGGTGCCACGCACCAGATTCCCGGCCCCTCGACCAAAACGCTGCTCGCCGAAATAATTCGGAACGCCTTCCGCCATGATGGTGTGCAGCTGGGTCTCCAGTGCTTCCCGGTCGCCTTGGAAAGCCGTGACGCGCAACCGAAAGTCATTGGCGCGGTGGGTACCACGGTTGAGTTTGCGACGGTGACGACCGGCTTGCAGCACCGTCAGCCCTTCGGGCCAATCGAACTCCGGATCGTCCTTGCCCGGCAAATGCAGGCTGAACCATTGCCGGGTCACCGCGTGTTTATCTTTCAGGCCACTGTAGCCCACCGACAAGCGATGAACGCGGGCCTGCTTGGCAAGCAGCATGGCCACGTCTTCGGTATTCCAACCGGTTTTTTCAATTTCCAGCCAGAGGTGTTCACCCTGGCCTTCCGGTGTCACGTGCATTTGTTCTGCAACGTAAAAATCGTCTGGCCGGGCCTTCAATACGCCCTGACACACCGGACCACCGTGGGCGCAGGGCAAGCCTTGATGAGTCATTTCGGACACGGCACTCACAGGCTCTCCAGCAACACCACGGCCTGCACCGCTATGCCTTCCTTGCGACCGGTAAAGCCCAGTTTTTCCGTGGTCGTCGCCTTGACCGACACCTGCCCCGGATCGCACTGCAGCAATTCGGCGATGCGCTCACGCATGCCGGCAATGTGCGGCGCCAGCTTGGGTGCCTGACAGATCACCGTCAGGTCCGCGTTGCCCAGCCGCCATCCCGCATCCAGAATCGACCCATAAATGGCACTCAGCAACTGGCCGGAATCAGCACCTTGCCATTGTGGGTCGGTGTCCGGGAAATAGTGGCCAATGTCCCCCAGCGCCAAGGCGCCAAGCAAGGCATCGGATAATGCATGCAACGCCACATCGCCATCGGAATGCGCCTTGAGCCCGTGGCTGTGGGGAATGGCAATACCGCCAAGCATGACATGATCGCCCTCATCGAAGGCATGGACGTCAAACCCCTGACCAATACGCACGCTCACCACGGTTCTCCTTCGCTGCTGTCATCACCCTGCTGCCTGCTCAGATAAAAGCGGGCCAGTGGCAGATCGTCGGGGACGGTTATCTTGATATTGTCGCTGTGACCGGCGACCAGCCCAGGCTGCCACCCGTCACGCTCCATGGCAGAGGCTTCATCGGTAATGGTGGCCAGGTCACCCTGTAGTGCCGCCAGCAGCGCCTGCGCCGGGAACAGTTGAGGTGTCAGCGCCCGCCAGATATGCGCCCGGTCCAGCGTGGCCGCAATATGCTTTTGCTCTGCGGCCTGCTTGATGGTATCCACCACCGGCAAGGCGAGAATGGCACCCTGGGGGCCGGTCTGGTCCAGCAGACTCTGAATATCCGAGAGCCGGATCAGCGGGCGGGCCATATCGTGCACCAGCACCCAGGCGTCGGCACCACCTTCGTCCCGCACTGCCGCAACACCGTTGCGTACCGAATCAGCCCGGGTGTCGCCGCCGACCACCGTCTGGATGCGCGGGTGCCGGGATACCGCCAGCGTGGGCCACCAGGGGTCGTCAGCGGACACCGCCACCACCACTTTGTGGATCGGCGCGAACGAGAGCAATCGATTCAGGGTGTGTTCGGCCAGGGTTTGGCCGGCCAGGGAAAGATACTGCTTGGGAAAACCCGCGCCCATCCTGCTCCCCACCCCGGCAGCGGGAACCACGGCATACAGCGGGCCGGAAATAACAGGATTCACTCGGTGCCCCGGGGCTGTTCAAGAATCAGGAAAAACGTTTCCCCCTTGCGAACCATACCCAGGTCCTTGCGTGCGATTTCTTCCACGGCTTCCGTGCCCTGCTTCAGGTCATTCACATCGGCGGCCATCAGGCGATTGCGTTCTGCCAGCTTGGCATTGCTTTCCTTCAGCACGGCCACGTCCTTTTTCAGCGCGGCCACATGCCGAAGGCTGCCTTCACCAAACCACAACCGGACCTGCAGGCCCAAAAACAGCAGCGCCAGCAACGCCAAGGCGACTTGCCGGGCGGGTGACAGTTTCAGTGTCATCCGCTCGGCATTGCCCTTGCTGTTGCCGGCGCTGGATTTTGCCTTGGGGGCTGGCATCGCTTAGCCGAGCAGCTTGAACTCTTTACGGCCATGGTAAGCCGCACGGCCCAGTTCCTGCTCGATGCGAATCAAACGGTTGTACTTGGCAACACGGTCGGAGCGGCACAGGGAGCCGGTTTTGATCTGGCCCGCCGCCGTCGCCACGGCCAGATCAGCAATGGTGGTGTCCGCCGTTTCACCACTACGGTGGGAAATGACCGCAGTGTAACCGGCATCCTTGGCCATCTTGATGGCGTCCAGAGTCTCGGTGAGAGAGCCGATCTGGTTGAACTTGATCAGAATGGAGTTGGCCACGTTCTCGTCGATACCGCGCTGGAGAATCTTGGTGTTGGTCACAAACAGATCATCGCCTACCAACTGGATTTTCTTGCCCAGTTTTTCGGTGAGGATTTTCCAGCCATCCCAGTCGGATTCGTCCATGCCATCTTCAATGGAAATGATCGGATAACGGTCGCACAGCTCTGCCAGGTAATCCGCAAACTCTTCAGAGCTCATGCTGCGGCCTTCGCCAGCCAGCACATATTTGCCGTCTTTATAGAATTCGCTGGCCGCGCAATCCAGTGCCAGGGTCACATCATCACCGGCCTTGTAACCGGCAATCTCGATGGCTTCCATGATGGCTTCCAGTGCCGCTTCATTGCTGGGCAGGTTCGGCGCAAAGCCGCCCTCATCCCCAACCGCGGTGTTCAGGCCACGTTTCTTCAGCACCCCTTTCAACGCATGGAAGATTTCCGCCCCGTAGCGAATGGCTTCTGCCACAGTGGGCGCGCCCACCGGCTGGATCATGAACTCCTGAATATCCACGTTGTTATCCGCGTGTTCACCACCGTTGATGATGTTCATCATCGGCACGGGCAGGGAGTATTCGTTATCGTCGTCCTGCAGGTCGGAAATATACTCGTACAGGGGTTTACCCTGATCCACCGCCGCCGCCTTGGCCGCCGCCAGGGACACAGCCAGAATCGCATTAGCCCCCAGGTTCGCCTTGTTCTCGGTGCCATCGGCATCCAGCATGGCCTGGTCCAGCGCCTTCTGGTCGGAAGCGTCTTTGCCTACCAGCAATTCACGGATAGCGGAATTTACATTGCCTACCGCCTTGGTGACGCCTTTACCCAAATAACGGGACTTGTCACCGTCACGCAGTTCCAGCGCTTCGCGGGAACCGGTGGAGGCGCCGCTGGGCGCACAGGCACTGCCACTGGCACCGGATTCGAGAACCACATCGGCTTCGATGGTCGGGTTGCCACGGGAATCCAGAATTTCGCGGGCCTTGATATCAACGATCTTGGACATGTCGATCAATCTCCAAACTCTAATCAGTTATTTTCGAAGGCAGGCAGTGCCTTGACGGTATTATCCAGTGTTTGCATCTGTGCCAGGAATGGCTCCAGACGATCCAGTCTCAGGGCGCAGGGGCCATCGCATTTGGCATTATCCGGGTCCGGATGGGCTTCCAGGAACAGACCGGCAATTCCCTGACTGATCCCCGCGCGGCCCAATTCTGCAACCTGGGCACGACGGCCGTCGGCGCTATCGGCCCGGCCACCGGGTTTCTGCAAGGCGTGGGTCACGTCGAAAAACACCGGGTAGTTGAATTGCTTCATGATGCCGAAGCCGAGCATGTCCACCACCAGGTTGTTGTAACCAAAGCTGGAACCGCGCTCGCAAAGAATCAGCTGATCGTTACCGGCATCCTCACATTTGTGCAGAATGTGCGACATTTCGTGGGGCGCCAGAAACTGGGGCTTCTTGATATTGATGATGGCCCCGGTTTTTGCCATGGCCACCACCAGGTCCGTCTGCCGTGCCAGAAAGGCAGGCAGCTGGATGATATCCACCACTTCCGCCACTGGAGCCGCCTGGTAAGGCTCATGCACGTCGGTGATCACCGGGCAGTTGAAGGTTTTCTTCACTTCTTCAAAGATTTTCAGGCCTTCATCCAGGCCGGGCCCCCGGTAGGAGCTCAATGAAGACCGGTTTGCCTTGTCGAAACTGGCCTTGAATACCCAGGGCATGTTCAGCTTGCTGGTCACTTCCGCGTAGGCTTCCGCTACCTGCATGGCCATGTCCCGGGATTCCAGCACATTCATGCCGCCGAACAAGGCCATGGGCTTGTCGTTGGCGAATTCCAGCCCGTTCAGGGCAATGGTCTTCTGATTACTCACGGGATCACGCCTCCTTGTGGGCCTGCTGTTCCGCCAAAGCGGCTTCCACATAGCCTTTGAACAAACCGTGACCGTCACGGGGGGTGGAGGTGAATTCCGGGTGGAACTGGCAGGCCACAAACCACGGATGGTCGCCCACTTCGATCACTTCCACCAATTCACCGTCCACGGAACGGCCGACGATCTTCAAGCCTGCCGCTTCCAGCTGCGGCAGGTAGTTGTTGTTTACCTCATAGCGGTGGCGATGGCGCTCCACGATACGTGTGCTGCCATAGCACTGGGCCGCACGGCTGCCGTCTTCAAGCACACACTCCTGGCCACCCAGGCGCATGGTACCACCCAGGTCGGAGTCCGCAGAGCGCTGCTCTTTCTGACCATCTTCGGTGATCCATTCGGTGATCAGCCCCACCACCGGATCCGGCGTGTTCGGGTTCAGCTCTGAGGAATGGGCTTGTTCGATGCCTGCCACGTGACGGGCATATTCGATGACTGCCAGCTGCATGCCCAGACAGATGCCCAGATACGGCACCTTGTTCTCACGGGCATAACGGATCGCAGCGATCTTGCCTTCGGTTCCCCGGTCACCAAAACCACCGGGCACCAGAATGGCATCCAGGCTTTCCAGCACACCGGTGCCGTCACGCTCGATATCTTCCGCATCCAGATAGAGGATATTGACCTTGGCGCGGTTGCTGATACCCGCATGGATCAGCGCTTCATTGAGCGACTTGTAGGCATCGACCAGTTCGATGTACTTGCCCACCATACCGATGGTCACTTCGTTTTCCGGGTTCAGCTGTGCTTCGACCACACGATCCCATTCGCCAAGATCCGGTTCGGGCAGGTCCAGGCCAAATTTTTCCACCACGATGGCGTCCAGGCCCTGCTCGTGCATGCCACGGGGCACCTGGTAAATGGTCTTGCAGTCCGGGGAGGAAATCACCGCCCGGGCTTCCACATTGGTAAACAGGGCAATTTTTTCCCGGGCGCTCTGCGGAATCGGGTCATCCGCACGGCACACCAGAATATCCGGCTGCAAGCCGATGGAACGCAGCTCTTTCACGGAGTGCTGGGTCGGCTTGGTTTTGATTTCCCCGGCGGTGGCGATGTACGGCACCAGCGTCAGGTGCACCAGCAGGGACTGGCTGGAACCCAGCTCCACGCGCATCTGTCGGGCCGCTTCCAGGAAAGGCAGCGATTCGATATCGCCCGCAGTACCACCAATTTCCACGATGGCCACATCCGCATCGCCCGCCCCTTCGCGGATCTTCAGCTTGATCTCATCGGTGATATGGGGGATCACCTGGACGGTGGCGCCCAGGTATTCGCCGCGGCGCTCTTTATCCAGCACATGCTGATAGACACGGCCGGTGGTAAAGCTGTTGCGGCGGTTCAGGCGGGTGCGAATAAAACGCTCGTAATGACCCAGATCCAGGTCGGTTTCGGCGCCATCGTCGGTCACAAACACCTCACCGTGCTGGTAAGGGCTCATGGTGCCAGGATCCACATTAATGTAGGGATCCATTTTAATCAGGGTGACGTTGAGGCCGCGGGCTTCCAACAGAGTGGCCAGGGACGCGGAGGTAATCCCCTTCCCCAGAGACGACACCACACCGCCGGTGACAAAGATGAAACGAGACATGCACTCACCAGATCGCTAGTGGGTTGATAGCACCATCGTCAGTGTGTACCGGCCCCCATAAAAAAAACACCCTGCACGTTACAGACGGGCAAGGAGCTTTCGTGAATCGGGTTGGCCAGCTTCGCAAGAGACGATTGAACACCTGAAAATTCAGGAGCTTGCGCTACATCAGGACGGGAGAAAATGTTAACAGAAGCCGCCCCGCGCCTCAATCGGAATCGCTCCCGAGAGCGTAAAAAGGTGGTGATACCCACATCGGCTACGCCGAATTACGCACTGCCTGTTTAAATGGCTGGCCAAGCGACTGAGAGAGCAACAGGGTTCAGGGGCCGACTCACTTCTTGCGCCCCGCCGAGCGCAGGAGGCAGGAAGCCCGAGGCCAGCCTCAGGGCTTCTCGCATGCCGCCAGCACATCGGCAAAAGGCGAGTCGATCAGCGATGCAAACGCGGAATGCCGGCCAAGACGGGCACGGCTGGCTCGGGGGCTGCTGATACCACAAAGAAAGCGCGCCAGTTGCCGGGGCGTGGCCAGCGCCCCATGCCCTTCCTGTCTCACTGCCTGAATCACCGCCGCATCAGGTACACGGCGATGGCGTGCCGTCATGGGGCAATGTTCGCCCTTGCAATGACTGCACTGCCCACAGGGTTCAGGCAAGCGTTCGCCAAAATAGCTCACCAGGGCCTGCTGATAACAGCCCTTGCCCTCGGCCCAGTCACACACTTGCTGCAACCGCTGGATATCCCGTTGTTCGCGCACGCGAAACTGCTCTTCCATCCTAGCGGTCAACGCCTGAGGTTCCTGGGGGCGCTGCAACATCCGGTATCCCTGGCGCACCCCGGCCACACGCAGCTCAATCATTCCCTGTTGTTCCAGATAGCCCAGCGCCTTGAGGATGCGAAGCCGGTCAACCTGCAGCTCTGCGGCAGCATCAATGGGCTTCAGGGTTACCCAGATGCGCCCTTGTTTCCCGGTCGCGAAAACCCGCTGCAGGAAATCCGCCCGGTCGTCATTGAATTGACTGATCACGTCATCTTGGGACGTCCGGAAAGCCAGCTTGTACTCCGTATAAAATGGCGCCGTGGCGCGAACCACGCCTTCCAGCTCCAGATAGGTCAGCAGTGTATTGATCACCAGAGGACGAACATCGAATTGTCCGGACAACTCATGCACCGACAGGTCGAACTGCTCGGGCTGGGCCACCAGCCAGTCGATCAATCCGGCCAGCGACGTACTGTCCGGGGTGTCCCCGTAACTGAAATTCTCCAGTACGGTCAGATCGTCCGAACCGGCCAGCAATACACACTCGGAGGGTGCGCCATCCCGCCCTGCCCGGCCGATTTCCTGCATGTAGTTTTCCAGGGACTTGGGCAGGTTATAGTGATAAATAGCGCGAATATCGGCCTTGTCGATGCCCATGCCAAACGCGATGGTGGCAACGACAATATTCCCCTGCCCGGCCATGAAGGTTTCCTGTACCCGGTGGCGTTCGTCATCCTTGAGCCCCGCATGATATGCCTGTGCCGGCAGCCCCTGCGCCTGCAGGAACCCGGCTACCTGTTCGGCGGTTTTCTGCAGGGTGACATAAACAATGGCCGGCTCTGACGATCGGGACTGCAATGCCGCCAGCAATGCCTGATCCCGTTCGGAGGCATTGTGGGGCCGGATACTCAGCGCCAGATTGGGGCGGAAAAAGCCGGTCTGAACATGATCTTCCCGGGCAATGGAAAAACTGTCGCGGATCTGCTCTGCCACCTGGGGCGTGGCCGTCGCGGTCAGCGCCAACACCCTGCCCACATTGAGATCGCTGGCAAGCTGCGCCAGTTTCAGATAATCCGGGCGAAAGTTATGCCCCCACTCAGAAACACAGTGCGCTTCATCCACCGCCATCATGCTGATCGACAGCCGCTTCAAACGCGCCAGAAATCGCTCATTGGCCAGGCGCTCCGGCGCCACGTACAGCAGCTTGATACTGCCGTCATCCAGCCCCCGGTAGATACCCTGCAATTGCTCTGCATCCACGCTGGAATCCAGCCGCGCGGCAGCAATACCCAGCCGGTGAAGCTGATCCACCTGGTCTTTCATCAATGCAATCAGCGGCGACACCACCAGGGTCACACCACTGAACATCAACGCCGGCAATTGGTAACACAGGCTTTTACCGCCGCCAGTGGGAAACACCGCCAGCGCCGAACGCCCGGCCAGCAATGCGTCGATAACCGCCTGCTGCCCGGGGCGAAAGGCCTGAAGCTGAAAGGTCTGCTGCAAGTGTTGCTGAAGGGCCTGCATGGCACTCCCTTTTTCGGCTGTAGGGTTGAATACGCAAGGGGTTCGGGATCAGTCAGCGCAAGTCTGGCAGAGGCGGAATACTGAGACGAGCAGGTACGTCGTATTTTACTGTGCGCCAGAACGGACAGCCGCCCGGTGTCTGTAGCTCATGCGGGAGTGCTTGCTAGCGAGGAGCTTCGTTTGAAGGCAGCAAATACCAGCGCTCACTGTTGTCGCCCTCTTCACCATCGGCCAACCCCACCAGCGGCACACTCACCACCTCCCCATCACGGAGCAACAATGGCCACTGACGCCGCTGCCAGGGCGGCACGCCCGCCGCGCGCCAGAGTTCTTTGATCTGTTGATGCAATCCATTGCGGCGCACGACCAGAGAGCCGGACAATGCCCTGAGCTGCAGATTCCCCGGTGGACGAAGCACCCAAATATCCCCCTCAGCACCTTGCTTTGACCAATGCCAGTGGGGCAAGGCCGGCGGCGGCGCCCCTTCCGACCAGAGCACATCGCCCTGCCAGGGCTGAAAGGCCTCACGTGAAGCCAGATACAATGCCCCACGGTACAAGCGTGCCGCGAATCCACCCCACTCCACCCGCGCCTGGCTATCCCCCGCAGCCAGATGTAGCACCCGCAACTGTTCAAGCACCGCGGCACTGGGCGCGGTGGCCCGGTTTTGCTGTAACCACCAGCGCAGCACATTGCGCTGCCGCGCCAGGGACAAATCGGCCAAATCGGTCAGAGGAAAAGACGCCCCGGCCACGCCAAGGCTATCCGCATCCTGTACCGCGATTTCATTGAGCAGCTCACCGGCTTCCGCCATATGATCCGCCGCCCGGGCAAGCGTGCCATCGGCACCGGGCCAGCGATCGCGTAGTGCCGGAAAAATGGTGTGGCGTAGATAATTACGGCGCAGTGACTGATCCTGATTGCTGGGGTCTTCGCGCCAGTTCAGCGATAACGCCGCCCCCCAGCTCTCCAGCGTCTGCCGGCCAACCCCCAGCAACGGCCGCCAAAGGGGCACGCCTTGTTGCTCACTGTGCTCACGCATGGCCGATAGCCCCTGCACACCCGCTCCGCGCAGCAACCGGAACAACAGGGTTTCTGCCTGGTCATTGCGATGGTGTGCCATCACCAGCGTCGCGCCCTGGGCGCGGGCCAGTGGCAATAGCACACGATAACGGGCATCACGGGCACCGGCTTCCAGCCCGTTGGCCATGTCGACAGCCACCTTTTCGATGGCGAGCGGGATACCTTGCTGATCCGCCAGCGCCTGGCAAAAGCGTGCCCAGCCCTGGCTATCGGCCTGCAATTGATGGTCAATATGAACAGCGGAGAGGCGCGGGCCCAGACCCGCTTTGATCAGGAGGTGAAGCAACAGGCAGGAGTCCAGACCGCCACTGAGGGCCAGCAGCAGAGGCCCGTCGGGGGCCTGTTCAGCCAGCGACTGGCTGAACCCGGCAGCATCGGACATGGTTATTCGTCAGCGGGATCGCTGACCACGTTGCCGTAGCTCATCAGGCGCTCGTAACGGCGGTCGATCAGCGCATCCATTTCCATGGCGCGCAGCGATTCCAGCTGGGTTTCCAGCGCCTTGCGAACGGCATCCGCGGCCTGGTCGTGATCGCGGTGAGCGCCGCCCAGCGGCTCCTTGATCACCTGGTCCACGATGCCGAGCTCGTGCAGGCGGCCGGCGGTCAGGCCCATGGCTTCTGCCGCTTCCGGCGCCTTGTCGGCACTGCGCCAGAGAATCGAGGCGCAGCCTTCCGGGGAAATCACCGAATAGGTAGAGAATTCCAGCATCTGCAAATGATCGCAGACGCCGATGGCCAGTGCCCCACCGGAGCCGCCCTCGCCAATGACGGTGGCGATAATCGGCGTCTTCAGCTGGGACATGACACGCAGGTTGCGGGCGATGGCTTCCGACTGACCACGCTCTTCCGCATCAATACCCGGGAAGGCACCGGGAGTATCAATAAAGGTGAGTACCGGCAGCTTGAAGCGTTCGGCCATTTCCATCAGGCGCAACGCCTTGCGGTAGCCTTCCGGTTTCGGCATGCCGAAATTACGGCGCACCTTCTCTTTCACTTCGCGGCCTTTCTGGTGGCCAATCACCATTACTGGCTGGCCCGCCAGGCGCGTCATGCCGCCGATAATGGCCGGGTCGTCGGCAAAGGCACGGTCCCCATGCAGCTCATCGAAATCGGTAAAGATCCGCTTGATGTAGTCCAGCATGTAGGGGCGCTTGGGGTGCCGGGACAGCTGGGAAATTTGCCAGGAGCTGAGGCCGCGGAAGATGCTTTCGGTGAGCGTAATGCTTTTTTCCTGCAGCTTGGCCACTTCCTCGGAAATGTTCACCTCGCTGCCACTGCCCACCAAACGCAATTCCTCGATTTTCGCTTCCAGGTCGGCAATCGGTTGTTCAAATTCGAGGAAATTGGGATTCATATTCTGAGCCTGTTCAAGGTGTTATCAGCATGCGCCCGGACCAGAATGGCCGTTCCCTGGCGCCAATACGGCAGAAACGCTACGCCGGCGACCCCCGAACGCAACCTGCCCATAAAAGAATGCAACAAGTGTAGCCGCAACCCAATGACAACGTCGAGACATGGCCGACATGGCTAGGTTGCAAACTGTTTCAAAGGGAGACGCGGCACGCATCACGCTTCACGCGACAACGCGGGAGAGCATCGAGCGCAAAGAGTGGCCCTGCCGCCGCGTCCAGGCGTTTGAATCGCGGAACCCGACACTCTGGTCACCACTCAGCCTTCTCGTGTTGAAGCGTGCTGCGTGGTGCGTCTAGCGCTAATACTCCATCCGCACTGCGTTTTCACCAAAGCGTACCCGCAGCTCCTCCACCAGTGACTCGTGGGGGCTGATTTTCCATTCGTCGCCCAGCCAGAAACTGGCAGCGGCAATGTTGTGGTCCAGATCCAGCAGCACCGGCGTGTTGCCCCCCTGGTACGGCGACAGCATCTGCTGGAGCTGCTGGGGCAAATCATCCGCCACTGGCACCGCCACCCGTAAACGGCGGGCAAAGGTTTCCCGGGCCTGGCGCATATCCATGATTTCATCGGCGACCAGATTAAAGCCGCCGGTGTATTCGTCGTTGCGGACCCCGCCCTTGAAGATCAGCAGGGTATCCTTCTGCACCAACTCGCCGTATTCGGCAAAGGTCTTGCCGAAGACCGACACTTCCACCCGACCGGTCTTGTCATCCAGGGTGATGAACGCCATACGATCGCCACTGCGTTTGCTGCGGGTAATACGCAGCGCCACCACCAGCCCGGCGATGGTGGCGGCCTCCCCTTTCCCGGTGGGCTGCAGGGAATTGATTCGGGCGGTCACGAACTGCCGCACTTCTTTTTCATACTGGTCGATGGGGTGGCCGGTCAAAAACAGGCCCAGGGTGTCACGCTCGCCATTAAGACGGGTTTCGTCGTTCCAGGCGCGGGCCGGCTTCCATTCCACCGCCGTGGCCGGACTGTCATCCACGGCCCCGAACATATCCATGATGCCGGCCGCTTCGTTGCGGGCATCCTGATCTGCAGCGGCAATGGCGTCCGGCAAGGTGGCCAGCAACTGCGCGCGGTCGTGGAAACTGCTTTTCGGCCCCAGCTTGTCCAGTACCCCGGCGCGCACCATGGCTTCCAGGGAACGACGGTTGATTTTTTTCAGGTCAATGCGGCGACAGAAATCAAACAGGTCCTTGAACTCACCGCCATCTGCCCGCGCCGATACGATGGCATCGATGGGACCTTCACCCAGCCCCTTGATGGCACCCAACCCATAGACGATGTCGCCCTCCGGGTTCACGGTGAAGCGGTAGCCACAGGAATTCACATCCGGCGGCAGTACCTGCAACCCCATGGTTTTGCATTCATCAATGAAGGTCACCACCTTGTCGGTGTTCTGCATATCCGCAGAAATGGTGGCGGCCATGAATTCCGCCGGGTAGTGAACCTTGAGCCAGGCGGTCTGGTAGGCAACCAGTGCATAGGCGGCGGAGTGGGATTTGTTGAACCCGTAGCCCGCGAATTTTTCCACCAGGTCGAAGATCTTCATGGCCAGGTCCGGGTCCACACCCTTACCTTTAGCCCCTTCTTCGAAGATCGCCCGCTGCTTGGCCATTTCTTCAGGCTTTTTCTTGCCCATGGCCCGGCGCAGCATGTCAGCGCCGCCCAGCGTGTAGCCGGCCAACTCCTGGGCAATCTGCATCACCTGCTCCTGATACAGGATAACCCCGTAGGAGGGTTTCAGGATCGGCTCCAGCCACTCGTGCTGGTATTGCGGATCCGGGTAGGCCAGCGGTTCGCGACCGTGCTTACGGTTCACGAAGTTATCAACCATGCCGGATTCCAGCGGCCCCGGACGATACAGGGCCACCAGTGCGATGATGTCTTCAAATACGTCGGGCTGGAGCTTCTTGATCAGCTCCTTCATGCCCTGACTTTCCAGCTGGAACACCGCCGTGGTATCGCCCCGCTTGAGCAGGTCGAAACTGGGGCCGTCGTCCAGCGGAATGTGGTCAATAACCAGATCGTCCAGCCCTTCACGGCCGCGCTTCACGTTGGCGGCTTTTACGGCCCAATCAATGATGGTCAGGGTTTTCAGGCCGAGGAAGTCAAACTTCACCAGGCCGGCGGATTCCACATCGTCCTTGTCGTACTGGGTAACCAGGTTGGTACCGTCTTCTTCACAGTACAGCGGCGCGAAGTCCGTCAACTTGCCCGGCGCGATCACCACGCCCCCGGCGTGCTTGCCCACGTTCCGGGTCAGGCCTTCCAGCTTGAAGGCCATCTCCATGATTTCGTTGGCAGCGTCCTTGTCGGAATTTTCATCGCTTTCCAGGAATTCACGCAGGGTTTCTTCCTGCTCCAGCGCCTTGGTCAGCGTCATGCCCGGAATACCCGGGATCATCTTGGACAAGCGATCAGCCAGGCCGTAAGGCTTGCCCTGCACCCGCGCCACATCGCGCACCACCGCCTTGGCGGCCATGGTGCCGAAGGTGATGATCTGACTCACCGCATCACGGCCGTACTTGTCTGCCACGTAGTTGATCACGCGGTCGCGTTTTTCCATGCAGAAGTCGACGTCAAAGTCGGGCATGGAGACCCGTTCCGGGTTAAGGAAACGTTCGAACAGCAAGTCGTAGCCAATAGGATCCAGGTCGGTAATCTTCATGGCATAGGCCACCAAGGAACCGGCACCGGAGCCCCGACCCGGGCCCACGGGAACTTCGTTGTCCTTACCCCACTGAATAAAGTCGGCAACGATCAGGAAGTAACCGGGGAAGCCCATCTGGTTGATGATATCCAGCTCGAACCGCAGCCGGTCATCGTAATCCTTTCGTTTTATGGCGTACTCGGGATCATCCTTATCCAGCAACACCTTGAGACGCTCTTCGAGCCCGTCACTGGAAACTTTTTCAAAGTATTGCTCGATGGTCATGCCGTCCGGAATCGGGAAATCCGGCAGGAAGTTTTCCCCCAGGCGAATATCCAGCGTACAGCGGCGAGCGATCTCCACCGTATTTTCAAGCGCTTCGGGCAAGTCGGCAAACAGCTCCGCCATTTCTTCGGCGGATTTCAGGTATTGCTCTTCGGAGTACTTCTTCGGACGACGCGGATCGTCCAGGGTGTTGCCGTCGTGGATACACACCCGGGATTCGTGAGCTTCGAAATCTTCCCGGCGCAGAAAGCGTACATCGTTGGTTGCCACCACGGGCAGCCCCAGCTGCCCCGCCAGCGTAACACTGGCATGCAAGCAATCTTCGTCGCCCGGGCGCGAGGTACGTTGCACTTCCAGATAGAAACGGTCGCCGTACACAGAGGCCAGCCAGCTCGCATATTGCTGCGCCAGCTCGTACTTTTCAGCCAGTAGCAATTGTCCCACTTCGCCCTGGGAGGCTGCAGAAAGGACGATCAGGCCTTCGTTCAGCTCTGCTACCCATTCCGGCTTCACCAGCGCCCGGCCACGATCCTGGTTGGTCTGCCAGGCGCGGCTAATCAGCAACGTCAGGTTCTGATAGCCCGCTTCGTTGAGCACCAGAAACGACAGGCAAGCGGGCTCCTCTATGTGTGTGCCCTGCACCCACAGGTCGGCGCCCATCAGCGGCTTGATCCCCGCATTCATGGCATTCTGGTAAAACTTGATCAGCGCAAACAGGTTTGAATCGTCGGTAACGGCCACCGCCGGAATCTGCTGGTTTACACAGGTCTTGATCAGTTCCTTGACCCGCACCACTCCATCGACCAGTGAATAGTCGGTATGCAAGCGCAGGTGGACAAAACGGGGATCACTCAAAACAGGTTCCCTTGTGCAATTGCTGCGGCGACCGGGCCAAAGGAGCGGCGATGCTCGGCCAGGGCGCCATGTTGTTCCAGGGCCGCCATGTGCACCGCTGTCGGGTAGCCTTTGTGGCGGTCGAAGCCATATTGGGGGTAACGGGCATGCAAGGCATGCATTTCGCGATCCCGGGCCACTTTGGCAAGGATCGACGCGGCGGAAATGGCCGGCACCCTGCCGTCACCCTTTACCACCGCTTGCGACGGGCACGGCAACGCTGGCACCCGATTGCCATCAACAAGCACGGCTTGCGCCGCCATGGGTAAACCGGCGACCGCCCGCTGCATGGCCAGCATGGTGGCATGCAGGATATTCAACTCATCGATTTCCGCCGGTTCGGCCCGCCCCAGTGCCCAGCCCAGAGCATGAGACTTGATCTCAGCTTCCAGCGCCAACCGTTTCTTTTCACTAATTTTTTTGGAATCAGCCAAGCCGGCAATGGGGTGTTGAGGGTCGAGAACAACGGCGGCTGTTACTACCGCGCCCACCAACGGCCCGCGGCCCACTTCGTCCACCCCCGCCACCAGCATGCCAGGCTGCCAGGCAAAGGCGGACGGGATGAAAGGGTCAGCCAGGGCATATTCCGCAAAGGGATCGCATGATTGCGATGGTGCCATCAGGCCTCCAGCAGTTTAGCAACGGCGGCTGCCGCTTTCTCGCTGGCGCCACCGCGAAGCTGTTCATGTACGTCCTGGAACCGGGCTTTCAGGGCCTGGGCCTGCTCAGGTTGATCGAACCAGCGACGCACGGCGGCAACGATCGCATCCGTGGTCAGTCCCTCCTGAATCAGTTCGGGGACCATTTCCTGCCGACATAACAGATTCGGCAGTGAGACAAATTCGCTCTTTATCAAACGGCTGACGATGGCATAGGTCACCGCGCCAACCCGATAGCCTACCACCATGGGTTTGGTCAGCAACAAGCCTTCCAGGGTCGCAGTGCCGGATGCCATAAGCACCACATCAGCGGCGGCCATTACCGTACGGCTCTGGCCATCCACCAGCGATACGGGTAAATCAGGCTGGGCGTCCAGCAGTGCCTGGATTTGCTCACGGCGAGCATTGTTGGCCGCAGGAATCACGAAATGCAGCGCCGGATCCTGCTGATTCAACACCACCATGGCCTCCAAAAAGGCGGGCATCAACTGCCCCACTTCTCCACCGCGGCTACCCGGCAGCACAGCCAGAATACGCGCCTGCGCATCCAGGCCCAATGCCTTGCGGGCACCCGGCACATCTGTCTCCAGAGGAATTCGGTCGGCAAGCGGGTGCCCCACAAAGGCCACCGGCACCTGGTGCTGCTCATAGAACCGGGCTTCGAACGGCAACAGGGTCAGCATCAGATCAATGCTTTTCTTGATGCCCTTGATGCGCCCCTGCCGCCAGGCCCAGACCGACGGACTCACATAGTGCACGGTTTTCAGGCCGCGATCGTGGAGCCGCCGGGCGATGGGCAAAGTGAAATCCGGGGAATCAATCCCGATGACCACATCCGGTTTCTGTTCCAGCAGGAAGCGGACCAGGGATTTACGCAGACGCAGCAATTCGGGCAGATGGGAAAGCACTTCGGTGATTCCCATCACCGACAGTTTTTCCATGGGGAACAAGCTGGTGAGCCCCGCCTCGGCCATCTCTTCGCCCCCGACACCGATAAACCGGGCTCCGGGATAACGGGCGGCAAGGGCCTGCATCAGACCCGCGCCGAGAATATCCCCGGAAGCTTCCCCGGCAATCAGCGCGACCAGCGGTGCGTCCTTGCGCTGTGCCATGTCAGCGGGTGATACCGCGCTCGGACGCTTTCAGGGAATCGATGAAGATTTGCAGCGCATCCGACGGTTCCATGGCTTCCAGTTCGGCCAGCGCCTGTTCCAGCGTGAGCCCCTGGCGGTAGACCACCTTATAGGCCTGACGCAGGCTGCTGACTACATCCTTGGACCAGCCACGACGGCGCATGCCTTCAAAGTTCATGCTGCGCGCGCTGGCCGGATTACCGGACACCATCACGTAAGCCGGAATATCTTTCAGCACCAGCGAGCAACCGGAGGTCATGGCGTAGGAGCCAATCTTGCAGAACTGGTGCACACCGGTCATGCCGCCGAGAATCACGCCATTGCCCACATGGGCATGGCCCGCCACCGAGGCATTGTTGGCAAAAATACAGTCATCGCCAATCATGCAGTCGTGCGCCACATGCACATAAGCCATCAGCAAGTTACGACTACCGATTTTAGTCAGGGAGTTATCCTGAATGGTACCGCGATGAATGGTGACCGATTCACGGATAACATTGTCGTCGCCAATTTCCAGACGAGTCGGTTCCCCGTTGTACTTCTTGTCCTGGCAGTCCTCGCCGACGGACGCGAACTGGAAGATGTGGTTATTGCGACCAATGGTTGTCGGCCCTTTGATGACCACATGGGACGCCACTACGGTGCCCGCACCGATTTTCACGTCGGGGCCAATAATGGAGTACGGGCCCACCTGCACATCCTCTGCAAGCTCCGCGGCCGGATCAATAAGGGCGGTCGGATGAATCATGGACTAGTCACTTTTATTTTGATGATGAAGGCAGGCAGTATACGCCAGCTAATCACTGGCGTACGGGCGGGGATCAGACTTTTTGCTCAGCCACGAGCATCTCTGCGCTCGCAACGGTTTTCCCGTCTACCTGCGCCTCACAGGTGAATTTCAGAATATTGCGCTTTACCACCACATACTCGGCGAACAGGTGCAGAGTATCCCCCGGGATCACCCGGCGTTTGAAACGCGCCTTGTCAGTCCCTACCAGCAGGTAAATATAGCCGTCAGAGGGTTTCTTTTTTTCCGTCACAAAACCCAGAATGCCTGCAGCCTGCGCCATCGCTTCTACGATCAGCACGCCGGGCATGATGGGCTCATCAGGAAAATGGCCGTTGAAGAACGGCTCGTTGATCGTCACATTTTTCAACGCTTCGATCCGTTTTCCGGGCTCAATATTCAGTACCCGGTCAATCAGCAAAAAAGGGTAACGATGGGGCAGGTATTCCCTGACCTCTTGGATATCCATCATCATGTGTTCCACACAGGCAAGTACCGCAAATCGCGGAAATTAGTCGCTTAAACGCTCAAGCTTGCGCACACGGCGGGCCAGATCATCCAGATTCCGGAAACGCGCCACGTTCCTACGATAGCGGGATTGGCTATCCACAGGCAACGCAGAGCCATAGGTACCCGGTTCCTTGATAGAGCTGGAGACCAGTGACATGGCCAGGATTTGCACCTTGTCACACACCTCGATGTGGCCAGCAATACCGGCGGCTCCGCCAATCAGGCAGAAAGAGCCGATTTTGGCTGAACCCGCGATGCCAGCCTTCCCGGCGATAGCAGTATGATCACCAATGACAACGTTGTGAGCGACCTGGATCTGATTATCCAGAATCACGCCATTGCCAATAATGGTATCGTCGATTGCACCACGGTCCACTGTGGTGCCGGCGCCAATTTCTACATCGGCACCAATGGTGACACCGCCGACCTGATGAAGCTTGGTCCACCCCGCGCCATTAAAGGCGAACCCGAAACCATCGCCACCGATCACGCAATTGGCGTGTATGATAGTGCGCGGACCCAGTGTGACACCATGGTAAATTGTAACATTTGGCCAAATTCGGCACTGATCACCGATAACGGAACCGGCGCCGACCACGCTGTTGGCCATGATCACGGCACCCTCTCCCACCGTCACATTCGCTTCCACCACCGCATTTGGACCAATGGAAGCTGAATCGGCAATCCGGGCTGTCGCATCAATCACCGCAGCAGGATGCACACCCGCTTGCGGTTGCGGCGCAACCTCAAAAAAGGCACTGGCCTTGGCAAAGGCAAGGTACGGGTCTTTAACGATCAGGGCCGCCACCGGGCAGTATGCCCGCTGGGATTCAGGGATCAGCACCGCCCCCGCACCGGTCTGTTCCAGAAACGACCGATAGCGAGGATTGGCAAGAAAGGTAAGCTGGCTGGATGACGCGGACTGGATCGTACCCAGACCGTCCACCACGTGGCTGGCCTCTCCGACCAGCTCCGCACCCAGCTTTTCTGCAAGCGCTCCGAGAGTCAGCATTATTTCATGCTGTTCAGTTGTTTGCCCACAGCCTCGGTAATGTCCAGATCAGGCTTGGTGTACATCACCGCCTGGGCATTGAGTACCACATCCAGCTTTTCACGCTTGGCCACGGCTTCCATGGCGGTTTTCAGTTTCGGCTGCATTTCTTCCAGAATCTCACGTTGCGCTTCATTGGCACGCTTTTGCAGCTTGCGCTGCAGGCTCTGGATTTCAATCATCTTCTGCTGACCTTGCGTCTTCAGCGTGTCCTGCTGATCCGCTGACATGGTCATGGCTTCTTTCTGCAGTTTCTGCTGCAGCTTCTGCACATCATTCTGCAGAGAATTGAGCTTTTGCTCATCGGCAGACAGCTCATTTTCCAGTGATGACATTTTTGCCTTCACGTTATCCGACGATTGCAGTGCAGCAATCGGATCGAGAACCCCAATGGTGCCATCGGCCATCGCCAGAGCCGGAAGAAGAAGAGTCAGTGCTACCAGTGTTTTTTTCATCATTATTAAACTCCTAAAAAGTCTGTCCCAGAGAAAATTGGAATACTTCCGTGTCATCGCCAGGCTGGTCATTCAGTGCCTTGGCGAGGTTGAAGCTGAGCGGCCCGATGGCCGTCAACCAGGTCAGCCCGATACCGGCAGAGGTGCGAATATCCTGCGGCTCAAAGTCCGCAAAAATATCATCCCGCTCGGTTTCAAACACGTTCCCCGCATCCACGAACAGGAAGGTTCTCACGCTTCGCGACTCCGGCGCAAAGGGCGTCGGGAAAATCAGCTCCATGCTCGCTTCTGTCAGGAAGTTGCCGCCGATGGGATCCGGGCTTGGATCCGTGGTGCCATTGAGGAAATAGCTCAGGCCTTCAGAGCGTGGCCCCAGGGAGCGAGACTCGTAGCCACGCACAGAGCCGATACCGCCTGAATAATAGTTTTCGAAGAACGGCAGCACCGTGTCGTCACCATAGCCATCACCGTAGGCCACATCAGCACGGGTGCGCAGCGTCCAGCGTTGGGTAATGGGGAAATACTTCTGCCCGGTCCAGTTCAGCTTGTAGAAGCCGTAATCGGACCCCGGCACCGCCACTTCAAATCCAAGGGTACTCGACCAACCGCGATCAGGCAGGATGCCCCGGTTCAGGGTGCTGGTCTGCAGGGACGCATTGGCCTTGTATTCATTGAACTTGGTGCCTTCTTGGATCAGGAAGTTGGCAATATCCACGGCCACGAAATCACCGGTAGTAATGTCGGTTTTCTCGTAGGTGGCACCGAAGCTCAGGCGAGAATATTCCGAGATGGGATAACCAAACGTCACCGAGCCACCCAAACGATCCGCCGCGTAGGACGCTACTGTGGTTTCATCGAAATCAATTTCAGAATAAAACAGGCTGAAGCCCCGGCTTACCCCGTCCAGGGTGTAATACGGGTTGTAATGCGAAAAGCTGTAGGAGTCGCGGATATCAGACCGGCTCAGCGCAAAGGACACCCGGTTACCACTACCGCGCCAGTTATTCTGGGTCACGTTGGCACCGAAGATGAAACCGGAGGCATCGGAGAAACCCACGTTGGCACCGATGGAACCGGAAGGCTGCTCTTCAACCTTGTAATTCACATCCACCAGGTCATCCGCATTGGGTACTCGCGGAGTATCCGCCTCTACCACGCTGAAGTAACCGAGCCGCTGCAGACGCTGGCGAGACAAGTCCACCAATGAGGTGTTTGCCGGGGCCTGTTCGAACTGACGCAATTCACGGCGCAGCACTTCGTCATCCGTCTTGGCATTACCGCTGAAGTTGATCCGGCGAACATAGACCTTGCGGCCCGGGTCCACGTAGAAAGTCACATCGACGGTGTTGTCTTCATCATTGGCATTATGCTCACGGCCATTCACTTCCGCGAAAGTGTAACCTTCATTGCCAAGACGGCGTTTGATCAAATCGTTGGTATAGGTCACCAGTTGCTGGCTGAACACCTGGCCTTTTTTCACGATCAGCAAAGGCCGCAATTGATCCTCTTTTACCACCAGGTCACCGGCCAGGTTTACTTCATTCACGGTGTACTGTTCGCCTTCAGCCACATTCACCGTGATAAATACACTGCGCCGGTCCGGTGTCACGGATACCTGAGTGGACTCGATGGAAAAGTTGATATAACCGCGGTCCAGGTAATAGGAACGCAACCGCTCCAGGTCACCGCCCAGTTTTTCCCGGGAATACTTGTCATCACCTTTGATGAACGACCAGAAACCGGAAGAATGCAGTTCGAAATCTTCCAGCAAGGCTTCATCGTCAAACAACTGGTTTCCAACGATGTTGATGTTGCGAATTCTGGCGGCTTTGCCTTCATAGATTTCGATCTTCAGGGCCACCCGGTTACGCGGCAGCGCCACCGATTCGGTCTTGATGTCTGCCCCGTAGCGGCCCTGGCTGACGTACTGACGCTCCAGCTCGCCGGCAATCGCCTGCAAGGTAGAGCGCTGGAACACTTCGCCTTCAGCCAGCCCGGCTTCAGTCAGGCCCTTGCGCAGATTTTCTTCATCAATGGATTTGTTACCGGACAAGTCGATGCGCGCGATGCTTGGTCGCTCGGCAACAATAACCACCAGGTCATCACCGTCACGGCCCAGCTGCACATCCTCGAAATTGCCGGTGGCAAACAGGCGCTGCACCGCATCGACTACCTGATCACGGTTAACCGTGTCACCGGCCTGAATCGGCAGGGAGGCATAGACCCGTTCCACTGGCAAACGCTGAAGCCCTTCTACGCGAATATCGTGGACCTTGAACGGTAGCTGTGTGTCCGCATTTAGCAGCGGCGCTGCCAACAGGCAAAAAACCGCTAGCAGGCCCTTCAGGGGGCTGCTCAGAATGTCCCCAAATCTCATGAAAACTGCTTCACCAAGTCGTTGTAAATGGCCAATAACATGAAGCTGACCACGAGCGTCAGCCCAACACCTTGTGCGGCCATCAAGAACCGCTCAGGTAAACTGCGACCGCGAATCATTTCAATGATTCCAAAGAAAATCCAGCCGCCATCAAGCATTGGTACGGGTAGAAGGTTAATCACCCCCAGCGTGATGCTGAGGTAAGCCAGCAATGCCAGGAAGCTGGCAATGCCTATGGACGCACTTTCACCGGCCACCTGGGCAATGGTGATAGGGCCGCCCAGGTTATCGAGGGAGAGCTTGCCGGTCACCAGTTTCACCAGGCTCGCGCCCACCACGTTCACCTGCTCGGCAAAGCGACTGCCCGCCGCACCGACAGCGCCCAGCACACCAAATTCCTGCTGGTAAACGCCTCCCAGGCCAACGCCGATACGGCCAAAGGACTCACCGTTTTCAGTCACTGTGGCAGGCTCCACCTGGAGCGTCTCGATGCGCGTTCCGCGAAGTACGCCGACAGTCAGGGCCTCACCCGGTGCTGCCATGATACTTTCCTGCCACTGGGACCAACTGAATACCGGCTCAGCGTTCAGGGTAAGCACCTGATCACCACCGGTCAGGCCAGCCTGCTCTGCCGGACTGTCCGCCTGGACCTCACCAATAACCACGGCCTGATTGAGCCCCAGAGCTTCCAGGGGCGGCTTGTCCAGATCTGCGGACCAGGGCGAGGTATCCAGCTCACGAACCGTGGTGCCGCCCCCTGCCTGCTCTACGGTGATCGCCAGGGTATCCGGCTCGCCCAGATGCAGGATCAATTCGTTATAGAAGGCGCGCCAGCCTTTGAGCTCGGTGTTGCCCACCGCAACGATGCGGTCCCCAGGCACAAAACCTGCCTGCTCGGCGACCGAATCCGGCGTCACCGGGCCCACCACTGCCTCCAGGCCGCGTTGGCCATAGCCAAACATCAATACCCAGTAAATCAGCATGGCGAGGATAAAGTTGAATACCGGGCCCGCCGCATAGGTAATCACACGCTGCCAGGCCGGCTTGGCGGAAAATTCGCCCGGCGCACCGTCCGCCGTCTCATCTTCACGGACATCCAGTGGTTTCACGTAACCACCCAGAGGGATCGCGCTGATCACCCACTCAGTGCCTTTCTTGTCAGTGAAACGCAGGATTTTCGGGCCAAAGCCCACAGAAAAGGTCAGAACACGGACGCCAAAGGCGCGCATGGCAAGAAAGTGGCCCCATTCATGGAAAGCCACAATGATCACAATCGTGACGACGAATGCCAGCAACGTCAGCATCCACGCTCCTTAATCCAGCGGCAGGCAACCTGCCGCGCCTGGCGATCAATCTCCATGACCGCATCCACATCCCGGCAGGCTGGCGCATCCTGTTGCTCCAGGGTTCGCGCCACCACATCCGCAATGCCCATAAAATCGAGCTGACCGCTTAGAAAAGCCGCCACAGCCTCTTCGTTGGCCGCATTGAGCACCGCCGTTGCGGTCCCACCGGCGGCCATGGCATCACGCGCCAGGCCCAGGCAGGGAAACCGTTTCAGGTCCGGCAATTCAAAATCCAGCCCGGCCAACGCCGCAAAATCCAGCCGCTTGGCCCCGGATTCCACCCGCTCCGGCCATGACAGACCGCAGGCGATGGGGGTGCGCATATCCGGCGTTCCCATCTGCGCCAGTACCGAGCCATCCCGATAAGCGACCATGGAGTGAATCACACTCTGGGGGTGCACCACCACATCCACCATGGCGGGCGGCACATCGAACAACCAGCAAGCCTCGATAAACTCCAGCCCCTTGTTCATCAAGGTGGCAGAGTCCACAGAAATCTTCGGCCCCATATCCCAGTTGGGATGTTTAATGGCCTGTTCCGGGGTGACCGCTTGCAACTGTTCTGCGCTGAACTCCCTGAAAGGGCCACCCGATGCGGTCAACAACAGACGCTCCACGCCAGCGTTGACCCCTTCGGTGGGCAGGCATTGAAAAATGGCGTTGTGCTCTGAATCCAGCGGCAACAAGGTTGCCCCGTGACGCTTTACCGCATCCATAAACAAGGAACCGGTCACGACCAGCGCTTCCTTGTTAGCCAGCAGCACTCGCTTACCCGCTTCCACCGCCGCCAGAGTTGGACGCACTCCCGCCGCGCCGACAATACCCGCCACCACGGTATCGGCATCCGGGTGAGCAGCCAGTTCACAGAGGGATTCAGGGCCAGCCAGAACCTCTACTTGTGACCCGACCTTATCAAGATGGTTCCGGAGCGCCGTGGCGGCGGCAGGGTCCGCCATGGCGGCATAACGTGGATGTACCGTTTCGCAGAGTCGCGCCATGGCCTGCCACTGGGTACCAGCGGTAACCGCAAACACCTCGTAGCGCTCCGGGTGACGCACCACCACATCCAGGGTTTGCTGGCCGATACTGCCCGTGGCACCCAGCAGCGTCAGGCGCTGCCTGCCAGTACGAGCAGCACGCAGGGAATCACTTGCAGAGGGTGTCACAAACTGCCTCCCGGCAGGGCAAACCAGTTAAACCCGGCCAGAGCGATGGGCATGGCAGCGGTAACACTGTCGATGCGGTCCAGCATGCCGCCGTGACCAGGCAGGATGGTGCCGCTGTCCTTGAAGCCGCGCTCACGCTTCACCATGCTTTCAAACAAATCGCCCAGGGCAGATGCCAGCACAGTGAACAAGGCCACCAGCATCAGCGGCCACAACTGGGCGTCCAGCAGACCGGCAGCATACACGCCTGCCACCACCGCCAACGCCAGAGCCACCCCGCCCAACAGCCCTTCGATGGTCTTGCCCGGGCTCACCAGCGGGGCCAGCTTGTGTTTGCCAAAGGTACGGCCGGCAAAATACGCACCGGTATCCGCCGCCCACACCCACAGAAGGATAAACATCAGCGCCCAGGGGCCCGCCAGGCCCAGGGCTCCATTGCTCTGTAATTGCACAATGGCCGCCCAGGACGGCACCAGCAACAACAGCCCCACCAGCGCCATCAGCGCAGGGCGGTACCAGGCGCGAGCATTGCCCGGGTAGCCCACCACCAGCAGCAACGCCAACAACCACCACACGGGAATGGCATTCAGTAACCAGGCGGGCTGGAAATACTCCGCTGCGGCCATCACCACAGCCAGTGCCGCCACCCAGGCCAATCGCACAGTCAGGCTGACCTTGCCCATCATTGCCGCCCATTCCCAGCCGGCGAGGATAAAGAACACCCCGGCCACGATGGCAAACGGCAGGCGATCCAGCCCGAAAACGGCGCCCAGCACGATTGGCAGCAGCACCAGCGCGGTAATCACGCGCAGCTTTAACATTATTGTTCTCCACTCAAGCTGGTCACTTCCTCACCGGAGCGACCAAAGCGTCGCTGGCGGCCAGCAAAATCCTGTAACGCTGCATCAAAGGCGTCAGCGTCAAAATCTGGCCACAACAACGGTGAGAAATACAGTTCACTGTAAGCCAGTTGCCACAACAAAAAGTTGCTTATTCTTTGATCGCCACCGGTACGGATCAGCAAATCCGGCGGCGGCAAATCCGCCATGGACAGATGCGGCGCCATGGACTCCGCGCTGATCTGCTCCGGCTGTATCTCACCGGCGGCCACTTTTTCCGCCATTATCCGGGCGGCGTGGGCAATATCCCACTGCCCGCCATAATTCACCGCGATCACCACAGTCATGCGGTTATTGGCACCGGTTAACGACTCCGCCTCGGCCATACCGTCCTGCAAGTCCGCAGCGAACGCTGAGCGGTCACCAATAAAACGGATACGTACACCGTGCCCGTGCAGTTCTTCAACCCGGCCACCCAATGCCTTCAGGAACAAGGCCATCAGGTGATCTACCTCAGCCTGGGGTCGGCGCCAGTTTTCCGAGCTGAACGCGAAAAGCGTCAACGCCTCAATGCCCTGGTGGGCGGCCTGGCGAATGATCGCCTGCACCGTTGCCTCACCGGCACGATGCCCTTCCTCACCCGGCAAGCCCTGCTTACGGGCCCAACGGTTGTTACCGTCCATGATGATCGCCACATGGCGGGGCACACTGCCCTGATGGGAATCGAGATCGGGGGCGCTGGAATGCGGTTGATTGTCGGCCATACTGCATCCGCCAATAATAAAAACGGGCTGACGCGCAGCCCGAAATGTCAGTCAGATCACCGTTTCGCCAGCAGCGATTAAACGGTCATCAATTCCTCTTCTTTCTCTTTCAGAACACTCTCCACTTGCGCCACCATCTTGTCGGTAAGCTGCTGGATCTGTTCTTCGCCGCGGCGCTGCTCATCTTCGGAAATTTCTTTTTCCTTGAGCAGTTCTTTCAAGTCGCCATTGGCATCACGACGCACGTTGCGCACGGACACGCGGGCTTTCTCTGCCTCTGCCCGCACCACCTTGACCAGGTCCCGACGGGTTTCTTCGGTCAGCGGCGGCAGCGGCAAACGAATCAGGGTGCCGGAGGTGGACGGGTTAAGGCCCAGATCAGACATCATGATGGCGCGTTCAATCTGCGGAATCAGCGACTTGTCGAACGGCGAAATCGTCAGCGTTCTGCCCTCTTCCACCGAGATATTGCCCATCTGGTTGAGCGGCGTTTCTGCGCCGTAATACTCGATGGTAATATTGTCCAGCAGGCTCGGATGCGCCCGACCGGTACGCACCCGTTTCATGGCTGTATCCAGCGCCTCAAGACTCTTTTTCATGCGGCTTTGCGCATCATTGCGAATATCGTCAATCACCGTTATTCCTCGCTCTATCAGCGGCTATCGCCAACGCTTACTGCGCGGCTTCCACCAGGGTACCTTCACTACCGCCCAACATCAGGTTGAGCAGGGCACCCTTCTTGTTCATATCAAAAACACGCAATGGCATGGCATGGTCACGGCACAGACAAATGGCCGTCAGATCCATGACACCCAGTTTTTTATCCAGCACTTCATCATAGGTCAAGGTGTCATACTTGACCGCATCCGGATTTTTCACCGGATCGTCATTATAGACCCCATCCACCTTGGTCGCCTTCAATACCACATCGGCACTGATTTCAATGCCGCGCAAGCAGGCGGCAGAATCGGTGGTAAAGAAGGGGTTGCCGGTACCGGCACAGAAGATCACCACTTCACCGTTTTTCAGGTGGCGGTTGGCATTGCGGTGGTCATAGTGCTCGACCACGCCGCTCATGGGGATCGCCGACATCAAGCGGGTGCGGATATTGGAACGCTCCAGGGCATCGCGCAGGGCCAGGCCGTTCATTACTGTCGCCAGCATGCCCATATGGTCCCCGGCGACCCGGTCCAGGCCCGCGCTCTGCAACGCGGCACCACGGAACAGATTACCACCGCCAACAACCAGGCCGACCTGAACACCGATGCCAACCAGTTGGCCGATTTCCAGGGAAATGGCATCCAGTACCTTCGGGTCGATACCGAACCCCTCTTCACCCGCCAGCGCCTCACCACTCAGCTTGAGCAGAATACGGTTATAGCGCGGTGAGCGCTCCTTGTTCGTCGGCATGTCTTTCTCTCCACCACTCATACGAAACCGCCACCCATGAATAACCCGCCATCGTCATCATTTTTACCGGCCCAGGCCGGCCTTTCACTGCATTCAAACGCACGAGCCTGTGCTGCATAGCACAGTACCGCCCCGCACGATGGTTGCAAGCGCTTTTCACTTTCTGCCGTTCAACAGGCGAAAAAAACGCCCTGCTAGTCAAGCCAGCAAGGCGCCCTTTTACACATCGAACTCGCGAGCCTTAGCCTTTGGCCGCAGCTTCCACTTCGGCAGCGAAGTCGACTTCTTCTTTCTCGATACCTTCGCCGACAACCAGACGCTCGAAAGCGACGATTTCAGCACCGGCCGCTTTAACCAGCGCGCCGACAGTGGTATTCGGATCTTTCACGAACGGCTGGTCCAGCAAGCTCACTTCTTTCAGGAACTTGTTGATACGGCCGCCGAGCATTTTCTCAACGATCTCAGCCGGCTTGCCTTCCATATCAGGCTGGGCACGGATGATCTCTTTCTCTTTTTCCAGCACTTCAGCAGGAACCTGATCGCCACTGATGACCATCGGGTTAACCGCAGCCACGTGCATGGCAACATCTTTACCCAGCTCGGCATCGCCACCTTTCAGGGCAACGAGAACACCGATACGGCCGCCGTGAACGTAAGCGCCAATGGCACCTTCCGCTTCCAGCTTGGCAGCACGACGGATCTGGATGTTTTCACCGATTTTCTGAACCAGTGCCTGACGGGCCTGTTCAACGGTCGCACCGTCGTCCAGAGTCAGCTCGCCAATCTTGGCGGCGTCGGTTTCACCTGCGGCCAGAGCAGCGCCAGCCACTTTGTCGCAGAAGCCCAGGAAGTTTTCATCGCGGGCAACGAAATCGGTTTCGGAGTTGATTTCTACCATCACGCTAACGGTGTTTGCGTCGTTGGTAGCAATCACCACACCGCCTTCAGCAGCGGTGCGGCCGGCTTTCTTGGCCGCTTTGGCCTGGCCGGATTTACGCATATCGTCGATGGCTTTTTCGATATCGCCATCAGCTTCAACCAGCGCCTTCTTGCACTCCATCATGCCAAGACCGGTACGCTCACGAAGCTCTTTAACCATTGCAGCAGTAACAGCAGCCATGATTATCCTCTTAACTTTGGTATGTTTCGGTAAAGCGGGCGAGCCAGCGGCTCGCCCACCGATAGATTAACCTTCGGCTTTTTCGCCCTGGGCTTCATCTGCTACCTCGACGAACTCGCTCTCGCCACCGGTCTGGTTCTGGGCGTACTGCTTGCCTTCCAGAATCACGTCAGCTGCGGCTTTCACATACAGCTGAATGGCGCGGATTGCGTCGTCGTTGCCGGGAATGACGTAATCAACGCCGTCCGGGTTGGAGTTGGTATCAACCACTGCAACAACCGGGATCCCCAGCTTGCGAGCTTCCTGCAGCGCGATGTCTTCGTGATCTACGTCGATCACGAACAGTGCGTCAGGCAGGCCGCCCATATCCTTGATACCACCGATGGAACGCTCGAGCTTGTCCATCTCGCGCTTACGCATCAGGGCTTCTTTCTTGGTCAGCTTGTCAAAAGTGCCATCCTGGAACTGGGCTTCCAGCTCACGATAACGCTTGATGGACTGACGAATGGTTTTCCAGTTGGTGAGCATGCCGCCCAACCAACGGTGATCCACATAGGGCATACCGCAACGCTGAGCTTCTTCGCTCACCGCTTTCTGCGCCGCACGCTTGGTACCAACAAACAGGATCTTGTTGTTGCTGGCAGCCAGCTTGTTCAGGAACGCCATGGCGTCGTTGAACAGGGGCAGGGTCTGCTCCAGGTTGATGATATGAATCTTGTTGCGGGCGCCGAAGATGTAAGCATTCATCTTCGGGTTCCAGTAACGGGTTTGGTGACCGAAGTGCACGCCCGCTTTCAGCATATCGCGCATAGTTACGCTAGACATTGTTAGTACTCCACTTTGGGTTAGGCCTCCACGCCCCCGCATAAACCCAACCAGATCGGTCCAACTTACAGACCAGAAGGCACCCAGGGCTATGTGACGGGGCATGTGTGATTTCCTTCCCCACTCATCGGCGGTTACAATGCGACACCGTCGTCTGTTGACCGACGCAGAGCGGGAAAGCGCGCGCTTTATACCACAGCCGCCCCTCACAGGCAACGCAAAGGTGCCTACCCGGCCCAAAATGCTTTGCCCAAGCCCCGCCCAACTCACTGAAAAAGCAGGAGTTTCCCCAAGTCCCATGAATGTCGTCATTAAAACCCCCGAGCAAATCGAGCAAATGCGTGAAGCGGGCAAGCTGGCCGCCGAAGTCCTGGAAATGATCGGCGAGTACGTCAAGCCGGGGGTCACCACTGAGGAACTGGACCGCATCTGCCACGACCATATCGTCAACAAGCAGCAAGCGATTCCTGCCCCTCTGGGCTATGGCGGCGCCCCCGGTCGCATGCCCTTCCCCAAATCGGTATGCACCTCGGTGAACCATGTGGTCTGCCACGGCATCCCCAGCGACCGCAAGGCCCTGAAAACCGGCGATATCGTCAACATCGATGTCACCGTCATCAAGAACGGCTGGCATGGCGACACCTCGAAGATGTTTTTACGTGGGCGAGCCCTCTGTGTTGGCCCGCCGACTGGTGGAAACCACCCGTGAATGCATGTTGGCCGGTATCCGCATGGTCCGGCCCGGCATACAGCTTGGCGACATTGGTCATCGAATTCAGAAAATGGCCGAAGGCGAACGCTTCTCTGTGGTGCGGGAATACTGCGGCCACGGTATCGGCGAAGGCTTCCACGAAGAGCCCCAGGTGGTGCACTACGGCAAACCTGGCACAGGTCTTGAATTGCAGGAAGGCATGGTGTTCACCATCGAGCCCATGATCAACGCCGGCAAAGCCGCCAATAAACTGCTGCCCGACGCCTGGACCGTGGTCACCAAAGACCGCAAGTTGTCCGCCCAGTGGGAACACACCATCGCCGTCACTGCCGATGGTTACGAAGTCCTCACTGCCCGCAGCGAAGAAACGGACCTTTATTAAGTGTCATTGCTACCCGCAATATCTCAGGACTCCCTGCTCGACGCTCTGCAGGAAAGCGCCCAACCCGGCCAATACGCCCGACAATATCTGGCTCAGGGGCAAGAACGCCTGAACCAGGCGTTTGAAGCCACCAACATTACCGAGCTGGTCCAGGCCCGGGCGACCATGGTGGATCAGGTGATGATTGCCGCCTGGTCCCTGTTTGGCCTGGCCGAACGGAATGATGTGGCGCTGGTTGCCGTGGGCGGCTACGGCCGCGGGGAATTGCACCCCTGCTCCGATGTGGATCTGCTGGTGCTGCTCGCCGACACCCCGGAACAGGCGTTGTGCGACAGCCTTGAGCGATTCGTGGCCTTTTTGTGGGATATGGGCCTGGAAATCGGCCATGCGGTGCGCACCCTGGACGAGTGCGTGGAGCTGGCGCGGGAAGACATCACCGTGGCCACCAACATCATGGAAGCGCGCACCCTGGCGGGAAACGACATCCTGCGCGGGCAGCTGGAAGACCGCACCGGCCCGGAACACATGTGGGACTCCGCCGCCTTTTTCGCCGCCAAGTGGGAAGAACAAACCGCTCGCCACAAGCGTTTCAATGACACCGAATACAATCTCGAACCCGACCTGAAAAACGCCCCGGGTGGCCTGCGCGATGTGCAGATGATCGCCTGGGTCGCCAAACGCCACTTCAATGCCGACAGCCTGGAAGCCCTGGTCAACGACGGTTTCCTTACCCCGGAAGAATACGGCGTGCTGCGCAAGTGCCTGGACTACCTCTGGGAAGTGCGCTGGCAGCTGCATGTGCAGACCGAACGTAACGAAAACCGTCTGCTATTCGATCACCAACGGCAATTGGCTAGCCGGCTGGGCCACGAAGACACCAGTGCCAACCTGGGGGTCGAGCACTTCATGAAGGGCTTCTACCGAGTCGCCCTTGCCCTGTCCGTGCTCAACGAAATGCTGCTGCAGCTATTTGATGAAGTCATTCTGCGCAGCGACACCCAGGAGCAAGTGCGGCCACTCAACCGCCGCTTCCAGGTACGCAACGATTACCTGGAAATCAGCAGCCCGGATGTCTTTGAGCAACACCCCAGCGCCCTGCTGGAAGCCTTTGTGCTGATGGCCCAGAACCCGGACCTGAAAGGCATTCGCGCCTCCACCGTCCGTGCGCTGATCTACAATCGCCGCCAGATCGACGACGCCTTCCGCAATAATCCGGTCAACACAGACCTGTTCATGCAGCTGCTGCGCAGCCCCCATGCCCTGTTCTCCCAGCTACGCCGCATGAAACGCTACGGCATCCTGGGCAAGTACCTGCCGGAATTCGGCGGCATCATCGGCATGATGCAGTACGACCTCTTCCATATTTACACTGTAGACGCCCACACCCTGCTGGTGATCAAGAACATGCGCCGGCTGCGCTACGAAGACCTGCGCGAAGAATTCCCGTTGGCCAGCGAAGTGTTCTATCGTCTGCCCAAGCCCGAGTTGCTGTACGCCTCCGGCCTCTATCACGACATCGCCAAAGGCCGTGGTGGCGACCACTCCGAACTCGGCGCGGACGATGCCATCGCCTTCTGCCAACGCCATGGCCTCACCGCCTGGGATGGCAAGCTTGTGGCCTGGTTGGTGCGCAACCACCTGACCATGAGCGTGACGGCCCAGCGCAAGGATATCTCCGACCCGGACGTGGTCTACGATTTTGCCCGCAAGGTGGGCGATCTGGTGCACCTGGATTATCTCTACGTGCTCACCGTGGCGGACATCAATGCCACCAACCCTACTCTGTGGAATTCCTGGCGCGCTTCCCTGTTGCGCCAGCTGTACACCGAAACCAAGCGCGCCCTGCGTCGCGGCCTCAACAACCCGGTGGAAAAACAGGACTGGATCGACGAAACCCGCGACGCCGCCCTGCGCCTCCTCACGGACCGGGACCACGATGGCCCCGAAATCGAAGCCCTGTGGGCCAACATCGGCGATGAATACTTCCTGCGCGAAACCCCGCGGGACATCTCCTGGCACACCGAAGCCCTGCTCGACCGGGAAGACCCGGACGATCCACTGGTACTGATTCGTGAATCCAGCCAGAGCGTACTGGCCGGAGGGTCGCAGATCTTCATTTACACCCCGGACACCCGCAATCTGTTCAGCGCCACCGTGAACGCCCTGGACAGCCTCGGGCTGACCATTATGGACGCGCGCATTATTACCAGCGTGGACGGCTTCAGCCTGGACACCTACATCGTGCTGGACGAACACGGCACGCCCATCGGCGAGGACTGGGCGCGCATCGAGCAAATCCGCAAGACGCTCACCGAAACCCTGAAATACCCGGACCGTTACGCCACCACCGTGAGCCGCCGCATGCCCCGGCGCAACAAGCACTTTGATGTACCCACCCAGGTGGTGATCAGCAACGACATCGTCAACGATCGTACTGCGGTGGACATTCAAACCCTGGACCGCCCCGGTCTGTTGGCTCATATCGGGCGTATCTTCATGCGCTTCGAGATCCTGGTGCAGAATGCCCGTATTGCCACCCTGGGCGAACGCGCCGAAGACGTATTCTTCATTACCGACCTTGATGGCGAACCGGTTTCCGACCCGACTTTGTGCCAGGAACTGCAGCAAACCCTCAAGCAAGAACTCGACGACAAGAACAACGGAAACACCTGACCCTATGAACCCAGATCTGGAACGGTTGCACCCCTACCCGTTTGAAAAATTGAAGACCCTGTTCAGCGGCTTGCCCCAATCGGACAAGTCGCCCATTGCCCTGTCCATCGGCGAGCCCAAACACTCGTCGCCGGATTTTGTGCAGCAGGTATTAAAAGACAGCACCGCGCGGCTATCCAACTACCCAACCACCGCCGGCATCCCGGAATTGAGTGAGGCCATCGGCCAGTGGCTCAAGCGCCGCTTTCACCTGCAAAGCATCGACCCGGCCAGCCAGGTCTTGCCGGTAAACGGCACCCGGGAAGCCCTGTTTTCCTTTACCCAGGCGGTGGTGGATCGCCAGCGCCAGCCGCTGGTGCTGATGCCCAACCCCTTCTACCAGATTTACGAAGGCGCCACGCTGTTGGCCGGTGGCGAGCCCATGTACCTGCCTTGCACCGATGCCACAGGCTTGCAGCCGGACTTCGATGCGGTCAGTGAAGACACCTGGACTCGTACCCAGCTGCTGTTCATCTGTACCCCCGGCAACCCCACCGGGGCCACGCTCAGCAAGGCCCAGCTCAAGGCCCTGATTCAGCTGGCGGATAAATACGACTTTGTCATCGCCTCGGACGAGTGCTATTCGGAAATCTACCGCGACAAACCTCCCGCCGGGCTGCTGGAAGCCTGCGCCGAGATGGGCCGTCACGACTACCGCCGTTGTGTAGTCTTCCACTCTCTGTCCAAGCGCTCCAATCTGCCCGGCCTGCGCTCCGGTTTTGCCGCTGGCGACAGCGAAGTGCTGCAACGGTTTCTGCGTTACCGCACCTATCACGGTTGTGCCATGCCCATTCATCACCAGCTGGCCAGCATCGCCGCCTGGAATGACGAAAAGCATGTACAAACCAACCGGGCACTGTATCGGGAAAAATTCGACGCGGTACTGGACATTCTTGGCGGCCCCCTTAAGGTATCCGCCCCGGCAGCGGGCTTCTATCTGTGGCCTAAAACGCCCATCAGTGACGAAGCCTTCGCCCAGCGTTTGCAGGCCGAGCACAACGTCACCGTGTTACCCGGCCGCTATTTATCACGCACCATCAATGGTAAAAACCCGGGGGAAAACCGGATACGCATGGCACTGGTGGCCCCGCTGGAGGAATGTATTGAAGGTGCACAGCGGATCAAGGCATTGCTGGATGCCCTCTAACACATTCGCAGGA
>NZ_DS989915.1:197000-210694 GCF_000155615.1 Alcanivorax sp. DG881 | reverse complement strand
CTACAGAAAGGTTTTAACAGGAACAGACATGGAACTGACCCTCTTTGGTATCAAGAACTGCGATACCATGAAGAAAGCCATGAAATGGCTGGATGACAATGGCGTGGCTTACCACTTTCACGATTACAAGAAAGAAGGTGTGCCGGAACAGCGGTTACGTCAGTGGCTGGAAGCGCTGGGCTGGGAAACCGTGATCAACAAACGCGGCACCACCTGGCGCAAACTGGACGACGTGGTCAAGGAGTCCATGAACACGGAGAAATCCGTCAATCTGGCCATGGAAAATTCGTCCGTCATCAAGCGCCCGATTTTGCAAAGCAACGATTTCATTCTCGCCGGCTTCAAGGCCGACGAGTGGGGAAATACATTGAAATAACGCCGGACGCCCAACGCCGGATGCCCGACATTACCCGATCAACGTCCGGCTTCTGGTAGCAAGGCCTCCAGCTCGACGTCAGGAGACAACATGAGCAATTTTTTCGCCATCGCACTGGGTTGCGGCACCAAGAACCGTAACGACAACTGGCTCGAAGTCTTTTACCCGGACCCGGCTCTTAACCCGGACGACAAGCTGATCGAGGTGATTCGCGACGAGCTGGATTACCAGGGCGGAAACGCAGCCATGGAGCTGACCCACCGCCAGGTTCAGCATATTGCCCGCGAATGGCGTGAAGCCGGTTTCGAGCACGAAGCCAGCTATGCCGTAGCGTTTCAGGAGTCCGATCGCCCGGTGGTGCTGACCGTTCTGGAAACGGACGCCGAGCCTGCCACCACCCCGGAAGCCTATCTCAAGCTGCACCTGATCTCGCACCGTCTGGTGAAACCCCACGGCGTTAACCTGTCCGGCATGTTCCCACTGCTACCCAATGTGGCCTGGACCAACGAAGGTGCCGTGGACCTGGAAGAGCTGCCCGAGCGTCAACTGCTGGCCCGCCTGAACGGCAAAGTGCTGGAAGTAAACAGCGTGGACAAGTTCCCCAAGATGACCGACTACGTGGTTCCCGCCGGCGTGCGTATCGCCGATACGTCACGGGTTCGCCTGGGCGCTTATGTGGGTGAAGGCACTACCATCATGCACGAAGGCTTCATCAACTTTAACGCAGGCACTGAAGGCCCGGGCATGATCGAAGGCCGCATCTCCGCTGGCGTGTTTGTAGGTAAAGGCTCCGACATCGGCGGTGGCGCGTCCACCATGGGCACCCTGTCTGGCGGCGGCAACATCATCATTTCCCTGGGCGAAGGCTGCCTGCTGGGCGCCAATGCCGGCACCGGCATTCCGCTGGGCGACCGCTGCACCATCGAAGCCGGCCTGTACATCACCTCCGGCTCCAAAGTGCAATTGCTTGACGACAAGGGCGAAATCGCCAACACCGTAAAAGCCCGCGACCTGGCTGGCCAGTCCGACCTGCTGTTCCGTCGTGACACCCTCAGCGGTGCCGTGCAGTGCCTCACCAACAAGAGCGCCATTGCCCTGAACGAAGAGCTGCATAAGCATAACTAAGTCGCCGCACGCACCACGCCTCATGCAGCACGCTTTTCCGTGTTGCGTGTTGCGTGAAGCATGCCAGCGAAGCTGGAGCGTATATTGATGTCCCGCACTCTCGACTACACCAAGGAACTCATCCGCCGCGCTTCCGTTACTCCGGAAGATGAAGGCTGTCAGGACTGGATGATCGAAAAGCTCGAAGCGCTGGGATTCGAATGTGAAACCCTGTGGTTCGAAGAAGTACGAAACCTGTGGGCCCGTCGCGGCAAGCAGGGGCCGGTATTTGCTTTCGCCGGCCATACCGACGTGGTGCCCACCGGCGACGTCGCCGCCTGGAAATACGATCCGTTCACCCCCACCGAGGAAGGCGATCTGCTGTACGGGCGCGGGACCGCCGACATGAAAGGCTCCATCGCCGCCATGATGGTGGCCATGGAAGACTTTATCGCCGCCCACCCGGACCATAACGGCAGCCTGGCTTTTCTGATCACCGCCGATGAAGAGGGACCATCCGTCAACGGCACCGTCAAGGTGGTGGAGCACCTGCAGGCTCGCCAGGAACACATGGATTACTGCCTGGTGGGCGAACCGTCATCCACCAACACGGTCGGTGACGTGATCAAGAATGGTCGCCGGGGTTCGCTGGGCGCCAAGCTCACCGTAAAAGGCATCCAGGGCCACGTGGCCTACCCGCATCTGGCCCGTAACCCGGTGCACGATGTGGCTCCTGCACTGGCGGAACTGGCAACCACCGAGTGGGATCAGGGTAACGATTTTTTCCCTGCCACCAGTTTCCAGATTTCCAACATCAATGGCGGCACCGGTGCCACCAACGTGATTCCCGGCACCTGCGAAATCATTTTCAATTTCCGTTTCTCCACCGAACTCACTGACGCCATTCTTCGCGAGCGTACGGAAGCCATCTTTGACAAACATGGCCTGGACTATGATTTGAAATGGACCCTGTCCGGCCAGCCGTTTCTCACCGACCGCGGCGCCCTGGTGGACGCGGCCGTCAGTGCCATCCGCGATGTCACCGAGCTGGACACCGAACTGTCCACCGCCGGCGGCACCAGCGATGGCCGCTTTATCGCCCCCACCGGCACGCAGGTGGTGGAGCTGGGCCCCACCAACGCCACCATCCACAAGGTGGACGAGCACACCAGCATCAGCGAACTGGACACCCTGACGCAGATCTATCAGCGGCTGCTCCAGCACCTGATGACCTCCGCGTAATATTCCCCGCACTCCTGAACTAACAACACTCCTGCCTGAATGCCCTGACCAAAAACGTGGGCGTATCAGGCAGGCGCAGCACCCTGCTACAAATTCAGGCAAACTGCCCCTACTATGAAAGCTCCAACACGGATCGGGAGGCACCATGTGGCTGCATGAAATCCCCGTGGGCGGCATGCTGTTCAGCCCCATGGTGTTGCTGGTGCTGCTGGCACTGGTACTCACTCTGGTGTCTCACCTGCTGCTCAGACAGCTGGGCTGGCATCACCAGATATGGAAAGGCGCTTGGTTCTACCTTTCCCTGTTCGTCTGTTTTGTTGCACTTTCACTGCGGCTATTAAGCTGACTGACACAAGGACGCGCCATGCGACAATCGCTTCGAATTCTGGTCACCGTCGTTCTGGTCATCCTGGCCCTGATCGCCGGGAACTGGGTATGGAACTACTACCTCTACGCGCCCTGGACCCGGGACGGCAAAGTGCGGGCAGAAATCATCACCCTGTCCCCGGATGTCTCCGGCTGGGTCCGTGAACTCAACATTGAAGACAACCAGAGCGTCAGCCGGGGCGACCCACTGTTCAGCATCGACGACACTCGCTATCAGGCCGCACTGGCCAAGGCCGACGCGCAGCTACTCTACCAGCAGGAAGCCCTGCGGCTTGCCCAGCACCAGTACCAGCGTCGCCAGGAACTGCACCGCAGCAGCAATAACAGCATCAGCAAGGAAGCCCTGGAAAGCGCCAGCATTCAGGCTCAACTGGCCAAGGCCAATGTGGCGCTGGCCAAGGCTGAACGGGACAGTGCCAACATCAATCTTGAGCGCACCCGCATCCATGCACCGGCGGACGGCACCATCGTCAACCTGACCCTGCAGCAAGGGAATTTTGTCAATCAGGGCAGCCCGGTGGTCTCCATGGTCAAAGCCGACAGCTTCTACGTCACCGGCTATTTCGAGGAAACCAAATTGCCACTGGTACACGTGGGTCAGGACGCCTCCGTGATCCTCATGAATGGCTCGCGCACCCTGCGGGGAACAGTGACCAGCGTCGGGCAGGCCATCGCCAATGCCAACACCCAGACCGACCGGCAGCTGCTCCCGCAGGTACAGCAGACCTTCAACTGGGTGCGGCTAGCCCAGCGCATTCCGGTGCACATCGAACTGGAGTCAGTTCCCGATGACATCCTGCTGGCCGCAGGCATGACCGCCACCGTGCGCCTGCACGACGCACCTGCCGCACCATGATTGGCCTGCCATGACTTTGCCACCGCGCCTGGCCGTCATTCTCACCCCGGAGCGCCATTCCGTGCTCTTTGCGCTCAAGGGCATTATTGCCATGGGCCTGGCACTCTACCTGTCCATGCTCATGCAACTCGAGCGGCCCTACTGGGCCCTCATTTCCGCTGTATTTCTGCAGGTCCGGCCGGAGACCGGCCTGGTGATTGAAAAGGGGCTGTGCCAGATCGGCGGCACCCTGGTAGGCGGCGCCATGGGCCTGCTGATCCTGGCCACCTTGCTACCCTATCCGTTCATGGCATTACTGGCGCTAACCCTGTGGATCGGTCTCAATGCGGCGGCTTCTGCCTGGGTGCGGCAAGCCAATTTCATTTATGGCTTTGCCATGGCGGGTATCACCGCGACGCTGATTGTGGTGATCTCCATCGCCAACCCCACCACGACGTCCAGTGTTGGCATTTTTCATGTGGCCAATGCCCGGGTCAGCGAAATCATTGTCGGCGCAGTCTGCGCAACCCTGGTCAGTAACCTGCTGTGGCCTGCCCGCGTCAGCCATCTGCTGCAAAAGCACGCCCGTGGCGCCCTCAACCAGACCCTTGCCTACCTGGAACTGGAACTCAACCCGGCAGGCACCCACGCCCAGCGCCACATTCAGGTAGACACCCTGCTGCAAAGCATTTTTCCCCTGAGTGATGACAGCAGCGCCGTCCTCTACGAAGGCGCCCAGGGCCCAGGCCGGGCCCGCGCCGCCACCGTCATCTGCCACAAGACCCTGTCGCTGATCGCCCGCATCCGGGTCATCGGCCGTCTGATGCGTAACCACAGTGATTTGCTGACCCCCGCCCTGCAGGACATGCTCGAATCGCTGCGCCAGTCCTTCAAACGCATGCGCGAAACCCAGTCCGCCGAAGACGCCATGGAAGAAGTACAGCGCCTGCGCCAGCAACTACGCACCGCCAGCGGCGAACAGGACGATGATGCCTCCCCGCTGCAACGACGCTTTTTCCAGGTCGCCCTGAACCTGACCGCCGATATTATTCTCGCCCTGGAAGCCAACCGTGCCCTGCACTTCAGCAGGGAAATGCAACTGCGCCCACAGGGCCTGAAACCCTACCGAGACCTGCAGATTGCCGCCGCCGTAGGGGTTCGCAGCGCCCTGGTATTCATGATTGCCGCCGGGTTGTGGATCGGCACAGCCAGCCCCATGGCGATCATGTTGATGATCATGCCGGTGATCTTCACCATCCTTTTTGCCCGCCTGCCCGAACCGGATGTGGTGCTGCGCAGGGCCACCATCACCTCGGTGCTGGCAGCCCCCGTCGCCCTGTTTTTCACCCTGCCCCTGCTGGCCCTGAGCAACGGTGATTTTCCGCTACTGATCCTGATTCTTGGCGCACCGCTGTTCGTGGCGCTACTGGCCATCAGCAATCCGACCACCCTGGCCTACGGCCTTGGTTTCTGCACTCCGTACATCATCCTGGTGCAGCCCGGCAACGCCATGGATTTTGATGTGGCCCGCGTGGCCAGCAACGGCCTGGCCATTACCGGCGGCATCTTTATCGCCTACATGATGTTCCGCCTGATTACGCCTCCCAATGGCCCAGGCCTGCGCAGGCGCCTGATTCGCGATACCGCCGACGACCTGGCAATGATTGGCCATCATCGCCACCGCATTAATGAAGAAGGCTTCAACGCCCGCATGGCAGATCGCCTTCGCTGGCTCACTATCTGTGACAAGGCCCTGCCCGAAGAACGGCGTCACTTCACCGACCTGGGGCTGACCGGCCTCAACCTGGGCCAGGTTTCCTTATGGGTACAAGGACGTATCAATACCCAGTCGTCCCCCGCATTACAGGACAGCGCAGCACAATGGCAGCAGTCCCTGGCGGATGCCTACCAGGCCTGCGCCCGGGGGCATTGCGATGACCGTTTTCGCGCCGACTCCGAACGCCTGAAAACCGCCATGGCCGAGGCCGGCAACATGGAGCAGCGGAACCAGGAACTGATTGCCGGGGCAGTGGAGCGCATCGCCCTAACCTTCGAGCGGATGGCCGCGCGCCTCGCCGGAACCGCAGAGCTGGATGCCCCAGCAGCGAATGCGCCAGGAGCCCGCTAGCCGGAGCGCCCTAAATTCCTGTCGACAGGCCCTAGCCAGCGTGTTTACTCTATGTTTCTCTAACCCTCTTTTCACTATCCCGAATAGCCTGCGGGCCGCTCACTGCGGCCTGCCGTGATGGAGTCCCCTTCACATGACTGCACAAGAAAAGCTGACCGCCAACGTGGTGGTCGATACCAACCCCGCCACTGGCACCGCCGTCGCCGAACTGAGCGAAACCAACCTTGAAGCCTTGCCACAAATGCTGGCAAAGGCCCGCGAGGCGCAAGCCATCTGGGCGGCCAAGTCCTTCAAGGAACGGGCCCGTCATATCCAGATGATGCGCAGCTACATTGTCGATCGAGCGGATGATCTGGCGCGCACTGTCAGCGAGAGCAACGGCAAAACCCTCACCGATGCCCTGGCCACCGAAGTGCTGCCCTGTGCCCTGGCCTGCAAGTGGTATGCGAAAAACGCCGAGCACTACCTGAAAGAGCGAAACCGCCCCGCTGGCAGCATCCTGTTCTTCAACAAGCGCACCCACATGCTGCGCGTGCCACTGGGCGTGGTGGGCATCATCAGCCCCTGGAACTACCCCTTGTCGATTCCCTTCGGCGAAATCGTCATGGCCCTGATGGCCGGCAATGGCGTGATGCTGAAAGTGGCCGCCGCCACCCCGGCAGTGGGCCGCGCCATCGAACAAATCGTCGCGGCCGGCGAACTTCCTGAAGGCCTGTTCCAACACATTGTCGGCTCTGGCTCTAAAGTGGCCACCGGCTTTTTCGATAACGGCATCGACAAGCTGTTCTTCACCGGCTCGGTACCTGCGGGCAAAACGTTGATGGCTCAGGCCGCGCAAACGCTGACACCTGTTTCCCTGGAGCTGGGCGGCAATGACCCCATGCTGGTGCTCGAAGACGCGGATCTGGAGCGTGCCACCAACGGCGCCGCTTGGGGCGGCTACCAGAATGCCGGGCAAAGCTGTGGCGGCGTGGAACGCGTCTATGTAGTGGATGCGGTGTACGACCAATTCGTGGACCTGTTGGCCAAGAAGACTCGCCAACTGCGCCACGGCATCGGTTGCAGCGGTTTCGATGTGGATATCGGCAGCCTGACCACGGCCGGTCAGCTGCGCACCGTGCAGCAGCACGTGGAAGATGCGCTGGCCAAAGGCGCCCGCATCGAAGCCCAGTCACGCCCGGTGGGCAATGTGGAAAACGGCTTCTTCTTCCCCGCCACCCTGCTCACCCAGGTCACCGACGACATGCTCACCATGTGCGATGAAACCTTCGGGCCGTTGATCGCAGTACAACGTGTGGCCAATGAAGAAGAAGCCATTCGCAAGGCCAACGATTCCAATCTGGCGCTGACCTCTTCAGTCTGGACCAAAGACAACAAGCGCGGGCGCGCCATTGCCGCCCGGTTGCAATCCGGGGTTACCACCGTAAACGATCATCTTTACAGCCACGGCCTGTCCGAAACCCCCTGGGGTGGCTGGAAGGAATCCGGCATTGGCCGCACCCATGGCCCGGAAGGGCTGGAGGAAATGACGCAGGCGAAAGTGGTGAACTGGGATATTCTGCCGTCCAAACGCAATATCTTCTGGTACCCATTTGACGAAGCCACCTACAACGGCATCAAGAACGCCCTGCTGTTCGTTTTCCCGTCCAGCGTTGGCCAGTGGCTCGGCGCCTCATTGAAGCTCACGCCCTTCCTGGTGAAGAAAATGTTCACCGGCTGGAAAACCGGCGACTAGGGCTGTGTTGCTACCGGGTTCCGGTGGCAAATGTTGACCTGCATCATCACTATCCTCCCTGAACCTGTCATGCTACCGAGACAGGCTCCGGGAGGATTTTTTATGTATATGGACAGCGTGGTTCTGGCAGGAATCGCCGTGATTGCGGGTATTCTGGTCTTCGCCGGGTGTTTTGCCCTGTTTATCTGGCTGGACTCCGGCGACGACGACACCCAGAACGGGAAAGACTGACACCAGGCACCCTGCTCGCCATCCTCTTTCGCTTTGTAGCGCTCAGCAGGGATTCAGCAGGGATAGTCTGGCGATTGCAGGCAGCGCTCGCGCAACTGCTCCGGTGTGCTTGCCGAGGGTTCCTGCCGGCGATTGCCATCCTGGCAGATGACTTCAAGCTCCCCTTTCTCCGGTGACGCCCGCTCAATGGTATACCCCACCCCTCCACAGGCCCGTTGCGCCGCGTTGAGACACTCGCTCCACTGCGGGCAAAACACACCAAACTGCCCCGGATAGGACTGCACCACCTGGGTGCCACCGGTTTCACATCCTGCCAACAGCATCAGCAGACAAGCCAACCAAGGGATACTGAAAACGCTGCTGGTCTTCATGGCGATACCCCAATGCAGGCCGAATCAGAGCGCATCCAGCCAGTCCTGGGACGGGGCATACCACCAGGAGCCCATCACCGGCCGGGTAAATTCCAGCAACCGGTCTTTCACTGAGTCATCCGCAATGCCATACATGCGTCGCAGCAGAAAATCATAACGGTCCAGCTCGCAACAAAATGCCAGGAAATACAGGCCATGCTGTCCGCTGTCACCGTAAGGGACCGACCGTCGCCACATTTTCTGGGCCACACCGTCCCGGTCGACATCGACGCGTCCTACGTGGGCATCCGCGGGCATGCGCTCATCATCGAACTCCACGGCGTCTTCCTTGGTCCGGCCAAACACATTCTCCTGCTCACTGACCGGTAACTGGTTGAACTTGCCCAGATCGTGAATCCATTTCTGGGTCAGCACCCAGCTACCGCCTGCGCCGGGGTGCGGCTCAGCGATAAAGGTCGCCTGTTCCGCCTTTTCCCCGGTGGGGTTGCCGATGCCATCCACAAAACCGGTCAAATCGCGCATGTCGTGGTACACAAAGGCGGTCAGCTCAAGCTGGGTCGCGAGCAGGTCACCCACCGCTTGGCGTACCTGCATGGTGGTATCGAACAGGTCTCCCGCCTCCCGGGCCTGCACCCACACCCACAAATCCCCCTGGGTGGCCGGAATGTGCCCCTCCAAAGAAAAAGGGGGAAAACTGAAGCGGGAATCAAAGCACGCCCAGAGATCCGGCCCGAAACCCAGTAAAACCGGGGTCTTCTCACTCTTCAGCGCAACCAGATCACGCAGAGCCTGGCGCAGTGACTCGGTCTTGTGGCCACTGCCAAGACTGAACTCGAAAAACACATGATGGGCATAACTGCGGTCAAAAATACCGGATTGCGGTGTCGACACCGGAGGCTCCTTCACTCTGTCCATGGCGGGGAATAATTCCCACAATTATAGCAGGTCGAATCAGCGCCGGCCCCTGCCATACGCCCGTTGTCGTCCAGTCGCAGCAATTTTGAAACAAATTGAAATATCCGCTGGTGTTCCGGACTCAGGGCTTTCGATACACTTGGCTCACATTCGTTAACTGTATCCGACTATGACACCTTGGCTTGGCCTGGATCGACTAGGTTTCTTCCTCATACGCGTATTTTTACGCCTGTGCACCCGCGCCAATGCGCTCCCTTCTGATCCCAAGGAACTGCAGCTTGCTGCCAACACCCCGGTGGTCTATGTACTCAGCGACCGCTCTGCTGCCGATGCGGCCGTGGCCGACCAGACCGCTCGCCAGCTGGGGCTCTCTTCAGCCCTGCGCGGCCTGACGCTGGGAAAGACACACCTCAATCACAGTTATTTTCAGCTTTACCGCCGCCAACTGGGTAACCGCCGTCAGCGCCGGGCGGTGTCCCCTCCCCGGTTGGAGAAGCTGGTTGCGGCCCTGCGTGCCAACCCGGAAGCCGATGTACAGCTTGTGCCTGTCTCCGTGTTCTGGGGCCGTCGCCCGGAAAAAGAAAACTCCATGTGGCGTATCCTGTTTTCAGATAACTGGTCCCCCGCTGGCTTCATCAAAAAATTCTTCATTATTCTTACCCAGGGCCGGCAGCTGTACGTCCAGTTCAGCCGCCCCATGTCCCTGCGCACCCTGGTTGACCAGTGTCAGAAAGACGACCAGGCAGTACGCAAGGCATCACGCATTCTGCGGGTACATTTCCGCCGCCAGCAGGAAGCGGCCATCGGACCTGATCTGTCCCACCGCCGTACCCTCACCAACACTGTGGTGGATTCCATTCCCGTGCGTGATGTCATCCGTGCGGAAGCCAAGCGCCAGGATGTCAGCGAAGAAAAACTGGAGGCAAAAGCACGCAGCTATGTGATGGAAATTGCGGCGGATTATTCGCACACCGTAATCCGCTTCCTGGAGCTGTTGCTGAACTGGGTGTGGAACCGTTTATACGGCGGGATTCGTCTGTACAACATGGACAACCTGACCAAGGTGGCCGGCGATCACGAAATTATTTACGTGCCCTGCCACCGCAGCCACATCGATTACCTGCTGCTGTCCTTCGTGATGTTTCGCAATGGCCTGGTGCCGCCGCACATTGCCGCCGGCATCAATTTGAACCTGCCCATTGTCGGTACCATTCTGCGACGCGGGGGCGCCTTCTTCATGCGTCGCAGCTTCCGTGACAACCCTTTGTATGCCGCCGTGTTCAGCGAATATCTGCACACCATTACAGCGCGCGGCTTTTCCATCGAATATTTCGTGGAAGGCGGCCGCAGCCGCAGTGGTCGCATGCTCAAGCCGCGCACCGGCATGCTGGCCATGACCGTACGCAGCTTCCTGCGTGATTCGCGCAAGCCCATCGCCTTTGTGCCCGTCTATGTGGGCTACGAAAAAGTCATCGAAGCCGGTTCCTACATCGGTGAACTGCATGGCAAGAAAAAGCAGAAGGAATCCGTCGGCGGGCTCATGAAGTCCCTGGCGGTCCTGCGCAGCCACTTTGGTCAGGTGCATCTGAATTTTGGCGAACCGATCAAACTGGTGGACTACCTGGATCAGCACAATCCGAAATGGCGCAATGAAACCGTGGCTTCCGGTGACAATCCCTCCTGGTTCAAGCATGTGGTGGAAGAGCTCGGGCAGGAAGTGGTGGAATCCATCAACGCCGCCGCCGTGGCCAACCCGATTAACCTGCTCAGCCTGGCATTGTTGGCCTCGCCCAAGCACACCATGGACATTGCCCAGCTTCGCCAGCAGCTGGATCTGTATATTTCCCTGCTCAAGCAGGCGCCTTACAGCGACAGCGCTGCACTGGCCACCGACGATGCCAACGCCATCATCGAGTATGGGCTGGAGCACGATTTTCTGGACCGGATCGAGCACAAACTCGGCGACGTGGTAACCACCGATGAGAAAACCGCGCTGCAGATGGCCTACGTGCGTAACAACAGCCTGCATCTGTTCATTCTTCCCGGTCTGATTTGCTCGCTGGTGATGAATGCGCGCTCCATCAGCATGGAGGTACTGCAAAGCATGGTGCGCCTGCTTTACCCCTTCCTGCGTAACGAGTATTTCCTGCACTGGCAGGACGACGAGGAGCTGGCTGCTGCGGTAAACAACATCGTCACCGTGCTGCAACAGGAACAACTGATCGGCCGGGAGAATGACTGCCTGCATGGCGCTGCGATTCATACCCACGAATCCGACATGCTCGACCATCTTGGCCAGACGGTAATGCCCTCTTTGGAGCGTTACTACCTGACCATCCGGCTGCTGGTGCAATACGGCTCCGGCATGCTTACTGCTGAACAGTTGAGCGAGCTGGCTCACCAGACTGCCCAGCGGCTTTCATTGCTCTATGAATTCAACTCCCCCGAGTTCTTCGACAAGGTTGTACTGAAGAACTTTATCGCCCAGCTTTATTCCACTGGCCTGGTGACACCTGATGACAGCGGCGCCCTGGAGTTCGGCGAAAAACTGGAAGCGCTGGATGACGAAGCCAATCGCATCCTCAGCCCGGATATCAGTGACGCGATTCAGCGCGTCACTCGAGTCACCAACCTGGGGAATCTGGTCACCGCTTCGTCAAACGCGTCTTGAGGATCGCCGGCCGCCTCGGCCGGTGCCATTCACACAAGACACCGGCTATCGAGCAAAAAAGCGATTGAGAGGCTCCCTAGGGACAGGTATAGATATCGAAGCGTACCGCCTTGCCCTTTTGGCTAAAGGACGGCGTGACACCCGCCAGGTAACCCGCCTTGGCGGGCCGTTTTACCACCACGCGGGCAGGCTCAAGGGCACGAGCCCAGGCCAGCATCAGTCGCTCTTCCTCAGCGTCGGGATACGCACAGAGACGCTGTAACCACTGCAAATCTTTCTTCACCGCCGCGCTTTTTTCCCGGGCAGGAAACATGGGATCCAGGTACACCGCGTGCAAGTCACAAGCCTCGCGGGTTCGGCTGTCCTCGCAAGCGAGTAATTGCATGTTGGCTGCCAGGCCAGCAGGTGCCCGTTGCAGGCCATCTGCAAGCATGGCGTGCAGTACAGGTGAGCGTTCGGCCAGCAGTACCGAAAACCCCGCTTGCGCCATAAGTGCCGCATCACGCCCCAGCCCCGCAGTGGCATCCAGTACGCGAATACGCTCTTCTTTGGGCTTGCCCAACGCCTTGATCAACCGTTCATGACGCACCCGCTCCGGGGTTAACCGGTAGCCCTGTTTGCCTTCGCAAAAACTGACCATGAGCGGCGTTTCCTTGCCCTGGGGTCGCCACAGCCCGAGGCACTCATGGTGCCAGCCAAGCACCAGTTCCAGTTCGGCGGCACAGGCCTGAGCTTCGTTTTCCACGGCCCTGCCGGGCAGCCCTTCAGGGCAACCCGGCAACAGCCCCAGCACGGTATCCAGAGACGCGTTCAGTGTCATGCCAGCCAGAATAACAGGGCCACACCCAATACTAGCCGGTAGACTACGAACGGCAGCATGCCAATGCGCTCAAGCAGGCGGATGAAGAACACAATGGTCAGGTAGGCTGTCACCGCGCTGACCAATACGCCCAGCGCCATCATTCCCCAGTCCACGGCTATCTGTTGTTCGATCAGGTCTTTGGTTTTCAACAAACCCGCGCCCAGGATCACCGGAATGGACAGCAAAAAGGAAAAGCGGGCCGCGTCTTCCCGGCGATACCCCAACGCCAGTGCGGCGGTAATGGTAATGCCGCTGCGCGAGGTCCCGGGGATGAGTGCCAAGGCCTGGGCCAAACCGATGAAAACAGCACCGGCGATGCCCAATCGGGCCAGCGAAAATTCGCGTTTCCCGAACGCATCCGATGCCCATAACAGGGCGCCGAATACCAACGTAGTGATGGCAATCACCAGCGCCGAGCGAAGTTCCTGCTCAATAAAATCATCACCAAGAAAACCGAACACCACAGCCGGAATGGTGGCCAACACCACCAGCAACCCCAGCTTCAGGTCATCATTCATTCGCCGCTGCTGCACCGCCACGCCGGCGCCCCCCACCATGGCCACCAGGTCGCGGCGGTAATACACCATCACCGCCAGCAAGGTGCCCAAATGCACCGCCACATCAAACGCCAGCCCCTGATCCGGCCAGCCCAGAATCTGTGATGGAAGAATCAAATGGGCGGAACTGGAGATAGGGAGAAACTCGGTGAGCCCTTGTATCAGAGCAAGAACCAGAGCCTGAAACCAATCCATGGAATGTCCTTGTTGAATGAAACGTCAGTGACGAGAAGCGAGTTTCGAGGAGCGAAAATCAAAACCGGGTTGGTTTTTCGAAACT
>NZ_DS989915.1:128916-196567 GCF_000155615.1 Alcanivorax sp. DG881 | reverse complement strand
CCCAGTTGATCATCGTACAGCTCCCTGAATCACTTGGTCTCGCAAATAGACTGGCTGCGCCTGTTCCGCACTGACACCCTCTCCGCGTTCGAATGCTGATAATGCCAGCTGGGCCACCGCTTTCGCATGGGGGTGTGCGTCAATAACGCAGCGGCTTGCGCCATAGGCCGCCACCAGCGCATCCTGATAGACCAGCCCGGAACCGATAATCATCCAGTCCGCCGACGGCAGATCCGGCAAGGCATCGGGGTTAAACAGGCCATCGTTGAGAACGGCACTGGCCGCGCCGTCCTCACACTCATAGGCGCCCAGGTACACCTCGCCCATACGTGCGTCGAAACAGGCAATCACATGGGAATGCGCCTGTATCGCCTGCGCACTGAGTGCGCAGGCCGCCAGGGTGGAAATCCCCACCACCGGCAGGTCCGCCGAAAACGCCAGACCCTGAGTCACCGCCGCAGCCACGCGCACGCCCGTGAACGCGCCCGGGCCATGGCCGAACGCAATGCCATCAAGATCCTTCAACCGCACCCCGGCATCGGCCAGCAGCCCTTCGACCATTGGCAGCACCAGCTCGGTCTGTCGCCGTGGCGCGTGTTCAAAGCGTTCGATCACATTGCCATCGTCCAGCAATGCCACCGAGCAGGTTTCGCCTGCGGTTTCCAGTGCGAGTATGCGCGTCATGATTCCATCTTTTCCGCTTCCAGGCCCTGCCGGGCCAGATAATCAAAAAACCGTTGCACCACGTCCAGCTTACGGGTGCGGGTCATGTTGGGCAGGCTGTTGACGAACAACTTGCCATAACTGCGCGTTAACAATCGCGGGTCCGCCACCACCAATAAACCGGTGTCTTTCGGATCACGAATCAGCCGCCCGGCCCCCTGACGCAAGGCCAGCACCGCCTGGGGAAGTTGGTAATCGCGGAACGCATTACCGCCGTTGCGGTTAATGTGTTCGATACGCGCGGCGGCCACAGGGTCGCCGGGGGAGCCAAACGGCAGTTTATCAATGATCACACAGCTAAGGGCTTCACCGCGGACATCAATGCCCTCCCAGAAGCTGCTGGTGCCCAACAACACGGCATTGCCCTTCTCCCGGAAGGCCTCCAGCAGCTCACGCCGACCGGACTCGCCCTGCACCAGCAAAGGGAAATCAATTTTCTGGCGCAGGATGCCGGCGGCTTCGCGTAATGCTCTGTGACTCGTAAACAGGAAAAAAGTGCGGCCCTTGGCTGCATTAATGACCGGCACCATGGCGTTGGTGAGTTGCGCGGTGTACTCGCGGTCGTTGGGCGCCGGCAGGCCTTCCGGGGCATAGAAGACCGCCTGGCGTTTGAAATCGAAGGGGCTTTCCAGACGCAGGGTACGAGCAGAGTCCAGCCCCAGGCGGTGTTGAATATGTTCAAAGCGTCCGCCCACTGACAGGGTGGCGGAGGTAAGAATCCAGCTACAAGGATGACGTTCACGCTGGGCGCGCAACTGCGCGGCCACAGACAACGGCGTGCTGTGCAACACTACGGAACGTTTGAACGTCTCAAACCAGTACACCCGGTTGGGCTGGCCGCCTTTCAGGTAGGCCGCCAGGCAATCCACCTGCTCACTGGCCCGCCGGGAACAGGCGTCCATGCCTCTGCTCGCCTTGGCCAGCGGTCCGAGGAAGGCGTCCAGCTCCTGCAAGGCCTGCAGCAGGGTTTCCCCGGCTTCAACCACCGCCTTGTTATCGGCCACTTCCGTCCAGGGCTCACGGCGCTCACCGTCACCCAGGCTCAAACGCAAGTCCATGCCCCCTTTATCCACGGCGGCGACCAGGCGATTCAGCTCTGCCAGATCGGCAGCGGTATGCCCGGCTTCCGACAGGCTATCGCGGCCCAGTTCCTGAATCTGCCGGGTGCTCAGGGTATCCGCAAAAAACGCCGCGGCAATTTCGGGCAGTTGATGCGCCTCATCGAAAATCACCGTGTTGGCCGTGGGCAATAATTCAGAAGCCGCACCATTGCCACGCAAAGCCGCATCGGCAAAAAACAGATGGTGATTCACTACCACCAAATCCGCTTCCTGGGCCTCTTTGCGCGCCTTCATCAACGGGCATTCATTATAGCGAGGGCACTCCGTACCCAGACAATTGTCCGCAGTACTGGTGACCCAAGGCCACACGGGAGCATCTTCTGGAATCTGCTGTAGTTCGGCAATATCACCGGTGCGGGTGCGCCCAGCCCAGTGCGCCACAACCTGCATCTGCCCAACGGTTTCACGGGTCAGAAAACGGGCGTCTTCTTGATGCAATTCCAGCCGGTACGGGCATAGATAGTTGGCGCGACCTTTTAACAGCGCCACTTTTCTTGGCAAGTTCAGGGCTTTCTTGACCATGGGCAGGTCTTTGAAGAACAGCTGGTCCTGCAAGCTCTTGGTGCCAGTGGATACCAACGTCGGGCCTTCAGACAGCAGCGCAGGCACCAAGTAAGCCAGCGTCTTACCTGTGCCGGTTTCCGCTTCCACCAGCAAAGTGGCACCACTGCCAATCACGTCCTCCACCGCATCAGCCATTTCCAGCTGCGGTTCACGCGGCTGGTAGCCCGGGCAGGAGCGGCGCAAAGCGCGCTAAATCGGTAGATGATTACGGCGGTAGTCACATAATGTCCCTGAAACGTGTCTGCACTCGGGGCTGGCAAAAACAGGCTGTCAGCATCGCCCAACGCGCGCGCAGAGCATAGCCGATTCGCCCCGGAACCCAACGCGAGAGCACGACGAGAAGGCAATATGATCGACTATACTTTAATCATTCTGGCCGGCGGGCAGGGGCAACGCATGGGCGGTGCCGACAAGGGACTGGTGGAGGTGGATGGCAAGCCACTGGTCGCTCACATGCTCGATAATCTACTCCCCCGCCCCACCCGCATTGTGATCAGTGCCAATCGCAATGCTGACCGCTATCAAGCCTGGGCCGATCAGGTGGTCGCGGATCGGCGCGACGGTTTTCTTGGACCACTGGCCGGGTTGGAAGCCGCTCTGGGGGAAGCCCACGGCCTGTGCCTGTGCCTGCCCTGTGACCTGCTGACCCTGCCCACAGCCATGACTCAGGATTTGTTGGCGGCGGCGTCAATGGAGCATATTTGCGTTGCCCACGATCCGCTACGCCGACAACCGCTATGCATGGCCTTCTATGCCGAGCCTTGGCAAGACTCGCTCAGAGATTATCTGGATGCGGGCAAGCGCAGTGCGCACGGCTGGCTGGATCAGGTATGCGTTCAGCCGGTGGCCGTGGCCACGCCATTGCAGAATCTGAATCACACACGCGACGCGTAATCCATTCCACGCTACCGTTCAGCATGTTGCTGACATCACCTAAAACAACAATGCCCGCACAAGGCGGGCATTGTCATGGAACGAAAACGCGGTATTACGCGGTCACGTCCTGGATCTGCTTCATCAGGGCAACCTGATCAGCAGAAGGCTGTGCGGTTTGCAGAGCCATCAGCTTGCTCATGTCGCCTTCAATGCGGATCTGGCCGCTCATGAAGCCTTGCATGCCTGCAGACTGGTCACCTTCGATGAAGATGCGCTTGGCCAGGTCGGCCGGCAGGATCATGGTAGTCGGAGCGTCAGCGTGATGACCTTCTTCGATCATGCCGCCCACCAGAGCCAGCTCTTTGTCGCCACCGTCAGCATTAACAGTGATGTTGATTACCAGGTCAGCCAGTGCTGCCGGCGCTTCAACATTACCCGCGCCATCACGGATTTCTTTTACTTTTGCAAACCACTCGTCAGACAGAAATTCCAGGCTCATTCTTGTTTCTCCTTAAACCTATCGATATGACTTCGACGCCCCCTTTCACAGGGCTGGCACAGGCTTTATTGCTGCTAGCCAATTCAAACGAGCGTTCGAAACTTACCCGTACCTTATAGAAAGGCTCAGAGGGTGGCAATAGCCGCAGATGTGTCCTTATAGGACAAAAAAGCCCGGCAAAATGCCGGGCTTTTCGAGCGCCTTAAATCAGCTTCAAACAGACAATCAGAGGTCGTAGCCACGCTCTTCATGCAGGGCGATATCCAGCCCCTGTGTCTCTTCGTCGCCGGTCACACGCAATGGTGCAAACAGGCCTATCAGCTTGAGCAATACCCAGGTTACCAGTGCGGTATAGACAAAGGTGGCCACCACGCCCAGTGCCTGGACGCCCAGCTGATCCAGCATGGTGTACTCCGGCTTGGCAAAGCCGTAACCGGAGAACAGGCCCAGTTCCGTGGAAGCAAACACACCGGCAAGCAAGGTACCCAGGATGCCACCAATGCCGTGGACCGGGAAAACGTCCAGGGAATCGTCAATCTTCAGCTTGTGCTTGACGAAAATCACCATGTAGAAGCAGATGACACCAGCGGACAGGCCAATCACCAGGGCCGCAGCCGGGCTGACAAAGCCGGATGCCGGGGTAATTGTGCCCAGGCCCGCCACCATGCCGGTAGCAATGCCCAGGGCAGAAGGTTTGCCGAACTTTTTCCATTCCATGGCCATCCAGGCCAGCGAACCGGCGGCCGCAGAAATGTGTGTCACCAGCATGGCCATGGCCGCATCACCATTGGCCGCCAGGGCCGAACCACCATTGAAACCGAACCAGCCCACCCACAGCATGCCGGCACCGGTAACGGTCATGGTCATGTTGTGCGGCATCATGCCCTGGGTCGGGAAGCCTTTACGGTTGCCCAGCACCACGGCGGCCACCAGCGCTGCCACACCGGCAGTGATATGCACCACGGTACCACCGGCAAAGTCATACAGCCCCAGGTCAGCCAGCCAGCCGCCGCCCCAGACCCAGTGACACACCGGGATATACACCCCCAGTAGCCAGAGCACGGAAAACGCCAGCATCGGCCCGAAGCGCATGCGCTCGGCAAAAGCACCGACGATCAGGGCTGGCGTAATGATGGCAAAAGTCATCTGGAACAGCCCGTGCAGGCTTTTCGGCAAGGTGCCTTCCAGCGTCTCCCGGGTAATCCCGGAAAAAAACACATGGTCCAGGCCACCGATCCAGGCATTCATGCTGCCGCCATCGGAAAACGCCAGGGAATAACCGCAAATCAGCCACACCAGCGACACCGCGCAGGTAATGGCGAAACACTGCATCAAAACAGACAGAATGTTCTTGGCGCGCACCAGGCCGCCGTAGAACAGGCTCAAGCCCGGCAGCGTCATGAACAGCACCAGCGCGGTGGCGGTGAGAATCCAGGCACTGTCACCGGTATCCAGGCCATCGGCCAGCGCCAGCGAAGGCAACATCAACAATACAGCTATCAATTTTTTCATCGTCGGGCCCCTTAAATGGCTTCGCTGCCGGTTTCACCGGTACGGATGCGGATCACCTGCTCCAGGTCAGTCACGAAAATCTTGCCGTCACCGATCTTGCCGGTGCCGGCCGCTTTCATGATTGCCTCGATCGCCTGGTCCAGCTGCTCTTCACGGACCGCCAGCTCCAGCTTCACTTTGGGAACAAAATCCACCACGTACTCCGCCCCCCGATACAGTTCGGTGTGCCCTTTCTGGCGCCCAAACCCCTTTACTTCGGTAATCGTCATGCCCTGCACCCCGACCTGGGCCAGCGCATCGCGCACTTCTTCGGCCTTAAACGGCTTGACCACCGCAGTCAGCATTTTCATTCGGTATCTCCTCGTCCTCATGCACCAACACAACACGTGCCGGAAGTTTGCACCGACAAGGGGCATTCAAGAATCAGGCCACAAAATAGTGCACGCCATTTCAATCAGTTAGCACTGAATAGAATTCATGCCGCACCACAAAAGAACACTGCACTTTATTTGCGCACCACGGGTGAACACTATTGGCATCAAAGTGGCGCAGAGATCCGGCCTTACACAGGGAGGGAAAGCGAATCACGCACCAAAAAACAGCGGGCGAGCAGCGGCCCGGCAATCGCCGTCAGCACGGAAAAGCAGGCAGGATAGACACGGGCAACGGGGACATCCGCTGCCCGCGGGGAGGAAGTTGGAGGCAGGCTCAGTAGAGGTAGTTGAACATCTTGCGGCGATATTCACTGGCTAAAGGGTCGCCTTTGGGAAGGCATTCAAACACTTCCAGCAGCGCACTGCGGGCCACCCCGTCGCGGAAATCGCGATAATCACGCAGCAGCGTCAGCAGCGACTCAAGCCCCGCTTCGAACTGGCCCGCCGCGGCGGCCTGCAAGCCGTAGGCATAAAGATCTTCCGGGGTGGGCTTGTCGGCGATACGGGCGGACAGCTCCGCCAGACTTTGCCCGGTCCCTTCCAGCTTTTCCAGCAACGCGAAACGTGCCCGGAACGGGCGTAACGGTTCCGCATCTTCTGTCACTTGCGCCAGCACCGACTGGGCATCATCCAGGCGCCCTTCCCCCAACAGCAACTCCACCAGCAGGGCACGAATGGCATGCTTGTCCGGGCTCTGTTCCAGAGTCTGCCGTAGCGCACCTTCCGCCTGCTCCGTGTGGCCCGCCTCGATGGCCATGCGCACCTGCTCGATAAAACCTTCTTCTTGTTGCTGTTGCGCAGCTTCAGGGTCAACTACCGGTGCCAGCCACTGGCGCAGCGCGCCTTCCGTCTGGGCGCCATCCAGCTCACTGACCAATTGCCCCTGGTACACCAGTTTCAGGCTGGGCAGGCTGCGCACACCAAACTGGCTGGCCAGCATTTGCTGCTCATCTGCATTCACTTTCGCCAGCAGCACCTTGCCCTGGTATTCATTGACCAGCCGCTCCAGGATCGGCGCCATTTGCAAACAGGGCTGGCACCAGCTGGCCCAGAAATCCACGATCACCGGGATTTGCTGGGATTGCTCAAGAATTTGCTGAATATTCTGCTCGGTGGCTTCAATGATAGGGCTGTTCGGCTGCAACGCTATGCTCCTGAAAACGCATTCAAAGTGGCGCCAAGTGTAAGGCATCATCCAGATTAAATCCGGTTAAATCCTGTGCAACTTATGCCATCTGCGCGTTAGACTGAAAGACAGGTGTGCGGTTTGAAGTTCATGGCGACAGTTTCACGCCCTCTCCATGGCGGCACCCGCATGCTGGAAGGTATTCCACCCAGGCAAAGGAGATCACCATGCTTAGCCTATTGGCTATTGTGTTGTTAATTGCCACGCTGATGACCCTCTTCTATCAGCAAATCAGCCGAGGCATTGGCAGTGCCGTTTTCGTTATTGTGTGGCTGCTCTGCGGCTTCCTCGCTTCCTGGCTGTTCCATCCCATTTCCCTGATTCTGCTCGCCGCCGGCGTTACCGTGCTCAACCACGTGGACCTGCGCCAGAAGTTCATCACCAAACCGGTCTACAACGCGCTGGGCAAAGTCATGCCTGCCATTGGCGATACCGAACGCGAAGCCATCGAGGCGGGCACCACCTGGTTCGAAGCCGACCTGTTCTCCGGCCGTCCGGACTGGGAAAAATTCGCCCACATTCAATTCACCACGCTCACCGATGACGAACAGTCCTTCATTGATAACGAAGTGGTGCAATTGTGCGACATGCTTGATGAGTGGCAGATCTTCCACGAACTGCGAGACCTGCCCGAAGAGGTCTGGGACTTCCTCAAGCATAAGGGCTTCTTCAGCCTGATCATTCCCACTGAGTACGGCGGCAAGGCGTTCTCGCCCTATGCGCAAAGCCGCATCATGAGCAAGATTGCCACCCGCTCGCTCACCGCCGCCGTCACCGCCATGGTGCCCAACTCTCTCGGCCCAGGCGAACTGCTGGCGGAATACGGCACCCAGGAGCAGAAAGACCGCTGGTTGCCCGGCCTTGCCAAGGGTGACGAGATTCCCTGCTTTGGCCTTACCGGGCCGGAAGCCGGTTCCGATGCCGGCGCCATTCCCGATACCGGCGTCATCTGCAAAGGCAAGATCGACGGCAAGGAAGTGCTGGGCATGCGCCTGAACTTCGCCAAGCGCTGGATCACCCTGGCCCCGGTGGCCACGGTGGTCGGCCTTGCCTTCAAGCTTTATGACCCGGAAAAACTGCTGGGTGACACGGAAGAACTCGGTATTACCTGCGCACTGATTCCCGCCGATACCAAAGGCGTGGAGATCGGCCGCCGGCACTACCCCGGCTCCCCGTTCATGAACGGCCCCATCAACGGCAAGGATGTGTTCGTGCCTCTCGATGCCATCATCGGCGGTCCGGATATGGCAGGCCGTGGCTGGCGCATGCTGATTGAATGTCTCGGTGCCGGCCGCGGCGTCTCCCTGCCCGCGCTGGCCACCGCCAGTGGCGAAATGGGCTACCGCATGACCGGTGCCTTCGGTCGCATTCGTCGCCAGTTCAATACGGCAGTCGGCGAATTCGAGGGCGTACAGGAAGCGTCCGCCGATGTGGCGGCACTGGCCTACACCCTGGAAGCCTACCGCCATCTGGTGACCCGTTCGCTGGAAGACGGAGCGCCGTCCGTGGTTACCGCCATGGCCAAATACCATGCCACCGAAATGATGCGTGAGCTAATCAACCACGGTATGGATATCGCCGGTGGTCGCGGCATTCAGCTGGGCCCACGTAACTTCCTGGCCCTGCCCTATCAGTCCACCCCCATTGCCATCACCGTGGAAGGGGCCAACATCCTCACCCGCTCACTGATGATCTTCGGGCAGGGGGCCATGCGCTGTCATCCGTTCCTCTATGACGAACTGCAAGCCATCCAGGCGGAAGACAAGAAGCAGGGGCTACAGGACTTCGATGACCTGTTCTTCTCCCATGCAGGCCATACCCTGGGCAATATCAGCAGTGCCATCGTGCAGGCTCTGGCGGGCCCCTACCTGTCTGATGCCCCCGGCAATTCCGATGCGTTCAGTGCGCCCTGGTATCGTCTGGTCAGCCGCTACAGTGCGGTACTGGCCAGCGTCTCGGACATGGCCCTGGCGCTGCTGGGCGGCGATCTGAAGCGGCGCGAGCTGCTGTCTGCCCGCCTGGGTGATGTGCACAGCCAGCTGCTGATTGCCTGCGCCATTCTCAAGTACCACGCCACCCTGCCCCGCGATGAGGCCAACGATGCCCATGCGCACTATGCGCTGCGGCTGGCCTTCAGCCGGACCCACGACTCCCTGGAAGCGTTCTCGCGCAACTTCGGTTTCTTCGGCATCGGCCACGTGCTCAAGCGCCTGTTCTTCCCGCTGGGTCGCCCCTGCAAGGCGCAGGCACCCAGCGACGATCAGATACGCACTCTGGGGCAGATGATCATGGAACCCAGCTCGGTGCGTGATGCGCTGGCGGAACCCGCCTATATCTCCCAGGATCCGGAGGATTCCATCGGCCGCGTGGAAGCCACGTTCAACAAGCTGCTGGAAGTGGAACCCGGCTTCCTGGCGTATCTGAAAGCGGAAGGCAAAGGTCAGCTGGAAGGCAAGACCGTGCTGGAGAAACTGCAGGATGCGGCCCGCAAGGGCATCATCAACGAGAGCCAGGTAGACGCCATCAACGAGTACGACGCCATGCGTTACGACTGCCTGCTCACCGACGCCTTCGACAAGAACCTGAAAGAAGTGAAGGTCCACGCCGAACGGCCAATGATGTAAACCACCGGGGCGGGATGGTGTTCACCATTCCGCCCTTCCCTGCTTTTCCTCTCCCACCTGCTGTCTCCCTGCCCCCTGCGTGCGCCCAATGTTTGCGATGCACAAACATTAACCAGTACTCATTTTCACAAAAATGCAACGCTGCCGTTTTTACCCAAAACGCTGCTTTTTCCAGCAGTTAATCCCCTGCCCGCTCCATCTCACAGAGATTTAACATTCAGATCACCCTTTTGGCGCTTTTACGCATGGTCGCTTTCGTCTAGTCTTGCCCAAATTACGCCCCACTGGGCCCGGAGCGCCTTTTTGCCTCCCTTTGCCCCTCGGACAACAGGTCAGTAATGACAGCAGTCGTCGAAGAAAAAACCGCAATCGAATTCAAGGGCCGCATGCTGATGATGACGGTCCTCCAGTTGAAAAATCTGGATGCCAATGTCCTCCACCAGCAGGTGAGCCAGCGCCTGGAAGACGCCGCCCAGTGGCTACAGGAAGCCCCCGTGGTAATCGATGTAAGCCCGGAGCTGGATAGCGATCCAGTGGCGCTGATGGCCGCTGTGGATACGCTGCGCAGCCTGGGGGTCAATCTGGTTGCCCTGGCCCGCAGCGAGAACATTGATGCGGACACAGCAAGCATGCTGGGTCTGGGCACGTTGAGCCTGGCCGGCGGCCGTGATGTACCCCGCCGCGCCGAACCCGCACCGGCCACGGACGATGGTGCTGCGGACAGCAAGCCCGCTGCGCAGCAGGTTGAAACCATGGTCATCGACCAGCCAGTACGCTCCGGTCAGCAGGTCTACAGCCGTGGCGACCTGATCGTGCTCGCCCCGGTGAGCACCGGCGCGGAAATCATGGCCGACGGCAACATTCATGTGTACAGCAACCTGCGCGGTCGCGCCCTGGCCGGGGTTCGCGGCGATACCAGCGCACGTATTTTTTGCCAGCAACTGAATGCCGAACTGGTATCCATTGCCGGCCATTATCGGGTGGCCGAAGACCTGCCCGAGTCATACCGTAACCGGCCCGTGCATCTATACATGCAGGGCGAAGCGATGCATTTTACCGCGCTGAACTAGCGTGCATGAAACATGGAAGGTAAGGAGAAGAGCGTGACGAAGATCGTGGTCGTGACATCCGGCAAGGGTGGCGTCGGCAAAACCACCACCAGTGCAGCGCTGGCCACAGGCCTTGCCCTGCGCGGTTTTAAAACCACTGTGATTGATTTTGATGTAGGCCTGCGCAACCTGGACCTGATCATGGGGTGCGAACGTCGTGTGGTCTATGATCTGGTCAACGTGATCAGTGGCGATGCCAACATCAAGCAAGCGCTGATCAAGGACAAGAAGGTGGACAACCTGTTCATCCTCCCCGCCTCCCAGACCCGCGACAAGGACGCCCTCACCATTGAAGGCGTGGAAGGCGTGCTCAACGCCCTGCGTGATGACATGCAGATGGACTACATTATCTGCGACAGCCCCGCCGGTATCGAAAAAGGCGCCCTCATGGCCGCCTACTTCGCCGACGAGGCCGTGGTCGTCACCAACCCGGAAGTCTCCAGTGTACGGGACTCCGATCGCATCATCGGCATTCTGGCCAGCAAGACCCGCCACGCCGAACTGGGCGACGGGGACATCCCCTCCCGCCTGCTGCTGACCCGCTACTCCCCGGAACGGGTAGAGAACGGACAGATGCTATCGGTAGAAGACGTCCAGGAAATTCTCGCCATTGAACTGCTTGGCGTGGTCCCGGAATCCCAGGCGGTGCTCAATGCCAGTAACTCCGGCAGCCCGGTCATCCTGGATACGGATTCCGATGCCGGGCAGGCCTACAGCGATGCCGTTGCCCGCTTCCTGGGTGACCAGCTGCCGCACCGCTTTCTTACCACTAACAAGAAAGGTCTATTCGGCCGTCTGTTTGGAGGCTAACGGATGAGCATCTTCAGTTATCTGCTTCCTAAAAGGCAGAACACGGCATCTGTGGCAAAAGAACGCCTGCAGATCATTGTCGCCCGCGAACGCTCCACCCGCGGTGGCCCGGATTACCTGCCGCAGCTTCAGGAAGAACTGCTGCAAGTGGTGCGTAAATATGTCCCTGTGGACCAGGACGCCGTGAACGTCCAGATGGACCGGGAATCCGGCTGTGAAATTCTCGAACTGAATATCACCCTGCCGGAAGCCTGATTCCATGGCGATCGCCCCTGTTGCTGGCAACCACTGCAGCGCAGGGGCGACCTCTACCTCCCTGCCTCATCTCACTTCGGGCAAACCCACCTGCCCCCTTCTCACTGCGGTAACACCTGCCACTCCGGCTCGTCGTACTCACCGATCACGCTGACCTCAACCACTTTGGCGTGCTTTTCCAGAATCGCCTTGACCCTGGCGCTGCGGCTGTCGTCCTTGGCATCACGGTGTGCTTTGCTTTCCCAATGGGCGATGGCCAGTACTGTGTCCGGGTAGCCGATCTTGCGGTGTAAATAAGTACCTTTTGCTCCTTCGCTTTGCTGAATGATTTCGCTGGCCTCAACCCAACCCTTGGCATATTCCTCCACGCTAAAACCCGGCTTGACGCGTACCTCAAAAATAAATTTCATCATCGCTCTCCCTGTCGATAAAACTGTGCCAACAGGCGGTACAGAGCCGGCCAGTCCTTGTAGAGCTGATCCGGCCCTTCGAAAAAGGCCTCACTGCACACCGCAAAAAACTCACCCGGACCGGTCAGCGCATAAGCATCCACCGGCATGGGCCGGTGGTGCTGATAGTCGCTCAGCAACTCTTCCCAACACGCGGTGAAGGTTTCATGCCATTGTTTCGGGTTCATCCCGGTATGCAACGGCGGCCTGCCGTTGGCGCCATTGCGGCGCATATCCAGTTTGTGGGACATCTCGTGAATCACCACATTGCTGGCCCGGTTTTCCGGCGCGCAGGCATCACAGATCGCGTCCCAGGACAGAATCACCGGGCCCTGATGCCAGGCCTCGCCAGCCAGCACCGGCCCCTGGGCATGGACTACACCGTCTTCGCTCAGGTGTGGTCGATTGGGAATAAAGGCGCCTTCATACAAAATCACCGTGTACCAACCGTCATACCAATCCAGTCCCAGGTACAGAATGGGCACACAGGCCATGGTCGCCACTTTCAGGCACATGGCATCGGTGTAAGCGAACCCACCGCCCGAGGCGATGCTTTTTCGGGCCAGAAAACGCAGCGAGAGATCAAACAACGCATCCCGCTCTTCACCCGCGAACCGGGCCATTAACGGCCAGTCCGATACTGCGGCCTCCCACTCCTGCCGGGTATATCCCATCTTCCTGACCCGGCGAGCGTCCCGCCAGTTCTTCCAGGCTGCAAACATGCACTGCCCTCACGTGATTGCTTGGTCGTATTGTGATTACCGGTGTCTACTTTGACCATGATCGCGGCGTTTCACCAGTCGTTACCGGCCGGTACGCCTGTGCTACCATCGCCGCCTGTCTCTGCTGCGAATAGTGTTCAGTGTCTATCCACCAAGCTCATAAAGCTGACCTGCTGCTTCTGGTGGTCACGCTTCTGGCTGCCATCAGCTGGATGTTCTCCAAAGAAGCCGTGCTGGCCATGCCTCCCCTGCTATTCATGTCGCTGCGTTTCCTGCTGGCCGCAAGCCTGCTGGCCATGGCGGCGCACCGCCAGCTGCGCCGCCTGAGCGGCCAGCAACTGCTGCGTTGTGTCCGGGTCGGTACCGTTTTCGGCATTGCCATGAGCTGCTGGGTAATGGGCCTGGCCATGGGCGAGCACGTGGGGGAAGGCGCCTTTCTGACCAGCCTGGGAGTGGTGCTGGTGCCAGTGATAGGCCGGTTGATCTTTGCCGAGCCGGTGCCTGGCAGTACCTGGCTGGCACTGCCGGTGGCCGCTGCGGGGCTGGCCCTGCTGTCCTTGGATCAGGGACTGCACCTGGAAGCCGGGCAGTTATTTTTTGTGGCCGCCGCCACCATTTTTGCGCTCTATTTCAATCTCAATACCCGCGCCGCCAATACCCTCTCCACGCAGGGCATGAATGGCGAGTGTATTGAACACCCACGCGTCCCTGCCCTGGCGCTGACCACGGTAGTGCTCGCCGTGGTGGGCATACTAACCGGGGTGTTGTCCGCCATTTTTGAACCCTGGCAAAGTGTTGCGGCCAACGCCACACCCATACTGGCCCTGTGGGTGGTACTCAGTGCCACGGTAGGCACCGCCCTGCGTTTTCTGGTACAAACCTATGCGCAAAGCCTGTCACTGCACAGCCATGGTGTTGTCATTATGGTGCTGGAACCCATGTGGACCGCACTGATGGCAGCCGCCTGGTTCGGTGAACAGATGACACTGCTGCAACTGGCAGGCTGCGCGCTGATCTTTCTGTCGCTTCTGGTCAATCGCTGGCGAGCTGTACGCAGCCTCCTCAAGGTTTTCCTGAGCCGGCTTTTTGTTTCAACCCCAAAGTAAAAGGAGTTCCAATGGGTGGAGAAATAGCGCAACTCATCACCATGACGCTACCGACCTTTCTGGTCGCCATCGCCGGCTTTGTACTGGCCGGCATTTTCATGCCAAAGGCACGGACCGCCGCCATTCTGGTATTGATCGCCTCGCTGCTCAGCCTGGTCCATATCGCCTATATGTGCCTGCAGCAATTCGTGCTGATAGAAATGCTGTATGACGACAAGATATCTGGCGATCTCTTTGCCCTGATCTCCAGCGGCATCTACAACGGGCTGTACCTGATCATCAGCGCATTGATGCTGGGTGCCGCCTTTAGCGGTCGCCATCAGCCTGTGACAAACGCCCCGCAAAACCCCGCCATCAACACCAACGCGGCGCCGCACCGTGGTGGGCTGGTACTGACACTTGGCCTGTTGGGGGTACTGCTTTTTGCCCCTGTCGGCATTGTCGCCTGGATCCTGGGCAACAAGGATTTAGCTGCCATGCGCCAGGGCAATATGGATAACAGCGGTGAAGGCATGACGCTGGCGGGCAAGGTGCTGGGCATTCTGGCCACAGTGATGTTCATCGTGGGGATCCTGGTGGTCATTGCTGCGGTTGCCATTGTCGCAACCAGCTATCGAGGATTCTGATCTCCATCCCCACATCCCTGCTTCACAACACCCGTGAAGCGGGGAGCATTCCCCCTCCGGCAAGCCCCACCTGACGACTTTGTCTACTCCCGTGTGACCCAGTTCCTTCTCTCATTCGCCAGTTGGCGCACCATTTGGGCCCAATAATGCCAATAAAAAAAGACTGACATAATGATGGGACCGTTCTCACGTGCTGCTCTCGCCAGCCTGACCCTGACATTGCTGCCCCTCGCCAGCATGGCCGACTCGGCTTGCCTGAGCGCAGCCCCCTTCGCTGCCTCATCCTCCTCACTGGCCATCAGCCAGGATGATGAACAGCTTCTGGACCTGCTGGGCCACCAGGCGACCACAACGCAAGCCCGTACACTGCTTGCCTATAACCAGCATGCCAGCAGCATCAACAAACCGATTCTGGGTAATTACGCGCGCCTGCGGCTGGCCGCACTGGCCCTGAAAGACGGCGATACCGCCTTTGCCCGTCAGCAACTCAGCGAAGTGGAGCAAAACAGCCCCGCTGCTGTCGATGCCGCCTTCCTGCTGGCAGAGAGCTATCGGCGCGACGGTGACGAGGAACGGGCCCGAGCCTGGTTTATCCGTATTGCCGCGCGCTTCCCGGGCAACCCCCGGGCAGTATCCGGGCTGGTGCTGGCCGGCGATGACTGGCGCAATCAGGGCGCCGATGCGCTGGCCCTGCCGGTGTACAACCTGGCGCTGACCAAGGCGGCGGAGAACCTCAATGCCCTGGATCAACTCTCCAGCCAGCCGGAGCAGCTCTACCGCACCCTGACCAACACCGTTGCGGGCAACAGCACCACGGTGATGGACCAGCTGGTACTGGCCATGGTTCGTGATAACGACAGCCAGGTACTCACCGCCACCCGCCAGTTAATAGCGGCGCACCATCAACAGAAGTGTCTGGATCGCCGGGAAACCGATCTGCACAACGCCATCCAGCATGCCACCGCCAGAGACCTGACCAACGGCGCCTTTCGCACCGCCGCAAAACGCGAAAAAACCGCCACCGAACAGGAAATTGCAGACCTGCAGCGTATCCTGCAAAACGCCCCGGATGCCGACGAACTAAACGCGCAGCTGGTCGATGCACAGGAACGGCTGGAGCGGCTGAATACCCGACTCAATAAGCTCGGCGGCACCGCGCTGCCCGCGGCACTCCAGCAACGCAAAGACCAGCTGGCACGGGAAAAACAGCAGGTGGAATCAAATCTGACCGACGCACGGCGCCGGGTGCGCGAAGCGCTGCAAGCGCAGCTTCCGGAACTGGAAACGTTCTACCGGAATCTGGCGGGGGAAGCGCAACTGGGCAAGGCCCAGTTGCTGCAGAAAAAATCCTGAAGGGAACGCCTGATGCGGGATGCCTGAACCACGATAGCCATCGTCACAGGCTCCCGCACCCTCACCCCTTGTGGCTTTTCAACAAGGCGTCCACCTTGTCGATGTATTTCTGCTTGGCCTCGTCTGCCCCCAATCCTTTGAGCTTGGCCCAGGCGTCATACTTGGCGCGCCCCACCATATCCAGCATTCCCGGGCGCTTGCCGGTCACATCTCCGGTGCTTCCCTGCTTGAAGTGCGCATAGAGAAACAGCAGATCATCATTGGACGGTTTGCTGTCGAGAGTTTTGACATCTTTCTGGGCTTGTTCAAATCGGGCAGTATCGGTCATGATGTTTCCTGTCGATGTGATCATTGTTGTATAAGGCTCGGGCCTTAATTTCTGCAGGAAATAGTGCGCTGTGATCGCGGATGAATCAACATACCAACACAACCAAAACGAAGAATAACCAGGTTACGCCATGAGCGACGCAGGGCAATCCCAGGCCAGCCAGAGTCTTGACCAGCAGCAGGAAGGCATTCTTCGTAATGCCCTCAATACTTTTCTGGTGCAATTCGACCGTGCCCTGGAACGGCGATACGGCGAGCACGCGCATCAACGCGCGCGGGATCTGATCAATCGCTCCGTTTACCTGCTGATGGGGCTGTACCTGTTGGTTGTGCTACCGGTCATTATGCTGGTCAAAACGCCGGAAATGGCCGCCTGGCGAAGCTACGGCGTTTACCCCATCGCCGTCGCCCTGATTGGGCTGTGGTGCTGCACCCGGCTGAGCTGGCTGCGCCCCCACGCCATTGGTGTCATGTATCTGGCGCTGGGCCTGTCCCTGTCCGGTACCGTTTTAGGGGCGATCCGCTTCGATGGCAGCTTCCCCGGGCAGATTTCCTCGTTTGAAACCATTTATCTGCTCATTATTGGCTTCTCGATTCTGCGTCTGCCGCCCCGGCAGACGTTGATCGCCTGCACCCTGGCCGCCGTGGTGGCCTTCGCAATCAGCCTGCTTATGCGCCTGGAGCTTCCGTTGTTGCTGGTGTCCCTGTCGTTCGGTATCCCGCTGATCATCTGCACCCTGAACGGCTATATCCTGGATATCAGTGCACGGCGAAATTTTGCCAACAACCTGTTGCTGGCCCATGAATCCGAGCAACTGAAGCACTGGCGGGAGCAGGCAGAAAAAGATACCCGTCGGCAGCAACAGCTCAATACGTTCATGGAGCAAATCGCCGGCAACCTGACCCCCACACAGCTACTGGAACGGGTGCTGGGTTATCTGGTTCAGCAAGTGAATGCGCAGGTAGGCGCGGCCTACACGCTGGAAGAGGACACCCTGGTGCGCCAGGCCGGCTGGGCACTGAACGACTCAGCTCAACGCCGCGACACCCTGCCCGCGGACGAAGGTCTGCTCGGCGCCGCGCTAAACCAGCGGCTGCTGATGCAGCAACATCACGTACCACAGGACTATCTGGATCTGGAAACGGGCCAGGGGAAACGACCACCGGGTGCCGTGCTGCTATGGCCCCTGATACAGGGAGACCACCCCCTGGGCATCATTGAGATCGCCAATACCCAGGCTTTTGATCAGGAACAACAGACGCTGATCAACGAGCTGCATCGCCCTCTCGCCTTTGCGCTGCAATCCGCGCAACGGCGCCAGCAATTCCTGGATCAGGCCGCCGGCACCCGCGCCTAACCGGCTTTGCAGCTGCGTCAGTCAATACCTCGTGCGGCCTTGGCCGCTTTCAGCGGGGCGGACAGCAGCGCCGGCTTACGCGGCACAATATCCGCCAGCGATGCCACCATCCGGGCCATGTCCGCATCCATATCCCCGGTAGGCAGGAAACAATCGACAATGCGCACCTGACGGCGCCGATAGCAAAAGCCCAACACCACAATCGGCACCGCCATCTGCTCGGCAATACGGTAAAACCCGGTTTTCCACCGCTTGGCGCCAGTACGGGTGCCCTCCGGGGCGAGCCCCAGCCAGAACGGCGTCTCGCGCATTACCGCCGTGGTCTGATCCACCACATCCCGAGCGCTGTCACGGTTCACCGGGATGCCTCCCAGCCAGTACATGAGCCGGCCCAGACGCCCTTCAAACAAGGTGTGTTTGCCCATGAAGCGCACCTGCACCCGTAGCGACTGGATGGCACTGATGCCGATCAGCCCGTCAATGTTCGAGGTGTGCGGTGCGACCGCCAGAACCACACGGGGCGCATTGGGCAAGCGGCCAACAATGCGCCAGCCCATGGCCCCCAGTATCAATTTACCCAACCCCGCCAGCAGCCAGTGGCCGCGACGGGGCACCTGATCCCCCAGTGTTCGCGCTGTCAGCGGTGCCAGTTCCGATTTCATGCAAATACCGTAAAAGTCTGTCGACTCAGTGCCACGGCCTTCCCGGCCGCGTCCCAGATCACCGCCTGGCTTTGGCCATAGCCGTCACTGCACTGGTCCGTGTTTACCCGATATTGCCACAAAGTATCCGCCGGTCGAGACTCTGGATCATCCAGCAATTCCATGGTCCAGGTCAGAGAGCTGGCCGGAGCCGGACCTTTAAGCAGTGGCAGCACCGAAGGCGGCCAGGTATCTACCAGAGCAATCAGCGCCGCTGTACTCATGGTTTCCGGGGGTACGGCAAAGCCCATGTACCCCCCGAAATCCGGCGCTGCGCTGGCGCTGAACGGTGGCATGCCCTCCGCATAGCGGATATCAAAATGGGACAGGAAATCCGGCGTCAGCCCCTTGATAAACGGTAGCGCGATGCTTTGTTCCGCCCCTTTCAAACCTGGCGCAGACGGCCCTTCCACCACCACTTTGGACTCCCGGCCCACACCGAAGCTGGCCAGCATAACCGCGACCACCTGCTCCCCCTGGCGAGCGGACACCATCGCCTGCATCACCGATTTCCCTTCCCGTAACACCGTCGCTTCCAATGCAACCTCACCGGGCGATGCCGGCGCCACAAAAGACAGAGAGAAACTGCGCAAGAATCGCCCAGTCGCCACTGTCTTTTGCAGATGGTCAAACAACACTGCACCGACCAGCCCGCCAAACAGCGCCCGGCCCTGCCCCCAGCCTTCAGGGAAGGAGGCACTGCCCTTGCCATCCACCGTGGCCAAAATTTCATCGAATGTCATGATCTCTCACTTTTTGCATGCCTGAAAATAGCGGCCCTTTATGTACCATCCCCGCCAGATCGGTAAAAGTCATTATCCCGAAACGGCGCCATAACCAACAAGAGTGCGCATAAAACAAGCGGAAAAAGTGTTTTCCCCATGCGCTTGGCGCCCCTTGCCGGTAGCATAGGCGCCTCTTTTTCAGTTTCGCCAGTACGGAGATAAACGCATGACCTGGTTGAAATCCCGACGCCTTCAGTACCTGTTGGCCATCACTGCTCTCTTTTTCTCGCTGATGGTTGTACTGCGCGCCGTGTTTTATTTCGGCTTTTCCCCTTTGTCCGGTGACAGTGACATCGCCACCGACACCATTCTCACTGCCTGGGGCATTGGCCTTCGCTTTGACTTGCGCCTGGCCCTGCTGCTGATGCTCCCGCTGGCGGCCCTGGCCTACCTGCCCTGGCTGAACCTGCTACGCAGCAGCATTGCCCGCTTTGTGGGTCATGCCTATCTGCTGCTGGCCCTGTTGCTGGTGGTGCTCACCTATATTCTCGATTTTGGCCACTATGCCTACCTGGGCGACCGGCTCAATGTCACCGCGTTGCGTTTCCTGGAAGACACCGCTATTTCCACCCAGATGGTCTGGGAAAGCTACCCCGTTATCTGGATTACCCTGGGCTGGCTGCTCACCACCGCGCTCACCTTCTGGGCCGCCCTGTGGATTGAGAAAACCTTGCTCGGCCGTCCGCAAACCCGCATTGCCAAAAGCCAGGCCACATTCGGCTTTTTCGTCTGTTTCGCACTGTTCTTCTTTGCGATCCTGGGTCGGGTCAGCGACATCAATATTCTTAACCCGATCCCGCTGCGCTGGAGCGAAGCCTTCGCCACCGGTAACAAGGCGGTAGGATCGCTGGGGCTAAACCCGGTGCTGTACTTCTACGACACCACCCTCATCCCTGCCTCCCCCTACGACAAGGACGCGGTGAAAGAGTATTACCCCGTCATGGCGGATTATCTGGGCATTCCGGCAGAGCAGCGCCAGGAGCTCAACTTCGACCGTGTTGTGGATGTGCAGCCCCACAAACTGAATTACGACCAACCGCCGAACGTGGTATTCGTGATGCTGGAGTCCCTCGGCGCCAGCCGTGTCGGCGCCTACGGCACCCCGTTCAACCCCACCCCGCATCTGGACCAGATTGCCGACGACGGCTGGCTCTTCAAACACTTCTACGTACCGGTTACCGGCACCGCCAAAACCATCTGGGCCACCTTCACAGGCATTCCTGATGTGGCGCCTACGGAAAGCGCCAGCCGTAACCCTCTCACCAGCCATCAACGCATGGTGCTGAATGAATTCAAGGGCTACCGCAAATTCTACTTTGTCGGCGGCAACGCCGGCTGGGCAAACATCGACGGGCTGATTAAGCAGAGCATTGACGGGATTGAGCTGTACGAGGAAGGGGACTGGAAAGCGCCCAACGTAGACGTATGGGGCATTTCCGACCTGGAGCTATTTCGCGAGTCCAACCAGATTCTCGACGACCTGCCCAACGATCAACCTTTCTTTGCCTTTATCCAGACCGCCGGCAATCACCGCCCCTTCACTATCCCCGAAAAGAACGGGGATTTCGAAGTGCGCGATATGCCGGAAGAAGAGCTGAGAGAGCACGGATTCCGCAACCCCGCCCAATACAACGCCGTGCGTCTGCTGGATTACAACGTGGGCGAATACATGAAAATGGCACGCGCCAGTGACTATTTCGACAACACGATTTTTGTGTTCTTCGGCGACCACAACAATCGCATTACCACCATCCCCCACATGCCACCGGCCATGGAAAAACTGGGGCTGGAGAGCAATCACGTGCCACACATGATTTATGCACCGGCTTACCTGAAACCCCGCGTTATTGAACAATCAATGGGGCTAACCGATGTGATGCCCACCATCGCCGGCATGCTGGGCCTGACCTACCGCAACACAACCCTGGGCCGGGACATTCAGAGCCCGGCGCCAGAAGGCGACCGCGCCAGTTTTGTGGTCATGCAGGAAGGGCCGCGTCCGGTGTATGGCGCCCTGACCAAGGATTACTTCGTGCGCATGAATCACGATGGCAGCAATGCCACCCTCCACGACCTGCACAGCGACGACCCGGAAACCGACCACGCCGAGCAGCACCCGGACGTGTTTGAAAAACTCTATGACCTGGCCCGCGGGCAATACGAAACCGCGCGCTACATGTTCTACGACAACGTGGACAAGTAACCTCCAGCCTCTTGTGGGCTACCGGTAACGCCCTCAGACTGAGGGCGTTATCATTTATGGGCTGACCACAAGTGCAACCACGGGAAACCATCGATACCGTCATTATCGGTGCCGGCATGATCGGCCTGGCTATCGCTCGTGAACTTGCCCCTTCAAGGTCAGTGGTTCTACTCGAGCAAGAAAGCCACTTTGGCGAGCACCTCTCCTCCCGCAACAGCGAAGTCATCCACGCCGGCCTCTATTACCCGCCAGATTCCCTGAAAGCCCGCCTGTGCCTGCGCGGCAACACCCTGCTGTACCGGTATTGCCAGGAACAAACCATCCCCTACCGACGGTGCGGCAAGCTGATCGTAGCCAATGCAGGACAGCAGGACTCACTGGAGCAACTACATCACAACGCTTTGAACAGCGGTGCCGAAGGATTACACCGCTGCACTCAGCAGTGGCTGCAGCGGCAAGAACCCTGGCTGCATGCCAGCGAGGCCCTACTCAGCGAAAACAGTGGCATCCTCGACAGCCATGCGTTGATGGGGCGCCTTGCCGAGCAGGCACAGGAACATCATGCCCTGCTGTGCTATCGCCACCGGGTGCGCCGGATCAACTGTGAACCCGGACATTTCCTGCTCCAGGTGGACAGCGACGACAGCCCTTTCGAATTACAGTGCCGACAACTGATCAATACCGCCGGCCTGGATGCCGTTCCCCTACTGAAACGCTGCAGCGGCTTTCCCGCAAAAAAGATTCCCGAACAACGGCTGGCCCGGGGCAATTATTTTTCCCTCAGTGGACACAGCCCCACCCGAAGGCTGATCTATCCGCCACCGGAAGCAGACGGATTGGGCATCCACCTCACCGTGGACCTGGCCGGCCAGGCCCGCTTCGGCCCGGATGTGGAATGGATCGAACACAGGGATTACCAGGTCAACAGCGCCCGGCTGCCGCACTTCGAAGAAGCGATACGACGCTACTGGCCAGACCTGAACACAGACAGACTCTCCCCTGCCTACACCGGCATCCGCCCCAAGCTGTTTATAAAAGGAGAGCCCTATCGGGATTTTCTGCTGCAGGGAGAAAAGGAGCACGGCATCAAAGGCATGATCAACCTGCTGGGGATTGAATCACCGGGGCTGACTGCGGCACTGGCCATTGCAGAAGACATTGCCAAGCACAGCTAGCTCTTACCTAGGGTGCCACTGAGCCCAAGCGAACGGCACCATTCAAACACCAACCGATTGCCGGGAAAACAGCCCCCCTGTAGAACCTGATTGAGATAAGCCGATTCCTGCTATTCACCAATGAAAAAGGTAGAATAACTCCCGGCATCAGCATCAATAAAAATAGCCGTTACAAGGTAAAGAACCAGGGAAGGGAAAATGATTAAAACACGCTATTGCACGGCCTTGCTGCTGTGTTCGCTTGGGTTAACTGCCTGTTATTGGGAAAGCGACCAGATAGATCAAGGTAACACTACGCAGCCTCGCGCCTCGCTGGCTCCCGAAACCATCATCCACTATTCTGAAACCGGCGAGCCTGAAGCCCTGGAGCAGTTTACCTACCAGAGCGTCAGTGAGTTCGATTCCGTACTCTATACCGGCCCTGGCGCAGACGAGATCTGGGGTACCCCGGATGACCTGGCAGACGGCCATACCCTGTGTCGCTACCAGGATGAAGGGTTTATGGCACCCACCCCCTTCCCGCTTTTTGTACTTTCGCTCAAAGAGTCCATATTCTTCGGCCAGATATTCGAGGAAGTGCTAGGTATCAACTCTCCAGCTACCGGGTTACAGCGCTGCCCCAGCAGGCTGCTTAGTAACCTGGTAGAAGAAAAAAACAGCTGCGAATCGGAGCGATGTGAAGCGCTGCTCGGCCCAGTCGGTAACCTGCAAATATCCAACGACATGCAACCCGGCCGGGTGTTGCAGCAGCAAATGACCCTGAGCCCAATGAATAATGGGCAGGCGGGCTCCCTGTACCTTTATTTCACTCAATTGATGGAAGTGCATTACGATGCCAGTGGCATCCCCACCCGTATTACCGAGCAATCTGTCGCCCCGCTACCTCCAATTGGAGAAGGCCTCGATTTTTCCCTGCCAGAATTTGCCGCCGAGAACTGTCCGGAGTCCCCGTCTTTCATTCTTGAACTGACTCTGACAGGGCCTGCATGCTGGGGCCTAAAACGTGAAAGCGAGCTATCTCTCAACAGCTTCCAGGCAGACGTTAATAGCCAACGCTATTACGGCCTCTACCCCCACGATATAGAGAACAGCAATCGCTATTACGATGAAACTGCGCAACGTGTTTATGATCTGGGAGCCGGCGACTTCCCGCCCTCACAGGACGACACCTTTCTGAAGGTAACAGACTTTTCCAACACTCAGGAAGTTAGCCGCTACACCTTGGAAAAAGGCCCGGACCAGGTCTGGTTCACTGACGATGATGAGCAACAAGTCACCTACCGAGCCAGCCTGAATTCAAGTGGGCAACCACTCATGATTGAAACGCCCTACTATGAATATCACTTTCGCTATACGCCCACAGGACAACCCGATCAGATAGACCATTTCATAGACGGTGAGCTTGATAAGCAACGGCAATACCACTATGAAAATGATGGAACCATCACTATCGACGAGAAGCGTCACTCCGATACGCTCGACCAGCTTGTCCTGAGACACAAGACCGTTCTGGCTCCTCAACCCCACATGGTTGATTTTATTGGCGACTTCCCCGTTATACCGAAGACTCCAGTTGCCCCAAACCTGCAGGTGGCGTTGTACGGGGAGCTACTTGATGGCTACTTCCCAAGCCTGTCATTGCTGTCCCAAACTCAGGGAAATAGCGCTATGGACATTACGCTGGATACGTCGTCCCTGCTCATCTCAGACCTTAACCTGTCGGGCGTCACGATCAGCGGCATCACCTTAGACAGTTTCCCGGTCAGCGGTGGCGCCCCATAACCGCTCCGGCCAAACGAACCACCGTGCTCATTGGCAACAATCTCACCACTGCAGCCAGCGCCTTGTAGTGCCAGCCCGGTACTACAACCGGCTTACCCCGGACAAGGCCACGCAGCCCCGCTGCCGCCACCGAATCCGCCGGCATCATGGCCTTTTCCAGGTTCGGGTCCAGGCTGTCACGGGCCTTGCCGGAAAATTCCGTGCGAGTGCCGCCGGGAGCGAGGGTGGTCACGGTGATACCAGCAGACTTCCACTCCTCGTGCAGGGCTCTACCCAAGGTCAGCACAAAGGATTTACTGGCCGCGTAAGTCGCCATACCGGGAATGGGGAACCAGGCAGACACTGACGCGACATTCAGTATCCAGCCCTCTCCGCGCTCGGCCATGGGCACGGCAAAAAGCTGCGTGAGTGCCAGCAGACTGCGGACGTTCACGTCCACCATACCCATCTGCTCGACCATTGGAATGTTCAGCATCGGTTGCTGAAAGCCGAAACCCGCATTGTTAATCAGAACATGGACGTTCCGCTGCAGATTTAGAACCTGATCGAACACCGCCTGAGGGCTGTGTGAATCAGCAAGGTCCGCCGTAATCACATCCACCTGCACCGACTGTAACTCCCTGGCCAGCGCATCCAGCCTGTCCGTGCGACGCGCCACCAGAATCAGATTGCAGCCCACAGCAGCCAGCTGCCTCGCCATCTGTTCACCGATGCCACTGGAGGCGCCGGTAATTAACGCGGTTTTTCCGTTGAAGGTTTGCATGGGGTATCTCGGAGGGACCATGAGTTGAAAGTTCAAAGTGTAAAGTTAAAACGCGGACAAGGGCCGAGAATCCTGCCGGGCCGGCACCGCGATTATCGGTAATGGCGCGGGCATGCCCATTCAAAATCAGAGCAACTTCCTCGCGCTTTTAAACTTTAAACTTTGAACTTTCAACCAAAAACAAAAAACCCGGCACAAGGCCGGGTTTTTCTGGTGCTTAACTGCGAGCTGTTTTTACAGCTTGCCGTCCAGCTCCGGTACAGCTTCGAACAGGTCAGCCACCAGGCCGTAGTCCGCCACCTGGAAGATGGGGGCTTCTTCGTCCTTGTTGATAGCAACGATGACCTTGGAGTCTTTCATGCCGGCCAGATGCTGAATGGCACCGGAGATGCCCACAGCAACGTACAGGTTCGGCGCAACGATTTTACCGGTCTGACCGACCTGCATGTCGTTGGGTACGAAGCCTGCGTCAACGGCAGCACGGGATGCACCCACGCCAGCGCCCAGCTTGTCAGCCAGCTTGTACAGGATTTCGAAGTTGTCACCGTTACCCATGCCACGACCACCGGAGATCACGATCTCGGCAGAAGTCAGCTCAGGACGGTCAGACTTGGCCAGCTCTTCGCCCACGAAGGAGGAAATGCCCGCGTCTTTTGCAACGTCGATGTTTTCAACAGAAGCAGAACCGCCTTCTGCTGCAACGCCGTCGAAAGAAGTACCACGCACGGTGATCACTTTCTTGGCATCGCCACACTTAACGGTAGCAATAGCGTTACCGGCGTAGATCGGACGCTTGAAGGTGTCCGCATCAATTACGTCGGAGATCTCGGAGATCTGGGCCACGTCCAGCAGAGCCGCCGCGCGGGGCGCGAAGTTCTTGCCGGTGGTGGTGGCAGCCGCCAAGATGTGGCTGTAATCCGCACCCACTTCAGCAACCAGGTCACCAATGTTTTCAGCCAGCTGATGCTCGTAGGCATCATTGTCTGCGCACAGTACCTTGGAAACGCCATCAACCTTGGCCGCTTCTTCAGCAACAGCACCACAGCCTTTACCGGCTACCAGTACAGTGATGTCGCCGCCGATTTCTTTGGCAGCAGCAACCACACTCAGGGTAACTTTGTTGAGCGCGGCGTTATCGTGTTCGGCGTAAACTAATACACTCATCAGATCACCTTCGCTTCGTTCTTCAGTTTCTCGACCAGCTCGTCAACGGAGCCAACGATAATGCCAGCCTGACGCTCGGCCGGTGCTTCCACTTTCTCGGTGGTTACACGCGGAGTCAGGTCAACGCCCAGATCAGCTGCGGTCTTGGTGTCCAGCGGCTTTTTCTTGGCTTTCATGATGTTCGGCAGAGACGCGTAACGCGGCTCGTTGAGGCGCAGGTCAGTGGTAACCACTGCCGGCAGGCTCAGCTCAACAGTCTGCAGGCCACCGTCGATTTCACGGGTCACCTTCACTTTACCGTCAGCCACATTCACTTCAGAAGCGAAGGTACCCTGCGGCATGCCAGCCAGCGCAGCCAGCATCTGGCCAGTCTGGTTGTTGTCGCCATCGATAGCCTGCTTGCCCAGAATAACCAGCTCAGGCTTCTCTTCATCAACAATGGCTTTCAGCGCTTTGGCGATGCCCAGCGGCTGAACGTCTTCGTCGGTTTCGACCAGGATGGAGCGGTCAGCGCCCAGAGCCATGGCAGTACGCAGCTGTTCCTGAGCGGTCTTAGGACCGATGGAAACGGCAACGATTTCGGTAACTACACCCTTTTCTTTCAGACGCACCGCTTCTTCTACAGCGATTTCACAAAAGGGATTCATGGCCATTTTAACATTGGCGAGATCAACACCAGTGTTGTCAGCCTTCACGCGAACCTTGACGTTGTAATCAACGACTCGCTTGATGGGTACAAGAACCTTCATAGGATCCTCGGAATGTTCCATTGGGTGACTTGTAGAAGGAGGCGACATGACGCCGTTGCCGGGTCCACCCCCGCGAAAGAGCCGCTATCTTGAACGCTCGCCCACAACAGGTCAATAGGCCGAAAATCTGTAAGCAGATGATTTTGCTGCAAATAGACCACACAAAGTGTCCACTTTTTGTGACCTGTCGGTCGGCGATTTTCTTGTAAATCAACCATCTAGCAAGAGATAATCCAAACACTTGTTTGAAAGTGCCCTGCGCCGGTTCAAATGTTGACACAAGTTCGCGTCCGCAGGGTCAACCCCAGTAGTGGTGTGGTTTCTTCTATCTCTATATACTCCGCGCCACCCCAAGGCTGGTCTCGGTTGGCCACTGAGAAAGGTTTTCTGTTACCACTAATGTCAGAACATCTTTCTCAGTGGCTCCCGGGCCAAACACGCAATCGATAGCGAGGAGACAGGCTGTGGAACGCGAATCTATGGAAGTCGATGTAGTCATCGTCGGCGCCGGTCCTTCCGGTCTGGCAACTGCCTGCCGTCTGGGTCAGATCGCCCAGGAAACCGGTCAGGAAATCAGTGTTGTTGTGGTAGAAAAAGGCTCCGAAGTGGGCGCCCATATCCTTTCCGGTGCGGTGCTTGAGCCGCGCGCCCTGAATGAACTGTTCCCCAACTGGCAGGAACTGGGCGCCCCGGTGAACACCAAGGTGACCGGCGACGATATCTTCTTCCTCACCGGCCCGGAAAAGGCACAGAAAGTGCCCAACATGTTCGTCCCCAAAACCATGCACAACGAAGGGAACTACATTATTTCCCTGGGTAACCTGTGCCGCTGGCTGGGCGAGCAGGCCGAAGGCCTGGGCATCGAAGTCTTCCCCGGCTTCGCCGCTACCGAAGTGCTGTACAACGAAGACGGGTCTGTTAAAGGCATCGCCACCGGCGATTCCGGCATCGGCCATGACGGCGAGCACAAGCCCAGCTACACCCCGGGCATGGAACTGCACGCCAAGTACACCATCTTTTCCGAAGGCTGCCGTGGCCATCTGGGCAAGCAGCTGCAGGAAAAATACAACCTGCGCGAAGGCACCGACCCCCAGCACTACGGTATCGGTATCAAGGAACTGTGGGACATCGATCCCGCCAAGCACCAGGAAGGCCTAGTCGTTCACACCGCAGGCTGGCCGCTGACTGAATCCGGCTCTCCGGGTGGTGCTTTCCTGTACCACATTGAAAACAACCAGGTTGCCCTGGGTCTGATCACCGACCTGGCCTACTCCAACCCGCACGTTTCTCCATTCGATGAGATGCAGCGCTGGAAGACCAACCCGGAAATCAAGAAGCATCTGGAAGGCGGCAAGCGTGTCTCTTACGGCGCCCGTGCCATCGTCAAGGGCGGCCTGCAGTCCCTGCCCAAGATGACCATTCCCGGTGGCCTGCTGGTTGGCGACAACGCCGGCACGCTGAACTTCGCCAAGATCAAAGGCACCCACACGGCCATGAAGTCCGGCATGATCGCTGCCGAAGTACTGGCTGAAGCACTGAAAGCCGGCCGCGGCAGCGACGAGCTGACCGAATACAAGGATGCCTTTGAGAAGAGCTGGGTGTACGAAGAGCTGCACGCGCAGCGCAACTTCGGCCCGGCCCAGCACAAGTTCGGCAACCTGATCGGTTCCGCTTTTGCCTTTGTCGACCTGAACCTGTTCAACGGCAAGCTGCCCTTCACCATGCGCGATACCACCCCGGATCACGCTACCCTGAAGCCGGCTGACCAGAGCAAGAAAATTGACTACCCGAAACCGGACGGCAAGATCACCTTCGCCAAGCTGGACAGCGTGTTCCTGTCCAACACCAACCACGAAGAAGATCAGCCCTGTCACCTGACGCTGAAAGATCCGAGCGTGCCGCTTGAGGTTAACCTGCCCAAGTGGGACGAGCCGGCCCAGCGTTACTGCCCGGCGGGCGTGTACGAAGTGGTGGAAGACGAAAACACCGGCGAAAATCGTTTCCAGATCAACGCCCAGAACTGTGTCCACTGCAAAACCTGTGACATCAAGGACCCGACCCAGAACATCAACTGGGTGGCTCCGGAAGGCACCGGCGGCCCGAATTACCCGAACATGTAATTCCCGTCACGGCTTCCGTGTCACAAACAAAAAAGGCGCCTTTTCAGGCGCCTTTTTTGTTATGGCCGGACTGTCAAACCCTGACAGCCCGGCAAAAAGGGTCAGGCCAGAGGTCTCTGCAGACGCTGGATAACCCGGGCACGCTGCTGCGCACGGTTCTTGCGCAGGCGGTACCAGGCCAGACGAATGCGATAATCAAGGGCATCCATCATCGCCAGCGGAGGCATGGCCGGCATGTGCAGGTCCGGTTTGCGGGACTGAATCCGTACCGGGGCTTCAAGTGGCTGGGTTTCGTTGTGCTTCATGGTCTCCTCCCTGTCTGATGACAATATGGAGTGGCTGGGCTGTGATTGGCCTCCATAATGCAATTAGGTTTATCATCAGTAAATCGAAAAGAACTGCACCTATCGTTCAATTTTTCTGAAAGGTTAACCATGCCACCCAACACCCCTCTCCAGCCCCTGCTGGATACGGAAATCCTGCGCAGTTTCGTGGCCATTGCTGAAACCGAGAGCTTCACCCAGGCCGCCAACGAAGTGTTCCGCACCCCCTCTGCGTTGAGCATGCAAATCAAGCGCCTGGAGGAACAGGTTGGCCAACGGCTATTTCTCCGCGAAGCCCGGCGAGTCAGCCTGACCGCCGAAGGGGAAGCCATGCTCGGTTACGCCCGGCGGCTACTGAAACTGAACCAGGAGGCGATCAGCCACTTCACCGCCCCGGAGCTGGAAGGCACCGTACGGCTGGGCACCCCGGATGATATCGGCACCCGCATTCTGCCCCAGGTGCTGACCCAGTTTTCCCGTTCCCACCCTGCGGTGCAGGTGAATGTGATTGTCGGTCGCAGCGCCGACATGTTGCAGCAACTGGATGCCGGCAAACTGGACCTGATTATGGTAACCACGGGCAAACAGGCGCGGCCGGCACGGGGGGAAGTGGTGCATAGCGAGCCGCTGGTATGGGCAGGCGCCCAGAGTGGTATCGCGGTCACCCAGAATCCTCTACCCCTGGCCTTGGCCAGCCAGGGCTGCCCCTGGCGCAAAATGGCGCTGGAAGCGCTGGACCACAGCCAGCATCGCTACCGGGTCGCCTATACCAGCGAACATTGTGCCGGCCAGGAAGCTGCCATGCAGGCAGATCTGGCCATTGGCCCCTTCCCCCTCAGCCTGATCCAGCCACCCTTGCAGCAACTGGGTGACGAATACGCCCTCCCCGAACTGGGCGATTATCAGATCGCCATGCTTTACCGCGGGGAAGAAGGGTCAGCCACCCACGTACTCGCCGGTCATGTACGGGCGGTCTTCCGGGCACTGCGGTTATAGTGGGCCACAACGCATGCCGAGAAACGATACAAATAATTAATTTTGTCTCATTGTTTAATGAATACATCCTCGTTAGCATAAATTGAAACGAGCGTATGACCGGCTTAGCCGCCGGCTTTCGAGGATGAACAACAATGACCGCACAAGCCTCTGCTTTCGACAAAAAAAACCGGCTTGAGAACCAATGGCCGGCCCCCCTCAGCGCCAAAGAGCTGGACCGCACATTCCCCGGCATTCTGGACAGCACCGTCATGTTGTCTGCCGGCGCCAATATCATCATGCAACTGGCCCTCCCCGCCGTCGGTTATGGCGTTGCCGAGAGCCGGGTGAAAAGTGGCTCCGTTTTGCACCGCCCGTTCAAACGCACCCGCACCACCTTTACCTATCTGGCCGTGGCCATGATGGGTACCAACGAGGAAAAACTGGCCTATCGCAAGGCCGTCAACGGGGCGCACAGGCAGGTCTATTCCACCGACAGCTCGCCGGTGGAGTACAACGCTTTCGATCCCGAATTGCAGATGTGGGTGGCCGCCTGCCTGTATTGGGGCTTTGTGGATACCTACCAGAAAGTTAACCGGCCGCTGAGCCACGCGGAGCAGGAAGCGTTCTACCGGTTATCTCACCCGCTCGGCACCACCTTGCAGGTGCGCCAGGACATGTGGCCAAAGGATCTGGACGGCTTTGAGGCGTACTGGCAAAACGGCCTGAAGCACCTGAGCATTGATGAGCGTGTGCGGGAGTTTCTGATGATCATCGCCGACCTGAAGTTTCTCAGCCCGGTCAGCCAGTTCCTGTTCGGCCGCTTCAACCGGTTCATCACCACCGGCTTTCTTCCTCAAGAACTCCGCGATCAGATGCAGCTGGAATGGAACGACGACAAGCAGCGCAAATTTGAACGCTTTGTGCGGATGGCTGGTCGTATCAGCCGTCTCTTTCCTCGCCCTATTCGCCAGGCCGCTTATCTGCTGCCGCTCTGGGACTTCCGTCGCCGGCTGAAAAAAGGCAAACCGCTGATTTAAGGTCATCGCGGACGCGCGTAAACCTGTCGCACTGTGCCGGAGGCTGGCGCCGGCGGCCTGACGCTAACCCCGGGAGGACAATCCCGCGATACCGGCCACCTCCCCAGGCATCAGGTCACGGCTCTCCCCCGGGGCCAGGCTTTCATCCAGAACCAGATGACCAATAGCCAGACGGTGCAACGTCAGCACCTTGTTATCGAAACGTCCGAACATTCTCTTGATCTGGTGATAGCGGCCTTCGCACAGCCAGACATCCGCCTCGTAAGCACTGCGAATCTTGATCTCTGCCGGGCGTGTCTTGATGCCCTCGAATGCGAACCACATGCCTTCGGAAAATGCGGCCACATACGCCTCCGTCAAAGGCTGCTCCACCGTCACCCGATAGTGCTTGCGAACCTGGCTCTGCGGCTGGCTCAGCTGCCGGGACCAAGCGCCATCATTGGTCAGCAACACCAGTCCGGTACTGTTGAAATCCAACCTGCCGGCCAGATGCAAACCCTGGCGCTGTGACGCAGGCAACAAATCCATCACGGTGGTGTGCTGATCGTCACTGGTGGCACTGACCACGCCGGCGGGCTTATTCACCATCAAGTAACGCGGCGCTTCACTTTGCAGTGGTTGACCGTCCAGCTCTACCCGATCAAACGGGCCGATTCGCTGCTGGCGATCCCGTACCGGCACGCCATTTACCCGCACCCGCCCCGCAGCCAGCACTGGTCGCAGCCCGCTGCGGCTGACTTGCAGAACCTGGCTGAGAAAACGATCGAGACGGTGGTAGCGGCTTGGCATCGGCACAGTTTACCTGCCGGCCATTCAAACCGTGATAGCTAAATGCTATTTAGCCATTAGAAAAAGACTATTATGAAAAGAGAATACAAACAGTTCCCATTAGCAGTCATAATTTTACCAAGAGCTCCCAGGATAACGCTTTGCTCCACTGCCGCTGGGCCGTTATCCAAATGCTCCCTCCGCTGTCACTACAGGATTGCCATGTCGACCTTTCCCTATCGCCTGACCGCACTGACACTCGCCTGTTTCACCGCCTCCTTTGCCCATGCAGACGAGGAACAGAGCCATGTTCTTGAAACCGTAAAAGTACAAAGCAGTGCCGACGCCTCCAAGGAAGGTCTTAGTGAAGCGTACGCCGGTGGCCAGGTGGCCGAAGGCGGTTCTCTGGGGATCCTTGGCAAGCAGGATAGTCTGGAAACCCCTTACAATTTCACCAACTACACAGAACTGCTGATCGAAGACCAGCAAGCGGAGAGTGTCGGTGATGTGCTGCTGAATGATCCGGCAGTGCGTGTTGCCCGCGGCTTCGGCAACTTCCAGCAAGTCTATCTGGTGCGCGGCCTGCCGGTGTACTCCGACGACATGAGCTACAACGGCCTGTATGGGCTGCTCCCTCGCCAATACCTGTCTTCGGAGTTCATTCAGCGCGTCCAGGTATTCCGCGGTGCCAATGCGTTCCTGAACGGCGCCGCGCCCGGTGGCAGCGGACTGGGCGGCGCAATCAACGTACTGCCCAAGCGCGCCCCCAACTACGCGGTGAACCAGTTTACCCTCGGCGTGGAGAGCGGCGGCCAGGGTTACGGTGCTGTGGACCTGGCGCGCCGTAGTGACGACGGCCGTGCCGGCATCCGTATCAACGCCGCCCGCCGCGATGGCGACACCGCTGTGGATGGTGAGAACCAGAAAATATCCATGTCACATATCGGTGTGGATTTCCGCGAAGAGAATCTGCGTCTCTCCGCCGACCTGGGCTTTCAGAAATTCAGCATGGATGCATCCATGCCCAGCATCACCTTTGCCTCCGGCGTGCCAATCCAGAAAACCCCGGATGCCGACAAGAGCATCGCCCAACCCTGGACTTACTCCAACTCTGAAGACCTGTTTGGCACCCTGCGCGCCGAGTATGACTTTGCGGATAACGTCACCGCCTGGCTCGCTGCCGGGGCCCGCCAGGGCGACGAAGATGCCATCTTCGCCAACCCCACTGTTAACAATACCGCTGGCGATTACACCGCGAGCCGTTTCGAGAATGTCCGGGAAGATACCGTCATCACTGGCGAAGCCGGGGTTCGCTGGGAACTGGCAACCGGCGAGGTAGGCCACACCCTGAGCCTGTCCACTGCCAGCTATGAACTGGACTCCAAGAACGCCTTTATTTTTGGGGGAGGCATCACCGGCAATATCTATAACCCCCAGACGGCTCCCATGCCGGCGTTGGGTTTCGCCGGTGGCGATCTCAACGATCCCAAAACCACCATCAAAACCCAGATGCGCAGCGTCGCACTGGCTGACCAGCTTGCCATGCTGGACGATAAACTACTGGTGACGCTCGGTGCCCGCTACCAGGAAATCGAAGACACCAGCTACGACTACAACACCGGTGATCGAGGCAACAAGTACGAAGACAACGATGTGACCCCGTCCGTTGGCGTACTGTACCGCCTCACCGATTCCGTCTCCCTCTACACCAATTACATCGAAGGCCTGGTGGCTGGCGGTAACGCTCCCGCCAACAACAACAGCCAGCCGGTGGCTAACGCCGGGGAAACCATTGCCCCCTTCACCACCGAACAGACCGAACTGGGTATGAAGTTCGACGCCGGAAATCTGGGCGGCAGCGTTTCCCTGTTCCAGAGCAAGAAGCCCATCACCGGTTTCGACGGCAACAACAAGTTTGAAATCGTAGACGACCAGACAAACAACGGCCTGGAACTGATGGCCTACGGCAAGCCACTGGACAGCCTGACGGTGCTCGGCGGTGTCAGCCTGCTGGATACCGACGTGGATGGTGAAGACGCCATTGGCTCCCCGGACACCCAGGCCAACCTGAATGTGGACTGGGCTGTCCCCGGCACGGAAGGCCTGTCCCTGGACGGCCGCGTGATTTACACCAGTTCCCAATATACCAACGCCGCCAACACCCAGAAAATACCGGACTGGACCCGCCTGGATCTCGGTGCCCGCTATCTGATCCCGGTCGGAGACGCTAAGATGCTGACCCTGCGCGCCCGGGTAGAGAATGTGGCAGATGCGGACTACTGGGCTTCCGCCGGCGGCTTCCCCGGCTCCAGCTACCTGACCGTAGGCGCTCCGCGTACCGTTATGCTATCCGGCACCTACGAATTCTGATCCCAGGGAAACGCCCCGGCCTGTGCCGGGGCAATCTTTTATGAAACAAAGCACGTTCCGAATCTGGTCTTCTCTGCACACCTGGACCAGCCTGATCAGCACCGCCTTCCTGTTAATGCTTTGCATCACCGGACTGCCGCTGATCTTTCATGATGAACTCGACAGCGTTCTCCACAGTGACCACTGGCAACCCGCCAACCCTGACGGTGCGCTGCTGAGTCTGGACGATATTCTCGAGCAGGCGGCGCAGCACCGCTCTGGTGAAGTCCCGCTGTACATGAGCTTCGATATCGACCGCCCGGTTATCAACGTCACCAGTGGTCCCGCGCCGGATTCCCCCGGACGCGACATGACCATGGCATCTTTCGATCGAACCAGCGGCGAGCCGGTACCCGGTCACGATGGCTTCGACATCATGGAATTCCTGCTGCAACTGCACACCGACATGTTCCTGGGCTTACCCGGCATGCTGTTCCTGGGCGCCATGGGCCTGCTGCTGATCATCGCCATTGTGTCCGGCGTTGTGCTCTACGCGCCCTTCATGCGCAAACTGGAATTCGGCGCCTTGCGCACCCAGCGCGCCAAACGCATCAAGTGGCTGGACTATCACAACCTGCTGGGCATCGTGACCGTCGCCTGGCTCACCGTGGTGGGCCTCACCGGCGTGGTGAACAGCCTTGCGGACCCTATCACCACTACCTGGCGAACCCAGGCACTGGCCGACCTGACTGCCGGCTACCAGGGTGACACCGTTCCCACCCCGGCTGAGATGGCCTCGCTGGATGATGCCGTCAAGCAGGCAGTGGAAGCAGCGCCGGACATGACCCTGCAATTCGTGGCCTTCCCCGGTGGTTCCTGGTCCACCAACTATCACTACGCCATTTTCCTGCACGGCAACACGCCGCTGACTTCGCACATCACCACCCCGGTGCTGATTGATGCGCGCACCGGCGAGTTTGCCGGCAAGCGGGAGATGCCCTGGTACAACAAGGCACTCGCCCTTTCCGGGCCACTACACTTTGGAGATTACGGCGGATTACCGCTGAAGATTCTCTGGTTTGTGCTGGACCTGTTTACCATTGTGGTGCTGGTGACCGGCCTGTACCTGTGGTGGGTGCGGCGGCGTAGCAGCAACGCTGGATGTGCATGATGAGCCGAACCTTTGCCCTTCCGCTGTTCATTGGTATCACCAGTATCGTGGGGCTTCTGGCCGCCCTGCTCGGCGATGGCATCTACGACGGAGTATCCTGGTTGGGCCTGGGCATCCCGGTGGCCGCCGTGATTTACGCCTACGCCAAACGACACTGACCCCCGCCACAGCAGACGACTGTAGGAGCGCCACTTGAGGGGCGAACAGCGACGGGGAGATCGAAACTCGTCTCACCACAGAGCAGAAACCACAAAGACAATTAATGGTTCTACCCTGTGATCTCCATTCCCTCTATGAGAATTGGCATTGGCAGATGTCTTTTCAGGTTTGGATTTCGCCCCTCAAGTGAGGCTCCTACAGGGAAGAAAAGCCATTAGAAGCGCACGGTAACGGCCGAAATAAACGCATCGCGAGTACCGATAAATCCATCGTATTCCAGCATCACCGATAGCCGCGGCGTTACGTCCCAGTTGGCTCCCGCCACCAGATTCCAGCGATCCGAATTGCTCTGATCCACCTTGTAATCCAGCACTTGATCGGTACCCGGAATCGCCAGGCTACCGGCTGCCACCGTCCGCACATCCAGATAGTTCCCCCCGGCAAACACCGTCAACCGCCCTGCCCGGTTTAATGCAAAGCCGCGACCCACTCGCGGGCTGACGGTGAAGGCGCGCCCCTCCAGCGTTGTCTTGTCGGAATCGGTCCAGGTGACGTTAAACGGCACCAATAAAAACCAGTCCCGCCACCCGGAGGCCACCACGCCCCCGGCGCCGTAATTCATCGGGCTAAGGTCCACATCAATGGGGAAACGCACCTGCTTGCCTTCAAACAGATAGCACACCGGCGGCCTGATGGCGCCGGTGCAATCCTTGCCGGTCTGAGCCAGCAGAGTATCGCCATCCAGTTGAATATCCAGATCCAGATCCCCGTTTACCTGCCCGAAGGTGCCATACAGATTCAGGAACGGCAGCACCCAGGCGTCCACCTTGATCTGCTCGGTAATCAAGTCACTGTCGGCACCAAAGGACACGAACTGGAACGGCCGGGTGCCATTGTCATTAAAGCCCACTTCCAGGTTTTCAATCCGCATATCCTGGCGTACATCTGCCCGCAGCACGCCAATCCCGAAAGGCATAGGCAAATCATAGCCACGGGCCACCGCCTGCTTGCCCAGAAATGGCAACGGGTGGTTCCAGTAACGGGGAACATCGTCGCCGCTACTGTCGAGCGCTGAGCGACGGTTGGGATAGTTATACTGGGACAGACCGGTGTTGGTCAGACGATGGTTCACCCGCACCTGACTGATATCCATGCTGGCCCCGGCTGACACTCCGGATTCGCTGGCAGTGAACAGCTCAATACCTGCATTGGCAGAGCCCAACTGCTCATCACTGTTGCCCACATTGGAACTTGCATTGGAGCGTAACAGCCACTTGCCCCGTGTGATCTGGTCGATCACAGCCGGGTCGCTAATCACCGCCACAAAGCGCTCCGCCCGCGCACCAATCCCCAGCCCCATGCGAACGGAATGAATATCCAGGTAGGTATGGGTGTTATCGCGCTGGTCGTGTAATACCGCCACCGACGTGCCACCCCCCAGGGGACCCAGAAGCAAAACATCGGTGGTGCCGACAATGTAACCCGGGGCAGCATCCAGTTTTTGTTGCAGCTCCGGCATCTCGGCAGAGAACTGTTGCAGCGCCTTGTCGGTTTTCCAGTCAACCTGTTCGCGCACGGCATCCACATCAGCCACCGGCGTCCCCACACAGCCGCACAGCAATCCCATCACCCCAATTAACAGGAATACCTGTTTCACCAGAACAAACCACTGCCCCATTGACCGCTTCCCTTGTGAAGGACTTTTCTAACGCACCCTTGTGGCGTAATCGCGTTTACCGCAGTTTCATACCACGCCCACTGGATGGTGGACGGTTTCAGCGCCACTGTCACGTCGCAGACACAATGCGACGGGCTAGTACGGTGCAGTTGCTGCTGAACTGCGTAAACGCCGGGCCGCTTGCAGCACACTTCGCAGTGAAAGCCACCAAGGCAAAAGTGTTTGGGGGTGGAAATGACGCTGAGGACACCATACAGGCAATCGGCGAATGAGGGACCGGGGTTGGCGGCAGGCTCTCCCTTCCATGAATTCATGGCGCATCTGCCGCAAGACTTTCGGGCAGCGCGCCCGAAAGTCTCACAGGAAGGCAATCAGGGCTGAGTCGGTTCCGGCAAAGTGTATTCTCCCGAAATGACGGACTCCGCCGGCAGGTACACACGAAAATTGATCCAGAACGTTTCCGTTGGAACGATCAACTCATTGTCATGGCTGCCGTATTCCGACTCCGGCACGTAGTACAGATCAAAGCTCTTGCCATCCTCGTTGAGGGTAATTTCCTTGTTGCTAATGGTAGACCCCTTGTCCGTGTGCAAGTACTGGTCATCGCCATAAATTGTGATGGAATAAAACCCCAGGTCCGGGTCTGCCATACCAGGCACCGGATAGGTCGCTTTTAGTGTCTTGCCCTGCCCAGCCTGATAGGACGCCGTAAGGTAAACGGCTTCCTTGTCTGGCAGCAGCCCGGTGGCAATGGAAATGCCGCGATTTCTGTCTTCCTGGGACACCGGGTGTTCAAGCGTGCCCATCGTACCCATCACCCCTTCTTTCCCGGCAATGGCCACATACTTGGCATGCACTTTATTGAAATCATCCATGTTCCAGTTAGTGACTTTGAAAGGTTTGGGCTCATAGCCGTTGAGAAACTCGATTTTCAACTGATCCTGATAGCCATTGACCTTCTTCACATCACCCGGGCTGGAAGCGTCGACCTGGGTGCGGACATTGGCAACAAAAAAATCGCTGGTCTTGTCCGCCGGAATGACATACCGACCGGGACCATAGAAGGTTTTATAGGTCACATGATCATGGTTCCAGACATGCAGCGACTGATAGCGGCCATCTGTCTCCGGCAGGGTAATTGCCACGTCACCGCCACCATCGAGAATGGAGAAGGAATACAGGGTATCGCGGTTCATCATCGGCGCGGGCTGCTTGTCCAGCTCCATGATGGTGCGATGGTGATGCCATTGGGTGTTGCTCGCTCCCTGCGCAAATTCCTTCTGCATGGCCAAGTCGGACATGGCCGTGGAATAATTCGCATCAGTCACCGCGACAGTATCCGCCACGGCTTTTTTCTCAACGCCAGCGCTTTTATCCACCGGCTCTTGTGCTTTCCCGGGCTCTTCCGAGCAAGCCCCGAGCATTATCGCCAAACCGACTATGATCCATTGTTTCATCATTATCAATGTCCTTATCGCTGAAGATGTAGGCAGATCCTAGCACAGCGTTTCACCGTAACCCGCAAGCCAGTACACGCTGCCGCTCCCCTGGAATGTTGACCATATCTCAGCCCCGGGAGGACCACAATCAGGGTTGCTTATCGAAGGTTTTCACCCCTTCCGGAATCTTGAACCAATCCTGTTTTTCGCTGATCCAGATATGTGCCTGCGGCTCAAGAATGCTGGTATCCGCCAGATTGGCTGGTTTGAGTTTGATACTGCCTGGCTCATCCGGGTTAACGTGGTAAATGCGATTGCCGCAGGTGGGACAGAACATTGCCGCACTGGTATTGCCACTGTCCGCAGTACGCAGCCATTCGCGCATTTCACCGTGAAACACAATGTCTTGGGCGCGCACAACCGCGGTAAGGCTGAATGCGCTGGTGGACAGCTTCTGGCACGCCTTGCAGTGGCAGGCCAGTACTTTCTGGGGTTCAGCCAATAACTGGTAGGTCACCGCACCGCACTGGCAAGCACCGTCGATTGGATAGGTCGCCATCTCTCCCTCCTTCGCTTATTCAGAATGATCGCCCGCAGGCTCATACCGATAATGCCCGGTGATGCGGTAGTCGAACAACATGTCTTCCAGGCGAGGCCCCGCACCAATGTTATGCACGACCTTCGGAGTGCCCGTGTTCGCCGCCAGCTTGTCGGTAACAATGCCAATATGAGGCAGATTCCCGGGTAACATCCAGGTCACCAAATCTCCGGGCTTATAATCCGACGGAGTCTGGCTTATCGGCAATGACTTGCCATGGCGAGCAAAGAAAGCCTGCAAGTTCGGCACGCGGCGGTGATCGATATTGCGATCGGTGGAACTTAGCCCCCAGATCCGTTTGGACGGATAAGCCGCGAAGTTGGCTGCCATATCCTCATGAACCAAAACCTGAAGATCCACGCCCAGAGTACGGTAAGCGCGAATCACCACATCGGTGCAGACACCGATATTCGCCGGCACATCACCATTGGGGTAATCCAACCGATAGTAGGCGCCGTTGTAGCTAACCTGATGCTGCGTGCGCTCAAGCGCCGCCGACACCAGATCCTGTTGAAAAGCGTTTGCTTGCACAACGCCTGACAACAGCCCCAAAAGTAACGCTAACCCGCATCCCAGGCGTTGTGACATACCCCTACCCCGCTCGCTTTCCAATCATTCAGATCCATTATCCGACCGCCATCAGGGAAGTCTGTTCCGGTAAGCCCGCAGGATGTCGTCCACCCGCTCTGCATGATCCATATCAACACGGAGGAAAAACGGAACAACCCAATCGCAACCGGCAAGCTGACAATGCCGCTTCCAGTCACCAAACGTATCGATACTGTCCAGCGTCAGAGCCACCGAACCGCCCCGCTCGGCAAACCCTCCACCAATGCTTTCTCCCAACACCAACCATTTGTCATCGCAGAAGGGCCGTATGGAAACGGTATACACATGATGCCGCTGATCCTGCTCAGTGGGTGCACGGTTCTCCATGCCCAGGGTCAAGGTCGCCGTCTTCAAATCCGCAAAATCCACTGTTTCAGACCACTCCAGCAGTGCCGGCACGTCCAGCGACGCTTCCTGCTCCCACACATTTTGGCCATCCCACATCTGGGTTTTATCCAGGGCCGTCCAGCTCATCGCCCCGGGGGTGACGTCACAGGCTCGCAGCTTGAGAGGAAACGCCAGAAACCACAGCGGTGTATCCGCGACCCGGGCAGAGGGAAACTGGCGAAAACTGCCATCATCGAACTCGATGATCAGCTTGAACGACTCCAGTGGCACCACACGTTTGATCGACAGCGGCATTAACGTCTCCCGGCTTACTGGCGGGCCGCCAGCGTTACGATGTTAAGACAGTAGAATATGCTCATCGCATCCCCCCTGAGCGCCAGCAACCGGCACACTGCCGAAGGAGAAAATCAGTCAACAGATGCCTCAGGCTTTTGCACAATCATGTAGGTATGAAGCTCGGGATACTGGTCATACTCCAGATGCCGGCACACACCGCCAAGCCGGGATACCAGCGCCAGGAATCCGTTAACCCCCAGTGAGGAGTAATACATTTCCGGCCCCATGAAATCATCCCGGTGATCTCCCGGTTCATCGCTACCGCCAAACGAGAAGATCAACACCCCGCCCGCTTTCAGGCTGTTCACCAGCCGGGTGATAACATTTTCCTGTTCCAAGAGAGGCACATGCCAGATGCTGTCCCACGCCGTGATAAAAGCATAATCAGCAGGGCTGTCCCACTGGCAGATATCCTGATGATGGAACGTCACATCCGGGTGGCGATCGCGGGCCAGCCTCAGCATCTTCGCCGAAATATCCACGCCTTCCGGCGTAAAGCCTTGCTCCTGCAGCAAATCAATAAACCGGCCCGTACACCCACACCCCACATCCAGCGCCCGGCCCTTGCGGCGGACAAACTGCAGCGCCCGCTTGTGCGCCTCAACGCCATTCTGACGATTGAACTTCTCGCTTTCCCACAGGTGGGTCAGGGTGTCGTACTTCTTCCCGGTTTCAGTGGGGTCCATGGGCAATCAGCCCTTGGAACGCTGCGAAAGGAACACCCAGCCAAAGAACAGCATAAAGGCCAGATCGTTGAGCCCATAGATGCTGTAAAACACCCCGGCAAACAGATCCTGCTCATACACCGCGCCAAGGCTATGGTTCGCCATCCACAGCCCCCACGCCACCACGTACACCAGCTTCTCCACGGCAAACGCCGCCGCCAGCCAGCGGATATTGCCCTGGATAAACGCCGCCCCCAGATAGGCCAGCCCCCAGACCACAATCATCAGCAGCCCGAAGTTGGACATGACCACCGGATCGGCCTGGTTGATAGCGTCATTGGTGAAGGCACGGGAAAAAAGCAGGACACCGCCGATGTTCATCAAGGCGGCGGCGATAAAGCCGTTTCTAACCAGGTTGGCGTTCATTGTCTCTCCAGAGGGTTTGAGGATTATTTTGATTTCATTCAGCTTGTCAGGCGAACAACAAGATCGACATTTCTACACTGACCCGAGAGCCTGCTGTAGGAGCGCCTCTCGAGGCGCGAACAGCCTGACCACCAAGAGCCGATGGGCTCTTGGCAAGACCTTACTGTCTAGCTGCCAATGTCCATTGCAACGAAATGTTGAGCCTCATGACTTCAGCCCGGCAATTGGTTTAATCGACACTGCCAATTCGTATTCCGCCAATGCAACATCTGGCAAGCCCGCACAGGCGAGCCGAAGATCTTCACTAATGTTCTTTGCGACAATCACGCCTCTGACGCTCTGACCTTCGTCAGCTTGATTGATCTTGATCCAGTTCACGTAGCGAAGGAGCTGGCCGACTACCCGATCATAGCCCTTCGATACCTTGAGCTCGATCACGACGTAATTCCCAGATGAATCAACAGCTAGTAGATCGATGAAACGGCCGCCGACTGGAAATTCCACACCAGTGATACCTTCATCGGAGTACAGAGTAAGGCCTGGCTCAAGAAGTTGAAGATTCCTAGCAAGGAAATCTCGAAGGTCGTGCTCATAAGCAAACTGACCAGTTCCCTCTGAAGTGGCTTCAGCCGGCTCTTCACTGGCCGGGGTGGATTCTGAGATCGGCGTTGGGTCTCTTCCTAGTTCGTATAGGCGAAAAGTGCTGCTATCGATCTTGAAGAAATGATCATCCGACCCGTCTGGCCGAACGCTATATTGCAGCCTGGTCGGCACATTGGTCGAGAGACGGACTAAGTGTGCAGCGACAGTGCCCTGTTTAATCTTTGGATAATTTTCAGCGAACCATTGGACAGCTTGTTCCCGGGTGAAGGTATCACCTGGAGAAAGTTTAAGGGCGGGGATCATTTCCTGCATGAGAATTCGGACAGGCTTGTCGTACATTGCTGGCATTTAATGCTCTCCTTATGACGCCCAACGTCGCCATGCACGCACTAGTCGCGTGCATGGTCTTTGTTACATAGTTGCACCGAACAAGGCCGCATAGACTTCGTCGACACATTCAATTTTTCTAAATTTACCCTTTGGAAGGACTCTGATATTCGGCCTTTCAGCCTTAAACCCGTCCTGATCACCCTTGGTATGCTTTGCGACTTTGAGCCCGTCAAGGGCTGGAAGTCGTTCGCCTGGCTGTGCCCCAAAGAAGAGGAATGGACCAAGCTCTAAGGTATCTTCGTTAAAGTAAATCCAGAGAACACACCCAGATGGTTTATCAGAAAGTCTTGTATGGACTTTCTGATTAGCTGTTCTACCGCCAATGTATGAGGCTTTTAGTTGTATATGCCTTACTATTCCATTGTCTTCCGCTATTACATCGTATCCAGCATTATCGACTTCTGGGCTGGCCACCTCTAGCGTGCAATTAGAACTCTTCCAAGAGAGCTTTAGTAGCTCTCCAATAAACAGATGCTCTATGAGCTTTTCTCGAAATGATGAGTTCTCAGTGTGATTCACTTACTCTTTCCATGTAACGCCCGCAGCACGCGCGGCTTTGTAATAGAGGTGCAGCCGGAATGGAAAAGCCGTGGCTGTGTCTGCACTTGCTAGACACAGCTTACTCCAATAGCTGATCTAGCTTTTTCTTTAGGAAATGTTCTAGCAGCTTCTGGCTGCCGTCGAATAGGACTCTGAATGGAGCGTCTTTCAATTCCGACCGAAGCCTCACCAAAACCTCTTTGTTTTGCAATGCATTGGCGAAATCATGGCCCGACTGGGTAAGGCGTATTGGGGTCGATACAAGCGAAACCCCGCCTCCGGCCCCAATAGTAACACCCAGTGACTTGAGACCGTTTACCTGAAGATCTCGGTTACTGATCAAACCATTTTCAGCAGCCAACTGGAAATGGAAAAGAAACTTTTCATCCAGGCCATTTTCCCCGGCTATCTGTAAACCAGAGCGCTCAATTTCGGGGACAGAAATATGGGCGGCATCTGCCTCTAGGAAAACATCTAGCAGGCGAGCCATGTAGTCCAAATCAATACGCATTTCGTCCTCTATAGGTGCGGGCTAAGGTGTATTACAGCTATTAGGAAACCCGCTCGAATACCCAATAAACGCACCGATTTCATGCCACATTTATAAAATTTATATACCACCGATAAAAGCAGAAATCTCAATGGGTTACAACGAAGCCCTTTTCAGGCGGCTGTGATATGAGGAAGGCGTCGTTTTCTGATCCCGGTTTCTTCTGTCTGATAACGGTGCAGTTCGCGCCTCAAGTGGCGCTCCTACAGTTGATAACGGTGCGAAGGCAATCGGCAGGGCCGGGCGGCCCTGCCTTGGCAGGATTCAGTCTTTATTCTTCCAATCCAGACTATAAAGATCATCTCTCCGGTCGCGCAGGTTGGTCACCGACCCTTCCCGGTGTAGCAGCTTCAGTTTTTCCAGATCCACATCCGCAAACATCAGCATTTCGGTGTTGGGAACCGATTCACTGATGATGGCATCGTGGGGGAAGTAGAAGTCGCTGGGGGAAAATACCGAGGACTGGGCGTACTGGATGTCCACCGCATCCACCCGCGGCAGGTTGCCCACGGAGCCGGAGATGGCCACGTAACATTCGTTTTCGATGGCGCGGGCCTGGGCGCAGTGACGTACGCGCAGGTAGCCGTTCTTGGTGTCGGTCCAGAACGGCACGAACAGGATATCCATTTTCTCATCGGCGAGAATCCGGCCCAGTTCGGGGAATTCCACGTCGTAGCAGATCAGGATGCCCACCCGGCCCGCGTCGGTGTCGAATACCTGCAGCTTGTCACCACCCTGAATCACCCAGTCACGGCGTTCATGGGGGGTGATGTGGATCTTGTACTGGGATTCCACCGAGCCATCGCGGCGCATCAAGTAGGCCACGTTGTAGACCTTGTCATCTTCGATCACCGGCATGGAGCCGCCGACGATGTTGATGTTGTAGCTCACCGCCATGTCCGCCAGCGCATCGCGGACTTCTTCGGTGAAGCTGGCCAGGAAGCGCACCGCTTCCACGGAGTTCAATTCCGGGCGCAGGCCCATGAGCGGGGCGCTAAAGAATTCCGGCAACACGGCGAAGTCTGCCCGGTAATCGGACAACGCATCGATAAAGAATTCCACCTGATTGAGCAGGTCCTGCACGTCACGGGCGGCGCGCATGCGGCGCTGGACTACCCCCACACGCACTACAGTACGGCGCGGCCATTCGGCGTCGTCATCTTCCGGTTCGTAGAGGATGTTGTCCCATTCCAGCAGGGTGGCGTAGCCGTGGGAGTCTTCGTCTTCCGGCAAGTACGCTTTCATCAAACGCTTCACATCGAAGCCATTGGAAAGCTGGAACGACAGAATCGGGTCGTAAATGGCGCGGGATTCCACCTGTTCGATGTACTCGGTGACCTTCATCTGGTCAGCGTAGTTGGTGAACCCCGGCAGGCGCCCCCCGGCCAGAATGGCGCGCAGGTTTTCTTCCCGGCACAACTCCTTGCGAGCTTCGTAAAGACGACGCCCCAGACGGTAGCCGCGGTACTCCTTGTCCACAAACACGTCCAGGCCGTACAGGGCATCCCCCTTCTTGTCGTGGGAGCGCACCTTGTCATCAGTGATCAGGTCTTCGTAGCGGTGCGGGTTGGAGAAACGGTCGTATTTGACCTTGATGGTCAGCGCCGTGGCCACCAGCTCGCCATTGTCTTCGATCACCAGCTGCCCATCCTGAAAAATGCGGATCAGGGTCTTGATGGTGTCTTCCGGCCAGGCCCCACCGATATCGTGATAGACCTGATTCATAAGACGCGCCAACGCCGGGTAATCGTCTTCGGTGAGCGTACGCAAACGCAGGCGGGTTGTTTCTTCGGCCATAAAAAAACTCCGTTTTTCGCTGCACGCGTCACGCTCAACGCCACAACGCGATACAGGTCTATTCATCTCTTCAATGCCGCAGCCGCGCTTCAATGCTGCAGGTTACGACGGTTTTTGCTTTTCCGTGTTGCGTGCCGCGTGTTGCTTCTCTATTTAGGCATTCAGTGGCGGGAAGGTAATCAACCAGCTCATGTCCTGATTCTGCAACGCATGCATGCCACTGGGATAGAGCGCCACCCCATCGGGGCGAATAAAAAGCACGCCCCCTTCATTCAGGCCAACAAAGCCGGATTGATGCTCGCGGACAAAACCGCACACCTCGCTCCACTGCGGCTGCAATGAAGGTGGAATGGTTTCGTAGCCGATGACACCATTGGCCAGAGGGTCATCGATGGCGACCCGGTCGCGATACAGGCCCACCGCGTCTTCGCCGACCAGCAGCACCATGCCCTGATGAAAGTGGAGCAGGGTCACGTTACCGCGCGGTGGCAGGCTGAGGTTTTCCTGTAGGTCGATAATGGTGTCCATAGAATCTGAAACCTTACGTAATACGGGCGGATAAATGGCTGAAAACATTGTAATACTTACCGGCGCCGGAATCTCTGCGGAATCCGGGATCAAGACCTTCCGCGCCGCCGACGGGCTGTGGGAAAACCACCGGGTAGAAGATGTGGCCACCCCGGAAGCCTTCCTGCGCAATCCCCTGCTGGTGCAGAACTTCTACAACCAGCGCCGCCAACAGCTGCTCACACCGGCCATTCAGCCCAATGCGGCCCACCGGGCACTGGCCAAGTTAGAGAAAGCCTTCCCGGCGGGCAAGGTACTGCTGGTGACCCAGAACATCGACGACCTCCACGAACGGGCTGGCAGCCGCAATCTGATCCACATGCACGGCGAACTGCTCAAGGGCCGCTGCCAGACCAGCGGCGGCCTGGTGGACCTGGACCACGACCTGACCGTCAACCTGCCCTGCCCGCTCTGCGGCGGCAAAGGCTGCCTGCGCCCCCATGTGGTGTGGTTCGGGGAAATGCCCCTGCAGATGGAGACCATCTACCGCGCCTTGTCCCAGTGTGACCGCTTTATCAGCATCGGCACCAGCGGCAACGTGTACCCGGCCGCCGGCTTTGTGGAAGAGGCCAACCGCCATGGTGCGCACACCGTGGAACTGAATCTGGAGCCCTCCCAGCGGCTCACCGCCTTTGCCGAACACCAGCATGGGCTGGCCAGCGAACTGGTGCCGGCCTATGCGGAAGAGTTGATTGAAGGACTAAGCTGCTAGCTACGAGCTTCTAGCTGCGAGGAACACCCGTTTCTTAAATAACCTGTCAGGTATGCGGATTCGGTCGGAACGCGGGCACTGACTATTCGTACCCCAGGACCACCTCGCGCCTGGTAGCTAGCAGCTCGTAGCTAATAGCTGGCCTTTCCTTCATTGCCCCACCCTATGGCGCAGACAGGCCCCTTGATATTTCTATAACCGGCTGATTCCGCTAGACTGCTGGACCTCTACAAAGGGAGTGTCAGCCAGAGCCCGCCGCGCAAGAACGGGGCACGGGGCCTCCAGCAACTACAGGTAGCAAAGCACATCATGACCGACAAGCAGGTAGACGACCTTAACATTGCCTCGCAGGACGTACTGATTACGCCCAACGCGCTGAAGGAAAAATTGCCTCTCAGCGATAACGCCCGCCAGACTGTTATCAGCGGCCGCGAGACCATCCGTAATATTCTGGACCGCAAGGACCATCGCCTGTTCGTGGTGATTGGCCCCTGCTCTATCCACGATACGGACGCCGCCATGGAATACGCCGCCCGGCTGAAGAAGCTGGCCGACGAGGTGAGCGACACCATCTACCTGGTGCTGCGTGTCTACTTTGAGAAGCCGCGTACCACTGTGGGCTGGAAAGGGCTGATCAACGACCCTTACATGAACGATTCCTTCAAGGTGGAAGACGGCCTGCATATCGCCCGCAAGCTGCTGCTGGATGTGGCTGAACTGGGCCTGCCTGCCGCCACCGAGGCGCTGGACCCGACCACCCCGCAGTACCTGCAGGACTTGATCGCCTGGAACGCCATTGGCGCGCGCACCACCGAGAGCCAGACGCACCGGGAAATGTCTTCCGGCCTGTCCAGCCCGGTGGGTTTCAAGAACGGTACCGATGGCAGCCTGGATGTGGCCGTAAACGCCATGCTCAGCGTAAAGCACCCGCACCGTTTCCTGGGCATCGACCCGGAAGGCCGCGTGGCGCTGACCACCACCAAAGGCAACCAGTATGGTCATGTTGTGTTGCGTGGCGGTGGCGGCAAGCCGAACTACGATTCCGTATCCGTGGCGCTGGCTGAACAGGCACTGGAGAAAGCCGGTGTCTCCACCAACATCATGGTGGATTGCTCCCACGCCAACTCCAACAAGGACCCGGGCCTGCAACCGCTGGTGATGGAAAACATCGCCAACCAGATTCTGGAAGGCAACGACTCCATCCTCGGCCTGATGGTGGAATCGCACCTGAAATTCGGCAACCAGAAGATCCCGCCAAATCTGGACGACCTGGAATACGGCGTGTCCATCACCGACGGCTGTATCGCCTGGGACACCACCGAAGAAGCCATTCGCAGCATGGCCGACAAACTGCGCGAGGTGCTGCCGAAACGGCAGAAGTAATCGCCCCGTTGCTGACAAAAAAGCCGCCTTCAGGGCGGCTTTTTTGTGGGCGTTCCCCTATGGAGACTCACTGCAGGTATAGCCCACTTCGCTTGCAGACAAATCCCCAGTGCAAAAGCGCTTCTTCGCTAAGCGCACAAAAAAAGCCCGGCAATTGCCGGGCTTCTTCAAACGGTTAGCAGGGCTAACTTAGCCGCCGAACAAACCGGCCAAGCCAGAACCTCCCTCCAGCAAACACTCGAATGCCAGCGTCGGGCTAAGGCCACCCGCTGCTGCATCAGGGCAGATTCCATCAAGGATCGGATCAAGCGGCGTGCCGTCACCGCCAGCGCCACCACTGATGGCTTCCATGAAACACGCCGCAGGGTCCACGTTACCGTCGGCAGACTCTTCTGAACAAATCTGGTCGGTCAGCGGATTGGAGCCCGAGATTGCATCCTGAATGTCTCCGAAAGCAGAACCGGCTTCAATCAGACAATCGAAAGGCGTCGTCGGCCCCAGATCCGCTTCGGAAGCATCCGGGCAGAACTGACCCAGTACTGGCGCCAACGGGTTGCCATCGGCACCCGGCAGGCCACCACCACCCGGAGCAAAACCACCAGCGGCTTCTTCGAAACAGGCAGCCGGATCAATCGGGCTATCTGCAGAGGCTTCCGGACACAATTGCTCGGTCAGCGGGTTGCTGCCCAACAGCAGGTCCTGTACGTCACCAAAGTTACCGCCCGCTTCGGTCAGGCAATCCAGTGGAGTGGTCGGGCCCAGATCTGCTTCGGAGGTGTCCGGGCAGAATTGAGCCAGTACCGGCTCCAGCGGGTTGCCATCGGCACCCGGCAGCTCACCACCGCCTGGCGCAAGACCACCGGCCGCTTCCATAAAGCAGGCTGCCGGATCAATCGGGCTATCTGCAGAGGCTTCCGGACACAGTTGCTCGGTCAGCGGATTGCTGCCCAGCAGCAGGTCCTGCACGTCGCCAAAGTTACCGCCCGCTTCGGTCAAGCAATCCAGCGGAGTGGTCGGTCCCAGATCCGCCTCGGAGGTGTCCGGGCAGAATTGTGCCAGTACCGGCTCCAGCGGGTTGCCATCGGCACCCGGCAGCTCACCACCGCCTGGCGCAAGACCACCGGCCGCTTCCATGAAACAGGCTGCCGGATCAATGGGTGCATCCGCAGAGGCTTCTGGACACAGCTGCTCGGTCAGCGGGTTGCTGCCCAGCAACAGGTCCTGCACATCGCCAAAGTTGCCACCAGCTTCAGTCAGACAATCGATCGGCGTGGTCGGGCCCAAATCTGCTTCGGAGGTGTCCGGGCAGAATTGAGCCAGTACCGGTTCCAGCGGGTTGCCATCAGCACCCGGCAGCTCACCACCGCCCGGTGCAAGACCACCGGCCGCTTCCATAAAGCAGGCTGCCGGATCAATCGGAGCATCCGCAGACGCCTCCGGGCACAGTTGCTCGGTCAGCGGGTTGGAACCCAGCAGCAGGTCCTGTACGTCCTGGAAGTTGCCACCGGCTTCCGCCAGGCAATCTACCGGGGTGGTCGGGCCGACTTCGTTTTCAGCGGTTTCCGGGCAGAACTGTTCCAGCACCGGCGCCAGCGGGTTATCACCGCCACCACCGGGCAGACCGCCTGCACCACCGGCAGCCTCTTCAAAGCAGGCAGCCGGATCAACCGTGCCGTCAGCAGACTCTTCCGGGCACAGCGCCTCGGTCAGCGGGTTGGAACCGGAGATCAGATCCTGAACGTCGCCAAAGGCGGAACCGGCTTCGGTCAGACAGTCGATGGGCGTGGTCGGGCCCACTTCGCCTGCAGCGGTTTCCGGACAGAACGGCTCCAGCACCGGTGCCAGCGGGTTATCACCGCCACCACCGGGCAGGCCGCCAGCACCACCGGCCGCTTCTTCAAAGCAGGCAGCCGGATCGATAGGCGTGGTCTGGGCCGCTTCCGGGCACAGGTTTTCTGTCAGCGGGTTCGGACCGAGCAGCAGATCCTGCACGTCCTGGAAGTTGCCACCGGCTTCCGCCAGGCAATCTACCGGGGTGGTCGGGCCGACTTCGTTTTCAGCGGTTTCCGGACAGAATTGTTCCAGCACTGGCGCCAGCGGGTTATCACCGCCACCGCCGGGCAGACCGCCAGCACCACCGGCCGCTTCTTCGAAGCAGGCTGCCGGGTCAATCGGCGTGGTCTGAGCCGCTTCAGGGCACAGGTTTTCCGTCAGCGGGTTCGGGCCCAGCAACAGGTCCTGAACGTCACCAAACGCAGAACCGGCTTCAGTCAGACAGTCGATGGGCGTGGTCGGGCCCACTTCACCTGCAGCGGTTTCAGGACAGAACTGTTCCAGTACTGGCGCCAGCGGGTTATCGCCACCACCGCCACCGGGCAGTCCGCCACCGCCAACTTCCATGAAGCAGGCTGCTGGATCAATCGGCGTGGTCTGGGCCGCTTCCGGACACAGGTTCTCGGTCAGCGGGTTCGGGCCCAGCAGCAAGTCCTGCACATCTTCGAAATCACCGCCCGCTTCCGCCAGACAGTCCACAGGGGTTGTCGGGCCGATCGGTGCGGCAGCGGTATCCGGACAGAATTGTTCCAGTACCGGCGCAAACGGGTTGCTGCCATCGCCACCGCCCGGGTCGCCGGGGAAACCACCAATACCCATGGTCGCTTCGGCGAAGCAATCCGGCGGGTTCACTCGGCCATCCGCCGCATCCTGAGGACAGATCTGTTCTGTCAGCGGATTGGGCGCGGTGATCATGTCGATGATGGTGATATAGACACGGCTGGCTTCATCCAGACACGCGGTTGGAGAGGCCGGGTTGGGCGCAATCGAGCCGGTTTCCGGGCAAAGCTGCTCGGCAATCGGGTCTGCGGCGCCATCGCCACCGTCACCACCACCGGGCAAATTGCCACCAGCAGCGGCTTCTGCGAAGCAGTTGGCCGGGTCAACGTTACCGTCCAGGGATTCTTCCGGGCAGATCGCCTCGGTAATCGGGTTGGAACCGCCCAGCAGATCGCCTGCGTTCTGAAGATTGCCCGCCGCTTCCTGCAAACAAGCCGCAGCAAAGGTGCCGGACTGCTCGAAGAACCCGGTCAGGGCAGCCTGCGGATCTTCCTGCAGCATGGCCGGATCAAACAGGCCGGCAGGATCAAAGGCCACCGCCGCATCCGGGCAGAACTGCTGGACAATCATGTCCTGTGACAGCTCGAAACCGGTGTCGTCTTCCGACCCTTCTTCACCTTCAGTCAAACACTCACCGGGATCCATGGATCCCCCTTCACCGGCGTCGCCAGACGCATCCGGACACAAGGCATCGGTGAGCTCATTCTGTTCGTCGATGATCTCTGCGATTTCCGGTGGTAGCGCGCGCGTGGCAGCGTCCGAGGTGTTGGAAGCTGGCGCTGAACTGCTGCCTCCCCCACCACAGGCTGCCAGCATTGCCGCAAGGGCGCTGCTGCCGACCAGAAGTTTGAATTGATTAGCCAAGATGAACCCCTCCATCATATCTTTGTCGTTATGGCCCCCAGAACAGGAGCTGGTATCAACGACTATGGAAGGGATGTGCAATCTGCTGTAGAGCAAGGAGGTTGGTAGACTGTTAACAAGCGTAGCCAGCGTTACCCATTAGTGTCTGAACAAGGCTCAAGACAACTTTTTGATTACAGTCTGCGGAATTACCCCTTGGCAGAGCGCCAGGAATTGCCTCCGGCAATCTGCGCACGGGCCCGTACATGGGCAGCCTCATCACTGTGGCCTAGCCTGGCATTTACAAATACGCCAATCTCGCGCAGTGCCATACTAGCCTCGGGCAACCAGGCGGCCAGGGCATGGAACACATGGGGCATCTGCTCCCAAACCTGCAGCGTATGCTCTACCCCCGCCCGCTCGGCCTGGTCCGCCACCCGCACCGCATCACTGTAAAGCACCTCGGTACTGCCCACCTGAATCAGCAATGGTGGCAACCCGGTGTAATCGGCAAACACGGGGGACAGCAAGGGCGCAGCAGCATCCTGGCCCCGGCTGTAAGACTTGGCCACAAAGCGCAATGCGCCAAGCGGGATCAACGGATCGCTTTCTGCGTTGCGATGAATACTCTCTCCGCTGCAGGTGAGATCGCCCCAGGGGCTGATCAGCACAGCCGCAGCAGGTAACGGCAGATTCAGTTCACGCAATCGCAGCAAGGTGACCAGGGAAAGATTGCCACCAGCGGAATCCCCCGCCAGCACGATATGCTCCGGCCGGTAACCGGTATCCAGCAACGCCTTGTAAGCGCGCACCGCATCTTCCAGGGGTGCAGGGTAGGCCCAGTCCGGGGGCTGGCGATAATCCAGCGCCAGCACTTTGGCGCGGCACTCGCGGCTGAGTCGCCAGGTCACCGCCCGATGGGAACGGGGCGATCCGAAAAAATAGGCACCGCCGTGAAAATACAGCACCACCCGATTACTGCGCACGTTGCGCCCGGCAATCAACCACTCACCGGGGACGCCCCCCATATGAGCGCGGGCAATATGCACTGACGAAGGCACTGGTAAAGCCAGGGTAACGGCATCAAACCCCAGTTGAGAGAATTTCATGAAACGGCGGCTAAAACGGATACGGCTGACCACCGGTTTGACCACACCCTTGATGGTCCGGGTGATCACTTTTCCTTGCCAGCTCCGGGCCGGATAATGTTTCTTGTTGTTGTCTGCCATGCTTTTGGCCGTCCCACAATGGAGACTTGAGCCTAAGTGGTCATCCCGGCTTGAACAAGCCACAATAAGTCACACTTTGTTCATCCACGGTCAAGGATTCAACCCGCGTATGGAAACCCTGCGGCAACGCTGGCAACACATTATTTTCGGCACCGACACCCCCGCCGGGCAGTTATTCGACATCATTCTGATTGTGGCGATTCTGGGCAGTGTTATTGCCGTGATGCTCGACAGTGTGTCCAGCCTGCACGAAGAATACGGTGTCGCGCTGTACGCCGCCGAATGGTTCTTCACCATTCTGTTTACGATTGAATACACCATCCGGCTGTGGGTCAGCGAACGACCGCTCCGTTATGCACGCAGCTTTTTTGGCGTTGTGGATCTGTTGTCGATTATCCCCACCTACCTGAGCCTGCTGATCCCCGGCTCCAATTACCTGCTCACCATCCGGGCCTTGCGCGTACTGCGCGTATTCCGGGTGATGAAACTGGCCAAGTTCATGGGCGAGGCCAACCAGTTGGGTATTGCCTTGATCCGCACCCGACGCAAGATCGCCGTGTTCATGTTTTCCGTGTTCGTGGTGATTATTATTTTCGGCAGCCTGATGTATGTGGTGGAAGGCCCCGAGAATGGTTTTTCCAGTATTCCCCAGAGCATTTACTGGGCTATTGTGACGATCACCACGGTTGGCTATGGGGATATTTCACCGCAGACAGGCCTGGGGAAACTTATCGCCTCACTGGCCATGATCACCGGTTATGCGATTATTGCCGTGCCCACCGGGATTGTGACCGCCGAGATTTCCGCCGCCCGCGTGAGCATGCGCTATGAGCGTGAATGCCCAGGATGCCACCGCCATTCCCACGAGCCCGATGCCCGCTTTTGCCTGCAATGCGGTGAAGAATTACCGAAGCTTTCCCTGAAAGGACCGGATGATTAAAGAAAGCGGCAGGTTTTTAGCTTCTAGCTTCTAGCTTTGATCGTCCTGCGGACGATGTTCTCGCTTCGCTCGGTTCGCACCCTAAACGGTGCTCCTACAGCAGCTTCGTAGAAAAGCAGCTGCTGAGGAACTTTTCCGCCTTTCTTTATCGAAGCGAGCGTAGCTCGTAGCTCGTAGCTCGCCCCTGCTTTTAACTGTCAATCAGGCCCTTCTCGCGCAACACCTGAATAAACAGGTCAGGCTCCGGGCGGACCCGGTAATTGTCTGTCAGGTGTTGATACACCAGCCGACCTTCGGCATCGACGATAAACACCGTTGGCATGACCGTATCGCTGTCGTAACCCAGCGCTTCCAACCCGGCCGGGGTACCGCCGGCATCCATAATGCCCAGGGCTCGCGCCGCCTGGTTGTTATCATCACGCAGGTACTCGAAGTCCACCTGAAATTGCTTCGCCAGGTCCGCAGACTGGCTATGGGATTGCGGGCTGATCAATGCCACCCGAACCCCCTGGGCCTGCAGTGACTGATATTGCGCTGCCACTTCACGAATCTGTGCCATGCACAACGGGCACCAGTTGCCGCGGAAGAACAGCATCACCATTGGCTGGCCCGCATAATCCGCCACGGTTACCGGCTTGCCCTCCAGGTTCGTGAAGGTGACGGCCGGCAACGATTCACCCAGTGCCACATTCGCCTCGCGAGTGCCGTAGCGGCTATACCAGCGGATATAAGCGTGCACCCCGAGCAGGTTGAGAATCGCCAGGCTAACCATCACCACACAGGCCTGCCCGGCCAATGCCAGGCTGATGACCGCCAGCGTACCCAGCAAGGTCGGCCAAAATACCGTTGGCAAATTCTCGCTGGTGCGAGCCGGCTTCAATACGAACAGATAACTGAAGAATCCCACCGAGGGGACACAGGTCAGCAGCAATACCGCCCACGGCCAGCCGCCACCGGTAAACAGCTGCCAGAGCGCCATGCCGGTGGTGAACACCGCCAGGGAAATAAACGTGGAGATAAACAGTGATTTAAGGCTTTTCATCGTCGTTCCCGTTTCGAATCAGTGGATAAGATGCGAAACGGGAACCCGCGTTACAAGCAAAATGATGCCAGGGAGAAAATAAGAATTAGGGAGCCTCTGCAAAATCCCTTACGTGCTCAGCGTGGCCTGAAGCGTGCAGCTGTTGTGACTTGTCTCGACGGACAGGGTGGTTCCCTTTCCTAGAGGCAAGACGCAGCAGATGGGCGCTTCAGGCCGCGCCCTTCGGGTCTTCCAGGCTGAGCATGCAAGGGGTTTTGCAGAGGCTCCTTAGCTGGTGCAGGTTTCCAGCAAGCCCCGCAGCTCCGGAATACAGGAGCCACAATTGGTGCCCGCCTGGCAGCCTTTGCCAATGGCTTCCACGGAATCCGCGCCCTCTTCCACCACACCCTCGATGGTTTTCTGACGGACCTGGAAACAACTGCAAATCACTGGCCCCAGATCCGGGCCGGCATCCGCCGGTTGCCCGGCCAGGATCGCCATGTGCTGGATGTCCGCCTCCACAGCAAAACAGTCTGCCAGCCAATCCACATCACACACTGGCAGGGTTTCGCCGATGGCCAGCCAGGCCAGCAAGTGGCCGTCCTTGTCCAGCGCCGCGCGCCGGTAGTGTCCCGTGGCGGGATCGTTCAGCGCCAGCCACTGGGCAGCCTGGGGCAGCCAGTCGTGAAGCTGTTGTTCGGTTAGGTCCGCATCGCCGGCCAGCCGATAGCGTTGTACCTGGCCCGCCTGCAAAAATGCATCGACGGGAACTCGGGCCCAGTACTCCACGGCGGGTGGGGACGCCGCCGTGAACAACCAGCCATGCCAGCGGGGTTGCCAGTCGCTGACATTCACCGGCGTATGCTTGAACGCCGGCTGGCCGGAATGCGGATCCAGACGTGCCGGCACCAGGGCATCCACCCGGGCGCGGCGAGAAAACTGATCGGTCCAGTGCATGGGCATGAACGCGGTGCCGGGGCGCTGCCCGGTATCGCGGGTGACCCGCACCAACGCATCACCGACACGGCTGGTCAGGCGCACGAAGCCGCCCTCCTGCAGCCGGTAACGCTCAATATCCTGGGGATGCAACGCCGCAAAGGGCTCGCTGAGGTGGGCAAACAGACGCCCGGCACGGCCGGTGCGCGTCATGGTGTGCCACTGGTCCCGAATCCGCCCGCTGTTGAGAATAATCGGGAAGGCATCACCGATCTGGCGCGCGGGTGGATTTTCACAGCTCACAAAACGGGCCCGCCCACTGGGAGTAGAAAACTGGCCGTCGGCATAGCAGCGAGGGTCGCCGTTCAGCGGCCAGTGCTGTGGCTGCCACTGGGCATATTGGTCGGCGCTCAGATCCGCGGCTCCGGTCAAATCCAGCCGCTTGCCAAATTGGCCAGCCACCGCGGTGAGCGCCGAGTACTCGGCAAAAATGTCGTGTTCATGCTGGTAGGGAAAAGCGTCGGCAAAGCCCATGCGTTGAGCCACTTCGGTAATAATCCACCAGTCTGCTTTCGCTTGCCCGGGGGCTGGCACAAATGGCCGCTGGCGCGATACGCATCGCTCTGAGTTGGTGACCATACCGGATTTCTCGCCCCAGCCCAGGGCCGGCAAGCGAATATCCGCGCAGGCAAGCGTGTCACCGCTGGCCACGCAGTCGGACACCACCACGGTGTCGCAGGCCATCAGGGCCTGGCGTACCTTGTCCGCTTCCGGGAGGGAGTCCACCGGGTTGGTGGCCATGATCCACACGGCTTTCACCTCGCCGCTGGAAACCGCCTCGAACAATTCAACCGCTGTAAGACCATTTTTTGTGGCCAACGCCGGCGCCTGCCAGAAGTCCGCCACGGCGGCGTGGTGCGCCGGGTTATCGATATCCAGGTGCACGGCCAGCTGATTGGCCAGCCCCCCCACTTCCCGGCCCCCCATGGCGTTGGGTTGGCCGGTGATTGAAAACGGGCTGGCGCCGGACTTGCCGACACGGCCGGTGGCCAGGTGGGCATTGATAATGGCATTGCCCTGGTCAGACCCGTTGCGGGCCTGGTTCACGCCCTGGGAGAACACGGTGACCGTGCGCTCGCAGGCGGCGAACCAGTGGTAAAACGTGGTCAGGTCCACCTTGCTCACGCCCATCTTCGCGGCCAGTGCTTCCCAATCGTTGCCCTGTCTGCGGGCAGTCTCCAGGGTGGCCTGAAAGCCTTCGGTGTGAGCATCGATGTAGGCCTGGTCCAGCGCCTTGTTGTCGTCCAGCCAGGTGAGCAGGCCATTGAACAGCGGCACGTCCTGCCCCGGGCGAATGGCCAGATGCAGATCAGCCAGGTCACAGGTAGCCGTGCGGCGAGGATCAATCACCACCACTTTCATATCCGGGCGCGCCTGTTTGGCGGCCACGATGCGCTGGTACACGATGGGATGCGCCCAGGCGGTATTGGACCCGGTGAGGATAACCAGATCCGCCAGCTCCAGATCTTCGTAGCAGCCGGGCACCACGTCTTCACCAAACGCCCGCTTGTGGGCCACCACAGCGCTGCTCATGCACAGGCGGGAATTGGTATCGATATTGGCGCTGCCGATGTAGCCCTTCATCAGCTTGTTGGCCACGTAATAATCTTCTGTCAGCAGCTGGCCGGAAACGTAGAACGCCACGGCATCCGGGCCGTGTTCGTCAACGATACGCCGGAAGCGCCCTGCCACTTCATCCAGCGCCTGGTCCCAGGACACCACTTCGCCATCCACTTCCGGATTCAGCAGGCGATCTTGATCACCCAGGGTTTCCAGTACCGATGAGCCTTTGACGCATAGCCGCCCGGCATTGGCCGGGTGCTGCGTGTCCCCTTTCAGGGTTACGCCGTCGGTGCGGATACCACAACCGACGCCGCAGTACGGGCAGGTCGTACAGGTAGATAACGGGGCGTTCTTTGGCTCCGTTTCCTGGATCTTCGCTTCAACACTCACGCAGCGACTTCCTCCGAATGCTCATCACTGTCGCCGGGGCGTTTGCAGAAAACCTCGCCCAGCAACAGGGCTTCACGCAGCGCGCCGATGTCCGTCTTTTCTTTCCACAGTTTTTCGAAAAACGGGGCGTCAGACACATCGCCGTACAACACCATGCCGACCACACGGTTATCGCGAATCTGTACACGCCGGTAGCTGCCGGGCAGATTCAGCTGCAGGGTTTCCCCCTGCTCTGTTCCCTTGCCCCGGTCACCGAGAAAATCGCCACAGGACACCAGATCGATACCGGAAATTTTTAATCGTGTGGCGGAATCCGCATACAGATAACGGCGATGGCCCAGCTCGGCCAGGTGGCTGGCACAGACCGACGCCTGCTCGTACAGCGGCGCCACCAGGCCAAAGGTGCGCTCGCGGTGCTCCACACACTCACCGATGGCATAGATGGCCGGATCAAAGGTCTGCAGGGTGTCATCCACCCGCACCCCTTGATTCACGGTCAGCCCGGCACTGGCGGCCAGCTCGGCACGGGGCACAATGCCCACCGCCTGCACCACATAATCCGCGGGCAACCGCTGGCCATCTGCCAGGTGCACAGCCGCAACCGCGCCCTGGCCGTTGTCTTCGATGGACTGGGTACGCGCCTGCATGACGAACTTGAGCCCGCGGGCCTCCAGGTCCTGTTGCAGGCGATGCCCTGCACTTTCATCCAGCTGCTGGTTGAGCAGATGGCCGCGACTGTGGACCAGAGTCACGTCGTGCCCCTGCTTCACCAGCGCGTCCGCGGCTTCCAGACCCAAAAAACCGCCGCCCACAACCACCACCCGGGCAGCCGGGAGCGACAACAACCGGCGCACGTCGTACAAGTCACGAAAACTGACAACACCATCCAGGGTGACACCTTCCACCGGCAACTGGCGCGGTGCCGCACCTGTCGCCAGCAACAACCGATCATAATCCAGCAGGTGCCCGGCGGCGGTTTCCACCTGCCGGCGGCGGCGATGAATAGCCACCACCGGGGTGCCGGTAATCAAACGAATATTGCGATCCCGATACCACTGGTGCGGGTGCGTGGTAATGGTTTTCTCATCGGTGCCACCACCCAACAGCGGCGACAACATGACGCGGTTATAGCCGGCGAAGGGCTCATCCCCCACCACCGTGATCTGATACAGATCCGGTGCCAGGCGGGTCAGCTCTTCCAGCAGGCGGCAAGCCGCCATGCCATTACCCACTACAACCAGTCGCTTCATGCGCGCGTCGTCCTGTCGATTTGTTTCAGGCCGGGGTGGCCAGTTCGATCACATCACCTTGCACACGCACCGGGTACACGGTCAGCTTAACGCTGTCGTCTTCGATGCATTGCCCGGTTTCCAGCTCAAAGTGCTGCTTGTACAGCGGTGAGGCGACAACACGTTTGTCACCCAATGAGCCCAGCAGTCCCCGGCTGAGTACGTTGGCATGGCTAAACGGGTCCATGTTGTCCAACGCATAGAAATTGCCATCACGGGTGCGGAACAATGCCGCCTGCCCAGAGGGCAGACGCACGCCCACTCCTGTGCCCGGCAATACGTCGTCAACGCTGCAGATTGCTTTCCATTCCACGGTCACTGCGCTGTTCATGGCTTACGCCTCCTCGACCAGTTCGATGCGTTCATGCTCGTAGGCGGGACGACGCTGGCCGCGCTCACGCACGTAGGCCAGGTTGTCATCCGCTTCGGCGGTCTCATTGATGAAGTGGTTAAAGCGTTTCACCGCTTGCGGATCCTCAATGGTGGACTTCCACTCGCACTGATAGGTCTCAATCACGTGCTGCATCTGCGCTTCGAGTTCGTCGCCCATGCCCAGGGAGTCGTTCAGGATCACGTCTTTCAGGTAGTCCAGTCCGCCTTCCAGGTTTTCCAGCCAGACGCTGGTGCGCTGCAGGCGATCCGCCGTTTTGATGTAGAACATCAGGAAACGGTCGATGGTTTTAATCAGCTGCTCATCGGTGAGATCCGACGCGAACAGATCCGCATGGCGCGGACGCATGCCGCCGTTACCGCACACATACAGGTTCCAGCCTTTCTCGGTGGCGATCACGCCCACGTCCTTGCTTTGCGCTTCCGCGCACTCACGGGTACAGCCGCTCACCGCCATCTTGATCTTGTGCGGGCTACGCAAGCCCTTGTAGCGGTCTTCCACCTGAATGGCGGTGCCTACGGAGTCTTTCACTCCATAGCGACACCAGGTGGACCCCACACAGGATTTCACCGTACGCAGGGATTTACCGTAGGCGTGACCGGTTTCGAATCCGGCATCCACCAGGATTTTCCAGATTTCCGGCAACTGCTCGACACGGGCACCGAACAAATCCACCCGCTGGCCGCCGGTGATCTTGGTATAAAGGTCGTATTGCTTGGCCACTTCCCCCAGCACGATCAGTTTGTCCGGGGTGATTTCACCGCCCGCCACGCGCGGCACGATGGAATAGGTGCCGTCGCGCTGCATGTTGCCCAGGAAGTAGTCGTTGGTGTCCTGCAGCCCGGCATGGGGTTTGTTGAGCACCCAGTCGTTCCAGCAGGAAGCCAGCACATTGGCCACGGTCGGCTTACAGATGTCACAGCCGTCACCGCTACCGTGTTTTTCCAGCAGCTCGTCAAAGGTGGTGATCTGCCCGACGCGTACCAGGTGATAGATTTCCTGACGGGAATACGCGAAGTGTTCGCAAATGTGGTTGTTCACTTCCACACCGCGTTTTTCCAGCTCGCTGTCCAGCACTTGCTTCACCAGCGCGGAACAACCGCCACAGGTAGCCGATGCTTTGGTGCAGGCTTTCAGGTCGCCCACGGTCTGGGCGCCACCGTCGATGGCGGCACACAAATCGCCTTTGGAAACGTTATTACAGGAACAGATCTGCGCTGTGTCAGGCAGTGCATCGGCGCCCAGCAGCGGCGCACCATCTGACATGGGTGCTACCAGGGCAGACGGGTCACCGGGCAGGTCCATTTCATTCAGGCAAAGCTGCAACAGGTTGCCGTAATCCGCGGCATCGCCCACCAACACAGCACCCAGCAGTTTCTTGCCACACTCACTGATTACCGCCTTCTTGTAGACACCGGCTGTCTGGTCCATGAACACGGTGCTGCGACAACCGGGCGTATTGCCGTGGGCATCACCAATGGATGCCACATCCACGCCCATCAGTTTCAGCTTGGTGCTCATGTCCGCACCGGCAAATTCCTGTTCGGCTTTGCCCATCAGGTGTTCAGCGGCCACCTCGGCCATCTGGTAACCCGGCGCCACCAGACCAAAGATGCGACCTTCCCACAACGCCACTTCGCCAATGGCATAGATGTGCTCATCGGAGGTGACACAATGGTTGTTGACCACGATGCCGCCGCGTTCACCAATGGCCAGCTCGCAGGCCCGGCCCAGTTCGTCCTGGGGACGAATGCCCGCAGAGAAGACAATCACATCGGTTTCCAGATGCTGGTCGTCACCGAAATTCATGCGGTGCGTGCAGTGTTCACCATCCACGATGTCCTGGGTGCCGGTGCTGGTGTGCACGGTGACGCCCAGTTCCTGAATCTTGTCTTTCAGCAAACCGCCACCAAAATCATCCACCTGCACGGCCATCAGGCGCGGGGCGAATTCCACCACGTGGGTCTCCAGGCCCAGATCGTGAAGCGCCTTGGCCGCTTCCAGGCCCAGCAGGCCGCCACCGACAACCGTGCCCACCTTGCCGGTTTTACTGGCGGCAATCATGGCATCCAGGTCATCAATGGTGCGGTACACAAAGCAGTTATCGCGATCATTACCGGGAATCGGCGGCACGAACGGATAGGAACCGGTGGCCAGAACCACCTTGTCATAAGGCAGGCTCTCACCGGTGTTGGTGGTGACCGTTTTAGCAGCCCGATCAATCGCGTCCACCTTGGTATTCAGTTTCAGCGTAATGTCGTGCTCTTCAAAAAAGCCTTCCGGCACCAGCGACAGGTCGTCGGCGGTCTTGCCGGAAAAGTAACTGGTCAGCCCTACGCGGTCATAGGCCGGCAGCGGCTCGGCACACAGTACCGTAATATCAAAGTGCTCCCGGCCACCCTGGGCCACCAGAGACTCCAGATAACGTTGTCCGACCATCCCGTGGCCGATCAGAAGAAGTTGTTGCTTTGCCATAAGGCTCACCCTCGCGGTGCGTAACTGACACCCGCACTACAGCAATCCCTATGCCAACTTTATAACTCTATGTAATTTATGGATTTATTCTCTTTTTTTCCGAATAACCACAAAAAACCTGCTTTCTTTTAATGCGCCAGTGCACGAGATGAATGCACTTTTATGTGCACCGATATGAACCACAATCGCGCTCTCCCTTTGCGCACAGCCGGTGCATTTCCCTCGCAACAACACCGCTTACCCAAGACAAATCAAACAGTTAACTGGCTGGCACAGGAGTTGCTCGCAACCCCCCACCGTTAATCGCCCATGCATGGAGTAGTCATGAGCGCAGATAGACTCAATCTTCTGAATTTTTCCTTGCCACGAATCCGCCTTCTCCATTTAAGTTGGGTGGCGTTCTTTATCAGTTTCGCCCTGTGGTTTTCCCACGCCCCCTTAATGGGGCACCTGCGCGACGTCTTCGACCTGACCGGCGAACAGGTTAAGGCACTACTGATTCTGAACGTGGCCCTGACGATTCCGGCACGCGTGGTGATCGGCTCCCTGGTGGACCAGTTTGGCCCGCGGCGGGTTTTCTCCACCCTACTGATGAGTGCGGCCCTGCCCTGTTGGGCCTTTGCCTTGTCCAACAGCTTCGAGCAGCTGGCGATCAGCCGCTTGCTACTGGGTTTTGTGGGCGCCAGTTTCGTGGTCGGCATTCGCCTGATCAGTGAATGGTTTCCCGCCCGGGAGGTGGGCCTGGCTGAAGGTATTTATGCCGGCTGGGGGAACTTCGGTGCCTTTGCCTCTTACGTCACACTTCCCACCCTGGCCCTGTTTTTTGGTGGCGAAGACGGTTGGCGCTGGGCGGTGGCCAGCACCGGCTTTATCTCCTTCCTGTACGGGCTGTTCTTTATGTGGCGCGCGCGCAATACCCCCGCCGGCGCGTCCTATTTCAAACCGAAAAAAGCCAGTGCGCTGGAAGTCAGCAACCGGCGTGACCTGTTCTTCTATATTGGCGCCAGCCTGCCGTTGTACATCGCGTTGTACATTATTGTGTGGCGGCTGGGCCCGGCAGGATTCCGCTTGTACGACAACAGCACCCAGGCCATTTTCATCGTCGCTGTCAGTTTGCTGGCCGCCATTCAGTTATCACAGATATGGCAGGTCAATCGCGAACGCTGGCAGCAAAGCGCCCCGGAACAGGACAGCTATCCCTTCAAGCAGGTGGCCATTCTCAACCTGTCCTACTTCATTACGTTCGGCTCGGAACTGGCAGTGAATTCCATGCTGCCGTTGTTCTTCCTCGACACGTTCAGCGAAGTCACTCCGGTTACCGCCGGATTGCTGGCGTCCGCCTTTGCCTTCACCAATTTAGTGGCGCGCCCCGGTGGCGGCTGGCTTTCTGACCGCATTGGCCGCAAGAAATCCCTGACTATTCTGTTTTGCGGTTTGTTAATGGGTTTTGTGCTGCTCAGCCAGATCAACAGCGGCTGGCCTGTGCTTCTCGCCATGGCGGCCACCATGGTCTGTTCCTGCTTTATTCAGGGCGGCGGCGGTGCCATTTTCGCCACTGTGCCGCTGATCAAACGCCGCCTTACCGGGCAGATTTCCGGCATGGTCGGCGCCTACGGCAACGCCGGCGCCGTGGTCTTTCTCACCGCCCTGACGTTTGTGGATGCCAGTACCTTCTTCCTGGTAATCGCCGCCTGTGCCACCGCCGTACTGGTTGCCGTCCAGTTTCTGGACGAACCCAAGGGGCACATTGCAGAGGTGGATGAAGATGGCCGCGTTCAATTAATCGAAGTGAGCTGAATGGCCCCACATGCGCGCGCTTCATCGCGCCTCTCATCCATCCTCCACCCACAGGACCGGGGCTCCATCCCGGTTCTGTGGGTAGGGAGCAATGCCCCAATCACGAACACTTTTCGTGCACCACCCTACAGCTTGTCGTTTCACCAACAGGCACCCCGCTTGCTGAAAACGCACAAGAAAACAAAATTAATTCATTAAAATCATAACGTTACAAACTGGCACGCAGATTGCTTTATCCACACTTGTCATCAATGCTTCCGTGTATGGAGATACCATGAGCGCCGACAAGCTGAACCTGCTGAATTTTTCCGCGCCACGCATCCGGCTGTTGCACCTGAGCTGGCTCGCTTTCTTTATTACCTTTGTAGTGTGGTTCTCCCACGCGCCCTTAATGGGCCACCTGCGCGAAGCCTTCGATCTAAGTGCAGAACAGATCAAGGCGCTGTTGATTCTTAACGTGGCATTGACGATTCCTGCCCGCGTCGTGATTGGTTCGCTGGTGGATCGCTTTGGCCCACGGCGGGTGTTCGGCCTGTTGCTGATACTCGCCGCGTTTCCCTGCTGGGCCTTTGCCCTGTCGACCACCTTTGAACAGCTGGCAGTCACCCGCCTGCTGATGGGTTTTGTGGGGGCTGGCTTCGTGGTCGGCATCCGCCTGATCAGTGAATGGTTTCCGGCCCGGGAAGTGGGCCTGGCCGAAGGTATCTATGGCGGCTGGGGCAACTTCGGCTCTGCCGCTGCGGCCATTACGCTTCCTACCGTGGCGCTGCTGTTCGGCGGTGACAATGGCTGGCGCTTGGCAATTGCCAGCACCGGTGCACTGGCGATGGCTTACGGTGTTTTCTTCCTGTGGCGGGCTCGCAACACCCCGGCGGGCGCCTCCTATTTCAAACCAAAAAAAGCCAGTGCACTGGAAGTCAGCAGCCGCAAGGACCTGTTTTTCTACCTGCTGATGAGCCTGCCGCTGTATATCGCGCTGCTGGTGATTGTATGGCGCCTGGGCCCCAGTAATCTGGATCTGTTCGGTACCACCACGCAAATCATGCTGGCCGCGCTGATCGTCAGCCTGGCAGTCGTGCAGCTGGGGCAGGCCTGGCGCGTTAACCATGAACGCCTGAAAACCGGCGTCGAGGAACACGACCGCTACAGCTTCAAGCAAGTGGCCATTCTTGATCTGGCCTACATGGTGACCTTTGGTTCAGAACTGGCCGTGGTCTCCATGCTGCCGCTGTTCTTCACCGACACCTTCAGCCTGTCTGCAGTGACCGCCGGCCTGCTCGCGTCTGGCTACGCCTTTATGAACCTGGTCGCACGGCCGGGCGGCGGCTGGGTCTCTGACAAGTTTGGCCGCAAGAAATCCCTGGCGATCATGCTGTGTGGCCTGATGGTGGGCTACGGAATGATGAGCCAGATTGCTGGCAGCTGGCCCATCGCGCTGGCCGTGATCGCCACCATGTGTTGCTCGTTCTTCGTGCAGGCCGGTGAAGGCGCCGTGTTCGCCACCGTGCCACTGATCAAACGCCGGCTCACCGGACAGATTGCCGGCATGGTCGGCGCCTACGGCAATGCCGGTGCGGTGATCTTCCTGACCGTGCTCACGTTCGTCGATCCGTCCACGTTCTTCCTGGTGATTGCCGCCAGCGCGGCAGTGTCTCTGGCCGCGGTTCAGTTCCTGGACGAACCCAAGGGTCACATTGCGGAAATTGATGACGACGGCAATGTTCAGCTGATTGAGGTGGGATAACGTTTTCCCTCCGAAGTAGCGACCAGGCCGGCAGGGATGCCGGCCCACCCCATAGACAAACAAGAACCGCTCGTTAACGGCACAGGAGCCAACACGATGGATGCGTCCACCGCCCCGGCAAACATGGCAGCCCCCCCGGTCGAACCGGATCTGCACCCACGGGTGCGTATCGGCCAATTCAGTGACAGCGGCCCCAAGCTGCATAATCAGGACGCCCTAGCCATGCAGATACCGGAAGGCTCGCTGATGCGCACCAAGGGCATTGTGGCGGCACTGGCCGATGGCCTGTCCAGTGCGGGCGCGGCCCGGGAAGCGGCGGAATCCTGTGTGCTCGGTTTTATCAGCGATTACTACGCCACCCCGGCACTATGGAGCGTGCCCCGCTCTGCCCAGCGGGTGCTGGAAGCCCTGAACCGCTGGCTCTGCCGACAAACCCTGGCCGGGGAAAGTCATCTGTGCACACTGTCCCTGTTGATTTTGCGTTCACGCACCGCCCACATCTTTCAGGTGGGCGACTCCCGTGTCTGGCGCCTGCGCAACAACAAGCTGGAATGCCTGACCCGGGATCACAGCCGCATGATCGGCGAGAATCGACAGGTACTGACCCGCGTTATGGGCGGTGACACACGTCTGGATGTGGATTACAGCAACAGCGATCTGCAAGTGGGCGATGTCTATCTGCTAACCAGCGATGGCGTGCACGGCTTTCTCACTCGCTCACGCATGCAGGGTATTTTGCGTGGCGCCAACCAGCCGGAACTGGCGGCGCAAACCCTGGTGGAAGCGGCGCTGGCCAACGGCAGTGATGACAACCTCAGCTGCCAGGTACTGCACGTGGAAGGCTTGCCCGATGCCAGTGCCGATGAAACCCTGAAACAGCGTGGCAACCTGCCGCTTCCCCCGCCACTGTCTGCCGGTATCCGTATCGACGGCTTTACCGTGAAACGGGAGCTCTATGCCAGTGTGCGCAGCCACTTGTATCTGGTGGAAGACAACGACGGCAAACAATCGGTATTGAAAACGCCATCGGTGAATCTGGAAGATGACCGCGATGCCCTGGAGCGTTTCGTCATGGAAGGCTGGGTGGGCAATCGGTTACGCAACCCGCATTTACTCCATGCCCTGCCCGTGCCCGACAACCCATCGTGTTTGTACCAACACCTGGAATTTATCGACGGTGTGACCTTGAAGCAGTGGTTAAAGGAACACCCGGATGCACCGGTTGAGGAAAAACTGTATCTGGCCGATCAATTACTCAATGGCGTGCGGGCCCTGCACCGTGCCGATGTGATTCACGGCGACCTGAAACCGGACAACATCATGGTGGATACCGAGGGGCTGGTCCGCATCGTGGATTTTGGCAGCTGCCATTGCCGCGGCATGGAACAGCACACCGCCAGCATTCCGTTAGGGACCCGGCACTACAGTGCGCCGGAACTGGTGGAAGGCGAAGCGCCCAGTGAGCAGAGCGACCTGTTCTCCACCGCCGTGATTATTCATGAAATGCTCACCGGCGCCCTGCCCTGGCAAGGCCGTTATGAAAAATCGGTGCACCGCCCGCTTCCTCCCCTGCAAGGCCACAATGCGTTTATTCCGCTCTGGATCAACAACGTCTTGCAGTTAGCCCTGCAACGGCAACCGAAATTGCGGTTTACCGATGCGGCAGAATTTCGCGACGCACTGCGCCGCCCGGTACGCAGCAATAAACCGGTAGCGGACAGTAATATTCGGCAATTACGGATGTGGAAAGGCGCGGTGGTGGTCCTGGCCGTGTTGCTGCTTATCAGCGTTGCGACGAGATAATTAATAACGCGCGATACCCTATTATCTTGTTTGCA
>NZ_DS989915.1:100755-128614 GCF_000155615.1 Alcanivorax sp. DG881 | reverse complement strand
CTGCTTTGCCCGGTGCTCTGAGTGTCCACGGTCTTGTTATGGCGAACTCACCAGCCAGGACAATCAGATAGCCGGCCAAGAGTTCCTTGATGCCAAAAGATGATTAAAAATCAATACCAAGCAAATACTATAAAAGCCAAGGAACAAAAAAACATAAAAGCCAAGAACCCCTTATCCATACCAAGATCAAGACAGCTAATACTAGGTTTTTTTCTATCGTAATAAATCCAAATCTTCTTATTAGACAAGGATCGAATATAAATTTTTCTCGCCAACCTAGGGTTTTGCCCAACAAAAAAGAGAGGAAAAGCACTATCCTTTATGCCCACCTTATTATTTTTATATCTTTTCCCGTCAACCGTATATTCGTACTGAACATCAACCGATCCCGACACCTCATTATTAACTCTGCTTTTTTTCCATATTTTCTTTATTATCACGCCTTTTGTTCTATCCCACTTTCTAATCTTTACGAATAGTACATACCAAAAGAAGCAGCCCATCATGAATCCAGACATGGTCAAAAAGAAAAACTGGACATAGAAGTTATCGTTATCAAAGGGAAATGGCGTCATTGACACCCCCTCCTGCGAGATATTGCTGCATCTAATATCATTTTCTGTATCTGAGAAACAATCACAAACAATATTGTTGAGAAAATAGACCCCAGAGCAAAAACACCGATAATAATCGCAGAAAAGAATATAGAGAGAAGAGCCAACAAAGTTGCGCCTATTATAATATCCCGCGTATCTCTAGATGAGCACTGCTGCCCTACACTTAACAAGGTAGCGACAAAACCAAAAACTGATGAAAACCTAGCACTATCAGTTAATTTAAACAACCTAGCCACAACCCCATAGAAGAAGTTCCAAGATTTCAAAGAATCCAAATCCGTTGATGTATCAGAACCATTCTCTCCACCCCCGATGAGGTAGCCACCAGCTCCTGTGTGCGGGTCAATCACAGTATACCCAGTAGATTGACGCCCAAAGAAGTTAACTGGCCTCTCATGCGCAGTTACTTCTTTGCCTGCATTCACAGAATTCCGAATATCGCTCTTTATTTCACTGGAAAGCTGTAAATTGGGAAGGGCGATAGACAAGTTATCCTGAGTAATCGTCCAGATCTTCTGGCCCTCAGCCGCCGCAATCTGGACCGCTTTAACCGCGCTGATACCATGAGCCGGGGCCTCCTCGGTGCTGAACATCTTCTCCGGCACCAGGTGCTCCATGGCCGACATTCTGGCGCCCTGGGCACGATTGACGGAAACCCAGCGCTGATGGTCATTTTCCTTATCAACCCTGGTGCCGGTCATGTGATCCACATCCATGGTCAAACCATCGGCTTTCACATCCCTTGGTACGCCAAACCAATACTGCGGCGTCATGCTCGTTTTGAATAAACCGTAACTCGGCGCACGATAGCCTATGCTGTTGGCTTGCTTCTGGGCGATCTGATCCTGCACGTCGTTCAGGGCGAAGTAGCTCAGAATGGTGCTATACAGCAGGTCACCCACGACTTGCTGCTTGGTCAAGCCGGCAAAATCCTCTGATTCCAGCTTCTGTTGGGTAGACTCCAGATCGGTTTGCAGGGCTTGCGCCTGTTGCTGGCTGATGCCTTGCAGGTTCAGCGCCAGAGCCCGGTATTCGCCCGCTACCGGCTGGTTACGTGAGGTCTTCCAGCCACGGTCCGGTTGCCAGTAGCCCATTTCTGAGAGCAGTTCTTCACCCATCGCTGTATTGCTTACTGCCGTCGCCGCTATATCATCGCCTATAGCGAACTCACCGGTCAGTGCAATCAGATAGCCCGGCAAGGTATCCGGTATGTCATTGGGGTCGATCTCGCCATTTTCATCCGGTTCCGGCAAATAGCTGGCCAAAGTCTCCTCATCATCCGGGGTGGCCGGCTTGAAGGACAGGGATAGCTTCTTGCCGGCAAGGGCGACGGTGGGCTGCTCGATTTTCAATAGCTGGGTGCCTGGCGTCCCATACAGACTGGTGTGGAGTTGATACTGGAACTTCCAGCGCAGGTTGTCCGGCAGTTCGGATGCCACCAGCTTACGGGTCAGTAATTCATAAGGCAGGCTGATTGCCAGTTGTTCGTGGATGACCTCCTTGATGCTGTGTGTGCCCAGCACATCGCCTACTGAAGCATCCGGAGCCTGGTTCTCCAGAAAGCTCTCCAACTGGGCACGATAGTCCGTCAGGGAATCTTCCATGGCCTGCTGTGGCACACCCTGCACCCACCCTTCTTCTTCATTGATGGTGCTTTGTTCCTTGATAGTCTGCGCCAGGCCTTCCGCATCAAAGGGCACCTGTTCTTCCAGGGCCATCCCCTCGCTGTATTCATACTGCTTGAAGCTCGCATCCATGGGCACCCAGCTATCGCCTATCCGGTGTACGGCACCCCGGCTGGGTTGATAGTCGATCCAGGCCTCTACCCAGACATGCTCCAGCTTCGTATGGCTAACTTTGCCCCCGGAAACCATACCGATGTTGGGAATACCGCCCTGCCCCAAGAGGTTCCCCGCTGCTTCCGGGGTGTTCACATTTCCCACCCAGTTCATCACCTTGTCGGCAGGCATTTGTACGGTACCAAAGGCGTAGCGTGCCGGAATGTTGGCCGCCCGCAGCAGCGAGATGAGCAGACTGGCAGTGTCGAAAGCGTTGCCCTTGCCATGTTGCAAGGTGTATTCCGCCCCCTGTATGGAGCCGTAACTGGGGATAAACTCGATATTGTTGCGTACCCACTGGTAGATCTTTACCGGGTCATCGTCCAGCTCTTCAGCTTTTGCGCTGATGGCTTCGGAAAGGGGTGCGTCCAGCGTTGCGGCCAGGTCATCTTCGGTGGGGCCGCCGGGGTTGCCCAGCATATCAGGAGTGATGACATTACTGGCCAGTTGCACTCCCTGCTCGAAAAGCGGAAACCCGCTGCGGGCGCTCAGCTCGCCGGCGCTTTCCGCCGGTTTTGGCGTTTGGCTCGGGTCCGGGGTGCTCCAGGGTAGATTATTGGGATCGAAAGGATCGCGAGGCTTGCTGAGCGTGAAGCCGTCCATCCATTGTTTCAGGGAAGCTGCTGCTTCCTGTTGTTCGCTGAGGCTTTCCGCATCAAGCAGGGCTGACAGGCGCGCCTGCATGGCTTCGTAGCGGCTCTGATATTCCGCCTTTGCGTGCTCATTGCGTTGGCGAACCCGGGCAGGCAGGTTCTTGTTTTTCAGTCTCTGCTCTGTTTTCTGGAATGCCTTGAGCGCTTTCTGGTGCAGCTTGTCGGCACGCTTGGCCAGCCAGGCGAGATCACTGGTCTCTTCCAGGGTTAGCTGGCTTAGTCCAATGGCCGTCAGCACATTATCGAGTGTGCCCCCTTCTTCCGTCAGGCGACGGTCAATTACCGCTTTACGGTCGTTGGTCTTGTCGCGCACGTGCTTGAGCACTTGGTGCAGGTGCTGATTCTTGGCCTCCCATTGTGTCTGACGATGCTGCTCTTTCTGCCGCTCGGTTTCGATAGCCAGGGCCCAGGAAGGCCAGATGACCGCATTGAGGAAGAGCGCCAGAATGCTGATGGCAACGGTTCGGAAGAAGCGGCGTGATTCCCGCAATACTTCGATGGCCGGGGCCTCTTCCAAAGGTTGGCGCTCTACTGTTTCATGAAGCAAACGCTTACCGTAATCCTGATCTGTTCTCGATGTCATTGCTCTTCCCCCTTACTGCCCCAATACGTCCAGAGTGGTCCCCGTCCCCACAGGGCCGTATTCCACCAAGCCTTGATCTGTGCCCACGTCGATTTTCCCCTGCAATCTGATTTCCCCGGGCTGATCCGGCAGCCTGATCCAGAATTGCCATTGCTGCTCCTGGCCTGCTTCGATATGGAAGGGCCAAAGCAGGCTGCCATCATCCGCCAGGCGGCCTGTACCCACGTCAACTGCCTCGAAGCCAGGCGGCAAGATCAAACTCACCTGACCCGCCACAGGTAGCCCCTGGTTGGTCAGCGTTAAGCTCAATGGGATCACCTTTCCTGCCACGGGAGACAGCGCTTGCGGGTGGATATGATCGAGAGCACGGGCAATCAGACTTGCCTGGGCACTCTCAAGCCCCGCGACAGTGGCTTCCGCCAAGACATCGAAGCCCATGTAGACGCCCCGCCCCTGCCCATAGGCATAGTCGGTGGCGGATACGCCCCCTGACGGCAAATAATGCGCCAGCGCATTGGCGCCATTCAGTTGTACACGCAGTGGTTTGCCGTGGAGAGCCAGAGAAAAGCTGTCCTCTCCGGCATGGATGGGCGAATCACCCAGAGCGATCCCCCGAACTTTGGGTAGCTTGCCACGAGCGCTGATGCCCAAGGCTGATTCCAGCCGGCCATTACGCTTGTCGTGATACCCGGCATAGAGCAGTCCGGCGCCATCAGCTACGGCACCGACCAGCTCATGTTGTGTGCTTTCCGGTATTTTGACCGCTTCATGGAACAAGCCATAAACGGTATAACCACCGGTCTCGAACTCGCGAACGAAGTCGTCCGCCGTGCTGACCAAGGTATAGGACCAACCAGCCTCTTCCAGCAATTGCTGCAGGAAGCGACGCTGAGACAAGGCGGTGGGTGCGCCATCCGGGCCATAGGGTTCCGCGCTATCAATCGCCAGCACCTGATCGATGACATAGCTTTCCTGTTGCAACCCGGCATAAAGCGACTGGCAGTCAGGGGTCAGCAGTCCACTGTCATGCAAAACGGGATTACCATTCTGCCAATGGGTTGCCACAACCCGGACAGGAGACGACAACTCTGCCTGGTTAACTGGCGCCAACGTGAAGGCCACATGGCTGGCACTGCTTCGCAGTATTGCCACATCGGCCTTGGTGCCCGGGTTGTTGTTAAGTACACCAGAGGCTTGGCCTATCGACACCGTTTCAGCATCAAGAAGATCGCCGCCGGCGGAGTAGACTTCCAGCAGGACCTGATCCCGGGGAAGCAGCACGACATCAGGCTGGAAGTGCAGATCCAACTGACCCACACCCTGACAGGATCCTGCTGCCGTCCCATCGACCAAGGCCAGCAGGCGCCCCTTGCCTTCAAGGGAAAAGGCTGCTGGTAGTTTGTCGGCGATGGAGAAGGTACGAGTGGCAAGAATACGCTCATTGCCACCCACATGAGCTGTAAGGACAGCCGCATAGGTCGCACCAATGGGGGCCAAGGCAAGCCACGACTGGCTACTTGCATCACTCTCCTCAATGGGGAGCTCATCCACACGGCTTTGCCACTGGGCGACTACTTGTTCTGTTTCAGGGTCGACAATGGAGAGGGTTACCGGGACATCCGACATGTCCGCGTTACCCTCATTACGCACTGTAGTATTGATAGTCAGGTACTCGGATCGAAACATCGGATCCGCATTGATCTGGATATCACCCTTCAACCCTGCGCCATCTAAAGCAGTAGAAAGAATGTCGAATGACGCATTGTCTGCAGCTAAAAGTACACCTGCAGGGTCATACACATTTAGTGCAATGGAATATTCACCGGGAGTGCCTGAAAAATCGAGATCATATTCGTCATCATAAAGACTGCCGGGCCCTATTTGAGGCAATAATGATTCTTTATCCCAAATCAGAGTCCCATCTGGCGAATATACTTCAGTGCTGGTCAAGGCACCATTCAGTTGGGCATTTGGGGCCGGGTTACTCACTCGCTGCTGAATAGCAACAACTTCACCAGGAAAGTAATCTCTCTTATCCGTTGTGATTTTTGCTGCTGTTTGCGCCTCAGTTGGCGGCACGATAACGAACGTCTTATTTATCTCACCTACCAATTCACCTTCTTGCCCATACAGAGCCAAATGCACGGAATATTCACCAGAATAGGCATTCCCTGTATTCCATTCTGAATCGCCGAGGCTCAATTGTGACCCAGCTGGCACATACAAATCTGACAGCTGTTGCACATCCGCCACAACAAACCCTGAAGCATCACGAATGGTTATTGCAGCATCCACTTCCGAATCAAAGCCACTTAAGCTTTTTATATTAGAACCAATCTTCACTTTCTGGTTATACGTATAAGAGAACCGGTCAACATCTACCAAGCCAGAAAACGAGTACTGTAAAACATTTAAACTCTCCCCTCCCAAGACCCTCTCTATATGTTCACCTTTTGAATTGTAATAGGATAGAAAAACTTCACTTATCACCGGCACAACACTTCCCGGCGATGCCCCTGGAACATTCAAGTCAAAGTCAATTTCTTCCAATTGTGAAAGTTGAAAGCTCTCAAAGCCCCACTCATAAACAAAATCATCGCCATTTTTATAAGAAGAAACTGGAGCTTGAGAGAAGCTAGTAGAAACGACATCAACAGATAGCGGGACTGACAATTTCACACTTACATCTGAAAGTAACTCATCAGGAGACTCATCAACCACACCATTTCTAACCTGAAAACGCCAAACCCCTGATTCTCCCACATTGCTCGTGTCAACCAGACCCAAGACATTTTCTGTTAAAGAGTCAGGGTGCGCATAGTAGTTTTCTTGATCCCCCGCATCAAAACCAACTTGTGCGGGCACACCACCAAGACCACCACTTCCACCGCTAGCGTCGCCGGTAGTCCACTCCAATCTCGAGTAACGGTACTCAACATCAAAATCCCCAGAGCCAATATCACCCCTGTTCGTCATAACCAGTTGAAACGTATTATATTTATCTTTATTAGCACTGTAATAACCGACCTTATACCACGTAACCACAATACGGCCATCGCCTAACAACGCATAATAAACTTGGTTTGAGTGGAGATCCTCGCTATCTGAAAGCCCTCCTCGCGTGTCTACATCACCCCAATATGGGGCAATCATAGGGCGATTCGCTATCGGGAAAGGGGATGGTGTAAATGAAGAAACTCGGTTATCAAACGTTACATTCCCATTATTGTTAATATGCATTTTCGCATATTTACCTGAGAAAAAATTAACGCCTTCCGGAAAGACCGATGTGATATCTATCCGTTGCGAAGAGCCATCATCATTTCTTCCCATAGCCAAATCGCCAAAGCCAGATTCCCCTCCCAGCCCCTGAACAAGCTCAGCGCTTTCAACAACCCCTAAAGAGCTGAAGAAAATGAAGACAGACCAGATTAATCGTATCGCTAAAACACGCATAACACCCTCACTCACTCTCTGCCTTCAAGTTCAGCCTTACATTAACTTCCATCGGTTCATTTGGAACCAAATCCTCCGCGGAAAAGCTTATTGAAGGAACTATCCTGAAATCTGGATCCACATAGATCGTCTTGAGAGACTCATCAACAAGATTACCGTCAACCCAGAAATCGGATTCAACCTGATAACCTCCGTATCCACCAAAGGAAATCAACTCTCTTCCCAAATCAAAATCTTTGACAATCCCTACTTCATCAAGAGTAAAGCTCTTATTTTTCTCAACAAGAATCTGCCCATCTGGGGAAGTAACCCTAAGACGCAAATTCGCCTCAAACCCCAAATTTGTTCGATAGTAAACTTTACCGGCAAACCCAATTTCTTTAGTTTCACCAGCTACCGCATTATCAGGATAAACAGCCAAGCCAACTGATTGGATCTCTCGGCTTTCAGCGATATAGAAACCAATCTCGGACTCGTGCAACACTCTAAAATCAGAATCATCAACAGCTTTTATAAGCAACGTATAATCGCCAGCCTTATAATTCGAGGTATTCCAGTCAAATTCACGGGAGACCCTATCCCTGGATTTGATAGTTACACTTCCCGCCGGGACAGAGAATTCAGAAACCACAGAGCCACTGCCATCAAACACTTCGGCATAGAGATTCAAAGACACATCTCTATCTCCACCGTTATATAAATCCGCATCAAACAGAGCTTTCTCATAAGCTCCATACAACAGCCTATCTTTCCCGATATCCTCTATTACAACCCCATCAACACTGGCCTTATCTAACATTAAGTCATAATTAATTTGGCCAGGAGAACCAGCTTTCAAGCTAGACACTTTAGTTAAGTACCCTGCATGCGAAACCGAAACATCAAATTCCAATTCAGGAAGGCCTTCCAGTCGGTACCCCCCATTCTCGCCACTTACGACCTCCATTCCACCAACGCTAACCTTGGCACCTGACAAAGGATGTCCCGTTTCGTTATCAAAAACCCTCCCATATAGCGTTGTTGCTTCACTATTCTTCAGCAACAAAATCTTGCCCAAATCATTAGCTCCAACAACGGAGGCAAAGCTAAGAGTTACCGTTTCATAGCTACCCTTAACAAGACGAAGATGCTTCTGCCCGGTTTCCAGCCCCTGAAGCAAAAAAGAACCATCACTTTTGCTTTCTGCACTTTTACCTACTCCAATCACTTCTACAAATACGTTCCCCAATCCTTCGCCCGTATCAGAATCGACAACCTTGCCTTGAACGGAAACATCTTGTGGAGGAGGATTACCTTCCAGATAAAGCACGGGAGAGAAATTAAGGTGGCTTCCAGCCACAACAGAAGCGGCAGCAGTGACCGTCACATAGCCCTCCGAACTGACCGCTAATTGAATGCCGCCTGGCAGGGAAGATAGAAGGTACCGGCCATTTTCATCCGAAACGGTTTGCCCGGCTGAAGCCCCAGCCAAAGAGACCTGCGCTCCGGGAATTGGAACCCCTTGGGCATCCCTTATCACCCCACTGATGAGCCCGCTATCAGGTAGCGGGCTCATTTCAATAGTCCCTACACTCAGGTGCTGGCCTGCCCCAACCCGGCCACTCTGATTCACCCCCTGAAACCCACTAGCTTGATAGGACAGGGAGTAATCATCCGGCTCCATATCGGTCAGCCGGAAACGGCCATCTTGGCCACTTTTTGCGCTATAACTACTATCTCCCTGAGCAGTGACTACTACGCTTTCTATGGGCTGGCGGGTATTGCTGTCGATGACCTGCCCCTCAATGCTTCCAACACTGGGGTCAACGGGTTCTGGAGCGGTGGAGACTTGATAAAGGGCGCGCAACGCCAGAGCTGTAGCAAACACATCACCGCCCCAGCTGCCATTCTCTGTCTGACCGACCTTCAGGTTTTCCAGGCCCGTTTGGTAGCGAGTGCTGTCGGTAATGACAGGAATAAGAGCCTGCAATGCCAATGCAGTCTCCACGATGCTTCCCCAGCCATCACTACTCTGATTAGCGAGAAGATATTCACTAGCTGCAGATATCGAGGCCCCGACAGGATATCGGAACCGGTAACGCTGCAAAGCCTGGCTGGTTATAGCCGTTACGTAAGTGTTAGTAAAATTGGGAGTTTCAGACCAACCGCCATCTGCTTGCTGATTTGAAAGAAGAAAAGTGATGGCTCGATCAAGCTTGTCAGGCGACACAGAATCTCCTGACGCCCATGCATTAAGAGCCAAGGCAGTATTCAGCACACTCCCATCATGGCTCGCATAGCCTCCAACACCGCCGTTATAGGCGATTCGTTCTGACACAATGCCAGAATCGATGGTATCCGTTAGCCCGAATTGCTCTGCCAGAAGATCCATTCTGGAATGGAATTCAGAGTGGGAAGAGAGATCAGGCTGCAACAAGAAGCCTACTCCCGAGTCACGCTGTGTATCGGATAGGCTTTCCAAGTCGCCTAATGCCAATAGCGACTCAATTGTTGCCTGGTATTCAGTCGAACTCGTCTGATCTGTATAGAAGGCGCCATCCTGGCGTTGCTGCTGCTTTAGCCACTCGACTCCTGAAGGAGTGCTTGCCCAAGCTCCAGAAATAAAGAGAAGGCAGAAAGACAGAAAAAGATAGTAAATACTTCCTAATGAAGCGCCCCGCATCCCCATGCAGCCCCCTAGATTATTAGTCTATTAACCAGCAGGGGCAGAGGCTAGCAGCTGAGCCTATCCAGAGTAATGGGGAATACATCAAGAGAGCGTAAGAGATTTCCTACATGCGCTGACCATGAAATCGACACTTATTTCGCAGCTATTAATTATTCATTATTAACTATTAATTACCCCAAGCTGCCCAACTCAAAGCGCCGACCATTACTCTCCACAAACAGCTTTCCCTCTTCCTCAAACGCCCAATTCACCAGCTGGTAAAACGCCGAGCGCCCGATCAGCGCATTGAGATTATCCCGCACACACAGGTACGGAGAAGGCTCGCCGGTTTCGCTGTCAGTGTTCACCCAGAGGGGATGGCTTGCGCCGGCAACCACATGGCTGCCCACATTGGTGGTAAATATCAGTTTCGTGGTTCCGGCTTCTTTCACCTGCTGTACTTCCGTGGCCACAAAGGGCGCATCGTCCACCTGAATGCGCAGTTTCTCCACCGGTGTAATCAGGAAATAGTCATCGTCTTCGCGCAGCAGAATGGTGGAAAACAACGCCACCATTCTTTCCCGTTCAATGGGCGACTCTTGATAAAACCAGGTGCCGTCGCGGGCAATGCGCATATCAATATCCGCATGGCGTTCCGGTTTCCACTGATGCACCGGCGGCAGGCCGGTTTCATCGCCGGCGGCTTTTTCCAGTAGTGCCAGCAGTTCATCGGCCTGTTTCATCGTGGCCCCCGCTGGCCCTTGTTCCCCATGCGAATACCGATTTCGATCAGGAAATCCAGAAAGTCATCCTTGTCGTCTATTTGCTTCTGGTAAAACGGCGATTCCATCAATGCCACGGCGCCGTGGGCAAATGCCCAGGCGGAGCAGATGTGATACATCGGCGGCACGTCTTCCAGTGACCCTTCTTCCATGCGGGCTTTCACGATATCCGTGAGCCGCGCAAAATTGGCCTCACGGATACTGTGCAGCTTGGCCACCAGTTCAGGCAGGGCATGGTCCTTGATAACCTTGTTTTCCAGCCGATCAAACAACTGATAGCGCTTGGGATCGGAAATCCGGAAACGGAAATACTCCCGCGCCAGGCGTTCCTTGTTATCCGCATCGGAAATTTGCTGGAACACGCCGGCCAGGTCTTCCTCATAGCGCAGCATCAGCAGCAGGTAGATTTCGTTCTTGGTTTCGAAATGCTTGTAGATTGTACCTTTGCCAATACCCACCCGGTCCGCAATCATTTCCACGGTTACCCGGTCTTCGCCTTCTTCCAGAAAAAGGGCCAGAGCCGCATCGAGAATCTCACGCTCGCGCTGACGAAACTCCTGAGCCTTGCGTGTGGCTTTTTCCAGATCACCCATCTATTTCTCCTTGCGCCCGGGTATGCGGGCCTAAAGCCGACTGAACAGTCGCAATTCTAACGCATTCCCTTTTTATACGCATATCGGATAGCAACCCGCGGTATTTCCGGCTGCATCTCGCCAATAACCTGTTCATGGAAACCTGGCGCCGGTTAGCATAGCGTCATGGTTTTCCGCCACGCATTCCGCTCAACCCAGCGCACGGAGGCAACACAACATGGCCAACTCTGACGGGAGCACCCCGGACCTCGCCACCGAATTTGCCCAGCAGGACGGCCTGCTTTACCTCAACCATGCGGCCGTCGCACCCTGGCCCCAACGTACCCAGGACGCGGTAACCGAGTTCGCCCGCCAGAACGTATTTATTGGCGCGCGGGATTATCCGCGCTGGTTGAAGGTGGAGCAGCAGCTGCGTGAGCGTCTGGCCTGGCTGGTGGGAGGCGTCAGCAGCGAGGAAATCGCCTTGCTCAAGAACACTTCCGAAGGTCTGTCTGTCATTGCCCAGGGCCTGGAGTGGCAGGCTGGTGATCAGATTATCATCAGTGATCAGGAATTCCCGTCCAACCGCATTCCCTGGCAAGCCCTGGCCAAGCAGGGCGTGGAAGTGATCGAGGTCAATCTGGAGGGCGACAACCCGGAGCAGGATGTCATTGACGCCATGGGGCCACGCACCCGCCTGGTGTCTCTCTCCGCTGTCCAGTACGGCACGGGGCTGCTAATGGACATGGCCCCCATCGGCGCCGCCTGCCGTGCCCAGGGCACACTCTTCTGTGTGGACGCCATCCAGATTCTCGGCGCGCTGCCGTTCTCTGCAGAGCAGGTAAACGCCGATTTTGTGGTGGCCGACGGCCACAAATGGATGCTCGGCCCGGAAGGGCTCGCCCTGTTCTATTGCCGCCGGGCGGTGCAGGATCAATTGATCCTGCGTCAACACGGCTGGCACATGGTGGCCGAACCCGGCGATTACACCCGCCGGGACTGGCAGCCGGCCAGCACCGCCAAACGCTTTGAATGCGGAAGCCCGAACATGCTCGGCGCCCATGCACTGAACGCTTCCTTGTCACTGCTGCAGGACACCGGCATGGACGTGGTGGCGGATGCCTTGCAACAGCGGGTGCAACGGCTGATCGAAGGACTGAACGACAAAGGCGCCGCCCTGCTCAGTGCCCCAGCCCCGCAACGGCGGGCAGGGATTGTCACTTTCCGCATGCCCGAAGAAGCCCCGGGCGATACCTTCCAGCGCCTGAAAAAGAACGGCGTGGTGTGCGCGGAACGCGGCGGTGGGGTGCGCTTTTCGCCACACTTCTACACTGCCGATTCGGTCATCGACCAGGCTCTGGAGCTGCTGTAAGCTCCAGAACCTCATACGCGCCTCGTTATGGATACCGGAGCCTCACAGATGAACCGACAGCTGGCCTTTTATCAATGGATTTGCCGCCGTTTGCAGCGGGATGAGCAGTTCAGCGGCCAGCCCAGCGCGGACCTGGAAAGCCTGCGCACGGTGCTGAAATCCTGCGATGTGCTGTTGGTGGCCGGGCACAGCAGCGTAGACCGCACCTTCAAGGTGATCGGCGATAGCCGCTACGCCCGCGCGGTACTCTACATTGGTCGCCTGCACGACGTGGCCGACCCGGCCCTGCGCGCCCTGTTGGCGGACTACACTCCCTGCGAACCGGATACCCAGCTGGTGATTGATGCCCGCCTGGAACGAGGGCTGATTGTGGAACCGCTGTCAGCCCTGGAAGGTCGTCAGATTCGCGTCTGCCGGGCACAGGGGCTGAGTGACAATGAAGCCCAGGATGTACTCCGCTATGCCATCAGCCGCATTGGCGCCGGTGGCGCCCAGTCCTGGGGCGCACTGGCCATGATGACCCTGCTTCCCTGGCGCTGGCTGCCCCTGCGCTGGCGCACCGGCCTGTTCCGACGCTGGGCCGGTGAATTGATCAAGGCGCTTAGTGGCACCGTCGTCGCCGATGCCTTCAGCTTTGTGCAATTCCCGGTCATGCCGCTGGTGAAGGAAAGCGAACCCGCCGCCCGCTTGCTGCGGCTACAACCCAGAGCCATTACTGCTGCGGACTTCGACCATTCGCCCTACTTCGAGATTATCAAGGCGCCCTTCCAGCTGGATGCCATTCCCAAGGGCATTGATGCCCTGCCCTGGAAGGGCAATCAGGGTGCGCTGGCGCCGGAACGTCAGCGCCACCTGTCACTGGTGGAGCCGCCGAACGGACACCACGGCTAGTAGCGCCAGCAACCACCAGGACAGACTGCCCCCGCCACCGCCGCCATCACTTCCGCCACTGGCAGTACCGCCAGTGGACGCACTGTTGCGCGCCTGGGCCGGATGGGTGCTCGCCGAGCTATCGTTCGCCGGGTAATCCCCGTTATCGGTCCACACCTGCACAACCAGGCTGTCGTCACCCTGACCATCCAGAATCAGTTGCTGGGACGCCACCTCACCCGGCGACATATCGCCCAACCCACACTGCACCAGGCCGCCCCCGGCACAGTTCTCAGGCAGTGACACCGGGCTCCACCCGGACGGCAAGGTAAAGCCGACCCGCACCCGCGCCGCCGCCTGGTGAGTCGCCGCATTGGTCACCTGGGCGTTGACCCGCACCAGGTCATCATTGCCCCGCTGCGTGGTCAGGTTGAGCACCACATCCGGCTCATTGCTGAATACCAGCTTGAAACTTTCCCCCAGGCTGGCGAAATAATCGTGGGACACACTGCTGATCGGCTCGACGCGCACTTCATCCACCCAGCGGCCACTGGCACTGAGGCCAACGCTGTAAGTCGAGGTCTCCTGCCCCAACGCCAGGTCCGCACTGCCACGACAGTCTGTATAGCCACTGTTCTTCACACAGGTCAGCCCGGGAACACGGACCGTAAGCCCGTTCTTGTGGGTGATTCGCAGGCCCACGTTATTGGCCCGGGTCTGCTGGCTGGTGTTGGCGATGGCGGTGCGCAACGTGGCGGAAGTCCCCGGGCTGCTATAGGTGTCAGCGGTGCTGCCGGTGAGCGCCAGATCCACCAGGCTGCCCGAGGTGGTTTGTTCCAACCACGTGAGATAACGGTCCACACGGGTATAGACTGCGGGGACGCCGGCGGTGGCGCACTGTTCATGGCCGTAGCTGGTAATACCAACCAGCCATTGCTGCCCCGGCTCGCCGTACACCAAAGGCCCGCCGCTATCACCACGACAGGAATCCTGGGCGACACCCTGGGGATTCATTTCACCCGCACAGATCTGGTTACCGCTCAGGTTGCTCCACTGGCTGGCGCAATAGCCGCTGGACACATAATCCACACGGGCTTCGCGCAGGGAGTCGGACAGGCCATTGCCGCTGGGAGACGTGGACCCCCAGCCCATTATCAGCAGGGCCTCGTCGCTGCTGCCCCGGGTCAGCGCAGACACGGTCTGCGCTTTGGCCAGATCCAGTGGCCTGGCAGTACTGTCCGAGGCCAATTGCAACAGCGCCAGATCGTTGTGGAAAGTGACAGCACGATAACCCGGGTGTACCCGCACCGAAGAGACCGCCAGGCGTTCCGCCGGGTTGGCCGCCGTCCGATCCAGGCTCCCCAGGGCCACAAACAGTTGCCCCGCCTGCAGGGTGGCGCCACTGGAGGTCACCACGCAGTGCGCCGCCGTCAGCACCCAGCCGGGTGCGATCAGGGTGCCACCACAGAGTGTGGCGCCATAGGCAGGATTTCCGGATCGACTGATTTCCACTTCGGCCATCCACGGCCGGATTGTTGCTACGTCCTGTCCCCCGATGATCCGAGGTTGAGCGTCAAGCGCCGATACCGTTTGAGCCAGACCCATCCCCAGCATCAGGGCGAACATCAAACGATACATAAGATTACCTTTTGTTAGCATTACGTTACGGAGCGCATACTAACTAAGGTTTTCGGCGTAATCCTGTGACCCAGTTCTGATATTACAATGGTGGCACATTCGTACCTGAAGATGCTGAAAAATGACCACCAAGTTCAGTCATTTTTCGCCAACTTTTGCCACTTTTAGCGACAGAATTCATCAAATTGCAAGCAATTACACTGCATCAAAACCCTCTAAAATTTACTGCTTATAATGGTAAACATTTTACGTTTTGATGTTACTCTTTCGCCCCTGACTGATCCGTCACTGTCGCCCCGTCATCATGTTCATCGCCAGGTTCCGGTAACGCCCTGCGCGCTTTTGCACCCAGATCTTTCAGTTGCTGGGCCTGGCGGTAGAGGTTGCCGCGGCCGCGGCTGAGGCGTTTGAAGGTGGTGTCCCATGCCAGCTGGGCCTTGCCAATTTTATCTCCCAGGTCGTCCATGGACTCCCCGATCAGTGACACCTGATCGCAGATTTTCCCTGCACGATCGGCAATATCCAGGGCATTGCGGTTCTGGTATTCATAGCGCCAGATATTCTGGATGGTGCGCAGGGTCACCAACAGCGTAGTCGGGCTAACCAGCACAATGTTGCGGGCAAAGGCATCCGTATAGAGGCTGGAATCCTGCTCCATGGCCACCATGAAGGCGCCTTCGATAGGAATAAAGAGCAGCACAAAATCCAGGCTGCGGATCCCTTCCAGGCCACTGTAATCCTTGGTATCCAGCCCCTTGATGTGGCTTCGCAGTGAGGTCAGGTGATCACGTAATGCCTGTTCGCGCTCCTCTGACGTAGACGCCGAAGACAGCCGCTCATAGGCAACCAGAGACACTTTCGCATCAATCACCACATCCTTGTTTTCCGGCAGGTGAACGATGGCATCGGGCAGGCGACGCTGGCCGCTCTCGTCCTTCAGGGTGACCTGGGTTTCGTATTCACGGCCCCGGGTCAGACCGGAAGACTCCAGCACCCGCTCCAGAATCATTTCACCCCAGTTACCCTGGGTCTTGGCCTGCCCTTTCAGCGCATCGGTCAGGTTGCGTGCATCTTCGTGCATCTGCTGGTTCAGGCTTTTCAGGTGGCCCAGCTGTTCGATCAGGGACGCCTGGGCGCGGGTCTCGTCACTGTGGATCTGGTCTACCCGACGACGGAAATCCGCCAGCTGCTCACGAAACGGCTTGAGCATGCCGTCGAGGCCTTGTTGGTGCTGCTCCTGCAGCTGCTTGCCGCGCTGGTCGAGCACCTTTCCTGACAGGTTTTCAAACTCCTGTTTCAGCTGGTTGCGGCTTTGCTCGGAAAAGGCCAGCTTTTCCTGCTGCCCGGCCAGCCGCTCTTCCAGACGCGCTTTCTCTGCCCCCAACTGCTGCAACTGCGCATCGGTGTCGCGCTGTCGCTGCTGCTGCCCTTCCAGTTGCTGTTTTAGCAGGGGCACCTGGGCCAACGGCTCGCTCAGTGCCTGTTTCTCGGCCATCAATGCAGCCTCGCGGGCCGCCGCCCGGCGCCGCTCGATCAGCACCGCCAACAGTGCCGCCACGGCACCACCACATAGCGCTGCCAGCGCCACCATTGCATACAGATTCATGCCTGCGCCTTGTTAAACAGGGAAAAGAAATTATCCGCGGTGGCCTTGGCCAGCTCCGCCACACTGACACCCTGGAGCTCAGCCACGCATTCAGCCACGTGCGCCACATAACGCGGTTCATTGGGCTTGCCACGGAACGGCACCGGCGCCAGCCAGGGCGAGTCGGTTTCAATCAACAGCCGCTCCAGCGGCAGCTGCTTCACGGTGTCGCGCAGGGCCTGGGCATTGCGGAAGGTCACGATACCGGAAATGGAAATATAGAAGCCCAACTCAATAGCCTGCAAGGCCATGTCCAGGTCTTCGGTGAAACAGTGCAGCACCCCGCGCACCTGGCCAGCGCCATGCTCACGCAACAACGCCAGCGTGTCTTCCTTGGCGCCACGGGTATGCACGACTAACGGCAGGCCAGTTTCCCGGGCCGCCTGAATATGGGCCACGAAATAGCGTTGTTGCCACTCCCGCTCTTCCTTGGCATAGAAGTAATCCAGCCCGGTCTCGCCGATGGCCACCACCTTGGGGTGCGCAGCCCGCTCCACCAACTCGGAGGATTGCGGCTCACGGGATTCCTTGTAGAGGGGATGTACGCCAACGCTGGCAAACACGTTCTCATATTGCTCGGCCAGTGCCTGCACCTGCGGGAAGCTTTCCAGATCCACACCGATACACAGCATATGGCTGACCCCCGCCTGCGCCGTGGCCGCCATCATCGCCTCGAAATCGCCACCATGGGCGTCAAGATTCAGGCGATCCAGATGGCAATGGGAATCCACAAAAGGGGTAGCAGTCACAACAGGCTCCAACGTTAAAAACGCAGATATTGTAGAGGAGATAGGCAACATGCGACACGCCGCACGTGGCCACGCTTGATGCCGGACGCAGGATGCTAAACGCAAAAGCGGCAACACCTTGGGGTATTGCCGCTTTAAAACTGAAAAACGCGACGATGGGGTTTAACTTCTAGCTTCTAGCTTCTAGCTTCCGGCATCCGGCATCCGGCATCCGGCATTTTATTACATCGTATGCGTCGGTCGATCCGACTCCAGCGAGCCTGCCAGATGGTTTTCGATGGTGACGCGGGCGGTGTCATCCTGGTCGGAGAACTGCACGCCGATGCCGGCACTACGGTTGCCTTGAGCCCCTTTGGGCGTAATCCAGATCACCTTGCCCGCCACCGGAATCTTGTCGGCTTCGTCCATGATATTGAGCAGCAGGAAGATTTCTTCTCCCAGCTTGTATTGCTTTTCGGTGGGAATGAACAGGCCGCCATTGGTAATGAACGGCATGTAGGCCGAGTACAGCACCGCCTTGTCTTTGATGGAAAGCGACAGAATGCCACTACGACCGCCGGGCATTTTCATGAGCGAGCCTCTTACGAAATTATTATTAATCTTTGATAAAGGTTAGTGCGCTGCCGCCGCAGCGTCAACGCCCACCAGCACCAGCAACCACTGCTCGTACAGCAATTCCTTGTTGGGGTTGGCCCCGGACAGCAAGGCACGGCGGCCTTCCAGCACCCGCTGGGCGGCCCGCAACAAACGCGCCGGAGGCACCGCCTTGCTGAGTCGATCCAGCAGTGGAGCCAGGGATGCATCGGCGCTCTGCTGGCCGGAGAAGCGCTGATGCAGACAGCGTGACAACCAGCCATAAATCACCCCGGCCATCTCAGTGGGGTCATGCTTGGCGAGCACCGGCGACGCTTGCGCCACCGACTGCCGCCCTTCCGCCACACTGACCAGGGTATCGAGCAAACGGGCCCGGTCGGCAAACCAGTCCGCCTGCTCCAGTGCCAGCGCCTGTAGCGGCGCGCCCTGGGCGGCATCCAGTAACGAGGCGGCGCTCTCGCCCACCTGGCTCTGCAACCACTGCAGCGCCTGGTCCTGCTCCGGTAGCGGCAAGGTGCGCTGCTGGCAACGGCTGCGAATGGTGGGCAGCAACAGCGTCGGCTGATCACTGACCAGCAGTAACAGGGTCTGCGCGCCCGGCTCTTCCAGGGTTTTCAGCAAGGCATTCTGGGCATTGCGGTTGAGAGCTTCCGCCGGATAGATAATGGCAACCCGATAGCCACTGTACTGCGCCGTGCGGGTGGCAAACCCCACCAGCTTGCGGACCTGGTCAATCTTGATGGTTTTGCTTTTTTCTTCCGGGCTGAGGCGGTGCAGATCCGGGTGGGTGCCGGCGGTGCTGAGCTGGCACCCCTGACAGTGGCCACAGGGCAGCCCTGCGGAAGGTTTCTCGCAAAGCAGGGTCTGGGCCAGGGATTCGGCCAAGCGCAGCTTGCCGATGCCTTTGGCACCGGTCAGCAACAGCGCATGGGGCAACCGCCCCTGCGCGTGCTGGTCAAGCAGTTGCGCCATGGCATCACCATGCCAGGGGCACGGTGCCTGAACTTTTGCGCCGGTTACGGCCATGCCAGCATCTCCTCGACTATCGCGCCCAGCTGTTGCTGTACCGACCCCAACGGCTGCCCCGCATCCACGGTGCGGAACCGGCTGGGCTCCTGGGCTGCACGGGCCAGATAACACTGGCGGATACGTTCAAAAAAAGCCCGGTCTTCCTGTTCGATGCGATCCAGAGCGGCACGTTTGCCGGCACGTGCCATGCCCACCTCTACCGGCACATCAAACAGTACGGTCATGTCCGGGCGGGTGTCGCGAATAACCAGGCTTTCCAGGTCAGCAATGGCTGCGCTGTCCAGCCCGCGCCCTGCCCCCTGGTAAGCCCAGGTGGCGTCCACAAAACGATCACACAGCACCCATTCGCCACGGGCCAGTGCCGGGCGGATCTTCTGTTCCAGATGTTGCGCGCGGGCGGCGAACACCAGCAACAACTCCGTATCATCCGCCATAGGTTCATCACCGGGCGCCAACAGTACACCACGAATCGATTCCGCCAAGGCGGTGCCACCGGGTTCGCGGCTCACTGTCACCGTCTTGCCGGCGGCTCTGAGAGCGTCGGCCAGCCATTCCAGATTGCTGCTTTTGCCGGCGCCTTCGCCGCCTTCCAGGGTGATGAAACGGCCGCTCATTGCCCGCCTCCGGGTGAAGAACGGTAGCCTTCTCGGCGTTGCAGCTGATACTCACGCACGGCTTTGCGGTGCTGAGCCAGGGTTTTGGAAAAGGAATGACTGCCATCACCCCGCGCCACGAAATACAGGGACTCGGTTTTCCCCGGGTTCACTGCCGCCAGGATCGCTTCCCGGCCGGGCATGGCGATCGGCGTGGGCGGCAACCCCCGAATCACATAAGTGTTGTACGGAGTCGCACGGCGCAGATCGGAGCGACGTATATTGCCCTTGTAGTCCTCCCCCATCCCGTAGATCACCGTCGGGTCGGTTTGCAGGCGCATGCCCTTGTTCAAACGATTGGTAAACACCCCGGCAATTTCCGGACGCTCTTTCGGCACACCGGTTTCTCTTTCCACAATGGACGCCATAATCAGCGCCTCGTATGGCGTGTCGTAGGGCAGATCCTTGGCCCGCTGCTGCCAGGCTTCATCAAGGATGTTTTCCTGACGCGCCAGCGCCCGGGCCAGGATGGTCAGGTCTGCAGTGCCGCGGGTATAAAAATAGGTTTCCGGCGCGAACCAGCCTTCCGGGTGGCGGTCCGGGCGACCCAGTTCCGCCATCACCTGTTCATCTGTCAGCCCTTCCAGTCGGTGCTCAAGCGTTTCCAGAGAGGCCAACCGGGCACGCAGCTCCCGGAAGTTCCAACCTTCCACCAGAGTCAGGCTGCGTTGCAGCACATCGCCCCGGTCCATTTTCTCCAGCAGGGACAACAGCGAATCACCGGGCTTGAGTTGATACTCGCCCACATGCATGCGGCCATCCATGCCGGTGAAAGCAGAATAAAGGCGCGCGCCGACACGGCGGAAGCGAGCTTCCAGGCCCTTACCCAGGATGCCCTCATCATTGAGGTTGTACAGCACCCGGCTTAAACCGGCGCCCCGGGGCACCTCCACCGTTAATGTTTCAGAAACCGGTAATGGGCGGTGTAGATAACTGCTGACCCAGGCCCCCGCCACAGGTACAGCGACTACCAGCAAGACAACCAGCAGTCCAAAAATACGGATTTTTTTTCGCATAGTGCGGTTATTAGCCCTTCAGTGAGCCGGCCAAAAAGGTTTCTGTCGACTGTTGCAGTTCCCGGACCGATGCCAGCACCGGCCAATGCCATTGCTCCAGTTTACGCACCGGGAGCACGCCGACAATACTGTTACACAGAAACAGCCCGTCAGCAGTGCGCAGCTGTGACAGCGGCCGCAGATCGCAAATCACCTTTTCACCCCGTTGTTGCAACGTGTCGAAAAGGTGGCTTCGCATGACGCCGGCCACACCCGCTCCAGCGGCAGCCAGATCAGGCATCCACCAGTGATCGGCGAACCGGGCAAAAAAATTCATGGAGGTGGCTTCCAACGGCTGCCTGCGGGTACTGAGCAACAACCCTTCGTCCCACCCCTGCCGCGCCACTTCGCGGCGGGCCATCACTTGGGGAAGCCGGTTCAGGTGCTTGAATCCTGCCAACGGCTCAGAATACAGCGGCGTCTGGCAGAGCCCCAGCGCCAGGCCTTCGTGGCGAAGCCGTTCAGACCAGGCTGGCAGCCCCCCACTTTGCCACAACACCGTGGGTTTTGCCGATGCAGGCGGCAAATAGCCACGGCCACCAACGCCGCGCGTGACCGTCAACTTGACCACGCCAGCCTCGCCGCCGAGAACGGCGACCCCTTCATTCAAAGCAGCATCGAGTCGGGATTGATCGGGTAACGCAATACCCAGCGCGTGTAGCCCGGCCACCATGCGCGCACGGTGGCGCGACCACAGGGGCACTTCGCCGGAGGCAGCCACGCGCACGGTTTCAAAAACACCGTCGCCGTAGGCGAGACCGCGGTCACGGGGATTCAGCGGCATTACACCTTCTTGAACAGCAGGGTCCCGTTAGTACCACCGAAACCGAACGAGTTGGATAACGCGTACTGGATGGTGCGTTCCTGCGCCTGGTTCGCCACGAAGTTCAGATCACAGCCTTCGTCCGGGTTATCCAGATTGATGGTGGGCGGCGCCACCGAATCACGCATGGCCAGAATGGAGAAAATCGCTTCCACGGCCCCCGCCGCCCCCAGCAGGTGCCCAACCATGGATTTGGTGGAGCTCACCGCCAGATTATAGGCATGATCGCCAAACAGGGTTTTCACCGCCATGGCTTCTGCCACATCGCCCATCTGGGTGGAGGTGCCGTGGGCGTTGATGTAATCCACCTGTTCCGGCTCGACCCCTGCATTTCGCAGGGCATTACGCATGGCGCGCATGGCACCGTCGCCGCCCTCTGCCGGAGAAGTGATGTGATAGGCATCATCACTCATGCCAAATCCGGCCAGCTCCGCATAAATCGTGGCACCACGGGCCTTGGCGTGCTCGTACTCCTCCAGCACCACCGCGCCGGCACCATCGGCCAATACGAAGCCATCCCGGTCCTTGTCCCAGGGGCGACTGGCGGCTTGCGGGTCATCGTTGCGGGTGGATAGCGCGCGGGCAGCGGCGAAACCACCCAGCCCCAACGGCGAAGAGCCTTTCTCGGCACCGCCGGCAACCATCACGTCCGCTTGGCCCAGCACAATCTGCTGGGCAGCAAAACCAATGTTATGGGTCCCGGTGGTACAGGCCGTTACTGTGGCAAAGTTGGGCCCTTTCATGCCGTACATGATCGCCAGATTACCCGCGATCATGTTGATGATGGTGCCAGGCACAAAAAACGGCGACAGCTTGCGGGGGCCGGAATCGAGCAGTTTGCGGTGATTGTCTTCGATATTGGTAAGGCCACCGATACCAGAGCCAATCGCCGCCCCCACACGCTCGGCATCTTCCTTTTCCATATCCAGGCCGGCATCACGCACCGCCTGAATGGCCGCCACCAGCCCGTATTGCACGAAGACGTCCATCTTGCGGGCATCTTTGGGAGGCAGATACTCGGAAATATCAAAATCAGGCACCAGGCCGGCAAAACGGGTAGCAAAAGGCTCCGTATCAAAGTGCTCGATGTTACGAATGCCACTCTTGCCCGCCTTGATACCTTCCCAGGTAGAAGCCACATCGACTCCCAGCGGCGTGAGCATTCCCAACCCTGTAATAACGACTCGACGTGACGTCACCCGATACCTCCCAATCCATTATTTTGGCGCCATTTAACGGCCTTAATGCGACAAGATTACTACAAGCGGCCCGGTAACAGGTCGCCGTAATGTAAGAAAACGTCACTTGTCGCCACAAATATTCTGGCCACAAAAAAGCCGCAAGCTCATTGAACCTGCGGCTTTTCTGTTATTCGAACAACCGAACTCAGCTGTGCGCTTTGATGTAATCCACAGCGGACTGGACGGTGCTGATTTTCTCAGCTTCTTCGTCCGGAATTTCGGTTTCAAATTCTTCTTCCAGGGCCATCACCAGCTCAACGGTGTCCAGGGAGTCTGCACCCAGATCTTCAACGAAGGACGCTTCTGATTTTACGTCTTCCGGCTTAACACCCAGTTGCTCAACGATGATTTTGTTTACGCGTTCTTCGATGCTGCTCATGATCGTATTACTCTCCTGATTAATGGTGTGCTAGCACCTGTCAGCGGCTATTCTAGGTGAACGCTGTTTGCGCTTGCAAGCCGACTGGACCGATGCCTTCCCTTGAAGTTTTTCCAAATATTTTCTTCTGCGAAAACAGTCAATTAGCCAGCTTTCCCAGAAACGTTCGGATGCCCATTTTTTGAGCTACCCGGTAAACATGCCCCCATTGACGTGCAAAGTGGTTCCGGTTACATAACCACCGCCATCACTGGCCAGCCAGGCGACTGCACTGGCAATCTCCGCCGGCTGCCCCAAACGCCCCAGGGGAATCCCCTGCAAAAGCGCCTCTTTCTGGGCTTCCGGCAAAGCCTCTGTCATATCCGTCTGAATAAAGCCCGGTGCAACAGAATTCACTGTGATATTACGTGAGCCAAGCTCGCGGGCCAACGCCCGTGAGAAACCTTCTACACCGCCCTTGGCCGCCGCATAGTTGGCTTGCCCGGCGTTGCCCATGGTACCGACCACCGAACTGATATTGATGATCCGGCCCCAACGCGCCTTGGTCATGCCTTTCAAGCATGCCTTGCTAACGCGATAAAGGGAATTCAGGTTGGTATTGATGACATCTTCCCACTCATCCTCCTTCATCCGGAGCATGATGTTGTCGCGGGTAATGCCGGCGTTATTCACCAGCACCAGAGGGGCACCAAATTCATCGTTGATGCTTTTGAGGGTCTCGTCCACTGACGCCTTGTCGGCCACGTTGAGCATTTTGCCCGCACCGTTTTCACCCAGCGCATCGCCAATGGCAGCCGCACCTTTTTCCGTGGTGGCCGTGCCGACAACAAAGAAGCCGTCAGCAATCAGCTGCTCGGCAATTGCCCGGCCAATGCCCCGGCTCGCGCCAGTAACCAACGCCACTCGTCTTTCAGACATTCTTATTCTCCTTGCAGAGCCGCCGTGAAAGCGGCTTCTGTTTCCAGCGGGCGCGCCGCCATATCGCGATCAATGCGCTTTACCAGTCCACACAGGACCTTACCCGGGCCACACTCGTAGAGATGCCCCACGCCCTGCTCTTTCAGCGCCTGAATGGTTTCCACCCAACGCACCGGTGAATAAAGCTGGCGAATCAACGCATCGCGGATTTTCTCCGGATCCGTTTCCATGGCCACATCCACATTGTTGATAACCGGCATTTCCGCCGCATGAAAACGTGTGCTGTTCAAGGTATCGGCCAGTTGCTCCGCCGCCGGTTTCATCAGCGCACAGTGGGAAGGCACGCTCACCGGCAGCGCCATGGCGCGTTTCGCCCCGGCCTCTTTACAGGCCGCAATCGCGCGCTCGACCGCATCCACGGAACCGGCAATCACTACCTGTCCGGGCGCATTGAAGTTGACTGCCTCGACCACACCACCTTGCGCCGCTTGCGCACAGGCAGAGCGAACCTGCTCATCATCCAGGCCCAGGATCGCGGCCATGCTGCCTTCACCTTGCCCCACCGCCTTCTGCATCAGCTGGCCACGGGTGCGGACCAACCGCACGGCGTCGCCAAGATTGATAACACCGGCACAGGTCAGCGCGCTGTATTCACCCAGGCTATGCCCGGCCAGTACATTCGGCCGCGGACCACCGCTTTGCTCCCACAGCCGCCACAGGGCAACGCCTGCGGTCAGCAGCAAGGGCTGGGTAATTTCGGTTTGATTCAGTGCCTCTTTCGGTCCTTCCTGGGCCAACGCCCAGAGGTCCTGATCCAGTGCACCGGAGGCTTCCTGAAAGGTCTGCTTCACTGCCGGACGTTCGGCAAATTCACTCAGCATCCCCAGGCTCTGGGAGCCCTGACCGGGAAAAATAAAGGCTGTCTTCGACATTCAACATCCCCTTAAAAATAGGCAGGCCGCAGTATGCCGGCTTTCGCTTTCGCTGTCCGGTCGGGCCTGAAACAAAGTATGAACAGCATCGGGGCCAGCTGACCCCGACGCAGATTTCAGTCGGCGCTGGCCTGGCTCAGTGCATCACTGATCAGTGAGGGCACATTGCGTCGCGCCTCCAGTTGAGCTACCTCCAACGCGCAGGCGAAGCCTTCCTTGCTGGTGCCACCATGGCTTTTCACCACCACCCCACGCAGGCCGACCAGGCTGGCGCCATTGTAGTGGTCCGGGTCCATGCGTTTTTTCAGGCCCACCAGAACCGGCAAGGCAAACAGGCCACACAATTTGCGTAACCAGGATTGCTTGATCTCTTCACGCAGCATGTTGCCGATCATTTTCGCCACGCCTTCCATGGTTTTCAGCGACACGTTGCCGACAAAACCATCACAGACCACCACATCCGCTTCGCCGGCAAAAATGCCATTCCCTTCCACAAAGCCCACATAGTTCAGGTCATCGGCTTCGCGTAACAGGCCCGCCGCTTCCTTGATCTGTTCGTTGCCCTTGATATCTTCCTCACCGATGTTGAGCAGCGCCACGCGGGGGTGCTCCACCCCATCCACAGCACGCACAACCGCCTGCCCCATCAGGGCAAACTGCAACAGGTGAGCAGGCTCGGAATCCACATTGGCACCCAGATCAAGCATGTGACAGTGGCCATTGGCCGTGGGAATCGCCGTGCAGATGGCAGGCCGATCCACTCCTGGAAGGGTTTTCAGCACAAAGCGGCTCACCGCCATCAGGGCACCGGTATTACCGGCACTGACCGCTGCCTGGGCACGCCCTTCCTTGACCATATTAATGGCCACACGCATTGATGAGTCTTTCTTCTGCCGCAGAGCAACGGCAACCGGGTCGTCCATGGCCACCACTTGAGAGGCAGGCTGGACGGTAATACGGGGGTGGTCAGCGATGCCGGCCTGGGACAAGGCATCGGCCAGGGGTTCAGGCTGACCGACCAGAATGATGTGCATGTGCGCATGGCGAGACAGCATGGCTGCCACGGCGGGCACTGTTACGGACAAGCCGTGATCACCCCCCATGGCATCCACTGCTAGCGTCACAACCGGCATGGGCTGCTTCCTTTATTCAAATTTGGAGGCATTCTGACAAAAATCATTCGGCGGCGACATGTTCCCGCCTTCAATCACAAATCCACTTACAAAAAATCCTCCCGAAGGAGGATTTAAGTGTGCCACGAAAGCCTGGTCTTTACTGCACAGGGGCAGCACGAGACCAGGCCGGCACAAAAAACGGGAGCCGCAGCTCCCGTTTTCGCACAACTTATTCGTCGTCAGATTCGCCCTGACTGATCACCTGACGGCCACGGTACATGCCGTCCGGAGAAATGTGGTGACGACGATGCACTTCACCAGTGTTGGTGTCTTCAGTCAGCGCAGCAGCGGGCAGCGCGTCGTGAGAGCGGCGCATGCCGCGCTTGGAACGGGTTTTACGGTTCTTTTGAACAGCCATTTCGAGCTCCTCGGGCGTTTATTCAGCCTGAATTTACTTGCCTTGACCTTTTAATTTGGCCAGCACGGCAAAAGGATTATCCGCGTTTTCGTGTTTCTCAGGTTCACCGCGGTCCTGCGGTAAAGCTGTCGGGCAAGGGTCATGCAGAGCCACCAGTGGCATGGCCAGCAACAGCTCCTCTTCAATCAGATCGGTGAGAACCATGCGTTCTTCGCCAACCAACCAAGGGTCCAATCGCCCCGGCAATGCCTTGGCCTGATCCTCATTCCACACCAGCGCCACGTCGATATGGGCGGTAACAGAATAACTCACGGGCTCCAGGCAGCGCTGACATGGCAGCACCAATACGGTGCTAACCTCGCCCTCGATACGCCGATGCCCCTCATCATCACGATCGAATGCCAGCGATATTGCTACTGGCTGGTCCAGACTTTCGCGGTATTCCTGCAGGCGAGGCAGGTCTCCAACGGTAAGCTGGCCTTCAACGATGCGACCTTGATCCGCATATTTGCGAGGATCGAGGAACTGTGGCAGTTGCCCTGAAAACATAAGCGCGCAATTCTAGGGCCGTGAGGCCCTGCTGTCAAAGTTAATGTGAGGCACTAAGCGCCTGAGTCAACAGGGTTTTTCGTGCGTCATGAAAAAATAATCCTTACACTTGCCCCCGCAACGCGCGGAGACCCCCATGACTGACCAGACACCTACCCTGTTACTCGCCTCTTCATCGCCGTTTCGGCGCCAGTTATTGGACAAGCTGAAGCTGGATTTTATCCACCAAAGTCCGGATATCGATGAATCCCGGCATGAGGATGAAAGCCCTACCGCCCTGGTAATGCGCCTGGCCCGGGAAAAAGCCCTGACGCTGGCCGACCAGCATCCGGACACGCTGATTATCGGCTCCGATCAGGTCGCCGTGATCGGCGATCAGGTCCTGGGCAAGCCCGGCGACCGGGACACCGCCATTCGCCAGCTCAGCGCCGCCAGCGGTCAGCGGGTATCTTTTCTTACCGGCCTTTGCCTGCTCAATACCGCCACCGGCCGCAGCCAGGTGGCCTGTGACCCGTTTCATGTGCAGTTCCGCACCCTGAAACCGGCGCAGATTGAACGCTACGTGGATACCGAACAGCCCCTGAACTGTGCTGGCAGCTTCAAATCCGAAGGGCTGGGCATTGTATTGTTCAAGGCACTGGAAGGGCGCGACCCAAATACACTGGTGGGCCTGCCATTGATCGTGCTGACAGAATTCCTGGCCGCCGAAGGGATTCAGCTGCCTATATAAT
>NZ_DS989915.1:0-100735 GCF_000155615.1 Alcanivorax sp. DG881 | reverse complement strand
GCCTCTTCTAGCTTCTAGCTTCTAGCTTCTAGCTTCTAGCTTCTAGCTTCTAGCTTCTAGCTTCTAGCTTCTAGCTTCTAGCTTCTAGCTTCTCGTAGCTCGTAGCTCGTAGCTATATATGATCAACGAATCACCGGCGAGGCGCTCAGACCCAACTGGGCCGCCATGCCTTCACCAATGGACACACCAAAACGGCGAATAAACTCTTCCATGGGTGAACGGCTGGAGCTGTAATTCAGCATTTCTTCCTGACCGGCCACCTCACGGATCACCTGCCCCGGGCTCATCAGGCCGTCAATCAGCCCCAGATCCAGTGCCCGCTCACCGGTCCAGAACAACCCCGAGAACAGTTCCGGGTGGCTATCCACTTTCAGACGATCGCCGCGACCTTCTTTCACTGCAGTAATAAACTGCTGGTGAATATCATCCAGCATGGTCTGTACATGCTTGCGATGGGCCGGCTGAATCGGCGAGAACGGGTCCATCAGGTCCTTGTTTTCGCCGGCGGTCAGCACACGGCGCTCCACGCCCAGCTTGTCGGCAGCCTGCTCCAGCCCGAACCCGGCCATGATCACACCAATGGAGCCGACGATACTGGCCGGATCTGCATAGATTTCATCCGCTGCGGAGGCGATAAAGTAGGCCCCGGAGGCGCCCACATCGGTAATGGCCGCATACACTTTCTTGTCCGGGTACTCGGCCCGCAGCCGCTTGATGGCGTTGTACACCTGGTTTGATTGCACCGGCGAGCCACCCGGGCTGTTGATCTTCAACAGTACGGCAGTGGTATTTTCCGCTTCAAACGCCCGCGTCAGGCCGGTGACGATCAAGTCTGCACTGGCATCCTGATCCGGCGCGATCACACCGTTTACGTCAACAATCCCCACGTGCTCTTCCGCCATGGTCACCGCAGAACCGGTTTTGCCCGGAATCACCATCACCAACAGGGTAAACAGGTATATAAAGGTCAGCGCCTTGAAAAAGATGCCCCAACGGCGGGACTTGCGCTGTTCATCCTGGGCCTGACCCAGCAATTTCTCGATCAGCTTCCATTCCCGCTCATTCTGCGGGGGCTGGGAAGATGGCTGATTTTCCATAGTCACACACTCTCCATTACAAATTCAGACGCCGCCAAACCCACCAGCGGTAGCAAATGGTCCAATCGGTCTATCACCGCCAAAGGCTCGCACGGGAGCAATTGCTCAACCGGGTGGGCGCCATAACTCACGCCAATACGGTCAACCCCGGCAGCACGGGCCATCTCCAGATCGAATGTAGTATCGCCCACCACCACGGCCCGCTCTGGCGGCACAGCCATGGTCTCCAGCAACTCCAGCACCATGGCCGGATGCGGCTTGGACTGGCTTTCATCGGCACACCGGGAGGCATGAAAATAACGGTCCAGACCGGTATTCCCCCACACCCGCTGCAACCCCTTGCGGCTCTTGCCAGTGGCCACCGCCAGCTTAAAGCCACTTTCGCGCAAGTGAGTCAGTACCTGTTCCGCCCCCGGATAAAGGGCGCTGGGGGTCTGCTCGGCGGCGATAAAGTGGAAAGCGTAGCGATCACGCATGGCGACGATCCCTGCATCGTCCAGCTGTGGATAGAGCGTGGCGATGGCCTCCGGCAAACCCAGCCCGATGATACTGCATACCACCGGGTCAGCCAGGGAAGGCAGCTCCAGATCCAACGCCGCCAACTGCATGCAGCTGACAATGCGGCCGGTGGAATCCATGACCGTGCCATCCCAGTCGAAAATCACCAGGTCATAAGGACGCGCATTATTCATCGCTGGCTCCTGAGGGCCGTCAGAATCGCCTCGTAATCGTCATCCAGTGGTGCGGTAACCGTCAGCCGCTTGCCCGTGTTCGGATGCACAAATACCAGGGTGCGGGCATGCAGACAAAGGCGGCGACGGCCAATTTCGGCCAACAACGCTTCTCCTTTGGCAATTCCGTATTTGTCATCCCCCAACAAGGGAAAGCCGCCAAACTGGCTATGCACCCGAATCTGGTGGGTGCGACCGGTTTCCAGAGTGGCCTCCACCAATTGCGCTTGGGCAAACCGCTCGAGCAGACGATAATGGGTCACCGAAGGCTTGCCCTCACGGGAAACCCGCACGATACGCTCGTTGCCATTCATCATTTTCAGCAAGGGCGCATCAAGAGTGCGCTCCTTGCCCTTGAAGCCCTGACACAGCAACCAGTAACGCTTTTCCACCTGGCCGCCCTGCATCAGGCGTTGCAGCTTGCGCAGAAACGAGCGCCGACGGGCCACCATAATCAATCCACTGGTATCGCGGTCCAGCCGGTGCACCAGCTCCATTTCCTTTTCATCGGGATACATCACCCGCAGGGCCTCAATCAGCCCCAGGCTGACACCACTGCCACCATGCACCGCCAGGCCTGACGGCTTGTTGAAAATGAACAGCTGGTCATCCTCATAGACACAGGCCCGCCGCAAGCGCTCGGCCAACCCTTCGCTCACCGCCGGCGGCGCGGCGGATTCACTGGTACGAATGGGCGGAATACGCACCACATCACCACTGGCCAGGCGAGTGGTCTGCTTGGCGCGTCCCTTGTTAATGCGCACCTCACCGGAGCGAATAATCCGGTAAACACGGGATTTGGGCACCCCTTTAAGGTGGGTAAACAGGAAATTATCCAGGCGCTGACCGTGCCGGCCTTCATCAATGGTGACAAACGTCACCCGGTTCGCTGCGGGGGTATCTTCTGACATGGCGCGATTCTAAGCGTGATCGGCGGAAATGTCTGCATCTGGCGCGGGGAAGCTCAGCAATCTATCTGATTGATCCGGCTGGCCTTTTGTTGCTATAGTCAAGCGTCGACCTGAATAGGCAACGGCGACGCGCAGCGAACATTCGCCGTTCGGCCCTCTCCGGCTACAGCCGATGAAGACAGAGCCCGCCCCCAGGTCACAGAAAAAGCGTTAGGCCCACCTTCCACACGGGAAATACCCACACGGAACTGGGCACACGCTGCAGAAGACCCATTTACAGCGCCCGAAAAACGGGCCCTGAACATTAACGATGGTGGCCTGCAGCGCCGGTCAAACGACCTGGAAAACAGACAGACAAGAGTTTACACATTGCTGTGTGAGGATAACCACGGCAATCGCGTGAAGCATTACAGACTGGCCAACTGCCAGCATGATTACGCACTAAACATTGCACACAACTCGGAGAGCCGCTGACTCAGGCAACACGATCACCAAGGAAAGCGATCCACACGCCCAGCGTGCGCCCAACCCGTGACATGCCTGCCACAGCACTCCCCCTGGTCTGCTACCGGTTACACCCGGCCCTGCCCCATGCCACCACAAACTTGTGGTAGCACCATGAAACGTATGCTTATTAACGCCACTCATCCTGAAGAGGTTCGGGTGGCACTGGTCGACGGACAACGTCTGTATGACCTGGATATCGAACACCGCACACGGGAACAGAAAAAAGCCAACATCTACAAAGGCAAGATCACTCGGGTAGAACCTTCCCTGGAAGCCGCCTTTGTCGACTTTGGTGCCGAGCGCCATGGCTTTCTTCCCCTCAAGGAAATTTCCCGCCAGTACTTCCAGAAAGACCCCAAGGACATCCAGGGTCGCATCAACATCAAGGAAGTCATCAAGGAAGGTCAGGAAGTCATCGTTCAGGTGGCCAAGGAAGAGCGCGGCAATAAAGGCGCCGCCCTCACCACCTTTATCAGCCTGGCTGGCCGTTACCTGGTCCTGATGCCCAACAACCCCCGCGCCGGCGGCATCTCCCGCCGCATCGAAGGGGAAGAACGGGCGCAGCTGAAAGAAGCGCTTGGCGCCTTGACCATTCCCGACGAAATGGGCGTCATCGTGCGCACCGCCGGGCTGGGCCGCAGCGCTGAAGAGCTGCAGTGGGACCTGAACTACCTGCTGAAGCTGTGGACCTCCATCGATGAGGCTTCCCAGGACCGCAAGGCGCCTTTCCTGATCTATCAGGAATCCAACGTCATCATTCGTGCCATCCGTGATTACCTGCGCAAGGATATCGGCGAAGTCCTGATCGACTCCAAGAAAGTCTATGACGAAGCCCAGGGCTTTGTTCAACAGGTCATGCAGGACTTCCAGCACAAGATCAAACTGTACGACGACGAGACCCCGCTGTTCTCCCGTTTCCAGATTGAGTCGCAAATCGAAACCGCCTTCGAGCGGGAAGTGAAGCTGCCTTCCGGTGGCTCCATCGTGATCGATCCGACAGAAGCGCTGGTCTCCATCGACATCAACTCCTCCCGTGCCACCAAGGGTGCGGATATCGAAGAGACCGCCCTGCAGACCAACCTGGAAGCCGCAGAGGAAATTTCCCGACAGCTGCGCCTGCGGGATATCGGCGGCCTGATCGTGGTGGATTTCATCGACATGGGCCCGGCGCGCAATCAGCGTGACGTGGAAAACCGCATGCGCGATGCGCTGGAAGCGGACCGCGCTCGCATCCAGCTGGGTCGCATCTCCCGCTTCGGCCTGCTGGAACTGTCCCGTCAGCGCCTGCGCCCCAGTCTTGGGGAAACCTCCAGCATTGTTTGCCCGCGCTGCGACGGCCAGGGCCACATCCGTGACGTGAAATCCCTGGCGCTAAGCATCCTTCGTCTTATCGAAGAAGAAGTGATGAAAGAGCGCACCGGCGAGATCCAGGCACAGGTGCCGGTGGCCGTGGCCACCTACCTGCTCAATGAAAAGCGCGATCCCCTGCGTGCCATTGAGAAGAACCACAACGTCCGCGTGGTGATCATCCCCAACCAGAACCTGGACACGCCTCACTTCGAAGTGGAGCGCATCCGTGATGACCAGACCAGCACCCAGTTGAGCCATGAGATGGACCTGCTGGAAGGCAACAAGGATGCGGATATCGCCTCCGCCCAGGACACGGAAATCAAGACCCAGGAACCGGCCGTCAAACTGATGGCACCGGACACCGCCCCGCCGCCGCCCAAGCCCGCGGCTGCCGCACCGACGCCACAGGTCCAAAACCTGGGCCTGCTGGCACGTCTGTTCTCCTGGCTCGCCCAGGTCTTTACCGCTGAGCCCAAGCCGGCCAAGGCAAAGAAAGAACAGCCCCAGCGCAAAGGCGATAACAAGCAGCGCCAGCAGCAGAACAGCCGTGGCGGCCGTGGTGGTAATACTCGTAACCGTAACGACAACCGCAACAACGATAACCGCGGCAAGAACGACAACCGCAACAAGCGTGATGGCGGCAAAGGTGGCGATAACGACAATCGCAATAACCGCAACAAACGTCAGAACGACAAGGACGGTGGTCGCAAGAACGATAACCGCCAGGCGGACAATCGCTCTTCCGACAATCGTGACAACCGTGGCGACAACAAGGACGACGGCAACCGCAACGAACGCCGTGGTCGCAACGACAACCGTCGCAACAACCGCAACAATGACAACCGTGGCGACGGTCGTAACGAAAATCGTAACGACAACAAGCCCGACAACAAGGCAAATGACGGCGGCAAGCCGCGTAATAACCGCAAGCCGGACAACGCTGCTGACAACGCCGAGAGCAAAGGCAGCGACAAGGGTCCGAAAGCCCCGCGCCGCACCGATGCCAAGGACGATCGTCCGCTACGCGAACGCCAGCGTCCTGGCAAAGGGGAAAACAATAGCGACGGCAAGAGTGCGGTAGCTGAAGCCTCTGCGGACAAACCGCAGCGCAACAATGCGCCCAAACCGGCCCGTCCACGCAACGAACAGCCCGCACCCGTGGATGACGAAGGTCACCCGCCTGCCAAGCTGGTTCCGGCTCAGGAGCCGTCTGCGCAAGCGAAGGCCGACGATCAGGCTAAAAAAGAGGTAGCCGACAAGGCTGCTCAGGCCGAGCAACAGCCGGCGGCCAGCAAGCCACAAGCCGCAGCTGAACCGAAGCAGGAACAGACCGCCGCTCCGGCTCAGCCGCAGCAACCTGCTGCCGAGCAACAATCTGCCGCCCAGGCCCCGGCCGCGCAAAACACCGCTGCACCGAAAGCCCAGGACGACAAGCCGGCCACCGTTCAGCCGGCAACCAGCAACAGCGATACGGCTGCCGCTGCTCCGGCGCAGGAAAAGCCGGAGGCCGATAGCCAGCCGCAGCAGCCCAAGACTGACGCCCCGAAAACCGCCGATGCCGAGAAAGCGACGCAACCCGCTCCACAAGCGGAAGCCGCCAAAGACGCTCCGGCAGCGCCAGCAGCAGCTCAGCCAGAAGCGGCCAAACCGGCTGAGGCGCCAGCGCCGACCAAACCGGTAGAGGAAAAGCAGGCAGAGAAAGCGGTAGAGGCCGAAGCCCCCAAAGCAGAAGCCCCCGCCGCCGAGCCAGCAGCTCCAAGCCGGGCCAGCAATGATCCGCGCTCCCCGGGCTACAAACCGACCCCGGCAGCCCCGGCGCCAAAGGCGGAAGAAAAGCCCAAGCCGGCACCGGCCAGCAATGAGCTGCCCAGCCGTGCCACGGAAGTGAAAGCGGTCAAAGCCGAAGCCAAGCCTGCTGCTGCCGAGCAGGGCCGCGCCAGCAACGACCCACGCCAGCGCCGCCGTGAGCAGCTCGCTGCCCAGGAAGCGGCTGCCAAGGCGCAACAAGCGGAATCGTCCTCGGAAGACTGAGGACATTCCAGCCACAAAAAAGCCCGCTTCGTGCGGGCTTTTTTGTGGCTTATGGTTCTTCACGGATTAAAGTGAACAACACGCTTCTCGCCGTCTGAAGGGTTTATCGCGAATAAACGCTCGACGCCGGATGCCTGACGTACCCCCCCTTAGCCTGAACAGCTGTCGTTATTGCGGTATCTCTTTTGAGAGGTATTTTTGAGGGTTTCTTTGAGGAGCTGTCAGGGCCATCATTCAGACAATAATCGGGTATTGCTCCAGCTACATGCTGAAATCAATTGTGGCCATGGGTCTCATGCATCCCATCCGTCTATGGGGGCTCTGGGGCTCCTGGCTATGGTAACAGCACCGGCTCCTGCTCCAACGACACACCAAACGTCGCCTGCACGTCAGCGCACACCGCTTCTGCCAACGCCACCACATCCGCACTGGTGGCACCGCCATGATTGACCAGCACCAGCGCCTGTTCGCTATGCATACCAACAGGGCCCAACCGCTTACCCTTCCAGCCGGCCTGCTCGATCAGCCACCCTGCTGCCAGTTTCACGCCATCCGCTTGTGCGTACGCCACCAAATCCGCAAAACGCACCTTTAACGCATCACCCTGCTCTTTGGTTACGACCGGGTTTTTGAAAAAACTGCCCGCGTTAGCCAACACGGCAGGATCCGGCAGCTTACTCTGACGCACCGCAATCACATGCTCGCGAACCGCAGCGGGGGAAATATCCGCTTGCGACAAGTGGCCAAAGCGCGCCTTGAGCGGCCCATAGCTCACATTACACTGGGGTGTTTTATTCAGACGAAGCTCGATGCCGGTAATGATATAGCGGCCACGATCACCGCTTTTGAAACGACTGTCGCGGTAGGAGAATTCGCATTCATGGCCGGCAAAATGGACTACCTGGGCGGTGACCACATCCATCACCGTCACCTGCTCCAGCACCTGGGACAACTCGACGCCATAGGCACCGATATTCTGAAAAGGTGCCGCCCCCGCCGTACCGGGAATCAAGGAAAGGTTTTCCAGCCCTTGCCAGCCCTGCTCAACGGTCCAGTCCACCAGATCATCCCAGTGCACGCCAGCACCGGCGGCCACCCAGACATGGGTGTCGTCTTCCTTCACCTGCGCCATGCCATCAATAGCCAGGCTCAGTGTCAGCCCCGGCAGATCAGAACGAATCACCAGGTTACTGCCTTCACCGATCACGAAAAGCGGCTCTGCCGGATTACGCTCCGCCAGCACCTGTGACAATGCATCCAGCGTGGTCGGGCGGGCCAGACGATGGGCTCGTGCTGGCAACCGCAGGGTATTCAGGGACGTCAGATCCGCATCGCAGATCTGCTCGAACGAACCGGTCGGTGGCGCCGCCTGGCTCACAGTTGCTCCCGCACGCGGCTCAACAATCCTTCAGCGCCATCTTCAATCAAGTCCAGCACGGTATCGAATCCGTCTTCGCCGCCATAATAAGGGTCGGGCACTTCCCGCACCGAAGTGTGCTGTGCATAGTCCAGAAAACGGGCAAGAGTGCCCTGATACGATGCTGGTCGCATGGCCTTCAGATCCGCCAGGTTGGCGTCATCCATGGCCAGCACCCAATCAAAGTCCGCAAAATCCGCCGGGCTGACTTGCCGGGCGCGCAAGGACGCCATGGAATAGCCCCGCCGCAACGCCGCTTCCTGGGTGCGGGGATCCGGCGCCTTGCCGATATGCCAATCGCCGGTTCCAACGCTATCAATACGAATACGATCTTCCAGGCCTGCAGCCTTCACGCGTTCACGAAAGACCACTTCAGCGGTGGGTGAACGGCAAATATTCCCCAGACAAACAAACAATACCGACACGCCCATCATTTACCTCCCAGCTGCGCCCGCAGGCGATCAAGGTCCGCTTGGGTATCGACCCCACCGGGCACTGCCTCACAGGCAGGCTCCACGTGGATGGCCACGCCATTGGCCATGGCCCGTAGCTGCTCCAGAGATTCCAGCTTTTCCAGTGTGGCCGGCTGCCATTGCACATACTGATGCAAGAACGCTACCCGGTACGCGTAGATCCCGATATGCCGCCACCACTGCCCTGCGGACATATCCTGTTTGCCATCGGCAAAGGCATCACGGTGCCATGGCACCGGCGCCCGGGAAAAATACAGCGCCCTGCCCGAATCATCGAAAACCGCCTTCACCACATTGGGATTAAACAGGTCTTCCGCGCTTTCAATGGCTTCACACAGCGTTGCCATCTGGCAGTCCGGGTTCGCCGCCAGATTGGCCGCTACCTGATTGATCACCGCAGGAGGAATCAATGGCTCGTCACCCTGCACATTAACGATAATGTCATCGTCAGCCAGCGACAGTTTTGCAGCCACTTCCTGAAGACGATCCGTCCCGGAGGGGTGATCATCACGGGTCATGACCACCGGCACGGTGTCACCCAGCACATCGGCAATGCGGGCATCGTCAGTGGCCACATAGACCTGATCAGCACCACTTTGCTGGCAGCGTTCCGCCACCCGCTCCACCATGGTTTTACCGGCAATGTCCGCCAACGGCTTGCCCGGCAAACGGGTAGACGCATACCGCGCCGGCACCACTACGTAAAAACTCATTCACTACCTCGAAAAAAATCAGGGCCGAAGTTGAAAGTGTAAAGTTCAAAGTTAAAACGCGAAAATGTTCAGCGCAGATTTTGATAATTTTCCATTTCGCGCTGTTAGGTACGCGGGCACAGCCTTGGAGTCACTCCCGCTTTAGACGCGCTTTTCAACTTTGAACTTTAAACTTTCAACTCTCTTTACCGTTCACTCCCAACGCCCGATCAATCATCTGATCCAGCAACCCGTCCGGCAAGCTCGCGGTCACCGGAAGAAACCACCAGTGGGGCTCGGCAAAGGGGGCACATTTCACCGCGTCCTTTTCTGTCATCAGGACAGGCAGCCCATCGGCAAAGGCCAGATCCGCCGGTTGATAGGCATGATGGTCGGGGAAAACGTGAGGCGTCGTGCTGAGCCCCAGAATACTGAGCAGATTAAAGAAGCGCTTGGGATTACCGATACCAGCGACCGCATGGACCTGGGGATGTTGGCGCAGGAAGTCGTCAGGGCTGAGAGTGCGGTCGTCGGCCAGGCATGTCATGCCTGACGGGCGCATGATCATGGGATAGGCACCGGTCCATCCCCCGCCAGTGCTGATGACAAAATCCACTTCCTTGAGCCTGGTGGCAGGCTCTCTTAATGGACCTTCCGGCAGGCAGCGGCCGTTACCCAGGCCACGCTGACCATCCACCACCACCACTTCGGCGCTGCGCGGCAGAGCATAATGTTGCAAGCCATCATCGCTGATCACCAGATCCGGCGCGTACTCGCGAATCGCCACGTCCAGCGCATTGCGCCGGTCCGGATCCAGCACCACAGGGGCGCCGGTACGGCGAGCTATCAACACCGGCTCATCCCCTACGTCCAGCGCATCACTGCTAGCGGACACATGCTGGGGATACTGTTCGGTTTTACCGCCAAAGCCGCGGGATACCACCGCCACTTTCAAGCCCCGGGAGCGCGCCGCTTCCACCAACGCAATCACCAATGGGGTTTTGCCTGTTCCCCCCACGGTGATATTGCCCACTACCAACACCGGGACGGGAGGGCTTGGGCGTTGCTTCCTGAATTGTTGCAGACGGCGCCGCGCCTCAAGAGACACCAGCGCAGACAGAGGCCGCAGTGGAACCAGCCAGGGGCTGCCCTTATACCAACCCTGTTGAATCCATTCGCTCAGTGACCCCATGTCGTCCGCTTACTCCTCGGAAAAATTCATCCGGTACATTTGCGTATAGAGCCCGTTCTTTTCCAGCAATTCCTGGTGCGAGCCCTGCTCGATCAATTGGCCCTGATCCAGCACCATAATGCGGTCCGCTTTTTCGATGGTAGACAAGCGATGGGCAATGACCAGGGTAGTGCGCCCTTCCATCACCTGCTCCAGGGCCTGCTGGATGTGGTGCTCAGACTCGCTATCCAGCGCACTGGTCGCTTCATCAAGAATCAGAATAGGCGCATCCTTGAGCAGCGCGCGGGCAATCGCTATCCGCTGCCGCTGGCCACCGGACAATTGCACACCATCCTGGCCCAGCAAGGTATCCAGGCCATGCTCAAGCTGTTCAATAAAGCGCCAGGCGTGGGCGTCCTGCGCCGCTTTTATGATGGTGGCGTCATCCGCGCTGCGCAGCTCGCCGTAGGCAATGTTATTTCTCACGCTGTCGTTAAACAGCACCACCCGCTGACTGACCATGGCAATCTGGTTGCGCAGCTCGCCAAGCTGGTACTCATCCAGGGGAATGCCGTCGAGAAGAATGCGCCCCTGATCCGGATCAAAAAAGCGTGGCAGCATGGCGCTGATGGTGCTTTTACCCGCACCAGAGCGGCCAACCAGCGCCACCGTCTCACCGGCCTTGATGGAAAAGTTAAGATGCCGCACCACCGGAGAGGCCGGGTCATAACCAAAGGTCACACCCTGGAACTCGATATTACCGTCAGCCTTGGTAGCCACCGCATAGGTACCGGTATCCACTTCCTGCTCGGTGTCCAGCAATTCAAACAGGCTGGCCGCACCCGTTACGCCCCGCTGCACTTTCACGTTCACATCCGTGAGCTGCTTGAGCGGTTTCTGGATCATACCAGCGGCGGCAATGTAGGAGAGAAAGCCCCCCACGGTCAGGTCTTCACCCATCAAGTGAATATACAGATAGGTAATGGCCCCAATGCCCACCGCCACAAACAACTGCACGATGACCGTACTAGCAATCTTGCTGGCATTGAGCTTTACGTTCTGCTTGGCAAAACTGCGGCTGACATTGTGGAACCGGTCTGCTTCCTGTTTCTGCCCGCCAAAGATCTTAACCTCGCCACTGCCCTCAATGGCTTCACCCAGAAAATGGGTAATGTTCGCCATGGACGACTGAATCCGACGACTGATTTTCCGAAAACGTTTGCTGGTCACGTTCATAACCAGGGCAATCAACGGCGCCACGGCCACCAGAATCAGTGTCAGCTTCCAGTTCTGCCATAACAGAAAACCAAACAGGCCAATCACCGTGAGACCTTCGCGGATAATCACGATAATGGCATCGCTACCGGCACTGGTGACCTGCTGCGCATCAAAGATGATCTTCGACATGATGCGGCCAGACGCATTGCGGTGGTATTCCGACTGGGGCAATTTCAGCACATGGCCGAATACATCATTACGCAGCACATACACGATCTGCTGGGCCACCCAGTTCATGGAATAACTGCCCATGAACTGGCCCAGGCCCTGGAAAATCACCAACACCAATGGCGCGATCGACACGATCAGCACGCGCGCATCGGTCGGGTTGACGATGGTTTCCCCCAAGTAACCGGCCAGCTGTGCCGCCCCTGCCTGGGTCCCGGCATACAGGGCATAGCCAATAACGCTGATAATCAGCATGAACCAGTAAGGGCGGACGTAGCTCAGTAGCCGCTTGTAGGTAGGCCACACGTCCTCGGAGGAAAGGGGTTGAGTCATTTTGCCTCGTTGGGGGATTCGCGAGTGGTGAGCGACAGCTTAACAAAACCCAGCTGCCCGGCCACGTCATAAACACGCACGACAGCCTGATACGCCACATTGGCGTCCGCATAAATTTGCAACGGTTGATCCGTTTTATCCTGCCCAAGACGCAGCAACGCAGTACGCAGCGCATTGCTGTCACTGGCTGCCAACTTCTCGCCGTTCACCAGGTAATCGCCCGTGGAGGTAATCGTCACTTCAACTTGATCATCCACCTGAGCCTGCGGAGCGCCATCGGCTTCCGGCAAGGTGATCGACAACTGTGTCTTGTCATCAAACGTGGTCGATACCATGAAGAAAATCAGCAGCAGGAACACCACATCAATCAAGGGTGTCAGATTAACGCTGATCTCCTCCTGGCTGGGCCGGGGAAATTTCACGCCTTCTCTCCCGGTTCTGCCTCACGATCACCGTGTACCAGATCCACCACATGAACGGCGCTTTGCTCCAGCTCCACAGTAATTTCTTCTACCCGGCGTACAAAGAAGCGGTGAAAGAAGATTGCCGGAATAGCAACCACCAGGCCCGCTGCAGTGGTCAGCAGTGCCTGGGAAATACCACCAGCCAGCTGTGCCGCGTCACCAGTGCCGTGAATCATGATCGCCGCAAACACATCGATCATGCCGACCACGGTGCCCAGCAAGCCCAGCAGCGGAGTAATCGCCGCGATAGAGCCCAGGGTGCTGAGAAATTTCTCCAGCTCGTGCACCACACCAGTGGCACTTTCCTGGATACTTTCTTTCATGATGTCACGACCATGGCGAGCATTGGCCAGGCCGGTCGCCAGGATGCGACCCAGCGGCGAGCTGTCGCGCAGCTTCACCAGATTGCCTTCATTAAGCAGGCCGCGTTTCAGCAGCGTCTGCACCTGGGGAACCGTATCCGCTGGCGCCAGTTTGCTGGGCCGCAGGGTCCAGAAACGTTCAACCACAATGGCCAGCGCCACCACTGAACAGATCAAGATCGGGAGCATCATCCAGCCCCCGGACTGCACAAGATCTTGCACCTTAACTTCTCCCCTTGCTCACAAATCGGGTTACCAAAAACGCCAGCGAGCCGGTCCATGCCAGGGCCGGGCATACGCTTGTCGCCATTTTGTTATAAGCCGGCCATTATCGACGCCCCCCTGTCGAAACACAATCATGCCATCCAGGTCCGTGCGCAGAACTGTGATGCCCGCGCTATCCAGCGTATTCAGCACCTGCGGATGAGGGTGACGGAACCGGTTGCGGTAGCCGGCGCTGACCAGCGCAACATCAGGCTGCAGCTGACGCAGCAAGGCATCGCTGGTGCTCGATTTACTGCCATGATGCCCCAGCACCAACAGATCCACGGGCGCCAACGCCCCAAGCAAACGGTATTCCTCCTGGAGGCCGATATCGCCAGGCAGCAGCGCAGAGGCAAAGGCCCCATCCACATGCAGCACGCAGCTGGCGCCATTCCCTTCCCGACCTGATTCACGGGGCCACAGCACCGTGAAGGTCACGCCGTCCCAGCGCCACTGATCACCGGCCTGGCATAATTGGCTACCTGGCACCCTGTGCGGCTCGCCACTGAGCAACAGGCCTGATGCCGGCAAGTCAGTCAGCCCGCCGGCATGGTCATTGTCACCATGACTGATCACCGTGCGGTCTACCTGCTGCCCCGTCACCGACAGCCACGGCCTCATACTCTGGGCCGCCATGCTGCCACCGGGCCAGGACGGCCCGGCATCATAAATCAGCAGGTGTTCACGGGTACGTATTACCAATGCCAGCCCCTGCCCCACATCAAAAGCCGTCAGTGACCACTCCCCCGGCGCCAGTGTTGCCGGCTTCTGCGTCAACCAGGGCAGCAGGAAAAGCGGCAGCAAGCGTCGAGGAAACGGCAAAAAAGGCATCAGCAGCAACATCAACCCAACCATCAGGACAATACCTGCGGTCATGGACGGCAGCCTGAGCCATGACGGCACGCCCAGATTCGCCAGCCATGTCATGACCCACACGGAAAATTCCACCCCGGTCGCGGCAGCACCCAACAGCCAGGGCTGCTGGAACAGCGCCCCCAGCAATGCCGCGGGGATAACCAACAAGGTGTAGAGCGGAACCAGAATCAGGTTTGCCAGCGGGGCGCTGGGTGTCCACTGCTGAAACAGCACCGCACCCGCCACGGCCATCACCACCGGCAGCAACAGCATCAACTGCCAGGGCGCATGGCTGCGGGTCAACATGGCGATACAGGCGACCGCACCGAATGACAGCCACAGGCTCGCTGACAACGCAGCCAGCGGCGTGATCAACAACACCACCAACAAGGCCATACCCAACGCGCGCCACAGCGAAACCGGCACTCGCCACCACTGGGCCAGTGCCACCACGATCAGCATTACTAGTGCACGCATGGTGGGCAGGCTGAAGCCCGCCAGTGCCGCATACCCCATGGCACCGAGCAGCCCCGGCAGCCAGGCAAGCTGCTGCAGCGAATATCGTCGCAGCGCAGGAATTACGCCTTGCAGCACTGGCGCAAGCAATGCCCTGCCCAGCCACCAGAACCACCCCGCCACGATGGCAATATGCAGCCCGGAAATGGCCAGCAGGTGAGCCCCGCCAGTGAGTTGAAAGGTACGCCAGAGAGACGACGGCAGCCCGGCACGGTCACCAACAACCAACGCCGGCAATACCGCTTTGCCGAAGGGAGAGCCAGACACCGATGCCGCCACCCGAGAGGACAGCGCCTCCCGCCAGGCATCCACGCCACCATGATTGGCGATTATCGAAACACGCTCGAGCTTGCCACGGGCATCCACCCCGGCGGACAGATCGGCACGGGCACGGTCCGGACCAAACCGGTTATACACGCCACGCGGCACCTTCAGCTCTGCATCCAGAGCCACCCGGTCACCCGCGCTCAGCAACACCGAAGGCGCGTAGCTATTGAGTACCACCTGGTGCGTGCCGGGCCATGCCTCACTGCCCCACACCGTCAGATGGATCTGCTGGCGAACCTGCCAGCGGCCGAAGCGAAATTCACGGCGAGTAACCGGAATATCCCGCACCTGCCCCTGCAGGCTGAGCACCGCCCGGTCCTGCTCTGCAGGCAGGCGTTGTGCCAATCCCTGGTGCAATTGCCAAACGCCGAAACCGTAGCCCAGCACCAACCAGACGAGCCACAGGGAACGGTAACGCCACCCCCCCACCGCTGCCACGGCAGAAAGCACCAGCAACGGCCATAACACACCCAGCCAGCAGCCAGCCACCATGGCCGCTGCCGTCAACCACATACGCATCCTTGCTCCGCGGTATTTTCTGAAACGACGACGTGAAAACGATTCAACAGACATCACAACATGACGATTCTGTTGACGAACCCAACAATCCCGAAAGCCGTCAGCGAAGGAGTATGCCTTTTTTATCGATGCGGGCATAATAGCGCCCGCGGGGAAACAGGAAGGGAGCACACACGCCCTTTTGCCCCACTTTTTTCGCGGTTAATCCCGGCACGAACGTACCGGGCATAGCAACGAACTGATAGAGTGCGTTCGTGGACGGCAAGATAACGCCAGCCAGAATGTACCGGGGCAGCCAGACGCTCCCGACCCCAGCCAGTAGATGCGAGTTCATGCCAAAACGGATATTCCGCAAATACCTGCCAACACCCGAACGCATTCGGCAGACCAAGTCGTTGAGCTTTCTCGGGGAGGTGTTGTCGGACCCCAACCTCTGGCACATCAACCGCCGCTCACTGGCGGGCGCGGCCTTTATCGGCATCTTCTCCGGTTTACTACCCATTCCCCTGCAGATGGGACTAGCCGCGTTACTGGCGGTACGTTTTCATTGCAACCTGCCACTGTCGGTGATGCTGGTCTGGATTTCCAACCCGGTCACCTATGTCCCCATTTTCTACTTCACCTACCGCATCGGCGCCTGGTTGTTGGGCATGCCGCCCCACAGTGGCGAAGGCATTACCGTGGCCTGGTTTGTGGAGCAGTTGATTCCCCTGTGGGTGGGCTCGTTGCTGTGCGCATTCCTGTTCGGTGGGCTGGCCTACCTGGCAGTGAAGGTCAGCTGGCGGCTGGCGGTGATTCGTAGCTGGAACCTGCGGGCACACCGGCGCGTCCGGGCGGAACGCCGGGAGGCCAGACAGGAAGCAAAGGAAAACGCCAAAGAAGAGGCAAAACGTGAGGCCGACGAGGCCCGCGACGACTCAAAGCCGCCGCAGTAACCCGTCGTGCAGCTCATATTGCTGCGGGCAGCGGGACGCAAACTCCCTATCGTGGGTCACGATCATGAACGCCGTGCCCAGATTCTCATTCAACTCGATCATTAGCGCCTGCACTTGTGCAGCGGTGCGCTCATCCAGATTCCCGGTGGGCTCATCCGCCATTACCAGTGCCGGCTCGGTCACCAGCGCACGGGCAATCGCCACCCGTTGACGCTCACCGCCGCTTAACGCCGAAGGCTTGTGCTTGAGACGAGGCCCCAACCCCACCCGCTCCAGAATCGCTGCGGCCCGGGCCTGACAATCCGCCGGCTTTTCGCCACGGATCAACAATGGCATGGCCACATTTTCCAGCGCGGTAAATTCCGGCAACAAATGATGAAACTGGTAAACGAACCCCAGGTAGCGGTTGCGCAGCCGCCCGGTTTCGCGGTCATTCAACGATGCCACCGAAGTGCCTGCGATAGAGACCGACCCGCGGGTAGCGTGATCCAGCCCGCCGAGCAGATTCAGCAAGGTCGACTTACCTGAACCGGACGCACCGATAATCGCCAGGATATCGCCCTTGTGCACGGTCAGGTCCACACCCTTGAGCACTTCCAGTTCGTTATTGCCCTCTTCGTAGGCTTTCACCAACGTTTGCGCATGCAGGACAGGCGTCGAATCATTCATAACGCAGCGCCTCCGCAGGTTGTACCCGGCTAGCGCGCCAGGAAGGATACAGGGTGGCAGAGAAACTAATGAACAGCGCGATCCCCACAATGGTGCCCACATCGGACCACTGCAGCTCGGACGGCAGATAATTCACAAAATAGGCATCAAACAAGCGGGTATTAAAGGTCTTCTCTACCCACTCGGCGATATTGCTCACATTGGTCGCCAGCAGTACGCCAAGCGCGGTCCCCAGTAAAGTGCCCGCCACCCCGATCAGCGTGCCCTGAACCATGAAAATGCGCATGATCGTGCCCGGTGACGCCCCCAGCGTGCGCAACACCGCAATGTTGCCGCGCTTCTCGGTCACCAGCATCACCTGGCTGGAAATGATATTGAAGGCGGCCACCGCCACGATGAAGCTGAGCAACAGCGTCATCATGGTCTTTTCCATCTTGATGGCCTGGAACAGGTTGCCGTGGCTGCGGGTCCAGTCACTGGTGTAGTAATTCGGCCCTAGCTCCTGTTGCAGCGTCCAGCCCAGATTCGAGGCACTAAACAGGTCGTTCAGCTTCAGCCGCACCCCTTGCACTGTGCCCGCCTGGCGAGCCAGTTTGGCGGCGTCCGCCACATTCACATAGGCGTAAAGCGAATCGACCTCGGCCCGCACCCGGAAAATCCCGGTGACGGTGAACCGCTTGAAACGAGGCATCACCCCGGCTGGCGAGATAGTGGCTTCCGGTAGCACCAGGGTCACCTTGTCACCCAGCTCCGCTCCCAAGCGCCGCGCCAGCCCATAGCCCAGCACCATATCAAACTCACCCGGCTCAAGGCTTTCCAGCTCGCCCTGATGCATGAAATCGCCGACGATGGACACCTTGCGCTCGGCATCAGGCTCAATGCCGTTGATCAGCGACCCGGCCACATTGCCACGATGGGTCAGCATGCCCTCCAGTTGCACGAACGGTGCCGCCGCCTGGATCTCGTCGTGATGATCCACCCGGTTGGCCAGCGCCTGCCAATCCTGCACCGGCTCACGGCCATGCACCGAGAGGTGCGTCACCATGCCCAGAATGCGGGTCTGCAGCTCACGATCGAAGCCGTTCATGACAGAAAGCACCGTTATCAGCACCGCTACGCCCAACATCAGGCCCAGTGCGGAAATCAGTGTAATCACCGAAATAAAACTGTTGCGGGCACGGGCGCCGGTATAGCGCAGACCCACATAGAAGGATAGAGGTCGAAACATGCAGCGCATTTAACCCGAAACCCGGAGCAAATACTACGGCCATCACCGCCGGAAGCCGGCGCAAAGACCCCGGCACTCCGCTTTGTGATCGGCGTCAGCGTTCGCCTGCTAGCAAAATGGTTGAATAAGTTTACCTAACTTTCTAATATCGAAAGAAAATACAATCTCGCCGGGGGAAGAAATGAAGATAAAAATAATGACGTTGCTGGCCTCAGCAGCGCTGGCCATGCCCGCTGCCTCACTGGCGGCCGACGTTCCCCAACGCGGCATGTCCCAATCCCAGGTCCGCGCAGAATTCGGCGCCCCCAACCAGAGCAAGGGCCCGGTGGGCAGCCCCGCCATCACCCGCTGGTTCTACAACGGCTTCACCGTCTACTTCGAAAACAACACCGCCTTGCACACCGTCGTTGATCGACCGGCAAGTGCCGCACCGGATGTGGTCTCCGGCCAGCAGGTCGATACCCTGCCCCCCATCGAAGAAAAAACGGAAGAAAAAACCGCAGCGACCACCAACGCACCGGCATCTTCAGCCAGCACCAGCGACAACAATGATCAGGGTGCGCCAGTATTCGATCCGGTTTCCGGCCGTTTTGTCAGCGAAGGCGACAACGACGCCACCCCGGCCAGCAGCCCGGCACAATCCACGCCTGCCGCTACCACACCAGGCCAGGCCACAACCCCTGCACCGGAAACGAAAGCCGCAGCCACCACGGAAAGCGCCCCCGCCGCACCCGACACCGCCAAGCCAGCGACAAAAACGGCTGAAACGGCCCCCGCCGCTGCAACCAAGGCAAGTACTCCTACCCAGACAACAGCCCCCGCCGCTGGCGCCACCGACGAAGGCGAATTCCGCTTTGACCCCGTCACTGGCCGCATCATCATCGCTGGCGAAGACACGCCCGAACAGGCTGCGCAGAAGAAAGCGGCCAGCGTAGAGCAAGAAGCCCGGCAGTCCGTTGACCAGGCCAGCGAAGCGGCCAATCAAGCGGTAGAAGACAGCCAGGCCAAAGCACAAGGCGCCGTTGATGACGCCAACGAGAAAGCACAGGCTGCCCAGGCTCAAGCCGAGCAAAACGTGGAAGAACACGTCGAGCAGGCAGAGCAGACCCAACAGGCCGCAGAGAACGCGGCGAACGACGTAAAAGACACGGCCGATGACGGCGGTTTCTATATTGACTGGGGTGCCCGCCAGTAGCACACTCGCGCGCATAGCCAACCCTGCGGACACTCTTCGCTATGCGCCAACTTCTTCCTGAATGGACTCCCCAATGGGGGGTCCTGCTCGCCTGGCCCGACGCCCATACCGATTGGGCCGACCACCTGGCCGACGCCGAAACCTGTTATCTGGATATCCTCGCGGCCCTGCTTGATCACGAGCATGTGCTGCTGGTGTGCCGTAACGCCCACACCCGTGAACATATTCACGCTCAGGTCGCTGCACGGGGCATCGACGCCCAGCGCCTGCAGGTGGTGATCGCCGACTACAACGACACCTGGGCCCGGGATTTCGGCCCCATCGCCATTCGCAACGGCGAGCAGACACAGCTGCTGGACTACACCTTTACCGGCTGGGGCGGCAAGTTCGCCGCCGACAAGGACAACGCCCTCAACCAGCAACTGCCCTGGCAGCTCCCCCAGGAAACCCACGCCCTGGTGCTGGAAGGCGGCGCCATCGATACCGATGGCCATGGCAACCTGCTGACCACCCGCCACTGCCTGCGCAACCCCAATCGCAACCCGGACCTCTCAGAAGCGGAACTGACCGAACAGCTGAAACAACAACTGGGCGTCAAAGACATCTGGTGGCTGGACCATGGCGAACTGGAAGGCGACGACACCGACGCCCACGTGGACACCCTCGCCCGCTTTGTGGACGAGAAAACCCTGGTCTATGTGCAATGCCAGGATACCCGCGACAGCCACTACCCCGGTCTCGCCGCCATGGAACAGGAACTGCAGAGCCTGGCGGACAAGCATGATTTGACCCTGGTCCCGCTGGCCCTGCCGTCTGCCCAGTATTGCCGCGAGGGAGAACGCCTGCCAGCCACCTATGCCAACTTCCTGATCACCAACGAGAAAATTCTGGTGCCGATTTATGGCTGCGACACCGACCAGCAAGCACTGAATGCCCTGCAATCCGTATCCGGGCCGCGCACGGTGGTGGCCGTCAACTGCCGGGTACTGATCGAACAGCACGGCAGCCTGCACTGTGTCACCATGCAATTGCCGCAAGGCGCGCTTTAAGCCTGTTAACAACCCGGTCAAAACTGAGCCTGGCCTGCCCCAGTACAAGGAAAATGCCCATGCGTGTTGCCGTTATCCAGCAAACAAACACCGCCGACCTGCAAGCCAACCTGGATCATTCCCTGGCGCAGGTGCGCGAGGCCGCCGCCCAGGGCGCGGAACTGGTGCTACTGCAGGAATTACACCGCAGCCTGTATTTCTGTCAGACCGAGGACACCAGCGTCTTTGATCTGGCCGAATCCATCCCCGGCCCCAGCACCGAAACCCTGGGTGCACTGGCCAAAGAGCTGGGCATCGTCATCGTCGGCAGCCTGTTTGAAAAGCGCGCCACCGGCCTCTACCACAACACCGCCGTGGTGCTGGAAAAAGACGGCAGCCTGGCCGGCATCTACCGCAAGATGCACATCCCGGATGACCCGGGCTTCTATGAAAAATTCTATTTCACCCCCGGCGATGCAGACTTCAACGATGGCCGCAGCGGCTTCAGCCCCATCGAAACCAGCGTGGGCAAACTGGGCCTGCTGGTGTGCTGGGACCAATGGTACCCGGAGGCCGCCCGCCTGATGGCGCTGGCCGGCGCGGATCTACTGCTCTACCCCACCGCCATCGGCTGGGACCGCACCGATGAACAGGACGAGCAACAGCGCCAACTGGACGCCTGGATCACCATTCAGCGCGCCCATGCGGTCGCCAACGGTTTACCGGTGCTGGTCGCCAACCGCACCGGCTTTGAACAAAGCCCGGCCGACGACAGCGGCATTCAATTCTGGGGAAACAGCTTTATCTGTGGGCCACAGGGCGAATTCCTGGCCCAGGCCGACAGCGACAACGAGCAGGTGCTGCTGGCCGACGTGGACCTGCAACGCAGCGAGTCCGTACGCCGCATCTGGCCCTACCTGCGCGACCGGCGCGTAGACGCCTATGGTGACTTGCGCAAACGCTACCGGGACTAGCAGGCTGCTAGGGAACCTCTAAAGAACGCCTTGCATGCTCAGCGCGGCCTGGGTGTGTTGGCGCACTGGGCACGGCAGCTCGCTTCCCTGACCACAGAGCGCACGGAAACCGCCCAACAATAATACGCGCGCCCCTTTACCTCCTTGTCAGGCAGATAAATCACGCCATTGAGAATGGATTTCACAATAACCAGAGCGGAAATGACGAAAATCGTGCGGGGAAAGCAGCAATTATTCTTTTTTGAGGGCTAAAAATAGCGATTCTGTCTCGCACAAGAGCGAAAGCACCATCAAAAAAATAAAACTTATATTCAGGAAAAAACGCCCGTCAGACGATTAATGCTCCCCCTTTCCTGCGGGGACTTTCTCAAAAAGAAAATCCATAAAAACCCGAGTCTTCGCCGGTAAACACTTCCTTTCCGGGTAAACCAAATAAAAATCCAGATCTGGCGGGCGATAATTCGGCAGCACTTCCACCAGGCGTCCATCATCAAGGTAAGGCTGAATATCCCAGGCACTTTTCAACGCAATACCCATACCGTCCACAGCCCATTGCAATAACACTTCACTATGATCGGTATGCAGCCTGCCGTGCACCTTGACCGCATGCCGGTCCCCCTGGTCATCGTACAGCGGCCAGAAGTCCTTGAACGACGCATGGCAATCCAGAATCAGGCACTCATGGTCGCGTAAATCCTCCGGAGTTTTCAGCGCAGGGTGCGTGGCCAGATATTGCGGCGAAGCGATCAAGTGGCAGCGGTTGTCCATCAGCTTTCTGGCCACCAGAGAAGAGTCTTCCGGCTGCCCAATGGCAATCGCCACATCCAGCCCTTCACTCACGAAATCATAGGGTCTGTCGCCCAGAAACAGTTGCACCGGCACCTCTGGAAAGCGGGCAATAAACTCTTTCACAAGCACCGCAATACGGTTGCGCCCCAACCCCATGGTGGACCACACGCGCAAGGTGCCGTGGGGCCCCTTGGCAAGCTGCACCACCGCCTCGGCCGTGTCCTCCAGGTCGCCCATCAAACCATCCAGCCGCTCAAACAGGGCGCGCCCTTCATCGGTCACCTTCATCGCCCGGGCATTACGGTTGACCAACCGCACCCCCAGCTCTTGTTCCAGGTGGCGTAAGCGCTGGCTAATGGTCGCTGGCGACATCCCTAATACCCGCGCCGCATCGGTCATCTTCCCCGCTTTGACCAACTGCACAAACACGCTGAATTCCTTTATCAGCTTTACCGTCATTTTTATTCCTAAAAGTAGTTTTTATTTTTTTCGGTTTTTAAAAGATGCACCCAAGTCCTAGTCTGAAGTTCGTTCACAGGTCCTATACATAAACGTAAAAAGTCTCACGAACAACCACTAACCAACAAAAACAGATACCAACAACAGGGAAACGTGATATGAAAATGCCATCTTTCCGGCACGCCGGTTTGACTTCGCTTGCTTTTATCGCCCTCACCCCAACCGCCATGGCCAATATGGGCAATATTGGTACTAACTACGGTGTATTACCGGGGGATGTGGCCAGTGCCCAGGCACTCTCGCTCTTCAACAGCGATGTATCCGCTACCTATTACAACCCGGCCTACCTGGCCCATGACGAGCGCGGGGAACTGACACTGGGGCTGTTACATGCCGATCACGATCTGCGCATCAGCAGCCAGGGAGGCGCAGCACCGCTGGGCCGCAGTAGCGACGTGATTCAGGACACCCCCTCCCAGCAAACACTTATCGGGATGAAAACGAATCTCAGTTCGCTAACAAAAAGCGAGCACCCCATTTATTTTGGTTTTATCGCGGGGGTAGAAAAATACGGCGAAGAGATGCTGGCGTTTAACTCCAGCACCTCCAACAGCGGGCAATATTTCAGTTACGGCCGCCAGCCGCTGTTCCTGAACCTGGGGGGCGCCACCGAAATCCTGCGCGGCATCGACGTGGGGCTGACTGCCCGCGTCACCTTGCACGCGGACGCCGAGCTGTACGCTTATACGGACCTGCAGGGCAACACCAGCCTGGAAAGCCTCAATGTCAGCGCCAAGCCCTCCATACGCCCGATTTTCGGGATGAACGTGAACTGGGCCGAAACCTTCTGCGGCGGCGGCGACTGCCTGTTTGACGGTATCGAGACCGCCCTCTCCTTCCGCGGCCATTCCAATACCGAAACCAAGGTCGAAGCCACCACCATTATTCCCGGCACCATTCCTTCCCCCGGCCTCAACCTGGCCATCGCCACCCTGGATGCTTACCAGCCGGATATCACCTCCCTGGGCATGCTGTACCGCAGCGACCGCTGGCGGCTCGGGCTCACCCTGGAATACCAGGCCTGGTCCGATCTCAGTGATGAATTCGAAAGTGACACCATCAAGGACCAGGCAAACCTGAACTTCCAGGATGTGCTGATCCCGCGCCTGGGGGGCGAATTCCGGGTGAATGACATGCTCACCCTCACCGGCGGCGTCGCCTTCCAGGAGTCGCCCTTGGAAGGCAAACGCAGCCTGGATGTGAACTACCTGGATGCGGACCGCACCCTCATCGGCCTTGGCGCCACCCTGGAACTGCGTGATCCGCCTGTTCTGGCTTACCCGCTATCACTGTCTTTCGGTTACCAGTACCAGATGATCGACGAGCGGGACTTCGAGCTCACCTCCACCGACCCCATGGTGCCAGTGAATCCCTATGAAACCGTCACCACCGAAGGGGACGTCAGTGTCTTCTCCGGCTCCATGACCATGAAATTTTAATCGGAGGCTATAATGAAAAAAACGCTAGCAACCCTCACCTCCGCCGTGCTGCTCGCCGCCTGCGGCGGCGAAGACAGTGGCAGCACCAACACCGATACCTGGAACGCCGGCAGCCAATCGCTGGTGTACAGCTACCCGGCCAAAGGGCAAACCGAAATTGCCACACCTGCGCCGGTGATCCTGCGTTTCACCAGTGCGGTGAACAGCAGCAGCGCACAAAGCCATATCACCCTGCACGAGGGCAATCGCAACGGCACCAGCCTGAGCTACACCCTGCGCGAAATCGACAACGGCCGCGGCCTCGTGCTCACCCCCGACACCCGGCTGACACCACTCTCGCGCTACACCGTCGTCGTCGATGGCCTGCCGCTAGTGGATGGCGATACCGACAGCCATGTTTTCAGCTTTACCACCCGCGCCCTGGAAGAAGGGCCACGCAGCCAGGTACTGGCAAGCAGCGACTTTGCGCTAAGCCGCCTGGTGCCCGACGGGCAAGCGCTACCGGTCATGGACTTCTCCACACTCCGGCTGCAGTTCTCCCAGCCGCTGGACCCGGCCAGCGTTCAATACGGCAACGACAGCACCGACACCCTCACCCTGAGCGGCCCCGGCGGTGAGCTGGTCGAAGCCCGAGTACTGGTAGACGGCCCCTACCTCACCCTCGACCCAACCAGTGACCTGACACCGGGCCAAAACTACACCCTGACACTGGCGAGCGGGCTGGCCAGCACCGCAGGCAATGCACTGGCTGCCGACAGCTACACCCTGACCCCCAAAGACTCCCGCCCCCGCGAAGTCATGGTCCAAAAAGTCAGTGACTCGGCCAACCGCGCCTTGCTGTCGCCACTCACCGGCCTGCCGATTAACGAGGTGCCCATTAACGCCACCCTGCTGGGCGACGACAATGCCACCCAACAAGGGGGGGACGTTCACGCTGAACTGGCCTTCGTGCCCAACTACCCGGAGGTCACCCCCTTCACCGTGCCCCGCAGCACCGTTCTCGCCGGCAGCAGTATCGATGTGAATATTGGCGGCGAAGTCCCCGCCGGTTTCAGCACCGGTGCGGTTAACGTGCACTTCCTGTCCGATGCCAGCGGTTACCTGCTACCTAACCCCTACACACAGCGGGCCGATGCGCCCCGGCAGGTGCGCCTGTTCATGGATGTGGCCATGTCCACCGAAGACCCCACCGCCAACGGCGGCGTCACCCAGGACATTCTGCATATCGAACTGGTGGGTACCGCCCTGGTAGTCGACGGCATCATGACCATTGATGCGGTCAGCATGGTAGAGCCGAATATCCTTGGCCTGGAAAGGGGTTACGGCACCCTGAGCTTCCACATGGAAGCCTACCGGGACCAACTAAACCCGCCAGAACAGGTGGCGGATACCACGCCCCCGGAGTTGCAAAGCTGGCAACCGGGGGGAAACGGCACTCTGCAAAAGCCTGACGCCCCCGTCATCCTCAATTTCAGTGAGCCACTCAATAGCGACACTCTCGACGGCAATATTACTCTGCTCGAAAATGGCAGTGAAATTGACAGCCAGTGGTATCAGGATGGAGCTGCTGTGGTGATCAAACCGGATACGCCATTGCAACGCGACAATGACCAGATGTCTTTCAGCTATGAAGTGCAACTGGGGACAGAAATCACCGACCTGGCTGGCAATCTACTGGTTCCACCTTCACTGACTCCTTTCAAGCTGACCCAAATCGTACAACAGCGGACCAACCCATTTACCGGGATGTTAGAACCAGTGGAACAACGCTCCCCCATTGTTCTGGCCACGATCCCGGGCTTTCCTTGTGCTCTGGACCCGGCCACCCGTGACCTTGCCAACAATGATGCGGGTCGTTGTCTAGGCGGTTTTCCCGGTATTGATACGGGTAGCGCCTATGATATCAAACCCGAAGACGACCACATCCCTGTTACTCAATTGTCAGCCAACCGTCCAATCGTCGTTGAGTTTTCCCGGCCCATCGATCCACAATCCGTCGTGCTGGGCAGCAGCTTTATCGTGGAGGAAATCAACCAAAGCGGCGCTACACTTGCCAGCGTCGACGGAGATATAAGACTGGAGGGCCAACGCCTCTCTTTCTGGCCGGAGTCTCCCTGGCAGCCCGGCTCACTATATCGTTACACCCTGGGTTCCAATGGCGACAGCATGTCTGCGCAGGCACAGTGCGATGGCAGTGAATCCATCTGTGATATGAATGGGTTCCCACTGCAAACCAATGTGCTGGGCAGCGTTGAGATCAAACCGGTGACTGCCCCTCAGGCTGGAGCGCTATTCCCTCCCGAACGAGAATATCAGGTCATCAAAAGTGCCATTGCCAGCAACGGAGGAGGCCCTGCAATGGTTCAGTATTTCAGGGGGGGCAGCAGCACTGAAGACGTGTTGCAGATGTTGAGCAATCAGCCCAGCTATGACAGCAATGCCAACTTTGTCCACGATATCAACGAAGTTGTATCAGATGGTCCGGATTTTTTTGCCATCCCCCTTTACACCGACTATCAATACCCGTTTGAAGAACCGTCCGCTGCCGGGCAACCTCTGGACCCTGAGGCAGATCAGGAACTGGATCCCAATGGTGTCCTCCCGCCCCCCAACAGCGCCAAGGTGTTATCGCGCCGCTTCAACGGCAATACACCACTGGAACAACCAGTACCCGTAATCAATGGCGCCAATGTGGGTTGCGGATACGCGGAAGCCGTCCCCTATGACCCACCATTCGATTTCTTTGTCTATGGTGTTCCCATGGAATGCCCCGAACAAAAATTCACCTATCTCACCGGAGCCCTCGCGGCGGAAGTAACGCAGGAATATGTGGACGGTCAAGGCCTGAAAGTCAAAATCTGGCCGGGACAGATCATGAGTACCGGCCTGAAAATACGCCAGCGACTCCTGAACGTTAGCAATTTGATCAAAGCATATAGTGGAGCTCAATTGCTGAGGATGCGTTATGAAGAAGACGAGAACGGAGATCGTACACAACCCATTACCGGATGGATTCATGAAGTCGATGGTAAGCCATACTTATCAGCAACGGTTGATCTCTACATGGAAGGGCTTGAACTAAAAGAGGCACTTAACTTTACAGATCCAACCCATAATCTGCTGAGCTATCCGATCACCATGAACCTCTCGGGCGAAGTAAAGTTTCTGGCCGATGGGCGAATGGTCATTGAGCAGTATAATCTTGAACCTGTCGACTTGAATATTCGTGTACAGATCAATGACGGTTCTTATGCAGGCGAGATTTTGCTGACTATCCCTGCTCATGGTAACTATCTTCAATACGTATCCGACCCTATTAAATAGTAGATCGGAAGGAAAGGTTAACCGCGGGTTTGCAGGAATCGGGGAGTGCGGCTATTGATAAAGCTGTTTTTAGCCAAGCTGAATAATATGGACATTCTTGCCATGACCCCATGGCAAGAATGCTTGGGGAGGCCCCGCTCCCTTCCTTCGCATTTTCCGTCTTTCTGATTCCGAGGAGCAGGTCAAATTCATTCCAGATACCAACATATGCGGGATCAATATAAAGCTTTAAGTAATAGCAAAAAAGTGTTGACTAGCCTCCCTTCCGCAATAGATCAACCCATTTCCATAAAATGTGCAATGACCCAAAAAAAAGAGGGAGCCAAGCTCCCTCTTTTTTACCGCTATGTCTGTCTTCTTACCAGACGTTAATGTCATCCCCGGGATGGCTGATATTCTGCAGCGTGCCATTCACCGTACAATTTCCGATAGCCGCATTGAAGGTAAATTCTGACTCATCCAGGTAGGAGCTGACTCCATTGCTGAATGTGGCCGGAACCGGTGTTGTGCTACCACCGCAGGCCCCGAGAGGACCGGTGACATCCACGTTACTGAATTGCAGAGATACCGGGTCGACAAAATTCGGCGAGTCTGTCGGAGCATCACTGTTATCGGCCACAGCAGTCCAGTTGGTACTGAAATTCAGCACAACAGCAGAGCACAAACCGCCACCAGTAACGTTACCACCCGTTACTTCAATGATGGCTCCTGTATGGTTGGGATAAGTTCCAGCCGGGTAATAATCCACATTACCATCCAGCTCTAAAGTACAGTTGACCGGAATACCATATTGGGTCAACGCGCTCGCGCCACGAAATGTGGCACTCACAGGGGTAGAGCTCACCACAGCACCGGAGTTGTCACGGATTTCTGCGGCCATGGCGTTGCTGCTCAGCACCATCGCTGAACTTACTGCGACAAAGATCATTGTTTTCTTCAGTTTCATTGGATTCTCCATTGATATCTTTATTGATAAAATCACGGAGGAGTTATCCCTCCCTCAATCTTTGCCGATACTGTCAAGAACCTTTTTTGTCCTTATCGACATCACCACAATGGACAAAACAACAGAAAATCAATACAACAAAAATACAAAAGCTAACATCCAAAAATATAAACCATGAGAAATCATGTTATTTCATGCATTTATCTTATTTATAGGGAAATACTTTTTTATAAAAGCTGAGTTTACTTATTTTTCACAAAATTCCTGAACTCAGCTTTTGATTTATATGTATTTCATCACTCTGAAAATCCGCTAATATGGACGATGAAAATTTCGTGTGCCATATCATATCTGTTGCGCCATATCTGTAATGTACCGTGGCGAAAGACCGAGTACGTCACAGTACGCTTACCCGCCCTTCTGGCGGGTTTTTTTTGGATATTTGAAGGATATTAAAGTGGTAGTGGACAGCAGACTAAGACTACCTGGATCGACTTTGACGTTCGTCAGTACCTGGGGATAAGCCACAGCCTTCGTCACCGCTTTTATCAACGGCGTAATTTCACCGGCAAGCCGCAACTCAAAATCGTCCGGATGCAGCCCGATGCGTATCGGTGTTCCAGAGCGGCGGGACTGGCTGATATTAATGGCATTGAAAAAGCGTAACGTCCAGGCGCGAAACGCGGTGTCCGCTTCAAAACCTGCCAACGGCAGCCGGGTGAAGGTGTGTTTGTGGGTATCGTGAACACCAGACAAGGTTTCCACATACCGAAACGGCAACCCGGCAAGCTGTGCCGGGGTCAACGCGCCCAATGCCCACGCCGGCGGCACGTACAATGGCGATGGGGTCAGACCGTTACGGATAAACCAGCGATAACAGTCCCACACCAGCCGCTGAATGCCGTCGCCGGAGAACGACAGATGCTCCGCCACATCCCGTGACAACAGTGCGCTGTGCAAGCGGTGATAAAGCGTCATGGGTGGCTGACAACGGTGAGACCAGCCATGGCCGGCCAACGGATGCCCCGCCTCCTGCAGAGCCCGCAACCAATCCAGGTCTTCTGCCTGCCAGCCTTTACCGGGAACGACCAGCAAGGTCACCGCTTGGGCGGGCAACTTCAGCCGCGCCAGCATGGCGGTGACACGCGTGCGGGTCTCGGGCATCACATCGTGAATCGAAACCAGTGCGGTTAATGGCTCAGAGCGCATTGCGGATGTAACTGCTACTCAGGCGGCGCAGCAATGCCAGGGTGGGAGAAGGCAGCGCCGGGTTTGGGTTGGGTGCCAGCGTGGCACAGTGGGCCAGCACCGCCGTCCACTGCGTCACCGCATGGTCGTTCATGGATAATGCGGCCTGGCGGGCCTGGCCGGCCTTAAGCGAGCGGGTTACCGGGCTGAGTGATTGCAGGCGTTCAAGGGTATCGAACAAGCTTTCCCCTTCGTCCATTATCCACAGGCCGCTGGCCAATGCCGGCCATTCATTGATGCCGCAGGCCGGCGTGGTAATCACCAACCGCTCCCGCGCCATGGCTTCCAGCGCTACCGTACCAAAGGCTTCCACCGATGAGGGCAACACCAGCACCTGACAGCGATCCAGCATGCTGACTACTTGCTCTCGGGTACACCAGCCGTGGAAATGCAGGTTACCCTGCTCACCGCAGGCTTTTTCCACCTTGCCGCGTAGCGGGCCGTCGCCGGCAATTTCAAACTGCAAATCCGGGCGACGGGACGCCAGCGCGAGGAAGGATTCAATGTTCTTTTCCGCCGCCAGCCGGCCCACATAACAGACCCGCTGCACGGTATTGTCCAGCTCGACCACTGGCGTATGCACGAACTCGCGGGCCAACGGTGTGCCCACCAGCTGCGGATTGCGCGCCCCCGCTGCCCGGGCCTGGGCGATCATCGATTCGCAGATGGTAGCGGCGGTTTCGCTGCCCTGAAACAGGGTGCGGTTCACCCAGTTGAGAAAGCCGCCAGCCAGCCGCGCCAGCCGTTTTCCCCAATACAGCTCCACCAGGCGGTTGTAATCCGTCTGGAAAGTAACGCACACCGGAATCCCCCATTTCTTGGCGATCCAGTAGCCGATCATGGAGAAAATACCGGGCCCCGGAATCACGATCACATCCGGTTTCATTTCCCAGACCAGCGCGCTGAGTTCACGCACTTTGGGAAAGAACAGCCGCTGGGTGGGGTCGCCGGGAATCGGTATGGACGCACCCTGGCAAGGATGAGGATCCTGCATGCAGGGCTGCACCAGTTCCACTTGCGCCACCTGATCTTTCAGATGCGAGGCCAGGTCCTGGAAGTAGGCGCCGACGCCATTCCGCCCCTTGATCGCATCCACCACAAACAGTATGCGTAGCTCTTTGGTATCCATGGCCGGCAGTATCCGGGCCGCTCATGTCGATAATGTGACAGGAGCGTCACGCCATGACGGTGTAATTGCGACAAGATGTAACGAAGCCCTAACTCGCTGTAAGAGCGTCGCTGGCCGCGCGATTCCGTGACATCTACAACGACGCTGTAGGAGCGCCGCTTGAGGCGCGAATCTGCTTGCCTCATCAGCTGCGAGTCACGAGAAGCGTGTAACGAAAATCGAAACCCGCGAATGGATTTTTGCTTTTCGAAACTCGCTTCTAGCAACTCGAAACTATTTTGGTTCGCGCCTCAAGCGGCGCTCCTACAGCGGTTTTTCATCAGTGTTGGGGAGCGGGTATCCAAAACGTTCATAGACCCAGCCGAAGACATCAACCAGCTCATGGGGACTGATGCCCAGTTCGTCCGAACTGTAATGATGGCCGCTGCGGTACTGTTTGGCCTTGCGATCCTGCTCCTGCAGACGCTCGCAAAATTGCGTGTCGGGCTGCCAACCAAACCGCTGGTAAAAACCCTGTACGGTCTCGCCAGGAGCAGATGCCAGAGTTTCCATCACCGACAGCGCCTGGCGCTGTTCCGGCATCTGATTTACCACCTCCAGCAGGTGACGATAGTAGTATTCCAGCATTGCCAGAAACCCTTCACGCCAGTAGCCGGTGGTGTCACGGCCATCGAACAGGCGCGCTCCTATAAGGATGGAATTCACCTGCGATGGCACCGCTGCAGAGGGGCTGCGCAGGCAGCCGATAAAACGGGCATCCGGAAAGGCGTCGGCCAGGGTTTCCATCCACGGGGTAAACGATGGGTTCTTCGATAGCAGGTTTTTTTCCGGGCCGTGGAAGTAAAGGTGGCGCTGAATAAAACGACGGTAAGCGCGCATCAATCGCTGCTTTTCTTCCGGGCGGCCATCGCGGTCCAGAAACGTCAGTTGCCACAGGGCAGGAACAGGCACCGCAAGCACCAGCAGAAAGCAGCCCCACACCGGGATCAATCCCAGATAATCCTCTTCCGGATCCAGCAGCCCGGTCTTGTGCACCCCGTCCAGCCCGCCCAACAAACGCCTTTCCGCCCAAAACAAAAGCCGCGCCCCTGGGCGGCCGATCACTTTGTCCAGGTGAGCGACGCCGGTCCAGAAATAGCGCTGAGTAATCGAGGGGGCAAACAGCAGCTCCCATAGGGCCGTGGTGGTAAAGCGTTCATCCATGGCCAGCAGTCGGTGCAGGAAGGTGGTACCGCTGCGGGGCACGCCTACCACAAAAAGCGGCTCACGCACCTGGACGCGACGAAAATCAGGAAACAGCAAATAATCCAGCCCCAGGCCGATGCCATTGACTCCCTGCACCAGCAGGAATACCGGCCAGAACAGCAGCATTACCAACAGCCGCTGCAACGAGAATCCGCGCAGTTGGCCCTGGTAACCGGGGAACCAGCTGGCGGCAAACAGTGCGGTATAACGTTTCAACAGCGTTGGCATGATCAGGCTCGAAGGGAAGAAACGTTGAAACAATAAAACAGTTTCAAGTCACAAAAATGACAACACTGCCTCTTGTGTCCAGGTCACAGCGCTGTCATCTTTCTCGCAAAGAATTGCGCTATGACACTGCCAATGACCGACCTGACGAACCCTTCTGCTTACCCTGCTCTGGTAGGCCACCGTGGCGCCCGCGGCGAAGCGCCAGAAAACACCTTGGCCAGCTTTCAAGTGGCAATAGAAGCCGGTGTGACAGAAATGGAGCTGGACGTGCGGCTATCTTCCGATGGCCAATTGATCGTGCTGCACGACAGCGACGTAACCCGCACCACCGGTGTCCGTGGCAATGTACGCCAGTACACCCGTGCCCAGCTTGGCGTGATGGATGCCCGCCGCAATACCCCCGGCTGGCACAGCCCCACCGGCATTCCCTCACTGCAGGAAGTGGTTGAACTCTGCGGCCCGGATATGCGTTTTCAGTTCGAGGTGAAAGGGGCAGACCGTACCGTCCTCCACCAGCTGGCTCATCACCTCACGCACATGATCCATGATCAGCAGCTGCAATCACGGGTGGTGATCACGTCCAGCCACACCGGCTTTCTACGCATGATCGGCACCATGGCCCCGGATATCGAACGGGGTTACGTGTGCCAGCATCGTTACCTGCAACCCACTCGCCGCGCCAAAGGGCTGGGCTGCAGCTGGGTGATCGCACATTACTCGCTGGTAGGCCCGGCGTTGATGCGCCGGGCCAAACGACGGAGCTTGAAAGTGTCCGTGTGGACGGTGAACGACCTGACCGAAGCCGAACGGCTGGCCAAACTGAAAGTGCACAGCATCATCACTGACTTCCCCACCAGCTTTGTCAGCCACTTCCGCCGCAAACACCGTTACGGCTCTTCGGAAGCCGCCTCCATTAACGGCTGATCGTTAAGAAACGCCATGATCTCTTCTTTACGGGCCATGGCGTCCTTGCGCCCCATCTCGATCAAGGCATTGGTGAAGCCGGGCTCAAACAGCAGATAACTCATGGCACTGGCCCCGGGGGAACGGGTCGCCCCGGAGCTGCGCAGGAAGAATCGCAAGGTGCGGGGCAATTCACGGATATGCTCCGCCGCGATTTCATCAATGGGCCGCGAGGGGTAAATTTTCAGCACATCCACTTCTCGCAGCTTGATACCGTGCTTTCTGCGGGTGCGCTCGCCCAGAGCAGACAGGGTGTGATTGATTCGCTCAAGCCGCTCCACATCCCCTTCCAGCGTATCCACGAATACACTGTTCAAAACATGCCCCAACACCTGTGCCATGGAAGGATAGCCGCTGAGCCGACGCTGATGCCCGGCACTGACGTTGCCGGAGACACCAATCACCAGTAAGCGCGTGGCGCCCAGATGCAGGGCCGGGCTCAACGGTGCCAGCTGACGCAGTGCCCCATCGCCGTAGTAGGCACCATCCACATTGCTGGCGGGGAACAGGATAGGAATCGCCGCGGATCCCAATAAATGCTCCACGCCAATGCGCGAACGCTTGCCCTTGCGGCGCGCCCGGATCCATTCGGGCAGTTCATCTGCGCCCTGAAAAAAGCTCACCGACTCGCCACTGGCATAGGCAGAGGCCGTAATCGCCAATGCCCGCAGGTGCCCCTGATCCAGACTCTCCTGGATACGGCGAAAATTAATCACCAGCGACAGCAACCGCTGCAGTGGCGTGTTATCAAGAAGGGAGCTGCGCTCCGGGGTTTTGCCCGTGGCCACGCCGGAGAAAAACCAGCGCATCACGCCACGCAGGCAGGCGTACAGGTCCGTACGGTAGACCTGCTCAGCGGTAATGTTCGACCAGACCCGTTCCAGCCCTCGCACCGCAGCCCGGTAGTTGCCCGCATTGGCTGACAGCGCCGCCGCATTGATCGCCCCCGCCGAGGTGCCGCAGATAATCGGGAACGGGTTGGGAGCGCCGCGCGGCACCATCTCCGCAATCGCCGCCAGGACACCGACCTGGTAGGCGCCCCGCGCCCCGCCGCCGGACAATATCAATCCTCTCACCGGATCCTGCTTGTGCATCGATACCCTCCCTGTTGGTTGTAGTCAGTATGCCGCGCTGACCGCCACGCCACCACCGCCCGGCGTATGAATAATGCTGGCGGGGCAATACGCACTGCCTTATTCTGAACGCTCTCAAGGACACAGGATTATGTGCGCTTTCTCCCTCCGCCCTGCTCTTCCCGACGATCTGGATGCACTCACTGCGCTGGAACAGCGTTGCTTTTCATCCGATCGACTGTCCCGTCGCAGTTTCCGTAAATGGCTTAAACGTCAGCATACTGGCCTCATCGTTGCGCTGGATGAACAACAGCAACTGGCTGGCTATGCGCTGGTGTTGTTGCAGCCCGGTACGCGTCTTGCCCGGCTTTACTCCATCGCAGTGGATCCTCAACAACGGGGCAAAAAACTCGGCGAGCATTTACTGGAAGCCGCCGAAGACTATGCGCACCAGCAGCGGCGTCTGTTCCTGCGACTGGAAGTGCGCAGGGATAACGCCGCGGCCATCGCGCTGTATGAACGCATGGGCTACCGCCTGTTTGCCCAGACGGCGGACTATTACGAGGATCACGAAGACGCCCTGCGTTACCAAAAGCGGCTGCACTATCAGCCCGGCAACCCGCCCGCCAATCAACGCGGCAACCCTGCTCCTCAACATTTGCCCTGGGTCCAGCAGACCACCCCGTTCACCTGTGGCCCCGCCTGCCTGCTGATGGCCCTGGCCGCGCTGAAACAGCAAACGCCCACGACCACAGAGGAACTGTTGCTGTGGCGCGAAGCCACCACCATTTTCATGACCGCAGGCCATGGCGGCTGCCATCCGCTGGGGCTGGCGCTGGCCGCCCGGCAACGAGGCCTCAACGCCCGCGTCTGGTGTAACCAGACCGGACCCCTGTTTGTGGATTCAGTGCGTGATAGCGATAAAAAAACGGTAATTACCACTGTGCACGATCACTTTGTCAGCGAATGCGCGCGGCAAGGAATCCCTGTCCACTACGAAGATTTTGGCGCCAATGAGGTGGACAAGGCCATTATCGCCGGCAGCATCGTACTGGTGCTGATCAGCACCTGGCGGCTGGATGGCCGCAAGGCTCCACACTGGGTCGCCATCAGCGGCAGCGACGAAGAATGCTTCTACATTCATGACCCGGACCCCGGTGAAGACCAGGTACCTATGGACTGCCAGCATGTGCCCATCACACGGGAAAAATTTGATCAGATGCGACAATACGGGCAGGCAAAGCTGCGCACGGCGGTGATATTGAGCCGCCCGTGAGTAACGCCTTGCTGAGCGTCGCCATAAAACCGTTTCGAGAAGCGAGTTTCGAGTCGCGAAAACCCGACACTTCCGCTCTTTGAGATTTTGCTTTTCGAAACTCGCGACTGCTGTTATCCCGCCGCCAGCGACGCTCCAACGGGTCGTTCAGGCACAAAAAAGCCCACACGGGGCGGGCTTCTTGTGGCCGGGCGCGGGCTTACATCTTCATCACGTCTTTACCCAGGGTGGCCGCTTTTTCGCTGTTCACCTTGCGGGCATTTTCTTCACATTCGTCGTCGTTACCGCCGCAGATTTCACAGTCCTGTTTCATGCCCAGTGAGGCCAGGCCACCACAGGAGCCTTTGACCGGCTTGTTGGAAAGGATCACGCCCACAGCCATGCCGGCGAAAAGCAGGCCAATGAAAACTACTGCTGCCACAATGGTCATGAACATGTTACTTACCCTCCACAATTGCATCGAAGGCGGGAGTTGATAACTCTTCCACGCCCTTATTGGTTCTGACAATAAAAAAGACTGCCAGTTCATGGTCTTTGGCGAAAGCCATTCCTTCATCCGGGCCCAGCACCGTCATGGCGGTGGCCAGACCGTCAGCCATCATGGCACTTTTGTGCAAAACGGACACCGAGGCTAACTGATGCTCCACCGGGTAACCGGTACGGGGATCAATCGTATGGGAATACAAGCGGCCGTCCGACTCAAAGAAGTTCCGGTAATCGCCACTGGTGGCCACGGCCATATTCTTCAGGTCTACCACCTGCTCCACTTCGCGAACACCCGCAATCGGGCGTTCTACGGCAACCCGCCAGGGCTGTTTATAGGGCTTGCTGCCCTTGCCCAGCAGTTCTCCGCCGACCTCTACCAGGTAGTTATTCACACCATGGCTATCCAGTAAGGCCGCCACCTTGTCCACTGCAAAGCCTTTCGCAATGGATGACAGATCCACATAGACGCCGCCGGGCTGCAGCAGTTGCTGCTCGCTGAGCAGCAGTTTCTGCCAGCCAACCCGTTCCTTCGCTGTCTCGACTTCGCTGGCCTCTGGCGGCTCAAACCGGTCCGGGTCCGGCCCGAAGCCCCACAGGTTAACCAGCGGCCCCACCGTCACGTCATAGGCACCACCGGTTTGTTCCGACAGAGAGAACGCGGCCAGCAGCACCTTTACGGTATCCGCGGGAAGGTTCATCAGGGTCCCCGGCTCGGCGTCGTTGAAGCGGCTCAGGGAGGAATCCGGGCGGTAGGTGCTCATCTCCGCGTTCACCTGCTCCAGCGCCGCTTCGATATCCCCCTTCAACGCTTCCACGCCTTCGTCCGGGGTACCGGTGTATTTGACGCTCCAGGTCGTCCCCATGGTGGGGCCACTGAGTACAGACAGGCGATTCTTGCTGTCATCACAGCCCGTCAGCAGCAGCGCCAGGGAGACAATCAGCAGAGGAAGAATGCGGGGCATTGTCATGTTCCGGTGGTTAGCAGGAGCGAGCTCAAAGGTTAAAGTTCAAACGCGCGTTGCCCAGGCACCACGCTGACACGGCTATAGCCGCGACGAGCAATTTCGCAGGGAAATGCACAAGATCACCGCTTACCTTTTCAACTTTAAACTTTGAACTTTCAACTTAAAGAAACGCCGGCCCGAAGGCCGGCGTCTGGAATTATCCGCCGAAGTCATCCAGCAGGATATTTTCCGGTTCCACACCAAGATCTTCGAGCATCTTGATTACCGAGGCGTTCATCATCGGCGGACCACACATGTAGTACTCGCAGTCCTCAGGGGCCGGATGGTCCTTCAGGTACTGTTCGAACAACACGTTATGGATAAAGCCGGTAAGGCCGTCCCAGTTGTCTTCGGGCTGCGGATCCGACAGGGCCAGATGCCACTCGAAGTTATCGTTCTCGTCCGCGAGCAGATCGTACTCTTCATTGTAGAAGCACTCACGCACACTCCGCGCACCGTACCAGAAGCTGATCTTGCGCTTGGAATCCAACCGTTTGAGCTGATCAAAGATATGGCTACGCATGGGCGCCATACCCGCGCCACCACCGATGAAGACCATTTCCGCATCGGTTTTCTTGGCGAAAAACTCACCGAAGGGTCCGAATACGGTGATCTTGTCACCCGGTTTCAGGTTGAAGACGTAGGAGCTCATGATCCCTGGCTGAATATCCTTGGACCCGGGAGGCGGCGTCGCGATACGGATATTGAACTTCAGGATGCCCTTCTCTTCCGGGTAGTTGGCCATGGAATAGGCGCGAATCACTTCTTCGTTGTTCTTGGTGTTCAAGTCGAAGAATTTGAAACGTTCCCAGTCACCGCGGTATTCCTCGTCGATGTCAAAGTCGGAAAACTTCACATCAAACGGCGGCGCTTCCAGCTGCACATAACCACCCGCGCGGAAATCCACGTTTTCGCCTTCCGGCAATTTCAGCGTCAGCTCTTTAATGAAAGTGGCAACGTTATTATTGGCAATAACCTCGCACTCCCACTTCTTCACGCCGAAGAATTCTTCCGGCACCTGGATCTTCATGTCCTGCTTCACGTTGACCTGACAACTCAGGCGCCAGCCATCGCGAATCTGCCCTTTGGTGAAGTGGCCTTCTTCGGTGGGAAGAATGTCTCCCCCACCGTCGAGTACCTGGCAGCGACACTGCGCACAGGTACCGCCGCCACCACAGGCTGAAGACAGGAAAATCCCCTGGTCTGCCAGGGTGCCCAACAGCTTGCCGCCGGCGGGCGCATCAATGCCTTTTTCGGCATCGTCGTTAATATCGATGTGTACGTTACCGGTTGCCACCAGACGGGAACGGGCAGCAAGAATCACCGCCACCAGCGCCAGCACAATGGCAGTGAACATGACGACACCGAGAATAATCTCAACACTCATGATTCAACTCTCCCCTTACAGCTGCACGCCGGAAAATGACATGAAGCCCAGTGACATCAGACCCACGGTAATGAAAGTGATGCCCAGACCTTTCAGACCATCCGGTACGTCGCTGTACTTGAGCTTTTCCCGGATACCCGCCAGCAATGTAATCGCCAGCGCCCACCCGGTGCCGGCACCCACGCCGTATACCATGGACTCACCCAGGGTGTAGTCACGCTCCACCATGAACAGGGAAGCACCCAGAATGGCGCAGTTCACGGTAATCAGCGGCAGGAAGATACCCAGCGCGTTGTAGAGGCTCGGCACATACTTGTCCAGGGTCATCTCCAGAATCTGCACCAGCGCGGCGATAACGCCAATGTAGCTGAGCAGCCCCAGGAAACGCAGATCCAGCTCGGCCAGCGCCGGTACACCGGTCCAGGCCAGCGCCCCTTCATCAAGCAGGTAGGTTAGCAGCAGGTTGTTCACCGGCACGGTGATGGTCAGTACCACCACCACGGCAATCCCCAGGCCAATAGCAGTCGAGATCTTCTTGGATACGGCAATAAACGTACACATGCCCAGGAAGAAGGCCAGCGCCATGTTTTCAACAAAGACGGCGCGGACGAACAGGCTCAGATAATGTTCAAACATTCCTCGTCTCCGTTAAAACGCGTCGCTGACACGGGTGTGTGGCTTCATCTTGAAGTCGTCCGGCTCTACCTGCTCCGGCTTCCACGCGCGGATGGCCCAGATGAACAACCCGATCAGGAAGAAAGCGCTCGGCGGCAGCAGCATCATGCCGTTGGTCATATACCAGCCACCCTCGGACACCTTGGGCAGAATTTGATGACCGAACAGGCTACCGGCACCCAGCAACTCACGGGTAAAACCGAGGCCCAACAGGATCGCGGAGTAGCCCAGGCCATTGCCCACACCATCCAGGAAAGACGGAATCGGCGGATTCTTCATGGCGAAGGCTTCCGCACGGCCCATCACGATACAGTTGGTAATGATCAACCCCACGAACACCGACAGCTGTTTGGAAATGCTGTAGGCGTAGGCTTTCAGGAACTGATCCACCACGATTACCAGCGACGCAATAATGGTCATCTGCACGATGATCCGGATGCTGGAAGGAATGCTGTTGCGAATCGAGCTTACGAAGAAGTTCGAGAACGCGGTTACTGCGGTCAATGCGATACACATGGTGACCGTAGTACTCAGGTTGCTGGTTACCGCCAGCGCGGAACAGATACCCAAGATCTGTAGCGCGATGGGGTTGTTGTCGAAAATCGGACCTAACAGAATGTCCTTGGTTTTCTCCGCCATTACGCGTCTCCTTCCGGCTGCTCGCTGGATTCAACGGCATCCGTGGCTTCTGCCACATCACCGCCACCTTGCCGCATGCGCTTCAGGTAGGGGCCAAAGCCGTTCTCGCCGACCCAGAAGCGAAGCAGGTTGCTGACACCTTTGCTGGTCAGGGTAGCGCCGGCCAGGCCGTCCACCTTGTGTTCAGCATTCGGGGTGTTGCTTTCCACCGTACCCTTGATGACCTGGATTTCCACCTCGCCCTGATCACCGTACAGCTTCTTGCCTTCCCAAAGGGCCTTCCATTTGGGGTTATCCACTTCACCGCCCAGGCCCGGGGTTTCGCCATGCTCATAGAAACCCAGACCGGCCACGGTGTTGGCGTCCGGCTCCAGCGCCAGGAAACCGTAAAGCGTGGACCACAGGCCATAGCCGTGAACCGGCAGGATGATACGGCTCAGTTCGCCATTATCACCACGGGCCAGGTATACCTCGGCCACCTCCGCCTGGTTCTTGATACCGGCGATGTCCACGTCGCCACTAAGGCGCTCGGACTGGGCCGGGTCCTTGGCGGCGGTACGCTGATCGTAGCTTTCCGGCATTTCGACATAGTCACCGCTGTCGATGTCGACAAACTTGCGCTCGATGGACTTGAACTGCTCGTTCACGTCCTGGCTAGCGTCGTACATGCCAGCGGCAAGCAGGATGTTCATGCGCTTGTCGATCAGCTTGTTTTCGTTCTGCACCGGGCGCAGGCTCACGGCGGCGGTAGCAACCACCACACCGCAGACCACACACACCAGGAAGGCAACCAGCAGGGTCTTGCCGACGCTTTCATTTTTTCCAGCCATTACACTTCTCCCCCGGTACGACGCAGACGACGGCGAATGTTTGACTGAGTGACAAAGTAGTCAATCAGCGGCGCACACAGGTTACCGAACAGGATTGCCAGCATGATGCCTTCCGGGAAGGCCGGGTTGATTACCCGGATCAAGACGGTCATCACACCAATCAGGGCACCGAAGATGTATTTACCGGTGTTGGTCATGGACGCAGACACCGGATCGGTGGCCATGAAGATCATGCCGAAGGCGAAACCGCCCACGCTCAGGTGCCAGTACCACGGCATGCCGAACATGGCATTGGTCTCGGACCCAATCACGTTGAACAGCGCAGACATGCCCACCATGCCCAGGAACACGCCCAGCACAATGCGCCAGGAAGCGATCTTGGTCATCAACAGGGCCGCGCCACCGATCAGGATAGCCAGAGTGGACGTCTCACCGATGCTGCCCTGAATATTACCCAGGAAGGTATTCATCCAGCTCAGGCTGGCGGTGGCCGCCGCTGCGCCTTCAGTCAGGGCGTTACCGGTCAGGCCAGCCGCGTAGTTCAGGCTGCCAGAGGCGGCCAGAGACAGGGAGGTAGCGCCGGAGAAGTTGTCCACGGCGGTCCAGACTGCATCACCGGACATCTGCGCCGGGTAGGCAAAGTACAGGAACGCACGGCCAACCAGTGCCGGGTTGAGGAAGTTCTTGCCGGTTCCCCCGAACACTTCCTTGCCGATAACGACACCAAAGGAAATCCCCAAAAAGACCTGCCACAGCGGAATGGACGGCGGCAGAATCAGGGTAAACAGAATACCGGTCACGAAGAAGCCTTCGTTCACCTCATGGCCGCGCTTCCACGCGAACAGGCCTTCCCAGATGAAACCACCCAGGTAGACGGTAATCAGAATGGGAATGTAGTAGACCGCACCATGCAGCACGTTGGCCCAGATACTGGCCGGATCAAACCCGGTCAGCGCCGCCACCAGGTCACTGCGCCAGCCGGCCAGCGGACTGGCACCGAGCTCGGCAATCTGCATGTTGGCTTGATAACCGGTGTTCCACAGACCGAACAGGATCGCCGGGAAGGTGCAGAACCACACCGTCATCATGATCCGCTTCAGATCGAGACCATCACGCACGTGGGCCGCGGAACGGGTTACCGAATCCGGGGTGTAGAGCATGGTGTCGAACATTTCGTAGAAGGTGTAATACTTCTCGAATTTGCCACCCTCGTGGAAATGGGGGGACACTTTGTCATCCAGAAACTTTCTCATACCCATGCTCAGCCCTCCGCCTCAATCGTGGTCAGGTTGTCGCGCAGAATCGGACCGTATTCATACTTGCCCGGGCACACGAAGGTGCACAGGGACAGGTCTTCTTCCAGCAACTCCAGGGCACCGAGGGCCGTGGCGCTGTCGGTATCACCAACGATCAATGCGCGCAGCAGCTGCGTCGGCAGAATGTCCAGCGGCATCACTTCTTCATAGGCCCCCACCGGCACCATGGCACGCTCGGAGCCGTTGGTGGTGGTGGTGAAGTTGAAGCGCTTGCCCGGCATCAGCTTGGACAGGTAGATGTTCATCACCGAAAAACGGTTGGTGCCGGGTGAGATGTAACCCAGCAGCTCACGTTCATGGCCTTCACGCAGGGCCGTCAGCTGGCTGGTGGTACGGCTCAACCAGGCCACCGGGCCACGGGCGTTGTGACCGTTCAGCACAGAGCCGGAGATCAGGCGGTTATCGCCACTTTTCAGCTCGCCCTGAACGAAATCGTCCACGCTGGCGCCAACACGAGTGCGCAGAGCACGCGGTGTTTTTGCCTGCGGGCCGGTCAGCGCAACCACACGGGCGGAGCTGATCTTGCCGTCAGTGAACAGGTTGCCAATGGCAATCACGTCCTGATATCCCACGGACCAGACGGTTTTGTGCAGGCCCACCGGATCCAGGTGGTGAATGTGGGTGCCCACATTGCCAGCCGGATGCTTGCCCGCAAACGCCTCTTCACGCACCTGGCCACCGGCAAAGCTCGGCAAGTCCGTGTTCGGACCACGACACACCCATACCGGGCCGTCCGTCAGGCGGCTCAGCACCACCAGACCATTGCGGAAGGCCTGCTCGTTTTCCTTGATCACCACCGCCGGGTCCAGCGCCAGGGGGTTGGTGTCGAGAATGGAAACGAAAAGGGAATTGGGAGTACTGCCGGGTGCCGGCACCTTGCCGAACGGGCGGGTACGCAGCAGGGTCCACTCACCGGAATCCACCAGCTGTTGCTGTACCGCTTCGCGGTCCAGGGAAGCCAGCTGATCGGCATTGTGAGAGGCAAAGGTGACTTCATCTTCCTGGTCTGCCACTTCAATCACCACGGATTGAAGCACGCGCTTGTGACCACGATTGATCGCAATCACCTTACCGGCAGCAGGAGCGGTGTATTTCACACCCTCGGTTTTCTTGTCCGTGAAGATCAGCTGGCCTTTCTTGACCACGTCTCCCTCGCGGACTTCCATAGTGGGTTTCATCCCCACATAGTCACCGCCGAGCACGGCAACAGAACGAACCTGATGACCTTCCTCAATCGTCTGGCGCGGTGCACCAGCGATGGGCAGATCAAGGCCCTTCCTGATTTTAATCATAGTTTCTCGCCCACGTTGCGTGTTGCTGAAGTCGAGGCACACCCCCAGATCGCCCTGAAAAGCAGGGAATTACCGGGGATGTTCGCAAATTCCGGAATATGCAATGGATGCCGACAAAAACCCGGCGGGCACATTATAAAGTCGTACCTGCCTGTTCGCCAGCACCGTCAGACCCGCCTTTTGTCGCATGGAACCATCTTGGTGCGACAAAAAAACGGGAAATGCACCGAAAAAAAGCCCGCAGGGCGGGCTTCTTCATTCCGGGGTTCAGTCCTTTGGATACGCCGGGAATTCCACCCCGGAGATCTGCTGCAGGATGCGAAGCACCTGGCAGCTGTAGCCGAACTCGTTGTCATACCACACATACAGCACGCAGTGGCGGCCATTCACGATGGTCGCTTCCGCGTCAATCACGGAGGCGTGACGAGAGCCGACGAAATCCGTAGACACCGCATCCGGGCTGCTTACGAAATCCACCTGGCGCTGCAACGGAGAATGCAGGCTCACCCAACGCAGGTAATCGTTGAGCTCTTCCAGAGTGGTTTCCTTGCCCAGAGTCAGGTTCAGGATCGCCATGGACACGTTCGGGGTTGGAACGCGGATGGAGTTACCGGTCAGCTTGCCGTCCAGATTCGGCAATACCTTGGTGGCAGCAGTGGCCGCACCGGTTTCGGTTAGCACCATGTTCAGGGGTGCAGAACGACCACGACGGGGACCTTTGTGGAAGTTATCCAGCAGGTTCTGGTCGTTGGTGTAGGAGTGCACGGTTTCCACGTGGCCAAACTCGATGCCGAACTTGTCTTCCAGCGCTTTCAGCGGCGGAACGATGGCATTGGTGGTACAGCTGGCAGCAGAAATGATCTTGTCGCTGTCCTGGATCAGATCATTGTTCACGCCGTGAACGATGTTCTTCATGTTGCCCTTGCCCGGCGCAGTCAGCATCACACGGGAGACGCCGTTGCACTGCAGGTGCTGGGACAGGCCTTCTTCATCGCGCCACTTGCCGGTGTTGTCGATTACCACGGCATTGCTGATGCCGTAATCGGTGTAATCGATGGACGACGGGTCGCTGGAGTAGATCACCTTGATGAAGTTGCCATTGGCGATGATCGCATTCTCTTCTTCGTCCACGGCAATGGTGCCGGCGAACGGGCCGTGAACGGAGTCACGACGCAGCAGGCTGGCGCGCTTCTGCAGGTCACCCTTGCCAGACTCGCGCACCACAATAGCCTTCAGGCGCAGGCCATCGCCGGAACCGGCTTTTTCGATCAGCAGGCGGGCCAGAATACGGCCGATACGACCGAAGCCGTACAGCACCACATCGGTACGCTCAGGCATGCCAACCTTGCTGCTCACCGCTTCTGCCAGCTCTTCGCGCACGTAGTCTTCAATAGACAGGCCGCGATTGTCCTTTTTGTACTCCACCGCCAGTTTACCGACATCAATCCGGCAAGGGCCGAGATCCGACTTCGCCACTTCCTGAAGAATCGGGAAGGTATCGACCACAGACAGCTCGGAATCTTCGACCTGCTTGACGAAACGGTGGCTCTTCAGAATCTGGATAACAGACTTGTTGACCAGGGAACGGCTGTACACGGTCGTGGTAACGTTCTTTTCACGATGCAGGCGGCCGATCATGGGGATCATGGCTTCTGCAATTTCTTCGCGATTTTTCCAGCGTCCGAAATGGTCTTCCAGTTTGCTCACGGAGATGGCCCTCTCAGTTTGGGTTCAGGCGGCGGAAAGCGGCGTCATTGCCCTGCTTCCCGGCCCACCTGCGGTGGTGGAGTTCGGGGCGCGCATAATAGCGCCAAAAAGCCGCATTATCCACCCGGGTTACGGGGATATTGCGCGCCATGATTCGGCCCTGGCCGAAACAAACCGCCAGCTCATCAGCCTTATCATCCCGCAGGCGGTGCCTGCAAAGCGGTGGCAACCTGTTCGCGCAGCACCGGCACCACTTCCTCATCAAACCAGGGCCGCTGGCGCAGCCACAGGCGATTGCGGGGGCTGGGATGGGGCAACGGGAAAAACCCCGCCTCCAGCGCCCGGGCAAAATGCCGCACATTGTCGGTGAGCGTTTTACCCGGCTGCGGCAGGTAGTACCGCTGGGCGTACTGCCCCACCAGCAACGTCAGACGCCGGTTCGGCAGCTCCGCCAGCAGCGGCCCATGCCATTGCGGCGCGCATTCCGGGCGCGGCGGCAGATCGCCGCCTTTCCCGCGCCCCGGGTAACACAGCCCCATGGGCACAATCGCCACCTGGTCCGCGTCGTAGAACGTTTCAGGGCCGATCTGCAGCCAGTCGCGCAACCGTTCACCGGACGGATCATTCCAGGGGATACCGGTTTCATGAACACGCGTCCCCGGCGCCTGCCCCACGATCAACAGCCGGGCGCCCTCCCCGGCCTGCACCACTGGCCGCGGCCCCAGAGGCAGGTGCGGCTCACACAGCCGGCAAGCGCGCACCTCTTCCAGCAGGTCGATCAGCTGTGTCATTCCGCCGGGCTGTCAGAGGGGTGCAAACGCATCAGCCCTTCCTGGGCCACCGACGCCACCAGCGTGCCGTCCTGACGGTAGATGGAACCGAAATTCAGGCCACGGGAGCCGCCTGCGAAAGGACTATCACTGCGATACAGCAGCCATTCATCAATGCGAAAGTCATCATGGAACCACATGGCATGGTCGATACTGGCGCACTGCACATTCGGCTGCCAGAAATTCATCCCGTGGGGCAGCATGGCGGTGCCCATCAGGCCGAAGTCCGAACAGTAGGCCAGTAGTGCCCGCTGGGTCATGGAGTCGGCCTCGACCCGATCCACCACCCGGAACCAGACTTCGCGGATCGGCGGCTTGGGCTCAGAGGAGATGGAATCCTGCGGCGTTACCGGGCGGAATTCCACCGGACGTTCGGTCAGAAAATCCTGCCGGTACTGCTCAGGCAAACGATCCACCAGCTTCCTGCGAATCGCCTCATCGTTTTCCAGCCCCTCCGGGCCCGGCACGTCCGGCATCGGCGCCTGGTGGCAAACGCCTTCCTCGGCCACCTGGTAGGACACCGCCAGAGAAAAAATCGGCCGGCCATGCTGGATCGCGTTCACCCGGCGTGTGGTGAAACTCTTGCCGTCACGGATACGGTCCACGTCATAGACAATCGGTATATTGAAGTCTCCCGGACGCAGAAAATAAGCATGCAGCGAATGCACAGGGCGACTTTCATCCACCGTCCGCGATGCCGCCAGCAGCGCCTGCCCGGCCACCAGCCCCCCAAACACGCTGCGCTGGCCATTGGCCTCGCTCTGCCCGCGAAACAAATTGTTCTCCAACTGTTCCAGGTCAAACAGACCCATCAGCTCCTGAACCGGTGCTTTCATAGCCAATCCTCAGCGCAATAAAACCCATGGTCGCCATACTACCTGCAACGAAAAAGAATTTTGAGATTGACGACATACTGGAAAGTAGGCAGGCGCAATAGCGGATACAGCTTGTTTGTTTAACAAAGAAATGCCTAATATGTCTTCAACGACTAAAGAAGGCCCGACCTTCTGCATCTCCTGGGGGACAATCTGATGCTTCAATCACTTCGCTATTGCCTGGCGGCAATAGGGGTTTTCTGCGCGCTTGCCACAACGTCTGCCCACGCAGACGTACCTTCCCGCCTGGTAGTTCAGGGATATCTCACCGACCTTAGTAGCCAGCGCCCTTTGCACGGCACCTTTGATGTGGTGGTCACCCTTTACGATATGTCCGGGCGAACCACGGAATATCAAACCGCTGGCGGCACAGCCACCGATCCCCAGGGACTCGGCGCGGTACTGTGGACTGAAACCCAGGTAATCACCGCCGAAGACGGCCGCTATAGCGTGGTTCTCGGCGCCGAACCACACAATTCCTTGCCCGACGATCTGCTCGGCAGCGATCAGGTAGAACTGGGTCTGGCCATCGATGGCGACAGCGAAATGACGCCACGCCTTGCGGTCACCACCGGTAGTGTCCCCTACGCCTTGCAGGCGCGTGAAGCCGAACAAGTTAATGGCGACATCACCCCACGCACAATCAGCATCGCCGATGACCTTGTCATTAATGAATTCGGCGAGTGGGTTGGACCGGATAGCGGATTGATTGGCCCCAAGGGTGATACCGGTGACGCGGGGCCTGCTGGCGCAGACGGTGTTGATGGCGCAACTGGCCCCAAAGGGGATACCGGCGCCCAGGGGCCTGCGGGCCCCGTCGGTGCCACTGGCGCAGTTGGACCGCAAGGACCTGCCGGCCCGCAAGGTCCCACCGGTGCTGATGGCGCCACCGGACCCAAAGGGGATACCGGCGCCCAAGGGCCTGCGGGTCCTATCGGCGACACTGGCCCTCAAGGCCCCCAAGGCCCCATGGGCACTCCGGGTATGATGGGCCCCCCTGGCCCAATGGGCCCCACCGGCATGACCGGCCCCGCCGGCACCTTTAGCACCAGCAATGTTGCTCAAAAGGCCTGTACCAGTGCGACAAGCTGTCAATGTGACAGTGGCGTGGTACTCGCCGGCGGCGTTCAGTGCGCCAGCAATAGCTACATTACTAACAGCTACCCCAGTGCCGCCGGCGTCTGGAGCGGCAGCTGTGAAACCTGGCAGACAGGCGCAGCCGCTACGCCCAGCGCCATCACCATTACTTGCGCGGTAGCCAACTAATGGCTATCACGCGACGGCAGTTTATCGCGGCAGGGGGCGCGGCCGGCGTGCTGTTAAGCACCCCTCTGCTTGCTGGAGCCACTGCCACCCGCGTAGAACTGGTCAATGGCGCCCGCGCCATTGCCCTGGGCGACAACCAGCGATTGCAGGTCAGCGATCATGGTCGACAGGCCCTGTGGCAACGCAATGGCAGCATTAAGAGCCTCACTACCGGCGCAGCCTACGAAACCCGTATCGTGGCCGCCGCACTGGATGGCGACAACGTTGTCCTGCTGGATCGCGGCCAGCGCCAGCTCCGCTGGTTCCGGCCCGACGGTTCACAGGCGCGCCAAATCAACCTGACCGAGCTGCAGGAGCCTGCTGACTTTGTCCTTCATGGCGCACACGCGCTGATTGCAGACGTACACGGCCACCGCCTGATGCGCTTGAATCTGCGCACGGGGGCGAGCCAGTGGGTGGAAAGCGACCGCCCGCTGAATGGCCCTGCCTCGCTGGCCAAGACCGGGGATCGCATCAGCCTGCTCACTCTCGGTGACCGGCGGCTGCATCACTTCACCCTGACCGGCCATAGCCTGGGAAGTGAAGTGAGCGCCATGAACATGCCCAGCGGGCTGACCGCCGTCAACGACCAGCTACTGGTCCTGGACCGGTGCCAGAAACAACTTTGCTGGGCGGATCGTTCCACCCCGCTACTGGCACTCCCCCAAACCGGCGCTCAGCAGCTGGCTCACTTGAGCTGGCAACCGGGCAGTAACCTGCTGATCAGCGTATGAGGTCACTATGAGCGAACCCTTTATCGCCGAAATCCGCATCTTTGCGGGTAACTTTGCCCCACGCGGCTGGGCTTTTTGTAATGGGCAACTGCTGCCGGTCAACCAGAATACCGCGTTGTTCAGCCTGATTGGCACGACTTACGGAGGAGACGGCCGCTCGACAACCGCCCTGCCCAACCTGCAAGGCCGAGCACCCGCACATCCCGGCAGAGGCCCCGGGCTGCCAAGCTATCGCCTTGGTCAGTTGGCCGCAAACAACCCGGTAGAAGTGGTACAGAGCGTCACGCCTGACCGTAACCTGGGCAATAGTCAGACCACCCGCACCGTGGCCGCCAAAATACCTGCGGGCGATCAGCGCCACCCTTATCTGGGGCTGAATTTCATTATTGCCCTGCAAGGGCTCTATCCATCCAGAGGCTAGGAGTCATTTACTGATGAGCGAACCCTTTCTCGCTGAAATCCGCATTTACGGCTTCAACTTTGCCCCCAGAGGCTGGGCACTTTGCGATGGCCAGATTCTGCCCATCAACCAGAATCAATCCCTTTATTCTCTGCTGGGCACAACCTATGGCGGCGACGGCAGAACCAGTTTTGCGCTTCCGGACCTGCGTGGCCGCACGCCCATGCATCCTGAAACGGGCAACATCAATCAGGGCTTTAAAGGGGGAACTACGAACACAAGCGGCCCTGCCGACGACGGAGAAACCCTGGACAGCCTGACCCTGGACCGCAATCTGGGCAGCACACTGAACACCACCTCCGTTGCCACCCAAGGTGCGCAGATGGATTCCATCGCGCTAAACTTTGCCATCGCCCTGCAAGGGCTTTTCCCCGGCAGAAGCTAGAGGCCCCTATGTCTGAACCCTTTATCGGCGAAATTCGTATGTTTGCCGGCACTTTTGCTCCGCGAAGCTGGGCATTCTGTGACGGCCAGCTATTAGCCGTGTCACAGAACGATGCGCTGTTTTCCCTGTTTGGCACCATCTATGGCGGTGATGGCAGAACCACCTTCGGTTTACCGGATTGTCGCGGACGCTCCCCGGTACACGCAGGCACGGGCCCGGGGCTTCCTCAGGTTCGCCTGGGCGCCAAAAGTGGCAGCAATGCCAGTGGTACAGTTGCAGCCACCACCAGCGTCAGCATTGATCGCGGCCTGGGAAAAACGCAACAGACCTGGGAGGCACTTCCTGTTAACGCAGAGTCGCTAACCCCACAATTGTTTGTGCATTTCATTGTGGCCCTGTTCGGCATTTACCCTTCCCGCTCGTAATGCACAGCTACCGTTTACGCCCGGCCAGTGACAGCGATACCCCGGTGTTACTGGCCATCTACACCAGCACCCGCCAGGAAGAAGTGGCGCAGACCGGCTGGCCCCAGGCGCAGCAGGATGCCTTTCTGGCCCTGCAGGCCAAGGCGCAGCACGAACATTATCTTCAGCATTACCCGGAAGCGGAACGGCACCTGATCGAATTAAACGGGGAGACCGCCGGGCGGCTGTATGTCTCGGACTGGGCACAGGAAATTCGCATTGTGGACATCGCCCTGCTGCCCGCCTTTCGCGGTACAGGGCTGGGGTCACAGATTCTCTCCACCTTGCAATCACGGGCTCGCCAGTCCGGCAAGCCCCTGACTATTCACGTGGAAACCAACAACCCGGCGCGGCGACTCTATCTTCGGCTGGGCTTTGAGGAGCAGGAAGACAAAGGCGTCTACCTGCTTATGCGCTGGCAAGCTGGCGATTGAACACCGCCTCGAAATGGTAGGTGCCATCGCTGGCGCCCAGCGGCCCCACCGGCACCAGAAACACGGACGCCTCACCCAGCGTCTCGTTGCGCATAACGACCGCGCCTTGCTCCAGTTGTAACTGGCCCGCGAACAGCAGTGAAAAGCACTCCCAGCCCTCGGGAGACACCGGCACATTCACTTCTGCCAGCGTCAAACTATCGCCATTTTCCAGCGCGAACGCCTGCCCTTCACAATCTTTCCATTGTTGTAATGTGATCATGCCACCTCCCCAAATGATGCCCGCAGTGTAGACGGCGCTGACGGCACCGTCACCCTTGGCTACAATACGCCGCCTGATATCTCACCGAATGCGCAGGAACGGGTCTCGATGAAGCTACTCCCCGACAGCAACCTCTTTCCCAGCGGGCGAGAGCACTACAAAGACTGGGCCGGACTCAATGCCGGCAGCATGGCCGCAGTACTGGCCGAGCTGGCCCGCAGCGAAGACCACCTGTTCGTGATCCTGGCGCCCAACAGCAGCCGCGCCCAGCAGCTCACCGACTCCCTGAGCTTCTATCTGGCCGGCAGCGACACGCCGGTGATGCTGTTCCCGGACTGGGAAACCCTGCCCTACGACCTGTTCAGCCCCCACCAGGACATCATCAGCGACCGCATTCAGGTGCTGCACCAGTTGCCCACCACCCACAAGGGCATTCTGGTGGTGCCGGTCAATACGCTGATGCAGCGCCTGGCGCCGCCGATCCACATCACCGGCAACAGCTTCCTGCTCAAGGTGGGCGATCGTTTCGACATGGAAGCCACCCGCAGCCGGCTGGTCGCCAGCGGCTACCGACAGCGGGACAACGTGTACGAGCACGGCGAGTTTGCCGTGCGCGGGGCGATCATGGATATCTACCCCATGGGCGCCGAGCAGCCATTCCGTATCGAACTGTTCGACGATGAAATCGAATCCCTGCGCCTGTTTGAAGCGGAAAGCCAGCGCTCCACCGGCAAAGTGGACGACATCACCCTGCTGCCTGCGGCGGAATTCCCTCTCAGCGCCGAAGGCATCGCCCGCTTCCGCAGCAACTTCCGCGATACCTTTGACGTGGATACCCGTCACGTTCCTCTCTATCAAGACGTAACGGACGGCCTGGCAGCCCCCGGCCTGGAATATTATCTGCCGCTGTTTTTCGAACAAATGGCCACCCTGTTCGATTACCTGCCCGACGATGTGCGGCTGGTAGAACTGGCCGACTGCCAGAACGCCACCGAACACTTCTGGCAGGATGTGGAACAACGCCACGAATCCCGCCGCCACGATATTCACCGCCCGATTCTGGCTCCCTGGCAATTGTTCCTGCGCCCGGACGAACTGAACGCGGCCCTGAAACAGCACCCGCGCGCGCGCCAGGCCCCTAGCGATGCGCCCAGCGTGGACCAGGCCATTCACTTTGATGTGGCGCCCATGCCCGCGCTCACCGCCGATGTACGCGCCAATAATCCGCTTGCCCTGCTGCATACGTTTTCCGACGCGCACCCGGACACCCACATCCTGATCTGTGCGGAAACCGCCGGGCGCCGGGAAGCGCTGCTGGAACTGATGCAGAAAATTCAGATCCAGCCGGCCATGAAAGACAACTGGCCAGACTTCATCGCCAACCCGGCGCGCTGGAGCCTGACCCGAGGGGAGCTGGACGCCGGTTTCTATGCCCCGGAACACGCCTTGTTAGTGGTCACCGAAAACGACCTGTACGGCGAACGGGTGCTGCAACGTCGGCGCCGTAAATCCAGCAGCGACGATGGCGCCGCCGAACAGGCATTCCGCTCGTTGGGGGAAATGACCGTGGGCTCCCCGGTGGTCCATCTGGAGCACGGCGTGGGCCGCTATCTCGGCCTCACCCACATGGAAGTGCACCGCCAGCAACACGAATTCCTGCTACTGGAATATGCTGGCGGCGACAAACTCTATGTGCCGGTCTCCTCCCTGCATCTGATCAGCCGTTACGGTGGCGGCGACACCGCGCCACTGAACCGCCTGGGCACCGAGCAATGGACCAAGGCCCGCCAGAAAGCCGCGGAAAAAATCCATGACGTGGCCGCCGAACTGCTTAACACCTATGCCCGCCGCGAGGCTCGCGAAGGCCGCCAGTTCGATGTGGACCTGAATGACTACGATCGCTTCAGCGCCGCCTTTCCCTTCGAGGAGACCCCGGACCAGCAGGCCGCCATTGCGTCTGTGGTCGCCGACATGCAATCCAGCCAGCCCATGGATCGGCTGGTCTGCGGTGACGTGGGCTTCGGCAAAACCGAGGTGGCCATGCGCGCCGCCTTCGTGGCCGTGGAAAACCAGACCCAGGTGGCGGTACTGGTACCCACCACCCTGCTCGCTCAACAGCATTACGAATCCTTCACTGACCGTTTCGCCGACTGGCCCGTAAACATCGAAGTGCTGTCGCGCTTTCGCAGCGCCAAGGAAAAGACCCAGGTGTTGCAACGGCTCAAGGAAGGCAAAGTGGATATTCTGGTGGGCACCCACCAGCTGCTCCAGGAAACCGTGGCCTTCGACAATCTGGGCCTGATTATTGTCGACGAAGAACACCGCTTCGGGGTGCGCCACAAGGAACGCCTGAAACAGATGCGCGCCGAGTGTGACATTCTCACCCTCACCGCCACCCCGATTCCGCGTACCCTGAACATGGCCATGAGCGGCATGCGTGATATTTCCATCATCGCCACACCGCCGCAAAAACGCCTGTCGGTGAAGACCTTTGTGCAGCAGCACAACGATACTGCGATCAAGGAAGCGCTGCTGCGTGAACTATTGCGCGGCGGGCAGGTGTATTACCTGCACAACGATATCGACACCATGGAGAAAACCGCAGCGGACATCCGCAAGCTGGTCCCTGATGCCCGCGTTGGCATTGCCCACGGGCAGATGCGCGAACGGGAACTGGAAGCGGTGATGAGTGACTTTTATCACCGTCGTTTCAACGTGCTGGTAAGCACCACCATCATCGAAACCGGCATTGATGTGCCCAGCGCCAACACCATCATCATCGATCGCGCCGACAAGCTCGGCCTGGCCCAGCTTCACCAGCTTCGTGGCCGGGTGGGTCGCAGCCACCACCAGGCCTACGCCTACCTTATTACCCCCAGCCCCAAGGTCATGACCAAGGACGCCATCAAACGGCTGGAAGCCATCGAGCAAGCCACCGACCTGGGCGCCGGCTTTATGCTCGCCAGCCAGGACATGGAAATCCGCGGCGCCGGTGAACTGCTCGGTGAAGAGCAGCACGGCAACATCGAAACCATCGGTTTCAGCCTCTATATGGAAATGCTGGAGCAAGCTGTGGAAGCACTGAAACGCGGCGAGCAACCGGATGTGGAAAAACCCCTCAGCGGCGGCCCGGAACTGAACCTGCGTATTCCCGCACTGATCCCGGAAGACTACCTGCCCGATGTGTTCGGCCGCCTCACGCTCTACAAGCGCATCGCTGGCTGTAAAACCCGTGCGGGACTGAAAGAACTGCAAGTGGAAATGATCGACCGCTTTGGCCTGCTGCCGGAGCCGGTGAAAAACCTGTTCGCCGTGACCGAACTACGCCAGCAGGCAGAGCGGCTGGGCATTATTCGCCTGGACGCCCACGCCACCGGCGGCAAGCTGGAATTCGGTGAGCGCACCCCGGTGGACCCGCTCACCATCGTCAAGCTGGTCCAGTCCGGCCCCAACCGCTTCAAGCTGGAAGGCGCCAACGCCCTGCGTTTTGTGGAAGACAGCGAAACCCCGGAAGAACGTATTCAAGTGGTGCAGGAACTGCTCACGCGCCTCGCGGCCCAAAGTATCCAGACAGGCGCCGCAGGCTGAATACCCCTTCAGCCTGCGTGTCTGAGAGCGGGTCAAACCGCACTCTTGTCACAAAAACCGTGCCGATCGCCCCATCGCCCGTGAGCAATCCAGGCTGATTGGGGTATAGTCGGCCCCAAAATCAACGCCTGGTCGGCAGGCGGCACAAGGAGTGTTCAATGCATCGCGCTTTACTGTTGGTTGTTCTGGTTCTGTTGGGCAACACCGCTATCGCACAAAGATGGTACAAAGTGGAAGTGCTGGTGTTTGCTCAAAACAATGCCAGCAGTGAAGAAATCTGGGCGGCCGGCCTGCAGCCTCACTATGCCTCACAGGCCGTGCCCATTGGCCAGCCAGAAACCAGTGAAGTGGCCGACCCGGATGCCGTTGCCCGGGGCGCCTGGCAACCGCTGTCCCAGGATGACGAAGTGCTTCGCTATATGCTGGAACGCATGGAAGGCACCGGTGACTACCGCGAGCTGTATCATGCCGCCTGGGAGCAACCCATCGGCAGCAAGGCGGAAACCTTGCCGGTCTATGTGCGTGGCGGGCAAACACTGCCCACCGAAGACGGCGAAATACCGGAACTGGAAGGCACCCTGCAGTTCAGCAAATCCCGCTATCTCCATGTAACACCACAGATCTGGTTTAACACGGAAAGTAACGGCGAGCGCCTGTACGTGGATATCGACGAAAAACGCCGCCTGGCGGGCCATCAGGTGTACTATTTCGACCATGCCCTGTTCGGCATGCTGGTTCGCGTTACGCGGGCCTGAACACGTCAGGCCGATGCTGGAGCATCCAGTTCCAGCAGCTCGGTCAAGAAATCCTGCCACAGATCGTAGACCATAAAGTGCCCCTGTTCGGGGAAACTACGAAACTGCACGTTCGGTAAATCTGCGGCAAGGTGGCGCGCGCCCTCAATGGAAATAATGCCATCGGTTTCACCGTGCCACTGCAGGATCGGTACGGTAATCTGCTTGAGATCCACCCCCAGGGGTTTGAGATGGTTCAGGTACTCTTCCATCATGATGCGTGCCCCCTGGAAATGGCCTCGGCGAGTCCGCTTGATGGTCCGCGCCAGCAAATCAGGATTGTTGAACACCGCTTGGTCCGACGCTGACATGCCCCGCGCCAGCATCTTGTAGAAGCGTTCCGGGGCCTTCTGTACCCCACGCACCCCCAGCCGTCCTACCAACATGAACAGGCGAGGATCGCGGCGGGAAATCTGCAGGCTCATCCGGTGAATGGGCTCCAGCTTGTCCAGCTCAAGATGCTCGCCCGCCAGCGTCGTGCCCAGCAGGCCTAACCGATCGAACAGGTCCGGATAGTCCGCCGCGGCACACAGTGCATAAGGGCCACCGCCACAATACGCCGCCATGGGCGGTTTTCGGATATGCAGGTGTTCACACAACGCCCGGATATCCCGGCCAAGATCCTTGAACTGGTAATTCGGCTTATAGGTGGAAATGCCATAACCGGGCCGGACGATCAGAATCATTCGCAGGCCGCGCTCACGGTACCAGTCTTCAAACACGGTATGATCAGGCATCGAGGCGCCCTGATTCTCCAGCGTCAGTACCGGCCTGCCCTTGGGATCACCGTATTCGTACCAGCTCAACACTCGCCCATCAGCAAGGGTCAGGGTGTATTCTTCGTCGTCATCCTGCAGTCGGGGCAAACGGGCAGCCTGTACCAGCGCATGTCCCATGGCATGGCTGACCAACTGCACCTGGCTGGTGGCGCTGAGCTTTCCCATGACCGATTTCAGCTGGCTACGGGCAGTGCTGATCTTGATGTTCAGCAATTGCGCACTCTGTTGGAGATTCCCAACCTTGCAGAGTAGATGTAGCAGCCGGGATTCTGCTTCGGTGATATTGAAAACCGAACGCAACATTTCTGGCGATGGCGTCACCACACTGTGCCCCGCCAGCACCCAGACGATGGTGCGCACCTGGGCGATCGCCCCGGGCGCATCCGATTTTTGCACCGGCAGGCACAACAGTGAGATACCGTCCTGGGGTGAGGTGAGCAGCTGCGTGTCTCGCCCTTCCGCGAGCCGGTTTACCCGCTCAAGAGCCTGTTTCAGCTCCCTGTCTGCGATGCTCAAGGTACCGTTTACGCGCAGCTGGACGGGGCCCTCGGCCAGTACCTGCTGCGCCACCGGATTGGATTCCAGCACCTGCAATTGCTCACCCAGCATCAGCATGGGCCAGGGCATCTGGTTGTACATGGCATTGAGCACATTGGTGCGGTCTTCCAGCGCATGCATGTACGAGCTGGAGCGTACCGCTCGCTCAAGGTGCGCTATCAGGCCTTCCACTTCTGCACTACGCGGTGCCGGGCCAGGCACCAGGGCCGATTCTGCCGTGCTCTTTTTGCCGGGCGAGCCATCTTCCGACTCCGTCCAGCCGGCAATGGTATCCAGCAACTCGACCCAGTCCCCCGGGGATAGCGCGGTTTCATAGATCTTGCCGATCAACGCATCATTGTCGTTTTTCAAAGCCGTTCCCGATTCCGTTAGCCATGAAATAGCATAGGCAGGGACCTGCGAAGCGGCAACCGGAAGGAGATGAAAAGGGAATCCTGAAGCCTGGGAGGGACAGGGCCACCCCCACATAGCGGCTCATAACGGCTTATGCCGCGCGCTCTTCAATGCCCCTGTGTATTCAGGTAGCGAACCCCCGTGAGCCGTTCGGACTCGTCCCATAACCGTTGCGCCAGGCCTTCGTTATCCGTGATTTTTCGGGCAAAGGCCGGTGCAGGGTAGCCCCGCAGCTCGAGAATTTTTCCATCCGGGCCGTAATAACCTCCGGAGACCACCTCATCACTGGTGGCCGCCATCACCCCCGGCAGGCAGCCCATCTCGGCTGGCTGGGCCATAACCTTGTTGAACAGACCGCCGCCGGGGATGGTGTCCTGCAGATGGGTCGCCGAATAGCCGGGATGGGCTGCCATAACCTGAATGTTTGAGCCGCGTTTGCGCAAGCGGCGGTGCAGATCCTTGGCAAAAATCAGGTTGGCCAGCTTGCTCTGGCAATAGAAAGGCCAGCGGGAATAACGCTTCTCCGCATTGAGATTCCCCCACATGATCTTTCCGCTACGGTGCGCCAGGCTGGAGATCTGGACGATGCGCGGGGCCGGCGCCGCTTCCAGCAGATCCAGCAAGGGGCCGGTAAGCGCGAAGTGCCCGAGATGATTGGTACCAAACTGTATTTCAAAGCCATCTTGGGTGCGCTGTAGCGGCGGCGCCATCAAGCCCGCGTTGTTGAGCAGAATATCCAGCTTGCTGATACGCTCTTTCAGCGCCACAACAAACGCCTTTACCGATGCCAGATCGGCCAGATCCAGCGGCATGACAATCAACCTGGCATCCGGAGTCTGCTCTCTGACCTGCTCCACCGCCGCTTCCGCCTTGGCCGTGTTTCGGCATGCCAGGATCACCTCTGCGCCGTTGGCGGCAAACAGCTTCACCGCTTCCAGGCCAATACCACTGTTGGCACCGGTGACCAGTATGGTCTTGCCGGTAAGGTCAGGAATATGCGCTGGGCGCCAGCTGGATTTGGCCATGGATCCTCCTTGGATAATGGATAGTCGGCACTATTGTTCGCCGCAGCCAGAACGGTAGCACGCTCCCGTTGAGCCAATTAGTCAGATCGCTGCCAGGCAACCGCTGGACGCCGGATGCCCGACGACGGACGCTTGCCTTCAAAACCTGAAACCCTTGGCCTCCATGCTCTCTGCGCATAATGCATGCCCCGATTATTGCCTGAATGATGGCCCAGGCAATCCCTAAAACACCCCTCAAAAGAGATTCCGCAATAACGACAACCTCTAAGGCTATGGGGTTTTACGTCAGGCATCCGGCGTCGAGCGTTTGGCAAAGTGCCGGGTATTCGCGATAAATCCTTCAGACGGCGAAAAGCGAGCCATTCACTCTAATCCACGAATAACCTAAAATTAGCGCCCTCCCCACTCCACCGGAGCTTCTTCCCATGGCGCGCGTCAAACTCGATTTGCCCGAGCAGTTTCTCTATACCCATACCATCAACGTGCGCATGACCGACCTGAATACCGGCAAACATGTGGGCAATGATCAGATGATTTCGCTGCTTTCCGAAGCTCGCTACCGATTCTTCTGCGATATCGATTACAGCCAGGAGCGCATTGTGGTGACCGACCTGGTAGCCAGCTATCGTGCAGAAAGCTTTGCGCAGGACGATTTGCAGTTTGAAGTGGGGCTGATGGATTTCAACAAGTACGGGGCAGACCTGATTTTTCGGGTAACCAAACAGCCCAGTGGGCAACTGGTGGTCTTGGCCAAGCAGGGCTTCGTGTTTTTTGATCACCAAAATCACGGCGTGATGCCCGTACCCGAGGACTTCAAGGCAAAGTTCCCCGGTATTGCCTAAGCACCTGACCCGCCCCGCAGGCGGTTACCCGTTTTCCGTAGCCGCCGGCAATTCCAGCAACTCGCTGAGAAAATCCTCCCAAACGGCATAAATCATGAAGCGCCCCATTCCTGCAAAGCTTCGGAATTTCACACCGGGGATCTCGGACGCCAAACCGCGGGCGCTGCCAATAGAAATAATGCGGTCATCTTCACCGTGCCAGTGAATCACAGGAATGGTGATGTCACCCAGATCCACTTTCCAGGGAAACTGCAGACGCAGGTATTCATCGATAAGGATCTTTGCCCCCTGAAAATGGCTCCGCCGCATACACTTGATCAACCGACTCAGTAAATCCGGATTGCCGAGAACGTCCTGATCGTGCTGACAGAGAGACTTGGCCAGTTTGGCAAAATACTTTTCCGGTGCATGTTGCACGCCGCGTAACCCGAGCCTGCCCATCAACACAAACAGACGCGGGTCTCGACGAAAAAGCTGCAGGAACATTTTGTGCAAGCGGTCCAGCTTATCCAGTTCGAAGTGCTCGATGGGAACCGTGCTGGCAAGAATACCCAGCCGCTCAAAAATTTCTGGATTTGTAGCCGCTGCGCACAGGGCATAGGGACCACCACCACAATACGCGGCCATTGGCGGGCGCTGAATTTTCAGGTGCTGACAGAGGGCCAGAATATCGTCAGCAAAATCCCGAAATTCAAAGTTCTTCTTGTAGGTAGAAATGCCATATCCGGGGCGCACGATCATGATCATGCGCAAACCTTTTTCCCGGTACCAGCCATCAAAAAACGTATGGTCGGGCACCGCAGCCCCCAGGTTATCCAGCGTCAGTACCGGGCGCCCATTCGGATCGCCATACTCGTACCAGCTGAGTACCCGGCCGTCGGGTAACGTCAGTGTAAATTCACGCTCAGTCTGCACCTGCGGCAACCGGGCGGCTTGCACCAGGGCATGCCCCATGGCCTGGCTGACCAATTGCACCTGGCTGCTGGCGTTAAGTTTGCTCATGGTGGACTTGAGCTGAGTACGCGCCGTGTGCACGCTGATATTGAGTAGCTCGGCACTCTGATTCAGATTGCCGACTTTGCACAGCAGGTGCAGCAGCCGGGATTCTGCATGGGTAATGTGAAAGACGGAACGAAGCATCTCTGGCGAGGGTGTCACCATACTCTGTCCGGCCAATACCCAGACAATGGTTCGTACCTGAGAAATACTGCCCGGCGCATCGGATTTTTTCACTGGCAGGCAGAGCAAGGAAACCGAGTCTTGCTGGGAGTTGAGAAGCTGCGTTTCCCGCCCCGCTTCCAGTGAAATCACCCGCTTCAGCGACTGGCGCAGCTCCCGGTCACTGAATTGCAAAGAGCGGTCCGGCAGGATCTCCAGTGGGCCGCTGGACAACGCCTGTTCCGCCACCGGGTTGCATTCGAGCACCCCCATTCGCTCATCGAGCATCAGCATGGGCCAGGGCATCTGGTTATACATGTCGTTGAGGATACGGGTGCGATCCTCAAGCGCATGCATGTACGCACTGCTACGCACGGCACGATCCAGATGATTGATCAGCACTTCGACTTCGGCAGGGGTTCTGCGGCTATCAATATCGGTGCTCACCGAGCCCGACGGTGGGCCTGAGGGAACATCTGTCCAGCTGGTAATGGTATCGACCAGATCCACCCAGTCGCCGGGGGAAAGTGCGGTTTCGTAAATCTGCCCGATTAGCTCATCATTATCCGTGTCACTCACCACCACCCCACCTGCCCGCGCACCGCTTATTAACCTTCATCATAGAAAGGGGGTATCAGGGGGGCAAGCTTTAAGGCCACCGTTCACTGCATCCAATCGCCCACCAGAGCAGCGCTTTACAACGCCAACCCCGTGCACCAGCCATTGGCCCACGCCCACTGGAAATTGAAGCCTCCCAGTTGTCCGGTCACATCCAGCACTTCGCCAATAAAATGCAGCCCGGGGACCGTTTTGACTTCAAAGGTTTTTGAGGAAATGGCATCGGTGTCCACCCCGCCCAGGGTCACTTCCGCCGTGCGATACCCTTCGGTGCCAGAGGGTTTGAACGCCCAGCCTTTCAAGGTCGCAGCCACACTGGCCAGCCGTTCATTGCTGAACTGCTGGAGATTGCCTTGCCAGCCGAATTGCTCGGCCAGTGCAGCCGCCAGCCGCTGGGAGAAGTACTGGCGTAACCATCGTTCCAGGCCACGGTTGGGATGTGCCCGGCGCTCTTCCACCAGTTGCTCGAACAGATCTGCCACCTGGGGCAACCAATCCACGATCACCGGCTGGCCCGGCGTCCAGAAGCTGGAGACCTGCAACATGGCAGGCCCGGACAGGCCACGATGGGTAATCAACATGGGCTCGGCGAAGGACGCCGCTGAGGTTTGCGCCACCACATCGGTGCTGATGCCTGACAGGGCAGCCAGCCAGGCCTTGTCATCAGGCTGCAGGGTAAACGGTACCAGGCCGGCACGGGTGGGCAGAACCTTTAACCCGAATTGTTCCGCCAGTTGGTAGCCAAAACCGGTGGCCCCCATGGTGGGAATCGACAGGCCGCCGCAGGCCACCACCAGCTTCGCACACTGGACGGTCCCCGCACTGGTACTCAGCGAAAAGCCCGATTCCGTTTGGCTGACGCGTCGAATATCGGTCTTCAGGCGGATCTCGGCTCCGGCCCACTCACATTCCGTCAGCAGCATACCGAGAATGTCTTTGGCCGAATCCGCGCAGAACAGCTGCCCGGGCGCTTTTTCCACGTGCTCAATACCATGGCGCTCCACCAGTTCCAGGAAATGCCAGGGGGTGTAACGTTTGAGAGCCGATTTGCAGAAATGCGGGTTGGCGGAGACAAAATGTTCCGGTGTGGTATTCAGGTTGGTGAAATTGCAACGCCCGCCGCCGGACATAAGGATCTTCTTGCCGGCCTTGTTGGCATGGTCCAGCACCAGCACCCGATGGCCCTGGTAGGCCGCCGTGGCCGCACACATCAGCCCGGCTGCGCCGGCACCGATAACCACCACATCGACCTGGGTTGTGCCTGCCCCTGCTTTATCTGACATGAAACCACCAGCCTGAATCCGGCCGGCAAGGATAACGGGGATGCACCGCTAGTGCCATCGGTGCCGCTCGGACGGCGGGCCGGCTTACGGCCCAAACCGGTGATTACTGAATAACGGAAATTTCGGCGGTGGTGCCGTAATGTTCGCTGGTCGCCTTGATCGCGGCAGCGCCATTGGCCACCTGAATGTCGTTGCGATAGCGGCCGCTGCTCATGACCTGCTCGCCCGGCACTACGCGGGTACCTTGCGGCGCATCATTCTGCACAATAGGAAGTTGTTCCTGCCGATCACTGCTGCTGATGTCATCTTCTTCAAAGTAACAACCACTGAGCAATGTGGCACCGCAGAGCATGACTGCGAGGTATTTCATGGTGTTCCCCCAATAGCCCGCCTGAAGGCGGAAACTGCCCGTGTACGGGCTTATCATGCAGTTATACCCTGCCCGCCGCTGACAGTACAGCGCTCAGCCCGGACAGCCCACAGGGGGCAACCCAAACTGCACACCACATTCTACTCTCGAATCGCTACTGGCCACCTCGGTAAGGAGTCCAAAACATGTCGTAGGTCGGCTTAGCCTGAAAGGCGTAAGCCGACATAAACCGGGCGGCGAATATTGACAGTCGGCTTACGCCTTCGCCCAAGCCGACCTACAAACTGACCTCGACGGACTACTGGCCGAGCTCCTGTTCAGTGAAGGTATCGGCAAACAAGGGGGAGCTGAGGTAACGTTCGCCGGAATCCGGCAGCACCACCACAATGGTCTTACCGGCAAATTCCGGCTGCTGGCTGAGACGATCCGCTACACACATGGCCGCCCCACAGGAAATACCCGCCAGAATGCCTTCTTCCTGCATCAACTTGTGGGCCCACTCCATGGCCTCTTCGTTGCTGACCTGCTCCGCCCGGTCCACCACTGACATATCCAGGTTCTTCGGCACAAAGCCGGCGCCAATGCCCTGAATTTTGTGGGGACCATGGGTCGGCTCTTCGCCTTTCAGGGCGGCGGAGATCATGGTGGAAGAATCCGGTTCCACCGCCACCGCCGTGATGGCCTTGCCCTGGCTGTTCTTGATGTAACGGGCCACGCCGGTGATAGTGCCGCCAGTGCCAACCCCGCTCACCAGTACATCGATGTCACCACCGGTGGCTTCCCAGATTTCCGGACCGGTGGTCTTCTCGTGGATCGCCGGGTTCGCCGGGTTGTTGAACTGTTGCAGCATCAGGTGGCTGTCCGGGTTTTCCTGCACCAGCTCTTCTGCCCTGGCGATAGCCCCGGGCATGCCTTTCGCGCCGGGCGTCAGCACCAGTTTGGCACCCAGCGCCTTGAGGATCTTGCGACGCTCCAAGCTCATGGAATCCGGCATGGTCAGCACCAGATCGTAGCCCCGGGCCGCAGCCACATAGGCCAACGCGATGCCGGTGTTACCACTAGTGGGCTCCACCAACGTCATACCCGGCTTCAGTTTGCCGCTCTTCTCTGCGTCCCAGATCATGGACGCGCCGATCCGGCACTTCACACTGCCCGCCGGGTTACGGGATTCGATCTTGGCGAGAATATTGCCCTGAGTGATGCGATTGATCTTCACCAGGGGGGTATTACCGATGGTTTCGCTATTGTCTTGGTAAATGCCGGTCATAATGCTCTCCTCCATTCTCGGCGCGCGTTGCGCGATGCCTTACTGTGGTTTGTCCTGCTTTTTCAGCCGCCGATTCCAGCGTTGGCGCGCATACAGGCGCAGGTCGGCCACGTTATCGGTTTCATCCATGATTTCACGGCCCAGGATGCTTTCCAGAATATCTTCCAGGGTGATCAGGCCCACCCAGGTGCCGTGGTCATCATAAACCACCGCCATATGCTGACGTTGGGTCAACATGGCGCTAAACAAGTCTTCGATATTGAGCGTGGTATGCACCATGGACACTTCGCGGGCCAACGCCTGCATGGTCTGGTCCGGGCCACTATCCAGCAAATCGGATTTATGGATATAGCCTTTCGCTTCACCACTGGCGCTCATCACCGGGTAACGGGAAAACGGCTGCCCCTTCTCCCGCTCCTTGAACGCGCTCACGGTCAGACCCGGCTCTACTACCCGGCAGACCGTGCTCGGGGTCATGATGGTGCCGACCCGGATATCATGCAGGCGCAAAATATTGTGAATCACCCGGTGCTCATCGTCATCCAGCGCGCCCTGATCCTCGCCCATGTCCGCCAGGGCCCGGATTTCCGCCCGTACATCCACATCATGTTCGTTGCCACCAATGCGGCTGGTAATCAGCTTGGACAGCCAGACAAACGGTAACAGCGACACCATGATGACCTTGAGCGTGGGCGGCAGCATGGTGGCCAGTGAACGCCAGTATTTCGCACCGATGGTTTTGGGAATGATCTCGGAGAACACCAGAATCGCCAGCGTCATGATGCCCGACGCCGCCCCCAGCCAGGCCTCCCCGAACACCACGGCCACCTGGGCACCAACACCGGTAGCGCCAACGGTATGCGCCACCGTGTTAAGGGTCAGAATCGCTGACAGGGGCTTATCGATATCGTCCTTGAACCCGCGCAGGCTTTTATACAGCTTCGGGTTAGTGTCGCGCAGACCAGCAATAAAGCTGGGCGTAATGGATAGCAGTGCCGCTTCCAGTACGGAGCACACAAAGGAAAAACCGATGGAAATGGTGGCGAATATAATCAGCAACGTCACCGATGCATGCTCCTTATGCCAGCAAGCAACCTGACAAGCAGGCTGCCTGAATAGGGGTTATGACGGCGAATAATGTCGAGCAAAGTCCGCCAGCAGTTGACGCACATTGGCCATCCCATCGTGGATGACTGCTTCGATTTCCGCCATGGTAATTTCATGGGTGGACTTGCCGGCGGCCGGATTGACCACCAGGGACAGCATGGCGTAAGGCAACGACAGCTCCCGGGCCAGCACCGCTTCAGGCATACCGGTCATGCCGACGATATCGCAGCCATCGCGCTCCAGGCGGGCAATTTCAGCGGCGGTTTCCAGCCGGGGACCCTGTGTTGCACCGTAGCAACCGCCATCATTCCAGCTCAGTTCTGCCGCCGCCAGGCGGGCTTTCAGGGCATTGCGCAATGTCACATCAAACGGCCAGCTGAAATCCACATGCACCAGCGGCTCATCCAGATCATCGAACAGGGTCATGGCCCGGCCATAGGTGTAATCAATAATCTGATCCGGCAGCACCAGTGCCCCGGTGGACGCCTGGGCGGTAATGCCGCCCACCGCATTGGCCGCCACAATCGCCGTGGCCCCCGCCTCTTTCAGGGCCACCAGATTGGCGCGGTAATTCACCTGATGGGGCAGCAACACATGCGGATCACCATGGCGGGCCAGGAACAGCACCCGCTGGCCATCCAGCTCCCCTTCCAGCACCGGTGCGGAAGGTGCACCAAACCGGGTTTCCACCGTGTGGGTATCGATGATGCGCAAGTTATCCATGCGCGTGAGGCCGGTGCCACCAATAAAGGCCAACATCAGAGGTCGCTCTCTCTTACCGCATAAATACCCGGCGCATTACGCCAGAATCCCTTGTAATCCATGCCCATGCCGAACAGGTAATAATCGTCTGCTTCCAGCGCGGTGAAGTCGGCTTTCAGGCCCGGCCTGGCCTTGCGGTCGTGCTGCTTGTCCACCAACACACAGGTTTTCACCGACGCCGCGCCCTGGGCTTTGCAAGCTTCAATGATCGACAACAACGTGGACCCCACATCCAGAATGTCGTCCACGATGACCACGTGGCGCCCTTCCAGGGTGGCATTGGGGGTTACGATCCATTCCACATCGCCACCGCTGGTCGCGCCCAGATAACGGCTGGCGTGGAGGTAATCCATCTCCAGGGGAAAATCCAGACGCTTGACCAGTTCCGCCGCGAAGATCATGCCGCCATTCATGATGGTGACGAACACCGGCACCTTGCCGGAACAGGCCTCGGTCACTTCGAAAGCCAGCTTGGCGATGGCTTCCTGTACCTGATCGGAGGAATGCAGTTCGATGGCGTTGCGCCGAACCCTCATCAATTCCTGTTGCAATTCATCAGCGCTGGACATGCTGTGCGTCCTCCGGGTTGTTGTCTTCCAGGCCCGTGGCCGGGCCATCATCATTCTGGCTGACCAGATGCAGGGTGCGCGTGGGGAACGCAAACTCGGCACCATGCTCATGGACAATGTTCATGATTTTCATCAACACGTCCTGCTTGATCTCATGGTACTGCACCCATTGGGTGGTTTTGGTGAACGTATAGATAAAGAACTCCAGGTGAGAGGCCCCATAACTATCGAAGTTCACGATCAGGGTACGGTTTTCCGTTTCCAGGTCTTCATGCTCAATCAGCATGGTGCGCACGTCAGCAACAATGCCGGGCATCTTCTGCCAGTCATCATAGCGAATGCCGATTTTTTCATTGATACGGCGGTTGTACATCCGCGACGGGTTTTCCAGCACGATGGAGGTAAACATGGCATTGGGAATATACAGGGGGCGCTGATCAAAGGTGCGGATGCGGGTCAGGCGCCAGCCGATATCTTCCACGCTCCCTTCGATAGAGCGATCCGGTGAACGCACCCAATCCCCGACCCGAAACGGCTTGTCCAGATAGACCATCATGCCGCCAAAGAAATTGGCCAGCAGATCCTTGGCCGCAAAGGCCACCGCCATGCCGCCAATACCACCAAAGGCCAGCACCCCGGAAATGCTGTAGCCCAGTGTCTGCAAAATGATCAGCAGAGAGGTAATAATCACCGATACCCGTAACAGCTTGGCAACCGCAGCGGCCGTGGACCGATCCATCGGCTTGCGCATGCGCCCCGGATCAATCAGGTTTTTTTCTGTATAGGAAACAAACCGGTTCAGGAACATGGCGATAATGATGATAAAGGCGATACGACGCACCTGGGGCACTAACTCAAACAGGGCGTTTTCCTCAGCGGACACCGCCTGCAACAGCTCCATGGACACGGACAAGCCAATCACCCAGAACACCAGACGAACCGGGATACGCGCGGCCTCCAGCAAGGCGTCATCCCACAGGGTTTCGGTTTTTCCAATCAACCGCTCTGCCACATCGATGCTACGCATCAGAATAAAATTGATGGAGACAGTACACAGCACAATGATAAAAAGCTGAGTCAGCCAGATATCCATTGGTGTCTCGACTGTTGGCCACTGCAGCAATTGATTCCAGTCCCAGTTCATTAATGTCTTCCTTCGCTTTTACTGTTCAGTGAGAGTCTGTTTTAGGTTGCCGCCTGCTCGCGCAATGCAGCGGCCAGCTCAGTGGCAATGGCCCGGCGCTCCGGCACCATGGGCAAGCGTGGCCGGGCACGCAGCCCTGCTGCCGGCACCTGGCCCTGAAACCGGTTCGTCCCCAGGAAGTCCAGTACCTGCTCCGCCCCTTCACGGCAATTGCAGGCCAGCACCATGTCACAACCGGCATCCAGCGCCGCCTGCGCCCGTTGCGGATAACCTCCCACACCGTGGGCACCCGCCATGGACAGGTCATCGGAAAAAATGACGCCCCGGAAACCCAGCCGCTCACGCAGCTGCGTTTGCAACCAATAACGGGAAAAACCAGCGGTCTGCTGCTCCACCGCGCTATAGATCACATGGGCGGGCATGATGCCGTCCAGTTTAGGCGCCAACGCCATGAAGGGGCGCATATCCGCCGCTTCCAGGTCCGCCAGCGGACGCGGATCTACCGGTAATTCAAGGTGCGAGTCGGCAACCACATGGCCATGCCCGGGAAAATGCTTTCCCGTGGCCGCCATGCCAGCGGCGCTCATCCCATCAATAAAGGCGCCAGCCAGGGCGATCATGGCATCTGCGTCACCATGGAAACTGCGATCACCAATCACCGAGCTGTTGCCGTAGTCCAGATCCAGCACCGGCGCGAAACTGATATCGATATCCAGCTCGGTCAGCTCCGATGCCATCAACTCGCCCAGCAGCGCCGCTTCGCGCACCGCCTCTGTGGGAGACTGGTCATAACGCTGCCCCAGCGCCGCCATGGGTGGCAGGCGGACAAAGCCGTCGCGGAAGCGTTGCACTCGCCCGCCTTCCTGATCCACAGCGATCAGCATGTCCGGGCGTACGGCACGGACCTGGCGCACCAGTTCGGCCAGCTGTTCGCGGTTGGCATAATTACGGGTAAACAGAATCAGACCACCGGCACCGGGGTGTGCCAGCATGTCTTTTTCCGTGGCGCTGACCTCAAGCCCTTCCAGGTCGAGCATTAATAACGGGGAGGCGGATGCAGACATGGCAACCTTGTAGGCAGAAGACATTAATCGGTGATCGTTACCCGGGTACCCACCGGCACCTGGTCAAACAAACGGATCACCGCATCATTTCGCATCCGGATGCAGCCGTGGGAGGCAGGTGTGCCCATTGACTCACTGTCCGGTGTGCCGTGAATATAAATAAAGCGCCGAAAACTATCCACGTCAGCGCCCAGATTCTGTCCTGGTTCCAGACCGCCAAGCCAAAGAATGCGACTCAGCACCCAGTCACGCTCGGGAAAGCGGGCGCCCAGCTCGGCGTCGAACACTTCACCGGAAAACTTGCGCCCCAGCAGCACCGCCCCTGGCGGTAGCCCGGCACCGAAACGGGCCCTGACCACATGGGCACCTCGAGGCGTGGCGCCGCTGCCCATGGCTTCGCCGGCACCGTTAGCGGCGGAAGAAATCGCAAAGCGCTCGGTCCGCGTGCCACGCAGCTCCAGCCATTGTTCAGACAAGTTGATAATCAATTCCATGGGGATAGTTTCAAGTTGAAAGTGCGAAGTTGCAACGCGAACCCTTACCACATCAGCGAGTCAGCCAACCGGCCAGCCTCACGCGTTGCCGCCTTTACTTGCCCGTATGCAACGGCTGATCCGGCACTTCTGCCTGAATGCCACCGACCAGAAACGGCAGCAAGCGTTTGGTGATATCCGCCGTGCTGGCGTCCATGTTGAAATCGGCCTTGCTGATGCTTTGCAGCGATTGCATGCCCGACAGGGTGAAAATGACTGCCCCGAGGCTGAACTGCACCCGCCAGAACAGTTCCATGGGCGGCACATCCGGTACGGCCTGCTGCAGATGGCGCTGCAAACGGGCAAAGACCGCGCTGTAGTGCTGGTGGAGATATTCGCGCAAATGGCTCTGTGGCTGACTGTACGCCTGCCCGGAAAGGCGGAAGAAGATGGCAGCTCGCTGGGGGTCCTCGGGATGTGTGCCCAGCGCCAGGCGGAACACAATCCCCAGCACATTTTCGGGGGTATCGGGAATGCCGGAGGCTTCCATTTCATCAAGCTTGGCGTCCAGCGCCAGGCTGAACGGCGTCAGGAAGCGCTCGAAGACGGCCTGAATCAAGGCTTCCTTGGAACCGAAATGGTAATTCACCGCTGCCAGGTTCACCCCGGCCTTGCTGGTAATGGCACGCAGACTGGTTTCCGCGAAGCCCTTCTGGGCAAACAATACCTCTGCGGTATCAAGAATCCGGTCTACTGTCCCCGCCTGTGCCATACCCTGCCCTGTGTGTTCAAAACATACGTTTCAAACATACGTTTGGCTGATAGGAGGGTCAAGAAGGAAAGCGCCCTCACGGATAAGAGTGCACAACCGGTTTCGGTCCGTTTGATTGGCTTATCGCGAATAGCTCGCACTGCGCCGGATGCTCAACGCCGGTGCCTGACGTGAAACCGGGCATCCGGCGTCCAGCGGCAGGGACCCGCTAGAAGTAATACACCAATTCCGCCTGGATAAAGTCAGAACGACTGATCGGCCCCAGCCCAGGGTTGGTATTCACATTGCGCAGGGCATCCCGGTACAGTTGCGAGGCGCTTTGCGGCTTCCCGGTATCGGTATAAAAGCGGGCCTCCAGGCTGGCTTTCAGGCTGTTCCCGAAACGACGGCTGGACTCGAGGCTGATCGCTTTTTCCTCGTCCTCGGTGTCATAGATGATGCCGGCGAGTATCTCGGTGGAAGCTACGTCGTTGAAGGTAAACCGGGTGCCCAGCAACACATCACTGGCCAGAGGAGACGCCAGACTGTCATCCCGGTCTTCCCAGATGTACTCCACAATCCAGCCCAGATCCGTGGCCGTATCGAGCAGCCCGACCTGGGTATATTCAAAACCGCCATCCACGGCATTAAAGCGCTCGCCCTGCCCGGATCGGCTGATCGCCTCCAGCTTCCATAGCCAACCGCTATTCAGGTATTGCAGCTCCAGCCCGGTCTGGTCGATGACGTTGTACAGCGGGATAAATTCCGGATCACTGCCCGATGGCAATTGCCCGGTGGCGATCAGTGCCTGCAGCTCAGCCAGCGTCAGCGAATCCGGAATCAGTAGCGGGTCGCGGCTGGTACCGGAAAAATGCGACAGGGCCAGCTCCAGCCCGTTGTCGAAGTACTGCTGGTAGCGGATGGCAAAATCCACACGCTGGTTTTCTTTCGAGGATTCGTACTGCGCGTTATCGGATACCGGCAAAGGTGTACGTGGACGCCCCTCTTCACCCGCGTAGGTACGCTCACGGAAACCGGGCAGCACGAACACATCGACGATCCCCCAGTCCCGGACCGTGGACAGGTTAATCATGGGCTGGCCGAGTTTTTCCTCGCCATCCACCTGATCCACCTGATCGGTCTGGTTGATGATATCCACCAGGTGGCGCCCTTCGGTGACGCCCCAGAACACCTTGCGAATACCCACCCGGGATTCCCAGCCATTGCCCACATGAATCCAGGACAACTCACGGATGTCCCAGTGAGTGCGCTCTGTATCGTGTTCATCCACCCGGGCATAGGGGATAAAGGTGAACAGGTCATCACGGTTATTCCACTCATGGAAAACTTCCGGCTTGATATAGCCGGAACCATTGGTGGAATAATCCGCCTGGGGATAGGGAGAGTCCTGGGTAAAATAACGCCCTTCCAGCGCCACTTCACCGCGAAATTCCCACGCAGAGGAGACGAGTGGCACTGCCAACAGCAATGCCGTAGCCAACCCGTTTTTCATATTCTTGGCGGAAGAAATCAACGAGCGCGCTTCAGGCTGTTTTTGTTGAAGTCTGACTCACTCAGCCCCGTGTCATAGCGGTAGTTGCTCCAGAACAGGTCCGTGGATTTGCCTGTCTGGTGGTTAACCATGGACATCTTGGCGGGCTGCCAGAACTTGTCTTGATACTGTGAAAAGTCACTGGCCGTTAGCGTCTTGAGCAGGCTTTTCTTGCGGTCGTAGTAGTCCACTTTCCAGGTGCGGTATTCCTGCTGGTCGATCCAGGAAACTTGCCGGGTGTAGCCGGAGTCCTCATCTTGCGGGTAGCGCTCGACCACAAAACAGGTCAGTTCGCCGCAGGGTTCATCGCGCAGATACTTGTAGGTGTACTTCTCCACCTCCTGGCCGCGCATGTCTTCAAAACTGAATTCACTGCCCATGAAAGGACCGGACTTGTTCCGTGAGGCAATGGTCTTCACCCGGCGCAACGCGGGCAGGTACAGCCATTGGTCGTCGTCGCGGGTCTTGTAGCTGAACGTAAGCATGGCGGTGCCGCGCACGTCACGGGGGGTATCGAAGATGGTCAGGCTCTTGTCACCCTCTTCCTCACCGGTGCCTTCCAGCGTCTTCACGCGCAGCTCCCGGTCCGAGGTCTGGCCACTCTTGCTGATCAGCACCATCTTCATGTCGGCCTGAAAGTCCCCAAAGCCCTCGCCACGGCTATCCGCCTCCCGGGCGATCTCCAGGCCTTTTTCTTCCGGGGTCTGGGCCAATACGGCAGGTGCGGCCAGGGCCATTAACAAAGCGGCGGGCAGTAAACGGGCGTTCATCGCATTCCTCACGGTGTACATGTCTGGGGCTGCGCCGGCAAAGCGGGCAACAGCATGTTTACCATGATAGCGATCCAGACAAAAACGGCGATGCCCAAAGAGGCCAAAAGATAGTTGAAAGTGGATAGTCGACAGCTACGCGACGATGCTTCTGGTTTCCAACGTAAGAGGCCGCACCCGTTTTCCGGGCGCGGCCTCTTACGTTGAGCGAATGAAAGTGCTCAGCCACGCACTGCCAACAGTCCACTATCAACTGTCACCTGACCTTTGACCTTCACCACTCTTCCAGGTAGCCCATGCAATGCTCCACCAGCTCCCCAACCCGGGTCACACTGTCGGCAAGGCGCTGGAGATCCCCTTCTGCCAAAGGCGCGTAGCGGTCTTCGGCCATCAGGTTGAGGGCATTCTCTTCGCTGGGTGGCGCCGGGCGGCGGGCCAGGCCTGCGGCGCCCAGTGCGGTCTGCATTTCCCCGTCCAGCCAGGCAATCAGATCCCCGCGGTCGGCACGAGCGCGGGCCAGAATAGCGATCTCTGGCGCTTCAACGCCAGCATCCCGAAAGGCCTGCTCCAGCGCCGCCAGGCTGAACAAGGTGTCCGCACCGTCTACCTGAAAGGTCTTGCCGGATTGTCGCGCCAGCCCCACCAGCACCGAATACAGATGAAACACCACCGCCCCGCGTAGCGCCAGGCGCACGGTGGGCGAGGCCTCGGCCTGCTCGTGGGTCAGTTGGCGTAACAGGGCATTGGCAAAGTAAATCCGCTCGCGCAAACCGCTTACGGTGTTGTCTCGAACCATTCTGGACATAAAACACTCCGCTGCACGCACCACGCGACACGCAGGCTATCGCCTGCATGCGTGAAGCGTGATGCTTGCTGGATTACTTCTTGGCTGCGGCCTTTTTGGCCGGGGCTTTCTTTTTTGCTGCCTTTTTCTTGGCAACCGCCTTCTTCTTCGCGGGGGCTTTTTTCTTGGTCTGTTCTTCGACCCATTTGCCGTCGCGATAGAAGGCCATCCAGCCGGTGGCCTTGCCGTCGATTTCGCTCATCACGTACTGCTCTTTGGCCTTGCGGCTGTAGCGCAGCACGCCTTTGTTGCCGTCCGGGTCGGCGGCAGGAGCCTCAGCCAGATACGCGTGCTTCGGATCCAGCTGCTTGGCCACGCTTTGAATTTCTTCAATCAGCGGTGGGCGCGTTTCCCGGTTTTTCGGGAATTTACTGGCGGCCAGAAACAGGCCAGAGGCCCCGTCACGCAACAGGTAGTGATCATCCACTTTCTGGCATTGCAGATGCGGCATGGGAATGGGGTCCGCACGCGGGGGAGCCGGCTCGCCACTCTTGAGCAGCTTGCGGGTGTTACCACACTCTGCATTGGTGCACTTGAAGAACTTGCCGAATCGACCGGTGCGCAACTGCATGTCGTTACCGCACTTTTCACATTCCAACACCGGGCCATCATAGCCCTTGATACGGAATTCACCCTTCTCAACCACATAGCCATCACAATCCGGGTTGTTACCGCAGATGTGCAGCTTGCGCTTTTCGTCGATCAGGTAATTTTCCATGGCCGTGCCACACTTCTGGCACCGCTTTTTACTGCGCAGTTCATTGGTTTCCGCTTCTTCATCATCGTCTGCTTTCACCGTTTCAGCTTCTTCACCGGGCAGCAGATTCATGGTGGCAGTGCAGCGCTCTTTCGGCGGCAATCCGTAACCGGAACAGCCCAGAAACACGCCGGTGGAACCGGTGCGAATCTGCATCGGGCGGCCACAGGTGGGGCATTCAATATCCGTGTCAGTGGGCAGATTGGCGCGCATGCCGCCCACTGCCTGTTTGCCCGTGCCTTCGCCCTGGGCGGCATCCAGCTTGCTGACGAAATCTTTGTAGAATTCGTTCAGTACGTCCTGCCAGTTCCGTTGCCCCTCAGCAACTTCATCCAGGGTTTCTTCCATGCTGGCAGTGAAACCGTAGTCCATCAGGTTGGGGAAGTTTTCCACCAGACGGTCGGTAACGATGTCGCCCATTTTTTCAGCGTAGAAACGGCGGTTGTCCTGACGCACATAACCGCGATCCTGAATCGTTGAAATGATCGCTGCGTAGGTGGACGGGCGGCCAATGCCGCGCTTTTCCAGTTCCTTGACCAGGCTCGCCTCGGTAAAACGGGCTGGCGGCTTGGTGAAGTGCTGGTTGGCATCCACGTTATCGATAGACAGCACATCGCCTTCTTTCACATCCGGCAACAGGGTGTCTTCCTGGCCCTTGCGCGAAGCCGGCGGCTGAATTCGGGTCCAACCATCGAACTTCATGATCCGCCCTTTCGCTTTCAGCTCGTAACCGTTGCCGGTGGCCGTCAGGGTGGAGCTCAGGTATTCCGCCGGGGGCATCTGGCAGGCGATGAACTGTCGACGAATCAGCTCGTACAGGCGCTGGGCGTCGCGTTCCATATCTTTCAGGGAATCAGAGGTGCGCCGCACATCCGAAGGACGAATGGCTTCGTGCGCTTCCTGGGCGCCTTCCTTGCTGCTGTAGGACAGCGGCGCATCTGGCAGGTATTTGTCACCCAGCTTTTCACCGATCCATTCCCGACAGGCTGCCACCGCATCGGAACTCAGGTTGGTGGAATCGGTACGCATGTAGGTAATGTGCCCGGCTTCGTAAAGCCGTTGCGCCATCATCATGGTCTTTTTTACCCCAAAGCCCAGGCGGGTACTGGCGGCCTGCTGCAGGGTGGAAGTAATAAACGGGGCGGAGGGCTTGGAACGAGTGGGCCGCTGCTCACGCTGGCTGATGGTCAGTGTGCCGGCGTTTTCCAGTGCCTGCTTGTGGGCACCGGCATCGTCGCCATTGTTAGGACGGAACGCCACACCGTTATGCTTTGCCACCTGCAAACGCAGGGCTTCGCCATCACCACTGTGGGTATCGCTATACAGCTCCCAGAATTCTTCCGGAATAAAGGCGCGAATTTCACGTTCGCGCTCTACCACCAGCTCCACAGCCACAGACTGTACCCGGCCGGCAGAAAGGCCACGGGCGATCTTTTCCCACAACAACGGGGAGATCATGAAACCCACGACCCGGTCCAGAAAACGTCGGGCCTGCTGGGCTTCCACCCGGTGCAGATCCAGCTTGCCGGGTTCTTCGAACGCCGCCTGGATCGCTTTCTTGGTAATTTCGTTGAACACCACCCGGTCGAACCGGTCATCCTCTCCGCCAATGACTTCCCGCAGGTGCCAGGCAATCGCCTCCCCTTCGCGGTCCAAATCCGTTGCCAGATAGATACGGTCTGCTTTCGCAGCCAGGCGTTTCAGTTCGTCGACCACCTTGTCCTTGCCGGGAAGCACCTCATAGTGGGCCGCCCAGCCTTTTTCCGGGTCGATCCCCATGCGGTTAACCAGCTGCTTCTTGGCCTTCTTCTTTTTATAGGCGTCCCGCTCCTCCTTGGGCAGGGAGCGCGTGTAGGCCGCTTCCTTGGCCCGCTCCTGAGGGGTGCTCTTTTGGGAGCCGCCACTGACCGGCAGATCCCGCACATGGCCGACACTGGACTTCACGATGAAGTCGTCGCCCAGGTAGCGGTTAATGGTCTTGGCCTTGGCAGGCGACTCCACAATTACTAACGATTTTCCCATTCTCAGGTACTCAACATCCGGTCTAAGGCTCGTGATGGGCGCTATTTAGACAGCGCCGGTATAGGCGGGTCAAGCAGGAAGTGCCCCCGTTTTCCTTTTTTAGTAGTAGTACAGGCAGACCGGTCAGGGCAACCCTCATCTGTGAAACAGCCCGCTGGCAACCCCGACAAAGCGCGCTATACTGCAGGAAACCTCACGTTTTCAGGGAGAGAACCGTGCCCAGTCCCTACCGCAAAATTCTGGTTGCCATCGATGGCAGCGACGAATCCCCCCAGGTGCTGTCCCGCGCAGCAGGCGTGCTGTCAGGCAATGACGGTGAGCTGCATCTGATCCATGTCATCGAACCACTGGCCCTGGCCTACGGGGCGGATGTGCCCATGGATGTGACGGACTTGCAAAGCGGCCTGATGAAACAGGCCCGTGAAATGGCGGACAAATACGCAGGGCAATACAACATTCCCGAAGCCAACGTTTATGTGGACATGGGGTCCATCGAAAAGACCATTCTCGACAAGGCGGACAAGATAGGAGCGGATTTGATCGTGGTGGGCAGCCATACCCGCAGCGGCCTGGCCCTGCTGCTGGGCTCAACCGCACGCGGCCTGGTGCCCGGGGCTCATTGCGACGTACTGGCCGTCAAGGTCGATCAGTAGCCACAACGAGCCGTAAAGGAATTCCGCACGCAAGCTGACGCAAGCGTGAATCAGGTCAGCTGTAGTGTGCCGGTGCTCGCCTGCCCTTCTCCATTCCAGCGGCACAGCAATTCAGCCAGCCCCTGGGCCTGCACCTTCAACGCGGCCAGCTCTTCCGGGCTGTTCTTCTCTCCGTGAAAAACCGGCAGCTTGCGCATGGAATGCACCAGTTCATGGGTCGGCGCCTGCATTCGCTTCACTTCCAGTGTCCAGCGAATGTGGTGAACGATCATATGGAAAAACGCCAATCGGGTCGCCAGCGAATAAGGGCCATCATCGTCATTGAATTCATTGAAATCCAGGCTCGCCAACACCGCTTCGCGGGCGTTGTCTGCCACCGTAATCGTGGCACTGCGCGGTGTCCCTAACAGCATGGACAGGGTGCCGAAGACCTCCCCCGGAGATACATAATAAAGCGGGGATTCCGGCGCGGTGTCCGAGAGTACTTCCAGCTGCCCCCGAAGCAGAAAATACAGAGTGGAATCCACATCACCGGCCCGAATGACGCTTTCTCCGGAAGCCGCCACCCAAAGGCGGGTAGTCTTTTCAAGCTGTTCAAATTCGTCCTGATCATCCCGGGCGATTTCATTAAAAAACGGCACACCAGCCAACAGCTGGCGCCGCCGTTGCTGGCCGAAATCGTTATTATTGGCCTGCTCCATCCATTATCCCCACTGTCTTGATGGCATTTCTATCAACTCCACATGCTAGTACCCGCGCCTTAACAGAGCAACGACATGGACGTAAAAGCGGGATAAAACCTCGCCCGACAACTGTTCAAATAACACTGTTCATATTATCAGTGCCTGTGCTAGCATCCAGAATGTAGCACTGCCTGTCAGCCACGACTTACAAGCCCAGGCACGCAACCATACAAATGCCTACAGCCACCCGTGACAGGCATGGGATGAATACGACCCCGGCAAGGTTGCCTGCACGGCCACCGGCAGGCACTCCACTCTGCAGGAAACAGGGAGAAGGTTATGAGCAGCAAACTTACCGACCGACAGCAGCAGGTTCTCGATTGTATCCGCGAATGCCTCTCGGACAGCGGCATGGCCCCCACCCGTGCAGAGATTGCCGACATCATGGGGTTCCAGTCCAAGAATGCGGCCTCGGATCATCTCCGTGCCCTTGAGCGCAAGGGCTATATCAAGCTGCACAGTGACCGCTCGCGGGGCATTCAGCTGCTGGATAACGCCTACTGGGGCGAAGAAGAACTGCCCATCGTCGGCAGGGTCGCCGCAGGCGTTCCCATCGAAGCCATCGAAAACGTGGAACGCACCGTGCCGGTCCCCCAGGGGCTGTTCAAGCAACGCCCTACCTACCTGTTGAAGGTACAGGGCGACAGTATGGTAGATGCGGGTATCTTCGACGGTGACCTGATTGCGGTACGCAAATCCAATGTGGCGCGCACGGGTGAAATCGTAGTGGCCCGCATTGACGAAGAAGTCACGGTGAAGACCTTAAAGTTGAATAAATCCAGCGCCACCCTGCTGCCGGCCAACGAAGCCTATGAGCCGATCAAGGTGCCCGCTGATCAACTTATCATCGAAGGCATTTTCGTGGGGCTGATTCGTGATCCGAACTCTTATTAAAGCCTGTATCCACACGGGTATAGGCACTTGCCTGATTGTATGGAGTGCATTTGCCATGGCTGATACCCATCTTCTTGCGCCCTGTCCGGACTCACCCAACTGTGTGTCCAGCCTGGCGACCCAGGCCGATAAGCGAGTCGCTCCTCTACAGGTAGGCGCCGACCGGCAAAGCAGCCTGAAAAAGCTGGAAAGCCTGCTTGGCAACCTGCCCCGTGTGGACTATGACGTGGTAGGTCAATCACGCATCCAGGCGCGCTTCACCAGCCGGGTTCTGCGGTTTGTGGACGATGTGACCTTCTATGTTCGCGATAACGGTGTGGTGGAAGTGCGCTCGGCCTCGCGGACAGGCTACTGGGATTTAGGTGCGAACCGTCGTCGGGTAGAATCCCTGCGCGAGCAGCTATCTGAACAGGACACCGATGACCGCACCTCACAGCAACACGCCTTCGGAAACGCAGAACACCGCGTCTGATCAATGGGCCGATATCGGGGTTAACCTGACCGACCGGCAATTCAACGACGATCGCGAAACGGTGATTGAGCGGGCGGCCTCGGCCGGGGTTGCCTGGCAACTGATTACCGGTACCAGCATCGACGAGTCACGCGCCGCCATTGCCCTGGCCGACGAACATCCCAGCCTGTTTGCTACCGCCGGGCTGCACCCGCACAGCGCCCGCTTTTACTCGCCTGCCCTGGAAAAAGAACTGCACGAGTTGCTCGCCCATGAGCAGACGAAAGCCGCAGGTGAGATGGGACTGGATTTCAACCGGGACTTCTCTCCGCGACCGGACCAGGAGCGCGCCTTCGAGGCCCAGCTAGCGCTGGCGGCAGAGATGAAACTGCCTGTTTTCCTCCATGAGCGCGATGCCCATGAGCGTTTTCTGCCTATCCTGAAAGCGTTCCGCGACGATCTGCCCGGCGCCGTCGTGCATTGCTTCACCGGGTCGCGTCAGGCGCTGTTTGACTATCTGGATCTGGATTGCCATATCGGCATTACCGGCTGGGTTTGCGACGAGCGCCGCGGCAAGCCACTGGCAGAACTGGTGCCCAATATTCCGGATCAGCGCCTGCTGCTGGAAACTGACGCCCCCTACCTGCTACCCCGGGACCTGCCGGAGCCTCCCCCGAAAAAACGCCGTAACGAACCGGCGCTACTCCCCTGGATTGGCCAGCGTGTCGCACAGCTACGCGGGCAGCAGACACAGGACGTAGCCGCCATGACCTATCAAAATGCGTTAGCGTTATTTCGCTAACCGGGACGCCATTCCATCACGGAACCGAAAAGGGTGGGGGGCCGGGTTTAGCCAAAGGCACGGGAAGCCTGGACGGCACCCCCCCGGCCCCCACATTAAGAAAAGGAACTGCTGCACGTCGAGCACACCGAACGGCCAGGCCAGCTCTTTGCCCTCGCGCACCAACACCGGAATCCGCTCACCATACTGCTCGATCAAGGCATCATCCTCAGCGATATCCACCGGAGTAAGCACCAGCCCCGGATTCACCATGGCCACCAGTTCCTTCGCTTGCTCACACAGGTGGCAACCCAGCGTGGTGTAGAGCACAACCGTCATGCATCCTCCACATGACGAATCGCGTAACAGTAATGGATTTTCTCATTTCGGCGGAAATCTTCAGGGATACTCCAACGAGAAATATCTTCCACGTCAAACCACTTACTGATGCTTTCATCCATCTGGAAACGGCGGTAATTACAGGAAAAATACAGCACCCCACCCGGTTCCAGGCAACGCATGATCTTGCGAATCAAATCGCCATGATGCTCTTCCACCACGAAATCACTGCGTGATTTGTTGTTGGAAAAAGTGGGCGGATCGCAAAACACCAGATCAAACTGTTCCTTGCACTCATCCAGCCAGCGCATGGCATCCATACGAGCCAGCTCGTGCTGGTCGGTGGAGAAGCCATTGGCCGCCAGATTGCAGGCGGTCCAGTCCAGATAACGCTTCGACGAATCCACTGTCACCGTGCGTTTGGCGCCGCCCACGGCAGCATGCACCGTGGCCGACCCGGTGTAGGCAAACAGATTCAGGAAGCGTTTCCCGCTGGCCTGCTCCGCAATGCGCAAACGCGTGGGGCGGTGATCCAGAAACAGACCGGTATCCAGGTAGTCCTGCAGGTTAATCAGCAACTGAGCCTGGCCTTCACGCACTACCCGGTAGTGCCCCTGGGTGTCCAGCTTCTGGTATTGCTGGTTGCCCTTTTGTTTCTCGCGTGTGCGCAAGTGCACCTGCTCACGGTGTACACCGAGGGCAGCACGGACCGCGGTTACCGCCCAGTCACGCCGCGCTTTGGCCTTTTCAGGGTCAATCGTTTTCGGCGCCTTGAATTCCTGCACCAGCACCTGGTCGCCATAGATATCCACCGCCACGTTGAATTCCGGTAGATCACGATCGTAAAGGCGATAGCACTGGATATCCTCCCGTTCCAGCCAGCGACGCAAGTGCTTGCCGTTTTTACGCAAACGGTTAAGTAACGGTTGCGCACCTTCCGGGACATTGAATGCGCCCTCGTCAGCGACTTGTGCCACAACAGGTGGCGTCGGCTTACGCGGTGAATACAGGCGAATAAAATTATTGAACGGCCCGTTCTTCAAGCGCCATTGCCGCTCCAGATTCATGCCGGAACGGTCCATCACGTCCACATCCGCGCCCAACAGCAACGCCTGATAACCGGGCGCGCGCAGCGCCAGAATCCGGCCGATGGCATAGTGTAGCCAGCCCGCCTGCTGCTTCTCGTCAAGACGCTCGCCCCAGGGCGGGTTGCCCACCACAATGCCGTTGGCCGCAAAGTCACGCGGTCGCAACGCACCCAGCTCCCGGCGCTCAAAATGGATCGCATTGCGCACCCCGGCGCGCTCGGCATTCTGCAACGCCAACGGCAACGTCTTGCCATCAGCATCAAACCCCTTCAACGACAGCGCCGGCACCGGACGATTGGCGCTCTCCCCCGCCTCCTTCTGGGCATCCAGCCACAGCTGGCGACGACAACCCCGCCAGTGCTGGAAGCCGTAGTGCTGACGCTGGGCACCGGCGGCGCGCCCGGCAGCCATCAGGGCCGCCTCTATCACCAGGGTGCCACTGCCACAGAACGGGTCCAGCAAGGCAGGGGGTCGCTCTGCTTTACCCCAACCAATGGCCCACAGCATGGCCGCCGCCAGGGTTTCACGCAGTGGCGCCCGACCGCCCGCAAGGCGGTAGCCGCGGCGATGCAGGGGCTCACCGGCCAGGTCCAGCCACAAGTGCGCCTCGTTCAGGTCCAGACGGGCACGGATACAACAACTGCCCTTCGGTTCCCGGGAAATCGCAAACTGCTCGGGCAGCGCCTGGATAAAACGCTTGGCACTGATCCGGTTATCGCCACGCACTTCCGCACCGTGCTCAATATGCACGTGTACAGGGGCGTCATTCGCTACCAGCGACAGCCAGTCCTGGCTAGCCGCCAGCTTTTCCGGAGCAATGTCCGGCGTCACCCCCAGCGTCGCCAGATGCAACAGCACCCGCTCGGACAGGCGAGACCACAGGCACACCTTGAGGGCGTCCGCCGAGCCCCCGGAGAAACTCACATGAGCCCGCCCGGCTTCTGTTACGGATATGCCCAGTGAAGACAATTCGTCACTGAGCAAATCTGCCAGGCCTGGCATGCAGGTGGCCACAAATTCCATTACCAAATCCTCTTAAGTGACTGATTCATGCCCTATGCGAAAAACTAACTACTTGTTTTTCATGGCATTACACAAACGGTCATCAACCTGTCCTTTATACGTCATATGCTTAACCAGCACTGACCATATTGCTACATGGTATTCGACACCACCTTACCGCTTTCCCATACTGAATGTGTCGGCCCCGCTACTTGGCTACGTTTTTAGCCGAGGGGCCATTTTTCGGTACCGCTATCTGTGAAAGGGAAAGCGTTTATGAAGCGACAAAAACGTAGTAAAGACGACCGCGCTTACAACCGGGGATACAACGCCGGCCTGGATGGAAAATCCCGTGAAGACTGCCCGTTTGGCACGCTCCAGGCACGCACCAACTGGATGGGGGGATGGCGCGAAGGTCGCACTGACTTTGCTCACGGAATGCTCGGCGTCGCCAGCATTCAGAATCTGAAAAATATCGGTTAATTTCTTCCAGTTTCACAACGCCGACGCGTTCAGCGCGCCGACCCACAGGGCCCCACCCGGGCCCTTTTTAATGTCCGTCACAATCAAACCCTTTCACCACAGCGAACACCCTCGCTACGCGAGGTTCGTCCCCTGAAAGGGAACTCCTACAGCGGCTTCGTATAAAGCTTTAGATCAGGAAACTTTTCAGCTCTTTCATCCAATTGAGCGTGTAGCTCAAATGCCTTTCGGCCAGGCCCGGGCAATATCACCGATCAGGCCCGGGCCCTGGTAGATCAGACCGCTGTAAATCTGCACCAGATCCGCCCCCTGACGCTGCTTTTCCAGTGCATCATCGGCGCTATTAATGCCCCCCACGCCAATAATCGGGATACGACCATTAAGCGCATGGCGCATGGCAGCCAGCGCCCGGTTGGCAATGGGGGTTAGCGGCGCGCCACTGAGCCCACCTTGTTCCTCTCCGTGCTTCAGGCCCTGCACGCCTTCGCGGGACAAGGTGGTATTACCCACGCATACACCGTCGATTCCGTGCTGCACAAAGGCTTCTGCCATCCCCTGCAGCTCTTCTTCGCTGTTATCCGGGGCAATCTTGATCACCAGCGGCACCCGGCGACGGTGTTCCTGGTCCAGGCGCGTCTGGGCTTCGCGCAACGTACCCAGCAGCTCATCCAGAGCCGCACCGTGCTGCAGGGTGCGTAAACCCGGCGTATTGGGTGAGGACACATTGACCACCAGGTAGCTGGCATAGGCGTGCACTTTCTGCTGGCAGATCAGGTAGTCCTGAACCGCATCTTCCACCGGGGTATCCTTGTTCTTGCCAATGTTGATCCCCAGCACTCCTTTATAGCGGCTACGTTTCACCGCCCCTACCAGATATTCCACTCCCAGATTATTGAAGCCCATCCGGTTGATCAGGGCCTGGGCCTGGGGAAGGCGGAACAGGCGCGGCTGAGGATTGCCCAGTTGCGGACGTGGCGTAACGGTCCCCACTTCAAGGAAGCCAAAACCCAGATCAGCCAGCCCATCGATGCAGTCACCATTCTTGTCCAGCCCTGCAGCCAGCCCCACCGGATTGGCAAACTCGATTCCCATCACTTCTTTGGGCGCCGCCGGCACCGTGCCAGGCCACAACTTGCCTGCCCGCTTGCGCAGCATTGCCAGCGTCAGCTCGTGGGAATGCTCTTCAGAGAGAGAGAACAGTAAAGGTCGTGCCAGGGAGTACAGCATGAAATAACCCGATCGGTGGTAATCGGCGGCATTATAGCCAACGGCCCCGGTGACTTCGATGTTTTGTGTCCGACAGTGGGCGAATGGTGCCCCGGCTCATCTGCCACCCACTCCCACACCCCACTACATCGGGCATATTGCATGTAGCGAAAACCGTGTTGCAGCCGCGAAACGGCATAAAAAAGGTTCATCGCGGAATGGAGTGATCAGCCAGCTTCAGAACTTGTCTCATTATCCCGCCCTGGCAACCGCTGGACGCCGGATGCCCGACGACGGACGCTTGAATTCAAAACCTGAAACCCTTGGCCGCCATGCTTTCTGCGTAAAATGCCTTACCCGATAATTACCTGAATGATGGCCCTGACTATTCCTCAAAATACCCCCTCAAAGGAGATAACGTGATAACGACAGCCTCTCAGGCTAGGGGGTTTACGTCAGGCATTCGGCGTCGAGCGTTTGGCAAAGTGCCGGGTATTCGCGATAAATCCATCAGACGGCGAATAGCGTGTTATTCACTCCAATCCGCGAAGAACCAAAAAAAGCCCGGCAGAGCCGGGCTTGAACATAACCAACGAAATCAGCGCGCCAGTTAACTGCGCAGTTTGGCGCGGGCCGGGTCCGGCTTGAGCAGGAAACGAGCCAGAGCCGGCAGAAGCCACAGGGCGCCGATCATGTTCCACAGGAACATAAAGGTCAGCAGGATGCCCATGTCCGCCTGGAACTTGATGGAACTGAATACCCAGAAGACAACACCTACCGCCAGGGTAATACCGGTGAACGCCACCGCCTTACCCGTGGTTTTCAGGGTCTGCTTGTAGGCTTCTTCCAGCTCCATACCCTGCTTCAGGTATTCAGACAGCTTGCTGTAGATATAAATACCGTAATCCACACCGATACCCACACCCAGAGCAATCACCGGCAGAGTGGCGACTTTTACGCCGATGCCAAGGTGAGCCATCAGTGCCTGACAGAGAATCGAGGTGAGCCCCAACGGTACGATGATACAAATCACCGCACGGAAAGAACGGAAAGCGATCAGAATCAGCACCGACACCACCGCATAAACCAGAGCCAGCATCGGGTACTGGCTGGCGGCGATGGTCTGGTTGGTTGCTGCTTCCACGCCCGCGTTACCCGAGGCCAGCTTCAGCTCCATCACATCCTTGTTGTTACGGGCCTCGGCAAACTCTGCCACTGCCCCGGTAACGCGCTCCAGTGTTTCTGCCTTGTGATCGTCCAGGAACACGTAAACCGGCGTCAGGGAGCAATCCAGGTTGTACAGGCTGTCCGGCATGAAGCTCATAACGTTATTCAGCGCATACTGATCCCGGGAAATGGTCGCCCATTTCATGGACCCTTCATTCATGTTGGTCGAGATCAGCTTCGTCGCAGACGCGATGGTCGTGACGTCTTGCACCCCTTCCACATTACGCAGGTTCCACGCCAGGTCATCCACGGTCTGCATGGCCTGATAGGTATTACAGGACTCCATCGGTGTCTTGCCCATGACCACCAGCACATCCGCACTTACCGAGTAATTGGATACCAGGAAGTTCACGTCATGGTTGTAACGGTAGCGTGGCTTGGGCTCATAGCCGCGCGGGCAATCCATGTCTTCACACGGGTCCGGCCACAATTCGGGGGCCCCTTTGTCCAGATCACCAATTTTGAGATCCTGACTGAGATAAATACCGGCACCATAACCCGCAACAGCCACAACAATAGATAGCGCTGCCAACGGAGTGCGAGTAAAGCGGGCAAACAGCCCCGCCAGCGGGTGATCTTTCTTTTCCCCAGCCTGAATCTTGCGAATGGAAGCACCACTCACGCCCAGGTAAGACAATACCAGCGGGACAACGACCAGGTTGGAAATGATGATCACCGCCACGCCGATGCTCGCGGCCATGGCCAGCTCACGAATCACGCCCACATCGATCATGTAGAGGGTGAGGAAACCGATGGCATCCGACACCAGCGCCACCATGCCCGGCACACACAGCGCCTGGAACGTAGAGCGGGCCGAATCCAGCGAGCTACGCCCTTCTGCTGCATAGTTGGCCAGGGTGTTAACGATCTGAACACCGTGTGATACCGCAATGGCAAACACCAGGAACGGCACCAGCATGGAATATGGGTCAATGGTGAAGCCCAGGCTGCTGACAATGCCCAGCTGCCAAATCACGGCCACAAAGGAGCAGGCCGTCACGGTCAGTGCACTGCGCAGGCAGCGGGTGTCGATCAACAGCAACAGCGCGATCAACCCCAGGGTGAAGAAGAAGAACATGGCCACTTCTTCCGCCGCTGCCATCACGTCACCGGCTTTTTTGGCCAGGCCGACGATGTGAATGCGAACGTTCGGGTATTTATCCTGATACTTGCCGCGGATCTCTTCCAGCCGGGCCGACAGGGCCGGAATATCGACACCGTCATCGCCCAAGGCATCCAGCAAATAAGCGTGCACCACGCTGGACTGGAAGTTATCGGCAACCAGACGACCCACCTGCCCGGAACGCAGCACGTTGGTACGCAGCTGTTCCAGTGAATCTTGTGAGCCATCATAGCCTGCAGGAATCACTTCCCCGCCCTGAAAGCCCTGCTCGGTCACTTCGTTCCAGCGAACATTGCTGGTCCACAGTGAACGGATTTTGCTCGGATCAACGCCTTCCAGTGCAAAGACTTCGTCAGTGACTTCTTTCAACGCGTTGACATAGTCTTCGTTGAAGATGTCATCGCCCTGGGTTTCCGCAACAATCACGCGGACGTCATTACCCAGGCTCAAATCATTCTGGTGCTCGAGGAAATTCTGGATATAAGGATGATCCAGCGGGACCATCTTGCGGATATCGGTGTTCAGTTCGATCTTGCTGGCCTGGAAACCCAGCAGCACGGTGGCTGCGATAAAGGCCAGCAGAATCAGGGGCCGAACAGCGAACAGCCCACTGGCAATACTTTTGGAAATGCGACCTGACATTGCTGTGCCCCTTATTTAACGTCTTCGATCACACGCAACCCACCCTGCCCGGCGACAAGAATGCCACCCGCATCACGGGGAAGAACTGCGGAGATAGAATCGCGATCCGGCAAGAACCGCAGGGAAAAAGATTGACCGCCATCATGGCTGGTAAGGATGCCACCGGCGTTAGTGACCAGCACCACAGTGCCATCCGCCAGTACGGTGCCATCGTTCACGCCGCGGCTCAGCTTTGAGGGAATTTTTGCCCAGCTGCGCCCCCGATTAGCCGTCAACCACACATTGCCCTGAAGGCCATAGGTCAAAGCTTTATAATCAGAAATCGCCGTCACCCCGAACAGGGTACCGCTGTAAGGACTTTGCAGTTTTTCCCAGCTCACACCTTTGTCGGCAGAGTGGAACATCACGCCCTTTTCGCCCACGACATAACGATCGTTTCCGCCTTTGGCAGCGGCATAGTCATACAAATGCCAGCCATCACGGTTATCCAGGCTATCCAGGGCTTTATTCCAGGTTTCGCCACCATCGGTGGTTCGCAGGAAGTAGCCATACCCGCCCACAGCAACCGCACGATCACGGCTATCGCAGAACACATCCAGCAACGGTGCACCGGATGTATCTACCGGTGCCATGGCAGCACTATCGCCATAGAGATCGTCGCCTTCATCACCGTAGGCATCATCACCGTACGGGTCGCCATAGAGATCATCCATGGCGTAGTCATCCAGCTCCTCCTCAACCGGCGCCGCATCATCCTCGCCACTACCCAGAGGGTCGCTGTACTGCACGGTCCAGGTTTCCCCACCATCATCGCTGCCCAGCACCACCGCATCGTGGCCAACCGCCCAGCCGTGGCGAGCATCAGCAAAACACACCGAAGTAAGCAATACTTCAGATGGCGTTACCGCCTGCTTCCAGTGATCGCCCTGATCATCGGAATAGAGAATTTTACCCCGGTCGCCCACAGCAACAATCCGGCTATCGGCATAGGCGATATCCAGGTAATTGTTAGCGGTGACCAGAGGCGCATCATTCGAAACGAAATCTGCCTGCAGGGGCGCAGACAGTATGGCCGAAAAAGCCATTAGCACTGTTTTTTTCATTGTCCCTTACTCTTCCCGAGGGCCCTTTTTCAGGGCCGAGCACAAAACGACCGGGAGCCATGGGCGGCCTCCCGGTCGTTTTGCATTGCCGGCTTCAAGGAGCCGGCGTTTTTATAATTAACGACCGCGGCGGCGTAGCGCTGCCGGGTGGAAATAGCGGTCGCCGGGTACCGGCTGGCTGTAATCAAGCATCGTTGACTCTTCGTTATCCAGGAACTGCACGTGATAACGCTGAGCACGCAGGTCGTGGAACGTATCCAGAGCGGTCCACTGGGTCGGTACTTCGTAGTAGTTCTTGATGTAAGCCAGGCTGACGCGCCACAGCTCGCCACGACGGTCGTACTGGTCGATGGCGGCAATCTGCCAGGAATCCGCATCAATATAGAAGCGACGCTTCTCGTAGATGTGGCGCTCACCTTCTTTCAAGGTTGCTTCCACCACCCAGACACGGTGTAACTCCCAGCGCTGGTAATCCGAATTGACGTGACCCTTCTGCAGCAAGGTCTCGTACTTCACATCCGGGCTGTCCAGCTTGTAGTTGTTGTACGGGATGAACATTTCTACTGGCTTATCGCTAACCAGCTTCCAGTTGTACTTGTCCGGCGCACCGTTATACATGTCGGTGTCGTCTGCCGTACGCAGGCCATCGGCCGCCGCAATCGGCGTGTCGTAAGCCAGGTTCGGTGCACGACGCACGCGACGCTGGCCGGCATTGTAGCCCCACGCTTGGCGCGGCATTTTCTGTTGGTCCAGCATTTCGTGTACCAGTACCGCACCACCGGCCAGACGTGCCGGCGCTTTGGTGAAGGACAGGTAGTAGAAAATGATGTTATCCAGGGAGTCGAAGTTGTACTTCGGATCGTAATAACGGAAATACACTTCCTGCTGCGAGGTAATCAGCGAGTAGGCACCGCTACGCTGAACGGCCACTTCTGACGCACGACGCACCACGTACAGACCACGCCAGCGCAGAATGTGATTCCAGATTGCCTGCTTGGCTTTCTGCTCGTTGCTACCACTCAGAATCGGGAACGGAATACCGCCAAAGGCGTTATCCACGCCGGTTTCACCCAGCTTGGCTTTGGTCGCGTTGCTTTTGGTATTGTCGTACACCCATTGCGGTGCAGACGTGGAGCGATGGCTCGGATACACGTTCAGCTTGAAGGTGTCCGGGTAGGTTTTCAGCATAGCCTGCACACCATCCGGCACCTTGTCCGCATACTGGGACACGTTCTGGGCGTTGATGGTGAAGGCGATTTTGTCAGACTTGTACGGGTCCGGGTGATGCTGGCCCGGGCGGGTGTATTCCTTGGGAATATCCTTGCGCTGAATGCCACCGGTGTAATCCGGGATACCCAGACCTGTAGAGATCGCTTTGCCGTTGCCTTTAATCTGTGCACCGAATGGCGTCAGGGATTTACCCAGCTTCGCCGCTTCCTGGCTGGAAACACCAGCGTGCACATTGGCCGCTACGCTCAGAGACAGTGCCAGTGCACCACCCATTGCGGTCAATTTCTTCAACATGATTGCTCTCCGTTAAAAACAGGCCGGCATTCCGGCCTGGAACAAATTAGAAAGAGTACTTAACAGAAACCGAAGCGTTGTTCCGGTCGGCCAGTTTGTTGGAATATTTGGCGCCCCAGAAGGTGGTACCAGACATGGCCACTTCCAGGTTGTTCAAGTACAGGAAACTCACGCCCAGGGTGGCTGCCTTACGATCTTCCATAAAGTTGCCGCCAATCGGAGAGTTACCGTTTACATCATGGGCAAAACGTACACTTGGGCTCATGGAAACACCCGCGAAAACGTTACTGTAATCCGCCTTCAGCACCGCACGGTAGCCCCAGGAGGTGGGGTCCAGGTTGTACTTGTTCGGATCATCCGGGCTCAGGATCTGTGCTTCTGATTCCAGAATTGCCGCTGTTGAGTTGTATTCTTCATCCGGGCTTTCCAGCCCTTCGATGTGCTCAACACCCAGCTCCAGCAAGGCGATAAGGCCATCAGAACCGAATGTAGGACCGAAGTTAAAGATGCTGACAAGAGAGCCGTTGTAGCTCTCCACTTCGTCATAGAAGTAATAGAGCTCACTATCAGTGACTACTGTATCGCCGGACAGACAGCTTCCACCCATTTCTGCACGCACACAGTGACCGGTCAGATCTTCAATTCTCACGACAGTATCAGGGCCCAGCAAACCTGCGGATTTACCAGCGGCTCCTGCCAGGGCAGAAATCAGGTCATCGCCCGCTTCGTTGATAATCGCACGCTTGGGACGGTAAGCAATTTCACCGGCCAGGGACATGCTGCCAATACTGGTGTTAAAGCTACCACCAATCATGTCCTGATCTTCGGCGTACGCCATCTGATATTCTGCAGTGTCGATGATCAATGGCATCGCTGCCGCGCCACCACCTTGTGCCGCCTGGACATTATTCAGACGAGCCCCCACAACCGGCGTCTTCGCATGGGTGCGGGTGTAATACAGCGCGAACTCCGTGCCATTAAGGCCTTCAGCAAAATAACGGTATGCCAGACCAAACTGACCACTGTCTGAAGCTTCTTTGTCTCTGATGCGGTCTACCGTCACCTGAGTCGCTTCGTATTGATAGTCGGAGTAGTTAAGAGCGGTATAACCTGCAAAGGCCCCTTCGAGACCCGGAGCGTTAGCGCCCAGAGCAACGACCCGCCCGTCAATGATTACGTTGTCTGCACCCTTGCCCGGGAAGGCGTCATGAGTGGAGAAGTAGGTACCCGTTGGCGCATCTTCCGAGTTCTTCCAGTCCAGCTGGTAGAACGCCTCAAGGGTGGCATTGAAGGTCAAGCCGTAGGAGAAGTACAAGCTATTGAGGGGAAGCAAGGCCTCTTTGATTTCAGAACCCGGCAGACGCAAGGCATTCAGATCAAAATAGTTGGCAGTGTTAACACCATTCTGCATGAACAGCGCCTCACCCCAGTTAATCACCTGCTGACCAAGACGTACGTTCAGGGGGCGATCGAACATATCGAAGTTGCCCCACACATACGCATCCAGCATACGCGCACGCTGGCCGGCGTAGCGCTCGGCATCACGGGTAAAGTCGTCACCCGTGCCATTGTTCGCATAATCCGAATAGGTCGCGTAACGGCTGAAACCATTTCCTGGTACATACGGGGCAGACGCATTCAGAACACCGCCATTATGGTCGCCGCCCATAATCACCTGATCATAAAAGGCGGTGCCACGCAGAAACATGCCGTACTTGCCCTGCCAGCTCAGATCCAGCTCCGGGGTGATTTTGTACACCAGAGAGGCCAGGCCCGTATCGTAGTTATTATTGGCATCGTTCTTGTTGATCTGAGAACCGTAACCGGCCTTGGTCATGTCCACCACGTCACCGGTGGCGGCAAGCATGGAATCCTGCCCCTCCGTCCGGAACAGGGCACCAACTGACAAGGTCGTATCCAACCGGCCCGACCAGTCCGGGTTTTCAAAATCAAGTTGAACCGCTGAAGCAGGAAGGGACAGCCCGGTAAGGGCAGTGATGCTGGCAACAGCCATAGCCAGCCTGGTTTTACGCAGGTGATTATTATTCATGTAGCTCTCCGAATTGCCATGCGCATGGCTTTATTGTTTTTTACTCGGGCAACAGCAGCTCCCATTTGCAGCAGGTCCCATCATTCTTCCTGATACAAACCACCGCCCGAGCTAATGCATAATTCTTACACATCAGGAAAAAAAATAAATCCCCTGTGTACTCTATTATTAACGACTAGCCGGTCATCCCTTTATTGGCCCCGTACAGCTCCATCCGGCGAGGTCCGCAGAATCAGGATGACAGGATGCGGCCCAGCACTTCTGCCACGTTACCGGATGAATTTTTTTGCACATTAGCAAGTACTTCTGCCAGCCGCTCCCGCCGCTGCGGTTCGAGCCTGGGCAAGCGCGCCGCGCCATTGGCCAGGCGGGCCGCCACCTGCGGGTTGATCGCATCCAACCGGGACAGCGCCTGGGCAAACAAGCGATACCCCGCCCCACTTTCCGCATGGAAGGCCGACGGGTTGCCATTGGTGAATGTTCCCACCAGAGCCCGCACCCGGTTCGGCGTTTTCCAGTCAAAGGCAGGATGCTCCAGCAAACCATTGACCCGATCGACTGTCTGCTCGCCCGGCACCGTGGCCTGCACCGCGAACCACTGATCCATCACCAGTGCCTCCTCCTGCCACCGTTCAGCAAACTGCGCCAGAGCCTGGTCCGCCCCCGGCAAGTCATGGTGCACCAGCACCTTCAGCGCCCCCAGCTCTTCACTCATACACAGGGGAAGCTCAAACAATTCAACCGCCAATCGCGCCGCTTCGTCGTGTCCGCCTGCTGCCAAAAAGTCCAGCGCCAGATTACGCAATTGCCGTCGCCCCATGGCACGGCCATCCATGCTCAATTCCGTCGCCAGCAGGTTTTCTGCCAGAGACAGCCAGTGTGACTGCAAGGCCTTGCCCAATGCCCGTTTCATGGCACGGTGAGCCAGATGAATGGATGCCGGGTTCAAGGGTGTATGCCGGTCACCCAATGCCACTTCACTGGGCAAGGTGAGCAACAACGCGGCCTGAGCGGGATCTTCATCGCTGCGTGCAATGACTTGCTCCAGCACGGGCACCAGCGCCGCAGCTTCTGCATCCGCCTCTCCGGGTTCAACCACCAGCCGATCCAGGGCGGCGAAGTAAAGGCGCTGAGCCGCATTCCAGCGGCAATAGCCATCACTGTCATAAGCCAGCAGTCGTGCCAGCTGCGCCTGCGTGTAGTCATAATCCAGCACCACCGGGGCAGAGAAGCCGCGCAGCAACGAAGGCGTCACGCCCTCAGGCACCGCGAAAGACACGGTTTCTTGTGCCTGGTCCACAATGATGACCTGCTCACCCTGCCCGTTCGCGTCCAGCGCACAGGGGGCGCCCTGGTCATCCAACAGGGCCAGACGGATCGGGATCACCAGAGGCTGCTTGTCCTCCTGACCCGGAGTGGCAGGAGTATGTTGCCGAAAAGTGAGGTGATATTGCCCCTCACGGTACTCGTCGGTAACGGTCAGCACCGGCGTGCCCGCCTGGCTGTACCAACGCTTGAACTGGCCCAGATCACGGCCGGAAACGGCCTCCATGCTGGCTACGAAGTCATCACAGGTTACCGCTTTGCCATCATTCGCTTCGAAATAATGGTCTGTCGCCTTGCGGAAATTCTCCGCCCCCAGCAAGTGATACTGCATGCGAACAATTTCCGCGCCCTTTTCATAAATGGTCAGGGTGTAGAAATTATCAATCTTCTGGTATTCCTCCGGACGAACGGCGTGAGCCATGGGCCCCTGATCTTCCGGGAATTGGTGATTCACCAGGAAGTCCACGTTCTCCACCCGCTGAACGGCAGCGGAATTCATGTCCGCCGAAAACTGCTGATCGCGAAAGACCGTAAACCCTTCTTTCAGACTTAGCTGGAACCAGTCGCGACAGGTCACCCGGTTACCGGACCAGTTATGGAAGTATTCGTGAGCCACCACGGATTCCACCCGCTGGAACCCTGCGTCTGTGGTAGTCGAGGGATGCGCCAGCACACAGGAGGTGTTGAAAATATTCAGACCCTTGTTTTCCATGGCCCCCATGTTGAAGTGGCTGACCGCCACGATCATGTAGATATCCAGATCGTATTCCCGGCCGTAAACCTGCTCATCCCAGCGCATGGCGTTTTTCAGCGACGCCATGGCATGGTCCAGCTTGTCCAGATCACGATGCTCGGCATACAGACGCAATGCCACCTTGCGGCCGGATACCGTCATGAAAGTGTCTTCCAGGCACGCCAGGTCTCCGGCTACGAGCGCAAACAGATAACAGGGTTTCGGGAACGGGTCTTCCCAGGTTACCCAGTGGCGATCCCCCTCTTCCCCCTGATCTATCGGGTTACCATTGGATAACAGCAACGGATAGCGCTGCTTGTCCGCCCGCACCGTAGTGGTAAATCGAGACAGAACATCCGGACGGTCCGGGAAAAACGTAATATGGCGAAAGCCTTCCGCTTCGCACTGGGTGCAGTACATGCCATTGGACTGGTACAACCCTTCCAGCGCGGTATTTTTTTCCGGCTCAATATCGACCACGGAGGTGAGCGTACAGGCTTCACGCAACCCCTCAACGGTTAACAGGCCGTTCTCATAGTGATAGCGGTCGCTATCGAGCACCACATCATCCAGCGCCAGAGTGCGCAAGAGGAGGCCTTCACCGTTGAAAGCCATTACTGTGGCGTCAGGAGAGGCAGGATTGCGACGCAGAGACAGGCTACTGGTCACCGTGGTCACACCATCGCGAATATCTACATCCAGTGCCACACTATCGACCAGATAGGCAGGAGGACAATAATCCTGAAGGCGTGTGATAGCGACGGCTGCATGACCAATTTCCATGAGAACAACTCCTGACAGGAAGAATCAATGAAGGCGCAGTTTAACGCGTCCCCAGAACGACAACACCCCGCAAAAGCGGGGTGTTGTCGTTCTAACGGAAGGATAAAAGGAGCTACGGTGCGTCGACCTCAACGAATGCAGACGCGGCATTGCTTCCCGCAGTTCCAACCGCAATGTTGGTCGGATCCAGCACAAAAGAGACCACTTCAGTCTGCAGCTCTCCTGTGGCTAGCGTCTCACCTGTGGTAGCCGGCGTCACACCATCTTCACTCGGTCGCAACAGAGAGGCGTGATGACCAATAGTCAGACTGGTCAACAGATTTGCTGAAGACGCACCCGGTGCCGCACTTGGCAATGACGCACCAGCGAGAGTCGCCAGTGGGCTGGTGCCGGCCAACGGCGCACCGTCAACACTATTAGGGATAACCTTGTCCGCAGTGTAGACCTTGGTATCACCAAGGCCACTGGCATCTCCACCACCCTTGATCTGCTGAATCAGTACCGGCACACCGATGCCGCTCAACGTGGAAGCGAAGTTCACCGGGTCACCGGAATCAACAGTGCTTTGTGCTGCGTACAGAAACTTCTCATAATCTGACGTGCCCTGATTCACTCCTGCCTCCGCCAGACCCGCATTTACGGTAGGACCAAGCGCCAGGGAATTGGCGAGAATCTGGGTCAATTGACCACCAGAAGCAGACGATACAACACCGCTAAGCGGCTTGAGGTTGCTGGTAAAACCTGCCATGCCATCAGCGCCAATCGACATCTGATTTACGGTTGCATAAACGGAACCGACGATGCCGCCAAGAGACACACCAACCACTTTCACGTCAGAAGTATCCAGGCTGCCCAGCGTCTGAGCCTCAAGATTATCGCTGATCACTGTCAGGCTGGCATTGAGGTTGAGCATATCCATGACCGACTGACGCAGGTTATCGCGAGTATTCTGAAGTACAGCCAAATTAATGAACTGACCACCAGAACCAGCCGCATCATTGAAGTGACGCTCACGGGGCGCATTTTCACCCAACCCGGCAAACGCCGCACCCAGTCCGGCAGGATTTTCTACATTCAGACCATAGAGTGGTGAACCGGTGTTGTTGGTTACGCCATGCAAGGGCAAATCAACCGCTACCGTCGCCACGCAGGCATTGCCAAGACTATGGGCAAGCGCAACCACAGAGCTACGATCACTGGTAATCCCGTGAATATAGATCACAACAGGATACGGAGCCGCACAAGCGCCCCCACCCGCTGCAGAGCCCGGCAACGTAACCTGAAGCGGCACGGTCTCCAGGCTTTGCTCAGTGGCAAACGGATAGCGGTAAGTGACATTGGTAGAACCATCCACATCCTGTGGCACACTCATACCCAATGCGCCCGCCAACGTGGCATCCGGCACCCAGCTATCCTGAGTATAGCTGGCGCTGGCGGTAGTTTCCGGGGTGGTCAGATAATAGGGAAGCTGAATATAACCGGTGTACAGATTGGCGATATTAGCTGGAAGCCCTGTCAAACCACCGATGTCTGTTTCTGTCGCTGCAGGCACACCTACAAGCTCAGACTCTACCGGCGTGGGCAAGAACCCGCCTGCCTGCAGCCCATTGATACTCGCGGATGGCACACCCAACCCAGCCAAAGCTGCTCTTGGTGCAGCCATGCCGACCAAAGGCGCGATTGGATCAGTGGTTGTAAAGGTGTAGGAGATAGCCACCTGGTCTTTACCAGACACAGGGTCTGCAGCAAGGCCATTAACTGCAAGAACACCACCAGCAATGGCTTCCCAGCCCTGAATTGCACCACGGACCGCCGCCAGTGAGCCCGACACTGCAGGCTCGTTTTCACCCAGCAAATCATAGGCTGTTGATGCCTTGATCGGATCACCATTGGCATCCATAACTGTGTTAGTAACGAACACCAGATACTTGGTTTTTGCCTGAAGCGGCTGCTCAGGGATAACCCTCAACACATTGTTGGTGCCGCCATCCAGGGACACAACGGATGCGGTAACCGGTGTAATCGCTGCAGAAAGAACCGGCGACATGGGATCAATGTTGGACGGATCCAATGCGTCACCTGCACCGGTATTCAGGGGCAACAGGAAGACGTTTGGCAGAGCACACGCCATCTTGACGGTAGCGTCTGTCAGCGTACAGACACTGGCAGAATCAATACTGCCCTCAAAGGCAATATCGAAATAGGCATTGGTAGAGAAACCGTCCAGACCATTAACTGCCGCCTCCACTGGGTTCGTGGCGACACCCACATTCGCCGTGCCATCACTGGTAGGCGCATCGGCAAAGATCAGATCAGTATTGAGAGGCAGATCCGATGTAACGGGGTTAAATTTCGGGTATGTACCGTGGAAGGTGGCTCCTTCGCTCTGGTCCGGTACCGTGTCGCTCCCGCCGCCACAGGCAGCCAGCGCCATAGCCACTGCCAGAGGCAGTACCTTTTTATAAGTATTCATGATCTCTCCCAAACCACTTTTTATTATCTAATTCCTGCCGTTGCCTGCACTTACACTCAGGGGGGCTTGATACAAGCAGCAGAAGGCTCTTTAGCCAAACGAATTATTTGTGCCTACGCTAACCCCACTACCGAAGCGGGGTTTCTAGGAAGAATACATTAATTCCGTTTTTCCACAAACGCGCGGAACAGAAAAATAATGGCGGGAAACGCCGGCAGGCGTTTTTTCAGGGACGACTCGTCGGTCATCGACGAAAAGTATTCAAATAATTAAAATATGTTTACTGCAGCGTATCCGGGCCACGCAAGATTACTGGCTGTTCTTCCGGTTTTTCTTCACTGCTCTTGCAGGCCTGCTCCATATACCCGGTGCGCTGCTCTTCCGGCAGGTTCTGCTGCTCCCAGGCAATCACCGCCTGCAGACACAATTCCTTTTGTTCACGGGTTAAAACGCGGCCATCCGCCCACTTCCCGGTTTCCACCGCACGGCGCATGTTGTCGCAGGCCTCCGGAGACATGGAAGCAATCAGGTCTTCAAAACTTTGGTAGTTCATTGGTTTCACTCTTCAAAAATCTGCAGCCTGCGACCCGCTTTATTTATCCCGAACAGATTCACCATGCGAAGATGACTAAACAACGGAATAACAGCGCGGCTCGGCTTTTTACTATTAGCTACTATTAACTATTGTCACCAGGCCGGGAGCTCCAGCCCAGCTTGGACCGACACGCCTGATAAAAATCGTGCCCCGGAGGATGAATCAGGTGTAGACGATGCGGTTTTTTACGGATCGCAATCACATCATCCACCTGCAGACGAATCCCCTCTGTGCCATCGCAGCTGACCAGGGGCCGTACTTTTTCCGTGGTGATGTGGATTTTAATTTCACTGTCACCGGCCACGACCAGCGGGCGGCTGGTCAGGGTATGGGGATTCAGGGGAACCAGCACCATGGCATCCAGCTTGGGATGCATGATGGGCCCGCCGCCGGACAGGGCGTAGGCGGTAGAGCCGGTAGGTGTAGAGATAATCAGGCCGTCGGAGCGCTGTCCATAAACAAAGTGCCCGTCGATCATCAATTCAAAATCGATCATGTGCACACTGTCACCCGACAGCAACACGATATCGTTCAGGGCACTGCCCTCACCCACCACGGTTTTGCCCCGGCGCACTTCCAGATCCAGCAGGAAGCGCTTTTCCGTGCTGTATTCACCATCCAGCACCTGGCCAACCCGGGATTCGATTTCGGAAGGAAGAATATCGGTAAGGAAACCCAGGTGGCCGCGGTTCACGCCCAGTACCGGCACGTTATAGCGGGACAAAATGCGCGCAGCGCCCAGCAAACTGCCATCGCCCCCGACCACAATCACCAGATCGCAGGACTCGCCCATTTGCGACGCACTGGCGGCCTGCAAACCCATCTCCGGCAGATTGCCGATAATGTGTTTATCGAGGATGACGGTGCAATCGCGGCCATGCAGAAAGTGGATCAGCTGACGCAATGAATAGAGCGCCTGCTCACTTTCCGACCGAGCAATTAATCCGATATTGCGAAATTTCTCTTGCGCCACAGGGGGATCTCATTCAGGTAAAGCTGCGTTGGGTGATGCGAAACCCGAAAATCGGGCAGCCTCACCATCCGGCAAGCGCTACCCCTGAGTCAGGTACTCGTGCAGGGTACCAGCATTGGCATTCAGGCCGCCATCCAGCACGATCACATCCAGGCCGGCGTTTTTTAACAGAAAAGCGGCGGTGGCGCTACGTCGCCCGGTATCGCAGTAGGCGATATAGGTCTTGCCCGGGTCCAACAGGCGGGATTTCAGGCGCAACACATTCAGGGGCATGTTGGTGGCCCCCACCAGATGCTCCTGATCAAATTCATCACTGGTGCGCACATCCAGCCACCAGGCGCCCTTCTCGGCAGAAGACAGTACCTGATCCCCCGGCATGGTGTTGATGATGGGCTCACGCAGCAGAGCATCAAAGTCCTGCCGGTCCAACTTCATCAGCACACCGTCTGTGGCCATGGTCACCGTGGCATTACGTGGCTTGCCTGATAACAACGCTTCTTCGCCAAACCACTGCCCCTCTTCCAGCATGGCTACCGGAGTCGGTTCGCCCTCGCCCAGACCGATTGACACCTCACACACCCCTTCTTTCAGGATATAGCAGCAATCAGCCGCCTCTCCCTGACGAATAATCACCTCGCCTTCTTTGTGGCGGGTGGCTTTGAGGCGACGGAAAATTTCCAGAATATTGGTCGGCGGCACCCGGTGGAAAAGCTTGGACTTGAGCAACCGGATCATCCATTCCCGGTCGTTCTGGTAGGCGGAGTTGGCATTAATATCAAGAATGACGTAACCCGCCGACTGATCCCAGGACAAAATGGTATCCAGCCGGAAGCTGTCAAAACGCACCACGCTCACCTCACCCACGGCTTTCGCGGTACTACGGCGGGGCTGAGCATGCTCCAGCGGATGCCAGGACGCGGTATCACCGGCACTTACCGTATGGCTTTTACCCTCTTCATCCGTGAGCTCTACCCGGCCACTGAGCAGATAAATCGTGGTGTTATCCTGGTCACCCAGCGAAAAAAGGACATCATCTGACGCATAGCGGCACACTTCCTGCTGGTCGAGCAACCAGTCCAGCTGATCGCCGGACAGGGCATTAACCGGCACAAACGTCTGTAACAGGCTTTTATCGATGGATTCCTGCGCCATAACAGCGACTCCCGATGTTCTTGTTGTTGCAATGGTTGTTGCAATGCTGCCGGGCCAAAGCCCTGATCAGAAAAAAGTACTGCAAAAATCTTACCAATCAAGCACCTAGCGGAACCAGTTCACAGTTATTCGCTCAACGGAAACGCAGCACATTGTCGATAGCGGAATCATTGCGGCAGTTCGGGCAGCGGTTGGCGTTGCAATCGGACACCCCGGGCTTGAACTGGTTGGGCACTTCCACACGGATCACCCGCTTGCCACAAGGCGTCTCATCGGCCCCCACGGGAACCTGGCAGGTGGGGCTTTCATAGTGCGCCAACCAGGCCCGGTAATGGTCTTCGGTGACCAGGCATTTGCGGGCGGCAAAGGCAATGGGGTTTTCCATGTAGCTGGCCACCTGGTCCGCCGCGATGGAGATATGCCCCGCGCCGGGGTGAAAGGCGATAAAGCTCAGCCCCAGCTCTTCCAGCTTCTCCAGGGTCTTCTGCGCCCCGCTATTGGCGTCTTTTGCCTTATTGCGTTTCTGTTCGGCGATTTCCCCACGGAGCTGGCCAATCAGGTCATCCCGGGTCAGCACATCCATTTCCAGCGCATGTAACTGCTCCGACATCTTCGCCCGCTCTTCCTCCAGCCGCTGCTCCAGCGCCAGCTTGTATTGCTCCGTCAGCACCTCCATCTCGCTTCCCTGGTGCTCACTGCGGCGACTCTGCTCTTCCAGGCTCTGATTCAGGGATAGCAGCTGCCCTTTCAGGGATTCATTCTGCTCCCGCAAGGCGCCATTCTGGGATTTGATCGCCTTGAACTGCCCCATCACTTTTTCCAGCTGGGCATTGAGGATTTCTTCTTTCTGCTGGGCCGCGTACCGCACCTTGGCGGCGTCTTCAGACTGGGTATTCTCAAGGGTCTGCACCCGCAGGCGCAGCTCCTTGATAATGCGCGCCAAGCGGACACGCTCCTGGTCTGCTTTCTTTTGCGACTCATCCGTTTCCGGCGCGATCGTTGGCGCGGATGTGCCCACCACGGGCGGAGGCGCGACATCCATCTCGTCATCCATTTCCAGCCCCATTTTCGGGCCTCGCTCACGAATGGAATCACGGATGGCAATAAAGTCGTTGGCACCGGGCTTCATTCCCGGATCCCACATCTGGTCCTGATGCCAGGCCACCGGGCACTGGCTGCGACACGCAAGACGAACCGGCCCCGCTCCCATATCTGGCCCCTGGCCTGCGTGTTCCGCAAGGTGGCGCAATGGCACATTCCAGGTGGTATCGGCCATTCCGTCTTCATCAAAATCGATGGTAAACAACACTAGGGAGCGCACCCGCAACTGGCCGTTAACCAGGCAATAGGCGCCCCGCACCTCTTTGTCTGCAAACTCAGGCACCCCGACCATCCCGTCAAGAATGGCTTCGAAATCTGCGTAGAGCATGCTTTTGGAAATACCCCGATGATCAAAAAACAGAATCGCTTCCGAGGTAACAGAGGATGCAGCCATGGTGCCGGTCCTTCCCTTGAAATTATTTTATAGGTGGCCGCCGCAGGCAGATGCGTCGCACATCGCGTCACTCCCAAAAGTGACACCCACAGTCGCGGCGCTGCCAATTATAGTCAGGCCTTATGGAAAGAGTGTGACCTGAAAGGCAGTTAAACAAAAGTCACGCCAATAGCTTGCGTCAGACGACGCCATCAGAACAGTACCGAAGTCACGTTGCGGCAGAAAAGGCAGGCAGAGATGAGGCGGGATGAACGGAGGGGTAACCAAAGAGGGGCAGAGAACAGCGAAGGATTACAACTCCTCGCCGTCATCTGCCCAATCATCATCTTCCAGCCACTCTTCCAGGCTTTCCATCAGCAGTTTTTCTTCCAGACGCTCTTCCAGATAATCATCCATTGCCTTTCTCCTTCTATCGTTTCACATGTCGTCCATGAAATTAGACAGAAAGAAGGTGACAAGTTCATGAAATAGGCGCTGCACGCTTCACGCGGCAGGCAACACGGAAAAGCAAAGAAGAAAACAGCAAGTTACAGGCATGCAGCGTGTTGCGAGGAGCTTGCAGCGTTTTTCACATACAAAAAAGGCCCTCCCGAAGGAGAGCCTTTCTTGCTGAATAGTGGCGGAGCGGACGGGACTCGAACCCGCGA
>NZ_DS989918.1 GCF_000155615.1 Alcanivorax sp. DG881 | reverse complement strand
GTTAGGTGGTTTTATTCAGGGCTGGAACAGGGGTTGTTCGAGCAAGGTCTTGCGCTGGCGCCAGTCGGGCATGCGGGCGTCCATGAGGGCGTGGAAGCCTGGGCCGTGGTCCATGTGTTGCAGGTGGCAGAGCTCGTGCATGACCACGTAATCCAGCGCTGCCGGCGGGTAGTGCAGCAGGGCCATGTTCAGGTTGATGTACCCTTTTGCCGACAGTGAGCCCCAGCGGGTGCGCATCTTTTTTACCCGCAATACCGGGCGCGTATAACCTTGCCCGGCAAACCAGCCGAACTGCCGCGCGATGCTGTCTTCAAACAACGGGCGTGCCTGCTGGCGAAGCCAGCGCTCCACCGCCTGCTGCACCGCTGCCTCGCTGTCGGGCTCGGCAACTCGCACCTGCAGATAGCCGCCAGCCACACTCACCGACGACCGTCCTGCAGAAACATCCAGGATCAACGGCTGGCCCCGGAACACAACGCTGCAGCCATCCAGCCAGCGTTGCCGCGGGCGACTGGCCTGGCGTTGTTGCTGGTCCTTGATCCACTGGCGGCGGCTGTCCACAAAGGTCTGCACCATACGCAGGGGCGCCCGTTGTGGCGCACGCACCTGCACACGCCCGTCTTCCAGCACACGCAGCTCCAGGGAGCGGCGCTTGCTGCGGATCAGTTCGTAGTCGGTCATGATTCCTGAATCACCCATCTCCCGCAGGAACGTCGCTGATTTCATCCATGTTGCCGTCGTCATCACCGCCGGCACCACGCTTCACGGCCCGATCGATGGTGTCGCGGGTCATGTTCTGGCCCAGCGCCTTGTCGATAGCCGCCCGCAGACGCGGATTATCGTTGGGTTCGCCGCCACCCATCTTCGCGGCCACGGTAAGCTCGCGAATCAACTTGGTAAAAATCTTGCCGCGTTTGGCATCCTGGGCCGCCTTGCGGTGCTTGATGTTGGCCCACTTACTATGTCCTGCCATGTTACCTCCGCCAGCACGCAGCACGCGTCACGCAACACATTTGCGGCACGCTTTTGCGTGAAGCGTGCTGCGTGGTGCATGCCTGCGTCTCTGTATATCAACCTTCTTCTTTTCGTACCTGTACGCCCACTTCACGCAGCTGCTTGTTGTCCACCGGTGACGGCGCGTTTGGTCATGGTGCACGCTGCGGTCTGGGTCTTCGGGAAAGCAATCACGTCACGGATCGACTCACAGCCGGTCATC